>JAXLYP010000036.1:0-84353 GCA_046351395.1 Polyangiaceae bacterium
TACGGCCTTCCTGTGACTCTCCTCTGAAACTGATTCAGAATCGCGCTCAATGATTTAGCGCACCGATCGGTTCGCTAGTGCGTCCGCCCGAGCTTGCGCATCGTGTCCGGTCCCATCTCGAGCGTGCTCGCCTCTTCGAGCGCGTTCGGGGCCACGTCCACGCGGACGAGGATGGCGGTGATGTTGTCCTCCCCGCCCGCCTCGTTCGCGGCGCGGATCAGCTCGTTGCACGCGAGCTCGATATCGTTCGTCGACAGGATGATCGCGAGCATCGAGTCGTCGTCCACCATCGACGAGAGCCCGTCCGAGCAGAGGAGGTATGCGTCGCCCGCCAAAACGTCCGACTTCGTGACGTCCACGGCGACGTGGCCATCCATGCCGAGCGCGCGCGTGATCACGTTCCTCGGGAGCTCCGCGCGCTCCGCCTCCGACATGTTCGGGAACGGCTCGTTCTGGAGCGAGTGGTCGCGCGTCAGCTGCTCGATGCCGCCCGCGCGCACGCGGTACGCGCGGCTGTCCCCCACGTGCCCGAAGTACGCGACGTGCCGCCGCTCGCTGAACAGCGCCGTCACGACCGTCGTCCCCATGCCGTGCAGCGCGCGGTTCTGCCCGCTCCGCTCGAAGATCGTGCGGTTCGCGAGGTGGATCCCGGTGAGCAGGGAGTTCTCCTCCTCGCTCAAATTCCGGTCGAAGTGGGACGGCCACGTCTGCTCGTCGGGGCTCAGGTTCTCGAAGAACTCCGAGATGAGGGACGTCGCCAGGCGGCTCGCCACGTCCCCCGCCTGGTGGCCGCCCATGCCGTCCGCGACGACGAACAAGCCGCGGTCGATCACCATCGAGCAGCTGTCTTCGTTGTGCTCGCGCTGGCGCCCAACATCCGTCACGCCGCACGCGCGGAGCTGCAAGCCCGGGGCTACTGTCGCTTTGAGGACCGTCAAGTTCGCCTTCCTCAGCCTAGCCTAGGGGGATCGCGATGAGCTGAACCTCTTTGCCCTTCACCTCGACCTTGTAGCGCACCGGTTTCCCCGTCTTCTGCTCCGTCTCCGCCTCGCTCTTCGCGATCCGCTCGAGGAAGTCTTCCCGCGTGATGTGATCCGTCGGGTCCCCCACCTGGCGCTTCGCCGCGATGTACTCCTTGAAGATCCGATCTTGGTACACCGACTCCGGCTCCGTCTTCAACGCGGTCGCCTCCGCGCTCGACGAGCCTCCGGCGGAGCTCCCCACCATCTTCTCGTCCACCTCGATCGCCGCCTTGAACGCCTTCGCGTCCGGCGCGTGCGACGGGCGGCCCTCCTCGTCCGTGTCGTCCTCCGTCACCCCGAACAGCTGGTTCAGGAGCGAGTTCAGATGCGACACCACGCCCCCGAGCTCCGCGTGCTCGAGCTCGAACCGCCGGTTCGTCTGACCGTTGATGATCCCGAGCAAGCCCTCTTCGATCTCCGTGACGGGCCGCATGATGTACCCACCCAGGATGTAGCCCGCGATCCCCACCAGCACGAGCGCGAACACCAGCACGCCCGCGAACGGGAGGATCAGCTTCATCAGGAACGAGGGGGGCGCGGGCACGAGCGCGACGAGCAGCACCTGCTTGCCCGCCTCCCCGAACCCTTCGAGCGTGCGCGCGGCGCCGTACGCGCCCCCGGGGAGGCCCGGGAGGTTCTCCCCGCTCCCGCTCGTCTTCGCGAGCGCCTCCCCCGTCGGGCCCGAGGTCAGCTTGCCCACGAGCGCGGCGTCCGACTGGTCGCTCGTGCCCGCGGTCGTCAACGTGGAGCCCGAGCGGACGACGAGCGCGAGGTTCCGCCCGCTCGTCTTCACGCTCGTGTCCGTGAGGTGGGCGTCGTCGATGAGCCACGTGATGACGATGCCCCCGAGCAGGCGACCGTCCGCGTCCAGGATCGGGGCGATCGACGCGAGGTGCTGCTGGCCCAGGCTCTTCTCGATCCAGACGTCGTTCGTCGAGACCTTCGCCTCGAGCGCCGCGATCAGCGTGGGGTACGCCTTGCCGAAGTCCTCGCGCTTCACCGTCGAGTTGCTCCGGCCCAGCGTGACGCCCTTCGGGTTCACGAGCGCGACGAAGCTCGGCGAGATCACGGGGATCTCCTTCTGCGCGGCGGCGAACAGTTTGTCGCACTCGGACGCGGCCTGCGTCCCCCGCTGGTCGATCTGGTTCTCCGGGATGTTCAGCGGGTCCCGGAGCGTCGCCACCTTCGACGCCTGCTCCATGAGCCAGCGCTGCGTCATCGCGCCTTCGAGCTGGAGCTGAGCGACGCCCCCTTGGAGCGCGCGGTTCGCGATCTGCGGGTCCGGGGTGGGCGCGCCGACCGTGCCGGCGACCACCCAACCGAGCACGCCGAGCACCACTACGATGAGGGAAAAGACTGCGATGATCTTCAGTCGCATGGTCCGCCGTCAGTCTAGTGCGTGCGGGGCTCGTCTCGTGCCATCCCGAAGCTCGCGCGCTGGTTAGTGTGCCCCTCGAGATCCCTCCGCACGGCATGCGAACCCGAAACCACGCCGCCGCGCTCCGTCGGACGTTATCACCCAACTCGGTGGTTTTGGTGTACTACGGAGCGGCCATGTGGCTCGTGGACGACCCGCTGTTCCTCGAGCACCGCGCCCGCGGGTACCACCCGGAGCGCCCCGAGCGCTTGATCGCGGCGCGCGCCGCCATCGCGGGCCTCGAGGCGGAAGGCCACACGTTCGAGCGAGTCCCCCTGCGCGACGCGAAGGAGGACGAAATCGCCACGGTCCACGACGCGGCGTACGTCGAAGAGCTCGACAAGGTGCGCGGCCTCTACGCCGCGCTCGACGACGACACCTACCTCGGGCCGAAGAGCGTCCACGCGGCCGTCCGCGCGGCGGGCGGCGCGATCGCGCTCGTCGAGAAGCTCCTCGACCCGAGCGGGCCGAGCACGGGCGTCGCCCTGCTCCGTCCCCCGGGGCACCACGCGCGGCCGAGCGGCGGGATGGGGTTTTGCCTGCTCAACAACATCGCGATCGCGGCGCGCGCGGCGCGTCGGAGCGGCGTCGAGCGGATCGCCATCGTGGATTGGGACGTCCACCACGGGAACGGGACGGAGGAGGTGTTCTACGAGGACCCGCACGTCCTCTTCACCTCCATCCACCAGTACCCGTTCTACCCCGGCACGGGGGCCGCGGCGTCCACGGGGCGCGGGGAGGGGCTCGGGTACACCGTGAACATCCCGCTCTCGCAGAGCGCGACCAACACCACGTACGCGAGCGCGTTCGAGCGCGTCGTCGTCCCCGTGCTCGAGAGCTACGCGCCCGAGCTCATCCTCGTCTCCGCGGGGTTCGACGCGCACGCGCGCGATCCCCTCGCGGCCATGTCCCTCACGGGCGAGGCCTACGAGCAGATGGCGCGCGCGGTGAAGCGCGTCGCGGACGCGTCCGCGCACGGTCGGGTCGGGGTGGTGCTCGAGGGCGGATACGACCTCGCCGGCCTCTCGGAGAGCCTCACGGCGACGCTTCGGGGGCTCACCACGAGCGCGGCGCCCGCGGCGCCGAAGAGCGAACGAGCGCCGCTCTCGCAGCGCCACGGGCTCGAGATCGAGAACGCGCGGGCGGTGGCCGCGGCGCGGTGGAGGATTTGAGATGCGGCGCACCTTCGTCGTCGGCGATATCCACGGGGACATCCAGGCGCTGAAGGCGCTCTTCCGCAAATTCCCTCGGATGACCGCGGAAGACACGGTCGTCTTCATCGGCGACTACGTCGATCGTGGGCCCTGCTCCCGCCAGGTCGTCGAGTTCGTCCGCATGCTCCCCACGAAGACGAAAGCCAAGGTCGTGTGGCTCCGTGGCAACCACGAGGACGCCTGGCTCCAGGTGAAGACCCGCGGGTGGCCCGAGTTCATCGTCCCGCGCGGGAACGGGTGCCTCGAGACGTACCGCTCGTTCAAAGGGCTCTCCGTTCCCCACGAAGAGGAGACGCCCGCGAACCAAGAGCTCGTCGAGATGTTCGCCGCGAGCTTCTTCCCCGACGACGTGATCGAGTGGATGAAGCAGCTCCCGCTCTACTACGAGGACGAGCACGCGATCTACGTGCACGCGGGGCTTCCCCGCATCGGGACGAAGGAGGCCGATCGAGGCTTCGCGCACCCCTCCGTCGCCGAGCCCTCGAGCGCGCTCCTCTGGATCCGCGACAAGGACTTCTTCGCGAACTACCGCGGCAAGCTCGTCGTCTTCGGGCACACGACGACGGAGCAGCTCCCGCCGGAGCTCTCGTCCTACACGCCCGAAGATCCGACCGACCTCTGGGCCGGCCCCGCGGTGGTCGGCCTCGACACCGGCGCGGGCAAGGGTGGCTTCCTCACGGGGCTCGAGCTCCCCGCGCGGCTCGTCTACGAGTCCCGCCCGTCCCCCAACCCCACTGCTACCCCTTGAGGCCCATCATGACCGCGCCCGAAAAGACCCTGGCACTTCTTCTCCTCCTCGGCACTGCTGCGTGCTCGAGCAAGCCGAGCGACGGCGGGAGCTCGGCGAAGCCGAGCGCGACGTCGGCCGCCGCACCCAAGCCGAGCACGAGCGGCGCGAAGCCCGGCGCTGCCGACAGCGCCGTGAGCGTGAACACCGGCAAGCCCGCCGCCACGCCGAAGCCCTCGAGCACGGAGAAGCCCACCGGCGAGCACGCGAAGGATCCGATCCTCTCGGAGGCGAAGAACACGCTCGGCGCGATCAGCCGCGCAGCGAACGAGTCGTACTCGAGGGAGCCCGCCGCCGAAGAGATCGTCCCCGACGGGTCCGCGAGCGCGATCGTCGAGAACGCGCTCTGCTCCTCGGCGAAGCCCGTCCCGGACAAGCTCCCCTCCGGGGGTGAGAGAATTCCCATCAAGGAAGACGACTGGGGCGGGGACGCGAAGTCCGGGTGGCGCTGCCTCCGCTTCGTGCAGACCGAACCCGTGCCTTTCCGATACACTTACAACGTACGTACGAACTACCTCAGCCCCGCGCGAGGCGGTGAGGACCCGGGCCCGAACGGCTTCGAGGCCTGCGCAGAAGCGGACCTCACGCCCGGTGGATTGACGACCCTCCTCTGCGTGACCGGCGTCGTCGACCCCGAGACTCATACCCTCAAGACCTCGACCTCCGTCTTCCAAGCCGACGAGTGAACGCTCATCGTCGCCGATGACGGCCGCTTGGCCGCCGACGACGGACTCGGCCCTGCCGAAAAATGGCGGCGCGGGGCTCGGGAAGTGCGTTTCTTGCGCGCAGCCGCTCCGACGGCCCGACGCTCATCGAGCCGTGCGCTCGCAGCATGAGGTCCTCCCGTCAGACGATGCAGCGCCCTCGCGCCTGTCGGAGATCTCGGCGGAGACTTTGGGTGAGTAACGGGGATCGAACCCGCGACAACCGGTACCACAAACCGGCGCTCTGCCAACTGAGCTATACCCACCAGAACAACGGAACGGCGGCACCCTACTCAATCGGGGGCCGACGCTCAAGCGGATCCAACGACGCGCCTCACGGGGAGTGCTGACGCGCGCTCGGGAGGTTCACCGGAGGAGCATCGAGAGCTCGGCGGGCGGCGTCTCCTCGAGCTGCTCGAACGTGCAATCCTTCGGTGACTTGTCGGTCCTCCAGCGGAGGAACTGGCCCGTGTGCCTGAACCTCGATCCCTGCATGTGATCGTAGCCGACCTCGCACACGAGCTCGATCCTCACGGGCTCCCACTCGAGCGTCTTGCCTCGGCTCCATCGGCTCTTGGCACCCGGCTTCCGCGCGCCTCCGGCCGCGGCCGTGCCGTGCGCGCCGAGATCCGACCACTCGGCCCAGTCTCTCCACGGGTGATCCTGGAGCGCGCCTTCCCGGTAGGGCGCGAGGAACGCGACGAGCTCGCGGCGCTTCTTCTCCGTGAAGCTCGCGGTCACGCCGATGTGGTGCAGGCGGCCGTCGTCCGCGTAGAGGCCGAGGAGCAGCGAGCCCACGTGCGTCCCGTCCTTCTGCCCCGCGGCGGGCGCGCCGTTCTTGTGCCACCGGAACCCGGCGACGACCGCGTCGCACGTCCGCGCGTGCTTGATCTTCAGCATGGTGCGCTTGCCCGGCTCGTAGAGGCCGTCCGCGGGCTTCGCCATCACGCCGTCGAACCCCGCGCCCTCGAACCGGTGGAACCAGTCCACCGCGACCGCGCGATCCGTCGTCGCGGGCGTCACGTGCACGGGCGGCTTCGCGTTCGCGAGCACCTCGACGAGCCTCGCGCGTCGGTCGACGAACGGCGCGCGGCGCAGGTCCTCGTCCCCGATCGCGAGCAGATCCCAGAGGACGATCCGAACCGGCGTCTTCTCCGCGAGCATCGCGACGCGCGACGCCGCCGGGTGGATCCGCTGCTGGAGGAGCTCGAAGTCGAGCCCCGCCTCCGTCGGCAACACGATCTCGCCGTCGAGCACCGCGCGCGCCGGGAGCTCCGCCTTGAGCGGCTCCACGAGCTCCGGGAAGTACCGCTGCATGGGCTTCAGATCGCGGCTCTGGAGCGCGAGCTCGTCCCCGTCGCGGAACACGAGCGTGCGAAACCCGTCCCACTTCGGCTCGAACACGTAGCCCGGTTGCTCGGGCACCGCGTCGACGCGCTTCGAAAGCATGGGCTCCAGCGGGGGCGCGATCGGTAGCTTCACGCCCGCGATCGTTACCGCGCTACTTCGGCGGCTCGTAGATCTTCTTCACGTCCGCGCCGCCCGCGACCGCGTACGAGCCCGCGCTCCCATAGCCGTACGAGAGCACGCCGAACGGCTTGTCGCCGGAGAGGCTGTGTGGGCCCTCGCTGACGCTGCAGTGGTGCGTCACGTACGTCTTGCCTTGGAACAGCGTCGACGGCTGCGCTGGGCACGAGCTCACGCTGGCTCCGTCGAGCGTGATCATGGAGCCCTCCTCCATCGCGACGAGGATGTAGTTCTCCGTCCACGAGGCCGGCGTGAGCATCAGGTACTCGGTCCTGTACTGCTCGACCGGCGGCATGAGCGTGAGCGATGGATCGCCGATGTGGTCCTCCGTGTAGCCCTGGCTGACGAGGATCTGCGCGATCATGAACGGCTTCGAGCCCTGCGCCGTGAAGTCGCTCTGCGTCCACGTCGTCTTCACCTCGCCCGGAGCGAGCGTGAAGTTGTCGAACGGGGCGGGGAGCGTCGTGGTGATCGTCGCGTTCTCCGCGACGCCCACGAACCGCACGACGTCCGCCTCATGGAAGCTCGATCCTCGGAGCGGGCTCCTCGGCACGAAGTAGTTCACGCCGATCGACTCCGCCGGGAACAGCTGGTCCTCGAGGTGATCGAGGCAGCACGAGTCCATGTCCCACCCCGGCGGCTTCGGGATGTCGATCTGCCCCGGAGCCCCGGTCGACTCCACACCCGTGAACACGGCGACGGGGAGATCGGAGAGCACGAGCGAGCCGCTCAGATCGGCGGCGAAGTCCTGCATCGTGCCGTCGTCCGTCTCGAGGTTGAGCACGTCGAACGCGTTCAGCGTGGCGGTGATCGTCCCGCCCTTCGGCGTCGCGGCGATCGGGGGGTTGCCCTTGATGCGCCAGCTCGGGTTCACCGTCACGTGCGTGTTGTCGTGCGGCGCGACGATCGTCACGTACGATCGATCGATGCCGATGAGATCCGGCGGGAGCCCGGGGAAGTCGATCTTCACCGGGTGCCCCGCGCCCCAACCGAGGACGCGGTAGTAGCTCCCGAGCGCGTTCGTCGGCAGCAGGAGCGACGCGTCGTCCGAGTAGGAGTTCTCGAACGCGTTGAACTGGTAGACGACGATCGGCGCGCTCGACACGATCCGGAACGCCTTCGACGAGAGACACGTGCCGGGGGAGTTGTAGTCGTTCGGCTTCACGCCGCAGTCCAGCTCGCGGATCGGAAGGATGATGGGGACGAGCGTCTTCGGATCGACGGTGATGTTCTTGATCGCCTTGATCGACGGCGGCATCCCGGGCGGCGCCTCGTTGATCTGCACGGTGACGTTCGCCTTCGAATCGCCCTTGTTCGACAGGGCTACGCCGAAGTCCGCGCTCGCGGGATCGTTGCCCGCACCGTCCTGCTGATCGAGGTCGACGGCCCAGAACTCGCAACCGACGTTCGATGGCGTGGTCTCCGCGATCTGACACGCAGTGAGGCACATCCCGTTGTCGCACGTGACCCCGTTCGCGACGTCGCACGCCTCGATGAGCGGGCCCGCGCTCCCGTCGCCGAGACACTGATGCACCTCGTTCCCTTCGCAGTATTTCGCGTCCGGGAAGCAGTGCACACAGCCCTTCTGCGGCGCGCACTGCTCGGGACACGTGATGGGCGTGTCGGGCGTCTTGCCGTCCGCTTTGCACGGCGTGTACACCGACCCCGCGCACGTCCCGCACGTGGGGAGCATGCCGGTGCTCGTGGAGGACGTGTTCCCGCCCGCGCCCCCGGTCGTCCCCGGATCGCGCGCCGCGGTGCATGAAACAGCGGCGACGCCGGCGAACCCGAGCGCGGAGAGAAGACCCAAGAAAGAAGAACTGCGCACGCGCGGAGCGTACCTGAACTCCGCGCTCGGCCGCCTCAGAAACGAGCGCTGCGTGGTCGCGTCACTTCGGCTTGGCGGCTCCGGGCGCGGGCTCGTCGCACGAGACGTCGACGGGCTTCACGTACTCCACGGATTTCTTCTTCGGATCCCACTCGCGCGGGCGTGCCGCGATCACCGAGGGCTCAATCTCGACGCGCCGCGTAGCGACCTTGTCCACCTCTTGCCCGCCCGGGTGGAAGATCGGGTGCGCGGTGTCCGCCGCGTGGACCTCGAGCCGCTCCGGCTCCACGCCCACGGCGGCGAGCGCGTCCTTCACCGCCTGCGCGCGCTGGAGCGCGAGCTCGTTCGGGGTGCGCTCGTCGTCCGCGGCGTTCCCCACGATGACGAACCGCACGTTCTCCGGCTCCTCGCGCATCTTCGTCGCGGCGAACCCGAGCTGGGAGACCTCCTTCGCGGTGAGCTTCGCGTCGTTCTTCTCGAACGTGATGGGGAACCGCTTCAGGTAGTAGAACGAGCCCGTGTCCACGACGACGGGGCAGCCGCGCCCGTACGGGTGATCCGCGCTGTTCGGGCCGCGCTCCAGCGGGCACTTGTCGCAGACGTCCGGCGCGCCGTCCCCGTCCGCGTCCTTCTCCGGGCACCCGTCTCCATCCATGATCCCGTCCTCGTCCTCGGGGACGTCCGGGCAGCGATCGATGTCGTTCTTGATGCCGTCCCCGTCCGAATCCTCCGCCGTGACGCGCTTCGCGTTCTCCGGTGGGAGCGGGGGCGGCCCGCAGGCGATCGCGATCAGGGCCAGAGCCGCGGCGAGCCCGGCGCAGGCCAAGCGGAGCTCGCGGAGGGGGCGGAGTCGGTGCACGGCGGGGAGTCTACTCACTTCTGAAAGCCTTCCCAGCCGCTCGTCGCGTCGTCCGGATCGGGCGTCTCCTGCGGTGGGCGGAGCTCCTCGGGCACGTTCCGCAGCAGCACCCGGATCCGATACCAGGGAGAGAACCTCGCGCGCATCGCGTCCACGAGCACGTCCTCGATCGCGATGAACTTCGCGGCCTCCGGGTGCCGCGCCTTCCATCGCTCGAGGCCGGCCATCGCGTCCTCCTTCCGGTTCGAGCGGGCGACGACGACCTGCGGGATCTGGATCTTCTTCGGCGGTGGCTTCGGCGCGCCCGGCTCCTTCTTCTTCCGCGAAGGGTTCACGCGCGCGCCCTCGCCGGACGCCTTCGCGTAGAACGGTGGCCACGGCGCGTCCTCGAGGCCGGAGGCTTGGTCGCGGAGCGAGAGCTCGATCAGCGCGTCCAGGGAGCCGGGCGACGCGTCCATCTCGGCGAGCGGGTTGCCCTGGGCGGCGAACCGCGCGGGCACCGTGCGGAGCGTGAAGTCCTCCGGCTGACACTCCCCGACCTCGCTCCACGCGAGCGGCGTCGAGACGCGCGCGTCCGGGAGAGGGCGCACCGAGAACGCCGAGCACGTCGTCCGGTCCTTCGCGTTCTGGTTGTAGTCGATGAACACGCCGTGCCGCTCTTCCTTCCACCACTTGCTCGTCGCGATCTTCGGCGCGCGCCGCTCGACCTCGCGCGCGAGCGCGAGCGCCGCGCGCCTCACGTCGTCGAACGACCAGGCGGGGCGGATGCGCACGTTGATGTGCATCCCGCGGGACCCGCTCGTCTTCGGGTAGCCCACGAGCCCGTGGTCCTCGAGGACGGCGCGCGCGACGAGCGCGACGTCCCGCACGTCCCTCCACGGCACGCCCGGGCCCGGGTCCAGGTCGACGCGGAGCTCGTCCGGGTGCAGCAGATCGCCCGAACGGACCGGGTGCGGATGCAGCTCGATGCAGCCGAGGTTCACGACCCACGCGAGGCCCGCGGCGTCGTCGATCACGATCTCGTCCGCGACGCGGCCCGAAGGGAAGCTGAGGCGCACCGTGCGCAGGAACGGCGGCAGCTTCTCGGGGGCGCGCTTCTGGTAGAAGAGCTCGCCCTCGGCGCCGTTCACGAACCGCTTGAGGACGAACGGTCGATCGCGGACGCCCGCGAGCGCGCCCTCCGCGACGGACAGGTAGTACCTCACGAGCTCGAGCTTCGTGATCGCCGCTTCGCGGAAATAGATCTTGTCCGGGTTCGAGACGCGCACCGCGTGCCCGCCGACGTCGAGGACCTCGGCCGCCTCCGTTTTTGCGGCCTTCGGCTTCTTCTTCGTCTCTTCGCTTGCCACGTGAAGAGCGGCCATTACACGCTAGTCGCGTGAGCCATCACAAGCGCGACGCGATCGACATGATGAAGGAGCTCGTCGAGCTCACCATCCTCGACGAGGGGGACCCGCAGAGCTTCCGCGTCCGCGCGTACGAGCAAGCGATGGCGGCGCTCGAGGCGTTCGAGGGCGATCTCGGATCGATGAAGGCGAGCGAGCTCACGAAGCTGAAGGGCATCGGCAAGAGCACGGCCGAGAAGCTCCGCGAGCTCTTCGAGACCGGGCGCGTGACGAAGCTCGAGGGCCTGCGCGCGAAGCACCCCGCGAGCGTCGTCGCCCTGATGAAGATCCCCGGGCTCGGGCCGAAGGCCGTCGCGCGCCTGCGAGCGGAGCTCGGCGTCGTCGATCTCGACACGCTGAAGGCGGCGGTGCGCGAGCAGAAGATCCGCGCGCTGAAGGGCTTCGGGCAGAAGACCGAGGAGAACCTCACGCGCGTCCTCGAGCGCCTCGAGCGCGACGGTGGCGAGAAGCGCACGCCGCTCTCCGTCGCGCTCCCGCTGGCGGAGCGCCTCGTGGGCGAGCTCCGCTCCGTGCCCGGCGTGCAGCACGTCCAGTACTGCGGGAGCCTTCGGCGATTCAGCGAGACGGTCGGGGACCTCGACATCGTCGTCGCGGCGGAGACGCCGTCGCTCGTCTTCGACAGACTCGTCTCGCTCCCGGTCTTCGAGAGCGTCATCGTCCGGGGCGAGAAGAAGACGAGCATGCGCACCCGGCGCGGCTTGCAGGTGGACTGCCGCGTCGTCGCGAAGCGCGAGCTCGGCGCGGCGCTCATGTATTTCACGGGCAGCAAAGGCCACAACATCCGCCTGCGGCAGCGCGCGCTCGATCGCGGCTGGACGTTGAACGAGTACGCGCTCTCCGAGATCGAAAGCGGCAAGATCGTCGCGCAGGAGACCGAGGAGGCGATCTACGACGCGCTCGGGCTCGCGTGGATCCCGCCGCACCTCCGAGAGGACGGCGGCGAGATCGAGCTCGCCGAGCGGCGCGCGCTCCCGAAGCCCATCGACGGGACGGCGCTCATGGGCGACTTCCACGTGCACACCACGCTCTCCGGGGATGGGCGCTCGTCCCTCGACGACATGCTGAACCACGCCCGCGAGCGCGGATACAAGGTCGTCGCGATCACCGAGCACGCCGAGGATCTCGCCATGTCCGGGGTCTCGCGAGAGAAGCTGCTCGATCAGCGCGAGAAGATCCGCGCCGCGCAGGCCGCCCACGGGGACGCGCTCCGGATCCTCCACGGCGTGGAGCTGAACATCGGGAAGGACGGATCGCTCGACTACGACCCCGCGTTTCGAGAGACGTTCGACTTCTGCCTCGCGTCCGTCCACGAGCACTTCGATCTCGGGCGCGACGCGCAGACCGCGCGCATCGTGAGGGCGATGGAGGACCCGGCCGTGAACATGATCGGGCACCTCTCCGCGCGCATGATCGGCGCTCGCCCCGGCATCGAGCTCGACATGGCCAAGGTGTTCGACGCCGCGGAGCGCACCGGGACCGCGATCGAGATCAACGGCTCCCTCCCGCGCCTCGACGCGTCCGCGAGCGTCGTGCGCGACGCGAAATCCAGGGACATCACGTTCGTCCTCACGAGCGACGCGCACCACACGACGGAGCTCGATCAGATCCAGAACGCGCGCATGGTCGCGGAGAAGTCGACCATCGATCCGAGCCGCATCGCGAACACCTGGAGCGCGGCGAAGATCCTCCAGTGGGTCGCCGGATAGTCGAACCGCCAAGGCGCCAACGACGCCTGGAAGTGGATTTCTTTCGCTCTATTTCGGGCGCTCGACCTTGAGGAGGACGACGGTCACGTTGTCCTTGCCGCCCGCGGCGTTCGCCTTCTCGATGAGCGCGTCGAGGATCTTCGGCACGCCGTCGTGCTGGCTCATCGTGGCCTTGATCTCGTCGTCCCCGATCATCTTCGTGAGGCCGTCCGAGCAGAGGAGGTACACGTCCTCCGGGATGGGCCGGGCGATGATGAGGTCCACGACGACGCCGATCTTCGTGCCCACCGCGCGCGAGAGCCGCGTGCCGAGCGTGCCGCCGAAGCCGAGCGCGCCGAGCGTGTGATCGCTCGTCATCTGCCGGAGCTCGCCGTCGCGCAGGCGGTAAGCGCGGCTGTCCCCCACGTGGCCGATGTAGAGGCGCTGCTTGTTCGGCGAGAACCGGGCGACGACGATCGTCGTCCCCATGCCCTCGAGGTGGGGGTTCGCCCGCGCGTGCTCGTAGATGGCGCGGTTCGCCTCCGTGATCGCGACGACGACGTCGCTCCCGCGCCGCGGGACCTTCTCGTACGGGCGGCCCGGGAAGACGCTCTCCTTGAACGCCTTCTCGACGACCTCCACCGCCATCTTGCTCGCGATGTCCCCGCCCGCGTAGCCGCCCATCCCGTCCGCGACGACGTACACCGACCGCGCGTCGAGCAGGAGGAACGCGTCCTCGTTCTTGCGCCGCTTCCGACCCACGTCCGACTGCGCCGCGCCGCTCACCACGATCACGGGCTTCGGGCGCGTCGGCTCGTCGTTCGCCGCGTCGTCGTCGTACACGATGGGGACGGCCACCTCGTCGTGCGAGGGCGGCTCGTCCTCCATGTCCTCGTAGTCCGTGATCTTCGGGATCGCGGAGTCTCCGCCGTTCTTCGCGGCCTCGAGGACCTCCTTGCGCGGCGCGAACGTGACGCGCGTGATGTCGTCGTCCTCGTCCTCCGGCTCGTGGAGCGTCGGCAGCAGGCGGACCGGCGCGGTCCGTTGCGACGGCTCCGCGCGCGCGTCCGCCTCCGGCGCCGCCGCCGCGTCCGCCTCCGGCAGCGGCTCCGGATCCGTCGCGCTCGGCCTCGTCGGAGGTGCGGGCTCGGCTCCGCGCAGCGTCCAAGCGATGAAGGCACCGATGCCGACCACGACGACGGCGGCGAGCGCTCCCCAGGTCCAGTTCATTCCCGATGAGAGCGTATCTGCTGCTCAGGGAACGAGGATGATCTTTCCGTGCGCCTTGCCCTCGATGATCTCGCGGTGCGCGGTCGCCGCGTCCGCGAGCGGCAGCGTCTTGCCCACGATCGGTCGGAGGGCGCCCGACTCGAGGAACGCGGCGAGCGCCGCGTGGATGACCTGCCAGTCCTCGTCCGTCGCGTTGAAGAGCGACATGCCGCGCACGTCCGCCTGGCGGGTCATCGTGTCGCGCGGGTCGATCTCGACGCGCCCGCGGCTCCCGACGACGACCACGCGTCCCCGCTTCGCGAGCATCCCCAAATCGGCGGAGAGGTTCTTGTTCGCGAGCATCTCGACGATGAGATCGACGCCCTTGCCGTGCGTGATCCGAGCGACGCGCTCCGGCACGTCCCCCGTGGAGTGATCGAGCACGTGGTGCGCGCCCTCCGCCGCCACGAGCTTCGCGCCGTCCGCCGACCCCGCGGTCCCGATCACCTCGAGGCCGGACGCGCGCGCGAGCTGCACCGCCGCGATGCCCACGCCGCCCGACGCGCCGTGGATCAGCACGGTCTGCCCCGGACGCGCGTCCCCGCGGAGGAACAGCGCCATGTACGCGGTCGCCGCCGCCGTCCCGAGCGCCGCGCCCTTGTCCAGCGAGACCTTGTCCGGGAGCTTTCGCACCATCCTCGCGTCGCACGTGGCACGCTCCGCGTAGGCCCCGGACACCGTGCGGGCCGCGTACACGCGGTCGCCCACCGCGAACCCGCTGACCCCTTCACCCAACGCGAGCACGACGCCCGCGCATTCGCCGCCGAGCGTGAACGGGAACGTCCGCGGTCCGTAGATCCCCGCTCGCACGTACGTGTCCACCGGGTTTACGCCGATCGCGCAGACGCGGATCGCGATCTCCGACGGACCCGCCTCCGGTTCGGGCACGTCGTCGAGCGACAGCACCTCGGGGCCGCCGAACGCGTGGACGCGGATCGCCTTCATGTCCGTTCCTTCCGCGGGTCGTCCTCGACGTCCGGCTCCTCTTTCGTCTCCTCGCGCGGCGCCGCCTCCTCCTCGTCCTTCGTCGTGTCCGCCTCGGGCTGGGTCTTGGCCCCGTCCGGCTTCGGGGCCTTCTTCTTCTTCGTCTTCCCGCGTAGCGCTTCGCCCGCGCCCGGGGGGGCGGGAGCTTTCCGCGCGAGGTTCGGGATGTCGTGGATCGCGAGCTTCAGCGCGCGGATCCCGAACAGGGTCCCGAGCCAGAGCGGCGCGAAGAAGAAGATGAACATCCAGTTCTGCTGGTTGAACCAGGGCAGCACCTTCAGCACGACCCCGAGGAGCGAGAGCGCGGCCGCCGCGGCGACGACCTTCCGGAGCTGCTCCTCGCGGATCAGGTACCCGCCGAACGCCGCGGCCCAGAACGCGAACCAGATCACCCCGGTCCAGAACGTCACATAGCGGCCGACCAGGATCGCGCTCGCGCTCGCGATCGCGAGAAGGATCGATCCGAGGATGTGGTTCAGTCGGTCCCGCATCCCGATGCGGAGCGCCCCGCCCACGAGGACGACGGCGAAGGGCGCGCACTGGAGGACGTTCTCGTTGTGGTAGCCCACCTCGTGATCCGTCCCGATCCACGCGCCGATGAAGAACACGCCCAAGAACCCGATGACGAGCGCCTGGACGCCGAGCAGCACCGAGAACCCGATCCGGAGCGCGAACGAGCGCTTCCCGAAGAACCCGAGCGCGGCGTTCACGCCGCCGAAGAGCAGCCCTGCGAGCAGGCCGGCCCACCACCAGTTCGGCGGCGCCGCCGGCGGGACCTTCGGGTTGTCGATGGGCGGCGACGGCGGTCGCGGCTGCATCCGGTAGGACTTGTCCTTCTTCACGAGCGCGTGCTCGGAGCCGTCCTCCCAGGTGATCGTCATCGACTCCATGTCCTTCTGGAGCTCGCCGGGCAGGAACTGCTCCTGCCACCTCGTGAGGGGCTGGTCGATCTTGTTGCCCATCACGAGGCTCAGGATGACGGCCTCGGCCGGGAGATCCTCGGTCATGCGGAGCGTGTGCTGGCGGAACGTGTACCGGCCCGGCTCCTGCGACTGCTTCCAGATCGGCCCGTGCTCCTCGCCCGGCTCGGCGAGCGTCTTGTCGATCATGTCGCGGACGCGCGTCGAGCAGTTGTCCTCATAGTAGTTGTATTTGTACTTCGGATTCTTGAGGTTCTCCTCGAGCAGCTCGACCATCCGGACCTTCTGCGCGGGCGAGAGGTCGAGCTCCTGGACGTCGATCGTGCGGCCCTCGTGCCAGTAGCCGAACTGGGTGCTGCGGATCCCTTGGACGCTCAGCCAGTACATGAACCGGCCCTGGAAGAACTTCGGGATGAGGGCGGGATCGCCGAACGTGAACGTGCCCCAGTTGAACACGCGGTCGCGGTTCACCTCGTCGTTGTTCGGGGTGAGCACCATCTGGTGCGACGGATCGCGCACCCAGATCGCGTTGTGACCGAACTTGTAGAACGGGTGATCGCCCGGGCTGAACGTGAGCACCGAGATCGTGATGTCCGTGCCCGGCTCCTTGCGAGGGATGGGCGACGGCTGCTTCGGCGGAGGTGGAGGGTGCGCGAGGCGAGGCTCCTCCGAGGCGGACGCGCTCGGCGCCGCGCTCGCGCTCGGGGCGGCGCTCGCGGAGGCCGCGGCGGACGCCTTCGGCGCGGTGGAGGCCCGCGGGGCGGGGGCGGCGGGTTGACCCCCCGACACGAGCGGGACGAGCGCGACAGCGAGCACGACGAAGAGGACCCCGGCCCAGGTCGCGACCCGGCCCTTCGACAGCGCGAGCGCCTTCATAGAATGGGTGACGTAGCCGAAAGCCTCCACCTTGTCATGTCGATGTAGGCGGCGTGGTGGTAGCGTCCACCCCGATGATCCCGGTCCTCTCGCGCGGGCAGATGCGGGCGTTCGACAAGCACGCGATCGAGACCTGCCACGTCCCGGGCGTCATCCTCATGGAGAACGCGGGGCGCGGCGCCGCGGACGTGCTCTCCGCCATGATCGAGGAGGAGCGACCCACCCAAGGGGGCGGGCGCACTCGGCCGGCCGCGCCGAAGAGCTTCGAGGCGTCGAGATACCCGTCGCGCCACAAGCGCGTGCCCGGCCAGCCGGCGACCTACCCGCTCGCGGCGCGCATCGTCGTCGTCTGCGGCACCGGGAACAACGGCGGGGACGGCTTCGTCGTCGCCCGGCACTTGCTCGCCCGCGGCGCCGAGGTCGTCGTGATCCTCGCGGGGCCGAGCGAGAAGGTCACCGGGGACGCCCGCATCATGCACGACGCGTTCATCGACCTCGGCGGGGTGTGCGTGGAGATCCCGACCGGCGCGCCCCTCGATCCACTTTCCGCAGAGCTCGCGCGCGCGGACTACGTGGTCGACGCCCTCTTCGGCACCGGCCTCGACCGCCCCATCCAGGGCCACATCGCGGAGTTCATCGGCGCGATCAACCGCGCGAAGGCGAGGATCGTCGCGCTCGACATCCCGTCCGGCCTCGACGCGGACAGCGGGTATCCCCTCGGCGTCGCCGTCCACGCGGACGACACTGTCACGTTCTGCCACCTCAAGGTGGGCCTGCTGACGCCGGAGGGAGCGCGCCTCGCCGGGCGCGTCCACGTGGTGGACCTCGGGGTGCCGGACGCGCGGATCCTCGAGCACGTCGGCCACGCGGCCGAGGTGATCGAGCGCGAGGCAATCGGCCGCGCGCTCGTCCCGCGGGAGGCGAACGTCCACAAGCACGCGGCGGGGAACGTGCTCGTCGTCGCGGGCTCCGAAGGGAAGCTCGGCGCGGCGATGCTCGCCGCGCGCGCGGCGATGCGAGCGGGCGCCGGGCTGACGACGATCGCCACGTGGCCGGACGCGGCGAACGCGCTCGCGATGCACGCGTCCGAGATCATGACCGCGGTCATCGATCCGAACGACCTCGAGCGCTCGCTCGACGCCGCGCTCGCGGGCCGCCGCGTCGTGGCGATCGGCCCCGGCCTCGGGCTCGACCAGAGGGCGCGCGCCACCGTCGATCGCGTCGTGCTCGGCTGGGACGGGACGCTCGTCGTCGACGCGGACGCGATCACGCACTTCGCGGGCCGCGCGGGCGAGCTCGCGGGAGCCAAGGGCAAGCTCGTGCTCACGCCTCACCCCGGCGAGCTCGGTCGCCTCCTCGACAAGACGGGCGCGGAGATCGAGCGCGACCGATTCGGCGCGGTCATGCGCGCCGTCGAGCTCACGGGCGCGGCGATCGTCCTGAAGGGCGCGCGCACGCTCATCGGGCTGCCCGGCGGCGAGCTCTACGTCTCGATGGCCGGGAACCCCGCGCTCGCGACAGCGGGCTCGGGGGACGTGCTCACCGGTCTCATCGCCGCGTTCGCGTGCTCGATGCCCGTCGACTGGGCGGCGTCCGCGGGTGTCCTCGTCCACGGGCTCGCCGCCGATCATTGGCACGAGCGCACCGGGAGCGATCGGGGACTCCTCGCCGGCGAGCTCGCGGATCTCGTCCCCGAGATCATCGCGCAGCTCCGTTCCTGAGCCGGGGGGGCCTGATCGCCGGTTCCTGACCGCGGGCTCCTGATCGCGGGCTCCTCGCCGCGGGCTCCTCGCCGCGGGTTGCGCGGGCGTCGTCGCGCGAGATCAGTTGAGGATGGAGGTGGACCGCGCCCGCGTCATCGCCTTCTGGATCTTCTGGCGGTCCTCCGCGTCGGGCGCTCGCTCGAGGTAGAGAGAGAGATCCGCGCGCGCGGCCTCGTGCGCGCCCATCGCGAGCGCGCAGAGGCCGCGATCCCGGAGGGCCGTGGGCCCCGCGTCCAGATCGACGAGCCGATCACACACGACGAGCCCACGCGCGTAGCTCCCCGTCTTCTCGTAGATCGCCCGGAGGTTGTTCAGCATGCGGATCACCATCGCGCGCTTGTCCGCGATCGCGAGGTGCTCGCGCGTCAGCTCCGCGTCCGGTCCCATCGTCCGCTTGATGAGGATCTCGAGATCGACGCTCGACAGGATTCGCGCGCCGAGGAAAGGGTCGATGAAGCACCCGGATGGGCCGCCGAGGCGAACGAGGAAGTGGCCCGGGAACAGGATGCCGTCCGCCGCGAGGCCCACGCGCCGGGAGATCGCGAGGATCACGATCGCGAGCGTGAGCGGGATGCCGCGCCGAGAGTCGAGCACGTCGTTGAGGTAGCTGTTCCGCGCGTCGTAGTACGCCTGGTGGTTGCCCTGAAATCCGAGCCCGCCGAACAGGTACGCGCCGAGCTGTCGCGCGGCGGCGAACGGATCGGCGAACGTCGTCGCCGCGGGCAGCACACCGCGGCCGAACTCGAGCGCCCATCGGTCGAGCATCCCGACGTAGTGGCCGATGTCGAGCGCGGGGTACGCGTCCCGCGCGACGAGGAGAGCCGCGCGCTCGATCGGCTCGGACGCATCGGCGACGGAGGCCGCGAGGGCGCTCTTCGGCCCCATGATCAGGGCTTGGTCTGAATGTTCAGCCGGCGGAGCGGGAGGCCCCGCTTGTTCAACGACGGCCGCGCCGTGCTCTCTGCGGTCGCCGTCGGCGCCGCGCTCTCCGCGGCGGTCGCCGTCTGCATCTTCGGGGGAGGGGTGTCCTCCACCACGGGCTCGTCCGCGGACGCGACGCTCGTCGTCGGTGCGGCGGGCGCTTTCTTCCCACCCTTCTTCGGGCGCGCGGCGTGCGCGCTCGCATCCGTCGTCGGGGAGGCGGTCGAGCTTCGGAGATAGAGGAACGATCCGATCGCGGTCCCCGCGATGAGCACGGCCCCGATCGCCGCGAGCACGGCGACGCGCGAGCGCTGCTTCGGTGGCGGCGTCGCGACGCGAGGAGCGGTGGACACCACCGCTGTGAGCGGCGAAGCGATGGGCCCTGCGGCGACCGCATTGGGCGCGGACTCGGCGACGACGGGCGGCGGAGCCGCCGCCGCGGCCGGTGAAGGAGGAGGAGCACCCGCCCACGGCCCAGCCACGGAGCCTGCGTCGGGCTCGGTGAGTTGGATGGGCTGCGCGGGTTGAGCGAGCGCTTGATCGGGCTGCGTGACCGCCGTGTGCAATGGCTGCGCGACGCTCGGCGCGCCGCGCTTGAACCCAGGGTCGACCGGTGGGAACGCGAAGTTGGGCGCGTCCGCGCTCACGGGCACTGCCGCGATCGACGCGTCCGACGGGCGAGGAACGGCAGAGACGGGCCAACCCGGAGGCGGCCCGCCCTGCGTCGTCATCGATCCCCCCGGCCCGGAGGCCGACGCGCGGTGCTGCGATTCACGTCACGAACCTAGCATGGCGGCGCCCGAACGTGCCCGCTCCAACGCGTGGGTTTCGCGCGATGGAGCGATGCTCTTCCGGAGCGCCTTCAGCGCGGTCATGTCGGGATCTCAGAGCTTCCGAAGCTTCCCCTTCAACACCGGCGTCGTCGACTTCACGGGCGTCGTCGGCGGGTTGGAGGGCGCGCTCGGCGCGTTCTGGGAGTGCGTGGGGAGCTTGATCTTCGGACGCAGGATGGGGTCCGTCTTCGGCTTCCCATTCCCGTTCGTCGGGTTGGTGGTCGGCGTCGGGTTGGTGGTCGGCGTCGGCGTCGGGTTGGTGGTCGGCGTCGGCGTCGGATTCGTGGACTGCCCGGGGAACCAGCTCGGGGGGAACTCCATGCCCGGGATGGAGCTCGGCAGGATTGGAACCGTCGGCTGCGTCGCTGGGGTCGTCGGCGTGGTCGAGGGGTTCGGATTCGGGTTCGGGTTCGGGTTGTGCGCGACCGTGGTCGACGTGGGCGGGGTCGACGTCGGCGTCGTCTCGACGGGCGTCGGCGTCGGCGCGGGCTGCTGCGGCGTGGCCTGCGTCACCTCCGGCGCCTGCTCGGGGAGGGGCGCGTTCACCTCGGCGGTCTTCGGCGTCTTGTTGGACGCGACGCGCGTCTTCGCCGGCTTCGTGTTCGTCGGCTGCTGGCTGTAATTGTAGGCGTACACACCGCCGATCGCGAGCCCCGCGACCGTGAGCCCGGCGAGCAGGATGCTGACGACGCCCATCCCCTTCTTGCGGCGAGGCGCCGTCGTCGGGTTGTAGACGGCGCCGACGAACGGCGGCGTCGCGCCCGGGGGTTGATACGGCTCGTAGCCCGCGGTGCTCGGGACGACGTGCCCGCCGCCGTACTGCATGTCGCCGCCGCCGATGTTCGTGCCGCCGGGGCGCGCGATCGCGTTGGGGTCGTACCCGTCCGTCGAGCCCGGGAAGAACGGCGCCGCCTCCTCCGTGCCGGGGAGCGCGTGCTGCCCGTTCACGTGCGCCATCGCCTGCGCGACGGACTGGCGGAGACTGTTGCTCCCATTCGCGAACGACGCGTCCTCCGTGGCAGCGAAGTGCGCTCCGCCGTTCATGGAGATGATCGAGGTCCCGTTCTTCGCGACGTTCGACGACACCACCGAGCTCGACGCGGCCGGAACGGACGGGGGGAGCGACGGCATCTTGTCCGTGGCGCCGCCATCCACGAGCGCCGGGCCGGCCGGCCCCCCCGTGGCCGCGAGCGCGCCCGCGTGGGAGAGCGGCGTCGCCGCGATGGGGGACACGGCTGCGGCGTGCGCCATCCCGTCTCGTTCGGCGCCGTTGGGAGTCGCGCGAGCGGCGGGCGGGGGCGTCGACCGGTTGCGATCGCTCGAGATCCGATTGCTGAACGGCTCCATCGCCGCGCGGAACTCGGAGACCGTCGCGAAGCGGTCCTTCGGCTCGGCGGCCATCGCCTTGTGGATGATCGCCGCGAGATCCGCGGAGATGTGGGGCGCGAGATCCGTGAGCTTCGCGAACGAGCCCGCGAGGTACTGCGCGGCGATCTGGTGCGGCTCGTCCCCGCCGACGGGGCGGCGGCCGGCGAGCATCTCGAAGAACATGACGCCGCACGAGAAGATGTCCGCGCGTCCATCCACCTGGTCGGCGGAGAACACCTGCTCGGGCGCCATGTACTCCGGCGTCCCCATGATGACGCCCGGGCGCGTGAGCCCCTTGTAGAGCTCTCCGTTGATCTTCAGCTTGGCGATGCCGAAGTCGAGGAGCTTCACGAGCGCCTCGCCGCGCTTGCCCTTCACGATCATCACGTTGTCGGGCTTGAGGTCGCGGTGGACGATGCCCTCGTCGTGCGCGGCCTCGAGGCCGTCGAGCATCTGGAGCGAGTAGTTGATCGCCTCGTCGTACGAGAGGCGCTTGCCCGCCTTGTAGAGGTCCTCGTAGAGGTTCTGGAGGGACGTCCCGTTCAGGTACTCCATCACGATGAACGCGAGGCCGGTGGGCGTCTGCTCGACGTCGGTCACGCGGACGACGTGCGGGCTCTGGATCTTGGCCGAGACGCGCGCCTCCTGGAGGAACCGCTGGACGAGGCCCTGCCGCCGAGAGAGCTCGGGGTGGAGGAACTTCAGCGCGACGCTGGTGTGGAGCACCTCGTGCTGAGCCTCGAAGACGCTGCCCATCCCGCCGTCGCCGATGAGCCGGAGCAGCCGATACTTGTTGTTGATGAGCTGTCCGACTTGGGGGCGCATCGACTTCTTCGTGGGTAGGGGGTTCTGGGAACCAGGAGGAGTGAGCGGAACGCTTCCGAGTGCCACGAGCGATAGACGTACGTGGGACGGGAAAGCCCTTTCGCCTTTACGAAGTTTTACGTTCCTGAAGCACCTTCTCGGCGGGAACGACCCGCTCGCGCCGCGCTTCTCAGTCTTTCCTGGCCCGCTCCTCCCCGCAAGCGCGAACTGCCGTTCACACCGTGCTGTGCGCGGCTGGGACATGTGGGAGTGGATGTGTTGGACGCGCGGGCTCGTCCTTCCCTCCGGGCTCTTTCGCCGCTACGCATTCGGCACCATGCCGAAGCGCTCGACCTTGTTGGGCGTGGGCCACTACGTGCCCACGAAGGTCGTCACGAACGACGATCTATCGAAGTTGATGAACACCACCGACGAGTGGATCCACCAGCGCACGGGGATCCGGGAGCGGCGGTTCATCGAGCACACGGGGATCGGCGCGAGCGATCTCGCGGTCCCGGCGGCCAAGATGGCCGTGGAACGAGCCGGCAAGGAGCTCAAGGACATCGACGCGATCATCTTCGCGACGCTGAGCCCGGACGTGACGTTCCCGGGATCGGGGGTGTTCCTCGGGGACAAGCTCGGGCTGAACGGCGTCCCCGCGCTCGACGTGCGGAACCAGTGCTCGGGCTTCATCTACTCCCTTGCGGTCGCGGACGCGTGGATCCGGGTCGGGATGTACAAGCACGTCCTCGTCGTGGGCGGCGAGGTCCACTCGACGGGCATCGACCTCACCGATCACGGCCGGGACGTCGCGGTCCTCTTCGGCGATGGGGCAGCGGCCGCGCTCGTCGGCGGGACGGACGACGAGTCCAAGGGCATCCTGTCGATCAAGCTCCACGCGGATGGTTCGGGCGCGCCCGACCTGTGGCTCGAGAACCCCTCGAGCCGGACCGCGCCCGTGCGCATCACGCACCAGATGATCGAGGAGCGCACCGTCTTCCCGCGCATGAACGGCAAGCAGGTGTTCCGGTGGGCCACGGACAAGATGCCCGAGGTCAGCCAGGTCGTCCTCAAGGAGGCGGGCATCTCCGTGGACGACATCGACATCTTCGTGCCGCACCAAGCGAACATGCGGATCAATCAGCTGGTCGCGATGAAGCTGAACATCCCGCAGGAGAAGGTCTTTCACAACATCGAGCGGTACGGGAACACGACGGCGGCGACGATCCCGCTCTGCCTCTCCGAGCTCTGGGCCGAGGGTCGACTCAAGCCCGGGACAACCGTGCTCTCGGCGGCGTTCGGCTCGGGGTACACCTGGGCCGGCGCGGTCTACCGGTTCTGAGCCATGCTCCTCACGGCCATCCTCGACCCGATCATCGAGCGCGCCCTCGCCGAGGACCTCTCGGGCGGCGACCTCAGCGCCGAGGCGTGCATCCCGCCGGGCGTGACCGCGCGCGCCGTCGCGATCGCGAAGAGCCCGCTCGTCGTCGCGGGTGGGCAGGTGTTCGAGCGCGTGTTCCAGATCCTCGGCGGCGGCTCCGTGTCGTTCGAGCGCGTGCTCGAGGACGGCGCGTACGTGAAGGGCGAGCGCGAGGCGATCTGGATGCTCGAAGGTCCGGCGCGCACGCTCCTCATGGGCGAGCGCACCGCGCTGAACCTCGTGCAGCGCATGAGCGGCACGGCCACGCTCGCGCGCGCCTGCGTGTGGGCCGTGCCCGAAGGGTGCGCGACGCGCATCACCGACACGCGGAAGACCACGCCCGGGCTCCGGTACCTCGAGCGGTACGCGGTGCGCGTCGGCGGGGCGCACAACCACCGCAACGACCTCGGCAGCGCGGTGATGATCAAGGACAACCACATCGTCGCCGCGGGCGGCATCACGCCCGCGGTCGAGCGAGCGCGCGCGTACGCGCCGCACACCACCAAGATCGAGGTCGAGGTCACGAACCTCGACGAGCTCGACGAGGCGACGCGCGCGGGCGCGGAGATCGTCCTGCTCGACAATTTCTCCACGGAGCTGACCGTGGAGGCGGTGAAGCGGACGCGGGGGCTCGTGCCACGCCCGGTCCTCGAAGCGTCCGGCGGCATCACGCTCGAGCGCATCGGAGAGCTCGCGCGCGCCGGGGTCGACGTCATCAGCGTCGGCGCGCTCACGCACTCCGCGAAGGCCGCGGACATCTCCCTCGACTTCCAGCTCTCCGCCGGCGCGTGAGCGATCTCGCCGAGCGGCTCCGAGCCCGCGGCGTCGACGCCGAAGTGTCCTGGGTCGGAGAGACGGAGTCGACGAGCGACGACGCGAAGCGCGTGCTCGCCGCGGGCGATCGCCGGGTGCGCGTCTTCGTGGCCGACCACCAGACCAAGGGCCGCGGTCGCAACGGCAACACCTGGAGTGCGGATCCGGGCGCGGGGCTGCTGCTCTCCATCGCGCTGTTCCCGAGCCTCGATCCCGCGTCCGCGCCCGGGCTCACGCTCGCGGTCGGCGCGGCGCTCGCCGAGAGGTTGGACGCGACGCTCGCTTCGCTCGGGCGCGACGCGCGCGTCCAGATCAAGTGGCCGAACGATCTCGAGATCGGGGAGAAGAAGCTCGCGGGGATCCTCGTCGAGGCGCAGACGCGCGGGGACCGGCTCGCGTCCGTGGTCGTCGGCGTCGGGATCAACGTGCTTCCCAGCGTGGGGAACGAGGAGGTCGCTCGGCGCTCGGCCGCGCTGACGACGCGCGAGCGAGGCCGTGCGCTGGATCGCGCGGAGCTCGCGTTCGACGTCGTGGACGCGATCCTCTCCGCCGTCGGTCGGTTCGAGCGGATCGGCCTCGGGAGCGCGCTCGAGGAGCTCGCGCGCCGCGACGCGCTGCTCGGCGCGCGCGTCCGCGTCGGCGACGTCGAGGGGATCGCGAGCGGGATCGACGCGACGGGCGCGCTCGTCGTGCGGACCCCCGCGGGTGACGTGCCCGTCGCTGCGGGCAGCGTCCTCCGGCTCACGTAGCCGCGCGCACGCCCTCGGCTACCATGCGCGCTCATGAACGATTGGCTCCACGCTTCGCCTTCGGCCTTCGGTGGGAAGAAGGTGTTCCGGCTCGGTCTCGCGACGAACTACGGGATCGACGAGGACGGCGTTCGCGCCGCGATCGACCGGGGCGTGAACTTCTTCCTGTGGACCTCGAGGGGCGACAAAGGGCTCCGCGCGCCGCTGCGAGGCGCGCTCGGAGAGCGCCGCGAGGACGTCGTCGTCGCCGGGTTCGCGACCCTCGGGTATTTCGGGTGGACCGTCCGCCGCGCCGCCGACAAGCTGCTCCGAGCGCTCGGGACGGACTACCTCGACGTGCTGCTCCTCGGCTGGGTGGGCGTCGGCTCCGCGCTCACGGACGCGACTCAAGAGGAGCTCGTGAAGCTCCGCGAGACGGGGAAGGTGCGGGCGATCGGCTGCTCCATCCACGACCGCGCGCGCGCGGGGAAGCTCGCCGCCGACTCGCCGCTCGACCTCCTCATGATCCGTTACAACGCCGCGCACCCGGGCGCCGAGCGCGACATCTTCCCGCACAAACGGGACAAGACGCCCTCCATCCTCGCGTACACGGCGACCGACTGGCGCAAGCTCCTGAAGAAGCCGAGCGGCTGGGACGGGCCGGTGATGACGGGGCCCGATTGCTACCGCTTCCAGCTCTCGAGCCCGCACGTCGACCTCGCGCTCACGGGGCCGAAGACGCGGGCGGAGCTCGAAGAGAACCTCGACGGGCTCGCGAAGGGACCGCTCGAGCCCGCCGAGGCGGAGTGGATGCGCGCGTTCGGACGCGTGGTCCACGGATGACGCCGACGGGGGAGGCGCGACGCGGTGGCGCGCCCCCCTGCGCGTCCGTGCGTCAGGCGACCTTCGCTCGACGACGGCGCCGGAACGCGAGGCCCGCCGCGAGTCCGACCGCCGCGATGCCGACACCGCCGAGCGCGAGGTCGGCGCTCCCGGTCGCGTACGAACAGAAGCCCGCGTTCGCGTCCCCGCTGCCTTTGCAGCCCGTGAGGTCGCACGTCACCTCGCCGCGTGCGGTGACGTCGACCTTGATGCCCTGGGTGAGGAGGTAGTCGACGCACCCCTGCACGTCGCTCGCGCCGATGTACTGACCGTTGCAGAAGAGCGCGCCGCTCGGCTCGGTGCACTGCACCTCACAGCCGCCCTCGAGCTTCGCGAAGCAGTCGTAGTCGCACTGGTAGTTGCTCTGCGTCGTGCACCCGCCGTCGCAGCACGCCTTGCAGTGCTCGCTGCAGCTCGTGTCCGGCACCTTGCACGCGTCCTCGCAGTGCATGTCGCATTGGGCCGTCGCGATGCTCACGCAGTCATCGCCCGGGTTCTTCATGTTGCAGAGGTCAGTCGCCGGCTGATCGCACTCGGCGTGACAGCCCGCGAAGCAGTCGAGCAGGTTGGGGTTGCACTCCGCGAGGCACTGGGTGCCGCACGACCCGGTGCACGTGGTCGTCGCCATGCCCGTGCACGTGCCTTTGCACCCCGCCTCGAAGTTGAGCGGCGTGCACTTCGCCGAGCAGCCCCCCTTCACTTCGATCTTGCAGCTGATGCCGCTCGAGAAGTCGAACTTTCCGCACGCCTCTGCGCCCGCGAACGCCTCGGTGGCGACCACCGCCGCGGGTGAGGACAGGGCGAACAGGAACATCCAGCGAGCGAGATTGGATCGTGACATGGCGGCGCCTCCCTTATGGCCAACGAAGAGCGGATCGAGTTTAACCCAGCTCGACCATCGTCTCCGAGCGATGTGCGGCGCGGGAGATCGGAGCACGAAATAGCTGCTCGAGGACGGCTCCCGTCGCCGTCCGGCGGCGGGCGAGATCCTGCGGCGCCATCGCGGCGACGAGCTCGCCGCCACGAGCTCCGCCCTCGGGGCCGAGCTCCACGACGTGATCGGCGCACGCGATGACCCCGGGGTGGTGCTCGATCACGACGAGCGTGTCGCCGCGGCGCACGAGCCGATCGAGCACGCCGACGAGGCGCACGACGTCGGACCAATGCAGGCCCGTGGTCGGTTCGTCGAGGACGTACAGCGTCGGCTTCGTGTGGGTCCGCACGGAGAGCTCCGCGGCGAGCTTCAACCGCTGCGCCTCCCCGCCGGAGAGCGTCGGAGAGCCCTGTCCGAGCTTCAAATACCCGACGCCGAGGTCGTGCATGACAGCGAGCGGTGACGCGATCCTCGGGTGCGCCGCGAACACCTGCGCCGCCTCCTCCGCCGACAAGTCGAGCACCTCGCCGATGTCCCGACCGAGGTATTTCGGGCGGAGCGTTTCCGGCTCGAAGCGCGCGCCGCGGCACGCGGGGCACACCGTCGTGACGTCGGGCAGGAACGACATCTCGTGGCTCGTCGCGCCCTGACCGTCGCACGCGGTGCACCGACCGCCCGTCGCGGAGTTGAACGAGAACCGGGTCGGGCCGAACCCGCGCGTCTTCGCGTCCGTCGTGGCGGCGAACAGCCTTCGCAGATCGTCCCAGATCCCGAGGAACGTCGCCGGGACGGAGCGCGGAGTGCGCCCGATCGGAGACTGGTCCACCAGGACGGCGCGCGCGATCGACGGGGGGACGACCACGCGATCGTGCGCGAGCGGGGCCTCCGCCTCGAGGCCGAGCGCGCGCCGCACCGCGGGGAACAGCACCTTCGAAACGAGCGTGCTCTTGCCCGATCCCGAGACGCCCGCGACCACCGTCAGCCGCCCGATCGGGAACGCGACCTTCGGGACGCGGAGATTGTGGGCGCGCGCGCCGTGGAGCTCGATCGCCTGCTCCGCGGGGCCGAGCCGGACACGCGCCGACGTGAGCGAGGCCTCGTCCGCGAGCGCGCGCGCCGTCGGTGACGCGGTGCCGGGCTTGCCGAGCACCTCCGCCGCCGTTCCGCTCGCGACGATCCGCCCGCCCCCGCGCCCTCCCGTCGGGCCGAGGTCGATGAGGTGATCGGCCGCGCGGATCGTGTCCGCGTCGTGCTCGACGAGGAGGACGGTCGATCCCGTGTCCGCGAGCGCGCGGAGGTTCCGGAGGAGCCGGTGCGTGTCCCTCGGGTGCAGGCCGATCGTCGGCTCGTCGAGGACGTAGAGGGCACCCGTGAGACCCGCGCCGAGCTGGGCCGCGAGCCGGAGCCGCTGCATCTCCCCGCCGGAGAGCGTGGACGCGAGGCGACCGAGCGAAAGGTAGTCGAGCCCGACGTCGCTCACGAAGCCGAGCCGACGAAGCAGCTCGGCGCGCGGCGTCTCCGCGATCAGGGACTTCGCTCCCTCGAACTTCCAGGCGCGCGCGCGAGCGAGGGCCTCGTCGATCCCGAGCGAGAGGTACTCGTGGTAGCGCGCCCCGTGGAGCCGAACGCTCCGGGGCAGGGGAGCGAGGCGCGCGCCGCGACAGTCGCGGCACGTCCGCCCGTGCTCGTCCTCGCCGGCTCCCTCGCAGGTCGGGCACTGGCCCTGCTTCGTGTTGAACGAGAACCACCGAGGATCGAGCTCCGGCACGCTCGTGCCGCAGCTCGGGCAGCTCCGATCGGTCGAGAACCGCGTCTCCTTCCCGTCCCGGACGCGGCGGAGCTTCACGCTGTTCTTGCCGAACGTGAGCGCGCGCACGAACGACGGCCGGTCGATGTCCCGCGCCTTGCCCTCGTACGCGACGAGATCGATCGTGTGCTCGACGCTCTTCTTGAGGCGCGGCGGATCCGCGAGCTCCGCGAGCTCCCCGTCGACGAACGCCTGGTGGAGGCCGGCGCGCGCCGCTTGGTTGAAGAGGTCGAGGTACGTGCCCTTCCGCGCCTCCACCGCGGGCGCGAGGAGCCACACGGCGCCCTGCTGATCGCGCGCGCGCCGGAGGGCCTCGTCGATCGACATCGCCGCGATGGGGGTGTCGCACTCGGGGCAGTGGAGGTCGCCCACCTTCGCGTAGAGGAGGCGGAGGTAGTGTCCGATCTCCGTGACCGTCGCGACCGTCGAGCTCGGCCCGGATCGCGTCGTGCGCTGCTCGAGCGCGACGGCGGGCGGGATGCCGAGGACGCGATCGACGTCCGGGCGCGGCATCGTCGGGAGGAACTGCCGGGCGTAGGGCGTGAGCGGCTCGAGGAAGCGGCGCTGGCCCTCCGCGAACACGACGTCGAACGCGAGCGTGCTCTTGCCCGAACCGCTCGGCCCCGTGACGACCGTGATTTTGCCGTGCGGGATGCTCGTCGAGACCGACTTCAGGTTGTGCTCGCGCGCGGCGACGATCTCGATCGCGCGCGGCGCCGGCGCGGGCGCCGCGCCCCGGTCCGCGGGGAGTGGTGGTCGACGCTCCCCGTGCTCCGCGAGCGCCTTGCCGGTCTTCGTCGTCCCGCGGCGCCGGAGCTCCGCCGGGCTGCCGGCGGCGACGATCTCGCCGCCTCCCGAGCCCGCCCTCGGGCCGAGCTCGATCACCCAGTCCGCGGCGCCGATCAAATCCAGATCGTGATCGACCGCGACGACGCTCGCGCCGCGCTGCACGAGGAACGAGAGCGCCTCGTTCACGCGGCTCACCTCGTCCACGTGCAGGCCCGCGCTCGGCTCGTCCATGACGATGAGCGTGCCGCGCTTCACCTCGGACAGGGCGCGCGCGAGCTTCAAGCGCTGCGCCTCGCCCCCGGAGAGCGTCGAGAGCGATTGGCCGAGCGTGAGGTACCCGACGCCGAGCATCGCGAGCGGAGAGAGCGCGCGCACGATGCCGCTGTCGGCCTCGAACACCTCGAGCGCTTCGTCGACGGTGAGCGCGAGGACGTCGTCCACGCCGAGCTCGCGCGGCGGGCCGTCGAAGTGGTGCTGGAAGAGGCGCACCTCGAGGATCTCGGGCTTGAAGCGCCGTCCCTGACACGACGGACAGACGAGCGTCACGTCGCTCAGGAACTGCATCTCGACCGTCTCCGCGCCCTCACCGCTGCACGCGTCGCAGCGCCCGCCCGCCACGTTGAACGAGAAGTGCCCCGGGCCGAGCTTGCGCGCCTCGGCGATCGGGCTCTTCGCGAAGAGGGCGCGCACGCGATCCCACGCGCCCGTGTACGTGGCCGGATTCCCGCGCGACGTCCGCCCGAGCGGCGCCTGGTCGACGAGCAGCACGTCCTTCACGAGCTCCGCGCCCTCGAGCCGGACGCACGGAAGGGGCGCCTCGACGTCGCGGTGTCCGCGCATGCGCGCGAGCGTCCGGAACAGCGTCCCGTCCGCGAGCGAGCTCTTCCCCGAGCCGCTCGGCCCCGTGATCGCGACGACGACGCCGAGGGGGATCTCCACGTCGATCGACTTCAGGTTGTGCCCCCGCGCGCCGATCACCCGAACCGCTCCGCCGGTCGCGCCGCGAGGCGCGCGCGCGACGCTCGCTACCCCGAGGCCGCTGAGGGCGCGCGCGGTCGCGAGCGCGGTGTCCGCGGCGGCCCGCGCCGGCGGCCCGTCGAACGTCACCGCGCCGCCCGTCGTCCCCGCGCCCGGCCCGAGCTCGACGATGCGATCGCACGCCCGGAGGACGAGCGGGTCGTGCTCGATGACGACGACCACGTTGCCGCGTCGCGCGAGCTCTTGCATCGCCTCGATGAGCGGCGGCAGGTCGCTCGGGTGGAGCCCGACGGTGGGCTCGTCGAGGACGAAGAGCGCGCCCGTCAGGTGCGTCCCGAGCGCGGCGGTGAGCGACACGCGCTGCGCCTCGCCGCCCGACAAGGAGCGCGCCTGTCGATCCAGGGAGAGGTACCCGAGGCCGACGCGCTCGAGGTGCCCGAGCCTCGCCTCGAGCTCCGCGAGCGCGAGCTTGCCCTGGCCTGCGCCGACGGACAATCGACCGAGCAGCGCCCGCGCCTCGCGGATCTCGAGCGCGTGCCACGCGCCGAGATCGAGCCCCGCGACGCGGTACGTGAGCGAGCGGGGCGAGAGGCGCTTCCCGCCGCACGCTTTGCACGGATCGTAGGCGCGGTAGCGCGACAAGAGCACGCGGACGTGCATCTTGTACGTGCGCGTCTCGAGGTACTCGAACCACGCCTTCACCCCGGGATACTTGCCGCCGGACCAGCTGCCTTCGCCCTCGATCACCATCGCGCGCTGCGCGGGCGTGAGCTCGCCCCACGGCGCGTCCATGGGTATCCCTTTGCGCGCGCAGAACTTCTTCAGGAGGCCGCGCTCCATCTGGCTGGACTTCCCGCTCCAGGCCCGGATCGCGCCGCCGAGGAGGGACTTCGAAGGATCGGGGACCACCTTGTCCCAGTCGATGCCGATGGTGCGACCGAAGCCCCGGCACGTGCCGCACGCGCCGATGGGCGACTGGTACGAGAAGAGGCGCGACGTCGGCGGTTCGAACGCCGTCGCGCATTTCGGGCACACGAGCCCGCGGGCGACGGCGATCGTCTCCGATGGGCCGCTCTTCGGCGTGAAATGCACCTCCGCGCTCGGCGCGTCGTGCTCGGCACGCACCGCGTCGGCGCGCTGCCACGCCTCCTCGAGCGCCGCTGCGAGCCGCGGTGCGTCCGCCGGGACGCACGCGAGCCGATCGATCACGACGTCGAGGCGACCCTTCCCGGTGCCTCCGTCGCCCGCCCCGAGCGCGAGCTCGGACGGCGCCACGTCGTCGAGGTCGCGCGCCTTGCCGTCCACGAGGACGCGGCGATAGCCCGCGCGAAGCAGCCGCTCGCGCGCGTCGAGGAAGAGCTCCGTCCCGTCGACGCGGATGGAGTACGTGACGACCGCGCGCTCCCCCGCGCGCTCCTTCGTGAGCCTGCGCGCCACGATCTCGGGGTCTGATCGCTCCGCGAGGACGCCGCACGTCGGACAGAGCGGCAGCGCCTCGCGAGCGAAGAGCGCCGACAGATACGGCTCGATGTCCGCCATCGTCGCGACCGTCGAGCGCGAGCTCTTCACGGGCGCGCGGCGATCCACCGCGACCCCCGCCGCGACGGGGTCGAGCTCGTCCATCGCGGGGCGATCGAGCCGCTCGAGGAACTGTCGGGCGTACGGGCTGAAGCTCTCGACGAAGCGCCGCTGGCCCTCCGCGTACAGCGTGTCGAGCGCGAGCGACGACTTGCCCGCGCCGCTCACGCCGGCGAGCCCCACGAGCTCACCCGGCCGGAGCTCGAGGTCGACGCCCTTCAGGTTGTGTGCGCGCGCCCCCCTGAGGACGATCGGATGCATGAAGGAGGGATGAGTTGGCACGCGCGCCCCGCCGGCGCAAGCGGTCGGGCCTCACGAAGCGCGCCGGATGAGCTCGCGTACGCTCGCGATCCCGGTGCGCTGGTCCAACGATCAATCCTGAAAAGCGACGAGGAAGATGTCTCGCGTGGTCGACCCGGTCTTGCCGAGCACCTGCCCGAAGATCGAAAACCCATCGATCATCGTGCCGCCGAAGACGTTCAATCCGCCGCTGACCCCGAACGTGTGATCCGCCGCGGTCACGCGCTGATCACCCGACTGTCCGAGCCGGACCACCCAGTCGATCCCTCCCTGCACGTCCCCTTTGAGGGCGAACCCGTCCTCGTCCTCTGCCGTTTGATCGAGCCCGCCGAAGCCGACGGTGCCGGTGAACGTGCCACCGGCCACGACCGTGGTCCCCCTCGCGCTGACGCCGAGTGTCCTCTGTGTCCCCGCGCCCCCAAACCGGTGCTGCGTGTCGAGCGCGAGCGTCGGCTGGAGCTCCACGAGGAAGCCATCGGGCGGCTCCGCGGCCGCTAGACCCGGCTGGCCGCCCGGTCCGTCGAAGTCGAGAGTCGCGGCGAACTCACCCCCCAAGGCGAGGCCGTTCGCGCTCCATCCGACGGCGTCCACGCCGTCGTCTCCCGCTCCGCCGAACGCTCGCGCGAACGTCGCGTTCCCTGTCGCATCCAGCGCGGCGAGGTAGGCGTCGCGCCCGCCCGACGTGGCGAGGGCGGACGTCGAGCCCCCGAAATCGAGCGTTCCGTCGAACGTGCCCGCGAGGCGCAGCGTGGCCGCGGCGCCGCTCAAGTGAGCGGTCGGCGCGGACGCGGTCTCGACGTAGGCGCGCGCGAACGCGAACCCCGTGCCCATCGTCCTCGCGACGAACACGTCGGCGCCGCTCTGCGCGGTGCGCATGATCGAGCCGAAGGCTGCGGTCCCCTGGAACGTCCCGGCGACGAACGCGTCGTTCGGCAGGGCGACGACCCCCGTGACCTCGTCGTCGAGCGGGCCTCCCAGGGACACGATCGAGACCCTCGTCCCCATGTGCGAGAGCCGCGCGACGAACCCGTCGGTCCCGCCCATGCTCGTGATGTCGCCCGTCGGGAAGCCGTTCAGCGTCCCCGTGTAGCGACCCCCCACGACGACCGTGTGGGACGAGCTCTCGTAGCTGATCGCGAGCCCGCTCGCGTTCGCGGTCGCGAGGCAATCCCCCCAGAGCACGCCGCCCGTCGGGGAGAGCTTCGCGACGAACGCGTGGAACGTCGTGAGGCCGACGCACCCGTGGAGCCAAGGCACGTCGTTGATGTCGTTCGTGCCTTCCCACGTCCCCGTGATGTACGTGTTGCCGTCCGGGTCGACCACGAGCGCCGCCAGATCCTGTTCCTTGAGATCGTTGATCGCGAGCGCCCAGACCTTCTGCGGCATCGTCGTGGGGACGCCGCCGCCCGCGCCGCCCGTGCCCGCGGTGGTCGATCCGGCGCTCGCGCTGGACGAGGCCTCCGTCGTCCCGGAGGTCGTGCTCGAGGTCGCCCCGCCCGCCCCGCTCGACGAAGCCGCGTCGCTCGACGTGGACCCTTGGCTCGACGTCTCTCCGCTGCCCGACGAAGATCCCGTCGCGCTCGTTCCGTACGTCGCCGGATCCGTGAGGCACGCGCCCGCGAGGGTGACGAGCGCCGCCGCGGCCACCGAGCGGGGAAGAGCAGGACGCGAACGGTCGAGGCGCCGCACGGCGATCCCGTCGTATCACGAGCCTGCTATGGTGCGTTGTGTCCAACGACCTGAAGCCGACGACCCGCCTCAAGCTCGAGGACGTGATGGTGCCGACCGCCAACGAGCTCGACGCCCGCGCGAACGCCCGCGAGAAGTCCACCGACTTCGACGACGTGAAGGCCGGCGCGGAGGCGCGCGCGCTCGCCGCGGAGATCCGCCTCTGCCTGGGGCAGATCGAGCTGACCGACAACCTGGCGGAGGGCGAGGCGGCGACGAAGCGGCTCCAGCAGCTCCGCAGCCTCGCGCTCGAGTACCTCGCGCGCCACAAGTAGCTCTCGGCGCGTCCCCGTCCGTCGATGGCTGCGCGCCGCTGGAGCACCCTCAAGCCCTCGCCGACCGTGTTCGTCGGTCGCTCGGACGCGCTGCGCGCGCTGGCGGGGGCGGTGCAGCGCGCGCGCCTCGTCACCGTGCTCGGACCACCCGGGACGGGCAAGACTCGCCTCGCGAAGGAGTTCGCGCTCTCCACCCTCGGGGCGCCGTGGAGCCCGCTCGGCGCCGCGTCGTTCGAGGGCGGCGTCTTCTTCTGCGATCTGTCGGACGCGACCGCGGCCGACGACGTGCTCTTTCGCCTCGCGCACACGCTCGGCGTCGACCTCGGCTCCGCCCCGAACGCCGCGCTCGCGCGCCTCGGGGCCGCGCTCGAGGGGAGCGCGCCCGCGCTCGTCATCCTGGACAACTTCGAGCAGCTCGTGCGCTCGAGCGCCGAGGTCGTGGGCGCGCTCGTCGCGGCGAACGATCGCACGAGCTGGCTCGTCACCTCGCGCGAGCGCCTCGCGCTCCCCGCGGAGGCGCTCTTCGATCTCGGTCCGCTCGGCCTCCCGAAGGAGGGGCGCCGGGACGGCGAGGCGATCGAGCTCTTCCTGGAGCGCGCGCGCGCGGCCTCCCGCGACTTCGACCCACAGGGGGACGAGCTCGGTGACGTCGCCTCGCTCGTCGCGCGGCTCGACGGGCTCCCGCTCGCGATCGAGCTCGCCGCCGCGCGCACGCGCGTCCTCCGGCCGCGCGAGATCATCGAGCGCCTCGGCGATCGTTTCGCGATCCTGACGCGCGACACCGCGACCTTGGGGCGCGGCTCCGCGACGCTGTGGGAGACGATCGACGCGTCCTGGGCGCTCCTCTCACCCGAAGAGCAGCGCGCGCTCGGCCTCCTCTCCGTGTTTCGCGGTGGGTTCGACGTCCGCGCGGCAGAGCACGTGATCGGAGCGCCCCCGGCTCCACGGCGAGGGTCGAGCGGGCGCGCCTCGACGCTCGATCTGCTCCAGTCGCTCCGCGACAAGTCCCTGTTGCTCGTCCCCGACACCGAGGGCGGGCCACCCCACCCTACCAGGCGCTTCTCACTCCTCGCGAGCATCCGCGAGTTCGCGTGGGAGCGCGTCGACCCGGCGGAGCGCGCGGCGGGTGAGCTGAGACACGCGGATCACTACGTCTCGATCGGCGAGTCCCTCGGGGCGGGGGCGGCGCTCGCGCTCGAGCACGAGAACCTCATGGCCGTCCACCGCCGGTTCTCGTCGGGCGCGAACGCGGACGCCCGCCCCGATTATCCGCTCCGCGCAGCCTTGATTGTCTGTCAGGGCGCGTCCGCGTTTCCCTACGCGTTCTGCCTCGGCCTCCTCGACGACGCGCTCGCCGCGATCGACGCGCGGCACCCGACGAGCGCCCCCCTCGAAGGGGACCTCGCGTCGCGCGTCGTCAGCGCGCTCGAGGTGCGGGGCAACCTGCGGCGTTTCGTGGGCCGGATCGACGAGAGCGTGGAGGACTTCGAGCGCATGCGCGCGATCGCCGATCGCGTCGGCGCGCGGACCGCGGTCGCCGCCGCCCTGTCTGGGCTCGGCAACGCGGCGACCGTCGGGGCTCGCTGGTCGGAGGCGCGCGCCCTCTTCGAGCAGGCGCTCGCGATCCACGGTGTCGAAGGGATCGGCGCGCGGAGGGTCGAACGCTCGCGATGCTCGCCGCGACGCGCTTCAACGAGGACGCACCGGACGCTGCGCGCCCGCTGCTCGTGCGCGCGCTCGCCCTGACGCGCGCGACGCGCGATCGCCTCTACGAGGGCATCTGCACGACGAGCCTCGGCATCGTCATGCTTCACCTCGGCTCGCCCGAGGCGCGGACGCACCTCGGGGACGCGCTGCGCCTCCACCGCGAGGGCCAGGTCCGGCACTGGGAGGGCGTGACGCTCGCGTACCTCGCCATGGTCGATCACGAGGCCGGGCGCTCGGCGGAGGCGCACGAGGGCTACGCGCACGCGATCGACCTGCTCCGGGAGATCGCGGTGCGCCGCGCGGAGGGGCTCGCCCGGTTCGCGCGCGCCGGTCTCCTCCTCTCGGAGGACCGCGTCGCGGACGCGCGCGAGGAGCTCCACCGCGCGCTCGATCTGTGCCGCGCGATGGCTCCCGATCACGAGGGCCTCGTGCTCGGCGCGCTCGGCGCCGTCGCCGCGATCGAGGGGGACGTCGCTTCGTCCGCGGACCTGTTCGCCTCGGCCCACGCCGCGCTGCGACCGTACGCGCGGAGCTCGTTCGCGGCCGCGATCGACGTGTACGCGGGCCTCTTGGATCTCGCTCGAGCGCGCGCCGTCGCCGAGCCGAAGCGCGCACCATTCGAGGCTTCGGCGCGCGCGCGGCTCGCGGCCACCGCCGAGTCCCAAGAGCGCTCCTTCGAGATCCGCCTCGCGCGGCGCAAGCTCGAGGCGGCGCTCGCCTCGGCCGCGTCGCGGCCGGAGCCCCGCCGATCGCTCACCGTCGGTCCCCAGGGCCTCTGGTTCAAGGCCCCTCGCGCGAAGGCGAGCGTCCACTTGCACCGGCGAAGGGCGCTCCAGCGCATCGTCGACGAGCTCGCGCAGCAGCGCGCGCGCGCGCCCGGCGAGGCGCTCACGATCGCGCACCTCGTCGCGGCGGGGTGGCCCGGAGAGCGCGTGCTCGCCGAGGCGGGCGCGGACCGCGTGTACACCGCGGTCGCGACCCTCCGGAAGCTGGGGCTCAAGGGGATCCTCCTCCAGCGCGACGACGGGTACCTCCTCGACACGTCCGTCGAGCTCCTCCGATCGACCTCCAACGTGTGACTTGCCGTGCCGTATTTTGTTTATGATCTCGAATGGTTGACGGGGGGTGCGCCGTCGGCGGAGTTTCAGGGAAGTTTCGGTCGAACTCGGTGTTCGGGGACCTACAACTCCTCTCGTCCCACGGAGGATCACGATGAGAGCTCGGACCGCAAAGACCTTCGCTTCGCTCGTTGCCCTCGGCCTCGCCTCGCTCGGCGCGGGTGCATGCCACGTCGACGTGGCGCAGCCGCCCGCCGACGACGATCGTCGCATCGATCCGTTCCCGCTGCCCGAGCCCGCTTGCGCGCCCGTGCACGCGACGAGCGACTCGGTGTTCACGCGAACCTCCGGGCCGGACGTCGCGCGGTACCGGTTCGTCGCGGCGACGAACACGGCGATCTTCGCGAGCACCGGCACGAGCCTCCACCGTTCGCTCGACGAGGGGGAGACCTGGACGCTCGTCGACGCCGCGCCCCTCCGCGGCGCGCAGCTCCTCGCGGTCGCCGCGTTCGAGGGCGACCTGTTCGTCTCGATCCAGTCGTACGACGGGCCCGGCCTCTTCCGCTCGAGCGACGACGGCGCGACGTGGAAGGTCGCCGCGACCGAGGAGCTGTCCTCGCCGTCCTACCTCTCGAGCAGCGGAGGCCAGCTCTTCGCGCAGCAGTTCGGGCACACGTTCGTGTGGGAGCCGAACGCGGCGACGTGGATCGCGCTCCCCACCGGAGACAACGGCTTCGACGTCATCGAGTCCGACGGCGCGTACCTCTACGCGAACTCGATCTACTCGCCCGGCGTGTACCGCCTCGAACTCGCCGCCGTCGACGCGCAGTGGACCGCCGTCACCGACTTGCCCGAGTGGGGCTACCGCGCGTTCGACTTCTCGGGCCCGCACGGGTTCGCCGCAAACTCGACGTCGATCTTCGAGACGAACGACGGCGGCGCGCACTGGAAGGCGGTCTCGACGAACGCGGAGGTCCAGGACCTCCTCGCGTACGGAGGCAGCGTCTTCGCAGCGACGAGCGACGGCCTGCGCGCCTCGAGCGATGGCGGGGCGACCTGGGCCACGATCGGGGACCAGCGCTTCACCACGCCGTTCAGCCTCGCAGCGACGAGTGGCCACCTGTTCTCGGCGGGGGACGACCTTCGGCGCGCGACCTCGTCTGGCGCGGTCGGGAAGGCATGGTCGACGCTCCACCCGATCGGCGACGCGGTGGACGCGCTCGTCTCGACGGAGGGCGCGATCCTCTCGACCTCCGGGGGGCACTTGCTCCGGTCCGCCGACGGTGGCGCCTCGTGGACCGAGATCCTGATCGGCGGCGAGACCGCGAACCTCTCGCAGATCGTGGTGCGGGGCGAGAAGATCTTTGCCCTCCGTCACCCCGGCAGCGGGGGTGCGGCGATCCTGATGTCCGAGGACGACGGGCAGACGTTCGAGGTCCGTGGATCGGGCCCCGGGGACGGCGTCGACTGGGTGAACTTCCTCTCGCCCATCGAGGCGGGTCTCATCGCCGGAGTGACGACGGGCGCCGGGAGCTATTGCCAGGACGTCCACGACACCACGACGAGGATCTACGAGTCGTTCGACGACGGGGCGACGTGGGTCGAGTCCATGAACCACTTCCCGACGACGTTCACGGATTGCTACGGCGAGACCTACACGCCGGGCCTCACCGGCGTCTCGCAGGCGAACGGCGTGTTCTTCGCGGAGTCCTTCTGGAAGGGCACGTATCGCTCGGCGAACGGCGGCGAGTCGTGGGCCCCGATCGACACGCCGGAGACGATCGGCGCGCTTCGAGACGTCGTCGCCGTCGATGGCGCCCTCCTCGCCGTCGCAGGGAAGGGCGGCCTCGCGCGTTCCGCGGACGACGGCCTGACCTGGAGCGCGTCTGGGCTCTCGGGGCTCGAGGTCGCCTCGCTCGTTCGCGCCGGTGACGTGCTCTACGCGTCCGTCGCGAGCGCGGACCCGTCGGTCGCGGGCGTCTACTCGTCCGTTGACGGCGGGACGACGTGGGCGCGCGTCGACGGCGCGTTCGACGCGCGCGTCGGGAGCATCGCCGTCCAGGGCGGCAAGCTGTTCGCGGGCACGCTCGACGAGTCCGTCTGGGCTGCTCCGCTCAGCTGCGAGAAGTAGCGCGCGCGCCCCCCATGCAAACCGAGGCGAGAGCTGTCGGGCGATGAAGAGCCGCCGTCCCAATGCCCCACCTCGCCTCGCCCACGATAGAGTGAGCCATCCGCACCCGGCTCGAGCTCGCTCCGCGAGCCGGACGCGGGTCCCATAGGCGATTTCCTCGCGCCGCCGCTTGGTCCCCCTGTCCCCGAGGCATCATGACGAGAATCCGCCCGGAATCCCCCGGAGACGAAGCCTCGATTGGCAAGGTTCTGGAGCTCGCGTTTCCGAGCGTCGCCGAGGCACGGCTGGTCGAAGCGCTGCGCGCGGCGGGGGACCTCTCCATCTCGTTGGTCGCCGAGGAGGCCGCGGGCCCCATCGTCGGTCATGTCGCGTTCAGCCCCGTGACGATCGCCGCGCCGTCGGAAGGGGTGATCGGGCTCGGGTTGGCTCCCGTGGCCGTCGTCCCTGCGGAGCAACGCAAGGGGCTCGGTGAGAAGCTCATTCGGGAAGGACTGCGCCTCGGCGCCGCTCGCGGCGCGCGCTTCGTGGTCGTATTGGGATCGCCCCGGTTCTATGCGCGGTTCGGCTTCGAGCCAGCCCGCGGCTGGGGCATCCAAAACGAATACGACGCCGGGGACGAGTTCATGGCGTTGGAGCTCACCCCCCCAGGTATTCCTCGCGACGCGGGTCTTGCTCGCTACGCCGACGCGTTCTCCATCGTGGCGTGACCGCGCAACCATGAGAACGCGCTCTGGGAGCGGGAGCGCGCGGCGCGCGACCGGCGTGACGGCGACGAGCCGAGTCGACCCTGAGCCCCCCCGAGCTCGAGCGAGAGGCTCCGGAGCTCGGCCGAGCGCATGGACGCTCCCTTGGCAACGATGCCAGCGCGTTGGAGTGGTGCGTGCCGCGGCAAAAAACCACAGTCGCGCGACCCGGTCGGCGTGTCAGACCCGAACATCGGAGGTGCACGCCATTGCTTCAGGTTTCGCTGATCCTCGGGACCCTCGCGCTCATCCTCGCGAACGCGTTCTTCGTCGCGTCCGAGTTCGCGATGGTGAAGATTCGTCCCACGCGGCTCGAACAGCTGGTGAAGGAGGGGAACGTCCGCGCGCGCCTCGCGCTGCGGATCTCGCAGCGCCTCGACGCTTATCTGTCTGCGAACCAACTCGGGATCACCCTCGCGTCCCTCGCGCTCGGTTGGATGGGCGAGCCCGCGATCGCGGATCTCGTGGAACCGCTGTTCTCGTTCTTCGGTGAAGGTGCGCGCGTCTCCGCCCACGGCGTCGCGCTCGTGATCGCGTTCTTCGTGATCACGTCGCTCCACACGATCATCGGGGAGCTCGCCCCGAAGTCGCTCGCGATCCAGAAGACGGAGCAGATCGCGCTCTACACCGCCGTGCCGCTCCACGCCTTCTACCTCCTGATGTGGCCGGTGATCTGGCTGCTCAACGGGAGCGCGAACGCGTTCGTCCGACTCTTCGGCCTCGCGCCCGCGCGCGAGCAGGAGACGACCCACACGTCCGAGGAGCTTCGCCTCCTCCTCACGCAGAAGCCCGCTGGGTTCGACGCGGAGCTTCGACGGATGCTCGTCCGCATCTTCGACTTGCGGCGGCGGACCGCGCGGCACGTGATGACCCTTCGATCGGACGTCGTCACGCTCGGCTCCGACCTGTCGATCGCGCAAGCGAACGTGGTCGCAGCGGAGGCCGGCTACTCGCGGTACCTCGTGCTCGACGCCTCGAGCTCGATGGTCATCGGCTATGTCCACCTCCGCGACCTGTTCAATGTGGTCGTCGGTCGGCGCCGCGCGCGCCAGGTCGCCGAGCTCCTGCGGCAGCCGCTCTTCGCGCGGGAGAACACGTCGGTGGAGCGGCTCCGCCGCGACATGCAGGCGCGGCAGACGCCGCTCTCGGTGATCACCGCGCCGACCGGGGAGTTCGTCGGTGTCGTCACGATGGAGGATCTGCTCGAGGAGATCGTGGGCGAGATCCGAGACGAGAACGACGACGAGCTGCCGCCCATCCAGCGGCGAGGCGCCGGGGTCCTCGAAGTGGACGGGCGGATCCTGCTCGCGGATTTGGAGCGCGAGACGGGCATCGTGTTCGTGCCTCCCGTGCGCGAGGTAGAGACCGTCGGCGGGTACGTTCTCGCGCGGCTCAGGCGCGCGCCGAGCCCGGAGGAGCACGTGGACACCGAAGGCTACACGATCGTGCCGATCGACGTGGTCGGCCGTCGGGTCCGTCGCGTGCGGCTCGTACCCGTTCCCCAGTCCGATCACCCCCCGCCGGGCGACGAAGGCGGCAAATGAGCGAGGTTCGCTCCGCCCTCGGCCGCGATGACGCAGACAATGGCCGAGTGGCGGATCGGGATCAGGGCGCGAACTCGCGCACACGCGCGAGCAGGCGTGAAGATTCGTAGGGCTTCGCGAGCACGCAGTCGGCGCCCGTCACCACGGTGTTCCCCGTGCCCGTGAGCACGATGATCGGGATGAGCCGGAGCTCGGCGCTCTTCCGCATCGCGGAGATGAGCTCGCGACCGTCCATCACGGGCATCTGGAGATCGACGATCGCGACGGCCGGGCCGGAGCTCGCCTTCATTTGCGCGAGCGCCTCCTCTCCGTCGCTCGCGCTCGAGACGACGTGGCCCGCGTCCTCGAGCAGATCTCGGAGGTTTTCGCGGACGTCTGCGTCGTCCTCCACGACGAATACGACTGCTTTTCCCATTCGCGTGATCCTCTCGTGCGCTCCGCGTCCGAGCGCGTGAAGCCGGCGGTAAATTTGGTCTAGCACGCGTGCGTCGAAGCCGCTTTGTGCGCGCCGAGAGGCAAAACGCCACACCGTATTGGCGGTGTCGAGCGCACGCGCGGACGAGCTCGCGAGCGCCTCGAGGCTCCCCTCGCATGGGGGATCCTCGCGTCGGCCCACGAGACCTCGTTCACGCGCCCTCGTCTTCGTGGCCGACCGCCACGTCACAAGACCTCGAGCGGCTCGAACACGAGCGGTCCATCGAGCCGTGGCTCGCTCGATGCGTCGGCGGCGAGCGCACACGCGTCCTGCTAGACCCCGCGCTGTCGAGCGATCGGCTATCCTTTGGAGATGCGTTCCCTTCCTGTTCTCGGCGCGCTCGTCGTCGCTCTCACCTTCGCGGCACCCAGCGCGCTCGCTGCCCCCTGCGACGTGAACAATTGCACCGCGCAAATCGAGGCGATCAATGGCGTCGTCATCAACGACGTCTTCACCGACGCGAACGGGAACACGGCGCAGCAGCTCCCCGTCTACGGCAAGCTGATCAACAACTGGCCCAACTGTCCGGAGCACGTCGACTTCGCGGGCGCTGGCCACTCCATCGCGCCGTTCGACTGCCCATCCCAGTACGTGACGGACGCGACGAGCCCGACCGTCGCGGCCGGGAACGCCTTCCTCGGCGCCGTCGACCGCCTCTGGTGGCAGCCCTGCCGCCTCGCGGATCCCACGCTCAGCAACGGCTGTGTCGCGAACTGGAGCTGCATCGCCGACGGGCTGGGCGGCAACTACAACCCCTGGCAGGGCCTGGTCTTCGATCTCGGCGGCCCCTCGAACAGGGTCGCCGTGTTCGCGGAGAACGACCACGGCCCGCAGCCGTGCGAGTCCCTCGAATACACGGTGTATCTCTCGGACAATCCGTACGCAGGGGACGTCGTGCTCGATCCGAAGACCACGGGCGTCGACCCGAACAAGTGGAACCGCGCGGTGCTCTCGAAGATCTACACCGCCGGCTGGGTCCAGGTGCGCCCGCCCGATCAAGGCCCGTACGGCGCGGCCTGCGGCGACACCGCCGACTACTCCGTCGAGGAGGACTCCTTCGTCCAGGTCTTCTCGCTCCCCTGCGGGATCACCTTCCGCTACGCGTCCGTGGTCGCCGGCAACGACGGGCTCGACTTCCCCGCCTGCAAGTACGACTCGAACGAGGGAGAGATCGACGCCGTGGCCGGCCTCACCGAGAGCGGCGCCGCCGTATGTCCGGACGCCGATCACGACCAATACGTCGATTGCAATTGTATGGGCGCCCCGCCCGTGTGCGACTGCAACGACGCGGACCCCGGCATCCACCCAGGCGCGCCCGAGGCGTGTGACTCCCCGGACCTCAACTGCGATGGCGCGCCGAGCCCCTGCCCGAGCCCGCTCGCGTGTTACCAGAGCGTTTGCCTGCAGGCCTGTCCCGGTCCCGAGTTCCCGTGTCCCGCCGGCTCCTCGTGCACGACCACGCCGCAGGGCGACTTGTGCGTGCCGATGGACTGCACCGTCGGCGGGTGTCCGCCCGGTGGAGTGTGCAAGGGGGGCGTCTGCGTGCCCGCGTGCACCAATGTGGTGTGCCCGGGAAATCAACAATGCGTCGACGGAGCGTGCAAGGACCTCTGCGCCGGCGTCGTGTGCCCCGCGGGGCAGCTCTGCCAGGGCGGGCAATGCAGGGTGCTTTGCTCGTGCTTCGCCGGCGACGTCGGCTGCGCGTCGCAGCCGGGTACTGTCTGCGATGTCGCGAACGGCGGCATCTGCTCGGATCCCGACTGCGCCGGCGTGTCGTGCACCGCCCCGGAGACGTGCGATCCGGCGACCGGACAGTGCGTGCCCTTCTGTCACCCCGGCGTCGTTTGCCCGGACGGTGAGAAGTGCGTCGATCCGCAGGGCTGCGTCCCGAATTGCGAAGGGGTCACCTGCGATCCGGGGTTTGCCTGCGACCCGAAGACAGGTCAGTGCCACGACAAGTGCGACGGCGTGAGTTGCTTCGCCCCCCTCGTGTGCGTCGACGGACAGTGCGTCGAGAGCATGACCACGACCTCGGGGTCGACGACCGCGAGCTCCGGGACGGGCTCGTCGAGTGGCGGTCAGGGCGGCGCGAGCGGTCAGGTTTCGCCCGGCTCGGGCTGCGGCTGCCGGATCGACGGACAGGCGGACGCGCGAGACGTCGGCGCGGCGCTCCTCGCGATGGTGGGTCTCGCTGGCGTCGCCGCGCGGCGACGCCACCGTCGAGCCGCGCGTGCACCCGAGTCCGCTGCGCGCTGAAGGACCCCAGCCAAATCAGCGAGCGTGATCCTCGGTCGGCAGCAGAGGCAGAACAACGGGAAGACGGGAAGACCGGAGAAGCAGAATGATTTTGCTCTGCTTCTCCGGTCTTCCCGCTCTTCCCGTCTTCCTGTGACTCTCCTCCGAAACTGATTCAGAATCGCGCTCAATGATTTAGAGACGTCGCCTGGGGTGGGACGCGCGCGCCGAGGCGCGCGCGTCGCGACGCTCAGATCCGTTCCACGACGACCTCGGGATCGAGCAGGTACCCGTCATCCCGCGTGAGCAGCACGTCGCGCAGACCGAGCTTGCGGAGGGTCGCGATCGCGACGCGCACGCGCGTCGACGCGGCCTCGACGAGGATTCGCTCGTTCGGCCATCCGCTCGACGTCAGGCTCGCGACGTCGAGAGTCTCTCCGCGCCCGCGCGCGTGCGCATCGGCGAGCGCAAGAAGGATGCGGCGGAGCGCGCCACGCCGACCGAGGTCCACGTGCGGGCCGTCGCCGAGCGCGAACCAGAGGCCGTCCTTCGGTGTTCGAAGGCGCGGCCCGCTCGACGCGCGCGCGTCGATCCGCGCGAGGGTCTTGTCGAGCATGCGGACCGCGAAGCGCGCGTCGAGGTTCGTCCTTACCACCCCCGCGTCCTCCGTGTCCTGGCCGAGGAGCGCGCGGACACGCGCGCGCGCGCCGTCGAGGGCCCCGCGCAGCGAGGCCGAGGACCGGGATGCGGATCCGGAGGCCAGCGAGAGTTCGACCGTCGTCGCGTGCGCCTCGAGGACGATGCGCGCGACAGCGCCGGACGCGCGCAGCGCGTGACGACGTGCGAGCTCGAGGTGGGCGTGCGCTGCGTCGCTCGCGCCCATCGTCGCCTCGAGCGCGGCGCGGCCCGCGTGCACGACGACGCGCGGAAACGGCAGGAAGAGCGCGTCGAGCCTCGTCTGCGCATCGCCGTACCACGCGCGTGCCTCCTCGGGGTTGCCCCACTCGAAGTGGAGCCCGCCCAAGATGCCCGCGTAGATCGCCTCGTAGTGCGGTTCGCTCGTCTCCCGGAAGCGCTCGAGCGCCCGCGTGAGGAGCTCGCGCGCGCGTTCGAAGTGCTGCTCCTCCTGTTCGAGTTGGGCGAGGTTGGCGAGCCCGAGCCCCGCGAGCCATCGGTCTCCAAGCCGATCACACATGTCGGTCGCGCGCGCGTTGAGCTCCCGCGCCGCCTCGGGGTGCGACAGATCGCACTCGAGGCGGCCCATGCACGCGGTGTTCATCCCGACGAGGCGCGGTAGGGCGGTCTCCCCCGCGCCTCCGGATCGCAGCATCGCATCGGCGTCTTGGTGGATCCGACGCGCTTCGAGCGCCTTCCCTCGCGCGCGGAGGAGCACGCCCGCGTTGACCTTCGCGTAGCACCGAAGCCCGTACGGCGCGGTCTCGTCGTCGTCCATGCGCGGGCCCCTCGCGAGCGCCTCGTCGTGTCGACCGAGCGTGTTCTCCGTGACCTGTCGCGCGAGGATCGCCGTCGCGCGCGCGACGCGGATGTCTGGCGTCGTCAGCGCGACCGCCCAAGAGAGCGCCGCCTCGAGCTCGCGGTCCGCGATCTCGGGCGGCAGCGCGAACAGGAACGCCGCCGCCGCGGCGAAATTCAGGCGGAGCGAAGGGCCCTCCGCGAGGTCGGCGCGCGTGGACACGTACGCGAGCGCGCTCACGACGTGCTCCCGCTCACGCCGCGCCTCCGCGTGGAGCGTCGGCTCGGGCGTCTGATTCTGGAGGAGGCGCGACTGGTTGAACCGGCGGGCGAGGTCACCGTAGAGTCGAGCGTGCGCGAGCCGCGCCCCCGCGACGCGCGCAGGGCCGCGCTCTTCGAGCTTTCGCAGCGCGAACTCCCGGATGCTCGAATAGAGGCCCAGGCGATCGTCGTCCGCGGCGTGCACCAGTGACTTCTCGCGCAGCGCGGAGACGAGCTCCACGGCGCTGGCCGCCGGCGCCCGCGGCTCCCCCTCGAAGCCCGCCGCGATGACGCGCTCGGCGGCCGAGACATGGAAGCTCGAAGGAAAGACGGCGCAGCACGTGAGCGCCCACTGCTCGTCCTTCGAGAGGAGATCCCACGACCACTCGATCGCGTCCGACAGCGTGCGATGCCGGCCATTTGCACGCTTCGTCGCGGTCGCGAGCACGTCCTCTCCGCGGCCGAGACGCGCGTCGAGCTCGCGCGGGGAGAGGAGCCGCGTTCGCGCCGCCGCGAGCTCGATCGCGAGCGGGATGCCTTCGAGGCGCCGGACGATGCGGGCGATCGACACGAGGTCGAGCGACGGCCGCGCGCCGGCGTCGCGGGCGCGCGCTTGGAAGAGCTGGACCGCCTCGGACGCCGCGAGCTCCTGCTCGTCGGCGCCTTCGTTCGGACAGTCGAGCGGAAGGACCTCGAGGACGACTTCACCGTCGATCGCGAGCCGTTCGCGCGACGTCACGAGCATCGAGAGCTTTGCGCTCGCCGCGAGCCACGTCCCGATCGCGCCCGCAGCGAAGGCGAGGTGTTCGAAGTTGTCGAGCACGAGGAGCGCCGGCCCGCGCTCCTCGAGGAGGGCCGCGACGACGGCGGGCGACGCGGCAGCGACGAGCTCCGCGCGATCGGCGAGGACGGAGAGCACCGCGAAGCACAGATCCAGCTCGCTCCGTGCGTTCGAAAGATCGACGAACCAGACATTCGCGCCCTCCGCGAACCGAGGCGTGAGCGCCGCGGCGACGCCTCGCGCGAGGCTCGTCTTGCCGATCCCCGGCGGCCCGAGCAGCGTGACGAGCCGTTCGCCCGCGTCGAACGCGGCGGTCACGCGCGCGTGATCCGCGCCACGGCCAAAGAGGCGCCTCGCCTTTGGGACCGGACTCACGGCCCGATGGCGCGTCGCGAACGGAAGGGGAGCGCGCTGCTCTCGGGCCACCTGAACGTCATATCCCGCGTGAAAGGCCGACTTTAACAGATTTTCATTGGGCTCGGCCGGGCGCCCGAAGCCAGTGTCGGGCGCATGACCTCGACGCACCGATACCTCTCCGCGCTGCTCCCGCTCGTCACCAGCCTCGGCCTCGGTTGCTCCGACCCGGAGACCGACGACGCCACCGGCTCGAGCAGCTCGACCTCCGGCTCGACGTCCAGCGGGACGGGCGGCGCCGGCGGAGCCATCGACCCGCTCGAGGCCGCGGTGAAGGCGAACGATTGGGTGAAGCTCACCGGTGGACCGATGGTCGGCGGCGGCGCGAAGCAGGACGACGTGTTCTTCCTCGACGCGTCGACGGGGTTCGCCGCCAGCGGCCCGAAGTTCCAAATCCTCAAGACGACGGACGGCGGCGCGACGTGGTCGCCCTCGTTCAGCCACCCGGGGACGTATTTCCGCGCCGTCGTCTTCCTCGACCCCCAGCACGGCTTCGCAGGCAACCTCGGCGCGGGGCTCGCGCCGTCGATCGACGATCCTACGCTCATCTACGAGACGAAGGACGGCGGCGGCTCCTGGTCGCCCGTGACGAGCATCACCGGCGCCGCGGCGAAGGGCCTCTGCAACTTCACCGCGATCGACGCGACCCACGTCGTCGGCGTCGGCCGCGCGAACGGCCCGGCGAACATGCTCGTGTCGAGCGACGCGGGCGCCACGTGGGAGTCGAAGGATCTGAGCAGCTACTTCAGTATGGTCATCGACGCGCACTTCGCGTCTGCCCTCGAGGGCGTCATCGCGGGGATGGACAAGGCGACGCAGCACTGCACGATCATGCGCACGACGGACGCCGGCGCGACCTTCGCTCCCGTGTTCACCTCCGCGACGAAAGGCAGCCTGTGTTGGAAGCTGCACTTTCCGTCCGACAAGGTGGGCTACGCGGCCGTCCAGGACACGGCGGGGGGGCCCGGCACGTTCGCGAAGACCGTGGATGGCGGGGCGACCTGGACGGAGCTGCCGCTCCCGCCGCTCGAGCCTGCCACCAAGGGCTACGGCGCGATCGGCGTGGGCTTCATCAACGAAGACATTGGCTGGATGTCGGCCGAGGATCCCAAGCTCCCGACGTACCGGACCTTCGACGGCGGGACGACCTGGGAAGTCGACCCGGTCCTGACCTCCCCGATCAACCGGTTCCGGTTCGTGGACGCCCACACCGCGTATGCGATCGGCGCCGCCGTGTGGAAGCTCTCGCTCCCCTGAGGCCCCCATGTCGACGCGCACGCCTCGGAGCCTCGCCCTCGTGGCCGCGATGATCGTCGCGGTCGCTGGAGCGTGCGACGTCGATTCGGGCGTCGCGTCATCGCCGCCGCCCGCCGCCTACCCGAGCGGCCCGTACGGCGTCGCGATCGGGGACGTCCTGCCGGACCTCGCGTTCGACGGCGTCGACGCGCAGGGCGCGCCGACGAAGATCCACCTCCACGACTATCTGGAAGCGGAAGACGCTTTGCCGCACCTCCTCGTCGTACAGGTGAGCGGCGGTCTCTGGTGCGGGACGTGCCGCTGGTACGGCGCGCACGCCGGGGGGCTCGCCGCGCTCGGCGCGGAGCGTGGTCTGCGGCGGCTCGACGTGGTCGTGGGCAGCCGAGACAACACGCCCGCCACCGCAGCGGACGCCGCAGCCTGGCAAGCGACATTCCCGGCGGACGGCGTCGCCGTCGTCGCCGATCCGCGCTTCGAGCTCGGCGGCGCGCAGGTCGGTCCGGTGCTGCCGCTGTTCGTCCTGGTCGACACGGGGACGATGCGCGTCGTGGACGCGCTCGCGAACCCCGCCCCCGACGAGCTCCGCCACGCGGTCGAGGTCGCGCTCGCCGCGCGCGCGGGCGAGGTTCCTCCCGACGCGCCCGGCGAAGCCCTCGTCGACGGGCTATTCCATCGGAACGAGTGGGATCTGCTCTCGGAGATCACCCTACCCAGCGCGCCCCCGGACGATCCGACGAACGCGGTCGCCGATGATCCGCGCGCCGCAGCGCTCGGAGAGGCGCTCTTCTTCGACGCGGGATTGTCTCCTTCGGGCCAAGTGTCTTGTGCGACGTGCCACGATCCGGCGCACGCGCTCGCCGACGCACGCCCGCGTGGAGAGGGAGTCGGTCCTGGCCAGCGTCGGACGCCCCCGATCGCCCTCTCCGCGCATTCACGCTTCCAATTTTGGGACGGGCGGGCCGACAGTCTGTGGGCGCAAGCGCTGGGGCCGTTCGAGAACCCCGCCGAGTTCGGTTCGTCGCGGGTGTTCGTCGTGCGTCGTATCGTCGACGCCCATGCGGACGCGTTCCGAACGGCGTTCCCGGACGAGCCATTGCCGGATCTCGCGAGCTGGCCGACGAGCGGGAGGCCGGGGGACGCGGCGTACGACGCGATGGACGCGGGCGACCGCGAACGGGCGACGCGCATCTTCGTCGACGTGGGCAAGGCGATCGCTGCGTACGAGCGGACGTTCCGCGTCACCCCGAACGCGCTCGACGCCTACGTGGCCGGAGCGCGGGACGCGCTCACGCCGGACGAGAAGTACGGGCTCCAACTGTTCGTTCGACAGGGGTGCATGCAATGCCACTGGGGCCCTCGCTTGACGGACGACGCGTTCCACGACACGCGGGTTCCGACCGGAGGGGGCGACCCGGCGGATCGAGGTCGCATCGACGGGTTTGCGGCCTGGCAGTCGAGTGAGTTCCGAGCGAGCGGGCGGTTCAGTGACATGCCTCGCGAATCGGCCGTCCTCCCCGTGTCGACGGAAGGCATGCTGGGCCAGTTCAAGACGCCCCCGCTCCGAGGCGTCGCGGATCTCGCGCACTGGGGACACGGTGGAGCGTTCGACGCGCTCGCGGGCGTGACCGAGTCCTACGGCCGGGGCGGCGTCGCGCCAGGCGATCCCGCGAGCGCCGGGCGCCGCGATCCGTGGCTGCCGGAGTTCGGCGAGACTGCGCAGTGGGGACTCGTTCCGTTCCTCCGGACGCTCACGGCGACACCCCTCGTCCCTTGAGACGCCAATGGTACGAACCACCCATGGTACGAACGTGCCGACCGTTGTGCGGTCCTGGCGGTGGCAGATCCCTCGGGGGGTGAGAGGCAGGCGGCGCCGACGCTCGGGCCGGATCAGCGGATGAACTTCTGGACGAACGCCTTCATCTGCTCCGGATCACCGTAGGTCGACACGGTGTACTCGGCGATCGTCGTGGTGCTCGGACACACGACCGGCGGCGCGACGAACACTTGCTTGCCGAGCTCCTTCCCGGTGCGTCGCTCGTAGACCTTCACCTCGCGATCGAACCGGTGGCTCGTGATCTCCCGGCCCGTCTTGTCGTTCGAGTACATCCCGCACGAGCCCTTCTGATCCTTCACGTTTTCGACGACGCCGAGGATGTCGATCTCCGCGTTCGACTTGGTCGGCTTCTCACCGATCAGCTCCACGTCCTTCGCGAAGAGCAGCAGCGCTCCCTTCACGGGCTTGGCAGTGTCGTCGCCGGGGAGCTTGACTGGACCCGAGGCGACCTTGCGGAGCTGCGCGGCGACGGCCTCGGCGTGATGATCATTGTAGGTCAGCTCGGACGTCGCCTCCCGGCCGCCCAGCGTGATCTTGACGGGGATCCGGAACGTGCCCTCGTCCCCCTTCGAGTCGACGACGTACGGCGTGATGTCGAACGGGATGGATGAGGACTCCTTCATCGGATCGAACTTCGTGCCGCCCACCTCGAAGATCAGGTCGGGCGCGCGAGAGAAGCTGACCGTGGTCGGTCGCGTGCCGCCGTGCTCCTTGGGATCGCCCGCGTCGAGCGACATGTAACAAGGGGAGGTGCCGCCCCTCTCCTCCTCGCAGCTGATGTACGAATGGAGCGGCGCCTCCCTCGAGGTGAGCTTGAGAGGCTTCGCCGGCGCCGGCGCAGAGGACTTGATGGACGACGAACTCGACGTGGAGCTCTTCGAGCTGCACGCGGCCGTCGCCGAGAAGAGAACGAGGAGGCCGAGGACCCGCGTCGAGGGGAGAGATTGCACGTCGGCTCCGAAAGCACGTCCCATACCGTGCATTCGCCTCTCCCCATCGCGTCGCGCTGCTTCTCGGATCCTCGCGATCGCGAGGATCCCGCGTGGGCTGTCCCGGCCTTGGCTCTCGGGGCGACGACGACCGTCGTCGCCGCCCCCATCGTCGTGTGGCTCGTCGCGCGGTCGTGCGTTCGGGTGGGCCGCTCGCGGGGCTCGCTACGAAGTCGAAGCGGTTGCGCGCGGTCGCGCGTAGCGTGCGAGGACGCGCTCGACGTCCCGCGCGCTCGGCCGCTGCGATGGCGAGTGCATCAGGCACGCGGCGACGAGGTCGCGCACGTCTTCCGGAGCCGCGTCAGAGAGCGCCTCGGCGGCGGGGAGCGGGCGACCCGCGAGCGCCGTGAGGAGGATCGGCGCGTCGAACGGGAGCGTTCCTTCGAGCAACTCGAACGCCATGACGCCGAACGCGAAGACGTCCGCCGACGGCGCGGGTCGACACGTCGGGTCGGCGAGCTCGGGCGCCATGTAGAGCGGCGTCCCGACGATGCCGCCGGGGGCCGTGATGCGCGCCTTCGGATCGTCGGTCGCGGCTGCCGTCTCGGCGAGGCGCGCGTCCGCGGTTCGGAGGCCGGCCCCCCTCGCGGACGGCGCGGAGGACGCCGCGTCGAGCGCGGGCGGCGTGGCGAGCTGCGTCTCCGCCAGATAGAGCGCCCGGTCATCGTCGACCGTCGCGATCCCAAAATCGCTGATCTTCGCGAGGTTCGAACCGTGGACGAGGAGCACGTTCGCGGGCTTCAGATCGCGATGGAGGATCCCTGCGTCGTGGAGCACGGCGAGGCCGCTGGCCACGTCCGCGAGCACGGCGAGCGCCCAGTGGACGTCGCCGAATCGCGCCGATTCGGCGTCGATCGAGCGCCCCGACACGAGCTCCATCACGAGGTAGAGGCGCCCGCCGTGCGCACCCGCGTCGACGACGGACACGAGGTTCGGGTGGTCGAGATCGGCGGCGATCTGCGCCTCCTGGGCGAACCGCGCGGCGTCGCGGCTCGAGGTGACGTTCCGCATCACCTTGAGCGCGAACCGCTTCTTGTCGTGCGTCCGCTCGACCTCGAAGACCTCGCCCATCCCACCCTCGCCGAGCGCTCTCACGATCACGTAGCGGTCGGCGAACGTCTTGCCGGGCTCGAGCGGTCCGGCGCGCAGGAGCTCCGCGCGGAGGTGGTCGCTCAACGCCTTCGATCGCTCCGCGACCTGGTGGCGAAGCTCGGTGTTCAACGACTTGATCTCCGTCGCCTGTCGCGTCAGCTCCTCGACCCGCGCCTCGAGGGCCGCGTGGGTCTTCGCGAGCTCGAGCCGCTTGCGCTCGTACCCGCGCTCGATGAGCGGGATGAGCAGGCCCAGGAACCCGAGCATCCCGTAGTGGGCCGTCGAGATGGGGAGGAGCTCGTGACCCAGCGCTGCGAGCACGTCCGGGATCCCGGCGCTGAAGAGGATCGCGAAGCCCGCGAGTAGATTCCGCGCCGTCGCCTCGCCGCGGAGCGCGCGTCGGCTCGCGATCGCCCCCGTATAGACGAGGTTGACGAGCGCCATGTAGAGCGCGAGCGACCGCGCGGACGAGAGCGGATACAGGCCTGTCGCGTCCGCGACGATGGCGACGCCGAGCGCCGACAACACGACCCAGCCGATGATGCGGGCGCCACGATCGCCACCGTCGAGGACACGATCGGTGAACCGCGCCGACGCATAGATGTAGAGGAACACCGACACGGAGAGCACGCGGCTCCACCACACGTTGTCGTGCGCGAGCAAAACCCGGAGCGGGCAATCGGCGACCGTGAGCACACCAATCGAGAGCGTGAACAGGCCGAGCCACGCGTACGCCCTCGCGTATCCGCGGATGAGCCCGAGGAGGATGAGGCCGACGCCGAGCGGGACGAGGAGGATGCCTGCGATGAACTGTCCGAGGTTCCGCTGGACGATCCCGTCGGCGAGCGCCGCGTCGGTGCCGAACGTCGGCGTGAAGAGCGGCGCGGCGCGCGGCTCCACGCGGACGGTGAGGTGGACCGGAGCGCTCGCGTCGACCAGCGGGTATACGGGGAGGTTCCCGCGCGTGAGCGGGGCGCCGCCCTGGTCGGCCGCGACCTCGGAGAGGCCGAAGCCCTCGAGCAGGACGCCCGGGTTGGTATCGGTCAGCGCTGGCGGCGTGACGAGGAGCTCGAGCTCGGGCCGTCCTTCGGGCACGTCGAGACGGACGGACGGGAAAGGCTGATACACGTCATCGCCGGCCCAGCGGTACTCGATCGCGCGAGGCGGGAGGCCGCGGCGCTGCTCGCAGCCGGCGCCGAGCAGCAGCATGAAGACGACGAAGAGCATGCGAGCGAGCTCGAACCGCCGGACCCCGGTGGCCTCGTTCGAGCTTCGATGAGGGGCGCGCTTCACTCCCATGGGCGACGTACGCGGCGATGCTATCTCGGGCGCTCCAGGAACGCCTTCTCGAGCGGAGCTCGGCGTCCTCTGAAACCGATTCAGAATCGCGCTCGCTGATTGGCGTCCTTGGCGCCTGGGCGGTTCGTCTCTCCGGTCTGTCGTGATTTCCGGATTACGCTCGCCCACTCAGCTCGCTGACCAGCCAGCCGAGGGCCTCGCTGCGCACGAGGAACGTGCGCACGATCGAGTCTCCGAGGCCGGTCGCGCGCGCGGCCTCGACCTCCCGGCCGGGCCGCACGATGCGCGCGCACCGGTGCATCCCGCGATGGATCGCGTAGTCGTTCAGGAGCGCGACCTTCGCGCGCATCGCCTCCCCGAGCTCCCCCTGCCACGCGAGCTGGTCCACGAGGCACGCCCACCGCGCCGGCATCGCCTCCATGCCGGCGCGCACGCTCACGAGGTAGCGCGTGAGCGCGATCGTGTCGGCCTGCTCCGGATAGACGACCTCGAGGATCGCGGGGGCGCTGTGCCGACGGATCACGAAGTCATCGGACATGTCGGGGCCAGCGTAGCTGGTGATGCGCGCCGACGGCGAGTCCACGCGTCGCCCCCCGGCTGCGCGCGCGTATCGGACCCATCCATATCGACCGGCAGCCATCGTGCCAGGTCCGGCAGCCCGTCACGGTGTGCTCGACGGTTCGCACGAAAGCCTCTCGTGAGGCAGGAGTGTGCGCGCGGACATCGACGGCGCGAGCCCAGATTGCCTCGTCGTGCGCCCATGCGACGAGGACAATCCGGGTTTCGTCGCCACCGGCGCGAGAGGCGCGCGTGGAACCGTCGACACGCGTCCTCGGCGCGCGGTGTGCTGGTCCCCGTGAAACCATGATGACGCGTGTGCACGCGCTGTGGGTCTGCGTTCCGGCGCTCGCGCTCGGGTGTCGCGGGGCGGACAGGGCGACGACGGGCGGAGCTGGTGGAGCGAGCGCCTCCGGCGTGGTCGGGTCACGCGGCCACGTCTCGTCGAGCGGTGGAGGGAGCGACGACGCGAGCGCCGTCTCCGCGAGCGGACCGAGCTCGTCGGGCACGTCCGTCGCGGGCACCGGCTCGAGCGGGGGCGCGTCGAGCGCGCTCGACTTCTCAGGCACGCTCACCGACGAGGCGGGCCTCCCCATCGCGGGGGCGCACGTCGCACTCGCCGCCAACAGCGCGCTCAGCGCGGAGACGGCGGCGGACGGCTCGTTCGAGATCGCTGGAGACCAGCCGCGTGGGTTCGCCCCGCCCCCCCTCTATCCGGTGACGCGTCCGGTCGAGCACACGCTCGTCGCGTCCAAGTCCGGATACCTCGTCACCTACCGGGGCGTGCCGGGATCGCAGGCGCTCGGGCTCGCGCTCAGGATGGAATCCACGATTCCCGCGACCGCGGGCGGAAGTCCGGTCTCGCCCACCGTGGCCGAATACCGCGGCGACAGGGTCGCCGCGGTCACGATGACGTTCGACGACTGCAAGCTGAGTCAGATCACGACCGCTTGGCCGCTCTTCGACCAATACGGCTACAAGGCGACGTTCTACGTCAACAGTGGCAGCATCGGTCCCGACCAACTCACGACGTGGCCCATGTGGAGCAGCGTGGCCGCCGCGGGCCACGAGATCGGCAACCACGCCCGGTTCCACTGGGTGAAGCCGGAGTGCACGCCGGAGAACGCGATCTGGAACCACGACGTCATCTTCGGAGGGTATCAAGACATCGCGGCGAACATCGGCACGCCGCCCCTCACGTTCGCCTTCCCCGCCGACGGCCAGAGCCCATGCACCGAGCCCCTCGTGACCGCCAGTGGGCACGTCGACTTTCGGCGCAACAACCATTCGCACGGGCCCGAATCCGATCGCCTCTATCCAGAGGGGGACGAGCTGACCGTCACGTCCGCGATCGCGGACATCGACGAGGTCATCGCGCACACGCCGAACTGGAACGGGGCGCCCCTCTCGTGGTTCCTGTTCTACATGCACGAGATCACGCCCGAGCGCGTGGCCGTGCTGACGGCCATGCTCGACTATGTGAGCGCGCACGACGACCAAGTGTGGTGCGCCGGATATGGCGAGGTGACCCTCTACGAGCGGGAGCGCGAACAATCGACGCTCATCGTAGCGCAGCACGGCCCGCGAACGGTGACGTTCATCCTGGACAATGGCCTCGACCCCGCGATCTTCGACCGACCGCTCACCGTGGATATCCCCCTCCCGGAGGACGTCGGGATCGTGGAGCCGACGGCGTTTCGCGGCGATCTCACGCGCCCCGTCGAGGTTCGAGAGCGCAGCCACCACCTCATGGTGGACGTGGTCCCGGGGCCCCAGCCCGTCCACGTGACCTGGTAGCTCAGGCTCCAACCGCCGACGTACACCGCGGGGCATCTTCCCGTGCTCCCGAGCCGGACGCGCCCGTCTGCGCTGGATGCTAGACATGTGGTCACCGCGCGGGCGCTCGGCCGGAAGCTCGACGATGACGCGCGTAGATCGGTGACAATCGGCGTGTCCGCGCGAGCTCGGCGGTGCGTGACAGAATTATTATAGTCTGTTTCGTTGGGCATTCTGCCTCGTCGAGGTGCAGATGCCCCTCGAAAGGCGGGGAAAAGCAGCGACAACAACGCCGCACAGGTATCCCACCCGCTCGCCCCATGTGTCAAATGGGCGCCAATCGTATTGTCTGGCATGTGTCGAAAATGTTCATCAGTCTCGCCGCATGCATCACTCCAAACAATTGGTCGCGACCCTCGGACTCCTCTCGGCTGCCCTCGCGGGCACCGCGTGTTCAGTCGGGTCAATCTCCAATCCGGACTCGAGCTCGGGCGACGACGCCGCGGTGAGCTCGACTGGAGCAAGCGGTGAGCGCACCAGCGCGACCGGCGGTGGCGGCGATGGTGGTTCCGGCGGCTCCATGGGCGGGGACTCGACCTCGACTGGACCGGGCAGCTCGACGGGAAGCGGCGGGGGAGGGGTGCTGCCCGCGATTCGAGGGGAGTGCGTCCCCGACACTGGGACCGACTATCAAGTCGGCGACGGTCAGCCGTTCGCGAGCCTCGACGACGTGCCGTGGAACACCCTCGGGCCGGGGGACACCGTGCGGATCCATCCTCGCGCCGAGCCCTACCACAACAAGATCCTGATCTCGACCCGCGGCGCGGAAGGCCATCCCATCAAGGTTTGCGGCATCCCCTCCGCGAGCGGCGAGCTGCCCGTGATCGACGCCGCCGGCGCCACGACGAGTCCGCATCAGCATTGGAGCGGCTGGGTCGACCTGCAGGACTACGGGATCGTGTTGATCGCGACCGGCGGCGACTCGCCGTCCACGTTCCGCCCTGGCTTCATCGAGGTCGACAACCTCGAGCTCCGGGGCGCGAAGCCGGGCAACCACTACACGACGAACACCGGCGAGACGCGCGAGTACACGGATCGCGGGACTGGGCTCTACATCGTCAACGGCGACCACGTCACGGCTCGTGGCAACATCCTGCACGACAACAGCTACGGGCTCTTCGCGCTCTCGAAGAGCGAGGGTGAGGGCGGTGGTGAGGCGCAGCTCTCGCGCGAAATCCTCATCGAGGGCAACACGATATTCGGCAACGGCGTCGTCGGGAGCGACCACCGGCACAACACGTACACGGAGGCGCTCGGCGTCACCTACCAGTTCAACTACTTCGGCCCGCTCCGCGACGGCGCGATCGGCTTGAACCTCAAGGACCGATCCGCCGGCACCGTCATCCGTTACAACTGGATCGACGGGGGCAAGCGCATCTTGGATCTCGTGGACGCCCAGGAGCACGCGGTGGATGCGCTCGCGGACCCGCGTTACCACGAGACGTTCGTGTACGGGAACGTCCTCATCACCGGCCCAGGAGCTGCGAGCCAGGTCGTCCACTATGGTGGGGACACCATCGGATACGAGCAGAACTTCCGGAAAGGGACGCTCTACTTTTCGTACAACACCGTCGTGACGAACCATCCCATCGAGGAGCTGTGGGAGACGACGCTGGTGAACCTCGCCACGGACGACGAGAGCGTCTCGATGGTCGGGAACGTCTTCTGGAACCAGGGCACTTCGACGCTCAACATCCTCCGCTACGGGGGGCACGCCGATATCGGGGTGAATTGGATCACCGCGGGCTTCGGGAACGCGGCCGAGGGTTTCACGGGCAGCCTCACGGGCCTTTCGAACTTGGTCGTCGGCACCACGCCCGGGCTCGACCCGGTCACGCTCGTGCCGCTCGCGGGTTCGCCGCTCATCGGTGGAGGTCTCCCGCTGACCGGCAGAGCGTCGGACTTCCCGGTCGAGCTCCAGTTCATCCCGCCCGGGACGGTCGAGTCGCGCGGCGCGAACGGCGCGATGCTCGATCTCGGCGCGTACGACTCGAATTGACGGTCTCACACGGCGACGCGCTGTCTCCGCCCTATTGGCAGTTCGCGCTGCGGAACCCGACCGGGAGATCCGCACACTTCGGGAGGGGCTCCGGCGGCTTCCCCGTCTTCGAGGAGAGGATCAATCCCGCGACCGCGGTGCAGCGGAGGACGTCGTCGACGTCCGCCGCGGCCCTCTCGGTCGCGGTCCTGCGCGACTCGAGCAGCCGTTTGCACGCGCCGTCGAGGGCCTCGAGCGTGGCTCCGGAGTCGTTCCAGAGCCTCTCGAGCTCCGGATCGGGGCCGAGCGTCGAGGCGACGAGGTCGCGCGCCTCCGCCTCGCGCTTCGGCTCGCTCCAGTCCTCGAGGGTCTTCGTAAAATCCGCGGCGCCGCACGTCTCGGCCTCGCGACCCAGCGTCGCGACGGCCTCCTCGAGCTGGGTGACGGCGCCAGCGCACGCCTTCTGCCGGTCGGGTTGCCGTTCGACGCCTCGCACTTCGTGCTCGGTCGAGCACCACGCCGCCACGTTGTAGAGCTCCGCCTTGAGCGCGTTCGCGGGGATCTTGAGCGATCCCGATCCCGGCGTGCGGTAGTCCCGCAGCCCGTCGCTGATGCGGAGCATCGCCGCGCCGGCGCGCGCGACGTCGACCGGCTTGACCGCCTTCGCCGTGACGAGCGGCCCGAACGCGGCGACCACCGCGACTCCCTTGGCGAAGCGCGCGCGCGCCTCCGCGAACTGCTCGGGGCTCGCGCTCGGTGGGGGAGGCTCTTCCTTCGGTTTGCTGGAACAACCCGTCGCGATGGTGAGCGCGAGCAAGACAGACAGACGGCCCGCGCGGCGGGGGAGGCGGGGGCGCACCTCGTGGTAGATCTCTCGGATGAGGGTCCTTCGAGCCGCGGTCATCGGGATGAGCTTCGCCGTTCTCGGCTGCGGCAGCCAGCAGAAGGAGGGGGACGCGGGCCCCTCCGCTTCGGTCGCCGGCGTGGGCCGAGGGGCGAGCGCGTCCTCGAGCGGCGCGCAGCCGTCAGCGAGCGTCGCCCGGCGCGCCCCCGCGGCGAGCGCCCCGCTGTCGAGCGGACGAGCGCCGAGCGCCGCGCCGGCTCCGTGCGTGAAGGACTCGGACTGCGACTGGGATGACCCCTGCATGGCGAATGTCTGTCTGCCGAAGGCGCGCGTCGCGCCGGAGTGTGACAAGAGCAGGCCGCCACCGGGCGATTGTCTGTGCGTCCTCGGGACGTGCGCGCTCAAGCCGGCGAAACCCCCAGCGCCCGTCGGCCCCTGCGAGTGGAACGGGTGCGTCGTCGATCCGGGCCGCGCGACCTGCACCGCCGACACTCGGGGTTTGCCCGAGAGCCAGCGCTTCGCCGGCCACGTGGAGGGCGGTCCGAGCTGCGACTGCGATCCCGAGAAGGGGTGCGTCTTCAGCTGGTTCGAGCCGGTGCCGTGCAAGACGGACGACGACTGTTGGATCTCGGAGACCCCTCGCTTGCACCCTGTGCCGAAGCCCAAGGGCCATGCGCCGTTCAAGCCATGCAAAGACGGAGAGAGCTCGCCTCAGTGCGGGACGAACGGCTTCTGCACGTTCGGCAAGCGGTGGAAGTGCTGACGAGGGCTGCGTCAGGGGAGCTCGGCGCAGCCCGTGTCACCAGGTTTGAAGAAGCCAGGAGGCGGCGCCATCCCTTCGGGAGGAAGATTGATGGTGCACATCTCTTGCTGCTCGGCGCACGTCAGGAACTTCGATCCGTCGTCCTGTGCCTGGAAGCGGCACCACGCTGTCCGTCGAGGGCCACACTTTCCGAAGTATTTCTCCGCCTCGGTGCGCGGCGACCCGTCGCGGGTGGCGACGCGTATCGCCGCCTCGTAGAAGTTCGTGCACGCCGCCTCGGTGCGCTCGCAGTGGAGGTCGACCTGCGTCTGGAAGCAGAACCAGCCGGCTCCCGGCGGGAGATCCGCGGGGGCGATGGGGGGGCCTTGGAGCGTCGTGATGGCTCGCTGTGGAGGTGGGCGCACCGGGGCTGGCGTGCCCTGGGGCGCCGGCGCTTCGGTGGTCGTGGGCTCGGCTCGGTCGTAGGCACCTGCGTCCACTGGGGGGCCGGGAGGCGAGCAGCCCATGCACGTGAAGGCGAGGAGCGCCGCTGGCAGAAGTCCATTCCGCATGTGGAGGATGGGTTACCACCCGGCTGCGAGCGGCCACCATGGGGATTTTGTCGAGCCCTCTCGCGATCGCGTCGAGGCCGCCCCGCCCCACGTCCAGTCCGTGGACCGCGAGCGGCCAGGGGGAGGGCAGCGGAGAAATGCCGGGAACCCTTTTCGGGGGTCGTGCGTCTCAGGTCCGGCACGAAGGAGACGAACATGTCGAACAGCACGACGAAGGCGAGCGCGGTGTCGCCTCGGCGCAGGAAGTGGGCGGGGGCCGTGGCGGGCGTCGCCGCGTTGGCGGTCGGCGGGAGCGCGCTGATGTTCTTCGCGGCGACGACGAGCGGCGCGCCGCATCGGGGAGCGACGACGTCGTCTCCGACGAGCGCGCCAGCCGCGTCGAGTTCGAACGCCTACGCGAACAACTACTATGCGAAGCACACGGAGGCCGCGAAGGCGGCGACGCTCGTGTACGACGGAGTCCTCGCGCGGTACCAAGCGGGAACGGCGACCCTCGAGGATGTCGTGAAGTGGAGCGAACGGCTGCGCGACACGTCGTACCAGAGCGGGAACGCCGCGGAGGAGCATCGCGACCGGATGCGGAAGCTCGAGTCCGAGGTGCAGAAGCGCGTCGCTGCGGGAACGTCGCCCACGGTCGAGCAAGATCAAATGGCATACTTCCGTGCGATCGCCGAGGCGTCGGCGCCCTAGAGCAGATCCTGTTCCGTGCTCTCCATTGGAGCGGAGGGAAGCCTGTTCTCCGCTTCGGCGGGTGACGAGAGTCGCGCTCGATGACTCAGCCGATGCGAATCTCCAGGAGACCCGGGTTGCCCGCGCGCTCTTCCTCGAACATGTTGCGCACGACGACTCGGTAGTGGCCGGCGGCCGGTGCCCCGCTCGGACCGACCGTCACGCCGGTCGCGGCGAGCGGCACGTTCACCGTCGTCTTTCCCTCGAAGTCGACGGAGAACCGCTTCACCTGCCCGCCGCCTACGACCCTCGACAGCGCGTCCGGCAAGCACACCCACGCGAGGTCGCCCGCCTTGTAGCCGCCGGTCAGCGTCACCTCGAGGGTGAGCGCGTCCCCGGGGCGCGCCGCGCGCACGACTTGCCCGCTTGCGTCGCGGAGCGCGACCGACATCGCGACGTCGCTCTTCAGCTGGTCCCAGTCGTCTTCGACGAACCGCGACACCTCGACGGCGACCGTGCTGTCGACCGCCCTCACCACGTGGAGATCCTCGGCGCGCATCGCCTTCTCGATCGACTGCACCGCGCCATTGATCTCCACCTTGTCCCCGCCGACGACGCGCGCCGCCGAGAGCTCGCCGAACAGCGCGAGCAGCGCGACCGAGTCGACCGTGGAGTAGAGCCGGCCCTCCGGGGTGATGTCCTTGCAGACCGTGTTGGTCCAATCGATCGCGCGCCTTCGCGCCTCGGCGCCTCCGGCGCCGCGTCGCGCGGCGTGAAACAACGTCGCGGCGCCGTAGGCTTGCTCCGTCCGCGCGGCGACGCGGCCGCTGCCCGTCGCGACCTCCACGATGGCCACCGCGTCGCCCACGACGCGCGCGACGTCGGGCGTCGCGCCGAACCGGAGCTCCGCGTAGAGCTCCGCCGCGCTCCGGCCCCGCGTCGGCGGCCACGGCAGCCGGTGCGCTTGCCCGACGTCCGCCGCCATCGCGAGCCCCTCGTCGACGAGCGCGGCGAGCGTCATCCCGATCGCGGCCGGCCCGGTGAGATCCTTCAGGCTCGCGAGGTGCCGGAGGTGCGCGGACGCCTTCGGGCTCCAGTACTCGCTGACGCTGTCCCCCGACTCGGGGTACATCCGGAACCCGCGTCCCTTCATGTACATCGTGCGCTCGCGGCGAATGCCCGCCGCGATGATCGACTCCGCCTTCGACCGCCGCGCGGGGTCCGCCGCGAGCGCGTACATCGCGCACGCGGCGAGGATCTTCGCCGCGGTCTGCTCGCAGCACGCGTGGCCGTAGTCCGCGGTCGCGTCCAGCGCGAGCGCCATGGGTTTGTCGAGCCCCGGAAGGACGCGCAGCGCGAACACGCTCGCGTCTCGACCGCCATCGATCGCCTGGCCCGGCTCGAGCAGGAGGATCGACCTCGCCATGCGCCGCAGCGCGCCGAGCCGGTCGACACGCCGATCGAGGCGGACCGACTCTGTGTCGACCGCGTCGAACGTGATCGCATAGTCGCCGGCCTCGGCGACGAACGACACCTCGTGCGCGCCCGCGGCGAGGACACCGCGCTCGACACCCCGGAGCGCGACGGGCGCGCCGTCGCGCGCGACGCGCAGCGTCCCGCCCCGCTTGGATCGGACGTGTATGCGGCCCTCCGCCCCATCGCCTGCGGCGACGAACGCGGGGAGCATCACCGCCGCGGTCGTGTCCGCGTCCGCGCGGAACCGCGTCTCGGCGTGCGCCCAGTCGACGCCGCGGATGGTGAACGTCTCGACGACGTAGTCCGCCGGCTGATCCGCGAGGTCGACGAACACTCCGCTCGATCCGCTCGGGACGAACCCCGCGTAGAGCACCTCCGGCTCGCGGATCATCGCCGGCGCGATCGGCGCCGCGCGCTCACCCGGGGAACGATACGGCGACGCTGCGGCGGGCGGGCCGGCGGGCATCGCACTGCCATACGCTTCGGCGAGCGACGCGGGCGGCGGGCCCATCCCGGGTGGACCCATTCCAGGCGGACCCATCCCTGGCGGACCCATCCCCGGCGGTTCGAACGCGAGCGGCGCCCGCATCATCGGCGGCGGCCGCGGCCCGCCGTATCCGAGCGACGCGGAGCCGGGGCTGCCGCCTCCGAGCGCAGGCGCGGAGGGCATCATCATCGGCATCCCCGCCGCGCCGAACGCCTCTGGGAGGAGCGGGGCGGGTATCCCGGTGCTCCGGCCGCCGAACCGCCGCACGTCGGGCGCCTCCGACAGTTTGCGCGTCGGATGCCCGGTGAACGTCTCCTTGTTCGTCTCCTCGACGTACGCCTTGATGCGCGAAGCGAGGCGGCTCTCTGGCGTGTCCGTGGAGAGGAGCCGAGCGTCCTTCACGATGACGTACGTGCTCGCCCCCGTGGGCGCGTCGACCGCGACGCGCGCGGACGCGCCGGGCCTCGGCGTCCCCTCGATCGACGCGGTCGCCGTGGCCGTGCTCGGCGTCACGACGGCGCACGACCCTTCCCACGGCTTGCCGTCGATGAACGCGCCGAGGAGCAGCACGGCGAACGGCCCGTCGATCGGGATCTCGACGACTTCCCCCGCGAGGAGCCCGGACCTCTCGACGAGCACCGCTCCGCCGCGCGCGATCGACTCGAACGCCGGCAGTCCGTGCAGCGCCGCGAGATCCGCGTCCTTCTGGAGGAGCTCGAGGTCCGTCCACCCGTCCGCGATCGCGGTGCGGAGCGCGCCGATCGCCTTGTCCGCGTCGCCGAGGCGCGCGTGGCAGCACGCGATGCAATACGCGAAGAACGGGTGGGGGGGCTCCTTCATGGGCCGCACGGCCTCCTCGAGGATCGACCGCGCGACTGCGTACTTCCCCTCGTGGAACAGCTTCTCCGCGTGTTTGTACCGTTCGTTCGTGAGCGACGGGTGCTGCGCCTTCGCGACGTCCACCGCGTTCGAGCGCCGCGCGGGCACAGCGGGATCCCGCACGAGGACGGCGATCCGATCGATCGCGGTTCGCGCGACGAGCCGCGCGCACTTCGCGTCGACCCGCTCGAGGCCGATCGGGGCCGCGTGCATCGCCCCCTCCTTCAGGAAGATCCCGCGCACGGAGCGCTCGCCCGGGCCCGGCAAGAGCGATCCGGTGACCTCGACGCCGAGCTTCGAGAGCGTCGTCTGCGACCGCTCGTCGGCGCGGCTCCCGACGATAGGCGTGGTCGCCGTCTTGCCCGGATCCTCCTCCGATTGCGCGTTGATCGCGTGCGGGCCTTGCCCCGTGAGCCTGAACCGCGCGCGTGCCTTCCCGTCGGTCGCGACGACGTGGTGCGTCTCGAGGACGCGATCCTTCTCCGTCAGGTCCAGCCTGATCCGCCCGGCGAAGGGCGCGCCGAACGACGTGAGCGAGAGCCCCACGTCGAGCTCATCACCGATCATCTCACGGCGAGACAGCGCCATGACGAGCGGTGCGAGGCGATACGCGGCGACGGTAAATGTCGCTGGCGACTTGTCCTGTGCGCCGTAGATCGTCACCTCGTACGCGCCAGCGCCGAGCCCGCGCAGCGCCGTCGTCCCCGCGCCGTTCTCGTCGAGCGTGACGCCGCGGCTCAGGAGATCCGTCCCGTTCAGCCGAACGACGAGGAGAGCCGTCGACGAGGGTCGGAGCGGATCGACGACGAGGACGGACACGTCGTCCGCGCCTTCCCGGTAGAGCGCCTTGTCCGTCGTGATCGAGAAGAAGTCGAGCGCCGGCAGGGCGAGCGGCGTCACCTTCACTCCGCCGAAGACGAGCGGCTCACCCCCGACGATCGGGACGACGCGCGGCTCACTCTTCCCGCCGAGCAGGCCCTTCACCCACCTCGTGGAGGGGCGGTCGAACGCCGTCGCCTTCAGGTAGAGGAAGCTCTTGCCGACGATGCAGTCTTCACCGAGCTCGGCGGCCGCATCCTCGAAAAGCTTCTCCATCTTCGCGCTCGGCAGCGCCGGGGCGGGCGCTCGCGGCGGGGGCGCAGCGGCCGCGGACGTCGCCGACACGTACGTCGGCGGGGCGAGACCCCGACCCGTCGGCGACCCGCACATGTTGCAGGCGGGGTCGTTGTCTTGGAGCATCCACCCACAGTTCGCGCACGGGAACATGGCTCGAACCGTACCAGCGATTCGCGGCCGAGCTGCTACCGAGCGGGGCCGCGCCCGCCTCACGCAGCGCGACCTCCTCGCGACCGCTGTCCGGCGTGCCTCCGGCGCGCGCGCGGCCCCATGGGCGTGCGAAAGACGCCTCGAGCGACTATCGCTTGCCGCGCGTGGCGACGCGGTTCGAGAGGACCCACTCGTCCCAAGAGTGGTTGAAGCCCGCGTACGTGATGAGGTGAAAATCGTCGTCGCGCGCGAGCACCTCGGCGTCCCACCACTTGCGCTCCCACTCGACCGACACCTTCGAGCCCACGGGGTACCCCTCGAACACGAGGGGCTTCGTGTCCGCGCGGCGCACGGTCGCCCGCGACTTGTCGCTGTAGTCGTAGAACTCGACGGTGAGCTCGTCCCCTCGCGCTCCGACGACGCGGGCGACCTCGTAGTCGTCGCCGCGCTTCGCGCTCAGGTACTCCGCGCCGATCCCCCGTTGCGCGGGCCTGTGCGGATTGTCGGTCGCGAGGACGAACCCGTCGCCGACGGCCCCGACCTCCGCGCCCATGCGCTGGAGCTCGCGGTACTTCATCGCGGCCCGGACCTCCTCTCCGAGCTCGCCCAGGGTGATGGCGCCGTCGCCGTCGCGATCGCCGATCGCGTCCCCGTCGAGAGCGTCGATGAGGGATTGGGAGAACGTCCAGTTGCCGCTCGACAGGTTGGAGGCCGCCGCGCTCGTTACCGCGGCCGCGCGGACGCCGGGCTTCTTTCCGAGGTTCCGCGCGACCTCGAGCAGCCCGCCGGAGTAGCAGCAATCCGCGAAGAGGAGGACGGTGCCCCCCGCGAACGCGCGGGCGATCGTCTGCTCGACACGCTTCATCGAGATCGACTTCGCGGAAGTACCGTCGTCGTCGTAGGCGACGAACGAGATCTCCCCCGCGTCCCCGTTCCCGCCATGCCCCGCGTAATAGAAGAGGAGCGTCGCCCCCTTCGGCGCCGCCTTGGCCATCGCCTCGAGCGCTTCGAACACGCTCTTCGCGGTCGCCTGCTCGTCGAGGAGCTCGACCAGGTGGTCCTTCGGCACGCCCCGCGAGAGGAGGAGCTTCGCGAGCTCGTCATCCTTCCTGTGCTTCGGGGAGAAGCTCGTCATCGAGGACGACTGGAACGTCAACGCGCCGACCAGCACGACATACGTGTTCGCGGGGTCCCACGCGCCGTCCGGCGCGGCCACGCTCTTCGCGTCGTCGAGCCTCGCCGGGCTCGAGGCCGCCGTTCGTTCGTCGCGGTCGGGCGCCGCCGCCGTGCGCTTCGCGCCGTGATCGCTGCAGCCACCGAGGGAGAGCGCGAGCGTGAGGAGGAGGGGCGCGGGCTTCACGTCGACACTCTACCGGGTGGAGCGCGCTCGGCGACGGTGTGACGCCGAGCTCGCTCGGGGCTCCCTCGCGCGCGTTTGACTCCCGAACGTCGTCGGCGCGCGGTAACGTTCCGCGCATGGCAGACATCGTCAGTCCGATCGACGGGAACGTCGCGTTTACGTTCGAGGAGCTCTCCTTCGAGGCGGCGCTCGCGCTGCTCGACCGCGCGGAGCGCGCGCAGCGAGCGTTCGCGTCGACCACCATCGCCGAGCGGGTCGCGCTGCTCGACCGCGTCCTCGACGCGTACCGCGCGCGCCTCGACGAGAACGCTCGCGCGATCACGCGGATGATGGGCAAGCCCGTCGGCCACGCGCGCGCCGAGTTCGAGCGACCCATGACCGCGCGGGTGAAGCACCTCTCCTCGATCGCGGAGGCGGCGCTCGCGCCCGACGCGTACACGGATCAGCCGGGGTTCGAGCGCCGCATCGAGCGCGTCCCGGTCGGCGTGGTCCTCGTGATCGCGGCTTGGAACTACCCCCTCCTCGTGCCCATCAACGCGCTCGCCGCGGCCGTGCTCTCCGGCAACGCCGTCCTCGTGAAGCACGCGCCGCAGACCGCGCTGGTCGCGGAGCAGCTCGAGCGCGCGTTCGCGGACGCGGGGGCCCCGGCGGGGCTCGTCCAGGCCCTGCCCGTGGACCACGCCGTCGCGAAGCGGCTGATCGACACGCGGCGGTTCGGGTTCGTCTCCTTCACGGGCTCCGTCCGCGGGGGACACGAGGTGTACCGCGCGGTCGCGGATCAGAACTTCATCGGCGTCGGGCTCGAACTCGGCGGCAAGGACCCCGCGATCGTTTTGTCGGATTGCGACTTCGACGACACGGTCGAGAACCTCGTGGACGGCGCGTTCTTCAACGCCGGGCAGTCATGCTGCGCGATCGAGCGGATCTATGTCGAGGCGTCGATCCACGATCGCTTCCTCGAGGCGTTCGCCGCGGCGACGCGACAGTACGTCCTCGGTGACCCGCTCGACGGGAAGACCAACCTCGGCCCGGTCGTGAACGCCCGGTCCGCCGCGTTCATCCGCGGTCAAATCGCCGACGCTATCGACAAGGGAGCGCGCGCCGTCGTGGGCGGCGCGGACTTCGAGGTCCCGACGGCGTCCGAGTGCTACGTGGCGCCGCACGTCCTCGAAGGCGTCGACCACACGATGTCGATCATGACGGAGGAGACGTTCGGCCCGGCGATCGGCATCGCGAAGGTCGCGAGCGTCGAGGAGGCGGTCCGCCTCGCGAACGACTCGCGGTACGGGCTCACGGCGAGCGTGTGGACCAAGGACCTCGACCGGGCGCGCGCGATCGGACAATCCCTCCAGGCGGGGACCGTGTTCGCGAACCGCTGCGACTATCTGGATCCGGCGCTCGCTTGGACCGGCGTCAAAGACTCCGGCACGGGCGTGTCGCTCTCCAAGCTCGGCTTCCTCGCGGTGACGAGGCCGAAGAACTACCACCTGCGCTCGAGGTGACGAAATGGACCCCCACGACCGACCGACCCTCGCGGACCTCGCCTCCTGGCTCGACGCGAACGACGTCCGCTACCACAAGATGGCGGTGTTCGACACGGACGGGATCATGCGAGGGAAGTACGTCGACCGAGCGAAGTTCCTGTCGTGCGCCGCGAGCGGCTTCGGCTTCTGCGACGTCGTCCTCGGGTGGGACAGCGCGGACACGCTCTTCGACAACACGAAGGCGAGCGGCTGGCACACGGGGTACCGCGACGCGCCCGTGAAGCTCGATCTGTCGACGATCCGGCGGATCCCATTCGAGCCGAACACGGTCATCGTGATTGGTGGCTTCACCGGAGACTACGCGGGCGTCTGCGCGCGCGGCACGCTCGAGCGCGTCCTCGATTGGGGGCGCTCGCTCGGCTTCGCGGCGAAGGGCGCGCTCGAGTACGAGTTCTTCCTGTTCGACGAGACGCCCGAGACCGTGCGCGCGAAGGGTTACCGGAACCTGAAGCCTCTCACGCCCGGCATGTTCGGCTACTCGATGCTGAGGAGCAGCGTCCACGACGCGCTCCACCGGGACATCATCGACACGATGCACGCGATGGATTGCGACATCGAGGGCCTGCACACCGAGACCGGGCCCGGGGTGCTCGAGGCCGCGATCGGCGTCGATGACGCGCTTCGCGCGGCGGACAAGGGAGCGATCTTCAAGACGTTCATGAAGGTCCTGGCCCAGCGGCGCGGCATCATGGCGACGTTCATGGCGAAGTGGAGCGAGAAGTACCCGGGGCAGAGCGGGCACATTCACGTCTCGCTCGTCGACGCGAAGTCGGGCGAGGCCGTCTTCCACGATCCGAACGGCCGCCACGGCATGAGCAAGACGATGGAGTCGTTCGTCGCGGGGCAGGTGAAGTACATGCCGGAGGCGCTCGCGATGGTGTGCAGCACGATCAACGCGTATCGCCGGATGGTCCCCGGGATGTGGGCCCCGACCGCCGCGCACTGGGGGGTCGAGAACCGCACCACGGCGCTCCGGGTCATCCCGGGGAGCGCGAAGAGCCAGCGCAGCGAATATCGCATTGGCCCGGCGGACGCGAACCCCTACCTCGGCCTCGCCGCGGCGATCGGGACCGGTCTGCTCGGCATCGAGGAGGGGCTCGCGCTCGGCGAGCCCGTCATCGGGAGCGCGTACGACGCGCCGCCGACGCCCGCGAGCGCGCTGCCGACGACGCTCAAGGAGGCGGCGGATCGCTTCGCCGCATCGGCGACGATGCGGCGGGTCTTCGGCGACGCCTTCGTCGACCACTTCGCCGCCACCCGCTGGTGGGAGGATCGCGAGCACCGCAAGTTCGTCCCCGACTGGGACCTCGCGAGGTACTTCGAGATCATCTAAATCATTGAGCGCGATTCTGAATCAGTTTCAGAGGAGAGTCACAGGAAGACGGGAAGACGGGAAGACCGGAGAAGCAGAGTGATTTTGTTCTGCTTCTCCGGTCTTCCCGTCTTCCTGTTGTTCTGCCTCTGCTGCCGACGGAGGATCACGCTCGCTGATTTAGCTCTTCGAGGGCGCGCCGCGGGGGGCCCCCCGGGGCCCTGGTACGGTATCGAGTACGCGTACGAGTACGAGTTGGACCTGAAGGGGCCCACCCGAGGGCCTGCATGGGAGGCCTCGTCCGTGCGGGGGCGGCCGTTTCCGCTGGGGTGCTGCTAAGCTCCGCTCCATGAAACGAGCTTCTTGGATCCTCGCGGGCCTCGGCACCTCACTCCTCGGATTGTCTGCTTCGCTGCTCGGCGCCGGGTGTGACGACGGCGCGGGCGGAACGGGCGGCGGGGGCGGCGGGGCGCCGAAGGACAAGCACCTCGTCGTGCTCTTCACGTCGGACGAGCACTCGCACTTGTTCGCGTTCAGCCCGGAGCTCGACGACTTCCCGATCGCGGCGGAGGCGGGCGACGGCTCGCTCGTGGGGGGCGTCGCGCGGCGTGCGACGGTGATCGCCGCCCTGCGGAAGGAGGCGAAGGACGCGGGCAAGGACTCCATCCTGGTGAGCGCGGGGGACAACCAGATGGGTTGCCTCCCGCACCTCGCGTTCGAGAGCGGATCGATCGACTACGCCACGATGAAGGCCCTCGGGTACGACGCGACGACGTTCGGCAACCACGAGTTCGACTTTGGCCCGAAGGCGCTCGCGAGCTCGCTCACGGCCGCCAAGGCGACGGGCGCCATCCCGCCGATCGTCGCGTCCAACATCCACTTCTCCGAGACCGACCCGGGGGACGACGGGCTCGCCGGGTTCTACAGCGCGAACGCCACGGACGACGCGCTCGTCCACCCGTACCGCGTCCTCACGACGGCGAGCGGGATCAAGGTCGGCCTGATCGGTTACGTCGGGATCAACGCGGCGCACGTCGCGCCGAACAAGACGCCCGTCGAGTTCAGCGTGCGCCCTGCGGACTTCAAGACGGACGGGGACGTCGACGCGGGGCTCCCCAGCCTCTACGCGGATCTCCAGCCCATCGTCGACCGACTCCACGCCGACGAGAAGGTCGACGTCGTGATCGCGCTCGCGCACGGCGGCGTCGACGTCTCGACCACCGCCGAGGGCATCGAGGCGGGCGAGGACACGCGCGTCTGCGACAACGTCAGCGGCATCGACTTCATCGTGAGCGGGCACTCGCACAACCACGACAAGACGCCGATCCAGCGCACGAACAAGGCGACCGGGAAGCCCTGCCTCGTGCTCAACGCAGGCTCGTTCGGCGAGGAGGTCGGCCGCGTGGATTTCACGATCCCGAATGACGCGTCCAAGGGGATCACGTGGGACAAGGCCAGCCAGGATCTCGTGAAGGTCGACAGCAAGACGGCGCCGACGGCCGACCTCGTCACGGCGACACAGGGGTACGTCGCGCAGATCGAGGCGGCGGGCATGGGCGAGTCCACGCTGGCGAAGCTCCTCGGCAACGCGCTCGGCATGACGATCTCGGACAACGCGGGGACGCCCGGGGACCTGTTCTTCTATCCAGTCGGAAAGACGACGTTCGACGTGACCGACACGCACGCGTTGATCGACCTCTCGGCGGACGCGATGCTCCTCGCGGCCGACGCATGGGGGAAGGACAATGGCGGCGTCACGACGGATCTCTCGGTGGAGAGCGCCGGCGTGATCCGCAACATCCTCAAGAAGGGGAAGACGGGCGTGATCTCCGCGGCGGACGCGTTCGACGTCGTCCCACTCGGATCGAGCCCCGTCGACGGCTCGGTCGGCTATCCGCTCATCCGCGGGTTCGTGTCCGTCCTCGAGCTGCGCGGTACGGTCGAGTTCGGCATCTCCCGCGGGGCGACCAGCAGCGATTTCGATCTCGGTTTCGCGGGTGTGAAGGTGGAATACGACGCGACCCGTCCTCCCGCGGTGAAGCTCGTCGACCTCTTCGATCCCACGAAGGGGCAGGTGATGCGCCTCTCCATCGACACCGATCACAGCGATGGCCTCGAGCAGTTCGACAAGGTCATCTACGACCGCGACGCGATGATCGAGGACCCGAACCTCGTGAGCTTCACGACGTCGAGCTACGTCGGCCAGTTCGCCACGGACGCGGGCGTGACGATCAAGGACGCGATGGGCGCGGCGACGACCGTGCCGGCCGCGATCATCAAGCGGTCGAACGGCTCGGAGATCAAGCAGGTGGAGAGCTTCATGAGCCTCATTCACGGGGCGCCGGGCGGCGCCTTGCCCGCCACGTACGACAAGTCGTCCGCGTCGTTCACCAAGCGCGTCGTCTGCGTGAAGGGCTGCTGAGTGTGGACGAGAGCACCGACCGGTCGGTGCTCCCGGGCGGCGCGATCCGTCGCGCGCGTCGAGAGGTCCTCGAGCGCGGGCCTCAGAGCGCGCGCGGCAACGTGAACGTGAACGTGGTCCCGCGGCCGGGGCGGCTCTCGACGAAGATACGTCCGCCGTGGGCCTCGACGATCGCCTTGCTGATGAAGAGGCCGAGCCCGACGCCCTTCTTCTCGTGGGTCGCGGACCAATAGGGATCGAAGATGTGCGCGAGATCCCCATCGACGATTCCGGGCCCCGTGTCGCTCACGCTGCACTCGATAGCTCCGTTCGCCAGCCTCGCGCGCACCGTGATCGCGCCGCCCGGAGGGGAGAACTTCTTCGCGTTCCCGAGCAGGTTCGCGAGCAACTGGAGGATGCGCTCGCGGTCGACCTCGCTCTCGGCGTTGCCGGTCTCGACCGCGCTCGTGATCGTCTGACCGTTCGCGATCGCCAAGGGCCGCGCGATCTCCGCCGCCTCCTCGATGATGGGGCCGATCTGTTGCGCCTTCCGCACGACCGCGAGGCGTCCGGCTTGGATGCTGGCCATGTCCAGCAAGTCGTCGATCAGGCGCTCCATTCGGCCGGTGGCGCGGAGGATGATCTCGTACTGTTTGCGCGACCGCGCGTCCGCCTCCCTCCGGATCAGGAGGCCCGCGCTCATGTGGATGCTCGCGAGGGGGTTGCGCAGGTCGTGCGAGACCACGGCGAGGATATCCTCGCGCATGCGGATCGCCCGCTCCGCTTCTCGGAAGAGCCGCGCGTTCTCGATGGCGAGCGCGGCTCGATCCGCGAATCCTTGGGCGACCTCGACGTCGTGCTGGTCGAACTGTCGGCCCGACTCGGCCGACACGAACGAGACGGCCCCGATCGTGTGCCCCGCGACCCGGAGAGGGACGATCATCGCCGATCGCATGCCGAGCTCGCGCGCGAGCCGGAGCTGATCCTCGCTGCCCGTCACCTCCTCGAGCTTCTTGTCTTGGATCTCTCGGAAGAGCTCCGGTTCGCCCTCGCGCAGCACGTTCGCGATCCCGTAGGTGCCCCGGAGGTCCGGCGGGAACCGCCGCCGATACTCTCTCGCGAGGTTCGCCTTCGCGGGATCCGAGTGGGCGACCACGACGGAGTCGAGGTGTCCGTCGCGCACGACGTCGACGACGAACCAATCCGCGATCGCGGGAACCGTCAGGCGGGCGATGCGGTCGAGCGTCGTCTCGTAGTCGATGGACTCGGAGAGCTGGCGGCTCGCCTCGGAGAGGAAGCGGAGCATCTCTTCGTAGCGCTTCTGGCCGGACACGTCGTCGAACACGACGACGGTGCTCTGGATGCGGCCGGTGTGATCGCGGACGGGAGCCGAGTGGGCGCGCAGCACGATCCACGCGCCGTCCGGGCGTCGGACCTTGAACTCGTCGACGTGCCGCTCGCCGAGCTCGGCCCGAGACCGCGGGGTGTCCTCGGGGTCGTAGGGCCGGCCGTCGAGGTGGTAGAGCTGCCAGCCCTTGAAGGCCGCGGGCGAGGCCGATGGACCTAGCCGCTCGCCCAGGATCTCCTGACAGCGCTCGTTGAGGAAGGAGAGCTCACCGGAGGGGGATTCGGTGATGAGCACCCCCGTGGGGATCTGGTTCAGGATCTGCTCGAGGCGTGTCTGCTCGGCCGCGAGCTGTCGGACGAGGGCGTCCCGTGCATCGACGGCGCGCTCGAGATCCGCGACGAGCTGAGTCTGGAGGATCACGGTGGCGCGGCTCGCCATCGTGCGGAAGAGCAGCCGATCTTCGTCCGAGAACTCGAACGCCGAGCGCGATCCCATGTACGTCACGCCGATGACGACGCCCGCGTGTACGAGCGGGACGGCGTAGAGCGCGTGGATGCCCTCCTTGCGGAGCGCCTCGCTGATCGGGCCCGCGTCGGGCGTGGTGTCGCGGAGCAGGACCGGCTGGCCCGTCACCGCGATCCCTCCGATGAGCCCGTGGCCCACGCGCACCGTGGATGGTCGCCCCGCGTGTTCCCCGACCGTGGCGCGCAGGGTGAGGACGTCGCCCTCACGGAGCATCACGGCCACGGTGTCGGCGGCCTCCGTTGTGTCGAGGGTGGCGCGCAGGATGTCGTGGAGGAACACGTCGAGGTCGGAGCTCCCGGCCGCTGCCTCCGAGATCCGGTTGATCGCCCTCAGCATTCGCTCGCGCGCCCGCGCGAAGCTCACGATCGACTCCGTGACGCAGTCGTCGACCGCGGCGTGGAGTCGCTGGAGCTCCGTGACGCGGATCACGTCGCCCTCCTCGCGCAGCCAATGGCTCAGGATGCACTCCCGGAGCGCGCTGTACTCCGCCAGCACCGATTCCATGTCGAACCCGTGCGCGAGCCGACCGAGGGCGTGGTGCTTCGGTGCCTCCACGAGAGATATCCTCGCTCGCGCCCCGCTCGGGTCGACGTAGTCGGCGATGCGCCGGAGAATCTGCGGGACATGATCGACCAGGGCGGGCTGGGGGAGGTGCTTCGCCGCAGACAGTGGCTGAACGCGCAGCGTCCACTCGGCGACGAGCGCCTCGTGGCTCGTCCGGATGAAGTCGCCCAGCAGGGTCTGCGGCGAACAAGTGTGTTCCAGGCGAGCGCGCCGCAGGCGCTCCCTCTTCGCGCGGTTCCTCCGCGCCACATCAGAGCGACGATGGTCGGGCACGCGCGAGGGGATGCACTCGCTCGGCCAGGTCCGATGGTTTGCGAGCTGCAAGTCTGTCGCCCCGAGGTGATCCGATGCTCGACTCGATCCTTGCAGCTGGTAGGGGCGCCTGGGCTGGTGCACGCGCGACGGTGCCGATGACCGCGCTCATGAAGAGTGCGCAGGCGCTCGGACTGCTCGGCGAAGCGCCGCCGCGGAAAGTCACTCGCCGAATGCTCCGTGCGGTCGGGCTCGAGGGCGAGACGACGCACAGCGAGCGGAGCGTCGCCACACTGGTCGCGCACCTCGGGTTCGGCGCGGGGCTGGGTGCCCTCTACGCGGTTCTCCGCAAGCACCGGCTCGTCCCGCGGCACCCCGCAACGGGGGCCGCGTTTGGCGCGCTCGTCTGGCTGTCGAGCTACGCCGGATGGGTCCCGAAGCTCGGCATCATGCCGCCCCCGTCGAAGGACCGGCCCTTCCGGCCCTCCGTGATGCTGCTCGCCCACCTCGTCTATGGGGCTTCGCTCGAAAGACGCCTCGCCGAAACCACTTGAGCCGGGGCACGGCGCCTGCAGTCCAAGCGCGAGATGAGCTGGAAGAGGCATCGACTGTCTGCGATAGCCGTGGTGCTCCTGGTCGCCCCGGCGGTCGGCTGTGGCGGTCTGGTGCGCGAGGTCGCCCGCGACGCGACACCCGGCGTCGTCGAGGGCGTCGTCGAGTCCGCCACCAACCGCGATACGCAGGAGAAGATCGTCGACGGCGTGGACCCCAAGATGGTCCGCGCCATGACGCGCAAGCTCGTCGATGGCGTCGTGGACGGGACGCTGGACGCGCTCGAGGATCCCGCGCGCCTCGCGAAGCTGCGGAGAGACTTTGTCGAAGTGACGCGCGGGTTCGAGCTGCCGATGCGCATCGACCACGTCGACAGCCGCAGCATCGGGGACGCTCTGGACGAGTCGATCCACCGCCTCGGGTCACCCGAGAACATGGCGAAGCTCGGGAGCGGCGTGAGCGCGATCGTGCGAGAGGCGGTTCGGAGTGCGTTCGCCCAGGGCCGCGAAGAGATGGCCGAGGCGGACGTCGGCGCCTCCACGTCCGTCATGGCGCGCGACTTTGCGAAGCAGGCGACGCTCGGCTTCCAGGACGCGATCGACGAGACCGCCGAGCGCAAGCGCGAGGGCACGCTCCCGAGCGACGAGGGCAACGTGCTCGACGGCGCCGCTCGCGCCGCCAAGAGCGGCACCGTCTGGCTGCCCGTCGCGATAGGCGCCTTCGTCGCGCTCGGACTCGTGCTGATCGGCGCGGTCATTTGGGCGGGGCGCCGGGTGCGCGCAGCGCGCGCCGATCTCGACACGCGGGATCGCGCGCTCGAGGCGCTCGTCGAGGTCCTCGCCGCGACGGACGACCAGCCGTGGTCGCGCGAGCTCCGGCGCATCCTGAGCGACACGCTCGGCGATCGCGAGAACGTGGATCACCTCCGGCGCCTCATCCGGTCCAAGCGGGACCGCGCGCCCGCCTCGCCCTGAGCGCTGCGCGCACGACGACCCCTGCTCGCCCGGGGGCTCGGGCCTCGATGCCCGAGCACTCGAGCCGGTGCGCGCTGCTCCTCGTGGACGTGCTGAACGAGCTGCGCTTCCCGGGCGCGCGCGCCATGATCCCACGCGCGGAGCGCGCGGCGCGGGCTCTCTCGTCGCTCGCCGCGCGCGCGAGAGAAGCAGACATTCCAGTGATCTACGTGAACGACAATGTCGGGCGGTGGAGGAGCGAGCAGTCCGTGCTCGCCGAGCGCTGCTCTCGACCTTCGAGCCCCGGGCGCGAGATCGCCCGACTGCTGGCCCCGCGGCCGACGGACTACTTCGTCCTCAAGCCGATGAACTCGGGGTTCTATTCCACGGTGCTCGAGACCCTGCTCCGACACCTCGGCGCGAGGTGGCTGGTGCTCGGGGGCTCGCCACGGACAACTGCATCTTGTTCACCGCGCACGACGCCCACAAGCGCGGGTACGAGCTCGTGGTGCCGCGGGACTGCGTCGCCGGGACGACGCCCGAGGGCCATCTCCGCGCGCTCACGCAGATGCGTCTCCAGTTGCTTCCGACACACGACCGGGGCGGGCGATCGATCTTCGCGCGCTCGGGGCGGGCCATCTCACGTCGGGCAAAACGCCACACTGAGGCCCGAGGAGCCGGGCACGGCGTCCTCACGATGGTTCGCTGAGTCTTGACGGCGTCGGCGCGTGGATTACTCCTGCCGATGTCGGAGGTGCGCGGCGTGGTCGTCGTGCGACGCGAGATCGTTCCGGCTCGAAGAGCCGGTGACAGGGGAAAGATCCGTGCGCGACGGTGACCGAGTCCCGAGTGACACCGCACCCGCAGTGGACGCTGGCCCAGCGCTCGACGCGCTCTCCGAGGGGATCCGCGCCCCGCTCTTCACGCTCCTCGGTTGGACGAGCCTGATGAGAATCGGCGAACTCGAGAGAGATCGGTTCGGCGCGGCGGCCGACGCGATCGACCGGAGCGCGTTCGCGCACGTCGAGCTGGTCGACAGGCTGCTCGACGTCGCGAGGATTCACCATCGCAAGCTGGAGCTTCGGCGCGAGCGCGTCGATCTCACCCGACCGCTCTCGGATGCGTGCGCGAGGACGAAGCGGCTCTTGGACGCGAAGCGGCTGCAGCTCTCCATGGACGTTCCCGCGGGGGCGGTGGTCATGGGCGACCCCGAGCGGTTGACTCAAATCGTCGTGCACCTCGTCACGAACGCGGTCCAGTGCACGCCCGAGCGGGGGGCCATCGCGCTCACGCTGAAGTCCGATCGCGTTCGCGCGACGGTCGAAGTGGCGGATACCGGGCGAGGGATCGCCGTCGAGCGCCTCGACTCGATCTTCGACTGTTTCGCGCACGCGCGCGCGGAGGACGCCAAGCGGGGCCTCGGCCTCGGCCTCTTCCTGGCGCGTGCGCTCGCGGAGCTCCACGGAGGGCAACTCCAGGCCAGTAGCTTGGGTGTCGGTCGTGGCGCGCGCTTCCGACTGACGCTGCCGCGGGCGGACGGGATCGTCCCTGTCTCGCCGCGAGGATCCATCCCGCGTCGCCGATGACTCACCCTGTCGGCGTGGACCTTGCTGCTGCCCGCCCCGCCGGGCGCTCGCGCCCGGGAGCTTTCCACGCGCACGACGGAGCGGGTGAACCATGGGAACGAAGCGGGCGAAGACGACAGAGATCTCCCACAGGTCGACCGAGAGGAGCGTGAAGGCCAAGGTGCTGGGAGCGGACACGAGCGCCACGACGCGCGCGACGGGTGCCCAGCGCAGAGTCGCGCGAGCCGCAGCGTCGCCGTCCCGACCGCCTCCACCGGACCGCGACGCCACCGGGTCGCAGCTCGATGCACCCACGGCGCAGCGGCGCAGCGGCGCGACAGAGAGCGAGGGCGCGAGCCCGAAGACGCAGGTGTTCGAGCGTGAGGCGTGGCCCCCTCGACGAGACGCGGGTGGGGACGCCGACGCAGCGGCCGCCTGGGTCGCCTTCGCGAGGGCGATGGGCCGGAAGGATCCTTCGGGCGGGTGACCTTCGTCGCGAGGACGAGTGAGCGCCCGAGGCGCATCGACGCGTGTGGATGGAGGCGCGTCGTTCCGGTGGAAGACCGTCGTCCTCGCCCCGGAGGCGAGTCTGGCTCGACGCGGTCGGGCCGACCGCGAGCTTGATCTTCGCGTCCTGGATTTTCCTCACGTTCCTTGAGCAGCGGTACGCCGAGACGACGGCGCGCGCGGCGTGGAGCTCCTCCACGACCGGCACGCTGCGTGCTCCCGCCGAAGCCTCTGTCGTGCGGCCAATCGAGCCGCGGAAGGGCGTTCATGAAGGCCACCGAGATTCGAAACCTGGTGTTGCAGGCGCTCGAGCACGAAATGGGGGGTGTGAAGATCTATACGGCGGCGGTCGCCTGCGCGATGCGCTCCGATCTCTCCGCGGAGTGGCAGCGGTACCTGGAGCAGACACTCGATCACGTCGAGGCGCTCCGCGACGTTTGCGGCTCGCTCGGGATCGATCCCGAGGAGGACACTCCTCTACGCCGCATCGTGCGACACAACGCTGTCGCCTTGCTCGAGGCGATTGGGATGGCGCGTGAGAACGGGGACCCCGCGGCCGCGCAGATCGTCGCGGCGGAGTGCATCGTCCTCGCGGAGACGAAGGACCACCTCGATTGGAAGCTCCTCGGCCTCGTCGCCGCGAACCTCGAGCCTGAGCTCGGGGACAGACTCGCGCGCGCCTACGAGCGGGTCGAAGGCGAGGAAGACGAGCACCTCTATCACACGAAGGGCTGGTGCCGAGAGCTCTGGATCGAGGCGCTCGGGCTCCCCGCCGTCCTTCCGCCCGCCGAGGAGGTGCGGGACGTGCGGACCGCGATTGGCGCGGCGCGCGCCGAGGCGGCGTCCGACAAGCTCCGCTGAGCAGACGCCTATCGTCATGCAGAGACGAGGACCGCTGTGCGAGCACCGGTCCCCGCCCCGATCGCGGTCGAGCGTGCAACGCATCCACGGGCGTCGGGCTCCGGCTGGCATCGACTTCGCAGCGTCGAAGCGAATGGAAGCGCTCGAAAGCTACACGAAGCAATGGCAGTCGCGCGGCCTCTGGCCGCTCGACGGCAAGAACGTCCACTCCGCCGAGCGCGTCGGTTCGGTCATCGCGGGCGGCGCCCTGTTGCTCTTTGCCGCGCTCCGGCCGAACCTCCTCCGGTCACTCGTCGCGTCGATCCTCGGCGGGGCGCTCTTGCACCGCGGTGTCTCGGGGCACTGCCCCGCGTACTCCGTGCTCGGCATCGACACGGCGCACCGCAGGTTGCCCAAGCCGCGCGTCGGTGCTGCCCCCTCCCGCGAGGAGGCGCGCCTCGACGACATGCTCGACGATTCGTTCCCGGCGAGCGATCCGCCGTCGCACTGAAGGCGCGGCTCGCTCAGGCTCACGCCCAAACCGCGTCTCTGCCAATCCAAGTGGCGCGCCGGAACGATGTCACGCGGCGCTGAATGCTCAGCGCTCCGCGGCCCCTGTCGGGGCCCGGACGCTCGTCATCGCGCGCGTCCACTCGGTCAACTGATCGAGCATTGTGTGGAGGCGCGCCGCTTGGTGGGGGCTCGGTGTGAAGTCCCTGTACTTCTCGAAGTCGCTCGACAGCGAGAGCGCGACCTGGGCCCGCACCGTCGCGACCTGCAGCTCCGCGAGGATCGTGCGGAGGTGCTCGACCGCCCGCGTCCCGCCCGCGCTTCCGTACCCGACGAACCCGGCCGCCTTCTTGTTCCACTCCGCGTACAGGAAGTCGATGGCGTTCTTCAGCGCCGCCGGAACCGAGTGGTTGTACTCCGGGGTCACGAACACGAACCCGTCGAGCGGCGCAATGGCGGCGGCCCACGCGAGAGTGTGCGGCTTCGTGTACTTCCCCATGGACGGGGGCGTCGGCTCGTCGAGCAGCGGCAGCCCGAACGCAGCGATATCCACGATTTCATAGGCGGCGTCGCGCCGCTCGTTCGCGATCCCTAGGACCCACTTCGCGACCGTCTCGGCCTTCCGGCCGGGTCGCGTGCTACCGACGATGATCCCGATCTTCATGGGACGTTGCTCCTTTGTTCGCGCACTGGGGGCGAGACTGCCGGGCTTGGTTGCACCGCCCGAGGCGGACGCGCGGCCCTCCTGCACGAGCCCGACTGTCTGCTCGATGGAGGTCACCCGTGGCGGGCTGATGGCGGCTCGCGGCGTGCGGTTGCTCCCTTTCGCGCCGCAGGCCGCGGCGTCGAGGACGCCCCGCGCAGAACCTCTTCGAGGTGCGCGTGCAACGCGTCGCGGAAAGCGGTCTTCTTCGCGCGCTCGAAGGCAGCTTCGAGCCGCGCGCCGAGCGTCTCGTTGTCTGCGGTCGAGAGGACCCTCTTCAGCTTGGGCAGGAGGCGCGACTCCTCCTCCGCGACGTGGTGCTCGACGACCCCTCGAAGTACGGCGATCCGATGGTGAAACCCCTTGCGGGTGCGCGCCTGGTCCGCGACGAGCAACGCGAACTCGACGAGGCCGTGCTCGACCAGGGACTCGTCGAGGATGTCGCGGGCGCCGAGCGCGACCTCGGCGGCCGGATAGAAGAGCTCACGCTCGATCCCGTCGTGCGCCACGAGGTTCATCGCCAGCTCGTCGAACACCGCGCGCTGTTCCTTGGGGCCGAGGGACGGATCGAGGCGCTCGAAGAGCCTCTCGACCTCGCGGTGCTGGCGTTGGATCAAGTCGGTGGCTTTCATGAGATGGGCCTCCGCAAGACCCGCGCCTCCGCGGTCGAGCGCTGGAGCGCCGCCGAGCCGCGCGCGGCGGCTCGGCGGCGATCCGGGTGAACCTCAGCGGCCTCCGTGTGATGCGCGCCCGCCCATCGACGCGGTCCGCGACGTTCGGCAGGTCCCGGCGGAGCTCCTCGAGCAGGGCGATGATCTTGATCGCCTTCTGTTCGGCGAGGAGGTTCACCTGCAGATCGATCCGCGCGCGGTGCTCGGCGATCTCGTGCTCGCGGCGCTGCGCGATGAGCACCGCGGTGACCACCACGGCCGAGTAGAGCCCGAGCGCCCCTTGGAGCCAGGGGAAAGGTGGTTCATCCCAGGCATGCGCCCAGAGTGCGTTGACCACGCACCAGCCCGCGATGAGCCCCGAGAGAACGTAGAGCGCCGCAGGACGCGCGAGGCTCTGGGTGAGACGCTCGACGCGGTGCTGGTGCCGCCCGCGCGATCGGCGGCCTCCGCTTCGATCCGCGCGAGGTGTTCGATGTTCCGCTGAACGGGGGCGGGGAGCGCGGGCTCTTCCGAGGCCATTCGCTCCGGCTCGCAACCCGCACGCCACTGCGGCTCCGCACCTCACTCGTCGGGGGCTCCGTCGAGCTGCGCACAGGCTCGCGCAAGGTCGTGGCGGGGGTGCTCCTCTCTGGTGGAGCGATCGATGAAGCAGACAATCACCGAGCCGGCGCCGCGCCGAACGCACAGACGAAGGGCCGGAGCGGACTCGACCGGCGCGGACGGGTTCGCCGCGGCGGGCGCGCGCGCTGTGGCGTCGGGCGACGCCTGGCGACGCGGCTCTCGGCCCTACCCGCACCCCGAGTACGGAGGCGCGCTCCTTGCTCGCGGACGCTCGAGGCAGGTGGCGACGATGCAGTGCGAAGAACGCGCAATCCAACCTCCCAATCGGTGGCTCCAGTCGGTGTTCGCGGTCGGGGCGACGCTCGGGCTCGCGACGTTCATCGCCGCGAGCCTGGTCCTGCTCCTGCGCTGACCGCGATCAGGACGCGCGCGTCTCGAGCAGCGCGGAGACGACCGCGACGAGCTCCGACGCGTCGACCGGCTTCGAGACGTGCGCGTGAAAGCCCGCGCGGAGGGCCGCCACCCGATCCTTCGGGCGTGCATAGGCGGTCAGCGCGACGGCCGTGACGTGGCCGCCCTCGGTCGGGCCGAGCTCGCGCACGCGCCGGATCAGCGACAGCCCGTCCTCACCCGGCATCGCGATGTCCGAGACGAGGACGTCGGGGCAGGTGCCTCGGACGAGATCGAACGCGTCGCGCGCCGTCGAAGCGGCCTCGACCGTGGCCCCGTAGCGAACGAGGAGCGCGGTGAGGAGCTCGCGCGCGTCCTCGTCGTCCTCGGCGATGACGACGCGCACGCGCCGCAGTTCGCCGTGCGCCTCCGCGGGGGGTGGGTCGGTCGACGTCGGTCCGGAGGCGAACGAGAGCTCCGACAGGGGCAGCGTGAGCGTGAACGTCGACCCCCGCCCAATCCCCTCACTCGCGGCGGCGATGTCGCCGCCGTGGAGCTGCGCGAGGTGGTATGCGATGGCCAGCCCGAGGCCGAGCCCGCTCTTCTCTCGTCGGGACGACGTGTCCGCTTGCCGGTAGCGCTCGAACACGTGGGGAAGAAACGACCGATCGATCCCGCGACCGGTGTCGGCGACGACGACGTGCACCCGTTCGCCGTCGCGCTCCATCCGGACGGACACGCGGCCGCCGGACTCCGTGAACTTCACTGCGTTCGAGACGAGGTTCCAGACGATCTGCTGGAGCCGTCCCGCGTCGCCGTTGAGCTCGTAGCGCGTCTCGGGATCGAGCTGGTCGACGATCTCGACCCCGCGTGCCTGCGCCGTCGGCCGGAGCGCCTCGATGACGATCCCGACGATGGACCCGAGCTCGGCGCGCCCCGTCTCGATGCTGAGCTTGCCCGAGACGATGCGGCTGATGTCGAGCAGATCGTCCACGAGCTTCGCCTGAGCGCGCGCGTTGCGCTCGATCACCCGGAGACCGTGGCGGCCGCGCTCTCCGTCGATGTCGTCGCGGTTGAGCAGCAGCTCCGTCCATCCGAGGATCGCATTCAGCGGTGTCCGCAGCTCGTGGGACACCATCGCGAGGAAGTCGTCCTTGCTGGTGTTCGCCGTCTCCGCCTCGGCGCGCGCGATGCGCTCGCGCGCGAGGGCCTCCGCGCGCGCCGTCTCGGCGCGCATGCGCGCCATCCCGAGCGAGAGCATGTCCCGGACGCTCGCGATCTCGTCGAGCACCAGGGGATCGAGCGGGCTCGCGTCCGCGATGGCGAGGACACCCATGGGCCGCGCGCGAGGGCCGAGCGGAAACAGCGCGACGAAGCGGTCCCCGAGCCTGGTCTCCAACCGGTCCCCGTGCGCGATGGCGGCTTGGGCGAGGGACGCCGGCACCGCGAGGTCCGTCACGTGCGTCGCGACGCCTTCCGCGTCCACGATGGCCGCGCGCTCGACGCGCGCGTGCGCGAGGATCGCGGCCGTCGCGTCCCGCTCCATCGCCTCGATCGTGCGAGCGCGCGTGAGCGCGGCGCCGATCTCGGCGACGAGCTGGTACTGCCGCGAGCGCCTCGCCTCGGTGCGCTGCAGTCGGCTCGATCGGGCGAGGGTGCGGACGCGAGCGACGAGCTCGGTGACGTCGAACGGCTTTGTCACGTAGTCGTTCGCGCCCGCGTCGAACGCGGCGACGACGTCCTGCTTCCGTCCGTAGACAGTCAGCATGAGGATCGGGATCTTGGACCACGCCTCGCGCTCGCGGACGAAGCGCGCGAGCTCGAGCCCGCTCATGCTGGGGAGCTGCCAGTCGAGGATGATCACGTCCGGAACGACCCCGTTCGCCAGCCGCTCGAGCACCATCGCGCCGTCCGCGAAGAGCTCCACGTCGCCGATGTCGGTAAGCGTCCGGCGGAGCATCTCCGCCTCGAGCGCACTGTCTTCCAAGATCCAGAGGAGCGCGGGGTCGTGTGCCGTTTGCACCAGCGATCAGGATGTTCGCGAATGCGGCGCGCGTCCATCCGAGACAGCCAGTGTGCCAAGATGCCACGCTGCCCGGGAGCGCGCTCAGTGCGATAGTGGGCTCGACGTGGACCCGCCTCGGGCCGCGGCGCCGTGACCGAGCAGGAGAACAGACAATGGTCGAGGTCCTCGTCGTCGACGACAGCCGCGTCATGCGGGACATGATCACGGCGTGCCTCCGCCCGCTCTCGGGGGTGACCGTGACTCACGCCGCGAGCGGGCTCGAGGCGATCGAGCAGCTCTCCCTGCGCGGCTTCGATCTGATGGTCCTGGATCTCAACATGCCCGACGTCGGTGGGCTCGAGGTCGTCGAGTTCGTTCGGGCCCAGGATCGGCTCCGAGAGCTCCCGGTGCTCATCGTGACGAGCCGGAGCGACCCATCGTCGAGGCAGGGTGTGCTCGATCGAGGGGCGTCCGCGTTCATGACGAAGCCGTTCACACCGGACGCGCTGCTGGCCGAGGCGAAGGCGCTCCTCGCGGTGGGCGCCGCGTGACGCTCGAGGTCGACCTCTCCGAGTTCCGCGCCGCGTACCTCGCCGAGATGGAGGAGCTCCTGCTCACGGCCGAGGCCGCGTGCAGCGCGCTCGCGCGCGCCCTCGAGGACGGCTCGCCCGCGCGATCGTTCGTGCGGGAGCTCCTCCGCGCCGTCCACACGATGAAGGGCATCTCCGCGATGATGAACGCGGAGCCCGTCGTCGACCTCGCGCACCACCTCGAGGAGCTCCTCCGGGCGGTCGACGCCGCCGACCTCACGCTCGACGAGCGCCGCTTCGC
>JAXLYP010000037.1:0-83423 GCA_046351395.1 Polyangiaceae bacterium
CGCTCGAGGAGCAGATGCGCTTCGCCATCCGCGAGGGCGGCAAGACCGTCGGCGCGGGCGTCGTCACGAAGATCGTCGAGTAAATCGCCGCCGACCCGTCAGGGGCCCACCGAGTGCCCCCCTGCCAACGAGGTAGGGGGGTACTGGCGCCTCGCCTCCGTCGGAGCTACAGCGACGGCGGACTCGGGCGACGGCGCGGAAAAAACCACAGGGGTATAGCTCAGTTGGTAGAGCAGCGGATTCCAAATCCGCAGGTCGGGAGTTCGAGCCTCTCTGCCCCTGCCGAAGTCGTTCGAGAGCCTTAAGAGACGTCAGATCATGGCAAAGCAAGTCGACAACGAAGAGGACGAGACGGGCGAGGAAGAGCGCCCGGTGCGTTCGACGCGTGCCAAGGCCTCGAAGGCGCAGCCGAAGGCTCCCGAACCTCCTCCCACTGCGGAGGAGGAGGACGAGAGCGAAGAGGACGAGGACGGCGAAGAAGAAGAGAGCGACGAGAGCGACGAGTCGAGCGAGGGTGCTGCGGACGAAGTCGCCGCCAGCGCGGACGACGCGCAGGCGAAGCTCGACGCCGCCGCTGCGGGAGACACCGAGGGCGAGGCCGAAGAAGAGGTGGCCGCGGGCCAGCTCGGCATCGGCAAGTACGTGTTCTCCGCGTACCTCGGCTGCGGCTTCCTCCTCGCGTTCGTCCTCGGCAAGACGCTGCACGACACGTGGGCGCACTTCGCGAACCGGGACTGGTTCACGAAGTTCTCGGCGAAGCTCGCGGGCATCCCGGACACGGACAACGTGTTCCTCAACAAGTCGAACATCTCGTTCGCCATCGGCGGCCTCATCGCCCTCGCCGTCATGATTCGGACGTACCGCAAACCGTCGACCCGCCAATGGACGGACGACGTCACGAGCGAGATCGTCAAGGTCCGCTGGCCCACGCGAAAGGAAGTCGCGAACTCCACCATCGTCGTCGTCGCCGCCAGCTTGGCCGCGACCGGTTACCTCTTCGTCCTCGATCGACTCTGGTCGTTCATCACCAACTTGGTTTACGGGAGCGGCACGTGACAGCGTCGGTTCAGCCCACCACGGGCAAGAAGTGGTACGTCATCCAGACGCACTCGGGCTACGAGGCGAAGGTGAAGGATTCCCTCGCCCAGCGGATCAAGCAGCACACGATGGAGGACAAGTTCGGCGAGATCCTGATCCCCACCGAGTCCGTCACCGAGCAGCGCCCAGGCGGGAAGACGCGCGTCAAAGAGAAGCGCAGCCTCCCCAACTACGTGTTCATCGAGATGATGATGAACGAGCACACGTGGCACCTCGTGAAGGGGACGCCGAAGGTGAGCGGGTTCATCGGCGATCAGACGCCTCAGGAGGTGCCTCTGTCGCAGATCGAGAACCTGCGGCGCGGCATCGTCGAGGGCACCGCGAAGCCGAAGCCGAAGCTCACGTTCGAGGTCGGCGAAGAAGTGCGCGTGCTCGACGGCGCGTTCGCGAACTTCACCGGCACCGTCGACGACGTGAAGCTCGACAAGCAGAAGCTCAAGGTGAAGGTGTCGATCTTCGGCCGACCGACGAGCGTCGAGCTCGACTTCGCCGCGGTGGAGAAGCGCTGACGCACCCTCCCAGCGGCGCCGAGCGCGCCCCCAACTCTCCCTCGAGGCGAGCGCGAGCGCTCGCGACCGACCCAGCCATCCCTCGAAGAAGCACTTAGCAGAAGCACCCCAAGGCGGACGCAATGAAGAAAGTCACCGGTTACGTCAAACTGCAGCTCCCGGCCGGTAAGGCCAACCCGTCGCCCCCCGTCGGTCCGGCCCTCGGCCAGCACGGCGTGAACATCATGGGCTTCTGCAAGGAGTTCAACGCGAAGACGGCGAACCAGGGGGACCTCATCATCCCGGTGGTCATCACTGTCTACTCGGACCGCTCCTTCACGTTCATCATGAAGACGCCGCCGGCGTCCGTGCTCCTGAAGAAGGCGGCCGGCCTCGCGACGTCGAAGAAGCCGGGGTCCGGTTCGAAGGAGCCGAACAAGACGAAGGTCGGATCGATCTCGCGCGCGCAGCTCCGGCAGCTCGCGGAGCAGAAGATCCCCGACATGAACGCCGCGAGCGTGGACGCCGCGATGAAGTCGATCGCGGGCACCGCGCGGTCGATGGGCATCCAGATCACGGACTGATCACGATAGGAGCGCGGAGGCGCTCCAATCGTCGCGCCCGCTCCTACGAAGAGCGTGAGGCGCGACTCTCCCTCCGCCGCGTCGTCCGCGCGGCGGTCCCGCCGGATCCCAGGAGCGAGAAGCCCCGTTTCGCGGCAGGTCCCACCGAAAATTCAAGTGTCTTGCACGAGAATCTTGACTTCTCGTGCCAGCGGCCCGATGGGCCGCGCCTGATCCGTCGCGAAGCACGCGGCGGGCCAACGGATGGGTCTCCCCTCGAACGTCGAGGGAGGCGCCTCCAACGCAGCAGATTTCACCACGGTCAACCTGGCGGTCCGTGGGAGGCGAAAGCCGACAAGAAAGGAAGGCACGAGTGCCGAAAGTCGCCAAAAAAACGAGAACGGCCCAGGAGAAAGTGGACCGTTCTCAGAAGTACGCGTTGAGCCGCGCGTGCGCCCTCGTCAAAGAGAGCGCATTCGCCAAGTTCGACGAGACGGTAGACATCGCCGTGCGGCTGGGTGTCAACCCGAAGCACGCGGATCAAATGGTCCGCGGCGCTGTCGTCCTGCCGCATGGAACTGGGCAAACCCTCAAAGTCCTCGTGTTCGCGAAGGGCGAGAAGGCGAAAGAAGCAGAGGCCGCTGGCGCGGATCACGTGGGCGAGGCCGACCTCGTCAACAAGGTCCAAGAGGGCTTCATGGACTTCGATCGCGTGATCGCCACGCCGGACATGATGGGGCTCGTCGGAAAGCTCGGCCGCGTCCTCGGTCCTCGTGGCCTCATGCCGAACCCGAAGGTCGGCACGGTCACGTTCGACGTGAAGACCGCGGTCGGTGAGGCGAAGGCGGGCAAGGTCGAGTACCGCGTCGAGAAGGCGGGCATCGTGCACGCGCGCATCGGCAAGGTCTCGTTCAAGCCGGAGGCGCTCGAGATCAACGCGAGCGCTCTCATCAACGCCCTCGTCCGTCAGAAGCCGTCCACGGCGAAGGGCACGTACCTCAAGAGCATCACGCTGTCGTCGACGATGGGCCCCGGTGTCCGCGTCGATACGCAGCAGTTCTTGAGCTCGAAGGAGGAAGCATGAGCGCGGATCGTGTCGCCAAGGACGCAGCCATCGGGACGCTCAAGCAGCGCTTCGACAAGATGTCGTCCGCGGTCCTCCTCGATTACCAAGGGCTCAATGTCGAGGCCGTGACGAAGCTCCGGAACGAGTTTCGGAAGAGCGGCGTCGAGTACAAGGTCGTCAAGAACACGCTGATCAAGCACGCGATCAAGGGACAACCGTGGGCGGACGCCTTCGGCAAGAACCTCCGCGGCATGACGGGCGTGGCCTGGAGCTTCGAGGATCCCTCCGCGGCCGCCAAGGTCGTGAAGGCGTTCCGGAAGGACAACGAGAAGCTCAAGGTGAAGGGCGGCCTCATCGATGGTCAGCTCGTCCCGGCGGACGCCGTCGAGACGCAGCTCGCCACGATGCCGGGCAAGGACGAGCTGCGGGCGATGCTGCTCGCGACCCTCCAAGCCCCGCTCACGCAGTTCGTCCAGCTGCTCAACGCGCCTGCGCAGAACTTCGTCTATCTGCTCAAGGCGAAGGAGGAGAAGGCGTAGTCGGCTGGGTCGCAATGCGTTCGACCCACGATCTCTCTCTCCTCCCATCCGATCCCAGAGGCTCGCGCGTCAGTCGCGGCCCCCAAAAAACTCTTTCCAACGAAAACGGAGCTCATCATGGCTGATCTCACGAAGGACCAGGTCGTCGACTACCTCTCCAACCTCCCCGTCATCCAGATCGCGGAGCTGATCAAGACCCTCGAGGACAAGTGGGGCGTCAAGGCTGCTCCCGCCGCCGTCGCCGTCGCTGCGGCGCCCGGTGCGGGTGGCGCGACCGCGGCTCCCGCGGAGGAGCAGACGGAGTTCACCGTCGTGCTCGCCTCGTCGGGCGCGAACAAGATCCAGGTCATCAAGGTGGTCCGCGAGATCACCGGCCTCGGTCTCAAGGAGGCGAAGGACCTCGTCGAAGCCGCGCCGAAGCCCCTCAAGGAGGGCGTGTCCAAGGCCGATGCCGAGGACATGAAGAAGAAGCTCACCGAAGCCGGCGCGACCGTCGAGCTCAAGTAAGCCTCTCGCTTCTCCCTGAAAAACAGCCTGTCCCCCTCTCTCTCGGAGAGAGGGGGCAGCGCCGTCTCCGTAGCTATCCGCGGCAGGCCGCGGCGGAACGGAGCGCCTAAGGCGCCAGCTAGCTTGAAAGCCTCCGGCCCTCGCGCCGGGGGTGCGGATCAGCCGCCCTGATCCGCGTCGCACTCCAGCTCGGGAGGAATTCGATGCCGTCGATCGTCCAGACCAATCACCGCGTCCGCAAGAACCTGGGCAAGGTTCGTCGCATCGTCGACGTCCCCAACCTGATCGACATCCAGAAGTCGAGCTACGACAAGTTCCTCCAGATGAACATCCCGCCGAACCAGCGGGACGAGGTGGGTCTGCAAGCGGTCTTCCGCTCCGTGTTCCCCATCAAGGATTTCAACGGCACGAGCGAGCTCGTGTTCGTTTCGTACAACCTCGAGCAGCCGAAGTACGACGTCGAAGAGTGCCGCCAGCGCGGCATGACGTTCTCGGCGCCGATCAAGGTGACGAACCAGCTGATGATCTACGACACGCGCGACGGCGGCGAGCGCATCGTTCGGGACATCAAGGAGCAGGAGGTCTACTTCGGCGAGCTCCCGCTGATGACGGACACCGGTACGTTCATCATCAACGGCACCGAGCGCGTCGTCGTCTCCCAGCTGCACCGCAGCCCCGGCGTCTTCTTCGACCACGACAAGGGCAAGACGCACTCGAGCGGCAAGCTCCTCTACTCGGCCCGCGTGATTCCGTACCGCGGCTCGTGGCTCGACTTCGAGTTCGACCCGAAGGACATCATCTACGTCCGCATCGATCGCCGCCGGAAGATGCACGCCACCGTGCTGCTGCGTGCCTTGGGTTATTCCACTCAGGACCTCCTCAACTACTTCTACTCGACCGAGACGATCTACATCGAGAAGGGCGGGAAGTACGCGAAGAGCATCGAGTTCGATCTCCTCCCCGGACAGCGCGCGACCCGCGACATCAAGATCGGCGCGGAGACGATCGTCAAGCGCAACACCAAGTTCACGCGCGCGGCCGTCCGCAAGCTGAAGGAAGCGAAGCTCGAGCGCCTGCCGATCGAGCCCGAGGAGCTCGCGAGCAAGGTCGCGGCGCACGACATCATCGATCCGGAGACGGGCGAGGTCCTCCTCGAGTGCAACGAGGAGCTCAGCGACGCGAAGATCGAGCGGATGCGCGAGGCGAACATCGAGAGCTTCCGCGTTCTCTTCATCGACGGCCTCAACGTCGGCAGCTACCTGCGCAACACGCTCCTCGCGGACAAGGTGAAGACGACGGAGGACGCGATCCTCGAGATCTACCGCCGCCTCCGCCCGGGCGATCCGCCCACGCTCGAGACCGCGAAGACGCTGTTCCAGAACCTGTTCTTCAACGCCGAGCGCTACGACCTCTCGAAGGTCGGCCGCCTCAAGCTGAACTACAAGTTCTACCGGGACGTGCCGGAGGACGAGCGCCCCGCGATCGACCTCTGCGTGCTCACGCCGCAGGACATCCTCGAGACCGTTCGGCACCTCATCGAGCTGAAGAACGGACGCGGCTCGGTCGACGACATCGACCACCTCGGCAACCGCCGCGTGCGCGCGGTCGGTGAGCTCATGGAGAACCAGTACCGCATCGGTCTCGTCCGGATGGAGCGCGCCATCAAGGAGCGCATGAGCATGTCGCAAGAGATCGACACGCTGATGCCGCACGACCTGATCAACGCGAAGCCCGTCTCCGCGGTCGTGAAGGAGTACTTCGGGTCCTCGCAGCTCTCGCAGTTCATGGACCAGACGAACCCGCTCTCCGAGGTCACGCACAAGCGCCGCCTCTCGGCCCTCGGGCCGGGTGGTCTCACGCGCGAGCGCGCGGGCTTCGAGGTGCGCGACGTGCACCCGACGCACTACGGTCGCATCTGCCCGATCGAGACGCCGGAAGGTCCGAACATCGGCCTCATCGCGTCGCTCTCGACGTTCGCGCGCGTGAACGAGTACGGCTTCGTCGAGACGCCTTACCGCAAGGTGGAGAACGGCCGCGTCACGGAGGACGTGCAGTGGTTCTCGGCGCTCGAGGAGGAGGGCAAGAACATCGCTCAGGCGACGGCCGCGATGGACGAGAAGGGGAAGTACAAGGAGAACCTCGTCCCCGCTCGTAACAACGGCGAGTTCCGCCTCGTGACGCCGGACATGGTCCAGCTCATGGACATCGCGCCGAACCAGATGGTGTCGGTCGCCGCGGCGCTCGTGCCGTTCCTCGAGCACGACGACGCGAACCGCGCGCTCATGGGAGCGAACATGCAGCGGCAGGCCGTGCCGCTCATCCGCACGGCGGCGCCGCTCGTCGGCACGTCGATGGAGGAGCGCCTCGCGCGTGACTCCGGTGTCTGCGCCGTCGCGCGCCGCGCCGGCGTCGTCGAGAGCGTGGACGCGACGCGCGTCGTCGTCCGCGCGGAGGGCGAGGGCGCGGAGATCCCGGACATTTACCACCTCACGAAGTACCAGCGCTCGAACCAGTCGACCTGCTACACGCAGAAGCCGATCGTTCGCACGGGCGACGTCGTGAAGCCCGGGGACGTCCTCGCGGACGGCCCGGCGACGGACATGGGCGAGCTCGCGCTCGGACAGAACGTGCTCGTCGCGTTCATGCCGTGGCAGGGCTACAACTTCGAGGACTCGATCCTCATCAGCGAGCGCATCGCGAAGGACGACGTGTTCACCTCGATCCACATCGAGGAGTTCGAGTGCGTCGCGCGCGACACGAAGCTCGGCAAGGAAGAGATCACGCGGGACATCCCGAACGTCGGTGAGGAGGCCCTCAAGGACCTCGACGACTCGGGCATCGTGCGGATCGGCGCCGAGGTCCGCCCCGGCGACATCCTCGTCGGCAAGATCACCCCGAAGGGCGAGACGCAGCTCTCCCCCGAGGAGAAGCTCCTCCGCGCGATCTTCGGCGAGAAGGCGGGCGACGTCCGCGACAGCTCGCTGAAGGTGCCGCCGGGCGTCGCTGGCATCGTGATCAACGCGCGCGTGTTCTCGCGCAAAGGCACGGAGAAGGACGAGCGCGCCCAGTCGATCGAGGACCTCGAGCGCGCGCGCATCGAGCGCACGCGCGACGAGGAGATCAAGATCCTCCGCGACTCGTTCTACCGCCGCATCAAGGAGCTCCTCGTCGGTCAGACGACGACGGGCAAGACGGTGGACGACAAGGGCAAGGTCCTCTTCGCGAAGGGCGCCGAGGTCACGGCCGATGCGCTCGCGGAGATCCCCCGCAAGTACTGGGGCGACGTCGTGTTCGGCGGGAGCGAGCAGGTCACCCAGATGATCAAGGACCTAGACGACATCGTCCGGAGCCGCGAGGAGCACTTCCGGGACAAGATCGAGCGCCTCGCGAAGGGCGACGAGCTGCCCCCGGGCGTGATCAAGATGGTGAAGATCTACATCGCCATCAAGCGCAAGCTCCAGGTCGGCGACAAGATGGCCGGGCGCCACGGCAACAAGGGCGTCGTCTCGCGCATCCTCCCGGAGGAGGACATGCCGTACCTCGCCGACGGCACGCCCGTCGACGTGGTGCTGAACCCGCTCGGCGTTCCGAGCCGCATGAATGTCGGTCAGATCCTCGAGGTCCACCTCGGCTGGGGCGCGCGTGAGCTCGGGCATCAGCTCAACCGGATGCTCGAGACGAAGCGCGCGACGGCGGAGATCAAGGAGAAGCTCAAGGCGATCTACTCGGGCGACAAGAGCATCGAGCCCATCTTCGACAAGATGGACGCGGGCGACGTCGAGCGGTTCGTGAAGAAGAGCGCGAAGGGCGTCTTCATGGGCTCCCCGGTGTTCGACGGCGCGCACGAGAGCGACATCAAGGGCGCGCTCGAGCTTGCGAACCTGCCGCGGAGCGGTCAGACGATCCTCTTCGACGGGCGCACGGGCGAGGCCTTCGATCAGGACGTCACCGTGGGCGTCATGTACGTCCTCAAGCTGCACCACCTCGTGGACGACAAGATCCACGCGCGGTCGATCGGACCGTACTCGCTCGTCACGCAGCAGCCGCTGGGTGGCAAGGCGCAGTTCGGCGGTCAGCGGCTCGGCGAAATGGAGGTCTGGGCGATGGAAGCGTACGGCGCCGCGTACGCGCTCCAGGAGTTCCTCACGGTCAAGAGCGACGACGTGATGGGACGAACCCGCATGTACGAGGCCATCGTGAAGGGCGACTACACGCTCGAAGCGGGCCTGCCGGAGAGCTTCAACGTGCTCATCAAAGAGCTGCAGTCGTTGTGTCTGAACGTCGAGTTGGTCGAAACGGGTGGTGGTGCAGTCGATGCCGCCGCCGCGGAGGAGGAGTGATCCATGCGTGACATCTTCAGTTTCTTCGAGAAACCCAAGGATCCGCTTTCCTTCTCGGCCATCCGCATCTCGCTCGCCTCTCCGGAGAAGATCCGCGAGTGGTCGCACGGCGAGGTGAAGAAGCCGGAGACGATCAACTACCGCACGTTCAAGCCGGAGCGGGACGGCCTCTTCTGCGCGAAGATCTTCGGGCCGGTGAAGGACTACGAGTGCAACTGCGGCAAGTACAAGCGCATGAAGCACCGCGGGATCGTCTGCGAGAAGTGCGGCGTCGAGGTCATCCAGTCGAAGGTCCGACGCGAGCGACTCGGGCACATCTCTCTCGCGACGCCGGTCGCGCACATCTGGTTCTTGAAGAGCCTGCCTTCGCGCATCGGCAACATCCTCGACATCACGCTGAAGGATCTCGAGAAGGTCCTCTACTGCGAGGCGTACATCGTCATCGACCCCAAAGAGACGGGGATGAACCAGGGAGATCTCCTCAGCGAGGAGCGCTACCTGCAGCTGATCGACGAATACGGTGACGACAAGTTCAGCGCGGGCATGGGCGGTGAGGCCGTGCTCGAGATGCTGAAGCACGTCGACGTGCACGCGCTCTCCGAGCTGCTCCGCACCGAGATGCGGGCGGCGACGAGCGAGGCGAAGCGGAAGAAGCTCGCGAAGCGCCTGAAGGTCGTCGAGGCGTTCCGCGAGAGCGGGAACCGCCCCGAGTGGATGATGCTGAGCGTGATCCCGGTGCTCCCGCCGGATCTGCGCCCGCTCGTCCCGCTCGACGGTGGCCGCTTCGCGACGAGCGATCTCAACGATCTCTATCGCCGCGTGATCAACCGGAACAACCGGTTGAAGCGCCTCCTCGAGCTCAACGCTCCGGAGATCATCATCCGCAACGAGCGCCGCATGCTGCAGGAGGCGGTCGACGCCCTCTTCGACAACGGCCGCCGCGGCAAGACGATCACCGGTCCGAACAAGCGTCCGCTCAAGTCCCTCAGCGACATGCTGAAGGGCAAGCAGGAGCCGGTTCCGCCAGGGCTGCCGGCAAGCGCGTCGACTACTCGGGCCGCTCGGTCATCGTCGTCGGCCCGACGCTCCGGCTGCACCAGTGCGGTCACCGAAGAAGATGGCGCTCGAGCTCTTCAAGCCGTTCATCTACAACAAGCTGGAAGAGCGCGGGTACGTCAACACCATCAAGTCTGCGAAGAAGATGGTGGAGAAGGAGCGCCCCGAGGTGTGGGACATCCTCGAGGAGGTCATCAGCGAGCACCCGGTGCTCCTGAACCGCGCCCCGACGCTGCACCGCCTCGGCATCCAGGCGTTCGAGCCCGTCCTCATCGAGGGCAAGGCGATCCAGCTGCACCCGCTCGTCTGCGCCGCGTTCAACGCGGACTTCGACGGCGACCAGATGGCCGTCCACGTGCCGCTCTCGGTCGAGGCTCAGATGGAGGCGCGCGTGCTCATGATGAGCACGAACAACATCCTCTCGCCCGCGAGCGGAAAGCCCATCATCAACCCGACGCAGGACATCGTCCTCGGGCTCTACTACGCGACGCGCGAGAAGAAGTTCGCGAAGGGCTGCTTCCGCGAGGGGTCGCTGCAGGCGGACGCGAAGAAGGGCCTCACGGGCTCCCTCCGCGGCGTCTACGCGAGCCCCGAGGAGGTGCGCATGGCGTACGACAACGGCGAGGTCGCGCTCCACGCGGGTGTCCGCGTGCGCGTGCCGGTCCTCGACGACGACGGCGTGCTGATCCGCGACGACAAGGGCAACCCGAAGCGTCGCCTCGTCGACACGACGGTGGGTCGCGTCCTCATCAGCGACGTGCTGCCGCCGGGGATCGCGTTCGAGTACGTCAACAAGACGCTCAACAAGAAGGCGCTCACGAACCTGATCGACATCTGCTACCGCACGCACCGCAACAAGGAGACCGTTCTCCTCGCGGACCGCCTGCGCACGCTCGGCTTCGATCACGCGATGCGCGCGGGCATCTCGATCTGCATGGATCACATGGTGATCCCGGACAAGAAGAAGGTCCTCCTCGGCGAGGCGCAGGCCGAGGTCGAGCGCGTGATCGAGCAGTACCAAGAGGGGCTCATCACGGACGGCGAGCGCTACAACAAGATCGTCGACATCTGGGCCGGCGTCGCGGATCTCGTGACGGCGGAGATGATGCTCGGCATCGGCAACGAGACGGTCGTCGATCCGGAGACGGGCAAGGAGGCGGTCGAGCCGTCCTTCAACCCCATCTACATCATGGCCGACTCGGGCGCCCGAGGCTCGACCCAGCAGATCCGCCAGCTGGCCGCCATGCGCGGTCTCATGGCGCGTCCGTCGGGCGAGATCATCGAGACGCCGATCACCGCGAACTTCCGCGAGGGTCTGAGCGTCCTCGAGTACTTCACGTCGACCCACGGCGCCCGCAAGGGCCTCGCGGACACGGCGCTGAAGACCGCGAACTCCGGTTACCTCACGCGTCGCCTCGTCGACGTGGCGCAGGACGCCGTCATCGGCGACGTCGACTGCGGCACGCTGAACGGCATCCGCGTGGAGAAGCTCGAAGAGGCCGGCGAGGTCATCCAGCCGCTCGGGGATCGCATCCTCGGCCGCGTCACGCTGGAGGACGTCATCGATCCGCTCACGGGCGAGGTGCTCATCCCCGCGAACACCGAGCTCGGTGAGTTCGAGGTGAAGCGCATCGAGGACGCGGGCATCGAGGAGGTCATGATCCGCAGCGTGCTCTCGTGCGAGTGCCGCCGCGGCGTCTGCAGCCTCTGCTACGGCCGCGACCTCGCGCGTGGTTACCGCGTGAACATCGGCGAGGCGGTGGGCATCATCGCCGCGCAGTCGATCGGCGAGCCCGGCACGCAGCTCACGATGCGCACGTTCCACATCGGTGGAACGGCGGCGCGCGGCAAGATCGAGGCGAGCTGGCTCGAGGCCCGCACCGAAGGCACCGTGCGGCTCCGCCGCGCGAACGTGCAGCGCAAGAAGGACGGGACGCTCGTCGTCACGAACCGCCACGGCGAGCTCGTGATCGTCGACGACACCGGCCGCGAGCGCGAGCACGCGCGCCTCGTGTATGGCGCCGAGCTCAAGAAGGGCGACGGCGAGAAGGTGAAGCCCGGCGATCGCCTCGCCGAGTGGGACCAGTTCGCGACGCCGATCCTCACCGAGGTGAGCGGCATCGTGAAGTACGGCGACCTCGAGGAGGGCGTCACCGTGCAGGAGCGCCTCGACGAGCTCACCGGTCTGTCTCGCAAGGTGGTCATCGAGTCGAAGGCGGCGGATCTCCGCCCGCGCATCTCGCTGAAGGATCCGAACACGGGCGCGACGCTGAAGCTCCCGGGTGTGGATCTGGACGCGCGCTATCTCCTCCCCGTCGGCGCTCACATCGTCGCGCAGGAAGGCGATCTCATCGAAGCCGGCGACATCATCGCGAAGATGCCGCGCGACGCGACGAAGGTGCAGGACATCACCGGTGGTCTGCCCCGCGTCGCCGAGCTCTTCGAGGCGCGCAAGCCCAAGGACCACGCGATCATCACGGAGATCGATGGCCTCGTGACCTTCGGCAAGGACACGAAGGGCAAGCACAAGGTGCTCATCACGCCGATGAGCCCGGAGAACGTGCCCCAATCGGATCAGGCGCGCGAGTACCTGATCCCGAAGGGCAAGCACATCCAGGTGCAGTCGGGCGACCGCGTGCGCGCGGGCGATCCGCTGCAGGACGGCCCGCCGAACCCGCACGACATCTTGCGCGTGAAGGGTGAGCGCGAGCTCGCCGCCTGGCTCGTGAACGAGATCCAGCAGGTTTACCGCCTGCAGGGCGTTCTCATCAACGACAAGCACATCGAGGTGATCGTTCGCCAGATGCTGCGACGCGTTCGCGTGAAGGAGGTCGGCGACTCGAACTTCTTGGCGGACGAGCAGGTCGAGAAGCACATCTTCGAGGCCGAGAACGAGGCCGTGATCGCGCGTGGCGGGAAGCCGGCGATCGCGGAGGCATTGCTCCTCGGCATCACGAAGGCGTCCCTCTCGACGGAGTCCTTCATCTCGGCGTCCTCCTTCCAGGAGACGACGAAGGTCCTCACGGAGGCGGCGATCTGCGGCAAGACCGACGATCTCCGCGGCCTGAAGGAGAACGTCATCATGGGTCGGTTGATCCCCGCGGGTACCGGATTGTCGGCTTACAAGAAGCTGTCGATCGTGATCCAGGGCGAGCCGATCCCGCAGCCGGCGCCGCCGCCGCGTCCGAAGATCGATCTGGACGCGCTATCGGCCGTGAACGAGTAGCGCTCGTTTCGGTTGGAGCCTCGAGAGGCGTTCACTTCGTGAGAGGTGAGCGCCTCTTGGCTTTTGTGTTTACGGCAGCGCCTGGACGACGAGGAGGAGAGCAGCGCTTTTGAGGACCAGCGCCGCTGGAATGCGGACGACGCTGTAGCCCATCCACGTGAGGGCGCGGTCACGCCGCTCATCAGCGCGGACTCGGTCGGCGTGATACTCGCCGTCGACTTCTACGACGAGCCGGATGGAGGGCGCGACGAAGTCGGCGATGTACTCGCCGATGACGACCTGCCTGCGGAACGCGACGCCGAGGCGCGAGCCGCGGAGACCCTGCCAGAGCAGCGCCTCCGAGGTCGTTGGCGCCGAGCGCATGTGGCGGCGCGCGAAGCGAGGACGCCGAGGCGATGTGCGGACTGTGAACGAGTGGAGCGCATGCGACCTTTCCGGCCCGGCGAGCGGCCGGGCCATGCCCCTCAACGCGCAGATGGCGTGACGCGCGATGGAGGGAAGGCACCCGTCACGACGTGCACCCGCGCGGCGCGCCATGTGCGCGAACGGCATGGCCCGGCCGCTCGCCGGGCCGCGAGGGTGTGCCGCACGAGACAACGCCCGGAGAGGCGCTGCACTCGAGACCCGTCGTCCTTGTGGTCCTCGCCGCCGACGATGAGGAGGTCCTGCGCGGCCGGAGCGGTTGATGCGGACGTAGTGGCCATGCCGGGAGGACTGCCGACAACGACTCCGAGGGCATGTCGATCGCTACAGACGATCCAGAGGATCCAGCAACGACGACGATCCCCTCCCACGCGCGCGCAGCGCGGCGGCACGGCGACGCCAACACACTCCGACGGACCGTGCGCGCCGCGCGAGCACGCGTAAGGGAGGGGCGAGCGAGGCGCCGCACGTGTACATCGCATGGGGCGTCACCCGTGCGGGCGCCTCGCTCGGGGGTGGGCCCCAATTAAGTCCGAATAAGTTCATCGGTGGGGCACGGCGCGGCACCCTCTGTTGCATGTCGCTTGGTCTTCGTTGGTTGGCGTCGAGCGTGCTCGTGCTCGGGATGGCGTGTTCCCAGGTCATCGGATGCAGCGACGACGTCGTGATCGAGCGCCACGGCGGCCGCCCCGACCCCCCGACCGAGGAGCCGAGCGCCGCGGCTCGCTGCGAGGGGATGGAGACCTCCCTCGCCACGAGTGGAAACAGCGCGATCGACCCGATGGGATCCGCCGATGGCCCCGGGTGTGACACGTGGCTCGTCGGCGCGTTCAGCGGCACGGTCACGTTCCCGGACGGGACCACGATCGTTGGCGGAAGCGAATGGGACGGCTTCGTCGCGCGGCTCGGTCCCCAGGGGGAACGTCGATGGGCCGTCCGGATCGAGGGGAGCCCGGACAGCTGGGCGGACTACGTCGTGGGGGTCGCGGTCGACGCGCGCGGGCGTTCGTGGGTCACCGGGTCGGCCGATGGGCCGCTCGAGGTGGGCGGCCAGACCGTCCTCGAGGAGAGCGGACACTTCATCCTCGCCCTCGACGAGGACGGTCACCCGCGTTGGGCCGCTCGACTCGGCTACTTCGCGACCCACGTCGAGGAGGCGGACGGCGTCGTGACCGTCTATGGGACGCGCGACGCGGAGCTCGTCCGGACGACGTTCGACGCGGACGCCGGAGCGGCGAGCACCCACGTCCTCGCGAGCGGTCCAATGAGCCTCTTCGACGTGGCGACGTCTCCCGCCGGGAGCGTCTTCGTGATCGTGCAAAACGGCGACATGACCGTGGGATCGCAGACAGTCCCCACGCACGACAGCGAAGAGGACAAAGCGGATCTCGCGCTCGTCGTGCTCTCGCCAGATGGTGCGCTCCGCTGGGCGCGCTCCTTCGCGGAGACGGGGTTTGCCCCGATCGAGGGCCGCGCAGCCATCGACGACAAAGGCCAGGTGCACGCCTTCGTCAGCTACACGGGGTCGATCGACGTCGGCGGCGACGTGCTCACGGCGTCGCCCGACGCGAGCATGAGCCTCCTCGGGATCACCCTGGACGACGACGGCGCGCTCATCGCAGGCGCCTCATTGGGGGCGGGGGACATCGCCCTTCCGATGTGGACGCGCCAAGCGACCGACGGTCAAGTGGTGTGGGCCGGCCGGATCGAGGACGGCGTCATTTCGCTCGGCTCCGTCGTCGTCGACTCGAGCGCGGTCACCGCCTACGCGGGTCTCGGCGTGGGTTTCCTCACCCAGGTATCGGCTGCCGGAGACATCTTCGACGCGCAGCCCATCGCAAACCTCGATCACGTGGGGGGCTCGCACGCCGAAGCGCCGATCCTGAGTCAGCGCACCTGGACCGACGACGGACTCGATCGCGGGCTCCGCGTCACGCGAGGCGCCTTCGACCTCGCGCACTGAACCGCGCCCCTTCACGGGCAGCGAAGCCGCACCCCTGACACGCTTCTCCGGGCCGACGCGGGCGCGTCGCGCCATCCGAGGGTGTGCACGTCAGCAAGACCGCATCGATCGCGCGTGAACCTACGGCGCGCTGCGGCCCCACGGGCGGCGCGTCGCGCGAGCTCAGCTCTGGTCGCTCTGCGCCACGCATCCATTGAACGCGAGCGCGACCGTGCCCATGCCCTTGCCCGGGAACCCGTCCTCCCAGAGTTTCTCGCCGTCCCGCGAGAACGCTCGGGCGGCGCCCATGCCACCGACCAGGATCAACCCGTTCGACGCGAGGAGCGTGTCGCTACTCCCCGTTTCGGCCGTCCAGAGCACGGCCCCGGTCGCGAGATCCAGCGCCGTCAGGGTCGACACGACCAAGGCGTAGACACGCGTCTCGTCCACCGCGAGTCGAACCTGCAACGAGCTGCTCGCCGCCCAGCTCCAGAGGCGCTTGCCCGTCCTCGGCTCCAGCGCGAAGACCTTGCCGCCAAACGCCACCACGACCGGTCCGACGTTCGGTGAGACTGCTTCTCGGTACGTCATTCGAGCGATCGTACGCCGTCGGGAGCAGCTGCCGGTGGGTCGCATCGCTGCACGCTCTCCCTCGAGAAGCCCGCTACATTCCGACACGGGCACGACCGCGAGCGCGCCCGAGAAGTGCCCGAGGCTCGATGGTCTCGAGCACCGAGTCGCTCGCACCCCGTCGCGACGGGGCGGTGCAACGAAGTAGCCCTCCGCGCGTGCGGCATATCGCCCGTTGCTGGACAGCGGACGCGCCCATGATTATCGTCAAAAAACGATGAAGACGACGGGGCAACCGGCGCCGTGCTGCCCGCCCCCAAACGAGCAGGTAGATCTCCGGCCGATCGAGGGCGACGACGCTGACGAGGAGTTGGCGCGGCTTTCGAAAGCGCTCGGTCACCCCGCGCGCGTGAAGATCGTTCGACTCCTCCTGCGAAAGAACGCGTGCATATGTGGCGATATTGTGGACGAATTGCCGCTCGCGCAGTCCACCGTGTCTCAGCACCTCAAGGTGTTGAAGGAGGCGGGCCTCATCCGCGGGGACGTGGACGGCCCGCGGGTCTGCTACTGCATCGAGCCGCGCACGCTCCGTCGCCTCCGCGCGCTCGTGGGGGGACTCTGACGTGTCCGCCCTTGGGGGTTCATCGTTTATTGCCGATGTTGCTCACGAGAAAGGAAGCCCCATGTCCGTGACCCTCCGCGTGTTCGACCCCGCTCTGTGCTGCTCCACCGGCGTTTGTGGACCGTCCGTCGATCCCGAGCTCGCCCGCTTCGCCGCCGACGTCGATTGGCTGCAGAAGCAAGGCGTCACCGTCGAGCGGTTCAACCTCGCGCAGCAGCCCTCCGCGTTCGCCGAGACGCCGGCCGTGAAGGACGCGCTCGCGCGCGGGACGGACGTGCTGCCGATCGTCGTCGTTGGGGATCGCATCGCCGTGGAGGGCGCGTACCCCTCCCGCGAGACCCTTGCCGCGCTCGCGGGCATCGTCGTGAAGCGGCTCGACGCGGCGCCCGCCGCCCCGACGGGTTGTTGCGGCCCGGGCTCCGGGTCGAAACCGAAGACCGGTTGTTGCTGAGGGCTACCGTGGATTTCGTCCAGGAAGCCACGCGGAACCTGTTCTTCACCGGAAAGGGTGGCGTCGGCAAGACGAGCGTGGCCTGTGCGACCGCGATCAGCCTCGCGGCGCGCAGTCGACGCGTCCTGCTCGTCAGCACGGACCCCGCGTCCAACTTGGACGAGGTGCTCGAGGCCGCCCTCGGCCGTACGCCTCTCGCGATTCCCGGTGTGGTGGGACTGTTCGCGTGCAACATCGATCCCGAGGCCGCAGCGCTCGCTTATCGCGAGCGCGTCGTCGGCCCCTACCGCGGCGTGCTGCCGGACGCGGCGGTCCGCAGCATCGAGGAGCAGCTCTCGGGTGCGTGTACCGTCGAGATCGCGGCGTTCGACGAGTTCTCCAAGCTGCTCGGAGACGTCGGCGCCACCGAAGACTTCGACCATGTGCTCTTCGACACAGCCCCGACTGGGCACACGCTGCGTTTGCTCGAGCTGCCCGCGGCCTGGTCGGGGTTCCTCGAGGCCAACCTCGGGGGGGCTTCCTGTCTCGGGCCGCTCGCTGGGCTCGACGCGCAACGAGCGCTGTATCGCCGGTCACGCGACGCCCTCGTCGATGGTACGCGCACCGCGCTCGTGCTCGTGGCGCGGGCGGACGTCGCCGCGCTCCGAGAAGCCGAGCGCACGCGGGGCGAACTCGCGGCGCTGGGGGTCGCGCGGCAGTCGCTCGTGATCAACGGCGTGTTCCATGCCACGGACCTCGCCGATCCCGTCGCCGTCGAGATGGAACGACGCGGGACCGACGCGCTCTCCGCGATGGCTCCCGGGCTCTCGGCGCTCCCGCGCGTGGAGCTGCCGCTGCTGCCGTTCGGTCTCGTCGGGGTCGCCGCGCTTCGGCATCTGTTCGCGGACGAGGGCGCAGACGCCCCGCCCCGTGACGAGGAGGCCATCGGCGCGTCCGACGCACAGAGAGGTGCTCCCGGTCCTGAGGGCGGACCGTCGGCCCTGACCCTCGAGGCGATCGTGTCGGCGCTCGAGCCCGACGGGCGCGGGGTGATCATGGCGATGGGCAAGGGTGGGGTCGGCAAGACCTCGGTCGCGGTCAACGTCGCGACTGAGCTCGCGCGTCGCGGCCACCCTGTCCATTTGACGACGACGGATCCCGCAGCTCACGTCCAAGACGCCCTTGGCGCACCGGTCGCCGGGATCCGCGTGAGCCGTATCGACCCGGTGGCTGAGACGAAAGCCTATTCGGACGAGGTGTTGCGGACCGTCGGCTCGACGCTCGACGCCGCCGGCCGAGCGCTGCTCGAGGAGGACTTGCGAAGCCCATGCACCGAGGAGATCTCCGTCTTTCGTGCGTTCGCGCGCGCCGTCGACGAGGGCGAGCAGGGGTTCGTCGTCATCGACACCGCGCCCACTGGCCATACGCTCCTTCTCTTGGACGCGGCAGAGTCCTACCACCGGGACGTGCTTCGGACGTCCGGCGCCGCGCCCGAGGAAGTGCGCCGCCTGCTGCCGCGCCTGCGTGACCCGGCGTTCACCAAGATCCTCCTCGTCACGCTGCCGGAGGCGACCCCGGTTCACGAGGCGGCCGCGCTCCAGCGCGATCGCGCGTGCAGGCATCCTGCCGTTCGCGTGGATCATCAGCAGAGCCTGATGCCGCTCGGCGTGACCGACCCGGTGCTCGTGCGACGGCGCACGAGCGAGGCGCGCTTCCACGCGGAGGTGTTCGCGCTCGCGCATCGCGTGGCCGTGGTGCCCTGGTCGAGGCCCGTCGCGAGAGCGCCTCGCCTCGATCTCTTCGCGTCGTTAGCCAGAACGTCTGCGTCCTTTTGAACGGGTCGGCGTCTTCAAGGACGTACAGGAGGCAACGACGATGAACGAATCCGCGAAAGACGAGATCCGAGCGAAGGTGCGTGAGCAGTACGGCGCGGTCGCCCGAGCCGCGACGGGCGCGAGTTGCTGCGCACCCGGCGCCTGTGGCCCCGGCGCGAACGCGAGCCTCGCGCTCGGTTATTCCGCCGAGGATCTCAGCGCCGTTCCGGAGGGGGCGAACATGGGCCTCGGGTGCGGCAACCCACAGGCGATCGCCTCGCTCAAGAGCGGGGAGACGCTCCTCGACCTCGGGGCGGGTGGCGGCTTCGACTGCTTCCTCGCTGCCAAGCAGGTCGGCCCGAGCGGCCGCGTCATCGGCGTGGACATGACGCCCGAGATGGTGACGAAGGCGCGCGCGAACGCGCAGAAGCTCGACGCGAAGAACGTCGACTTCCGCCTCGGCGAGATCGAACACCTGCCCGTCGCCGATGGCACGGTCGACGTCATCCTCTCGAATTGCGTCATCAACCTGAGCCCCGACAAGCGCGCGGTCTTCGAGGAGGCATTCCGCGTACTGAAGCCCGGAGGCCGCCTCGCGATCTCGGACGTCGTGAAGCTGCAGCCGCTCCCCGAGGCGCTCGAGAACGACCTCGTCGCGCTGACGGGGTGCGTCTCCGGCGCGGCGAGCGTCGACACGCTCCGCGCTCTGCTTCGCGCGGCGGGTTTCGAGAACATCCGTGTCGACGTGAACGAAGCGAGCCGCGCCTTCATCCGCGACTGGCTGCCCGGCATGGGCGTCGAGAACTACGTCGCCTCCGCCAGCGTCGAAGCGTTGAAGCCGGGCGGCGTCGAACCTCGTGTGGTGACTTCGTGTCGCGCTCCCGCGACGTCCGCATGACGCGGTAGGGCCGAGCCACGCGAGGGCGCAATGGGGCCGCGCCCGGTCCAACTCATTGTCCTCCGCCGCGACTGTACCGCCCGAGCGCCGCGTGGAGATGGTCCGTCATGAGCCGGATCCGCGCGGTGTCCCGCAGATCCTCATGTGTGACGATCCACATGCCGAGATCGACAGACACTCGCGGAAGGACGCGCACGAGGTCGGGCGAGCCCGCGGCGAGCGGGACCTGGCACACGCCCACACCCATCCCCGCGCGAACCGCGGCGAGCTGCGCGACGTCGCTGTCCGAGCGAAACCCGAAGTCGCGCGGGCGGAGCGGGATCCCCGCTTCGACGAGGACATCCAAGAGCCCGCGCGCGCGGTCCGAACCCACGAGCGCGTGCGCACGGAGCTCGTCGAGCTTCTTCGGCGCGGGGCGTCGCGCCAAGTAGGCCTTGGACGCGTACAGTCCGACCTGCACGACACCCGCCTTGCGGGCGACGAGGGCTGCTTGTGTCGGCTCGATCATGCGCACGGCGACGTCCGCGTCCCGACGCAGCAGGTCCTCGTTTCGGTTCGACAACACGAGCTCGACCTGGAGACCCGGGTGCCTCGCGAGGAGCGCCGCGAGGAGCGGCGGGAGCACCTCCACGCCCATGATCTCGCTCACGGCGACCCGCACCGTACCCCGCGCCGCGTCCTTGGGCGCCGAGACGGCGCGGCCGAGGGCGAGCGCAGACGCGGCCATCGACTCCGCGTGATGCACGGTCGACGTCGCCGCTTCGGTCGGGACGAGGCCGTTCGGCGCCCGCGTGAAGAGCACGACCTGGAGCGCGGCTTCGAGCTCCTCGATCCGCCTGCGAACCGTCGGCTGCGTGAGCGAGAGCGCCCTCGACGCGGCCGAGAGGCTGCCCCCGCGCATCACCGCGAGGAACGCCTCGAAGAGCTCCCAAGAGGCCTCGCGCGCGGGCATGGATCGAGCGGAGCCGGTCTGCCGCCGCATGTCAAATATCGTTGAGCAGATAGGCAAACATAGACAATTCCGATGAGCGCCCAGGGACCCCATGCTTGGGTCCATGACGACGACCACGCTGCCTCTCGCCTCCGACGCCCTTCCCACCTCCCCCGTGTCCACCTCCCGTGGCGGCGCGACCCGCGGCGCGGTCCGCGTCACCCTGCGCGCCGAAGGCGCGGCGATCCTCGCGGTCGCGATCGCGGTGTTCCACGCGCTCGGCGGCAGCTGGGGGCTCTTCGCCGCCCTGTTCCTCGTCCCCGACGTCTCGCTCCTCGGGTACCTCGCCGGTGCTCGCGTCGGCGCCCCCATCTACAACGCCGCGCACAGCCTGCTCGGCCCGCTCGCGCTCGGAGCCGTCGGCGTCGCCCTCACGGGGCTCGCGAGTCCGCTGCTCCTCGTCGCGGCCATCTGGATCGCGCACGTCGGCTTCGACCGAGCGCTCGGCTACGGCCTGAAGTACGCGACCGGCTTTCGCGACACCCACCTCTCCAGCGCGGAGCCCACGCCGAACACCCGTCGCTGAGGCTGCGGCCGACCGCCCGCGCGATGCGCGAGCGCTCCTCCCGGCTTCAGGAAAGGGCCTTCTCGTCCAGCGCTCCCGGTCGTCGCGGCCAACTCGCTCCGAGGTGAGCCATGAGCTATACGCGGATGGGACCGCGACGAGCTTCGGCGAGGGTGTTCGGGGCGACCGGATCGCGGTCGGGGCGACACGGGGAGAGAAGCGATGTCGAGAGAGCGCAAGACGACATTCGCAAGGCGCTGTGGGGGGCTCCTTTTCGTGGCCTTCCATGCGCTCGCCTGTTCGGGCCGGGCCATCGAGACGACGTCGCCCGCGTCCGGCGAGGCGTCGACCGAGGCACAACCCACCTCAACGCCCTCGCCGGGCGGCGATCTCGGCTCCGGCCCAGGTGGGTGCTTCACGCGCGAGGAGCTCGCCGCTCGCCAAGCGCGGGCCGCGGCCGATCGTGAGGCGGCGTTCGACGGCGCGCTCCGCGCCGCAAAGCTCGCGCGCGTCGCGTTGCCCGCGCACACGCTCGTTCGAGGTCACGGCCCGCTCAGCGGACCCATCCCCGAGCCGCGCGTCGAGGACCGCACGATCGAGGGCGGTCAGACCGCGCGCGTGATCGTGACGCCCCCCACCGGGGGCTGCGGAGACCTCTCCAAAGCGTTCGACTTCGCGCGCGCCGGCGACTCCGTCTACCTGATCGAGCGCCGGGTCGAGCGGTTCAACAAGATCGACGTCACGCTCTGTCCCTGCGCCTCGTGCGCGTGCGCGACGCCGAGCGCGCCCCCGTGCGGGGGCATGGCCGTCGCGCTCGACACGATCCTCGGCTTCGAGCTCCCGCCCGGCGCGACGTTCGCCGGCACGCACGAGATCACCTACGTCGAGGACGCCGTGTCCGTCGGCGCGGCGCTCCCCCCGCAGCCCATCTGCGCCGCCCCCGCGCAACGCCCCTGACCGCACCCGCGACGGCCCATGGGCCCGGAGCGCGGTAGGGCTACTTCATTCGCTTGAGCACGACCTTGCCGAGCTCCTTGTCCGTCATGACGACCGTGTCGTCGTCCGTGAGCTCGTACGTCTCGCTCTTCCCCTGCTTCGTGAGCTTGATCGTGATCTTGCGCCCCTCCTCGCGCTCGACCGTGTACTCGGAGGACGAGAACACCTTTCCCTTCTCGTAGCTCGTGAACTTGCCGTCCTTGAACTCCACCTTCGAGTTCTTCATCTCGGCCTCGACGAGCTTCTTCGTGGCCTCCGGGGTCCCCGGCATCTCGACGCTCTCGTACGTCCAGCTCCCTACGATGAGCTCCGCGAGCTTCTTCTCGGGCGGGGGCGGGGGCGCGGGCTTCGCTTCCGCCGTCGACGTCCCCGGCGTGCTCGCCTTGGGAGCGGGCTTCGACGAGGTCGCAGCGGAGCCCGAATCCGCGCCGGCGTTGGTCTTGTCGCCGCAGCCCGCGGCCGGGATCGCGAGGAGGAGCACGAGGGAAACGATCTGAATGGGTCTCAACATGGCGGTCTCTTTCTGTCGGTCTGCGAGGGTTGACGCTCGCTCGGGCGCGGTGTCGTCCAAAAAATGCACGACCGCTCGAGAACCCCACCGTTTCGCGAGCCTCGCTCGGCCCACCCTCTCGTCGGACGCGGCCCCTCACCGCTCGTCCCGGTGAGCGCCACGCTCAGAGGCGGTCGAGCCGGCCCCCATCCACGCGCATGGACTCGCCCTGCACGAACGACGCGTCCGACGAGGCCAGGAACAGGATCGCCCGAGCGACCTCCTCCGGCTTGCCCACGTCCGCGGGATCGACGCGCTCGACACCCGAGCGGATGTTGGGGTTGGCCCAGAGCATCGGCGTGTCGATCGCCCCCGGGAGCACCGCGTTCACGCGCAGCCCCCGCGGCTTGCCCTCGAGCGAGGCCGAGCGCGTCAGCGAGAGCAGCGCAGCCTTCGCCGCCGCGTACGACGAGACCAGCGGCGTGGTCTCGATCGCGTGCACGCTCGCCACGTTCACGATCGCTCCCCCCGGTTTCATGCGCGCGAACGCCGCGCGCGTGAAGAAGAACGCGCCCAGCAGATCCACCGAGAGCACCCTCCGCCAATCCTCCGCGCTGTGCTCCTCGAGCGCCTTGAACACCATGAGCCCCGCGTTGTTCACCACGACCCCCAGGCCGCCGAACCGCTCGACCGCCGCTCGCACGCACGCCTCGACGTCCTCCTCCTTCGAGACGTCGCACGCGCTGCCCACCGCGTCCGTCGCGCCCGCGCGGCGACACGCCTCCGCGGCGGCCGCCGCGCGATCCGCGTCGATGTCCGCGGCGACGACGATCGCGCCCTCCTCGGCGAACGCCTTCGCGGTCGCGAGGCCGATGCCGCTCCCCGCTCCGGTCACGATGACGACCGCGCCCGCGAAGCGGCGGCGCGCTCCCTCGGCGCTCACGACGAGACCCCTTGGTTCGCGTCGCTCGCCGCCGACGTCGGTGGATCCGCGGGCGCGTCGACGCGCTCCTGCGGGAGCACGAGCGGCAGCGTCAAGCAGACACTCTTCGTGGGGAGCACCTCGCGCCACTCGTGGATCAGTTGCTTGTACGCTCGCCCCACGGGGCGAGGGTTGCGGTCGAGGTCATAGAGCCCGACCGCGTTCACCGTGCCCCGCTTCTCCCTGAGCGCGACGTCCCAATCGATCTGATCGGTGAGCGAGTACTACGTGAACCCGACAATCGGCACCCCGTCGTTCCGGAGCCGCAGGACGTTCGCCCACTCCTTCCACAGCCAGTACACCGCGTCCTCTCCGCCGCCCCCGTCGCGCAGGTTCGTCTCCGTGTGCATCACCGGCAACCGATAGCGGTCGAAGTACTGGCGCGTGATCTCCGTACCCGAAGACCTCCCCCGCGGCGCGCGTCGTCCCGTCCGCCTCGACCCGGTGCTCGTTCGTCGCGTAGTAGTCGTTCCCCATCACGCAGTGGTGACGCGGGCTGCCATGCATGAACGCGTGGTACTCCTCCCGCGTCATCCCGTTGTCGAGGAGGAACTCGTACATCTCGGACTCCACGCGGCGCCCATAGTTGAGATCGAGCGAGAGGAACCGGCGCGCGTTCAATCGCTCCGCGGGGCCGATCGCGCGCGGGTTCGCCGCGTGGAAGTACTCCGTCGACTCGCTCTGGATGAACAGCGCGTCCCCCCGCACCTCGAGGATGGCGTGCATCGCGCGGACATTGGCGCCCACGATGTGCTTGAGCGCGGTCACGAACGCGCGGTCGTCCCGGAGCTGCTCGTTCCACCACCCGTACGACGCGGAGAACATCGCGCAGATGAACATCTCGTTCACGGGCGTGTAGAGCTGGACCCACGGGAACCGCTGCGCGAACGCGAGCGCATAGTCCGCGAACCGCGCAGGGAAGTCCGGGTTCTGAAAGTCCCCGATCCAGTCGGGCACGCCGAAGTGGCAGAGGTCCGTGATCGGGATGATGTCGCGCCGCCGGAGGTCGCCGAACGTCTCGTCCGCGAAGCTCCAGTCGTAGCGGCCCTCCCCGCGCCACGTGTGGTGGATGGGCGGGCCGTACCGCAGGAAGCGGACGCCGAGGTCCTCCACGCGATCGAAATCGTCGAGCCACCTCTCGTAGTGCCCGCACGCCTCCATCTCGTCCACGCGCGTGCGGCCGTGGTCGATCGTCGGGTAGCTGTTCTCGATGCCCGTCGCGAACACGAACGTGGGGACCGCCGGGCTCGCTCCACGACCACTCATGCGTGAACCCGGCTGCAACGGCCGCGCCCGTGCGAGAGGGGACATTCGAGGCGCGAAACGCGAAGTGCCCCGTGCGGGAACGAGTCAACGTGGCGTGTGTGCCCCGAGCGCCCCGCGAGCCCTGCGTCGAGCTCACGCGCGAATCGACCAGCGGAACGTCATCGAGCCCGACGATGGCGAGCGCGAGCTCGACGCGGGCCTTGAGACCGACCTGAAATCGCTGCAAAGCGCGGCAAATCGAGCGCTTCTCGCGCGTGGCGTGCCCGCCGCGCCGGGGGTCGCAGAACTTCGACGGCCGCGCCCCGTCCGACTCGACATGTCACGTTGCCTCGTTCCCCTCGCTCTCGCCCTCGTCGCCTCCACACTCACGTTTGCGTGCGGCAGACCCGCGCCCGTACCCAGCAGCAGCACCGCTCGCGCGACGGGCGTATCGCCGCCGACGACGAGCGCCTCCGAAGGGGAGATCCCGCGCGCGCTCCTCGCCAAGGTCTGCTCCGCCGAGGACACCGACGCGCGCTCCGAGGTCTTCGTGGCCTACAAGGGCAAGGCGATCCATCGGCTCGTCGTCACGCCGTCCCGCAACATCCCGGACATGGGGAACCTCATCTTCGACAGCGACGGGGTCCTCCTCGGACACGACACGGGGATGGAGTTCCCCCGCGAGGAGAAGGCGCTCTACGCCGAGGAGCGCGCGCGCGTCGGTGCGCTGATGGATGGCGCCGCCACCGGATCGACCGGCATCCCCTGCAAGTGAGCGCCTGCGCCCCGACCACGCCGCGGGCGGAGGGATGAGTGGGCGACGGTTCCCCCACGCGTCCACCGAATCGCTACGCTCGCGACTCGATGGCCCTCGTGACCCGACCCTTTCCTCCCGCGTTGCCGCACGGCCCGATCCAAGAGGTCCTCCCCGGCATCCACTTCGTCACCGGGACGCTCCCCCTCCCGGGGCCGCTCCCCGTGCGCGCGAGCCGCAACATGACGATCGTCAGGGAAGGGGATCGCCTCGTGCTCGTGAACACCGTGCGCCTCGACGAGGCCGGACTCGCGGCGCTCGACCGGCTCGGGAGGGTGACCGACATCCTCCGCATCGCCGGCAATCACGGCATGGACGACCCGTTCTACGCGGATCGCTACAAGGCCAAGGTGACGGTCGTGAAGGGCCAGCGCTACACCGAAGGATTCGGCCCGAAGCCCGACGTCTACTTCATGCCCGACGACGAGGTCGACGCGACCAGCGCGCTCCCGATCGAGGGCGCGAAGCTCTACACGCTGGGATCGAAGCCCCCCGAGGCGCTCCTGCTGCTCGAGCGCCACGGGGGCGTGTGCGTCGCCGGGGACTGCTTCCAGCATTGGCACACGACGGACGAGTACTTCAGCCTGATCGCGCGCGGGATGATGCGCCTGATGGGGTTCATCAAGCCCTACAACGTGGGTCCGGCCTGGCTCTCGCGCTGCAAGCCGTCCCTCGACGATCTCCGCGGGACGCTGTCCCTCCCGTTCTCGAACGTGCTCCCCGCACATGGCGCCGTGGTCCTCGGGGACGCGCGGGAGAAATACCGCCCCGCGGTCGAGCGCGCGCTCGCCCGCTGAGCCGAGCGCGCCGCGCGTCATTCGCGAGGTCCACGCTTCTCCCTGTTCGTCACTGCGGCTACCGTGGGAGGTTCGCGATGCCGCGCTCGCGGTGTCGCGCGAAAGGGTCGACATGCGACGAACGACGCGCGCTTCATGGCTCCTCGCCTCCGCCCTCGGGCTCCTCGCGTGCGACGACGGCACCGTGACCACGACCGGGACGAGCAGCGGCGGCTCCGGCGGCGCGGGCACGGTGACGGCGGCGCAATCGACCACGGGGCAGTTCGCGACGAACGGGAGCACCACGACCGGCGGTGACGTCTGCATGGGCACGGGGTGTCCCGCGGATCAGCACTGCGAGGACGTGAACGGCGTCGGGACGTGCGTGAACAACACCTGCGCCGACCTCATGTGCGGCCCGAAGGAGATCTGCGAGACCACGCCCGGCGGCGGCGCGGTCTGCACCGACATCTCCTGCGCCGCGGACGTGGACTGCGCCGCGGACCAGTTCTGCGATCCCGCGATGGGCGTCTGCGTGGACGACGTCTGCACCGCCGGCGCGCGGCACTGTGTCGGCGCCGAGCTCTTCGAGTGCGCCTCGAACGGCGGAGCGGACGCCGCGAAGTACACGTGCGGTAGCCCGACCGCCTTCGGGAGCACCTGCGTCGACGCCGGGAACGGCGTCGCGACGTGCACCTGCGAGGACGACTGGGACTGCCCCGCGTTCACCACCTGTGAAGCGGGCGCCTGCTCCGGCACGGGCAAAGCGCCGACGTGCACGCTGCCGCCCGTGAGCTTCGCGAACGCGCTCCCCGTGAACGAGATCCAATGGGGCGGCACCGGGTCGGGGGCCAACTCGAACGCGGTGAACGCGCCGTTCCCCCTCTCGGCGCAGGCGTGCGCGACGCCCATCGTGGCGAACCTCGACGACGACAACGGGGACGGACTCATCGACGAGCGCGACTTCGCCGAGATCGTCTTCATGACTTATTGCGGGAGCGACGTCGCGACGAACGGCATCATCCGCGCGATCCACGGCGGCGGGCCGAACAAGGGGAAGGACTACTTCGCGCAGTGCGGGGCGACCGTCTGGCACGAGGGCGATCCCCTCAACATGGCGTGTGCATGCGCGAGCGCCGAGGGCAACTCCACCGCGGCCGTCGCGGTCGGGGACCTCGACGGCGACGGCGTCCCCGAGATCATCGTCCCGAACGAGAACGACGCCCTCGTCATCCTCGACAACCACGGCAACGCGATCACGAGAAGCGCGAACAACCAGTGGCCCCTCGGCTACGTGAACCCCGCGCCGACGATCGCGAACCTGGATCAGCAGGGGTTCGCGGAGATCGTCGTCGGAAACAACGTGTTCACGCTCGCGCACGACGCGATGGGCAAGCTCGTGTTCGTGGACCGCTTCTCCGGCGGGGCGCTGCCCTCCGGACAAAACGGACAGGGGCCCGTCCCATGCGTGGCGAACATCTCGGGCGGTCCCACGCTCGAGATCGTCGCGGGCACGACCGCGTACGCGCTGCCCACTCCGCCCCCCGGCGTGGTGAAGCGCGCGGACTGCGCGGTGGGCGCGACGGACGACTTCTGCACCGGGAAGCTCACCGTGGTTTGGGACGGTCAGGCGAAGAACCCCGGGCTCATCGCCGCCGCGCAGCGCGACGGGTTCTGTGCGATCGCCGACGTGCTCGGCGCCGACGAGACGATCGCACCCGGCCCGACGAACCCGCTCGACGGTACCCCGGAGGTGATCGTCATCGCCGAGGGCTACCTCCTCATCCTCAACGGGCAGAACGGGACGCTCCGGCGATCGACGAACCTGAACGCGGGCCTGGACGGGGGCGCGCCGAACGTCGACGACTTCGACGGCGACGGGTTCCCCGAGATCGGCACGGCGTTCGGAACGAGCTACCTCCACATCGATCTCCAGGACACCTCCCCGGCGTGTCCCGCGTGGCCCACGCCGTTCGTCGACGGCGCGGCGCAGCCCGCGACCGATCCCGCGCGCGCTCCCGGTGGGGCCTGCGCGGCGGACACGGACTGCGCGGCGGGCGCGGTGTGCAACCCGAAGCTCGGCGCGTGCGTCTGCCTCCACAACGGCTGGAAGCGGACGACCGAGGACGACTCGAGCCGCGTGACCTCGTCGAGCGTGTTCGACTTCAACGGCGATGGCGCCGCCGAGGTCGTCTACAACGACGAGTGCTATTTCCGTATCTACGACGGGCGCGACGGCACGCCCCTCTTCAAGCAGCACTCGCCGAGCCGAACGCGCATCGAGAACCCCGCGATCGCGGACGTCGACAACGACGGCAACGCCGAGATCGTCTTCCCGTCCAACAACGACACGTCCAGCTGCAGCGCGGGCGCCAACTATCCGAACGGCATCGCCGTCTGGGGGGACGCGAGCGACGCGTGGGTCTCCGCGCGACGCGTCTGGAACCAGCACTCGTACCACGTGACGAACGTGACCGAGTCCGCGGCCATCCCGCTCCACGAGCCCGAGCACTGGAAGGACTACAACGGCCGGACGTACGACACCTACCGGTCGAACCCGCGCGCGTACGACGTCGCCCCGGACCTCGCGATCGGCGGCGTGCAGATCACGTCCCCCGACGCGACGTGCGGCCAGCTCTCGACGAACCTCTCGATCACCGTCGAGGTCCGGAACGAAGGGGATCTTCGAGTGGGGCCCGGTGTCGCCCTGACGTTCTACGGGCACTGGGCGACGGGCGCGGTCGACGAGCCGCTCTACGCGGACGCCGCGCAGACGCCGCTCACGATCGTCCTCGCGCAGAGCCTCGAGCCCGGGACGTCCGTGCTCGTGTCGGTTCCCTACGACGCGCTCACCAGCACGCCCATGTCCGTCCCGGACACCATCGCCGTCGTCGTCGACGAGGCGAACGTCGCGCGCGAGTGCGACGAGCTCGACAACCAAGTGACGGTGCCCGTCGATCCCGGGCTCCAGCAGGCGGACCTTCGGATCGAGCTCGGCGCCGCGAGCGCGAGCTGCCCCGCTCCGACCATCGCAACCACGATCTTCAACGACGGATCGGCGCCCGCCTCCAACATCCTCGTCCGCTACTACGCGGGCGATCCGAGCCAGGGCGGCTCCCTCCTCGGCGAAGTCGTGGTGCCCGGGCCGCTCGCAGCGGGGGCGAACACGACGCTCATGACGAGCCTCCCTGGTTTCCCCGCGAGCCTCGACATCCTCGTCTACGGCGTCGTCGATCCGCTCGACGCGATCCCCGAGTGCAACGACGGCAACAACAAAGACGCCGCCGACAACAAGGTGATCTGCACGCCGAACTGAGGGCTTGGGAGGTTCGCCGAGGGCGCGCGCCTCCTCGGCTCCACGAACGGGCGAGCTGCGAGGCTCGCCCGCGCGCGTTCACCCAGGCTGGCGAGCTTCGAGCCGGCTCAGGCGACCTTCGAATCGTCCGCGAGCGCCAGCAATTCCACGCCCGCCCCTACGGGGCGTCGTGGACAGAGCCTCCGAATGTCCTCGTCGCGTGGGCACGCGCCGAGGAAATCCGCGGGCAGCGGGGTGGACCGCGGCAGGTCGGCGCCGAGCCGGGACTCCTCCGATGCGGGGACCGGCATCGTCGGCGCGTTCTCGAGCGCCTCGAGCGCCTCGACGTCCGCGCCGGTCTCCTTCGCGAACACGCCCGATTCGGGCCTTCCGAGCGCTCTCGTTGCCGGGCCGCTGCGCGTGCTCGAGCTGTTGATCGCACCGGATGCCGTGACGTCGATCTCGTTCCCCATCGCGCGCCCTCGCGCGATCTCGATACCGCTTCCCCGTTTCGAGCGTCAAGCCAGGCGGCGGTTCAGCGGACCATCGGCGGCTCGCCGCCGAGCGGCGGCGGATCGGGGTTCGGCACGATCGGGCCGGAGGCAGGCGTCCCGCCCGCAGCGCTCGCCGCAACGACGGGCGCCGATCCACTGGGGACGGCGGGCTTGCCCGCGAGCCTCGGACACTCCGTCGGGTCGGGTGGGGCGGCTCCCACGCTCGGCGTCGCACCGCCGCACGCGAGGAGGGCCGCCGCGGCGACCACGAGCGCGGCCGACCCACCGATCCCGAGCACCGGTGTGAGGGAGCGCGGCGCCTCGAGATGACGGACGGGGAGCGGGCGGGGACCAGTCTTCTTTCGAGCGAGCATCGGGATCCTCGGAGAACGTGGCGCGCGCCTCAAGCTTACGGGTTCCCCATGCGGACGCGAGGAACACAGGGCTCTTTGCGCTATTTCAGCCGATCGATCACCTCGAACGGCTCGGGGAAGCGGCCGGTCGCGTGCTTCGAGAACACGAGCACGCCGTCCGCCTCCACGTCGAACTGGCCGGGCTTGCCGACGACGAGCTCGGCGCGCTGGCCCGTCTGCTCCAGGATTTGCTCCGCGAGACCCGCGGCTCTGGGTTTGTAGTTTCAGGCGTGGCAGTAGCGGATCACGATCGTCATGCGGTTACCCTAGCCCATGGCGGGACCGGGAACACGAGGCGGCGCGCGCGGTCGAAGGGGCACGCATGACGGGAGTGACGATGACGAGCGCGTGGGTCCCGGACTTGCTGCAGCCCAACGCGACGTCCCGGATCGACGCCGAGCAGACGAAGTTCGCGCTGAACCTCGCGTTCGCGGGGAGCTCGGCCGGGGGGATGTTCGCCGAGGCCCTCGATCGCGCGTCGATGCCCGCGTCCACCTGGGACCCCAGCCTCTTCGCGAAGGACATGTTCCTCCAGCGCGTCGCGAGCCAGTATTTCCGCGTCGTGGTCGGGGCGCAGGAGCGCACGGTCCACGCGAACTACCTCTTGCGGCTCTTGAGCCACCCCCCGAGCGACCCGGCGACCATCCTGTTTCGCCGGGATATCCTCGCTGAGCTCGTCCGCTCGCCCGAGCTCCGCAAGGCGCTCGAGGGGCTCTACGGGGAGCTCTCGCGGCTCCGCGCCCTCCTCGAGAACTCGGGCGCGTCGCGCGTGTACGACGCGAACCGCCAGCGCCTCGACACGCTCGGGGCGGCGAAGCGGATCTTCGACGGCATGGCGCGCGACTTCACGGGCGCGACGAGCGGGCTCGCGCGCCTCTCCGAGCTCGGCGCCGCCATCCAAGCGACCGAGCCCTACCAATCCCTGCGCGACTTGCTCGCGTACGACGCCCAGCTCGCGACGCTGAACCTCAAGGTAACCGTGGGCGCGGACGGTCGCATCCGCGGGTTCGACGTGCTCGCGATCGACGAGAACGCGGAGAACCCGTTCGTCGCGTCGAAGTGGCGGCGCTGGCTCGCGCGCTTCGAGCTCTTCGTTCGGGGGTATCGCTTCAGCCAGGACGAGATCATGGCGCGCCTCGTGGACGCGGTGTTCAGCGGCCTCGACGACAAGATCGTCATGCTGATCCAGCTGCTCGGCGACGTGGAGTTCTACCTGGGAGCGCTCGGGTTCCGGGACAAGGCGGAGAGCGCCGGGCTCGCGGTCTGCTTGCCCGAGCTCGGCGCGCCGAACGAGCGCCGCGAGCTCCGCGGGCTCTTCAACCCGCTGCTCCTCCTCGGTGGGGTCACGCCCGTCCCGTGCGATCTCGTGGTCGAGCCCACCACGTCCACGACGCTCGTCACCGGGCCGAACTCGGGCGGCAAGACGCGGCTCCTGCAATCCATCGGGCTCTCGCAGCTCCTCGCGCAGTGCGGGCTCTTCGTGCCCGCGCGATCGGGGCGCGTCGCCATGGCGTCCGGGCTCGTCGCCTCACTCATCGAAGGGACGGAGGCGGATCAGACCGAGGGCCGGCTCGGCATGGAGCTGCTCCGCATCCGCGCGCTGTTCGAGCGGCTCCCGCCGAACGCGGTCGTCCTGCTCGACGAGCTCTGCTCCGGGACGAACCCCTCCGAGGGCGAGCGGATCTTCGAGCTCGTGCTCGGGATGCTCCACAAACTGGGGCCCCAGGCGTTCATCACGACCCACTTCTTGCTCTTCGCGCAGAACCTCGAAGCGGGGCGGAAAGTGCCCGGGCTCAGCTTCCTGCAGGTGGAGATCGACGGGACGCGGAGGGCGACGTACCAGTTCGTCCCGGGCGTCGCGAAGACGTCCCTCGCGGAGCACGTCGCCGAGCGGCTCGGCGTCACGGGGGATCAGCTGCTCGGCCTGATCGAGGCGAACCTCCGGAAGTGGCGCCCGCCCGCGCCGCCGGGCGGGAGCTGACGTGCCGACGTTCCTCACGACGCCTCGGATGTCGCCCGAGCTCGCGGCGCGCGTCGAGGCGAGCGTCACGGGCAGGCGGGGCAAGGCGTCTCCGCTCCGCACGGCGCTCGCGCGCTTCGCGGTGCTCGCTGCGGTCACCGGCGCTGCGATCCTGTTCGTGTTCCACCGGCCGAAGTGCAGCGACGACGTGGATCAGGAGCGAGCCGTCTTCACCGCCGAGCTCCGCGAGGCCATGGCGGACGTGACGGACGCCGATCGGGCCGCGATCCCGCGCGCGACCGCGTGGATCATCGCGCACGCGGGGGAGTACGAGGGCGACTTCGTCGCGCCGACGCTCCGAGAACCCGCGAAGCTCGCGGCGACGCTCGCGCGCCCGATCCTCTATCTGCGCGGCGCGCGCGAGAGCCTCGCGACGAGCGAAGGGATCGAGCGCGCCGCCGAGGAGTCGTTCCGGGACGCGTTCGTGCTCTGCCTCGTGTCGCCGCCCGAGAAGCGCACCGAGAAGGCGCTCTTGTCGCGGGCGCGCGCGGCGTTCTCGACCGCCGAGTCACCCGCCGCGAACGTCGAGCGGCTCGAGAGCGCGCTGCTCGCCGTGCCGATCCTCGCGCCCGGTTGGGACGAGAGGGTGAAGAAGGCCGACAGCCAGAAGGCGATCGGTTCGCTCCGCTCCATCGTGAAGAAGGCGCAGCTCGACGTGGCGAAGCGCGCGATGCGCGCCGAGCTCCTCCTCGTCCTCATCGACGAGCCCAAGGAGGGGGACGGCCCCACGGAGCTCGACGGCGCATCCCCGCACCACGTCCGGGTCGAGCTCGCCGATCTCGCGAGCGGCGAGGTCCTCCTCCGGCTCCGGAGGTTCATCGATCCCTCGTGGATCTCGGAGGGCGCGCGCATCGAGTACGCGACCGGGATCAACGCGTGCGAGCTCGCGCTCGACACGCGCGCCGCGATCCTCGAAAAGAAGTAGCCGTGAGCGATCCGTACCGAGACGAGGTGAGCGGCTTGAGGCTGCGCGTGGAGGAGCTCGAGTCGGAGCTCCGCGCGGCGCGCGCGCGCATCCTCGAGCTCGAGGGGACGGGCCCCGCCCCGCGCTCGTTCGGGGAGAGGCTGGTCGGCGCCCCGCTCTCGATCGAGCACGAGCTCACCCTCGATCGAGAGCTCGACTCGACCGACCACGAGGAGATCGTCGAGATCGCGCGCCGGCGGATCGGCGGGATGGTGCAGCCTTCCGCGATCGGGAAGGGGCTCCACTGCGTGATCGGCAACGCCCAGTCCGCGCGGTTCGTGGAGATCAGCGCGCGCGCGAAGGACGGCAGGACGGTCGTGCGTGTGACCGAGCGGCTCGGCGGGCTCGCGGGCGGCCTCTTCGGCGGGATCGTCGGTGGTGTCGGGGGCGGGGGGATGGGCGGGATCGTCCCGCTCGTCATGGCTCTGCACCTCGGCGCGCTCGCGCCCCTCCTCGCGATCTCCTGGATCGCCCTCGTCTACGTGGTCGTCCGATTGGGCTTCCAGCGCGCTGTGGCCGCTCGCGCGCGCACCCTCGCGGGCCTCGTGCGAGACGTCGCGCTCGCGTGCGATCGACCGCGCGCGCGCGTCGCGATCGCTCCCGAGACGAACACGCGAGCGTCGCGCAGGCAGGCCGACGCGCAGGACTCCGCCGACGTCGCGTCCGAGCCCGAATCGGAAGCAGACGCGGAGGAGGACCTCCACGCGGATCCCGCCCGGCGCCCGGCGCTCACTCGTGGATGGCCTTGAGGATCGCTCCCTCGAGGTTCGCGCTCGACCGGTCGACGCCGACGAGCCGCGCGCCGGTGAGGTCCGCGCCCTGGAGGATCGCGCCTCGCATCGTGGCGCGCGAGAGATCCGCGCGCGCGAGCTTCGCGCCAGGACCCGTGGCGCCGTCGAGGGTCGCGTCGTCGAGCCTCGCGCTCGAGAGATCCGCCTTCTCGAGGTTCGCGCCCGCGAGATCCGCGCCCGTGAGCACGGCGCCGGACCAGCGCACCTGCCGCAAGTTCGCGCGCGCGAGCCGGGCCTTGGTGAAGCGGACGCCCGCGCCGACGGACTGCGCGAGGTTCGCGTCCGCGAGGGTCGCGCCGCCGAAGTTGGCCTCGTCGATCGAGCTCTTCTCGAGCACCGCGAAATCGAGCGACGCGTCGACGAGGTCCGCGTTCACGAGCGTCGCGCGTTCGAACTTCGCGCGATTCGCGCGCGCGCGGCGGAGCTTCGCGTCCATGAGGAGGGCGCGGGTGAGGTCGGCGTCGGAGAGGTCGGCCTCGTCGAACGTGGCCCCCTCGAGCTCGGCTTGGACGAGCTTCGCGTTCGCGAGGTTCGCTCCCACGAACGAGACCTTCTGGGCCTTGACCCTCGAGAGATCCGCGCCCTCGAGATCGGCCCGGTCGAGGCGTGCGCGCGACAGGTTCGCCCCTTCGAGCTTGGAGTACGCGAGGGACTTGCCGGTGAGGTCGAGCCCGCTCAGGTCCCCGTTGGACAGGTCGAGACCCTCCATGGGAAGCCCGCGCCCGAGGCGATCCATCACCGCGCCCCGAGCATCGGCCACCGAGATGAGCGGTGGCCGCACCTTCGGGCGCGTGGGCGCGGGCGGCAGCGGTTGGACGACGACCACCGGCGCGACCGTCGGGGCCACGGGCTTCTCCGGCTCGGGTGGCGCGAGCACGCGCGCGCGGTCGAAGCCGCCCACGAGCTCCGCCTGGAACGCGATGTTGCGGGCGCCGCGGGGCAGGGGGATGGCCGTGCGCCAGAGGAGGTTCGCACGCAGCGCGTCCGCGTCGATCGCGAGCGTGTCGAGCGCGAACGCGAGCTGCGTCGGAACGCCGTCGACGCCCGCTCGCGCCCTGACGGAGAGCGCGGGCAGCCACGTCCGAAAGTCCACGACGTTCGCGACGAGGCTCGTCAGCTGGATGCCCTCGGTGCCCTGAAAAAAGGGACACTGCTGATCCGCCGGGGCGGCGTTGAAGTACCGCGGGTCGAGCGGATCGCAGAGCTCGAGGACGTCGCTGTGGCGCACGATCGGCGCCGACAGGAACTGCACCCGGGGCTGCCACGTGGGGTGCATCGGGCCGAGGCCGACCGCGCGCGTCGCGTCGCGCGGGTGGATGAGGCGCGGCTCCTCCGTCCCGACGGGGTTGTCGCTCGTGACGAGAGCTTCCTCCCAGAGCAGCGGGATCTTCCCGTTCCTGTCCGAGGCGATCGACTTGTCGACGAGGGGTCGATCGACGCCCACCATCACGCGCGCCAGCGCGGGCTGCGCGCGGCTCGCGCCGAACGCGTACATGAAGCCGTAGACGAGGACCTCGGCCGCGCCGAGGAAGGGGGCGCCCTCGTCCGGCCGCTCGATCGATCCCGTCACCCGCGTCTTGTCGATCCACCGAAACGCCTCGGGCCTCACGACCTCCGCGGGCTTGCCGTGGACGAGCGCGACGGTCGCCTTCAGCGTCGCGGTCGCGTAGAGCGCGCCGCGGAACCTCGACCAGGTGAAGGAGTGCGCGAGGAGCTCGTCGACGACGGCCTGAACTTTGGGGAGATCGTCCACCGATGGAGAAGCTAGATCAGCGGGCGCGTTCGCCGCTCACAAAAAACCGACTTCTTCAAGGGGTGCGGGGAGGGAGTGCCTCCGTCCGGGCCGCGCGCGCGGCACGAGAGGCAGGATCGAGCACGGCAGCGCTGCCGTGCTTTCTGGGAAGGTGGCGTCGAGCTTGCGTGTTGTCGGGTTCCGTTCGATGAGCACGCACGTGAAGAAGCTCCCCATCCTCGGGCTCGGCCTGCTCGGCTGCGCCACGACTCAACCTCAAGAGCCCGCGCTTCATCATCACGGCTCCGCCCACCACGGGTTCAAGGACGCTGCGGCGTGGTCCCGCGAGTTCGACGATCCCGCGCGCGACGCTTGGCAAAGGCCCGACGACGTCGTGGGGTGGATGGAGCTCGCCCCCGGCATGGTCGCGGCGGACATCGGCGCGGGCACGGGCTACTTCGAGGCGCGCCTCGCGCGCGCCGTCGGCGCGAGTGGGAAGGTGTTCGCGCTGGATGTCGAGCAGGACATGGTCACGTTCATGAAGGACCGGTTCACGCGCGAGGGCACGTCGAACGTCGAGGCGCGTCTTTGCCCGTTCGACTCGACCGGTCTCGAGCCTGCGTCCGTCGATCGCGTCCTCATCGTCGACACGTGGCACCACATCTCCGAGCGCGATGCCTACGCGAAGCACCTCGCCGAGGTGCTTCGCCCCGGCGGGACCGTGACGATCGTCGATTTCACGAAGACGTCCGACAAAGGGCCTCCGCCCGAACATCGGGTGGATCCCGAGACGGCGATCGGCGAGCTCACCCGCGGTGGCTTCACGGCGAAGCTCGTCGACGAGTCGCTCCCCGATCAATACGTCGTCGTCGGCCGGAAGTGAGGGCTGGTACCCTCTCCTAGGTCCGATGCGAACCCTCCATGCCCTGCTCGCCGCGCCGCTCGTCGCGCTCGTCGGCGCGTCGCTGATCCTGACGCAGACCAGCTGCGCGCCCTGCCGGCTCACGTTCGGCGTCGTCGCGCCCGCGCCGCTCGGCCTCGACGTGGACGACTTTCCCGATCCGGCCGCCTGCGAGGCTGCCGGGTGCGCCCCCACGCTCGGCGGGTTCGCGCTCTCCACGTGCGGGCAAGCCGACTTCAAGGGCGTCTACCACATCGAGAACGAGCCCTCGCCGCTGCAGGATCAGTGCATCTACGCCATCCCGGAGTCCGCAGCCGAGCTCCCGATCGCGAAGACGCACGAGTGCGCGCTGCCGTGCGGCATCGACGGGAACGACGGTTACTGCTCCGAGCTCTCGGACGGGACGCCGGTGTGCGTGGTCGCGCACTGCCCGGAGGGCGGCGGGTACCCCGGTTGAGGTCGCACGGAAGAGCTGTGCGAGACGATCTTGCGCGCGAGGCGCGCATCGCGGGGCGCCGCTTCGTGGAGTAGTGTCGGAGCGATGCGCACGCTTCGCCGCCCGCTCGCCGCCCTGGTCCCGCTCTTCGTCGCGTTCGCCGTGGAGAGCGCTGCGTGCGACGACGCCACCACGACCACGTCCGCGGGAGGATCCACCAGCGCATCCGCGACGACGATCGCGGCGAGCACTTCGACGGACGCCGTCTCCTCGAGCAGCGGCGGCGTCACGCCCGCGGCGCTCACCGCGAAGCTCGAGGACACACAGTTCGTCACGAGCCCCGCGGCGCACGCGTCGCTGGAGCTCCGCTTCGCGGCCGATCTCGCGCCCCTCCTCGGCCGGGATCCCCGACGGTTCGACGGGTTTTCGGCGACGACCGACATTTCGAGCGACCCCGCGCGGGGGACCTTGGATCCGCTCGGCTTCGCGCTCGTGATCGAGGCGCGGCAGGCGGCAGACGCGACGACGCGGGCGCTCACGCTGGAGACGGGCGCGGGCCTCTCCACCCAGTTCGCGCCGCTCCTCAACCCGACGCACGTCGTGGGAGACCCGAGTGTGACGCTGCTCCGCGATCGCCTCGCTTCGTACGCGATCGCTGCGCACGCGACAGGGATGGCCTCACCGCCGGATCTCGTGGTCGTCCCGGCGCCCGCGGATCTCGTGAACCCGTACGGGTTCCCGGGGATCTACCCGACGTTCGCCGAGTACACCCGCTTCGCGACCGCGCTCGCGCCCATCGGCGGCGCCGATCACGCGTGCTCCATCGACCGCGATCCGGCGCACACCACGCCCGCGGTCGCGGACTACGAGTGCGACGCTACGACCCTCTCCCTCGTGGATCACGCGCAGGCCGAGACCTTCCTGGCCCCCGAGGCGCTCGGGTGGAGCGCGTGGAACCAAGCGCTCTTCGTGGCCTCGGGGATCGGTCTCCACGACGTCGCGGAGCACTCGATCGTGACCGTCCCGGGGCCGGATCTCCCGCAGGTGGGCGTGGCCTCGAACACGGTCGTGGGGCAGTACCAAGACCCCGCCGACCCGACGGGGCAGACGCTCGTCGCCGGCGCGCCGGGCACCTATTTCGGCGTGTCCGCGCTCGACGGGTTCCAGGCGCTCGCGGCGCTCCACGCGCTCGACGAGAAGGCCGCGCTGCTCCTCGCGTCCCTCTCCACGACGGACGCGTCCACGCTCGACGGGATCCCGATCGCGGGGGCGCTCGCGTACGACTACACGTCTCCGCTCCGATGGTTCCCCGCCTCCGTCGCCGTCCCGGCGACCGCGACCGCGACGATGACCGAGGAGGCGCACGAGCTCGTCCCCGATGTCTCGGCGCTCGCCGTGGGCGACGCGCGGAGCCGCCTCGCGGATCTCTCGGCCCTGATCGGCGCGTACGCGACCGTGTACGCGCTCACCGACGCGTCGGGCGCGCTCGGGGGGAAGGCCCCGCTCCCGGCGCTCTTCGACGGCGCGCCGTTCGCCCCGGACGACGGCGCCCCCAGCGGCGAGGCGTCCCTCCACGATCGATCACTCGCCATCCTGAAGATCGCGCTCGTCGACCTCGACCGGGCTCACCTCGACAGCGCGAGCATGGCGCTCGTCGACGAGGCGACGATCGCGAACGGCGCCGCGAAGCCCGGGGCCACGCTCTCCGCAGTCACCGCATCGGACTCCATCGTCGCGCTGCGCACCGCGCGGCGCGCCCTCGACGGGTCGCTCTCGCGCGCGCCGAGCTACGCCCCGGACGCGCTCGGCGCGGCGTCCGCGCTCGACGGCACCAGCGTCGCGGGGGCGCCGTACGCCGGGACGATCGGCGCGCGCATCGTCGATCTCGCGCGCCTCCAGGCGGACGCGATCCGGGAGCGCCTGGTCGGCGCGAGCGGGGTCGTGCTGAACGCCTACGACGTCGCGAACAACCTCCCCGACCTCTCGACGACGTCCGTGCTCTCTCAGGCGAGCGGCCTCCGGGGTCTCCTCGAGGCGTACCTCCTGACGGGCGAAGACAAGTACCGACTGTCCGCCCAGGCGGTGTACGCCGCGCTCGAGTCCAAGTTCTGGAACGCCGACGTGCGCCTCTACCGCACCAAGCTCGGTGAGGACGACAAGATGTCGTACGACCCGAAGACCGTCGCGGAGCTCCTCGGCGCGCTCCGCGTGTACCGCGCCGTCTTCGCGGCTGCGCCCGGAGAGGAGGCGCTCGCCGCCGAGCTCGACGAGCGCCTGCTCCGGGTCCTCAAGGTCGTCGTCAACGGGTGGAACGACCTCGACGGAGACGACCAGATCGACACGGGCGAATGCCTCGGGGGAAGGCTCCTCATGGGCGAGCGATCCCGCACGGGCGGGCTCGGGATCGCCGCGGACAAGGGGGATCGAGATCACGACTGCGTGCCCGACGTCGTCAGCGCGAAGCGACCCGCTTTGCTCGGTGCGAAGCTCGTGCTCACGAAGAAGGCGCTTTGACCGAGCTTGGGCGCCGTGCGCTCGGCGGCGTTCGTTCGCGCGCGCGCCTCGGCGCGTCCGTCTGCGCGCTCCTCCTCGCGGGGGCGTGTCGCTCCACGCCTCCGAGCGGCGAGCGCGTCGCCGAGGCGAGCCACGCCACGGCGGACGCGGCGCCCACGTCGAGCGTGTACCTCGGGCGCGAGCTCGCGCCTCCCATGAGCTACCTCGGCGCGGACTGGCTCGAGCGGCCCGAGCGCGACCGCGAGGAGCAGCCCGAGCACATGCTCGACGTGCTCCAGATCCGCGAGGGAGACACCGTGGCCGACGTCGGGGCGGGATCCGGCTACTACACCGAGCGGCTCGCGCGGCGCGTCGGCGCGCGCGGTCGGGTGCTCGACACCGACATCCAGCCGGAGATGATCGCGCTCATCGAGCGCCGCATCCGGGAGAAAGGGCTCCGCAACGTGGAGACGATCCTGGCGACGCCGAGCGACGCGCGCCTCCCTCCCGCCGCGATCGATCTCGTCCTGATGGTCGACGTCTACCACGAGCTCCCCGAGCCCCTCGCGACGCTCCAGCAGATCGCGCGCGCGCTCCGCCCTGGCGGGCGCCTCGCGCTCGTCGAGTTCCGCGGGGAGGATCCCTCGGTGCCGATCAAGACGGAGCACAAGATGACGCTCCCGCAGATCGAGAAGGAGCTCGCCGCGGGCGGGTTCACGATCGAGCGCGTCGACGAGTCGCTCCCTTGGCAACGCGTCGTGATCGCGGCGCCCGCGCGCGGCGCTCCTCAGTGAGGTCCGAGCGCGAGATCCCACGCGGGGACGCCCGCGCTCCAGCCCGACTCGAGCTCGTCCCACGCCGGGTAGCGGAGCCGAGGGATGCGCGGCGTGCGCACGACGTAGCCGTGCCGCTTCTCCCACGCCTCCCAGATCACGATCCGGTAGGCGAGCGCCTCCGGTGCCCCGAGATCCTCGTAGCAGCTCTCTTCCCACGCGCTCCGTGAGCGCACGAGCGGAAAGCCCTCGAGCGCGATGGCGAGCGCGAGCGTGCCGAGCGCCCGCTCCCGAAAGGGCGCGTCGACCACCGGGTTGACGTCGAGCTCGAGGAGGGCGCCGCGCCTCCGCGCGGTCGCGATCCACGCGGCACCCTGCGCGCCACGCGCGGAGATCGTCGCGCGCTCGTGGCCTACGTCGAGGAGGGGCGGGGCGGCGCCGTCCCACACGAACTCGAGGTCGCGCCTCCAGAAGCGCACCCACCCGCCGAGCGTGAAGTAGAAGCGGACCGTGCGCTGCCACGACCAGCTCGTGTCGAGCCGGAGCCCGAGCGCGCGCGCCGCGAGCGCCTCGATCACGCGGTGCATGGCGCGGCGCCCCACCCCGCGCCGCCGGAACGACGGGAACACGTAGAGGCTCGAGAGTCGGACGGTCGGGTCGGCCGCCGTGGCGAGCGCGATCGTCCCGGCGCGGGCGCCGCCCTCGAGGAGCCAATAGCAGCGCTCGTAGGCCTCCCGGCGCGCGAGGGGGTAGGGCGGCTCCGTCGTCGCGCGCGTTTGCCACGTCTCCCGGGTGGGTGCGTCGATCCCGATCGGACCGCGGCGATCCTCGAGCCGATGCTCGGCGAGCGACGCGAGATCGCAATCGAGCCAGGCCCGCTCGTCCTCCCCACCCAGGGCGACGTGCTCGACCACCCCGGCTCGGACGAGCGCGGCGTGCGCATCCTCGACCCGCGCTCCCTCCTCGTGCCCGGACACGCCCGCAGGATAGGCCGGTTTGCCGCGTGTCACGCGCGGACCGGCGCCCTGGTAAGATGCCCTCGTGGTGCGTCGTGACGCCAAGGAGCAACGGAGCGGCTCGCCGCGCTGGCGCTCGGAGGCTTGCTGCGCTTCTCCAGCGGGTGAGAATCCCGTCCCGGTAAGCGCCGAAGCGCCGGGTAGCAGGTCCGGGGTACGCGGAGAGATCCGCGGTTCCCAAGCCGGACGTCGAAGAGCCTCTACGGAGGGAGCAACAACGCGGGCCGCAGCATGAAGTGAAGCCTGCAGCCTCAGAAACATTTACAGTCGGGAAGCCGAGCCGCTCATGTCGCGGGGCAGCATCGGCGACCCTCGGTTCGGATCGGGTCGAAGATTCCGCAGGGTATGGGGCGCAGCACGCGTTGAAGGAGAAGCACGGAACACGAGAAGGCCCGTCTCGGCAGCCCACGTCAGGGCGAGGTGGAAGGAACAGGCCAGGCGCCAAGCCGACCACTTGCGGGCAAGGTCGGGGATCGTAGTACCGGCGATCGACGTGAAGGCGCGTCGAGAGGAAGGGTCCCTGGGATGGTCGTGCGAGACGGAGGTAAGCGCGAGGGCATGGCCGGCGAGACCGGACCCGATCGATCGGCGCGAGTCGATCGACAAAGTGCGACGACTCCAACGCGTGCTGTGTGGCGCCGCCAAGCGGTCGTAAGGTAGGCGTTTCCACGCGCTGATGGACCGAGTCTGGAGGCGTGACGTCCTCCAGGAGGCGTGGAGACGAGTGCGGAGGAATCGCGGTGCAGCGGGCGTCGACAAGGTGACGCCGATCGACGTCGAGCAGCTCGGGGTCGACACCTTCATCAAGGGGATCGAGCGGAGATTGCGGAAAGCGACGTACCGACCGCCAGCGGTCCTGCGTCGGTACATCCCGAGGCCGATGGGAAGAAGCGGCCGCTGGGGATTCCGGCCGGTCCGAGATCGAGGTGGTGCAGGCTGCGACAAGATCGTGTTGGAGCCGATCTTCGAGGCGGATTTTCTTCCGTGCTCGTACGGCGCACCGACCTCGTCGCAGCGCAACGAACGCGCTGGAGACGCTCCGCAAGCTCGGTGCTCGCGGAGGCAACCACGTGCTCGACGCGGACATCCGCGACTACTTCGGCAGCATCGATCACGACAAGCTGATGAAGCTGGTCGAGCAGCCCGTCTCGGATCGGCGAGTGCTCAAGTTGCTGCGGCAGTGGCTCGAAGCTGGCGTCATGGAGGATGGCCACGAAGATGGTCTCAGGCGCGCAGGGCGGCGTGATCTCGCCGCTGCTGTCGAACATCTTCTTGCACGTGCTCGGTACCTGGACGTGGACGAAGCAGCGCTTCGACTCGGTACGCTGGTGCGCTACGCCGATGACTTCGTCATGATGTACCCCGGCGACAGATCGGTCGAGAAGGCCGAGGAGAGGTCGCGCGATCCTCACTCGGCTCGGCTTGGGGCTACACCCGGAGAAAGACGAGGCGAGTCGATCTGAGCAGAGGTCTGCAAGGCTTCGACTTCCTCGGCTGTCCTGCGCAAGCGCATGTCGGGTCCGATCTGGGAACGCTCACGCAAGCGAGGTGTTCTTTCTGCAACGGTACCCGTCGCAGGCGAGCATGAAGCAGGTGCGGCAACGCTGGAGATCGCCCGCAACAGCCGGCGGCATCAAGGTTTGCGATCATCATCGACGAGCTGAACCCGGTGTTGCGCGGTTGGGGAAGCTACTTCGCGACCGGCAACGCCTCGAACAAGTTCGTCTCGGTCGACCGCTTCGTGGTCGATCGTTTGCGGACACTCCTCGTGATGCGCAAAGGACGGAACTATCCGGCCTGGCGAAGTACTGGGGTGGACGCGCGACTTCTTCGAGGCCCACGGACTTCATCGCGGCTGAATAAATACCCGGAGGCTGCGTAATGCGACGACACGAGAGACCATCGGTAAGCCGTGTGCGGAAAATTCGCATGCACGGTTTGAACGGGGGTCTTCCGGAAACGCCGGCGAACCCGGCGGGAAAGTAAGATCTACCAATGGCCGAAGACCCGGGCGTGACACGAGAGGCAGCGCTCTCGGATCTGCATCGGGTGCGGCTCACCGGGGCGACGGTCACCGTGGTGTCGGGACCCGACGCCGGCCTCTCCGCGGAGCTCGGGAGCGCGGCGCTCGTCGTCGGCTCCGGCGACGGGTGCGACGTGCGCCTCGCCGATCCCCTCGTGTCACGTCGCCACCTCGAGCTCCGCGCCGAGCCCGAGGGCGTGCGGGCCCTCGACCTCGGGAGCCGCAACGGGACGCTCCTCGGCGCCGCGCGAATCAAGGAGGCCCTGCTCGAGGACGACACGACCCTCGTCCTCGGCGACACCGCGATCGCGATCGGCCTGAAGAGCGAGGCGCTCGACGTCGCGATCTCCCCGCGGACGAAGTTCGGCGACGCCATCGCCCACGGACCCGCGCTCCGCCACGTGTTCGAGCTGCTCGAGCGCGCCGCGAAGGGGGACGTCACGGTGCTCCTCGAGGGCGACAGCGGGACGGAGAAGACGTGCTCGCGCAGTCCATCCACCAGGAGTCGAGGCGCCGCGAGGGACCGTTCGTCGTCGTCGACTGCGGCGCGATCCCCGAGGCGCTCATCGAGAGTGAGCTCTTCGGCCACGAGAAGGGCGCGTTCACGGGCGCGACGATCCGCGCGACCGGGCGCGTTCCTGAGCGAACGGAGGAACGGTCTTCCTCGACGAGATCGGCGAGCTCACTCGACACGCGCAGCCAAGCTGCTCCGCGCGCCTCGAGAACCGCTCGTTTCGTCAGGTCGGCGGCCAGGCGACGATCAAGGTGGACGGCCGCGTCGTCGCCGCGACGAACTGTCGGCTGCGCAAGAGGCCGTTCGGAAGCGCGAGTTCGGGAGGATCTCTTCTACCGGCTCGCCGTCGTCCGCGCTTCCTCGCTCCCCGCCTCTCGGAGCGCCCCGAGGACGTGCTGCCCCTCGCCGAGCGGTTCCTCCGCGCCGTCACCGAGCGCGCGGACGACCTGATCCCGCCCGATCTGGCGCGCCTCCTCATGCGCCTACGATTGGCCAAGGAACGCGCGCGAGCTTCGGAACGTCATCGAGCGGTTCGCCACGCTCGAGCGCGTCGACGCCGGATTGCTCTTCGCGTCCGGGCCGTCGCGCGCAGCGCCCCATCGGAGCGCTCTTCGAGCCGATCGAGACGATCTTCGAGAGGAGCTCGCCTCGAGCGGGCGCAGCTCCGCTACCACGAGACGAAGAACCGGGTCGTCGGCGAGGCTTTCCACCCGCGTCGTCCTGCCGCGCGTGATCGAGCGCCACGGCGGCGGCGTGCCGCGCGCCGCGGACGCGCTCAGGATCCCAGGCGAGCCTCTACCGCATGATCAAGGAAGCGGGCGCGGACGGGGGCGAGCCGTGACGCGCTGGCGCTCGATCGCGCTCGCCGCGTGGCTCGCCACGCTCGCGGGAACCGCGCGCGCCGAGCCGCTGACCGACGACGAGCTCGCCAAGGTGTTCGAGGATGGGCTCGCGAGGTTCGACAGCGGCGATCCCCGCGGCGCGATCCGGCTCTGGGCGCCGCTCGTCGAGCGCGAGCCCGATCGCGCGTGGCGCGCTCTACAACCTCGGCCTCGCCTGAGGCGGCGGGGAACGCTGCCGCCGCGGTCGACGCGTACGATCGGTTCGTCCGGCGGGTCGGTCAGCTGCCCGGGTCGGTCCCGGATCAGTGGAGGAGCGGCGGCAGGACGCCGTCGATCGCTCCGCGCGCCTCAAGGCGACGCTCGGTACGCTGCGCGTCGTCGGTGATGCGCGCATCGAGGTGTCGTCGTCTCGATCGACGACGGCTTCGAACGCTCCCCGTGGAGGTGTTCCTCGGGCCGGGCCCTCACGCCGTCGTCGCGATCGGGAGCGGAGCAGCACCGGTACGAGGCCACGGTCGAGCGCGGCGCGAGCATCGAGGTCGTCGTCCACGAAGACCGATCTCGGCGCCGCCGGGTCGCTCGCCGCCCACGCCGCTGCCGACCCAACCCCCGCCGGTGGTGGAGCCCAAGCCCGCCTTCCCCACGGCCTGGGTGGCGGCCGGCGCGGGGCTCACGATCGCGTCGTTCGCGCTGCCGATCGGCCTCGGCGTCGACGCCGGGAGCCGCGGCAACGCGGCTGGCGCGCTCGGTCCGGGCCACACCGCTTACGCGGACGCCGTCGAGGAGTACGTGTCCGCCCGGACTCGGTACTACGCGTCGTACGCCGTGCCCGCGGTCCTCGGCGCGGCGACGCTCACGGTCGCCATCGTGGGCGCCGCGCGGATCGCGCTCGCGCCGTCGGGCGCGCCGCGCGTCGGCGTGGCGCTCGTGCCGCTCGTCGGCACGAGGGGCGCGCTCACGGGCGAGCTCGTCTCCCTCACCCTCGAGCCGTGACGCGCGACCCTCGATCCCATCCGCTCCGGCGCCGCGCGATCGCCGCCTCGCTGATCGGCCTCGCCGCCGCCCTCTTCGAGGCCTCCGCGTGCCTCGACGATCTCCCGCCCGCGCGCACGTGTCCGCCCCCCGCGATCCACGAGGCGGGCGATTGCATGCCGCTCTTCAGCACGCAGCAGCTCAACTGCTTGTCGGACCACCCCGACACCGCGGCGCTCGAGCGATGCCTCGCGGGGCCGCGCCCGTCGTGCGCGTGCGCCGACGACGAGTGCCCGACCTCGGCGTCGGATTGCTACCCGGAGGGGGACTGCCCGCGCGAGGTCATCGAGGCCGCCGGCGCCGACGCGCATTGCATCCGCGTCGCGCCCGAGGAGTTCGGCCTCGGACAGTCGGACGCCCAACAATGCATGTGCGGCTGCGCGCGCTGCGCCTCCGTCTGTGACGGCCAAGGCCCCGTGATCGGCGTGCTCTCCGACTCGGCGCCCATGTACGCGTATCCCGCGATCGATCTCTCGAGGCGCCTCCCCGGCGCAGGGAAAGTCGGCCTCTACGTCCGTGCGCGCGGCGTCTCGAACGTGGGCCTCGTCCTCGCGACGGGCGACTACGACAAGCCCGAGACGCTCATGAGCCGCACCGTCTACTTCATGACGACGCCCCTCGACGACTTCACCGAGCAGGTGTTCTACGGGGCGGACTTCATCGGCAACAAGGAGCCCTACGCCTGGATAGACGACGCCGGCAAGCCGACGACGCTGCTGCTCGTCAACACGACACCGTCCGGACAGGGGACCGCGCTCACGTTCTACGAGCTCGACTGCATCATCCCGTTCTGGGTGCCCTGAGCGACCGCGCTCGAATCATCGCCTCTCGGTGCGGGCTCAGCCGCCCAGCGTCCGAAAGGGCTCTCCCTTGTGCGACGACTTCGCGGGCGCGGCCGACGCGGGACTGGATGGGGAGGGCGGAGGTCGGGGCCTCGGCGGCTCGACCGTAGGCGGACCACTGGAGGCAGGACTCGACGACGAGCTCGCTGCGCTCGAGCTGGCGGGCGCGCTCGGCGCGAGGCCGGACGGGATCTCGCTCGCGCTCGGGCTCGCGCTCGACGGGAGCGCCGGAGGAGTGGGCTCCTCGCGCTCGGCAGTGGCCGGCGCGGTCGCGCCGATGGGCCGGTCGGGCTCCGCCCGACCCCGCGCAGCGAGGCCGACCCCCATCACGGCGGCCGCTCCGACGAGGATGGCGGCGGCCGCGAAAACTCCGCGTCGTCCCTTCGGTCGCTCGCCGATCGCCGCGGTCGCCGCGGGCGGATCCCCAGCGGGCTCGAGCGGCGTCGCGGGCCGCCGCGCCGCCTCGGCGATCCGCTCCCGCAGGCTCCGGAGATCGTCGCCCGCGATCCGCTCGATCCAAGAAGCGACATCTGCCTCGTCGATCGCGTCGCCGCTCTCTCTCGACGCCGAACGCAGGGCATCCGCGAGCGCGCCCGCGCTCGGGTACCGATCGTCGGGCGAGCGCGAAAGGCAGCGCCGCGTGACCGCGGCGACGGACTCGGGCACGCCCGGCACGAGCGCGCGAACGTCGGCCGGATCGACGTGGTTGATGCGGTAGATCGACTCCGCTGGGTTGCCCGCGAGGAATGGCGACACGCCCGTCAGGAGCTCGTAGAGCACCACGCCGAGCGAGAACTGATCGGAGCGCGGATCCACGTCGCTCCCGCGCGTCTGCTCGGGGGACATGTACGCGAACTTCCCCTTGATGACGCCGCTCGCCGTGTGGATGTCGTTCGCGAGGAGCTTCGCGATCCCGAAGTCCACGACGACCACCCGCCCCTCGCGCGACACGAGGAGGTTCGCCGGAGACACGTCCCGATGCACGATCGCGAACCGCTCGCCGCCCTTCGTCGTGAGCTCGTGCGCGGCGTGGAGTCCGCGCGCGGCCTGGCCCACGATCCACGCCGCGATCCGTGGCTCGATCGGCTCCCCTCGCTCCTTCGCCCGCTCGATCGCGCGGGACAGCGGTACCCCTTCGATCAGGCGCATCGCGAGGTACGCGGACCCCCCGTCCACGCCGAACTCGAACGTGTCGACGACGTTCGGGTGATCGATGGTCGCGGTGATCTTCGCCTCCGCTGCGAGCGCGGCGAGCGCCTCCCGCGTGGCGCGCTCCTTCGGCAGGCACTTCAGCGCGATCATGCGCTCCACGCCGCCGTCGCGGGTGCGCGCGGCGTGCACAGATCCCATCCCGCCGCGCCCGATCTCGAAGAGCAGCTCGTACTTCCCGAGCTTCGCCGGCGGGGGCGCGCTCGGCAACTCCACGCGCGGCTCGGGCGCTCGCCGAGAGCGGGGGCGCTTGATCCGCGGGACGGTCGTGGGCTCCGGCACTTCGGGGGACAGCTTAGCGCGCCGCCGCACCGATGGATGCCGCGCGCGATCAGCCCCCGCGCGGCCGGCCGCGCCCCTTCAGGCTGAGGAGAACGGACGGCATCGTCACGATCGCCGTCGCGAGGCACGTGATCTCCCCGAGCACCGCGAGCAACCCGAACAGGAACAGCGCGCGGTTCTGCGCGAGCAGGAGCGAGCTGTAGCCGATGACCGTGGTCCACGAGCAGAGCGCGACGGCTCCGCCCGTGGAGCGGATCGCGGCGCCGATGTCGCGCGCGCCCCCCTCTTTGTAGCGGCTCATCACGTTGACCGAGTAGTCGACGCCGATCCCGAACGTGATCGGGTACGCGATGAAGTTCGCGAAGTTCAGCTTGATGCCCGCGAGCATCTGGATCCCGGCGAGCAAGAGCACCCCCACGACGAGCGCCGCCATCACCCAGAACGTCGTGGAGCTCAGGCGGAACAGGAGGAGCACGACCAGGGCGACGCCCCCGAGCGCGAGCAGCGTCGCGCGCGGGCCGTCGCGCCGCAGGGTCTCGAAGATGTCCGCCGTCAGCTCGAGCGAACCCGCGACGCGCGCGGGTCTCTGGTTCGGAAGAGCCTCTGCGGCCACCTGCCGCAGCGATGCGACGATCGAGACGATCGCTTGCCCGACCCAGAGCTGCTTCGACGGTTTTGGGTACACGAGCACGGTGCGCCCGCTCGTCCCGTCGCGCTCCCGGAGGCCCGCCGTGAAGATCGCGGGGAGGTCGTCCACGCCGACGGGCGTCGGCGTGTCCGCGTCGAGGAAGCGCCCCACGAGCTCGCGCTTGTCCTCCGGGATGAGCTTCTTGAGGCGCGGGGTGAAGAGCGCCTTGAGCTTCTCCGTCTCCGCGATCTTCGCCTCCTGGTCCTTCGGGACGACGTCCTCCACCGTGCGGATCGACGCGACGAGATCCGCGAGCGGGGGCTCCTTCGCGGCCTCCCGCAGCCGTTCGGCGATGGCGCTCGCCTGCGCCGGATCGTCAGCGAGGATCGCCATCGGCGTGAGGTACGTGCCGAGGAGCGCGTCCATTTTGCGGCCCCAGTAGCCCTCTCCGCTCACCCACGTGTCGGCGCGGCGCAGCTTGGAGAGGTCGTACTCGATCGCCCGATCGTCGAACGTGCGCACCTCCGCGATCGCGAGCGCGGTGGCCGCCACAGCGACGATCGCGACGGCGCGTGGGAAGCGCTCCACGAGCCGCACGACGGGCGCCATGATCGCGCCCGACCTCCGCTCCGGGCGGGGCGCGTGCTCGGGCCTGCGATCCACCCACGACGCGAGGCCGGGCATGAGCAGGTAGGCGAGGAGCCACGACATCACCATGCCGATGCCCCCGATGCACCCGAACTGGCGGAAGCCGCGGAACTCGGTGATGCCGAGGGACGCGTACGACGCGCCCGCCGCGAGCGCCGCCGCCAGCGTCCCCGCCCGCGAGCCGACGGCCGCGCGCTTCATCGCCTCGAGCGACGGCTCGCCGTTGCGGCGCTCCTCGACGTACCGCGCGAGGACGATGATGCCGAAGTTGATCCCGTTCCCGATGATGATCGAGCCGAGGAACGCGGTGTTCGAGTTCAGCGCCGTGACGTTGAACGGCGGGAGCGAGGCGAGGGCGAACGTGAAGAACGTCGAGAGGAGCAGCGGCGGCAAGAGGATGAGGAGCGCGCGCCACCACCGGTAATAGGCGAGGATCACGCCGATCACGCCGAGGAGGACGAGCCCGGTGGAGATCGAGAGATCCTCCGCGAGCGCGGACGTCTCCTCCACGCTGATGGCGACGTCTCCGCTGTAGCCCACGCGCAGGCGCGGCGCGTAGCTCGCCGGATCGAGCGCGGCGACGTCCTCCTTCACCCGCTTCATGAGCGCCCCCGCGAGGTTCTTGCCGGGCTGAAACTCGCCGACCTCGATCAGCATCAGCGTCGTCTGGAGCTCCGCGCTCGAGAATCGCCCCGACTCGAACCGGTCGAGCTTCGCGCGCTCCTTCTCGTACTTCGCCTGAATATCCGAGAAGTCGAGCGGCGGAGGGGGCTCGTCCGGATCGAGCAGCGTGTCCGCCTGCTTCGCGAATTCGTAGTCGCGGCGCGCCTCGACGCGCTCTCGGATCGCTCGGATGTCCGCCGCGTCGATGTAGAGCGCCGCGTTGTGCATGAGGAACGCGCGCTCCTCCCGATCGCCGACGCGAACGCGACGCACGAGCTCGGGTGGGTAGGCCTCGACGCGCAGGGCGAGATCGTCGAGCAGACGCTCCCCCGCCGCGAGGTTCTCCTCGGCGCCCACGTCGACGACGACCCCGAGATACTGCAGCCCGGGGACGCGCGCGCGGAGCTCGTCGATCGCGACGACGCTGGGCGCGTCGCGCGGGAGGAGCTCCTCGACCGACGTCTTCAGGTGGAGATAGAGCGTCGCGGTCCGGTAGGCCGCGGGGATCGCGAGCGCGAGCACGACGGGGAGGATCCACGCGCGCCTGCGCGTCGCCCAAACGACGAACGCGCGCATCCGGGGTGAGGGCGTCGACTCAGCAGTCATGCGCGCACCGCTCCCAGCCACTCGAGCGCCACGACGCCGCCCGCGGCGAGCGCGCCGGCGGCGATGTCATCCATCATCACGCCCCAGCCGCCGGGGAGCGCCTCGAGCTCCCGAATGGGCCAGGGCTTGGCGATGTCCAGCGCCCGAAAGAGCGCGACCGCCGCGACGACCCCCGCGCGCGATCGGGGCGCGAAGGCGAGCGCGAGCAGCACCCCCGCGACCTCGTCGATGACGACGATCTGCGGATCCGCGACGCCCTCGCGCTCCGCGACGCGGCCCGACGCCCACACGCCCACCGCGGTCGCGACGAGCGCGCCCGCGAGCACCGCCCCGCGTCCGCGAGGGCGGAGCACACAATACAGCGGGAGCGCGCCGAGCGTGCCCACCGTCCCCGGCGCGACTGGGGAATAGCCACAGCCAAACCATGTCGCCAATAGCTCGGCCAGGCGATCCATCAGCGCCGCTCTCGCACGAAACGTGCTTGGTGCCACATCCACTCGACCGGCCAAATGGATAGGCGCTCGACGAGCGCATCGAACGCGGGAGAGGCGGCGCCTTTGGACATCTCACCGGCCCTTTTCCGCCACGAGGAGGTCCCTTCGCTTTTTTTCCGAAGGTCTGCCCGGCACCCGGGCAACACGACACGAAAGTCCCTGACACCGAGGCACCCATGACCCAAAAGAGCGCACGTCCCATTTCGCCCCACCAGGGCAAGCTTGCCCTATTGCTCCCCGGACTGGGCGCTGTGGCGACCACGTTCATCGCGGGGTGCCTGCTCGCGCGAAAAGGCCTCGCGACCCCCGTGGGATCCATGACCCAACTCGGGACGATCCGCCTCGGCAAGCGGACGGACAATCGAGTCCCCAGGATCAAGGACTTCATCAGCCTCGCGCCCCTCGAAGATCTGGTGTTCGGCGCGTGGGACATTTTCCCGGACACTGCGCTCGAGTCGGCGCGCAACGCGGGCGTGCTGGAGGAGCGGCACCTCGCGCCCATCGCCGAGGAGCTCGACGCCATCCGACCGATGAAGGGCGTCTTCTATCCCGAGTACGTGAAGCGCCTCCACGGTACGCACATCAAGAGCGAGCCGAGCAAGGCCGCGATGGTGAAGGCGCTCCGAGAGGAGATCCGCTCGTTCATCCGATCGTCGGGGGCGTCGCGCGCGGTCGCCGTCTGGTGCGCGAGCACCGAGGTGTACATCGAGCCCGGGCCCGCCCACCAATCCGTGAAGGCGTTCGAGAAGGCGCTCGAAGCGAACGACCCGTCGATCTCCGCGTCCCAGATCTACGCCTGGGCGTTCCTGAAGGAGCGTATCCCGTTCGCGAACGGCGCCCCGAACCTCACGGTGGATTTTCCCGCCGCCTGGGAGCTTGCACGCGAGAACCGCGTCCCGATCGCCGGCAAGGATTTCAAGACCGGACAGACGATGATGAAGACCGTCATCGCGCCCATGCTGAAGTCGAGGAGCCTCGGACTCTCGGGTTGGTTCTCCACGAACATCCTCGGCAACCGCGACGGCGAGGTGCTCGACGACCCGGACAGCTTCCGGTCGAAGGAGGTCTCGAAGCTCGGTGTCCTCGAGACGATCCTCGCGCCGAAGCTCGCGCCCGAGCTCTACGGCGACATCCATCACAAAGTGCGGATCGAGTACTACAAGCCCCGCGGGGACGCGAAGGAGGGCTGGGACAACATCGACTTCTTCGGGTGGCTCGGGTACCCGATGCAAATCAAGATCGACTTCCTCTGTCGGGACTCGATCCTCGCGGCGCCCATCGTCCTCGACCTCGCGCTCTTCCTCGATTTCGCCGCGCGCGCCGGGCTGAAGGGGACGCAGGAGTGGTTGAGCTTCTATTGGAAGAGCCCCATGACGGCGCCCGGGCTCTACCCGGAGCACGACCTCTTCATCCAATCGAAGAAGCTCAAGAACACGCTCCGCTATTTGATGGGTGAAGCCGCGATCACCCACATTGGTCAAGAGTACTACGAGTGATCGACGTGGAGGCTTCGATGGGCGCGGAGCGCCGTCCGGCGCCGCTCGGGGCGCGCATCCGCGCGCGGCTCCGGCCCGCCGGGTGGGGGGCGGGGTGGGCGAAGGCGTCCCTCGTCGTGATGCCGCTCATCGTGCTCGCGTGCGGCGTGTTCGTGGGGTTGCGCCCCGAGCACGTGGCCTTCGGAGTCCTCTTCTTGGTGCTCGCCTGGGCTGGCCCCCGCGCGCGCAGGTTCTCGGCCATCTGCGCGCCCTTCGTCGGGGTTGGCCTCGCCTACGACTTCCTGCGCCTCGGGATCTCCCTTCGATCCACGCACATCCACGTCGGTGATCTCAGCGCGGCGGAGACCGCGCTCTTCGGCGTCCGCGTCGCCGATCGGGTGGGCGCCGATCAGGTGGTCTCGCTGAGCGAGCTGGTCGCTCGCCACACGCACCCGATCCTCGATGCCATCACCGGCGCTGGCTATATCTGTTATCTCGTCGAGGTCGTCCTCGTCGCGACTTATCTCTATCTGCGCGGGGATCTGGAGCGCGCGCAGCGGCTCGCGATCGTCTTCGCCGCCACGAGCGCGCTCGGCTGGGTGATATGGCTGGTCTGGCCAGCCGCGCCCCCGTGGTACGTGGACGCGCACGGGACCGGCCCCGTCGTACTCGACGCGGCGCCGAGCGCAGCGGGTGGGCTCCGGTTCGACGCGCTCGTCCACGCGCCGGTGTTCCAAAACTTCTACGGGCGGAGCTGGAACATCTTCGGCGCCATGCCCTCTCTCCATACGAGCTACGCGGTGCTCACCGCGGCCGTGTGTTGGAGCAGCAAGCGCACGGGGTTGCGAATCTTCACTGTCCTGTTCGCCGCCGACATCGCGTTTGGTGCGGTGTATTTGAGGCACCACTACATCCTCGACGTGCTCGCCGGCGCGGCGCTCGCATTGGTGGTCACCGCGGCGTTTGCCTGGAGGCGGTCGACGCACCGCACGGCTCGAGACGAGCGGGCGGCGGGCGCTCGTTCCCGGCCCGGTCCGCCCGCGCAGCTTCGAGATGAGCGGACCGACCGCGCTCCATTCGGGCGCGGTTCCTCCGCGCACCTTCAAAGCGCTCTGCCACCCGAGAGGGCGGCGTTGCCTCGAGAGGAGGTTCGCACATGAGCTGGATCGATTGGCTTACCGGACACATGTCGAGCGCGACCCGGATCGTGACCTCCGCGGCGCCCGCCGTCGCGCTCGTGGTGTTCGTCCTCGTGGGCCTCGTCGCGTATGCCATACGCAACCGACTCGTCGGGGGCTTCCACGACGAGGAGATGGATGGGCGCGGGATGGGCGGCCTGACGACGCGCCGCATGCGACATTTCTTCGCGTGGTTGATGCGCCCGTTCTGGCGGGTGCTCGTGGTGGTCGGGATCCCTCCGAACGCCATCACCACGCTCTCCGTCGCCCTCGCGCTCGGCGCGGGCGCTGCGCTCGCCGCAGGCCGCTTCGCGCTCGGTGGTTGGCTCTATGTGGCGGCGGGCGCGCTCGACTTCCTCGACGGGCGCGTCGCCCGCGAGACGAAGCGCGCGAGCGCGGGCGGGGCCGCGCTCGATTCCATCCTCGACCGGTACTGCGAGTCGGCCGTGCTCGTCGGCCTGTCTTGGTACTACCGCGACTCGTGGGTCCTCGGCGCCTGCCTGCTCGCGCTCACCGGATCTCTCTTCGTCCCGTACGTCCGGGCGCGCGGTGAATCCCTGGGCGCGAAGATGAGCGACGTCGGGCTGTTCCAGCGGCCGGAGCGCATCCTCGTGCTGGGCATCACCGTCGCGTTGAGCCCCATCCCGGAGGCGATCCTCGCGCCCCTCGACCCGGCGCCGCCGCACCGACTCGCGATGGTCGGCATCGTGGTGATTGCGGTCGCGTCCCAGGCGACGGCCATTCAGCGAATGTCTCATCTCCTCCGGGCGCTCGGCACGCAAGCGCCCGCGGCGGCCCCCCTATCGACTTCCCGCCCCCCACCTCCCCGACCCGCCGTGCTCGCGATCCCCGCGCCGACAGCGGCGTTCGACGCGCGCGCTCCGAGCTGGAAGATGGTGCTCGCGACGGTCGTGTTCGCCACGGCGGTCGACTACATGGCGGTGCATCTCCAGGTCGAGCTCCTCGGAATCTCGGCGCCCGTCGCCACGATGTCGGGGTGCCTCGCGGGCACGCTGTGCGCATTCGCGGCGTGGCTGCTCCTCGGGCGCCCCCCCACGTCGCAAGGGCTCTCTTGGCTCCGGCACGGCTTTGTCTCCACGACGACTGTCTTGCTCAACGGAGGGGGAGTCGCGGTGGTCATGCTCCACCCCGAGGTGAACTATCACGTCGCCTGGGTCGTCGTGCGCGCCGTGGTGTTCGGGACGTGGAACTATCCACTGCTGAGAGACGTCATGTCGGGGGAGCCGGCGCGCGCGTAGGCCGCGCATCGGTCTAGCGCGTGCGCGACCGCCTGCCCGATCTCCGCGTGCTGGCCCGCCATCAGCTCGGCGCGTTCCTCGCGAGCGTGCTGGATCTGTCTGTCATGACGATGGGCGTCGAGCTCGTCGGCCTGCGGCCCTCGATCGCGACCGCCGTGGGAGCGGTCTCGGGCGCCGTCGCGAACTTCCTCTTCTCGCGCCACGTCGTGTTCGCGGCGCGCGCCGGGTCGCGCGCGCGGCAGGCCGCGCGGTACGCGCTCGTCGCGGCCGCGAGCCTCGCGTTGAACGCGGGTGGCGTTTGGCTGCTCGCCGAGCGCATTGGGCTCGCCTATTTTGGCGCCCGTCTCCTCGTCTCGATCTCGGTCAGTCTGGGGTGGAACTACCCCATGCACCGCTACTTCGTGTTCCGAGCGAGCCCGCAGCCGATCGACGCGCGATCGAGCGCGGCTCCCCGAGAGGGCGGGCGCCCCGACCCGGGTGTGGGGCCGTCCCCTTGACCGGAGGTGGGCGTCAGGGGCCCGTGCTCGAGCTCGATCCCGAGCCGCTCGAGCTCGACGACGCGGACGAGCTCGTCGACCCACCGCTCGAGGAGGACGACGAGGACATGCTCGGCGAGTAGCACGCATAGAGCGTCTTGCCCGCGGCCGTCTGGATGGGCGTGCACGTCCCCACGTCGCACGGATGCGCCATGTTGCAGAACGGGACGCACTCGCCGCCCGCCTGCCCTTGGAGCTGCAGGCAGATGAGATCCTCCGCGCAGGAAGGCGAGCCCACGATGTTCTTGCACGCGTCGCCGATGGCGTTCGGCCCCGCGGGGCGGCACTCGAGCTTGCTGCCCTGGGCGTCGGCGAACACACACGTCTCGCCGTCTGCGCAGACGAACGGGTCGGCGGTGCAGCCGCCGTCCCCACCGCTCGTGGACGTGCCGGTCGCGCCGCTCCCACCGCTGCCGGTCGCGCTGTCGTCGCACGCGCTGACGAGCGCCGGGAGGAGCCCGATCCCGAGGATCCCGAGAGCCGCCGTCACGCCGAGCTTCACGAAGGGTCGCGCCATCTTCATGGGGACGGCTTACCGCTGGTGCGGCGCGGGCGCTTCATCAAATGTCGGAGCTCGTCCGCGTCACTCGAGGGACGGAGCGCCGCAGGCGAGCCACTCCCCGAGGCGCTCGCGGTCCTCGTCGTCCGGCCCGCCGATCGGGGGCATGGTCGTGTTGTGATCGGCCGCGCGGGCCCAGATGCGCGCGGCCCAGAGGCGCGTCGAGGCGAGGGTGTCGAAGTCGGACTGGAGCGGCGCGTCCTGCCGCATCCCCTCGGGCAAGTCCTTCGAGTGGCACCCCGAGCAGTACGAGTAGATGAAGGGGCCGCCGAAGTTCTCGTAGGTGAGGACGCTGTCCGGGGGGCACTCGCGCTGCGCGAGCGCCTTGGGCGGTTCGACGGGCTCCTCGTCCTCGATGGTGCAGCCCGCGACCGTCGCGCCAAGCGCGGCGCTCGCTGCGAGCAGGACGCCGAGGAGGCGCGCGCACGGGGCGCGGCGCGGCTCACGCGCGGATCGCATGGAACGCCTCCGAGCTCGGGAAATACGTCGCGGTGGGCGCGCCCACGAGCGAGAGGATCCCCGCCGCGAGGTTAGTGTACAGGAGCTGCGTCCCGGTGCCGTCGGTCCGCGCCTCGCCGGTCGTGAGGTCGACGTTCATCGCTTGCAGCTGGTCGTCCGTCGCGCCGAGGACCCGCCCGCCCGCGACGCCAGCGCCGAAGAGGAGCGCGCTCGTCACGGGCCAGTGGTCCTTCCCGTTCGCCGCGTTCAGCTGGGGCGTGCGGCCCATCTCGCTCACGACCGCGACGACCGTGTCGTCGAGCATCGACCCGCCGTGCTCGCCGGGGCGCGCCGCGAGCTCGTCCCCGAGGACGGTCAGCGCGTCGTAGAGATCCTCGTTCATCGTGTTCTGGACGGTGTTGTCCGTGTGCGTGTCCCAGCTCCCGAACGCCTGCTCGAGGTGCAAGCTCCAGGCGACGCCGCGCTCGATCGCCGTCAGGCCCAGCTTGATTTGCTCGCGCAGATCGAGCGTGAAGGTGAAGTCGTCGCCGAACCCGTCCGCGAACGTCTTCAGGACGTCCCGTCGCTCGAGCGAGGAGAGGAAGTCGTCGTAGCGGGCGGCGTTGTAGCCCATGCGCCCGTTCACCTGCTTGAGCCGGTTCGCGCGCGCCTGGATGAACGACTTGATGAGGCCCGCCTCGGCGTCGTCCGGCGCGAAGCGCTTGCTCGCGCTGAACGGAGCGGCCTTGGGGAGCGCGGCCGTCGGCGTGAGCAGGCTGCGGATCTGGTTCACGCTCCCGGCGCGCGCCGCGATCGACGCGAACGGACCGGACACCGCGGAGGGGCCCAGCACGAGGTACGGCGCGGGACGATCACGGCCGAGCTCGTACGCGGAGATCGACCCCATGTCGGGGTTCGCCTCGGACGCGGTGCCCGTGAGGATCCGCTTCGAGCAGTCCGGGTGGTTGATCGCGCGCATCTGCACGCCGTTCACGACGCACGCGATGGACCCGTAGCGCTCGAAGAACTTCGCGACGCTCGGCCGAGCGGCGGACGTGTAGATGGGCAGGCCGCCGTACGTCGTGATCGCCCCGTCGTTCGGCGCGTCGATCGTCGCGACGCCGGGCTTCGGATCCAGGGTGTACGTCGTGTCCCAGCCGCCCGACGCGAACACGGTGACGAGGTGCTTCGGGTTCGAAGCCGCGACCGCGCGCCGCGACCCGATCGCGATGGGAGCGGCGAGGGCGCCCGCCGTCGCGAGCCCGCCGAGGAGGAAGTTTCGTCTCGAAGTCTTCATGGGGTTCTCGCCTTCTCTCTCTCAGTAAGTGACGACGCGTACGTCCTGGAGCATCGCGGTGAGCACACCCTGAAAGGCGCGCTTGGGATCGCCGCTCGCCGCGAGGAGCGACGAGAAGAGCGCGAAGCTCTCGCCGACCTCCGTCGAGTCCGGCGTGACGAGCTCGCCGAACAGGCGCGCGTGGAGGAACGCGAGCTCGTCCCGGACGAGCGCCTCGTCCGTGTCCGTGGGCGAGGCCTTGAGGAAGAGCCTGCGCGCGGAGGCGTCGACGATCTTCGCGTCGTCGGCGACGACCCACGCGGACGCCTCCTCGGCGAGGGCCTCCGAGAGGAGGCTGCTCGTCCCGTTGAACGTGTGGGCGGGGCGCGTGACGAACGCGGAGTCGATGCCGCCTCCGAGCACCTGGAAGCCGACGAAGCTGTCGGCGAGGAGGTTCGCCTGACCGACGCCCACCGCCGCGTCCACCTCCCACCGGAAGCCCGTGAGGTCCGCGATCATCGAGTCGAGCTGATCGGGGCGCACCTTCTTGATGCCGACGAGCGTCGCCGCCTCGTCCGGATCGTTCGCGTGGGACAGTCGGAAGTCGTCCGCGAGCACGACGTCCTTCGCGAGCGCCTTGAAGTTCATCCCGCTCGAGATGAAGCGCGCCTGGAGCTCCGCGATCCGATCGAAGTCCGCGTCGCGCGCGTCCACCTCGTTGAAATACGTGTACGCGTGCTGCGCCGCGCAGCGCGAGAACCGGGGATCCTCGGCGATGCGCGCGCCGAGATCCGCGATCGTGTCGGCCGACTGCCCGAAGTAACCGGGCGGGCGCATGTCGGTGTAATAGAACGAGCCGAGCCCCTTGTAGTAGAAGTCGAGGAACTTGCCGGGCGCGCCGTCGATCGGGAAGTTCTTCGAGAACGGATAGTCCGTGAGCTGCGCGGGGACGACGATCGGGAAGTAGTCCTGGAAGAACGACGCGAGCGGATCGAGCGTCTGATGGCAACTCGCGCAGGCCGCGTTCTTCACGACCGCGTCGTCGACGACGGCGGGATCCGCGAGGTTGATGCTCGAGTCGATCTCGACGTCGCGCGAGAGGAAATCGTAGCAGAGCAGCGCCTTCGAGACCGCGTTCGCGCGCCCGCGCCCCTTGTTCGACGGCGTGCTCTGGTAGCGCGTGAAGAGCCACGGATCGCTGAGGATGCCGGCCCTCGGGCGATCGTCGGTCCAGTGCGTCACCTGCCAGTCGGCGCCCTGCACGTCGAGGCTGCCCCAGACCGCCGCGACCTCGCCGTTCGCGAGCAGGTAGTCGGCCGTGACGATCTCGCTGTACGGCCGATCGTTCGTCACCACGTGCTCGATCAGGCGGAGCGCGGACTCCTCGAGGGAGCGGTTGATCGAGTAGATGTCCGCGTCCGCGAGCGCGCCGAGGGGCTGAAATCCAGCGGGATAGTAGAAGTAATCCACGCGAGGGAGCAGGGCCTCGTTGTGCAGGTCGCGGACGACCTTCCCGAACTCCGGGGACGCGAGGTACCGGTCGACGATCCCCTCGAGCGCGCTCGGATCCGTCGCGACCGTGACGAGATCGTCGACGCTCGGCTTGACGCCTCGGAGCGCCATGGATGCGCGCGTGAGGTGCGCGGTCGGGGAGAGATACGTCGGCGGAGGAGGATCACGTGGCTCGTCCGAGCTGCACCCGGTGAGCGCCCAGAGCATCGCGAGCGGCATCGCTCGCCTCGTCATCGCGCGAAGGGACATGCGACGGGACGAGTGCAACCGATGTGCCCCCTCGGCGTACCCACGATCTTCGCGGGAAGCCGTGCTCGCCGAGCGCCGCGAGGGCATCGAGAGTCGCCTGGATGCGACCGAGTCGCATGCAGGCGACCGGCGCTCTCGTGCGCCGGGTGCGCTCCCGCCGGACGCTCAGGCCGCGCGGATCGCGTCGCGCGCCGCCATCAGCGCGAAGCCGAGGAGGTTTCGCCCCCGCCATCGCGTGGGCGTGCGCGCCAACGGATTGGAGGCGCCGAGCCCGATGCCCCAGATGGTGTCTCGCGGCGCGGCCTCGACGAGCACCGCGTCCTTCGTCTCGAGGAGGAACGCGCGGAGCCGCGGGTCCTGAGAGAACTTCGCGGTGTTCCCCTCGACGACGACGGCGAAGCGCGCCGCCTCCCAGCGCGCGTCGTCGTAGTTCCGGACGGCGCGACCCATCGCCTTCACCTCAGCGGGATCGGTCGACCCGAGGATCGCGCGCGCGGCGTCGTCGTCACCGAAGAGCGTCGCCTTGCCGTGCATCATGAAGTGCTCGGCCGTCGCGAACGATTGCCCGCGAACCTCGAAGCGCGCCGGATACCACTGGCTGAGGCACTCCTTTCCGAGCGTGCCGGGCCCCGCCGGCGTGTGTCCCCAGAAGAAGACCCACTCGGGCAAGAAGCCCGACTCCATCCGAGAGACGAGGGACGCGCGATCGTAGGGAAGGCTCATTTGGAAAGGCTCCGGTGGTTGATGGTGTACGAAGTACACCTTTGACGCAAGGAGCGGCCCGAGGCTGACGAAGATCCCGCTCGTCCCCCTCGCGCACCAGGAGTAACCCGGCGCGCATGCCGTTCGACGTCGAGGCCTCCACCACGGTCGCAGCTCCCCCCCACAAGGTGTTCCGCGCGCTCGCGGACTACGCGTCCTGGGAGCGCTGGATGCCCCCGAGCTTCACCCCCGCGGAGGGCACGAGCGGGGCGCTCACCGTGGGCCGCGTCCTCAAAATGAAGATCGCTTGGATGCCGTTCGGCATGCCCGTCGAGGTGTACGTCGTCGATCCGGACAAAGAGATCACCTGGGGCGGCGGCAACCCGAAGCTGATCGCCGCGCGGCATCGGTTCTTCTTCGAGCCGTCCGGGAGCGACACGGTCGTCCGCTCGGTCGAGACGTGGACCGGCGGGAGCGAGCGGATCGAGCGGCTCCTCGAGCCCCTCGTGAGCCGCGTCGCGGCGCGGATCGGGCGAGATCAGCTCGCCGCGCTGAAGCGCGAAGTCGAGCGCTGACACCGGCGCTCGGTCCATCTATGGGGAGCACCATGCGAGTCCTGCCTGCGCTCCTCCTGGGGCCTTCGTTGCTCCTCTCGGGCTGCTTCCTGTTCCCGCCCGAACCGCAGACCGCACCTCGCGGCGTCGAGCAACAAGCGGTGGTCGTCACCACCCCGCCTCCGCCGAAGCCCCCACCGGCGCCGAACCTCGACGAGATCATCGGCACCGACGTCGACACCCTGACCCCGGAGATCTTCTCGCGCCTCGTCGCCGACATGTCGCGGAGCGAGGTCGACGCGTTCTTCCCGGGGGTCGCGAACAGCACAGAGGCGTTCGTCACGGTGGCGTCGAAGAACCCGGCGCTCGACCACTATCGGTTCTACTTCAGCGACGGGAGCCTCTACACCGCGGAGATCTGGTTCCGCGGAGAGACGAGCACGCCCGAGCTCTACAAGCAGCTCGTCGACTACGGAAAGAAGAAGTGGGGCGCGGTGGACGACAAGGGCGACATCGCGAAGTGGGAGGACGTGAAGCTCGAACGCCGGGACGGGATGCTGCGGTTCGATCTGCACATCGACGCGCACCGAGGGAAGTCCGCGCCCCTCGACGTGGCCGGCATCGTCGGCAAAGGGGATGGATCGAAGCCACCCGCGGCGTTCGACGCGTTCCCGAAGACGCTCACGCGCGAAGAGGCTGGCCGGATCGGGCGCATCCAGAAGCGCTCGAGCAACGCCTTCGTCACCGTCCTGACCGAGGAGGGCTCGATGTACGAGGAGATCGAGCTCTACTACTCGGACGATCGCTACCCGCACTCCGTGACGCTCCGCCTCCACCCGAGCCTCTCCACGCAGGAGACCCTGCTCGCGCTGCGCACCGCGCTCGAGAAGCGCTACGGCAAGGGCAAGATGGACCCGAGCGACGCGACGGACGCGACCGCACAGGGCTTCGTATGGCGAGCGCCTCAGAAGCTGCGGCTCGATCGCAAGGCGCGCGTCATCGAGCTCGAGATCCGCTACCAGTGACGCGCGAGCACGCGCGTGCACGGCGTGCGCGCGCGGGGCTCACTCCTCGGTCTGTGCGGGCGCGGGCGGCGGGGGCTCGGTCGTCATCCCGAGCGTGACGGCGCCCGCTTGCCGTGCGCCGTCGAGGATCGCGACGAGCGCGGGGTAGGGCGCCTTGTCGTCCGCGACGACGAAGACGGTCTTGTCCTCCCTCCGCGCGAGCGCGTCCGTGAGCCTGGCGACGAGATCCGCGGGCTCGACGCCGTCGGTGTTGATCTTCATCGCCCCTTGCGGGTCGAGGTACACGACGACCTGATCGGGGAGCTCGGTCGGCGTGGCGACGCGCTGCGTGTCCGGGACGCGCACCGAGAGGTTCTTCTCGAGCAGCGGCGTCACGACCATGAAGATGATGAGCAGCACGAGGACGACGTCCACGAGCGGCGTGACGTTGATCTCCGCGTTCGGGCGGAGCGTCGGGGCGATGGCGAAGCGGCGCATCTTCTTCTTCGCCATCGCTCAGTTCGCCCCCTCGATCTTCACGCCGAGCTCGACGGTCTTCGCGCCGCCCCGACGGATCTTGTCCATGACCTCGCGCACGTCGCCGACGGTGAGCTTCACGTCGCCCTTCAGGAGGAACTTGCGGTCGGGATCCTTCGCGAGCGCCTTCTCGGTCGCGTCCACGAGCTGATCGGCGGTGACCTCGTCGTTCTCGATGTAGAGCGTGCCCTCGGTCGTCAGGGAGACGACGATCGGGTCGGCCTTCTTGTTCTCCTCGTCGCTCTTGTGCGCCGTCGGCAGCTCGAGGTCCTTGCCGCGGTGGAGCATGGGGGTGACGACCATGAAGATGATGAGCAGCACGAGGACCACGTCGACGAGGGGCGTGACGTTGATCTCGGCGCGGAGGCTGCCCTTTTGATTTCCGCCGAACGCCACTTCAGGCCGCCTCGGCCTTGGGCCTCTCGACGTGGAGCTGCTTCGCGACGGCGTCCAAGAACTCGTTGGACGACTCCGAGATGTCCACGGAGCGCGCGTCGATCCAGCCCTGGACGCCGTTGTAGACGCCGACGGCCGGGATGGCGACGAAGAGGCCGAACGCCGTCGTGATGAGCGCCTCGGAGATGCCAGCGGACACCGTGCCGAGGCCGCCCGAGCCGGACGCGGCCATCTTCTGGAACGCGTTCACGATGCCCATGACGGTCCCGAGGAGCCCGACGAACGGCGCGGTCGCGGCGATGGTCGCGAGGGCGCCCGAGCCGCGCTTCAACCGGAGGATCTCGCGCTGCGCCTGGCGCTCGAGCGCGCGCGCCACGGATTCGAACGCGATGTCCGAGTCGTCTTGGACGCGCTTGTTGTACGCGTCGATCCCGGCGGCGATCACGCGCCCGAGGTGGCCGAGGTTCTGCGGGAGCGCCATCGAGGCGACGGCGGGGACACCGCCTTGGAGCGTCTTCGAGACGCGGCGCGCGAAATCGAGTGAGTCGCGCTGGCTCTTGTAGAACGTCACCACACGGTCGACGGTCACGTAGAGCGAGACGATCGACATGATGAACGTCGTGATGACGACGCCCTTGGCCAACAGGCCCATTTCGGCCCAAAGCTTCGCGAGCGAGAGATCCATGCGGGTCCTCGAGGCGGACGTTTCTCAGTCCGGCTTGGTGAACTTGAACGGCATGCTGTAGATGACCGCGACCGGCTGGCCGGACTGCTTCGCGGGGGTGAAGTGCGACGCGGACACCGCCGCGAGGACGACCTCGTCCATGAACGCGAGGTGCTTGATGATCGTGCAGCCCGACACGTTGCCGCTCGTGTCGATCGTGCATTGGGCGATGCAGGTCCCGTAGGAGCCCGCGTCGCGGGCCTCACGCGTGAGCGCGGGGGTCGGCCCTGAGGTCTTGACGGGGCGGTCCATCCCCGGTCCGAACGGGATCACCTGGTTCGACGGCGCGGCGGTGTGCTCGACGGGGGGCGCGCTCGCGGTCGCGCTCGGCGTGCCCGCGCCCTCGACGCCCGTCGGTGATCCGCCGGGCGAACCGAGCGAATCGCCGTTCGGGTCCCCGTAGGGGTCGTCGGGGCCGGCCGCGGGCTTGGACGTCGACGTCGACTTCGTGGGGTTCGTGCTGAAGACGCGCTTCGTCGGCTGCGCTTGGACGGGGGTCTTGTCCACCGAGAGCGGGTTGCCCTTCTGAATCTTCGGCGGTCCCGGCTTTCCCTGCCCATTGGGAGAGAAGAACGTGACCTCCGGGTGCGACTCCTCCTTCTTGTCCTTTCGGATCCAGTAGAGCGCGACCAGCGTCGCGACGACCGCCGCGTGCACGATGATGCTCACGGTGACGCGAAGGCTGAGCTGGGGAGTCGCCGCGTCCCGCGGCTTCAGCACCGATTCGAACATCCGATCGACGAGCGTAGTACGGGAGGGCCGCGCCTGGCCAATGCGGGCTGATATGCTGCGCGGATGGCCGTGTTCATGCGTTGGGTGGGGCTGTTTGGCTTGGTCGTGATTGCGAGCGGTTGCGACGACGCGAGCTCGACCGGGGCGACGGGGGTGGGCGGCGCATCGGGTTCCACCACGGCGACCGGGAGCTCGCAGTCGACCACCGGCTCGGGAAGTTCCGGCGCGGGCACTTCGACGACGGGGAGCGCGAGCTCGGGGACGGCGAGCAGCGGGAGCTCGAGCGTGAGCTCGACGAGCAGCGGCATGGGGGGGCCCTGCGCGGAGGGGACGCTCGCGTATAAAACCGACTTCGGCGTCGACGGCGCGTGGCCCGCGCCCTGGGCGATCGCGGGCGGCGTCGAGACGATGCAGGTCACGGGCGGGCGCGCGCGGCTCGTCCCCCTCCACTCGAACTATCCGCTCGCGCGGATGAAGATCCCGCTCAGCGTCGTGAACTCGGAGTCCACGTTCACGGTCGAGTTCGAAAACGTACCCGTGCAGGGCGTCGGCTTCTATGGGCGCCAGAACGGCGGATACCTCGGTCAGACGACGCCGAACGGGGCGGGCTACGCGATCTTCACGGCGGGCGTGACGAACCCGGCCGGCATCGGCTCATGGTTCGAAGCACCGGGGAACGGTGAGGTGATGTTCCATACGTCGCCGTTCAACCTCCAATCGAACGTCGTCTACCGCGTGCGCGTGCGCATCGAGAACGATACCGCGGCGACGACGCGGCTCCGAGGGCGCGTGTGGGCCGACGGGACCGCCGAGCCGGCGGCGTGGACCGAGGATCACACCGACGCGACGCGGCCCGAGCTCCAGAACCTCGCCGGTGGGTTCGCGATCGACGCCTGGCACAACACGTCCAACGGCGCGTTCGAGAATGTCTGGATCGACGACCTCGTGATCTGTCAGCTCTGACGGCGGCGCGAATCGGCCGCACGGTCGGGTCGCGGCGCCTTCACATGAGCTTCGGGCAGCTCACGCCCACGAGGGCGCCGCTGTTGTTGTCTTCGAGGCACTCGTGGATCGCGCTCGGTGCGCCCGCGTCGCCGTCCACGGTGACGAAGAAGTCGTAGGTCACGTCCGTGCCCGGGCTCGCGAACGGCAAGCTGATGTCCTCCGACTGTCCCGGGAGGAGCGCCTTCGTCGTCGCGGAAGATCCGATGAGCGTGCCTTGATCGCTCGACCCTTGGAAGAACCGCACGACGATGCCGGGCGGGACGCCGAGGTTCCCCTGGTTCGTCACGCGAGCCTTGAGGCCGATGGCGCTCGGGCAGCTCGCGAGGGACGCCGAGAGGCTCACGCGGAGATCCGGCGCGTTGAACACACCCGCGCCCTGGCTCGATTGTCTGTAATTGTTGAACCCCGGCGGGACGACCCAGCTCGCGGGCTCCGGGCTCGGGATCGTGGCGTCCGAGCCGATGTTCGTGATGTGGTACGCGTGCTGGTTCCACACGCGCCGCGTGCGCACCCAATTGTCTCCCATGTCGCCATACACGAAGAGACCGTGCCTCGCGTTCGCCGCGGGGTACGGGCAGGTCGTCGTGGGGGGCGTCGCGACGTGGTGGAGATCGTTGCCGCCGATCAGGACCTCCGTGTTGTTGTCCCCGTCCACGTCGACGACGACGGGGTATTCGTGGATCGTCGCCGAGGAGTTCTCTGTCTGGTAGAGGACAGCGCCGGTCTTCCCGTCGTAGACGCGGAAGTAGCACTCGTCGTTGTAGACGACCTCCGCTGCGCCATCCCCTTCGAAGTCGAACACGCTCGAGCCGGTGCGGTTGCTCGAGAGGTCCTGCGTGGGCATGGACCACTTCGCCGTCAGCGCGGGCGGCGCGGTCGGCACGAACTCGAACACGTCGTACGAGTTGCCGTTCGCGCTCGCGATCTCCGGGAACCCGTCCGCGTCGAAGTCGGCGATGGTCGGAGGACCGGCCGCGCCCGAGCCGGGCATCGTGAGCTCCGCGAGCACGGCGCCCGTCGTCGGGTTCTGTACGCGGACCTTGCCCGCCGCGACGACGACGAGCTCGGGCGCGCCGTCATGATCCAGATCCGCGATCGCCGGGTACCCGTCCGGCTGGTTGTTGTTCCAATAGAGTGTCCCGTCCGAGCGATAGGCGCGCGCCCCGCCGACGACCTCCTGAGGGCCGGTCCCGTCGAGGTTCGCGACGATGCTCACGGAGCCGTACCCACCATTCGAGCCGAGCGCGCCGTGATCGAATCGGAGCTTCCCGGCGGCGTCGAACACCGCTCCTCCGACGACGATCTCGGGCGTCCCGTCGCCCTCGAGATCCGCGATCGCGAGCGTCGCCGAGTCCAGGCCGACGTTCCACGCGGTCGTCCCGTCGGCTTGCTTGGAGGTCCATTTGGCGGAGCCGTCGTGCTCGAACGCGATGAGCCCGCCGCCCATCTTCCCCGTGACGATCTCGGGGTAGCCGTCCCCGTCGATGTCCGCCGCCGCGGGCGTCACCCGCGGCTGCACGCGGTTGGCGTCGAGGTACACCCCGGCCTGGGCGCTCCACTTCTCCGCGCCCGTCTTGCCGTCGAGCGCGCGGAGGTAGGCCGGGCCCGTGGCGTTGTAGTTGTCGGACGTCACGATGACGACGTCCGGAGTGCCGTCGAGGTCGAGGTCGACGACGACGGGCATGTGGATGACCTGCACGAACGTCGGATGGATGGCCGTCGTGGTCCACGACCACTCGAGCGTCGGCGTGAGCGGCGCCGTCGGCGGTTTGTACTCACAGACCGCGCCCCCCGACGGCTGGGGCAGACATTTGCCGATCGTGGGCTCGCAGAACTCGTCGTCCGCGCAATCCGCGTAGTCGATGCAACTCGCGCCCGGGGCGGCGCACGCCCCGTCGATACAGACATCGCCCGCGGCGCAGCAGATGGACTGATCCGCGCCGCAGCGCACGGCGGAGGGGCACGCCGGGAGGCATTGATCCACGACGCACTCGTCCGTCCCGGTGCAGCAGCCTCCATCGCCGCAGACCGTCCCCGTGCACCCCTGAAAGCCGTTCCCGCCCGTCCCGCTCCCGGCGGTGGACGTCGACGTCGGCCCGCCGCTGGTCGAGCTTCCGCTCGTGTTCCCGCCGAGTCCCGCGCCGGTCGACCCGCTCCCGGAGCTCGTCGCCGCGTCGTCGCATCCGGACGCGAGCGCGAGGAAGAGGGAGAGCGCGAAGGGGTAGGGGCGCGAGGTTCGCATCGACTGGGATGTTCGCAGGTTTCCGCTCCGCCGCGGTGCCTTGTCCGACTCGCCCTCGCTACTCGGCCCGCCGTTTTTTCGTCGGGGGCCTTACTCGCTCCGCGGGTTCGCCGCGAAGGGGATCGCCGGTAGGTGCGCGTCCACGGGCTCGAGCACGAAGGTGCGCTCGCCCGATCCGATCCGGCCTCGCCGGTTGCTCCCCCAGCAGGCGACGTCGCCGTTCGCGCGCACCTCGCATCCCCCCTCCGTGACGGAGTAGCCGGTCACGCCCTCGCACGGCAGGACGTAGGGGTCGTAGGTGTAGTTCTGCACTTGAGGGCCTTGGTAGAGGCATTGCCCGGAGGTGGTGAGCGCGCCGAGATCGACCAGGCCGTCGAGCGTGCTCGACGAGGCGAACGCTGGCTGAGCGCGCGGCGGACCGGAGAGCTTCACATAGGGCTGCTTCTCGGACGTCTCCGTCTCGAAGGTGACGACGCTGCCGTCGCTCTTTCGCGCCGTCCATCCCATGAGCGCGGGCGAGAGGTCCTCGACCCCCTCGAGGTCCGCCACCTCGAGCAGCTTCGGGCGGACCCCGTCCGGGTTCAGCGTCTTCGGCCCGAGGTAGGGCGTCGCGATGCTCCAGCATGCGACCGTGCCCGCACGGCGCACCACGCAAGCGACGCTGTTTCGGGTGCGCACGGCGCGCGCGGCGCCGATCCCTTGGAGCGGGATCGGCTTCGCGTCGTAGTGATCGACGGTCATCTCGGGGTGCTGCGTCGTGACGATGAGGACCTCCCCGGAGGTCGTCACGGCGAACCTCACGTCGCTCGAGTCGGCGCCCCCGAAGCGGGAGAACCCGCTCATGTCGGCGATGTGCGACAGGCCTTCGATCGGGAGGAGAGAGGATGGCGTGGCCTCCGGATACCCGGGTGGAAAGGTCCAAGGCTTGCCCGTTTCGTCGACCACGAGCGGGAAGGTCGAGACGAAGTCGTCCCGGCCGAACCACGCCGCGCTCGTCGGTGCGTCGAGCCTGATGGGCGCGAGCAGCGAGGCGTTCGCGTCGGTGAGGTCCCCGCTGCCGAAGCCCCAGCAGTACAGTCCCCGCGGCGTCGACGCGCACCCCCCGTACGCCGTCAGCACGACGCGGGTCGCGTTCGAAACGCCCGCGACGACCTTCGGCTCGAAGCGCGTACCGGCCTCTCCCGTGCCGATTTGACCCTCCTCGTTCGAGCCGATGCAGCGCACGTGACCGCTCTCGTACGACGCACAGAGCGAGCGCCGCGCCGCGACGAGATCGATCGGCCCCTCGCCGTCCTCGCGCCGAAATCCGGGGAGCTCGACCGTCAGCGGCGCCTCGAAATCAGGCTTGCCCCGCGAGGCGCCGACGAGCTCCGCGCTCGTGCACTTCACCGTGCCTTGCCCGAAGAGCGCGCAGACGAACGTCGAACCGATGGCGACGGCGCGCGCGTCGCTCGGCAGATCGTACCGAACTTTCGGGTCTTCGGGGCGCCGAGGGCCGCGCGGACCATCGTCCTCGCCGAAGCAGTGGAGGCCGCCATCCTCGCCGACGCCGCAGAGGTGCCCCCGATCCGCCGCGAGGAGCCGCTCGATCGGCGAAAGCCCGGGGATGGTCGTGAGCTCGGGGAAAGGCGAGCGGCGCCCGAAGCAGCGAACGCGGTGATCGCGCGCGAGGACGCACGTCACGTCGCTCGCTGCCGCGAGGTCGACGGCGTCGTCGAGCCCGCTGATGACCGTCGCGCGGGTCATCGATCTCGCTCCATCCCCGCCTCCCACCGCGGCGCCCCCGAAGTCCCCCCAGCACGCGACGTGCGCGTCGCCGTCGATCGCGCAGAAGTGGCGGTAGCCCGCGCGCAGCTTCGTCGCGTGGGTGACGCCCTCGATCGGACGAGGGGGCGTCATGTCCGGGCCGCCCCAGCAGACGACGCTTCCGTCGCGCAGGATCGCGCACGCCTCGAACGCCGACGCGGCGACGTCCACGGCGCTCGAGACGCCGGCGATCTCGCGCGGGGTCGGAGAGTACGTGCCGTACTTCATCCACGGCAGGAACTGCCCGCCGTCGTCCCGCCCCCAGCAGAACACGCGGCCGTCGAGGAGCGCGGCGCAGATCTGTGTGTCCGCGATCGACACGCGCGGCGCGATGCGCGCGCAAGCCCGTGCGCGCACGTCGAACCCCGGATCGCAGTGGAGCGAGGTTCGCGCGTCGACGGACGAGGAAGCGGTCGCGGGCGGAGGAGGCGGTCGCGACGCGCTCCCGCCTCCCGCCGAGCAGCCCGCGCAAAGAATGCCGAGGACGGCAGGAACGGCGAGGTCGCGCATCGTCCGAATGATGCCGATTCGGCAAGCCGGCGACCAGCCGCGCACTTCCACGTGCGGCTCGATTCGCGGGCTGGTACGAGAGATTCGCTCCGGTGAGAACTCCACCCGTCCCGTGCGCCGAGTCGTCCCTCGTCGACGGCGATCCCTCGCGCCCCTCCGCTCTCGAGGTGTGGCCGTGAACGCGATGGATCCTGCCGAAGACCGCTATCGCCAGATCCTGGACGCCGCGCCCGACGCGATGGTGATCGTCGACTCGTCGGGCACGATCTCCTATGTGAACCGGCAAACCGAGCTGCTCTTCGGGTACGCGAGCGACGAGCTCCTCGGAAAGAGCCTCGAGACGCTCATCCCGCAGCGGTTTCGGAGGGGGCACGCGGGGCCAATCCGCTACTTCAGCGCACCGGTGTCGCGCCCCATGGGTTCGAACCTCGCGCTGTTCGGCTCCCACAGGGACGGTACGGAGATCGAGATCGAGGTGAGCCTGAGCCCCGTGCGGACGACGGAGGGGCTCCGCGTGGCCGCCGCGATCCGCGACATGACGGAGCGCCGGCGGATCGAGCGCGAGGCGCGCGTGAACGCGGATCGGCTCGCGAGCGCGGTGGAGAGCATCGAGGACGCCATCGCGCTGTTCTCGCGTGAGGACGAGCTCGTGATGTGCAACAGCGCGTGCCGGCGCTTGATCGGCGAGGCCGTGACCGGGCCGCTCCAGGGGCTCACGTTCGAGCGGCTCCTCGACGCGTGGATGCGGAGCCTCGCGTTCCCGAGCGATGACGAGCGTTCGCGGTTCCGCACGGAGCGCCTGTCCGAGCGAGCGGAGCCGAAGGGCGCGTTCGACGTCCGCACGACGGACGGCCGCAGCCTGCGCGTGAACCTCCGGCGGACGCTCGAGGGGGGGCTCGTCCAGACGTTCTGGGACCTGACGGACGACGTGAAGCGCGAGGAGGAGCTCCGAAGCGCGCGCAAGGCCGCGGAGGTCAGCAGCGCGGCGAAGAGCGAGTTCCTGTCGTCGATGAGCCACGAGCTACGCACGCCGCTGAACGCGATCCTCGGGTTCGCGCAGCTCCTGCAGCGCGACAAGCGGGAGCCGCTCTCGGCCCGGCACACGGAGCGCGCCGCGCACATCATCAAGGGCGGAGAGCACCTCCTCCGGCTGATCGACGACATCCTGGACCTCTCGCGGATCGAGGCGGGGCGCGTCTCGATCTCGACCGAGCCGGTGTCGCCGATGGAGGTCATCGACGAGGTGAGGACGACGCTCGAGAGCGCGGCCGCGCGAAACCGCGTCGCGCTCGAGGTCGAATCGGCCACGGGCGAGCTCCCGCTCGTGTCGGTCGATCGCACGCGCTTCGCGCAAATCCTGATGAACCTCGGTTCGAACGCGATCAAGTACAACCGCCCCGGCGGCTCGGTCACGTTCGCCGCGACGCGCTCGGGGGAGACGGTGCGCGTGACGGTGGTGGACACGGGGATGGGGATCCCGCTCGACAAACAGGACAAGATCTTCCAGCCGTTCCAGCGCGCGGGCCACGAGGGCGGACCCATCGAGGGGACCGGCATCGGCCTCGTGATCACGAAGCGGCTCGCGGAGCTCATGCTCGGCAGCGTGGGCTTCGAGAGTACGCCGGGGACGGGGTCGCTGTTCTGGGTCGAGGTCCCGGTCCACGCGGAGCCCGCGATGGCGAAGGAGTCGGCGTCGCCCGCGCTCAACGCTGGGCGCGGCGCGGAGGACGCGCCACACTGCCGCGTGCTCTACGTGGAAGACAACCCCGCGAACATCGCGTTCATGCGCGACCTCGTGGAGAACCTCCCCGGGTTCGAGCTGACCACCGCGCCGACCGCGGAGATGGGGCTCGAGCTCGCGCGCGCCGATCCGCCGGACGTCGTGCTCATGGACATCAACCTCCCCGGCATGAGCGGGTTCGATGCGCTCCGCGATCTTCGAGAGGACGAGCGCACACGGAGCATTCCGGTCGTCGCGCTCACCGCGGCCGCCTCCGAGCGGGACAAGCAGAGGGGCCTACAGGCCGGGTTCTACCGCTACCTCACGAAGCCCATCCAGGTCGACCAGCTCTACCAGGCCCTCGAGTCGCTCATGGTGGCCGGCTCGAGCCGCCCTTCCTGACTCGGCCCGCGCGCGCGCGGCGGCCACTCGGTGTGCAGCGATCACTCGTCCCTCGATGGGCCAAATCGGGGGCTCGGTGTGCTCGGTGCGTGCTCGCGCTTCAGCCGGTGTCTTCGATCTCGTTCATGTAGCGGTCGAGGAGGGTCTGTTCGCGGCGGTGGTGGGCGAGGACCTCCTCCGCGAACGCGCGAAGCGCGAACGGCGCGAGCGTCGCCAAGCTGAACGCGGAGTCGAGCTGCGCGAGGCGGGTGCGGAGGTGTCGGTGCTCGAGCACGAGGCCGCGCGCTTCCCTGGGCTCCACTTGGAGCAGGGCAGGGACCATGTGCCGATCTTCCTCGTCGAGGTGGGCGGCGAGGATCGCCGCGAACGGCATCCACAGCGACCTGAGCTGCGCCCCGTCGCTCCGGCGGATCTCGAGGATTTGCTCGATGAGCCGCTCGAGCTGCTCGTGCCCCCCCGCGAGGTGGGCGCGGGCTTCGGCGAGCGGTGACATCGTTTCGACAGCCATACGCTCCGCTCCTCTCAAGGTTCGTGCCGCGCTCTCACGAGCTCGTCCCCGAACACGATGCCGAGGTGGCGCGCGGCGGCCACGACCGACGCGGTGGGGGCCACGCGGCGGATCTGAGTGGCGGGGATGGCGAGGTCGACGACGGAGAAATGCCCGTCCAGGATCCCCACCATGCCGGACGCGACGGGCTCGCCCCCGCGACCCTGCTCGAGGCGCCGCCCCAGCTCGAGCGCCGCGTGCGTGCCGAGCTCGAGCGCGAGCACGCGGTCGCGCGCGGACGGTGCGCCTCCGCGCAACAGGTGACCGAGCACGAGCGAGCGCGTGTCCTTCTTCGTGCGCTTCGCGAGCTCCTCCGCGATGGCCTCCGCCGACGCCGCTCCTTCTGCGACGACGACGATGGAGAACCGACGTCCGAGCGCCTCGCGCCGCTCGATTTTCTCCACGACCGCACCCAGGTCGAACGGGATCTCAGGGATGAGTATCGCGTCCGCGCTTCCCGCGATGCCGGCGGTGGCGGCGATCCATCCCGCCGTGCGGCCCATCACTTCGACGACCATCACGCGGTCGTGCGCCTCCGCGGTCGTGTGCAGGCGGTCCAGCGCCTCCGTCGCGATCGCCACCGCGGTGTCAAAACCGAACGTGACGTCGGTCCCCGCGACGTCGTTGTCGATGGTCTTCGGTACACCCATCACGGGGGGAAGCCCCGCCTCGACGAGCGCGCGCGCGAGCCGCATCGAACCGTCGCCTCCGATCGCGATGAGCCCCTCGAACCCGCGCTCACGGAACGCGGCCACCACGGGCGCCGCGCGGTCGCTCGGCAGCGTTCGGTTCGCGGCGCCGAGGATCGTGCCTCCGACGTGCGTGATCCCGCGGACCCGATCCAGCGTCAGCTCGATCACGTCCCCGCTGAAGAGCCCGTCGTATCCGTGGCGGATGCCCCAGACTTCGAACCCCAGCTCGATCGCCGAGAGGGTGGCCGCCCGGATGACCGCGTTGAGTCCGGGGGCGTCACCTCCTCCGGTGTTGATCGCGATGCGTCGCTTCACGTCTCCTCGACCCTCGCAAGGTCGAGGCCACGCGCGAGGGCGCCGCAGCCTCCCCCGTCACCGGGTCCGTCGCGCAGCTTCTGCGCCCGGGCGCACCGTTCGCGCGTGACGCCCCGTCGCTCGTCCGGGGCTGATGTCGAGTACGCGGCGGGTTCTGCAGGCACGTGCGCCGACTGCAGCGGGAAGGAGCGCGCTCCCTACCGTGACGCGGCGCACTCGAAGGAGCGCCGGATCGTCACGTGCTTCATGTGGAGCGATGGACGGCTCGGGATGGACCACGCACGCGGGACTCACGACGCCGGAGGCGCGCGCGCTCCTCTCCCAGCACGGGCCGAACGAGATCCCGGAGAAGGCTCCGCCGCACATCGCTCGCCGCATCGTCGCGCAGCTCGCGAACCCGCTCGTCTACGTGCTGCTCGCCGCGCTAGCGCTCCAAGTCGCCCTCTGGATCGCGGAGGGCGCGCGCGGGGTGCCGCTCGAGTCCATCGCCATCGCCGCCTTGCTCGCGCTGAACGCGGGCCTCGGCGCCGCACAGGAGGCGAAGGCGGATCACGCGCTGGCTGGGCTGCGGAGGCTCTCGACGGGCCGGGTGAGCGTCCTGCGCGATGGCGCCCTTCGAGACGTTCCAAGCCGTGAGATCGTCCCGGGAGATCTCTTCCGCATCGGCCACGGTGATCGCGTGCCCGCGGACGGTCGCCTCCAAGTGTCCACTGGCATCGCGGTCGACGAGTCGTTGACGACGGGGGAGTCCATTCCCGTCGAGAAGTCCGTCGGCGACGAGGTGACGAGCGGCACGCTCACGGTGCGCGGCAGCGGGCTCGTCCTCGCCTTGCGGACGGGGGCGGCGAGCACGACCGGCGCGCTCGCGGCGTCGATGAGCGCGATCGTCGCGGACCGCACGCCGCTCGAGAAGCGCCTGCGCGTCCTCGGGGATCGGCTCGCCTGGTCCATGGCCGCCCTCGTCGTCGTGCTCGTCGCGGCCGGCGTCGCGGCGGGGGGGCTCTCCGCCTTTGGAAGGATGCTGCTCTTCGGCGCGGCGCTCGCGGTCGCCGCGGTCCCCGAGGGGCTGCCCGCTGCGGCGACGCTGACGCTCGCCCTCGGCGTGAAGCGCATGGCGGCGCGTCACGCGATCGTGCGGAAGCTCTCCGCGGTGGAGACGCTCGGCGCGGTGACGGTGATCGCGACGGACAAGACCGGCACCCTCACGGAGAACCGCATCCGCGTGGCGCGCATCGAGGGGCCGGACGAGCGCGCGCTGCTCGAGGCGATGGCCATGGCGAACGATGCGCACGACGCACCCGTCGCCGGATCGCTCGACGGGGCGCTCCTCGAGGAGGCGACGCGGAGGGGCGTGGACGTCGCGGCCGCGCGCCGCGCGCCGCGCCTCTCGAGCCGGCCGTTCGACAGCGCGTGGAAGTTCATGCGCGTCACGGCGAACCTCGGTGAGGGCGGCGCGCGGAGCTGGTCGAAGGGGGCGCCCGAGGTGATCCTCGCGCGCTGCCGGCTCGACGAGGCCGAGCGCGCGCGCCTCGAAGAGGAAGTCCGCTCGTTCGCGTCCGACGGCTTTCGGGTCGTGGCGTTCGCGTCTGGCGAGGGCGAGGCCGAAGAGGGGCTCGCGTTCCTCGGCTTCGCGCTCCTCGACGATCCGCCGCGCGCCGAGGTCGCCGCGTCGATCCGGTCGGCCCGGGGCGCTGGGATCCGCGTGGTGATGCTGACGGGGGACCACCCGGAGACCGCGCGCGCGATCGCGCGTCAGGTCGGCATCGACGCGGAGCGCGTCGTCACGGGTGCAGAGCTCGACGCGATGGATCCCGAGTCCCTCGACGCGATCGCCGGAAAGGCGGGCGTGTTCGCCCGCGTCCGCCCGGCGCACAAACTTCTGCTCGTCGAGGCGCTCAAGCGCCGGGGCGACGTCGTCGCGATGACGGGCGACGGCGTGAACGACGCGCCTGCGCTGAAGCGCAGCGACGTGGGGATCGCGATGGGCAGCGCGGGAGCGACGTCGCGCGCGACGTCGCCGACATCGTCCTCGCGGACGACGACTTCTCGTCGATCGTCGCGGCCGTCGAGGAGGGCCGAAACGCGTATCACAACATCCAGACGTTCATCCGCTTCACGCTCGCGAGCAACGCGGGCCTCGTGGTCGTGATGTTGGCGGGGGCGATCGCCGCGCTCTTCGCCTCACCGGGGGCGGAGGTCGGTACCGTCCCGCTCCCGCTCACCGCGCTCCAGCTGCTCTGGATCAATTTCCTCGGGGACGGCCCGCCCGCGCTCGCGCTGGTGCTGGACCGGCACGCGGGCGTGATGACGCGCCCCCCGAGGCGCGCGTCGGGAGGCGCGTTCGACCGCGCGTCCCTGCGCTACATCGGCTTCGGCGGCGCGGTGAACGGCGCGCTCGGCGCCGCGCTCTGGTTCGGGCTGCCGCTTTGGGGCCTCGCCTCGGCCGCGGCGCAGACCGCGCTCTTCCTCTTCTCCTCGATCGCGAAGCTCCTCTCCGTGTTCGCGGCGCGCGAGGTGGGGAGCGCGGCGCACGCGAAGGAGGCGAAGCGCAGGCCCAACGTGGTCCTCGGACTCGTCATCGTCGCGAGCGTGGCGCTCCAAGTGTCGACAGCGCTCTTCGCGCCCCTCTCCGCCGCGCTCGGGCTCGGCGGGGGGGATCGAGGGTCGTGCTTCGCCGTCGTCGCGGTCGCCACGGTGATCAACTCGCTCGCGCTCTGGCTCCTCGCGCGCCGCGCGTGAGCGTGAGCCCTTGGCCTCGTCGTTGCTCCGGGGGAAGCACCGACTGGAGGATTCATGTCCCACCGCTTCGTGCTCGCCGCCATCGACCTCGACGTATCGACGGGGATTGTCCTCGAGACGGCTCTTCGAGAGACCCTCGCGCGCCCGGGCGCGGAGCTCCTCGTGTTCTATGCGTTCGAATTCCTGGGCGCGGATCTCTTGGGGCTCCGTGGACGGCAGGACGCGGAGAAGACGATCGAGGAGCTGAAGCTCCGGACGCACCAAGCGCTCCAGGCGTACGCCGTGACCCACAAGGAGGACGTGCTCCCGCGCACCGAGGTGCAGATGTCCGTCGGGCGCCCCGCGCAGGAGATCGTCTGGGCGGCGGCGCACTACGACGTGGAGCTCATCGTCGTCGGATCGCACGGTCGGCGCGGCGTCGGCCGCCTGCTCATGGGATCGGTGGCGGAGAAGGTCGTTCGCTTGGCCGGGTGTCCCGTCACCGTCGTGCGCGAGAAGCAGCATGATCCGAGGCACAAGCTCGCTGAGATCGAGCCTCTCTGCCCGGCTTGCGCGGAGGTGCGCGCCACGTCGGGGGGCGCGACGCTCTGGTGCGCTCGGCACTCCGAGCACCACATCCGGGCGCACGTCTACTCGTCCGCGGGCCGCACGGAGTCGCCGAGCGCGTGGTCCTCGTCCTCGGGGACCTGACCGTCACGCGGTACGCGTTGTGCTGAGGGGAGGGCATGGCACTCCCCCACACGATCCTGGTCCCCACCGATTTCAGCGAAGATGCGGCTGCTGCACTCGACTACGCGGTCGAGCTCGCAGCGAAGATCGGCGCCGCGGTCCATGTCGCGCATTTCTATGCGTTTCCGCTCACCCCCTTCGGCGCCGCGTACGCGTTCGCGTCCGCTGAGCTCAACAAGAGCATCGAGGCGGAGTCGGCGAAGGCGCTCGCCGAGCTCGTCGCGAAACACGGCCGACCGGGCGTCGCGATCACGACGTCCGCGCGCCTCGGAGACGCGCGCTCCGGGATCCAGGAGGCCGCGGCGGAGGTGGGCGCGGAGCTCGTATGCATGGGGACGCACGGGCGGCGCGGGCTCGCGCACGTGCTCATGGGCAGCGTCGCGGAGTACACGGCGCGGGTCTCGAAGATCCCCACGCTCGTCGTCCGAGGGCCGTCCTGAGCCGGATCGGGGGCTGCCGGTCAGGGCTTGAGGAGCTCGCTGCGGTGATCGGGGTGGGCGATCGACGCGAGCGCCTCACGCCGCTCCGCGAGCGTCAGCCCGTGCAGGTTCACCGCGCCGTACTCGGTGACGACCCAGTGCACGTGGCCCCGCGTCGTCACGACGCCCGCGCCCGGCTTGAGCTCGCGGACGATGCGTGACACGCGGCCGCGCGAAGCCGTCGACGGCAGGGCGATGATCGGCCGCCCCCCGCGCGAGAGCGCGGCCGCGCGGATGAAGTCCATCTGCCCGCCGATCCCCGAGAAGATCTGGTGGCCCATCGAGTCGGCGCAGACCTGGCCCGTGAGGTCGATCTCGATCGCCGAGTTGATGGCGACGACGCCGTCGTTCTTCCGGATGAGCGCGGTGTCGTTCGTCCGATCGCAGCCGTGCAGCTCGATGCGCTGGTTGTCGTGGACGAAGCGGTAGAGCTCCTCGGAGCCCCAGACGAAGCTCGACACGGTGCGCCCGGGGTGGACGTTCTTGAACCGGTTCGTGACGACGCCGCCTTCGATCAGCGGGATGAGGCCGTCCGAGAACATCTCCGTGTGGACGCCGAGGTCGTGCTTGTTCCCGAGTCGAGCGAGCACGGCGTCCGGGATGGCGCCGATCCCCAGCTGCAGCGTCGAGCGATCCTCCACGAGGGAGGCGACGAGCTCGCCGATCCGCGCCTCCACGGGGCCGATCTCGTGCCGCGGGGACGCATGCAGGGGCCGGTCGACGCGCGTGAACGCGCGGACGCGGTCCATGCGGAGCGAAGTGTTCCCGTGGGTGCGCGGCATCCGGTCGTTGACCACCGCAAGGACCGTCTTCGCGGAGTCCGCGGCGGCGCGCGCGGCGTCGACCGACGGGCCGAGCGTCGCGTCGCCGTGGGCGTCGGGGGGCGAGAGCGAGAGCAGCGCGACGTCGAGCGGGACGCGACCGCTCGTGAAGAGCGCCGGAATGTCGGAGAGGAACACCGGCACGAAGTCCGCGCGGCCCTCGGCGACGGCGCTTCGGACCGCCGGCCCCACGAAGAGGGACACGCTCCGGAAATGGCCCGCCTGCTCGGGCGCCGCAAACGGCGCCGGGCCGCCCGTGTGGAGGTGGTAGAGGCGGACCCCCTCGAGATCCGTTCGCCGCGCGAGCGCCTCGAGCAGCTCGGTCGGCGTCGCCGCCGCGCCGTGCACGAACACGCGCATGCCGCTCTGGATGTGCTGCACGACCTCGTCCGCGCTCGTCGCGCGGCTCGCCCACGCGTCGCTCATCGGCGCGCCAAGCTCGGGGCAGCGGCGACGCCGAGCTCGCCGGCGAGCCATCGCACGATGTCCGCGTTCGACAAGATCCCCACGACCTCGTTCGAGCGCGAAACGACGGGGACCTGGCCCATCCCCCCGAGCGCGAGCAGCCCGACGCCGACGCTCAGCGTCGCGTCGTCCGGGAGCGCGTGGACGAGCGGCGTCATCACGTCGCTCGCGGTCACCGTCGGCGGGGCGACGTGCATGCCGCGCTCGGGCGGCGCCGGCGGATCGGGCTCCGAGGTGTCGCGCTCGTCGTACAGGCGCCACAACAGATCCGTCTTCGTGATGATCCCGATTGGCGCGTGATCGGCGCCGACGACGACGACTGCGTCGTTGTCCCCCTCGAGGACGACCCGCTCCACCGTCTCGAGGTTCGCGTCCGCGGCGACCGAGACGGACGTGCGGCGCATGAACTGCGCGAGCGGCAAAGCGTGCGCTCGCGCGGAGACGTCCAAGAGCTCGTGGAGCGGGGCCTTGCCCGTCACGCACGCGACGTGGGCCTTCGGATCGGCGGGCCTCCGCGCGAGCAGCTCCGTCGGCACCTCGCGCGCCCGCGCGCAGTTCGCGCAGATGTCGACGTCGACGGTCGCCTCGCGAACCTCGCAGTACACGCGGTGTTCCGTCTCGCGCTCACCATCGGCGCCGATGGTCGTCTGCGACCGCACCGGCAAGCGCGAGAGATGGTTCCGCCGCATCGAGGGAGAGCTCTTGTGAGTGTTCATGCCCGGGCCATGTTGCAACACCTCGACCAAGGCCGACGCGTCCACGTGATCGCGTCGCAGACGCGCCTGGTGTGGCGCGGTCCTCCGCGCGACGCTACCCGGCGTGCTGGCGGTGGGCGCAGCAGGGGCGCTGCGCGGGCTTGCCCAGGCTCTCTGCGCCCTCGATCGCGAGCGCGCCCTGGACGACCCCGGACAGGACGATGAGCGTCCCGGCGACGCGCTTCAGCCACACGCTCCGCATCAGGCGCTGGAAGGTGCTCGCGAACACGTCGACCGCGAAGAGCGCAGGGAGGGTGCCGAGTCCGAACGCCAGCATCGTCGCGGCCCCTCCGTAGGGAGTCCCTGTGAGGACGGCGAGCGAGAGTCCGCCCAGCACGAGGCCGCACGGGAGGAGCCCCCATCCGAGGCCACGCACGAAGTGCCCTCCGACGCCGGTCGCGCGCGAGCCTCCGATCCAACGCCGAAGCGGGGCGAGGACCGGGGACGCGATCTTCTCGATGCGCCCGAAGCGGCGGAAGACTCCGGCGATGTAGAGCCCCGCGCCGAGGAGGACCGCGGCGGCCGCGAACCGCGCCGCGAGCTGGAGGCTCTCGAGCTCGATCGCGCGCTGGATGCCCGCGCCCAACGCGCCCACGAGCGCGCCGAGAGCGGCGTACGTGGTGATCCGACCGCCCTGCGTCGCGGCGCGCGTCCCGAATCCGGCTCGCGCGGAGCTCTCGCCCTCGCCGGCCATCGGCAGGCGCCGCTTCCCAGGCGACGAGAGGACGGTCGAGATCGGACCGCACATCGCCACGCAGTGCGTGCTCCCCATGAGCCCCATCGCGAACGCTGCTCCCAGCTCGATCCCGCTCATCGTCGAGGCCTCACGATCTCCGTATGGAGGGTCCGCGTCTCGTTCCCGAGGCTCACTTCGAGCACGAGCTCCGCCTTGTTGGTTCCAGCGTCCGCGACCGTCGCGATCACCGGCACGGCGACGTTGCCCATCGGCGCGACGTCCACGCTCTCGCTCACGACAACCTCGACGTCGCTCGCGGACTTGGACGTGACGGCGAAGGTGGCGGGCTCGTCCCGCTTGTTGACGAGGTGCAGCGACCACGTGTTCCGCGCGCGGCCCGCCTCGATGACGAACGGAGCGCCGGGGGCGCGGGTGATGTTCGCCTCGAAGCCGGTGCGGCGAGCGAACGCGATCGAGCTCGCGCCGATGCCGAGCACCGCGAGGACCGCGTACACCGCGAGGCGCGGCCGAAGGATCCGGCGCACGCCCCCCGCGAACGACGTCTGCGAGTCGTACCGGACGAGGCCGCGCGGGCGGTGGAGCTTCGTCATGATCTCGTCGCACGCGTCGATGCACGCCGTGCAGCCGATGCAGTCGAGCTGGAGGCCGTTCCGAATGTCGATCCCGGTCGGGCACACCACCACGCACCGCTTGCAGTCCACGCAGTCGCCGTCCGTGTGGCCCGCCTTGCCGCGGGGCTCACCGCGCTTCGTGTCGTACCCGACCACGAGTGAGTCCGCGTCGACGAGCGAGGCTTGGAGCCGCCCGTAGGGGCAAACGACGAGGCACAGCTGCTCTCGGAACCACGCGAAGTTTCCGTACAGCGCGAGGGTGACCACGGTGGCCCAAGCGAACGCCTCGGGGTGGTTCGACGGGGAGCCGACGATCATCCGGAGCGTCTCCGGGAGCGGCACGAAGAAGCTCAGCGCCACGTGGGCGACGAGGAACGCCGCCATCAAATAGAGCGCGTGCTTCACGACCTTCCGCGCGACGCGCGACGCGGTCCACGGCCCTTGATCGCGCCGCATCCGGGCCTCGCGTGGGCCCTCGACGAGCCTCTCGATGGGACGGAACAGCCCGTCGAGGAACACGGTCTGGGGGCAGGCGAAGCCGCAGAACACGCGGCCGGCGATCGACGTGACCACGGCGAGCGCGAAGACCGCGCCCGTGAGGAGGAAGAACAGCAGCCAGACGTCCTGTGCGTTGAACGTCGCGCCGAACAGGTAGAAGCGCCGGTGCGCGACGTCGAGCAGGACCGCGGGCCGGCCGCCGATCTTCACGAGCGGCGCGGCGATCCAGATCGCGACGAGCAGCGCGAAGACGATCTTGCGCGCAGTCGCGAAGCGTCCCTTCACGTCCGCCGTGTGGACGAACCGGCGCTTGCCGTCCGGCCCGAGCGAGCTGACGCGGGTCTCGACGTTCGGCACGGGCGCGGCGCCCGCGCCCGCGCTCTTCCCCACCGCCGCCACGGCTCCGCGGGGCGGCGAGGGATGGGCCCCCGCTTCCGTGCCCGCGGAGACCCTGCCGTTCGCTTGGACGACGGGGAGATGCTTCATGTCACTCGCCTTGCGGTGCCTTTCCACCGGGGACGTTCGTGTCCTGGATCGACAGCACGTACGCGACCGCCTGTCGGACCTTCGCCTCGCCGAGCTTGGGGCCCCACGCGGGCATTTGCTTCGGGGTGAAGCCCTCCTTCACGGTCTTGTAGATGTCCATCGGCTGGTGGCCGTGGAGCCACGCGCCGTCGGTGAGGTTCGGGCCGACCTTCCCCTTGCCGCCGTCGCCGTGGCACGTCACGCAGTTCGTCTCGAAGATGGCCTGACCGTCCGCGGCCGTCTTCGGGTCGCGCGAGAGGGCGACGAGCATCTCCGGCGTCGCCTCGCCCATCGCCATCAGCTTCTCCGCCTCGGCCGCGTTCGCCTCCGCCTTCTGACGGGCGTATTGCGTCGTCGCGGTCTCGCCCATGGCGTACGAGTGGAAGTACACCCAGTATCCGCACGCGAAGGCGATGGCTCCGAACAGCGTGTAGAGCCACCAGCGCGGCAGCTGGTTGTCCATCTCGAGAATCCCGTCGTACTCGTGGACGACGCCGTCCGCGGCGGGTGTATCGCGCTCTTGTGCGGTGGTGCTCATGATCGCTCTCCATCGTCTAGGGGAAGCGCGGCCTCTCGCTCGTTCTCGGTCGGAGCCCGTCGCATCGCGCGCACGGTGATGACCAGGAACGCCGCGCCGAACAGCGCGAGGGCGAGGATCGGCCACGCGAGCAGGGGGCTCCCGTGGAACAGCTCGTTCATCAATCGACCCATGGTGGACTCCCTTCTCTCAGCGGCCGTTGGACGCCGCGAACGCCGTGTCCGCGGGCGGTGGTGCCGGTGGCGCGGCGGGCAGGCCGAGGCTCTGGAGGTACGCGATGATCGCGACCATCTCCGAGTCGACCGGGACGTCGATCCCGTTCGCGAGTAGATCCGCGCGGACCTCCTCGGCTTGCTTGCGTGCGTTCGCGCCGGCGCGCTGCACGTCCTCGACGGTGTATGGCACGCCCACCGCGCGGAGGCCTCGGAGCTTCGCCTCGATCCCGTTGAAGTCGACGCGGTCGGTCGCGAAGTGCTTGTACGCGGGCATGATCGATCCCGCCGTGATCGCGGGCGGATCCATGAAGTGCTCGTAGTGCCACGCGCTCGGGTTCTTCCCGCCCTCACGAGCGAGATCCGGACCCGTGCGCTTCGAGCCCCACTGGAACGGGTGGTCGTACTTCGACTCCGCCATCGTCGAGGGGTCGCCGTAGCGGGCGGCCTCTAAGTCCATGGGGCGGCTCATCTGCGAGTGGCACGTGTAGC
>JAXLYP010000038.1:0-81609 GCA_046351395.1 Polyangiaceae bacterium
CGGTGGTTCGATCAGATCACGGTGCGCGTGTTCGCGACCGGATTGGACTACACGGTCCGCGCAGCGGGCGGCGAGCTCGTGTCGGGGAGCCGCACGGCGGAGCGGCGCTACAGCGAGTATTGGACGTTCATCCGGAGCCGCGCGACGACCGGGAGGGCGCGCACGGCGCCAGAGTGTCCGCGGTGCGGGGCGACGCTCGCGATCTCGATGGCCGGGACGTGCAACTACTGCAGCGCGAAGGTCAACTCGGGGGAGTTCGACTGGGTGCTCGCGCGCATCGAGCAGGACGAGGCGTACGGCTGAGCGGCACAGCCCAGCCCGGCGCGGCGAGGCGGCGACTCCGCGTTGACGGGAGGCGTGCGGGTTCGCTAAGCCGTGCCGTGTGAGCGAACCATCCATCGTCTGGGTCGTGGCGATCGCGTCGGTGGGCGCGATCGCGCTCGGGGGCTGCGCGTCGGGGCCGCCGGCGCCGTGTCCGTCACCGACCCCGCCGGTCCTCGTCCCCCTGCCCATGCCCGCGACGGCGACGCCGAGCGAGCCGCCGGAGCCGGTCGCGGTGCTCCCGCTCGAGGAGAACGATCTGTTCCGCGCGGAGCGCGCCGAGCTCCGGGGCGTCCTCGCGACGGAGCTCGCGAAGCGCGCGCCGTCTTTCCAGGTGTTGCCGCTCGGCGACGTGGACGCGAAGCTCGCGCCGCTCTCGAAGTCGGCGCGCGCGCGGTGCGCGTTCGAGGAGACGTCGCTCGCGGACCTCGCGGAGCGGGAGGGCTGGCTCCACACGAGCGTGTTCGACGTGCACTCGGGGGACGGCAAGCCGGACCAGCTCTGGGTGGAGGTGAACGGCTCGGACGAGCATTGGACGTTCACCGCGCCGTGGGCGCCCGCGGCGGATCTGATGACGCGATACAAGACTGCGTTCGCGTCGCTCGATCGGAACCAGCCGCTCGCGGCGCTCGGGCTCCTGAGCGGCGGGGTCGCGTTCTCCAAGGCGGGCAATGGCGTCTCCGTGTGCGAGGGGACGGGGATGGAGTGCATCGCGGACTCGAAGGCGTGGTTCGACCAGTCCGCGGCGCTCGGGAAATGCTTCGAGGGGACGGATCACGCGTCCGTCGACCTCCTCCTGGACGCGAGCGCGTCGCCCGCGCGGTGCGAGATCGCGAACCTGGACGACCTGGATGGCGCGCGGGGCAAGCGCGAGACGTGCCTGTGCGCGTCGATGCGCGCCTCGCAGGGCATCGCGCGGGGCAAGGGCCGAAGGCACGTGTCGATCGCGTTCGACGCGCCGGATCTCGAGGGCAAGCCCCGCCCCACGGTCCGCGTCGTGGAGGCGTCGACGAACCTGGGCTCGACGCGCGAGTGGACGAACGTGGAGCGCGGCGCGTCCGTGTACCGCCTCTCGGTGGACGGCGCGGACCGCTTGTCTACGTCGCTCGCGCGGTGCGCACCGGCGGGGACGGTGGACGTCGTGGATCTCACGATCGGGGAAGCGGGCCACGTCGACGCGGTGCGGGAGGTGGTGCGCGGCGCGCCCGCCGCGGCGACCGCGCCGAAGGATGCGAAGGCGGACGCGGCGGCCGGAGCGTGCATCGAGAAGGCGCTGACCGCGGCCGCGTTCGCGTGCACGGAGGATGGAAAGCCGGCGCGCGCGCGGCTCGAGCTCGCGTGGCCCGCAAAGCCGTGACGGCGGGGGTCGCGGAGCGCCGGTGGGACGGCCACGCCGCGCGGTGTGTGGGGCTCGCGGTCGCGTTCGGGCTCGCGGGGTGCTCGTCGACGAGCCACGCGGGGGACCGCGAGATCCCCTCGACGCGCGCGACGACGGAGGCCCACGCCGCGCCGACGGCGTCGACCGCCGCGAGCGGGAGCGCGGGGAACACCCCGAGCGCGCGCCGCGCCGCGCGCGTCCTCGCGGTGACGACGGGGAACCGGTTCTTGCGGGCCGCGCTGCTCGACGATGCGTTCGAGGTCGTGACGGTGGCGCCGGACGCGTACGCGACGGCGAGCGGTCCGTTCGACGTGACGGTGTTCGAGGGGGTGGCGCCGGCGGCTACGTCGGGATCGGGCCCGGCGTTCTACATCCACCCCTCGGGGCCGGGTGCGCCCCTCGAGGTGAGCGCGAAGGCGCTCCAACCGGACGACGGGGAGGTGCTGGGGTTCGACACGATCGTCTCCACGAGCCCGCTCGTCCGGGGCATCGCGCACCTCGACCAGGCGAACGTCGCGGAGGCGTTCCTCGCGGTTCCGCGCCCGGAGGACCACGTCGTGGGGGCGTCCCGACAGGGGCCGCTGCTGGTGGAGGGCGTGCGTGACGGCCGCCGGTTCGTCGCGCTCCTGCTCGATTTGTCCGAGACGGATCTGCCCCTCCGCACGGCCTGGCCGATGCTCGTGGCGAATACGATCGGCGAGCTCGTGGGCAAGGACGTGTATGCGTTCCAGGGGAGCGCGGCCGCCCCGCCTCGGGCATCGAGTCCTGCGGCGCCCGCCGCGTCGACCGGCGCGGGGACGAGGACGCACAAAAGCGTGCTCGCGGGAGCGCAAACGCAGGGCTTCGGTGGAGCAGACTATCGCCGGGTGTATGGCGAATACCGAACGGTGGCGGACGAAGAGCTTCGAGGGTTGGCGTCCCCGGTCAGACAGTACGTGGAGCGCTACTTCGACGCGATTCGTCCGACGGACGCGCCCGAGCGCTGAGCGCGGCAAAGCGCTCTCGAACGACCCCATGCGGGCGCGGGCGACCATTCTCAATCAGGCTTCGTCGACCCATCGGCGTCGGCCGGCCCGCGGAGTCGGCGTGCTCGCTGACAGACATTTCCATGGTCGATGACGTGCGCCCTCATCGCTTCGCGGGCCCCGCCGCGAGGCGGCTCCTGCGATCGCGCGCAAAGAACTCGTGGTCTTGGCTGCTACTCGAGACCCACGAGAGGAGGCGCGGCGCGGAGAGCGCGTAGGCGCCGCCGCTCAGGCGCGCCAGGATCTCGGGCGGAATGCTCTCCGGATCGGCCGCGCCCGCGTAGAGGTGTGCGAGGAGGATGGAGTAGCGCCAGGGCACGTCGGCGCCGATGTCCTCGAGCCGAAGCGCGAGGGCGGGCCGCACGTCCCCGAGGAGGGCATAGTGCAACGGCTCCTCGAGGTACGGGGCGATCCCGAGCTCCGCGCGGAGGCGGTCGTCCGCGCTCGAGGGCGCGCGGGCGCGGAACGCAGCGGTCGCGGACGCCGGCGCCGCGTCGTTCTGCAGGAGGCGCACGGCGATCGTGTACTCGCGGTTCGGAGACAGACATTCGCTGGGGAGGAGGAGGGCGAACACGCCGGTGTACGATTCGCTCGCCAGCACGTAATCGGCGACGAAGGTGTGGTCGAGGGTCGGGAACCCGCTCTTCGCCACGGCTTCCGCGTAGGGGCGGACGTGCTGGACGACGCGGCCCTGGTCGTCGCGGAGGACGACGTCGAACGCCCGCTTCGCCACCCAACCACGGGCGGGAGCGACGACGCCGATCTCCACGCGGATCGGGCCCCCGAGCACGTACTCGCGGTCCACGGCGAGCTTCACGGCATACGCGCTCGGCCTCGACGACTGCGCCTCCAGCGCCGCGATTTCGTCGTCGGTCATGGCGCCACGGGTCAACGAAGCGCGGTCCGGGTCAAGGCAGAGGTTCGTCTCCGGGGGAGGTCGAGGCGCTGCGGGTGGGAGCGCTGCGGGGGCGGCACAGGCGGAGTACCCGGCGGCCGCGGCGACGGCGAACGCGAAGAGGGCACCGAGGGCGCGCGCGCGAGGCGCCAGGATTCGCCGCGTCATGGGAGCCCAGCATAGTCGGTACGGGGAGCGCTGTGACTGTCTGTCAGGTCCCCGGCGCGAGCACCGACGTGGGGGTCGCCCTACGCGAAGGGGACTCGGCCGCGTCCGTCGGCGCGGCGGGCCTCGGAGGAAGGTGCTGCCTCAGGGGGCCTCGAGGGTGTAGCGTAGAGGCTTCGTCGGGGGGCCGCGTTCGCTTCTCGGCGCCTACCGTGAACACGACGCGTTACCGACTCGCCCCCAGCCTCGCGCCCAGCGTGCGCCAACCGACGTCGTTGCACCGCTTGCGTGGCGCCATCGGCGCCGCATGGGTCGCGGGCGCTCGCCCTTCGCCGCGGAGCGAACACCCCGGAATCGGCGCGGGCTGACTCGGTGCGGCCCCACGTCTCCCCTTTTCTCGGCGACACCCGCACGGTGAAGGACACCACCGCGTCGCTCGGCGAGCCCCACTTTGGCGCGATCGCGTTCCTACGCGACCTCGAGCTCCGCCTCGGACTGTCCGCTCCGGAGACCCCCCAGCTCGAGCGGCGACAAGCCTACGCGACCCGCCTCGCCGCGCTCGCCTCTCACACGCACTTGGCAAACGGATCCCCGCCGTTCTACGCACGGTCCTTCGCCCTCGACCCCCAGGCGACGGCTTCGACGATTCTCGCCTGGCGGGACAGCCTCATCGAAGCGGGCTGGGATCGCACCCGAATCCCGAACTGCGGGCCGCGCGTCGACGCTCTCGTCGCGGCCGAGCTCTTGCCCGGCGACCCCCTCCCGATGGGCTTCGTCGATCGGCTCGCGACCGTCGAGCTCGCGCTCGGAGAAACCTCGTCACCGCCCTACGAGTCGATTGTTCTGCTCGAGGAGGAGAGCGCATGGTCCGAAAGCTGGCGCCGCGTCCTCCGATCGCTCGAGCTCCTCGGTACGCGCCTCGAGCGCCCTCCGCGCCCCGCCCCTCCACCGCGCGGCAAGACCGACCTCGCGGACGCGCAGCGCTGGGTGCTCGGCCACGGAGATCGCGCGCCGTCTTGCTCATGGAAAGGGGATGGCTCCCTGCTCTTCCTCTCCGCGCGGACCTCCTGGGAGCTCGCCGAGGCCGTCGTCGGGCTGGTCCGCGCGCACGCGTCCCAGCGGGCGACGATTGTCCGACTGGGCGACGCGGCGCCGCTCGAGGCCGCTTTCGAACGCCAAGGGCTCCTCGCCAAGGGCGGGCGTCGCCGAGCCCGCTCCGGGGCGCCTTGCAGGTCGTGCAGCTCGCGATGGCGCTGCTCTTCTCCCCTCGCGATCCGTACCGCGCCCTCGAGCTCCTGACTCTTCCGGATGGCCCCATCCCCCCGCACGCGGCTCGCCACCTCGCGCGCGCGATCGGAGTTTCACCGGGAATCGGCAGCGCCGCCTGGTCCGAGGCGAAGGTTGCGATCGCAACCCCGTTCGACCCCTCCGATCCCGCCTCCGTCGACGCCGCCGCGCGCGCCCTCACCCTCGTGGACGATTGGTTCGAGGGCCCTGGGTTCGAGCGCGCGAACGGCGCGCCCAAGGAGGCCGTCCTCTCGGCGCTCGATCGTGTCGCGAAGTGGGCGAGCGCGCGGATCGCGAAGGAGAGCACTGTCTACAGCAAGTCGATCGCCCATTCGGTCGCCGAGCTTCGCGCGCTCGTCGAGGACCACGCCGAAGCCATGCTGAAGCCTCATACGCTCGAGGTCTATGCGCGCCGGGCTGTCGGCAATGGGATCCCCCACTCTGTCTCTCCGGAGGACGCGGGTCGCGTCGCCCACGTCGCGAGCCCACACGCCGTCCATCGCCCTGCGGATCTCGTCGTCGTCTGGCATTCCGGCTTCGACGCGCAGGCATCCCTCGCGCGCCTTCCTTGGCGCGCGTCGGAGCGCGAGGCCCTCGAGCGGCAGGGTCTCCGCCTGCCGGATCGCGAGGCGCTCATGGAGGCAGATGCCCGCGCGTGGCGGCGCGTCCTCGGTCTCACGAGGCAGACATTCGTGGTCGCGACGCCGGACGTCCACTTCTCGGACGCGCAGCCGAACCTTCCCTTTTGGGACGAGATCGCGTCGTCCGGGTGAAGCCGGCTCCACGCGGGGAGAAGCCCAGTTGGGGCGGGTTCCTCCCGCAGTTCCTCGGGTTCGAGGTGTGTCAGGAGATGAAGGCCGTCCTCACGAGCGACGAAGACTATCCCTACCTCGACAAGCGCGCGAAAGAGGCGCTCGCCGAGTGGCGTGGGGATCTCGGGGAGCTCCTCGAGCGCGCCGGGAACGAGCTGCAATACGATGGCAGCGCGGTCACCTATTGGACGTTCGCGGGCGGACGCATCAACCAGACATTGAAGTACGCGCTCGAATGGAAGGCCGGGTGGAAGGTGGTCCCGGACAATTTCTCGATCCGGATCGAGGGCGACGGAGTGTCGCACGAGACGGTGCGGAGGGCGCTCGAGGAGATGCGAGATGCCGCGTTCTGGGCGCGCGAAGAGACTCGGAGAGGTCCCTACGCGCGGGTGCCGGAGTATCGCCTCAACAAGTTCCAGCGGGTGCTGCCGGAGAAGTGGCAGGTGGAGATGATCGGGAGGTACCTGCTCGACTTGGAGGGAACGGCCAGGCTATTGGTAGAGGAGCGGCCAGCGCCTCCGGGACCACTGCCACCTCCGTGAGGCGGTGGCCCGGAGGCTGAGAGACGACGGGGGGCATCGATGGAGTCGATTTCGTTCACGAGCCTGGAGCATCCTTCCAAATCGCTGTTTTGGACGGCGCTCGTCTCCGAGGGGAGCGAGATGAACACGGAGGATCCGCTCGGACTCGACTACATCGCACAACAGGTCGGGCTGATCCTGCTCCCCACGCTCACGACGCGGTCGAATCGAGCGCAAGCGTTCGCGACGGTGCTCTACGGCCTCCACATCGCGGGGGAGGCGTGCGAGCGCTACGGGCTGCCGCGGACGGACGACTCGAGGCGAGCGCTCTTCGAGCGATGGGAGCGGTTCTGGGCGCTCGCGACCCTGGAGTTTCGCGGTGGGGTCATCGGGCGCGGGGACGGGGACTCGATGCGGGGGATCCGCGGCGCGAAGAACGCCTGGCGTCCGGGCGAGGGGCGGCTACCGCTCGACTTCCCGCTGATCTCTCGACAGCAGGAGCTCGGCAATCTCGGCGCCTATCTCGTCCCGCTCCGACGCTCGGGGCTCGTCGTGGACGGCGGCGTCAAACCGACGCCGGCCGCCCTCGACATCCTCGATGGCTATTGGGACGAGCCTGGGGAGAACACGCACGTCCGGCGCTACGACGAGTACACGCTCACCGCGCTCGACCCGGGGCGAAGCTCCATCGAGCGCAAGGCCGGCAACCTCACGCTCGGCAAGGTGGGCCAACGAAGTCGGCTGCTCTCGCTCATCGCTGCGCGCCGCGAGCCGCAGCAACGAAGGCTCTACGCGGCGCTGCTGGAGCGGGCTCGAGACCCGTCCACGCTCGCCGTCACGGAGATCGTCGAGCAGGCGACCCGTGCGGGCGTCGCGGCCCCCAGGGACGTCCTCGCTGGCGCCCTCGACGGCCGCTTTGGCAGCCCATCCGCTGCGCTCCGCGACCAGCTTCTGACGGCCCGGGCGTTCGGCGACTTCATGCAGGCGCTCCTCGGGGCATTCGACCGATCGTACGACGCGCTCGATCGCCGGGGCTGGGTCGCCAGCCGCGCGCAGGTGATCGACGCTGCGATCGACGGCGTCACTCACGCCGCGCTGCAGGACGCTGCGCGACGGCTGCTCGATACGCCAGCCATTGCCGAGATACGACGGCTCCCCATGCACGGCGAGCCCTGCCTTCGGCTCGCCGACGAGCTCACACGCGCCGACAGGCCCACGACGCTCGAGCTCATGCTGGCGTACCACGCGCGCGTCCAGCGCGACCGTCGTCACGCGGCGAGCTGGATCCGAGACGAGGGCGGCAAGCTCGTGCTGGCCGTGACGTCGTACTCGGCGAACCCCGCGAGTCCGCGCTTCCCGAGCTACAAACTGGATGTCCTCCGAACGCTGCTCGTCGACGTCGGCCGGCTGCCCTTTGTCGACGCGAGCGCGGAGGTCGGACCATGAGACTCGACGAGCGTCGGATCTTCGATCAGCTCTTGAGCGCCGAGGAGCCGTGCATCGGGGCGGTCTTCGCTTCGTACACGTTCGACCCGAGCTATTTCGAGCAGCACGTGCTGCGGTCGGTCCTCCGGCTGGAGAGCGATCCGGAGGAGGACGCCCGTCGCTTCCACGAGGAGGCGCGGGGCGCGCTCCAGCGCACACCCGTGGCGTGCATCGTCGACGCGGGGCAACGCGAGCCGGGACGCCGCCTGCCCTACGACCTCCTCCTCGCGCGAGGCATCACCTTCCACCCGAAGCTCTATCTGTTGCTCTTCGAGTCGGAGGCGCGACTCGCGATCGGCTCGGGGAACCTGACAAAGCCAGGCATCGAGCAGAACACGGAGCTCTTCTTCGCCCGGCGCCTTCCCTACGCCGACCCGGGAGCTGCCGAGCTCCTGGCGGCGATCGACCAGTTCCTCGAGAAGAGCGCGGAGCTCGCGCCCACTCCGGGAACTCAGCTCGCGATGGTTCGAGAAGCGCTCCGAAACCGCATCGGAGGGATCGCGAAGCCCGCGGCGGACGTCCCTCGAGAGGTCTGGTTCGTCGATTCGTTCTCGGGCCGGCTCGTCGACCAGCTCCGTGCGGCCATCCACCCACAAGCGAAGGTCACCCACGTGGGCGTGCTCTGCCCGTTCTTCGAGCGCGACGACGTCGCGGCGGGAGATCCCGAACAAGGACTCCCCGGCGTTCTTGGCGACCTGATGCGGCTTCGCCCATCGAAGGGCGCGGAGGTCGACATCGCTGTCCCATGGGAGGACGCGCCGCTCAACGCGCAGCTGGCGGAGCCGGTCGACCTACCCTCGATCATCGGAAGGCTGTGCGTTTGGCGACGGCACGGGGAAGCGGAGGGGGAGCCCGATCGGATCGAGCACTACGTGATCCAATCCATCGCTCCGAAGCGCGTCGAGGCGCTCGACAGCAGCGGCTCGCCCTGTCGGCTCGACCGCGCGCGGCTCGAGGACGAGATGGCCGAGGGCCGGTTCTGGGTCGCCCCCCGTCCGACCGTGCACGCGCCACGCGCGATCTTCGCGCGCCTGGCGAGTGACTATTCGCTCCATCTCTGGCTCCATCCGTCGAACACCTTGAGCCCAGCGGGGGCGCGCCAGCGCCGGCCGCTTCACGCCAAGGTGCTTCTCGTGACCGCCACATACCGCGGCAAGACCTTCACCCATGCCCTGATCGGATCCCCGAACGCCTCGCGCGCGGCGCTCGGTCGCACGGCACACGAAGGCGGAAACGTCGAGGCGGCTGTCCTTTGTCGGTTCGACGGTGAGGTCCGGCTGGGGGACATACTCTCCTCCCTCGTCCATTTCGATCTGGACGGCGTCGCGTTGAGTGAACGTGAATTCCCGACGAGCCGGCCGGACCTGTCCCTGTGCATCGAGTCCGCGGAGCACGACGCCACGGCGCGAACGCTGACCATCCGGTGGAGCGCTGACCACGGCGCGCAGATCGGCCTTTGGCGCCTGACCTACCTCGACCGCGTCGTCGCGGACGGGACGACGTTGCCGGAGGGCGAGACGGTCGTCGACCGATTCGATCTCGACGCGGCCAGCGCCGAGTTGACGCTGACCGCGGGCGGCGGCGACTGGCCCATTCCGATCCTGGTGCGCGATCTGGCGGCGCTGCCGACCTGCCCGAGCATGGCGAGTCTGGGCTTGCGCGAGCTCCTGGCGCTCCTCGCAGGTCGCGTCGGGTCGGAGCGCCTCGCGACCGTCCGCGAGCAGCGCGGAGCGGCCGCCGCCTCGTCGGCGCTCGATGCGATCTTCGGCGAAGGGTTCGGTCCGACCGATGTCTTCAATGCCTGGTGGGGAGGCGCGGAGGCGCTCCGCACCGCACCGACCATCGCCGCGTTCCGCCACATCCTGGAAGGAGCGACCGGCTTGATGACCGCGTGGAACCACCTCCGCGAGGACGCCTCGGATCGGCTCTCGGCGGACGAGAGGTGGGTCTTTGGCTGTGAGCTCGTCAAGGAGCTCCGCGGCGTGGACGTCGCGGGCGGCGCGGACGCGACGACGAAGCGGTCCCTCCTGGAGGCCGCCATTCGGCGACTTCGCGGTGACCTCGCCAACCTGGAGCCGGCCGGCCACGCGTGGCTCGCGCCGGTCGCGGCGTTCTATGGAATGGGAGAAGCCGATGTCGACGCGTGACCGCCAGTGGCTCCGAGCCTTCCTTCACCTCGACGCGCGCGCGGGGGGCGGTGCACTGGTCCCCGAGCGGGACGTCGAGCGGCAGGAAGACACCGTGCTGCGCGCGCTCGATCTCCTGGACGAGGAGCCGGGTGTCGTCCTCGCGGACGAGGTGGGAATGGGCAAGACCTACGAGGCCCTCGGCGTCGTCGCCGCGCGCACTCATGCGCGTGCGGACAGTCGCGTCCTCATCCTGACGCCCGGCCCCGACCTGAACAAGAAGTGGACGGACGAGCTGATCGCGTTCGGCGATCGCGCGCAGACGATGTACGCGGGGTTTGTAGGGCAGTTCTCGATCGCGTCCACGCTCGGCGAGCTGATCGACGCGCTCCGCGGATCGCGTATCGTCGTCGCGCCGGTGAGCGTCTTCGCGGGCGGCAGGGCCATCGAGGACCAGTGCTTCCTGCTGAGCCTCTGGGCGGAGCGCAGGGGCCTGGCAGGCAACCAGATCGGCGCGATCTTCAAGCGCTACCGGGACGGCGCTGGGGCTCGCATCTCGCTGAGCGATCACGCCTTCTTGGGCGTCCTGCCGTGGGATATGGTGGAGCCTGCAGTCGCCCGAGCGCTCGCCACGCACGCGGCAGGCGAGGTCTCGCTCGACAGGATTCATGCGGAAGGTTACGAGGCCTTCGGGAAGAAGGCCGACGTCGACACCGCGCTCGGCGACCTGCGGCTCCGGCTCCTCCACGAGCTGATTCCAGAGCTTGATCTCCTCGTCGTGGACGAGGCGCACAAGCTGAAGAACGCTTCGTCCGCGCGCGCGACGGGCGTACGCATGTTGTTCGACCGAAAGTTCGAGAAAGCGCTGTTCCTCACTGCGACGCCGTTCCAGCTCGACGTGGAAGAGCTGAGCCAGGTGTTCTCGCTCTTCGGTCTGGCGCGAGGCGCGTCGAGCGGCTTCGCAGCACGGACCGAGGTCCTGCTCGACGGCGTGCGCGAGTACACACGCGCCTACGAGGCGTTCGAGCGCGCGTGGGGGCAAGTGGACGGCGTGGGGGCGGCCGACTTCGAGGCGCATTTCGAACGCGATCCCGAGCTCCTCGACGAGCCCGAGGATGCGTCGCTCCGAGCGCTCGTTCACCACGGACGACGGCTCCTGACGCTGAAGCGGGATCGCATCGAGCCGGGCTTTCGTAGCTGGATGATCCGCAGCCTGCGGGAAGACAAGCGACAGTACCGGCGCTCGGTCAAAGAGCGGCTGCGTCCCTCGGGGGGCCCGGGCGTTCCATTCCTCCTCTACGAGCGGTTCATCGCCGAGCTGTTCCGCTCGAAGGCGCGCACGCACAAATCCGCCGTCCAGATCAACATGGTCTCCTCCTTCGGCGCGGCGCGTGAAGGCGCGCTCCTCGCAGACGCGGACCGCGAGTCGTTGGGCCCGGGCGTGGAGGCGTACCGCAAGCTCGTCCAGCGTGTCGTCGGCGACTTGCGGGACGAGCATGGCGGGCACCCGAAGATCGCTCACGTCGTGAGAGACGCCCTGGTCGCCGCGGAGCGCCACGAGAAGACTCTCATCTTCTGCGCGCGGAGACAGACACTCCTGGAATTGAAGCGAGAGATCGAGCACGAGTGGAACCGCCGGCTGCTCGAGCGCTGGCGCGAGCCGTTCCCCGGCGCGGAGATGCGCGACATCTTCGACGAGGTGGAGGACGGCGAGCGCAGCCGGGGTCGCCATTCCAAGCTCCAGACCCGGTTCCAGCGCGGTCAGGATCTGCTCTACCTCGCGCTCAGGGAGCGCTACATACCGACCCTGCTCGACGCGTCGGAGTTCGCGGAGGAGAACCTCGCCGCGGTCGTCGACAAAGCCAATGAGGTGCTCTTGCGCCAGCGCCTTCCGGAGTCGGAGGCACGGAGGATCGACTGGTCGATCGTGAAGCGTTGCGTCGAACAGGCGACCGCGCTCCTGCTCGAGGAGCGAGGCGGAGCTTCCGAGGTCGACCCGGAGTGTCTGCGGCGCCTCACCGCCCCGGAGTTCGTCCCTCTCGGGTTCGACCTCGAAGCGGACGACGTCGAGAGCGCGTCCGAGGGTACCCACCAGGCAGAGTGGCGCATCGACGAGGACGACACGCGCCCGGTCATCGCGAAGATGCATGTCTGGTCACTGATGCGAGCCCAATTGGTCGCGGTCCCCGCCGCGCTTCGCGTGCGCACGGTGGAGCGGCTCGCTGGGTACCTCGTGTCGCGGTTTGTGCCGTTCTTGCCAGAACTCCTCGGGTACGCCGCAGCGCAGGGGCTCGATCTGGAGACCATCGAGTCGCGCGCGCTGCTCCCGATCGTGGATCGGTTCTGGACGACAGCGAAGGGCCGCGTGTGGTGCGATCTTCTCGCGAGCTTCCTCCGATACGCGGGCCGACTCGACGAGAACCGGCGAAAGGAGGTCATCGACGACGCCGTGCGCGCCGGCGCGATCGTCCGCCACACTGTCGACGGAGAGAGCCGGGAGCGCCTCCGGGAGGCGTTCAATACCCCGCTCTACCCGATGATCTTGGTCGCCAACGAGGTGATGCAGGAGGGCCTCGATCTCCACCACCATTGCCGCCGCGTCGTGCACCACGACCTCGCCTGGAACCCCGCGCAGCTCGAGCAGCGAGTCGGCCGCGTCGATCGACTCGGCTCGCTCGTCCAGCGCGCTCGCGAGAAGAAGCCGGAGACGACGCTCGACGTGGCCCTCCCCATCATCATGAACACCATCGACGAGAGGCTCGAGCGACGTGTCCGTATGCGCGAGCGGTGGCTCGAGTTCCTGCTCGGTGCGCCGCCGAAGTTCGAGGAATACGGGCTGGCGGACGATCCCGTACAGCCCTTGCCGCTTCGATTCTCCGAGGCGCTGCGTGTGGAGCTGGGTCCACGTGCTCCCGGTGCGACGCGATGAAGGGGGGGTTCTCGAGCTGGTTGAGCGAACCGGAGCGCTCGACTCTTGTCGCGCGCGAGCGTCTGGCGCCCGATCCGCGAGGGAGACGCCTTTGGCGGCTCCGCGGCGCGCGCCGCGAGCACCAGATTGGCAAGCCCCTTTCGCCAGCGGCGTGATCGCCCTCGACGACCAGCAAGTCGTCGGGCACCTCGGTCACTCCCCCACTCCTCGACGTCGAGCCGTCGCTCCCGCTCACTCGCGCTTCGACCAGGCCGAACGTGACGAACTGCGCTCTCGCGCCGACTTTGCGGCCGCGAGCCGCCCGAGCAGATACACGATCGTGGCCGGCGGCAACCCCCGCGACGTGACGTGGATCCGTCCGCCCGACGAGGCGATGACGATCTTCTGCGCTCGCGACAACCCGTAGGCGAGGATGAAAAAGGCGCCGATGCTCGCTCCGCCCCAGAGGAGGATCTTGTCGGCAAGCGCGTCGCGGCCCAGCGCCTGTTCGAACAGCGCGGCGAGCAGGGCGAACAGGCCAAGTGCGAGCAACAGGGGCTGACTTACGGCCTCGACTCCGACGTAGGAGACGTGCTCGAGGAAGATCTCGCGCCGCTCCCAGCGACCGAGCGCCCCTTCCTCGAAGATCACGCGTCGCGAGGTCACGACGATTCCGGCTCCGGGACGGCCCGAATAGAGCCGTTCTCCTTCGAGCGCCCCTTCAGCAAAGTACGGAGACAGCGCCTCCCCACCGGACATTTCGAGTGAGCTGGCGGTCGAAGTCGACGGTTGTGGCGCCAAGGGCGGGGCGCCCGAGACGTAGCCCGAGAACGTCGGCACTTGCGAGAGTGGGCGCGGACTGTTCAAGGTCGGATGGACCACCATCGACCCCGCCGTCAGCCGTCCATTGCGTATTGCTGCGATGACCCTATCGGGACCCCCTATCGGGACCCAGGTCCCTGATTCGTAGGCTTGCCACGGAGCATCTTGCGCCGACATCGTTCTGTCCCCCTCCCGGAAGCTCGATACGCGCAGCTCTGCGCGGCGAGCATCGCGAGTTGAGCTGTGACGCGACGATGCGTCAAGATCGCGCGAACCCTCGTTCACCGAAAGGTTGCTTGCCCAAGCGAAGTGACGACCGACAGACCAACAGAACCACAGACAGACAGTGCGGGCCGAGTCGCGACGGCGGCGGTCCCGTTCGGGAGCCAGATTTACAGTCTGGTGTGCGCGAAGCACGCGTGTGGGCCCTCGCAGGGTGGCCCAGGGGCCGCAGCCTGGAATCGAACCTCACTTCAACCGGTACTCGCGCTCCACGATGGGCGCCTCCGCAGGGCCCCGCCAGTAGGGTTTGATCCAGCGCGGGCTCCCGTCCTTCCAGCTCTTGCCCGCGCGCCGCCAGTGTCCGCGCACCATGCACCGGCGGAGCGCGCGCACGTCCGACGCGTCCCGGCGGATCCGCTTGAGCTTGCGGAGCGCGGTGATGTCGATCTTCCCCGGCAGCCGAAACACGCCCCCCGCCGGGGGCTCCGCGCCGCTCCGCCGCCGGCGCGGGGGCGGAGCGTCCGCGCCGCGCGGATCGCCCGGGACGGCGTCCGCGTCCGCGCTCGTGGCATACAGTATCGCGTTGAGGACGAGCGTCACGAGCGCCCGCCTCGGGGAAGCGGCCGCCAACGTCTCGACGTCGTCGCCCTCGCCGCTCGATGGGACGCGCTCCTGCGAGAGCGTGGCGAGGATCCCCCGGGCGTCCGCGTCGTTCGGCAGGAGCAAATCGCAGACAATCAGATCCGGCCTGCCCGTGTCCCCGCTGTCCCCCGCGAACACGACGCGCATTTCCCGACCACCCTCCGCCTCGCGGGACGCGACGTACACCGTCAGCGCCCGCAGCATGCGACCGCGCAGGCGCGCGCTCGGATCGGCCGCGATGAGCCGCTCCGCGAGCCCGAGCGCGTAGCGATCCGTGAACACGAGGGCGAAGCTCGTGAAGGGCGGGCGGAGCGCGTCCCCCGTGACGTCGAGCGCCGTCGCCCCCAACATCCAAGCGAGATCCTCCTCGACCCAGAACGTCTTGCGCAGGTGGAGCTCCCAGCTCGCGAGCGCCGTGACCCACGCCGTGAGCGACGCGCGCTCGAGCCGGACGTCCGCGACCCCGTCCGCGCCCGGGTCCGCGCTCGCGTCGCGGAGCAGCTTGTGGAACGCGATGTCCGCTTCGACGTCGCTCGGGTGGAGCGCCCGGTGGTCGGGATCGCTCGACGTTCGCCGGGCGCGATCCCCGATGTCCGCGGCCGCGTCCGCGACGTCCGGCTCGAGGTCCGCGATCACCTCGTGCGCGAGGCGCGGCGTGTCGCTCCGCCCGGAACGGCCACGCGCGAGGTCCTCGAGCCCGAGCTCCTCCCACATCCACGTGGGATCGAACGGCGCCGTCCTCGCATCGAGGAGCGCGCGCTCGTACATCCCCTCGAGCTCCTCGATGCTCGCCGCCACGCGACCGCGCCACGCAGGGTCGCGCGCAGCGGCCCGCGGCGTTCGGTCGTCGAACATCGGGACGGGCTCGTCCAGCCATCTCTCGTAGTGATCCTGCAGGTACTGCATCATCGCCTCCTGCGCGGGGCCGACGAGCTCCGCCGGCAGGCCTTGGGCTGGGCCTCCCTCGGCGCTCACGCGCTCGACGGCGACCCCGAGGTCCTCATGCTCCGTGGCCCGGTACACCAACGACGCTCCGGCGAGCTCGGCCAACCACGCGCGCGCGGCCTCCCCCCGCGCCTTCGAGTTCACCTCGACCCGCAGCTTGTCGCCGACAAACCCCACGACCCCGCGCGAGACGGACTCCTTCCGGTCGGTCCCCACTCCGATCCATGACCAGTTGTCCCCTTCTCCCGTCCTGGCGACGTCCGCCGAGCGATCCAGGGCGGAGACGACGGCGTTGCGATCCACGACGTCGAAGTGGACGCGCGTCGGAAGGAGCTCGTGGCCATCGTAGTTCGTGAACCGCGGCGTCGGCTCCGGGCGGACCCACGCGTCCACGAGGAGGAGCACGGCCTGCTCACGGAACGCGCGCGGGGACAGCGACTCCCGAAGATCCCGTAGCTCGCGGAGCGCCTCCTCCACGCGGTGCTTGCGGATGGGCAGAATGCCGCCGTCGATCTCGTTGAACCCGGACGCGCCCGGCTCGACCACGCGCGCCGCGACGACGTCCCACACGTGGAGGGAGCGCGAGCCCGAGCGCTCGCGCACCGACACCTCGCGCCCTCCCATCAGATCCCGGAGCTTCATGCCGATGCCGGGTGCGACCTCGATCACCTCGTAGAGCAGGAACGCGCTCTTCTGCACCGACGTGAGGTAGCGACGCTCGTTCGGCGGGACGTTCGCGCTCGCGAGGACGAACTCGGCCGCGGACTCGTCGTCCGCGTCCGCGCCCTCGTCGAAGCAAAGCCAGAACTCGAACACCACGGTCGCCATCTCGATCAGCTGACCGTCGAGCCCGCGCACGCTCTCGAGGTGGTCGCCCCAGAACCGCGCCGTCGCGTCCTTGTAGTCCTCGCGGTCCACGCAGGCGAGCACACGGAGGAGCGCGGTGTTCCGCTCCTCCGCGCTGCACAGGCGCTGCTCCGTCGCGCCGCAGCACTTCTTGTACTTCCGCCGGCTGCCACAGGGGCAGGGGTCATTGCGCACGATGCGTCCCATGCGCGCAGACTACGCGATCGATGGGTCGCGCCCGGTAGGGAACCCTCTTCGCGCTACCGGTACCCCCCGCCGCGACCGCTCGTCGCGCCCTGGTACTCGTCGAGCAGTCGACTCTTCTCCTCCGCGCCGCCGTCGACGAGCAACCACGTGCTCCCGCCGAACCCCCGCGCCGTCGTCACGAGCTCCACCCAGTCGCCGCTCGCTTCGAGCTTCAGGATGGCGGGGAACGGGATCACCCGGTCCACCTTCGCCCGCGACATCCCCCGGACCAGCGCGAGCCGCGCGAGCACGAACATCACGAGCAGCAGGGGTGACGCGAGCACCACGGCGGCGACCCGAATGCCCGCGGTGAGCTCCGCGTCCACCGTGAACAGCGCGAAGAGCCCCGCCCCGGCGACGCCCAGCACCGCCGCACCCGCCAAGCACGACGCGGTCGCCCGTCGCGCGCGCGTTCCGACCACGCGCACGCCCGTTCCATCCATCCCGATGGACCCGCTCCCGCTGAGCCCCGATCCATCTCCCTTCAGCCCGAGGAACGTGACCGAGTACGCGCTCACCGATTCATCCAAGCACACCCCCCACTCCGCATCACGCGCCCTCTAAGGGCGCGTCCGGAAATAAGTGGCTGCACCGAGGGCGACGATGCGCCCCGCGGCCAAGGCGCGACGACGAGGAATAGTGGGGCTATTTCGAGGAGGAGTAACGCCGGCCGCGGGGATGCAGCGTCGGCCGAATGCGCCAGTTATTTCCGGACGCGCCCTAAAGGCCGCTCCGCATCGTTCGCCCGGCCCACGACGGAGAACGAACCGCCAAGAGGAGAAATGCGCTCTCCGGCCCCGTCCTTGGCGCCTTGGCGGCTCGTCTGTCCAGTCTGCTTGGATCGCGCTCGCCCTCTAATCCTCGCAGGTCGACGCAGCCGTGAGCGATCCATCCGGATGCAGACAATACGGGGTGGGCTCCGGAGGCGCCGGCGCGCTCCCCTCGCCCTCGGCCTCGCGCTCACTCGCCCCCTCGCCCGACACGACGGTTCCCGTCACCACGTCGACCTGCGTGGAGCGCGCGTCCGCGCCCGACCCACGGGTGACGCGGACGACCGTCCCCGCTTCGCGGACGACGGACAGCGATTGATCGCCCGGCGCTCTCCACGACTCCGGGGTGGCGCCGAGCTTCGCGCGGTGCACGAGCGCGCCGCTGCGATCCGCGACGACGAGCTCGAGCGCGCCCGCGGCCGTGCGGCTCGGCGCCTCGTACACCGCCGCGCTCCACGCGAGCTCCTCGTCGAACAATCGCGGACGCACGATCACCCCCGCGTTCGGGTAGACGTCCGGCGCGACAGGCGAGAGCCCCGGAACGGTGGGCAGGTACGCGAGCTCGCACGTCCGCGTACCCTCCGCTCCCCCCTCGAGCGGGACCTCGATCCGGCCCGCGGGGATCGGGGGCCGGCCCGCGATCGGCACGACGGTGTTCACGCCGCGCTCCCCGAAGCAGACAAAGCTCTCGTCCGCCGCGATCGACAGCGTCGCGGGGAACCGCCCGCCCGTGTAGGCCTTCGCGGAGACGAGCTTCCATTGGCTCGGCGTCGTGGAGAGGTCGAGCGTCCAGATCCCGTGCGGCTCCGCGAATGCCACCATCCGCCCGCGCTCCGACAGCGCGACCATCCAATCCGAGCCCTCCGCGCCCACGCCGTATCGCGGCGACGGGGGATCGAACTTCTTTCGGACCGCACCCGTCACCCCGTCGAGTACGACGAAGCCGATGATCCCGTTCGCGTCCGGGACGTCCGCGAGCACGGCGCTCCCGGCGATCGCGTCCACGCGTCCCGGCACGATCGCCACTTTCTCGAGCGACGGCAGCGCGATGATGCTCTGGTCTCCGAGCAACACGTGCGAAGCGTCCATGACCCGCGTCCACCCGTAGCTCCACGCGGCCGTGTTCACCGCCCCGCCCGGCAGCTCCATCGGCGTCACCGAGAGCGCGTCCCTCGACGAGGTGAACGTGTAGGCGCGCGCCTCATCGCCCTTCTTCGCGAGGAGGAGACCCACGTTCGCGTCGGCCGTCACGACGTCCGTGGCGTCGAGCAGCGCCACGTGCCCCCGCGGGTCGAACAGCACGAGGGCCGGGCTCCTCTCGGGGCGCAGCAACACGTCCGCGACGAACAGGTCGCGCGCGACACGGCGCCAGTTCTTCACGAACCACCACCGCGTCGGGACGTCGCCCTCCGCCAACAAGTAGCCGAGCTGCCGTTCCATGAGGACCGGGACCAGAAAGGGTGGTCGCAGCGTCGTCCTCGGGTCGGGGGTGATGCCATCGTCGGACCCAAAGTCCGCGTCCTCCCCGGGGCGCGCCTCGACGCGCCGCACGGCGGCCTGTGGCTCCGCCTCGGGCCCCACGGGCAAGCTCGGATCCACGGACACGAGGGGCACGACCGAGCGGGCGATCGAGGTCTTGCCCGAGCGCGGGCTCGCCGCCGCGGCACAGCCCGCGAGCACCCAGCACCCGAACGAAATCGCGACCCTCGCGGACGACGCCAGCCTCATCCGTGCACGTACGCCCGTACCCGTCACCGAGCTTCCTCTACGGGTGCATTCTCGCCGCCACGCTCACCGGGCGTCGACCTGTTTGTCTGCGCTCGGACGTGGCACACAATCCGGCTCTGTGGAGAGCGAGCTCGCGACCGCGGGCGCGATCCGCCCGGGGAAGACACCGTGATACGCGGTCAGCGTGGGCGTTGGCTCGCCGGCCGGCCACACCACGTCCACCATCACGCTCACCGTGACGAACGGATCCTCGAGCCGGTCGAGCTTCGAGAGCTCCACGCGCTGCGCGCCCTTCGCGGACTCCACGGTGTAGTCGAGCATCAAGCTCGCCGACCCGCCCGGGTGCACGCGTGTCGAGAGCGCCGTGAACGGCTCCGCGTCCCCGAGGCGCGCCTCGGGCGTGGCCCCCGCGGAGCCCATCCACGTCGCCTGCGGACCGATGAGGGCGAGCTCTTCGACGCGCGCGCCGTCCCCGAGGTCGAGGTGACACGCGGCCCGGCAGCGGCGGAACGCCCAGACCTCACCCGGGACGATCTCCGCCGCCCTCACCACGGACGCGCTCTCGGGCGTTCCCGTGGAGGATTGGGGATCGAACGTCCCCGCGTACGTCGTGACCTCGAGGGGATTCCCCGCGACCGGAACGGGGACGGTCGTCCACTCGGCAGGCCAGGCTTGGGGCGCGAGGAGCACGCCATTCGGATCGCGGCTGGGGTGCTCGACGAGGAACGGGAACGGCCACGCGAGGCCCTCCACGCGGACCAGCGTCCGCGGCGCCGCGCGCTCCCCGAGCCACCACGCGTCCCGCGCGCGCGGCTCCATCCCCGCGCCGCACGTGGGGTGCGTCGCGCGCCTCGTGAGCGGAACTCCGCGCACGTCGCCCGCGAGCGGCTGCATCGTCGGGAGCGCCGCGTACTCCATCTCGACGGGCGTCATCGTCGCGCGCACGGGTCCTTCCATCGCGGGGGCGGCGCTGAGCTCGCGGCGCGTCGGAAGCGCGGACCGCCCCGCTCCTGGCTCCATCGAGGAGAAGGAGGAGGCGCGCGGTGCGAGCGGGTTCACGACGAACGCGAACTCCTCGTCCACCGCCTCCTTCGCACTCGGATGGACGGAGGCCGCGCAGCCGAGCAGGGCGAACGACAATCCGGCGGCGCGACGCACGGCACCCATGGACATCATGACTCGCCCCAGGTTCCAAGCGTCCGTTGCTCCGATCGCGCCGCTTGCCAACCTGTCGGGAGGTGGCCTCCGCGCGCGACGCGTTGTCACGCCGCCACCCGGCGGCGCCCGTTTCACGGAATCCAAACACGCCGGGGGCGCGTGCATTCCGCGGAGGACCGCGGCGGAATCGAGCGCCTTCGGCGCGCTCATCGCATTCCGCGGAGGACCGCGGCGGAATCGAGCGCCTTCGGCGCGCTCATCGCATTCCGCGGAGGACCGCGGCGGAATCGAGCGCCTTCAACCAGGACTCCCGATCCGCGCCGACGGCACGCGCAGTGCTCCTACGCCGGATTGCCGCGCCGTCGCGGTCCCTTGGAGGTCTTGCCATGCGCCCCGTTCCCGTCCTCGCAGGTCTCTTCGCGCTCGCGCTCCTCGGGTGCGAGGACGACGACCTCGTGACCCCCGTCCCCGACGCGACGCCGAGCCCCGCGACCTCGAGCGCACGCACGGGCGAGAGCCACCGCGTCGCCGAGGTCGCGGTCGTGAACGGCGCGAACTCGGCGACCGATCTCAGCGGATATGCGGCGTCCGCCGCGTTCAGGGAGTTCCTCGAGGGCTCCCCGGGCGAAACGACCGCGACGCCCTCGGGGGACTGCGTCGTGAAGACCTATGTGCGCGCCCCCCGCCTCGGGAGACGGACCGCGTTCCACTCCGCGGGGGACATCTCCATCGCGGGGGGCACCGAATCCCTCCTCCTCCACCCCGACCGCAAACACGAGTACCCGAAGGCCGTCGATGACGACGCCGATCTGTTTGCCCCGGGGGACACCATCACCCTGCGCGCCGCGGGCGGCGACGTGCCCGCGTTCGAGTCGATCCGCACGGCGCCCTCGCCCATCGACCTTCGAACCCCTGAGAACCCGGGCGGCGCGCCGCTGCCCATCGACCGATCCCAGGATCTCGTCCTCACTTGGGACGGCGGCGAGTTCGGAGACCTGTTCGTGCGCGTGAGCGACGATAGGCACGAGATCGATTGTCTGTTTCCGACCGCCACGGGCACGGGCACCCTGCCCGCCGCCGCGCTCGCCGTCCTGTCTCCGACCTCCGAGGGCAGCGTGCTGATGGCGCCCGCGTCGATGGAATCGGTCCAGGCCGGGGACTGGACGGTGCAGGTCGTCCTCTTCTCCTCGTTCACCTGGAACGGCGCGATCGCGCGTCCCCAGATCCGCGCGTACGCGCCGATGTGAGCGTGGCCTCCGCTCGCACCGGGGGGGCGCGGCGCGAAAAAAGTCCGCCCCATGTCGGATCCCGCCGGGCTCGATCGTTGGGCCGGCGAAAGCGAGGTTCCGATGAGCAAGCACGACTTCACGACGACGATCCGCGTGCCCCGTTCCCCCGAGGAGGTGTTCGCCGCGATCAACGACGTCCGGAGCTGGTGGACGGGGGACATCGAGGGCCGTACGGACGCCCTCGGCGAGTCCTTCACGTACCGCCACAAGGACATCCATCGGACGACGCACCGAGTGACCGAGCTCGTCCCCGGCGAGCGCATCGCCTGGCGCGTCACGGAGAGTTTCCTCGCCGGGCTCGCGGACACGAAGGAGTGGGATGGCACCGAGATCGTGTTCGACCTCGCGCGCCGCGGCGACGAGACCGAGATCCGCTTCACCCACGTGGGCCTCGCGCCCGAAATCCAGTGCTCGGACTGCGCTCGCGGGCCTGGCGCTTCTTCATCCAGGAGAGCCTCGAGAAGCGGATCCTTGCGGGCGCGCCCGCCCCGAGCGCACGCTCGACGTCCTGAGACGATCGATGAGCGACTACTTGTTGATGGTGCTCGAGGACGAGGACGCGCACGCGGCGCTACCGGCGCACGCGCTCGCCGATCTCATCGAGCGACGGAGCGCGTTCGAGCGGGATTCGCGCGAGGGAGGGCACCTCCGGGACAGCGGACACCTCCGGCCGAGCAAGGAGGCAGCGCGTGCGCCGCGAGAGCGCTGGGCTCGACGCGCGCCCCGGGCCGTTCGGGGACGGCGAGAGGACCCCTCGGGGCCTATTACTGGATTGATCGCTGCGCCGAGCGCCGACGCCGCCGCGAAGCTCGCGGAGGCGTGCCCCGCGCTCGCCTCCGACGAGATCGACGTGCGCCCCGTCATGAAGGGCACGCGCCCCAACGGCGACCTCGACAAGCCCGGGAAGATCTTCGCGTGCGTCGTCCTCGGACGCGCGACCAGCGAAGACGCCTGGGTCGAGGTCATGAACCGCATCGACGCCGCGTCCCGCGAACGCTCGCCCGAGGCGTCGTTCCTCGGCGGCGTGCGCCTCGAGCCGCCCCGGAGCGGCCGGCGCGTCGCCACGCGGGGCGAACGGCGCGCGGTGGTCGACGGCCCGTTCCTCGAGAGCAAAGAGGTGATTGGGGGGATCTTTCTCCTGCGCATGGCGCAGATGGACGACGCCGTCCGCTGGGCGGGAACGCAGGGGTTCGTGGCGCACGGCACGCTCGAGATCCGAGAGCGATGGCGGACGTAGCCGCGGCGATCGCCGAGACCGTGCGGCGCGAGCGCGGCCCCATCCTGGGCGGCCTCTTGCGGTTCACCGGCAGCCTCGACGCGGCCGAGGACGCGCTCCAGGAGGCGGTCGTCGCGGCGCTCACCGCGTGGCGCGACGGGGTGCCGCCGAACGCCGCCGCCTGGCTCACGACCGCGGCGAAGAACAGAGTCCGGGACGCGCGTCGGCACCTCGCGGTCGTGCGCGCCAAGGCGCCTCTCCTCTCGGAGGACCCCGTGACCGAACCCGCTGACATCGACACGCTGGCCGACGATCACCTGCGGTTGCTCTTCGCGTGCTGTCACCCCACGCTCGCGGTGGACAGCCAAATCGCGCTCACGCTGAAGCTCGTGTCCGGGTTCTCGACGGACGAGATCGCGCGATCGTTCCTCGTCTCCGAGGCGACGGTCTCGCAGCGCGTGCTGCGCGCGAAGCGCAAGCTCGAGGAGCTCGGCGCGCCCCTCGCGACGCCGGATCGCCCGGAGCTCCTCGCGCGGGTCGGGGCCGTGCTCGGCGTGATCTACGCGATGTTCAACGAGGGCCACATCGGCCTCGCCGGCCCCCTGATGCGCGTGGATCTCCAGGCAGAGGCGCTGCGCCTCGGGCGTCTCGTCTGCGATCTCGCGCCGCGCGAGCCCGAGGCGTTCGGGCTCCTCGCGCTCATGGCGTTCCACGCCGCGCGCGCGCGGACGCGCGTGCGCGCGGATGGCACGCCGGTCCTCCTGTCGGAGCAGGATCGGGAAAGTTGGGACAAAGAGCTCCTCCGGGAGGGCCTCATGGGGCGCGCGCGCGCGAGATCCCTCGGCGGCCACGGGAGCTACGTCCTCCAAGCGGAGCTCGCAGCAGTGCACGTCACCGCGCCCTCCTGGGAGAGCACCGACTGGGCCGCGATCGTCCGCCTCTACGACGCGCTCGACGCCGAGGCCCCCTCCCCAGTCGTGAAGCTGAACCGCGCGATCGCGCTCTCGATGCAGCAAGGGCCGCGCGCCGGTCTCGAGGCCCTGCGACCCATCGCCGAGGAGCTCGAGGCCTATCACCTGTTCTACGCGACGCGCGCCGATCTCCTCGAGCGCGCGGGCGGCGATCCGTCGCCCGATCTCGAGAGGGCCCTCGCGCTCGCGACCAACGACGGCGAGCGACGGCTGCTCCGCGAGCGGATCGCGCGGATCGCGACGCGCGGGTGAGCGAAGCGCGGTGGAGCAGACAATCACCGCCGGCAGAGCGCACCAGAGAGCGCGCGCGAGCGCTCGACGACGAACCCGGCGCGAGCGCGTACGCTGCCGGGCGCGCTCATGCCTCCCCGCGACACCTCGTCCCTGCACCTCATCGCGGGTGCCGCCCTCGCGTGCGCCGCCGCAGCGTGTTCTCCCGTCGGCCCGCCCGTCGTCTCGGAGGCGCCCTCGGTCTCGGTCGCGGCGAGCTCGCCGAGCTCGGCCGAGCGCGTGCTCCCGCAGGCCGCGGCGGACCCGGAGGACACGCGCCCGCCCGATCGCACCCTGACTCCACCGCCCGGAGACTTCTCCGCGCTCCCGCTTCCCCCGGACGTCCACACCGAGCCGCCCGCGGACGGTTGGTGGAAAGAGAAGGACGCGTGCCCCGCGGGGAGGAACGTCGTCACCAAGAAGCTGAAGCGCCTCGGTCAGCCGTGGATCGCGTACTCCTGCGATGGCGGCAAAGGCGGTCCCTCGACGGCGATCCGCGAGGACGCGGACGAGCGTGAGGAGGGGTTTTGGGACGACGACGGCAAGCCCCATGGCGCCGTTCGCTGGCTGACGTTCGCCTACGACGACACGCGCCTGTACGTGCACGGAGTGAGCGAAGGGCGCTGGACCGACCGCGCCCGGTCGGGGAACCAGGATTCGTTCCAGACATTCCGAGCGGGCAAGTGTCACGGAGAGCAGCGTCGGGATCTCGGTGGCCGTGCGTCCGGGGGCTATTGCGTCGACGGGCACAGCGAAGGGATCTGGCTCGTGTGGAACACGCAGCCGGACATCGTGCGCGCGCGCCTCCGCTACGCCGGCGGGGAGCTCCACGGCGCGCAGCGCTGGTGGACGCGAGACGGCGCCGTGCTCGCGCGCGGCCGGTTCATCGAGGGCCGCGGCACGTGGGGAGATCTCGCGCCCGACGGGAAAATCGCGCGCGGAGGCGACGCGCCGGGCGGAAGCTCGTGCAAGCGAGCGCCTGGGCCCCTTTCGAATCGCGCGCCCGTGATCACGCTCCGCGCCTGCGGCCCAGCCGCGCCGCCCGGGTGCGAGGCCCTCGGGCCCACCGATGCGAGGGAGAGGGTGGCGATCGGCGCGGACGTGTCGATCTGCGACGACCCCACGGTGCCACCGCTCGCCTTGTTTTGAGATCCCCCCTCGCGCCGAGAAGACGGTCTCGGTTCCACCCAGCGGAGCGCGGTCTGATACGCTCGTTCGCGTGAGAGCCCTGGCTCTGCTCCTGGTCGCGGTCTCCGTCGGGTGCAGCGCGCGCGCTCCAGCGGCTGCCTCGTCCCCTTCGATCCCGATGGTCCTCACGGACTCCGACGTCGAGGCGAAGCGGCCTTTCGTCTCCAGCGTGCGCGCGGAGCAGGCGTACGAGCTCTGCGTCGAGGCGAGCGGAAAGAGGGATTGCTTCCTCCTCGGGCGCGACGACGCGGGGCCCGCGTGCGGCTCCCTCAGCGAGAGCGTCCAAGGTGAGGTGGTCGCGCGGTGCACGCCGCCCGCGGATTGCGCCGCCGTGACGGCGCGCTTCGAGTCGATCGTCCGCGCCGCGACGCCCGTCCTCGACGTCCAGCTCGTCGGTCACACCGAGCCCGTGCTCCGCGTCGCGATCCCCGACGTGGACTCCACGCCCGACGAGCCCCTTTGGAACGCGGTCACGATCGGGCGCGGCGAGGCGCCCGACGCGTGGAGGCTCGCCGCCGAGCTCTCCGCGGCCTGCCGCTGAAGCAGACAGTCGCGCCCGTCCGAGCCGCGCGAGGGGACGCCGCGAGGTCCAGGGCAAGCGGTGCACCACGCCCACGAAACGCTTGCCTGCGAGCCCTTCGCTCGCGGAAGATCGGCGGGTATGAAGTGGTTTTGGAGCGCCCTCGCGCTCTCGGTCGCCAGCGCGGTCCCGTCCGTCTCCCTCGCGCGTGATTTTCGCGTCAGCGAGATCCCGAACGGCTCGCACTTCCAGTGCCAGAACTGTCACAACGACAACTCCGGCAAGGACTTCACCCCGTTCGGTTCGGACGCGAAATCCCACCTCGTCCCCGGGGACGGCGGCGTCTCGAGCGAGCGCGTGCTCTGGGACGACGCCTGGTGCCACCGCGACTCCGACGGTGACGGTCGGTCGAACGGCGAGGAGCTCGGCGATCCCGACTGCACCTGGGCGGAGGGCGATCCGAACCCCGCGGGCATGATCACGAACCCCGGCGCCGCGGGCGACGGGATGGGCTGCGGCAACGGCGCGGTCGACGCCGGCGAGTCGTGCGACGGCACGAAGACCCACGCCTTCAGCTGCGCCGAGCTGACCCTCGGCAAGGGGCTCCTCGGCTGCACCCCCGACTGCGCGTACGACACGAGCAAATGCACGGGCGCCCCCCCCACGCTGCCGCCGAGCACGTCGGACGACGGCTGCTCCACGTCGACGGGGACCGCGAGCGGGACCGGCGCGTTCGCGCTCGTCGCGCTCGCGGTGCTGATCGCGTCCCGCAGGCGAAAGTAGCGGCGCCCCTCCGCTCCGCAGCGAGGACCCGCGCCTCACGCCCTCGAGGGCGCGCCTTTGGCGCGGCCGTGCACTCATGGGACACGCCCCAGGTCCGCTCGTTCGAGGCCCGCGCTGACAACACGCGACGCCCGTCGAAGAAGACAAAATCGCGCGAGCTCGCGTTCGCGGCGCTCGATTCGCGAAGGCGGGTCGTGGGAGCATCTCCGTGAACGACTGCGCCGCGGGCGGCCCGCCCGGAGGAGAACGGATCATGACGACTGCACGACCGTCGAGCGAACGCGCTGTACACCGCCCCCGTTGGGCGCTCGGGATCACGGGTGGGATCGCGGCGACCGCGCTCGTCGCGATGTCCGCGTGGGGCGGCTGCGACGACACGAGCACCTCCGGGGCGACCTCCAGCTCGGGCACCGGCGCAGGCCCCGCTTGCACCGGCGCCGAGGTCAAGTGCGGCGACGCGTGCGTCGACACGACCAACGATCCGGCGCACTGTGGGGGCTGCGACACCCCGTGCGCCGCGGGCGAGGTGTGCACGAGCGGACAGTGCGCCATCACGTGCTCGGGCGGGACCACGAAGTGCGGCGGAACGTGCGTGGACACCGACCTCGACCCCGCGAACTGCGGCGGGTGCGACGCGCCGTGCGCCACGGGCGAGGTCTGTAGCGGGGGCAAGTGCGCCCTCGACTGTGCCGGCGGCACCACGAAGTGCGGCAATGTCTGCGTCGACACCGACCTCGACCCCGCGAACTGCGGCGGCTGCAACGCCCCCTGCGCCACCGGCGAGGTCTGCAGCGGCGGCACCTGCGCCCTCGACTGCACCGGCGGGACCACGAAGTGCGGCAATGTCTGCGTCGACACCAACCTCGACCCCGCGAACTGCGGCGGCTGCAACGCCCCGTGCGGCGTGGGGGAGACGTGCAGCGGCGGCCAATGCGCCTTGATCTGCACTGGCGGGACGACGAAGTGCGGCAACACGTGCGTCAACACGAACAGCGATCCGAACAACTGCGGCGGGTGCAACGCGCCTTGCGGCCCCTCCCAGGCGTGCGTGGATGGCGCCTGCGCCGGGCTCCTGCGAGCGAGGTTCGCGTACGTGGACAATGACGCTTCCCCCAACTCGGTGACCGTCTACGGGATCGCCGCGTCGGGCGCGCTCACGCAGATCGCCGGCTCGCCGTTCCCCACGGGCGGAAGCAGCGGGTTCAACCACCACCCCGACGGGATGAGGTTCTGCGGCAACACCCTCTACGTCACCAACACTTCCAGCAACTCGATCAGCGGGTTCACTGTCGCGGGCACGGGGGCACTCACGGCCCTCGCGGGCTCGCCGTTCACGGCGAACGCCAGCCCGGTCGGTGTGCAGTGCACCGCCAACAACGCGTTCCTGTACGCGACCGATTTCGCGAGCAGCGTATTCCGGTACTCAGTCTCCGGGACGGGAGCGCTCACACAGCTCGGCTCTACGCCGGCGGGCGCAACGACGCTCGGCCTCACGCTGGACGCAGCGTCGAGCCGCCTGTTCGTCTCGGGCTTCGCCTCGTTTCTCAGTGTCTTCAACGTCAATCCAGCGACGGGCGCGCTCACCGCGGCGCCGGGCTCACCGACGAACACGGGCGGAACCAATCACTCCGCGAGCGTGAGCCCGAATGGCCTGTTCGTCGCTACGGAGGGCCAGAACAGCGTCCGCGTGTGGGCGGTGGCGGCCAACGGCTCGGTGACCCAAGTGCCCGGCTCGCCGTTCGCCGACCCGGTCCCGTGCGAAGTCGTCGGCCTCGTCTGGGCCCCGGACGGCAAGCGCCTCTTCGTGACCCACCGCGGGTGCATTCCTGGACGCGTCATGGTCTACAACGTGGGCCTGAACGGCGCACTCTCCGCAGTCGTCGGCGCGCCGTTCGCCAGCGGCGGGTCGGAGGCGATCGACGCCGCCGTCGACTTCGACGGCTCGCGCCTCTTCGTCACCCACAACGCGGGAGGCACGAGCGTCTTCACCATCGGGTCGAACGGGGCGCTCACCCTCGTCCCCGGGTCTCCCTTCGCGAACCCCGCGACGGGCAACCGCAACAACATCGTGCTGTTCTAGTCCATCAGCGCTCATGGCTTTCTGACACATCCAGAAGATCAACCGCCAAGTGCGCCAAGAAGACGACAAGTGCTTCGCCGCTTTCGTCCTTGGCAACTTGGCGGTTCGATCAAGCTCGCGACGGAGCTCCAGCGCACGCAGCGCGGGGACGCGCTCTACGTGCTCGACGAGCCCACGACCGGGCTCCACCCGGCGGACGTCGAGCGCCTGCTCGCGCGCCTTCTCCACCTCGTCGATCTCGGGAACACCGTGGTCGTCGTCGAGCACGAGATGCGCGTCGTCCGCGCGGGCGATTGGGTGATCGACATGGGCCCCGGCGCGGGCGAGGCGGGCGGCGAGGTCGTCGTCGCGGGAGGTCGTCGCGAAGGACGCGAGGAGCGTCACCGCGCCCTACCTCGCGCGCGCCCTCGCCGACTGAGGGCGATCAGCGCGGGCGCGGCCGGCCGTCGTGCGGGCCGAGCGTGCGCGGGGGCGCGTCGTGCCACCAGCTCGTGTCCGGGAGATCGGCGCGTCGGGATGGGTTCAATGGGTAGGTGATGCGGCTCGTGGGGCGCCCCGCGTCCCCGCCGACGAGGAGCACCGCTTCGCGATCACCGTCGTTGAGGAACGTGTGGCAAATCCCCGTGCCCGCGGGGAACGCCGCCAGATCGCCCGCGACCATGCGGTGGAGGTGCCCGTCGATCCACGCGTCGACCTCGCCCTCGAGCACGTACACGAACTCCTCCTCGTCCTCCTCCGCGTGGGGCCAGGACGAGCGCGTGCCGGGAGGCAGGCGTTGCACGTTCACGCCGATCCGGACGAGCCCCGCCGCGTGACCGACGCGGCGGCTCGGCCCCATCTTCTCGTCGCTCTGCGGATACACGTGCGTTCGCTCGGGGACGTCGCGGGTGGACACGATGAAAGGGGGGCGCTCGCTCATTCCACCCGCGTAGCACGACCGCACCGCGCCGCCTCCGCGGGAACGTGGCGCGTCAGTGCGCGAGGTCGGCGCCGCGCGTGCGCTTCACGTCCGCGGTGTTCAGATCGACCTCGACGCGCGTCAGCGTGGGGCTCATCTCGCCCTCGTTGATCCAGAACGAGAGCGTGTCGCCCTCGATCTTCGGAGGCGCGATGAGCGCGCACACCGGCGGCTCCTCGTGGCAGTTCGCGTCCGGCCCGGGGGCGGTGAGCACGGGCTCGCCGGCGCGGCTCAGGAGGATGTCCATCGCCCGGCGCGCGAGGTCGGCGGCCTCGAGGCGCCCGGCCATCAGGAACACCTTCACCGTGGGGAGGGGCTCGCCGAGCAGGCTCTCGCCCTCGACGTAGGAGCGCGACTCGCAGTCGTTGCACTGCGAGTCCCCGAGATCCCGGTGCAGGAACAGGTGCGTCCCCGCGATCGCGTAGTCCGTGAACGGCACGCGGTCGCGCCGCGCGGGCTTGATGGTCTCCACGGAGGGCGCGTCCGCCGCGCACGCCGTGAGGAGCGCGGCGATGCAGCAGAGCAAGGACGCGCGGCGAGCCCTATCCATCGGTCATCGCCGTGAGGGTCTTCTGCACGAGGTCGCGGGTCTCCGGCATCACGGGCGCGCGGAGCCGGCGCGACGCGACCCAGAGGAGCAGGCCGCCGATGGCCACGTTCCCGCCGCAGACGGCGAGGATCGACCAGTGGAGCGGGAGGCGCGCCTCCGCGTTCACGAGCACCACGGCGAACACGTCCAGCAGGACGAGGCCGAGCGCGAGCAGGACGCCGCCGATCGCGGCCGTCGCGAGCGCGCCGATGACGCGCTGCTTGTCCCGATCGGCCTCTCTCTTCGCGAACTCGAGGTGCACCTTCACGAGGCCGGACGCGACGCGCACGGCGCGCGACGCGAACCCGAGCGTGCTCTCCACCTCCCGGCTCGGCGGGGGGATCGCGGTGGAGGCGGCAGCGGCGGAGGGGGCCGTCACGTCAGTCTCGGGAGCGGCGCAGGCCGCCGAACACGAGGCCGAGCAGGAGGCCGAGGCCGAGCGCCATGACGAGGCTCACGAGGAGGTTCTCGCGCACCTTCTCCTTCGCGTTCACGAGCACGGTGCCCCGGAGCTCCTTCACGAGATCCGCCGTCCGCTTCTCGAACTTCTCGAAGACGTCGTTCGCTTGGGACGCCCACTTCTTCGCGGCGCCCGGCGCGCCCTTCGCGTCGAGCGTGCTGAGCTCGGCGAGGTGTTTGCGGACGAGCGTCTTCGTGTGCTCCGTCTTGGCCGCGACGAGCGCGACGACCTTCTCGAGCTCGCCGTCGGTCGCGGTGAGCGCCTCGCCATCGATCGCGGGCCACTCCGCGAGGATCGCATCCTTCAGCGTGCCGAAGGAGGCCCGGAAGGACTCCTCGGAGAGCGCGGTCGCAGTGACACCGTTCTGGTTCGACATGTGAAAGTCCCCTCTCCCTACGTGGACGGGCATCTTACCCCAACTCGACGCGGTATCCTCGCGGGCACGATGCGCGTGATCGTCACGGGGTTCGGGCCCTTCCTCGAGAACGCGGTGAACCCGTCGGACGCGCTCGCGCGCGAGCTCGACGGCGCGAAGCTCGGGCGCCTCCGGACGTTCGCCGAGTCGCCCTTGCCCGTCGTGTTCGGGGACGCCGCGCGTCGGGTGCTCGCGCGCGCCGCGAAGGAGGAGGCGGACGCGGTGCTCTGCCTCGGCCTGTCCGCGCGCGAGACGTGCCTCCGCGTGGAGCGCGCCGCGAAGAACCGGGCGACGTCCCTCGACGCGGACGCGCGGGGCGAGGTTCGCGCGGGGCGCCCGGCGATCGAGGGCGGTCCGGAGACGCTCGAGACCGCGATCGATGCGGACGCGTTCGCGCGCGCCCTGCACGAGCGGGGCGTCGCGTCGGCCGTGAGCGACGACGCGGGGGGCTACGTGTGCAACGACCTCTACTACCGACTCCTCCACGCCGCGCGCGCGGGCGAGGGCCCGGCGCGCGTGCTGTTCGTGCACGTCCCCCCGAAGCCCGAGGCGCGCGCGTCGAAGGCGCTCCTCGAGGCCGCCGCGATCACGTTCGCCCGGTAGCTCCGGAGCGCGGCGGGGACGGAACGCGGCGGACCGCCGCACAAAATGGGCGCGGCGTCGGTGTGCTCATCGACACGCGATGCGGTGCTATCCTCGCCCGCAGTGAAGATCGATCAGGATCACGGGCGCTTCCGGCAGATCGTGCGCGGGAGGGTCAGGCAGAACCTCCGCAAGTACATCTCCACCGGCGAGCTGATCGGGCGAAAGGGCAAGGAGACCGTCTCCATCCCCGTCCCGCAGATCGACATCCCGCGCTTCCGCTTCGGCGACAAGCAGACGGGGGGCGTCGGCCAGGGGAGCGGCAACCCGGGCGATCCCGTCGGCGGCGAGGAGGGCGATCAGCCGGGCGCGGGCAAGGCGGGCCAGGGCGAGGGCGATCACGTCCTCGAGGTGGACATCACGATGGACGAGCTCGCCGACATCCTCGGCGAGGAGCTCGAGCTCCCGGACATCCAGGACAAGGGCAAGAGCAAGATCTCGAACGCGCACGACCGGTACAGCGGCATCCGGCGCGTGGGTCCGGAGTCCCTGCGCCACTTCAAGCGGACCTACCGCGAAGCGCTGAAGCGGATGATCGCGAGCGGCACGTTCCGCCCTGCCGCGCCCATCGTGGTCCCCGTGCCGGACGACAAGCGCTACCGCTCGTGGAAGACGATCCACGAGCCGATCGCAAACGCGGTCATCATCTACATGATGGACGTGTCCGGCTCGATGGGGGACGAGCAGAAGGAGATCGTGCGCATCGAGTCGTTCTGGCTCGATACGTGGCTCACGCGGCAATACAAGGGCCTCGAGGCGCGGTTCATCATCCACGACGCGGTCGCGCGCGAGGTCGACCGGGAGACGTTCTTCCACACGCGGGAGTCCGGCGGGACGATGATCTCGAGCGCGTACAAGCTGTGCGCGCAGATGATCGCGACGGACTACCCGAAGGACGAGTGGAACATCTACCCGTTCCACTTCTCGGACGGGGACAACTGGAGCGTGGACGACACGCTCCAGTGCGTGGACATCCTGAAGAAGCAGCTCCTCCCGGCGGCGAACATGTTCGCGTACGGCCAGGTCGAGAGCCCCTACGGATCCGGGCAGTTCATCAAGGATCTGAAGGAGCACTTCTCGAGCGACGAGCGCGTCGTGACGAGCGAGATCCGCGACAAGGACGCGATCGTCGGGAGCATCAAAGACTTCCTCGGAAAGGGTAAGTGAGAGCGTGAGCAAGTTCGCCCTCCAGACCGCGCTGCCTCGGTACCTGCGCGACGAGCAGCTCAAGATCGAGGCGATCGGGCGCGAGTACGGCCTCGATTTCTTCCCGATCGTGTTCGAGATCCTCAAGTACGACCAGATGAACGAGATCGCCGCGTACGGCGGCTTCCCGAGCCGCTACCCGCACTGGCGGTTCGGGATGGAGTACGAGCAGCTCGCGAAGAGCTACGAGTACGGCCTCTCGAAGATCTACGAGATGGTCATCAACAACAACCCGTCCTACGCGTACCTCCTCGAGGGGAACTCGCTGACGGATCAGAAGCTCGTGATGTGCCACGTGCTCGGGCACGTGGACTTCTTCAAGAACAACTTCTGCTTCCGGACGACGGATTTGGACTCGCGAGCGCCGCTCACCGACCCGCTCCGGCGGCGCGACAAGTACGACCCGGATCGGCGGTGGATCGACAAGATGGCGAACCACGGCAGCCGCATCGCGCGCCACATCGAGCGGCACGGGATCAACAAGGTCGAGGCGTTCGTCGATCAGTGCTTGTCGCTCGAGAACCTGATCGACCCGTGGTCGCCGTTCGCGGCGAAGGCGAAGCCCAAGCCGACGGAGGAGGAGGAGGCGAACAAGCCGCGCGAGGTCCCCCGGCTCCAGGCGAAGGAGTACATGCAGGACTTCATCAACCCGAAGGAGTACCTCGAGGCGCAGCGGAAGAAGATGGAGGCGAAGGTCGAGCAGGAGAAGAAATTCCCCGAGCGCGCCGAGCGCGACGTCCTCAAGTTCCTGCTCGACAACGCGCCGCTCGACCGCTGGGAGCACGACGTGCTCGAGGTCATCCGGGAGGAGGCGTACTACTTCGTGCCGCAGCGCCAGACGAAGATCATGAACGAGGGGTGGGCCTCGTACTGGCACTCGAAGCTGATGACCGAGAAGGTCCTCGATGCGTCCGAGATCATCGACTACGCGGACGCGAACGCGGGGGTCATGGCGACCGCGCCGGGCCGGTTCAACCCGTACAAAGTGGGCGTCGAGCTCTACCGGTACATCGAGGAGCGGTGGAACAAGGGACAGTTCGGCAAGGAGTGGGAGGACTGCAACGACATCGACGAGAAGCGCCACTGGGACATGCGCCTCGGGCTCGGGCGGAAGAAGGTGTTCGAGGTCCGCTCGATCTACAACGACGTGACGTTCCTCGACGAGTTCCTCACGCCCGAGTTCTGCCACCAGCAGAAGCTCTACACGTTCGGGTTCTCGGGCCGGAACGACCGCTTCGAGATCGAGAGCCGGCAGTTCAAGGACGTGAAGGAGAAGCTCCTCTTCCAGCTCACGAACTTCGGTGACCCGTACATCAAGGTGGTCGACGCGAACTACGCGAACCGCGGCGAGCTCCTCCTGACGCACGACCACATGGGGCACGACCTGCGGCAGGACTACGCGAAGGAGACGCTCTCGGCGCTCGTGCGCGTGTGGAAGCGCCCCGTGTGCATCACGACGAAGCTCGACAACAAGTCCGTCATGCTCCGGTTCGACGGGAGCGAGCAGACGGTCGTCCCATACAAGGCCTGAACCGAACGAGGGGCGGTTTGCTGCGCGGACGGTCGAATGTGGCGCGCGGTCCTGCTCCTCGAGCCGATCATCGGCCATACTCGGGCATGCGTCGGAGTCGACGGTCCCTTCTCCCCTGGAGGTCTCGAGCTGGTGTGCTCGCGGCGCTGCTCGGCCTCGCGGCGTGCTCGGCGACGGATCCGGGCACGGCGCACCCGACGCTGACGAGCTCGACCGTCGTCGCGACGCCGACGGGTGGGGGCACGTCGGAGTGGCCACCGCCCGTGCCCACGGCGTCCGCGAGCGCGACGGTGGGGACGGCCGAGCAGGCGCCGCCGAACCGCGTGATCGGGGTCGCGCGCGGGGACGGGACGGCGAGCGACAAGCTCCTCGCGGACGGGGACAAGGCGTTCGAGGCGCACGACTACGAGGGCGCGATCGTCGCGTACGCGGCGGCGGCGAAGGCCGCCCCCAAGGACCCGGCGCCGATCGTGGGCGGGGTGCGCGCGCGCCTCGCGGCGGACAAGGTGCCGGTCGACTTCAACGCGGGCGCGGGCAACGCGTCGCTGAAGACGGCGCTCGGGGAGCTCGACAAGGCGCTCAAGCTCGACCCGAACTACGCGCCCGCGCACCTCGAACAGGGGCGCGCGCTCCTCGTCCTCGGGCGCGCGGACGACGCGCTCCGGAGCTTGAAGAAGGCCGTGGAGCTCGACGGGAACGTCGCGGAGGCGCGGTCCGCGCTGGGCGTCGCGCTACCTCGCGACGGGGGACAAGGAGGGCGCGATGCGCGAGCTCGGCAAGGCCGCTGCGATCGAGCCCGGCTCGGCCGAGCGCCAGGGGAACTACGGGACAGCCCTCCTGATGAACGGCCGCGTCGACGAGGCGGTGAACACGTTCGAGCGCGCGCTGAAGATCGCGCCGAACGATCCTCGCCTGCTGACGGATCTCGGCACGGCGTTGCTCCAGTCGAACCAGGTCGACAAGGCGATCGGGTACCTGCAAAAAGCGGTGGATCTCGCCCCGAAGAAGCCGACATACAAGAACAACCTCGGCTACGCCAAGTGGGTGAAGGGCGACAACGACGGGGCAATCGCGCTGTTCAAGGAGGCGCTCGCGCTCGACGACCAGCTCATCTCCGCGTGGGTGAACCTCGGGAACGCGCACGCGCGCAAGCACCAGTACGACGAGGCGGGCGCCGCGTACGCGAAGGCGAAGGCGATCGATCCGAACGATCCGCGCGTGGTCGCGGCGCAGGTCGACCTGGACGCGGCGAAGCGGGGCGAGATCCCCGAAGGTCCGTAGTCTCGCGGAGCAAGAACGAGAGATCGCGCTCACGCGCGAGCAACGGGCGGGGACTCGCGCGGCGCCGCAGCCAATGGAGAAAAAGCTGGGGGTCCTCGGCCGCCTCGCGTCGACATAGCGGCGTGGCGGCGCGGGTCACGTCGGCGCGGTGAGCGGGCTCGTCCGCGGCGCGAACGGCGTGCTGCGCGCGCGCTCTACGGGGAGACAGGCCATGAAGAGATTTGTCGCGGGGCTCGCGATCGCATCGATCGCGGCGTCGGGTTGTGTCATCGAGAAGAAGGCTTCGCCGAGCGACGAGGTTGAGACGACCACGTCCGCGGGGGGCGCGGGGGGCACGGCTGGGACCAGCACCGGCGGAGAGGGGACGTCGGTCGCGAGCTCGACGAGCGCGTCGACGTCGAGCGCATCGAGCAACAGCTCGACAGGGAGCGCGATGCCGACCTGCGGGGGCCTCGCGACGGGCGCGTGTGGCGCGTGCCTCGAGACGTCGTGCTGCGCGGAGCTCGCGGCGTGCGACGCGACGACGGGCTGCATGGAGTGCGTCTTCGGGAGCGGCACGTGCGGGAGCTCGCCGGCGATTGGCGCGCTCGTGGACTGCGCGTGGTCGGAGTGCCAGGCGGCGTGCACGTGCACGGGCCCCGCGTCCACGGCGGGGATGGTCGGGAGCGTCACGCCGCAGCCGACGCTGGGCTACGTGAAGCCCGATCCGAGCGGCAAGGTGAAGGTGATCCTGCAGCACACGGATCAGTTCATCGAGGGCGACGCGGTGGTCGCGATCTACTTCACGCCGGCGATGGGGCAGTCGGATTACCCACCGAACGGCGCGGTCGGGTGCGCGGTGTTCCAGGTCGTCTCGGGCGCGCTCCACGTCGTCGACGCGACGAAGATCTGCGAGGTGCAGCTCTCGTCGCTCCAGTTCGCGTCCCAGCCCGGGGTGTGCGACGGCGTCCTGGTGGGCGGGTTCGAGGGGTGTTCGGCGCGAACAAGACCCTGTCCGGAACGTTCAGCTTGCCGATGAACATCGCCGCGTCGCAGGTGACGCAGGGCTGCAAGGCGTTCGACACTCCGTGCGCGTCGAACGGGGAGTGCTGCTCGAGCTCGTGCTCGCCGGCGCTCGGCGTTTGTAGCTGATCCGGCGACCCGAGCGATCGACATGCGCTCACGGTGCGAAACCGCGAGCGCGTGCGCGTGGTCAAGCGCACTTGACGGTACGCTACAACTAGTGGTTTTCTGGGTCGATCGTATGGGAGGAGCCTTCGACGAAGACCCCGACGCGACCATGGTCGCGTCGGTCGGCGAGCTTCAAGAAGAGCTGCGAAAGCGAAAGCCGCGCGACCGCGCTTGCCTCGTCGTGATCGCGGGCACGAACGTCGGCGAGATGTATCGGATCGAGGGCCCGGAGACGGTCGTGGGGCGCGCGTCGAACGCGACGATCCGCTTGAACGACGACGGCATCTCGCGCCGCCACGCGCGCATCTTCAACGAGAACGGCGTGCTGCTCATCGAGGATCTGAAGAGCGCGAACGGGACGGTCGTGAACGGGCAAGCAATCGATCGCCTGAAGCTCGAGGACGGGGACAAGATCCGTCTCGGCCCGACGACGATCCTGAAGTTCGAGTTCCAGGACGAGATCGAGGAGGACTTCCGAAAAAAGATGTACGACGCGGCCCTCCGAGACGGGCTCACGCGGGCGTACAACAAGAAGTTCTTCCTCGATCGGCTCGACACGGAGCTCGCGTTCGCGAAGCGCCACCAGACCGATCTGAGCCTCGTGCTGTTCGACGTGGATCACTTCAAGCGCGTGAACGACACCTACGGCCACCTCGCCGGAGACGCGGTGCTCGTGAAGCTCGCCAAGCTCACTCAAACCGCGCTCCGCGCCGAGGACGTCTTCGCCCGCTACGGCGGCGAGGAGTTCGCGATCATCTGTCGCGGGGTGAAGATCGCTCAGGCCGGCGTTCTCGGCGAGCGCCTGCGAAGCGGCGTCGAAGGCGCCATCTTCGAATACGAGAGCCAGCGCCTCCCCGTGACCATCAGCGTCGGCGTCGCCAACTTCCCGATGCTCCACGCCGAGAACGCCTTCCAGCTCATCGCCTACGCCGACGAAGCCCTCTACGAAGCCAAGCGCTGCGGGCGCAACCGCGTCTTGCTGAAGCACTAGAGAACCGCCAAGAACGCCAAGAACGCCAAGGGCGCCAAGCAGAGGAAGAACAATTCTTCCTCTGCTTGGCGCCCTTGGCGCTCTCGAGCGGTCTTCTATCCGCTCAGTCGATCTTGAGGAGCTCTTTCACCTTCGCGATCACCTGAGGGGCCTGGATGGGCTTGGTGATGTACGCGTTGGCGTTGAGCTGGAGGGCGCGTTGGCGGTCTTCTTGGCTGCCCTCGGTGGTGATGATGATGATGGGGGTGTCCTTGTGAACGGGATCGCTGCGCACCCGCTTCACGAGCTTCAACCCGTCCATGATGGGCATGTTGATGTCGGTGATGATGATGTCGTAGCGGGACGACGCGAGCTTGCGGAGGCCGTCGACGCCGTCGTCGGCCTCGGTGACGCGGAGCCCCTTCACCCGCGCGAGGGCGAAGACGAGCAGCTGCCGCATCATCGGAGAGTCTTCAACGATAAGACACGAGTACTCGGCCATCCTCAGTCCTCTTGGTCGATGAAAGCTTGGGCCCCAGGAATGCGACGCCCCGCATCGGTGAAGAGGCGGGCGTTCACGAGGGCTGGCGCCGCCTGCGCGGCGAGCAGCTTGAAGAGCTCGTGGTCCACGTTCGAGAACGAGGTCTTCTGGGGCAACGTCTTGAAGAGCGCGATGCATCCCATCGTCCGGTTGGACATGGAGATGGGGATCACGCACGCGGGCGCGTCGATGGATCCGAACGAGGGATCGCCCTCCGAGAGGTGCACGCTGTTGTTCGCGTACGACGCGAACACCACGCCATCGTCCACGGAGAACTGGCGGGCCTCTTTCTGCGTGAGCCCCTCGATCGCGATCGGAACGAGGGACGAGCCGTCGTCCGTCGCGACGTAAATCACGAACTGCGCGCCCCCGAGGAACTGCGCGCAGAGCTCCTTGATGTTCCGGACCGCGCGCCGCACGGTCGTCCCCGTGTGGAGCTGCATGCCCGCGACATGGAGCGTCCCGAGATCGGCGAGCTCGTTCTCCATCTGCGCCACGCGCTGCGCGAACTCGTCGTCCGTCGAGGTGACCGAGCGCGAGCTCTTGGCGAGGATCTCATCTTTTTCGCGCTCCAGCTGCTCGATCTTCGTCAAGAGCTGCTTGATGGCGTCGTCGCTGGCGATGTGCGTCTTGAGCCGCGCGTTCTCCTCCTCGAGCGCCTGGACCTGCTCGCGGAGCTTCCCCATCTCCCCGAGCAGCTCCTCCGAAATCTGGGCGCCCCGCCGGAAGAACTGCTGGATGAACGCGTCGCGCTCACGTTTCAGATCCTCCACGGGGGGATCACTCCGGACCTGTCGCGGTCTCTCGCTCATGCTTGGTGTCGGACGCTATCAGCCTCCGTCGACAAACGGAAGGCGCGTCCCCCCCGCCCAATCCCCCCTCCGAATCAGCCCGAAACCAGCGCGCTCACGACGCGCCCGAACGCGGCGCGCGCGACCCGCGGGGACGGCTCGCCGAGCGCGAGCGCGGCCTCCGTCGCGCCGCCGCGCCGAGCGAGGCGCAGCGTGGCGCGGGCCAACTCTCGCCGCACGCGCGCCGCGTCCTCCGCGTCGAGGCGCGTGAGCCCCCAGGCGTGGACCCGGTGCGCGAGCTCGGCGTGGCGCTGCTCGTCCGGCGCGATGCCCGCGAGGACCGCGCGCAGCAGCGCGGACGGGGCCGCCGCGGCCTGGTGCGTCGCGATCACCGCGGCGTACGTCTCGTTCGCGCAGCCCTCGCGCGCGTTCTCGAGGAGGAGCTCCACGAGCGGGCGCTCCGCGAACGCGTGCGCCGGCGCGTCGGTCGACTCGCCCGGAACGCCGAGCGCCGCTCGAAACGCGTCCGCGTGGCGGCGCTCGTCCGCCGCGGCGACGCGGGTGTCCTCGACGAGCGCCCGGGGCGCGCCGTGTCGCTCGAGCTCCGCGGCGAGCCGATCGAACGCGATCGCGGCGGCCGCCTCTTGGTGGATCGCGCGCAGGTACCACGCTCGCTCGTCCGCCTCGGGGGGCGCGTCGACGAACCCCTCGTAGCCGCGCCCACGGATCGGGTAGTGGCACGGGACGCCCTGCTTGGCGACCTCGTACGTCTTCTCCGTAAACACGTTCCGCGCCTCGCTCGTGGCCCCGTCCGGCGCTACGCGCGACAACCCGAGCGCGACCGCCGCGCCGTAGCGCCCGTGCCCGCACACTCCCCGCTCGTCGTACGTCGCGACCTCGAAGCCCCCCTCGACGACCCGCACGGCGATGCCGTCGTCGTCGCTGCCCGCGGCGCACGCGAACCCCTGCGCCTTCACCCGACCGCACGTCGCGAGCGTGCGCCCGTCCTCGAGCTGCGCTCGGAGCGCGGCCTTCTCGGGCGTGTCGATCGGGCCGACCCATTGGAAGAACGTCGCCGCCGTGATCACCGCGAGCGTGCGGCTCTTGCGCACGATCGCCGCGCGCGTGAACGTCCCGTCGACGAGCGTGTTCCACTCGGACGGGCAGTCCTCGCCGCCCCACTTGAGCTTCCCATCGACCACGTCCCCGAACCCGAGGAGCTCGAGGCCCGAGAGCGCGGAGCGATACGACCCGATCGACTGAAGCGCCGACGCGTAGCCCTCCGGCGTGGAGTCGTCGTGCGGCGGGGGATCCGGGCGCGGCGAGCTCGTCGCGGTCGCCGTCGCGACCGCGGTGGCGGTCGCCGAGGGATGCGCGGTCGGGGTCGAGTTCGCGGATCCCACAGGGGGAACCGTGCCGTCGACCCCCTCTGTGCCCGCGCCACACGCCGTCAACGCGAGCGCGAAGATCGACGCGAGCTCTCGCGCGGGTCGCGCCGCCCTCACGCGAGCCTCCTCACGCCGCTCCTCGAGAGGGCGCGGCCCCACGCGCCCCGCACGAACGAAGGAAAAGGCTCCCCCCTGGGCCGCGACGCGACAGCCGGGTTCGACATGGTCACACCTCCCCGTAGCGCCTCGGCCCTCGATCGTGACCGCTTTTCTCGGCGCGCGCTCTCCACCTCGCTCGGGCCGAACGCGTGTCCGAACCCACCGACGCGAGCGGCTCGAGCAACGGATGAGGGACGCGGCGCGGGTGCGCGGGTGTCGACGCCATCCATGGTGCGCGAGGACGGAGTATACGGCGGGAATGGGTGCCCCCACGTTCTATCGTCGGCCGATCCCGGACGGGTTGATCGTCTTCTCGAGCGCCGAGGGCAAAGCCCTGTTCCGAGAGGCGCTCGCGGACGGGACGATGGAGAGCTTCTTCGCGCTGTCGGAGCAGTTCCACACGCAGGCGGAGCCCGCGTTCTGCGCGCTCGGATCGCTCGTCGTCGCGCTCAACGCGCTCGCGATCGATCCGGGGCGCCTCTGGAAGGGTCCGTGGAGGTGGTTCGACGAGTCCCTGCTCGACTGCTGCGTCCCCCTCGACGTCGTCGCCGCGCGCGGTGTCACGTTGAGCGAGCTCGCGTGCCTCGCCGAATGCAACGGGGCGCGCGCCAAGCTCACGCGCGCGGCCGAGGGCGGAGTGGACGCGTTCCGGGAGGAAATCGTCCGCGCGTCGCGATCCGCGGGCGAGCGGGTCGTGATCGTCGGCTACCACCGGGGCGCGCTCGGACAGACGGGCACGGGCCACTACTCGCCGATCGGCGGCTACCACGCGCGCACCGATCGCGCGCTCCTGCTCGACGTCGCGCGCTTCAAATATCCGCCGCACTGGGTCTCCGTCGAGCAGCTGTTCGCCGCGATGGCCACCGTCGACGAGGCGACGGGCAAGCCGCGCGGCTGGGTCACGCTCGAGCGCAGCGACGTCCCTCGCCCCCTGTTCGTCCGCCTCGGCGTCCCGATCACGGGGTGGCGCGCCATCCTCGATGCGCTCCGAAGCGACGTCGGGCCGTCGGCGAGCGCCGTCGCGTGGGCCTCGGCGATCGCGCGCTCCGAGCCCGCGCGCGCCGCGATCCTCGCGCCGCTCGCCGTCGCGATGGGCGCCGAGCTCGCGGAGCAGCACCGCACCTACGTCGACGCGCTCGTGCTCGAGGTGCGCGAGACGCCCGAGTTTCGGGCCGCGATGGAGGGCATGGGGCCGAGCGCCGATCCGCGCACCGCGGCGGTTGCGGCGGTGCTCGGCTTCGTCCTCGGCGGCACGGACGCGCTGCTCGGGCCCGCGCTCCGCACGGAGACCGCAGCCGTCCGCCGGCAGCTCGAGGCGCTCTGCCCAGGGATCTGAGTCTCTCTCGCGGGCGCGACGACGTGCCCGCGCCGCTCAGCGCCGCGCGAACGCGTCCGCCGCGAGGCGCGACCACCGCTCGAGGTTCGGCCCGAGCAGGAGCGGCCGCTTCGCGAGATCCTTCGGCGTCTTCGCGCCCGTGAGGAGCATCACGCTCGCGATCTCGCGCTTCACCTGCGCGAGGAACGCGCGCGCGCCCTCCGGGCCGCGCTCCGTGAGCGCCTGCAGCACGGGGCGCGCGATCCCCGCGGCGTCCGCGCCGAGCGCGAGCGCGCGCGCGACGTCGATGCCGCTCGCGACGCCGCCCGTCGCGATGATCGTCTTGAAGCGCGGGCGCGCGGCGCGCGTCACCACGACGCTCGCGGCGGTGGGGACGCCCCAGTCGCGCAGCACCGTGCCGAGCTGCTTCGCGTCCCCCTCCGCGCGCAGCATCTCGACCGCGACCCAGGAAGTCCCGCCGGCGCCGGACACGTCCACGTGGCGCACGCCCGATCGGAGGATCTTCCGCGCCGCCGCGGGCCCGATGCCGCACCCCGTCTCCTTCGCGACGACGGGGATCCCGAGATCCGCGTCGAGGCGCGCGAGCGTCTCCACGATCCCCTCGAAGTCCCGATCCCCGCCCGGTTGGACGATCTCCATCGCGGGGTTCAGGTGCACGCAGAGCGCGTCCGCCCCGACGCGCGCCGCGAGGTCGGCGAGCGCGCGCGTGGACTCCTTGCGCGCCTGCACGCCGCCGATGTTGCCGAGGACGAGCGTCCGGGGCGCCACGTCCCGCACGCCGTACGTGGGGTCCCGTCCGAGCGTCGGGTCGAGCATCGCGCGCTGGCTCCCGAGCCCGAACCCGTAGCCCTCCTCGTCGGCGATGCGCGCGAGCTCCCGGTTGATTCCGCGCGCCTTCTCCGTCCCGCCCGTCATCGCGGCGATGATGATCGGCGCGCTCAACGTCTTGCCGAACAGCGTGACGCGCGTGTCGATCTGGTCGACGTGGAGCTCCGGCAGGGCGTCGTGGACGAACTCGACCTCTTCGAAGAGGGTCGTCTTCGCGCGGAACCCGACGTCCCCCGTGGCGCAGAGATCGATGTGGTCGCGCTTGCGCTTCTCGATGTCGACGGCCGCATCCATCCCGTTCGTCATGGGCCTCGACTACCACGGGAGCGGACCCAGCAGAGACGAGAAAGGGCACTGGCGGGTGCAGGCCCGAGCGTCCGGATGCTTGGCGCAGCGAGCGCCCCTGCTACGCTCGGGGCGATGACGCTCCCTTGGTCGGACGAACAAGCGCGGTGGATCCTCAAGAGGACGGCGACCCTCCGGGCGCGCGGCGCGAAACCGGTGAACGGCGTGGTGTTGCCGACGCACGAGTTCTTCCCGGACCAGCTCGATCGATCACCGAAGACGATCGCCCGGTTCTTCGGGCGGATGCTCGAGCTCGGCGGCCTCGATTTCCTCGACGTGAAGCTCGAGCTCGTGGCCGAGGGGGACGACCCCAACGCGGCCAGCAAGGGCTGCTCGTCCGGCGGCTGCTCGAGCCCGGGGCTCCGCCTCCCGCAAGCGGAGTTCAAGCGCCTCGACAAGCGGAGCGAGGGCGCGTTCACCGCGCGCATCACCGAGGGGGAGACGCAGCACCCCACCGTGCTCGCCGTCGCCATGTCGCGCCTCGTCGCGGCGATGTTCCTCTCCGAGCTCGACTGCTGGTCCGTGTTCGGCAAGCAGGAGCGCGAGGGGGCCGTCGATCTCGCCGCCGTGGCGCTCGGGTTCGGCGCGCTCATCGCCAACGGATCGGCCATCGAGGTCGCCGGGTGCGGCGGGAAGAAGGTCCACTCCGCGACGGCGCTCGGCGCGGGCGAGACGAGCTTCGCGCTCGCCCTCTCTTGCGCCCTCGAGGGCACCCCCGCGAGCCGCGTCGCGCGGTACCTGAGCGCGCCCCTCGCCTCCCCGTTCGACGTCGCGGCCCGCACGATCGCGGCGAACCGCGAGGTCGTCGGGCGCATCGACAGCGCGCCCGCGAGCGTCGAGGACGGGTACTTCACCCTGAACCCGCCCGCGGGGGCGTTCTTCGGGCGAATCCGCTCGATGTTCTCGAAGAAGGACGAGGAGGACGCGTTCGTCCCCCTGCCCCCGTCCACAAAGAAGCCGCGCGATCCGGAGAAGGAAGCGAAGCTCCGCGAGCTCCGCGCGCTCGTCGACGAGACGCTCGGATCGACCTGATCGCCGACGAGCACCGACCGACGCCGTGGAGGACACCCCGAAGGTCGTCACGATCGTGGACGCGATCCCGGGCGGCGCGCGCGCCGAGGTCGAGGTGATCGCGCTCGACGAGGACATCGTCACGGTGCGCGCGGGCGCCGAGGCGCGCCGGTTCAGCCGCATCTCCGGGTTCGAGATCCGCCCGGGCGGGAGCTGGAGCACGTGGCGCCTCGCGGGGTCGGACTTCCGCTTGTTGAGACGAAAGCGCTAGACGATACTTCTCGTATGCCTGCGATCTGCGAGAACTGCGGCGCCCCGGACACCGGCGCTGACATCATCTGCAAGTTCTGTCGGAACCCGATCAACAAGGCGCTCCTCGACGGCGCCATCCCGTGCCCGAACTGTCGCACGCCAAACCGCGCGGAGCGGACGCAGTGCTCGGCGTGCAACTGTGGGCTCTTGCAGATGTGTATTTTCTGCAACCACGCCTCGCCCGTGAACGCCCGCGAGTGTCAGCGCTGCGGCGAGGCGTTCGCCGGCGCCAAAGAGCGCAAAGACCAGGCCGCCGCGGATCAGATCCTCGGCGGGATCACGAACTTCGTGGGCAACATCGCGGGCGCGCTGACGGGGAGCGGCGGGCACTCCCATCACCACCACCGGCACGACAACGACTACGACGACCGGGATCGCGGGCGCCGCGGGGGCGGGAACTACGGCGGAAGCGACGACGGCGCGCCCCCCATGGAGAGCTGAGCGAGGGTTCGCGTCCGCGGCCGTCGCCTCCGCGCGAGGGTCGATCGAGCGACCCAAACCACCGCGAACGCGCAGGGGGGAGCGCGGTTCCGGCCACACCCTCGCGGAACCGAACGACGAGTCCGACGCACCAACGAAGAAAGGCGCCCAACGGGCGCCTTCTTCTTTGTCTGCTTCCCCGCCGGTCAGGACAGGGGTCTTCGGGGGCGTGCGCCCCCGAGGATCACTTCTTCATCGCGGGGCCGGACGACGCCGACGCGCTGGGGGTCGCGCTCGGGGTCGCGCTCGCGCTCGCGCTCGGGGTCGCGCTCGGCGTCGCGCTCGGGGTCGCGCTCGGCGTCGCCGACGGCGTCGCGCTCGGCTTCGCCGAGACGGTGGCGCTCGGCTTCGGCGTCGACGAGGGCGTGCCACCCGTCGCTGCGGCTTCGTCGCCGCAACCGGTGAGGGACAGGCCTGCGAGGCCAAGACCAACAGCAACCAGGGATACTGCAAGGCTCAATCGCGTCATTGTCTTTCCTAACTCCTTTGGAAATTCCGCGGACCGAGCCGCGGCGGAACATGCGCCTTCGGCGCGCTCATCGGAAACCCGAGCGCCAACGGCGCGCTCATCCAAAAATCACACATCCACGGCCCAGACCCGGTACGACCCACTGGACGGTTCCCAGTCCAGGACCTGCTTCTCGTTCACTCGGATCAGCTTGCGATTGCCGCGAATGGTCCTCCACTCGCCTTCCATCACCGCCGATCCCGGCAGGAGATCCCCGCCACGCCCGCTGCGCTCGACTTCCCACACGCGGTAGTCGCCGCTGTTGGGCTGCCAATCCAGCATCCGGTTGCGGCTCAGGTACACGAGCTCGTGACCCGAGCGGATGCTCTTCCAGTTGCCCTCGACGACCGCCGACCCGGGGAACGGATCGGTGCGGTTGTGTCGGTCGACGCGCCAGACCTTGTAGTCGCCGTTCGCGGGCTGCCAGTCGAGGATCAGGTCGCCATCGAGGTAGATGAAGTTGTGGTCCCCACGGATGCTGCTCCACTGCCCCTCGCAGGTGCAGGACGGCAGGGGGTCGCCGCCGTTCGCGTCCCGGTCGAAGGACCACACGCGGAACTTGCCGGTCGAGGGCTCCCAATCGAGCAGGCGATCCTGGAAGAGGTACACGAGCTCGTGTCCGCGCCCGATCGAGGACCAGCGGCCCTCGCAGATCGCGCGCCCGGGGAGCGGGTCCTGGCCGTGCGACGGCGTCTGATCGTACTCCCAGAGGCGGAAATTCCCGGATCCCGGCTCCCAGTCGAGCATGCGGTCGCCGCCCATGAAGACGAGCTCATGGCCCGAGCGAATGCTCTCCCACTTGCCCTCAGTCAGTGCTCTCGGAAACGGATCGCTCATAAAACCCCTCCGAACAGAATCGGTGCCCCGACGAGGGGCAGATTGCCCCCGTGTGATGGACAGCCACGGCGTATACGCGGTCTCATCGAACCTCGCAAGGGCTCACGTTTTCCGCGGGCGTCGCCTTGGAGGGGCTCATATCTCGCGAACCCCCGCGTCCGAGCCGATCAAAACGAGCGTCGCGACGCCGAGGAACAAGCCCACGTCGACCACGCCAGGGACGCTTCGGGCGCGCGCGTCGAACGCCGCGGGATCGTCAAGCGGGTTGACGTGCGCGTCGAGGATGAGGTTCGCGTTGTCCGTTCGGTAGGGCTGACCGTCGGGCGCGAGCCGTTGGACGGGGCGCGCCCCCAACGACTCGAGCCGGCGGCGCACGATCGGGGCCGCGAACGGGACCACCTCGATCGGGATGGGGCAGCGCGTGCCGAGCTTCGCGACGCACTTGTCCTCCGTCGCGAGGACGACGAAGCGCTTCGCGACGCTCGCGACGACGCGCTCGCGCAGTTGTGCCCCGCCGAGGCCCTTCGTGAGGCTCCGATCCGGGGTCACCTCGTCCGCTCCATCGAACGCGACGTCCAGCGCATCGAACGCGGCGAGCTCGTCCGTCCGGACCCCGACCTCGCGCGCGAGCTTCTCCGACCGCTCGCTCGTCGCGACACCCACGACGTCGAGGCCCTCGCGCACGCGCTCGCCGAGCGCTCGGATGAACGCCTCCGCCGCTCGTCCCGTCCCGAGCCCGAGCCGCATGCCGCTCGTCACCTCCGAGAGAGCCCGCGCGGCCACGCGCGCGAGGCTCTCGGGCGATGGGCCGGAAGCGTTCACGGCGCGGAGACTATCCCGAGCGGGGGCGAAACCCAAGAAACGGGGAGCCCGAGCCCGACATTCGCGGCGGCTACGCCTCGCTCACGCACGAGGGCTCAGAGATGCCGCTCCAACACCGCCCGGACGTCCGCGGGCATCTCCGTCGACCGCATCGCGACGAGATCCGTCGACACGATCGTGTGCTCGCACGTCGCGACGACGGCGCCGCTCACCTTCTCGCGCAGCGTGTACGAGAGCGCCGCGCTCTTCGTGCCGAGTCGCTTCGTCGCGATCTCGATCCGAAGCGTCTCGCCGTAGCGGAGCGGGCGCACGAACTCGAAGCTCAGCGCGACCGCCGGAAGCCCCACGCGGCGCTCCTGGATGAGGCGCGCGTAGCCGCCCTCGAGCGGCTCGAAGAAGTGCTCCATCGCCTCGTGCACGTAGCTCGAGAAGCGACCGAAGAAGACGATGCCCGCGGCGTCCACCTCTTGAAGCGCACGGGGCGCTCGTACGCGAACGTCATCCCGCGAGGTCGTCGGCGAGCGCGCGCACCGTCGCGGGCGGCAACGCGGCCTCGACGGGGTGGGCGGGGTGGTCGACGAGGACGGACACGGCGGCCGTGCGCTCGCGGATCGCTCGGGTCGCCGCGTCCGACAGGTCGAACTTGAAGTAGTGCACCGCCGTCGTGCGATCCTCGCGCGCGTCGTCGCGCGCGCCTTGCGCGCGGAACACCTCGTCGCCGACGCGGATCGCGACGTGGCGCTCGAGCCCGGCGAGCCGCACGAGCATCTCGTCGCGGAGCGCCCGCTCGGGGATCTCGACGAACAGCGTCAGCGAGAGCTGCGACGCGGCGGGGAGCAGGCCGTTGTACGTCTCGATCTCGTGAGCGACGCCGGACTCGCTCGTAATGCGCTCGGTCCGGAGCATCTCCTGGATCTGAAGCAGGACGGTGTCGCGGTTCTCGAACGTCCCCGACAGGTGCTCGCCCAGCGTCACGCGGCGCGCGCGCTTCTCCGCGATCACGCGCGCGCGGAAGCGCTCGCGGATCCCCTCGTAGTCGCCGAGCCCGAGGATCTCGTTTCGTTGAATCGGCTGCATCGAACCTCCTACACGTCGTGTGGCCGCGGCGCGCGGCCGGATCGCCTTCAGGCCCCCGGCACGAGGCCCGTGGTCGAGCCCGCGTCACCGAGCCCGTAGGCCTCGGCGAGCGCCTCGATGGGGTGCATCACGCGCGGCAGGGCGCTCGCTCCCGCCTCCGCCGAAGACGCGTCCGGCGCGCGGCGGCGGGCCTCGTCGGAGATGCGGAGGGCGCTGAGCGTACAGTCCGTCACCACCACGTCCGGCGCTGCATCGGCCACGCCACGCGCGAGCTTCTGCGCGTACCTCCGGCCCGTCGCGAAGTGGGCGGCCTTCATGCCCCACGTCCCGTCGACGGCCGAGCACTCCTCGATGACCCGCACGTCCGTCTTCGGGACCTTGCCGAGCACGCGCGCGCCCGGGAACCCGATCTTCTGCGCGCGGAGGTGGCAAGCCGCGTGGTACGCGACGTTCCCGAGGGCTTCTTGAACTCGAGCTTGAGGCGCTTCTCCTTGCCGAGGAAGACGAGGTACTCCATCAGGTCCATCGTCGCCGCGGCCGTCTTCACACCTCGGGCGTGGGGACGTACTCGGGCCACTCCCCCGCTTCATCGTGTACCCGCACGTGGGGCTCGGGACGACGATCTTGAGGCCCGCCTTCGCCTGCTCGTAGAGCAGCCGCGACGTTCGCCGCTACCTTCGCCGTGTACGCGGCGATGTCGCCGCCGTCGAGGTTCCCGGCATCCCGCAGCACGTGATCCCGCCCGACGCGGTCCTCGCCCGGCATTCGCACGCCCGGATCCCGTTGTGCTCGAGGACCTTCACCGCCGCCTCGGGCACGTGCGGCGCGTTGTACTCGCCGTAGCAGGTCGCGAAGAGCACGACCTCGTCCGTGGTCGTCCCGGGGCTCCTCTCGCTTGCTCATCCACGACGAAGAGAACGTCCGCGACGCCATCGGCGGGAGCGGGAACTCGCTCGAGATGCCCGCGACCTTCTCCTGCACTTTGCGCACGAGCCGGTTCGCGTTCACGAGATTCGCGACGCCGGACGCAGACCCCGAACCGAACTTCCCCACCACCTGCGGTTCGCCGAGCACCGTGTCGACGAGCGTCACCCCGTCGCGCTGGGCCCGGTAGGCCTTCTCACGCGCCATCAGGCGCGGAAAATCGAGGAGCTCCGTCGCGCCGTCGTCCTTCGTGTAGGGGCACTTGATGTAGCAGAGCTTGCACTGCCAACACTCCTCCCCGATCGCCTTGAAGTCCGCGTTGTCGAGGAGCTCCGCGCCCTCCGCGCGGCCGCTCTCGATGTCGCGATCCACCCGGCGGAACAGCTCGGGGAACGACCCGCAGTAGTTCACGCACATACGGCACTCGTGACAGACCTGGAACGTGCGCCGGAGCTCCGCCTCGAGGTCACGAGCCTCGAAGTAGCGCGGATCGTTCGGCGACGTCGCCGGGGGAGTCTTCGGGTTGCGAGGAATCACGCTCATTGGGTACCCACGAAGCAGTTTGCGGAGCCCCACTCGGTGAGGCTCGTCCCTGATGAACAGCTCGACGACTCGACGCGCGTGTTCGGGAGGCAGGCGCGGCCTGCATCCACGCGGGGGTGTGCTGCGCCCGCGTCGGTTCGCGCATCGAGCCGCGCGGGAACTCCCGCCCGCCCAGGCCGAGCGGGAGACGTCGGCGGAGACCCTCTGACGCCAGGAGGTGAACGGCCCGGAGGGCGGAGCCCTCCGGAACCGAGCGAGCCCGGCGAGCGAGGCTCGAGAGAGAGCCCTCCGAACCGTGCGGGCCTGCGAGCGAGGCCCCGGGAGGGCTCGACGGACGCTAGAAGTCGAGCGCCTCGAGCGCCTTCTGGAAGCGCCCCGCGTGCGACTTCTCGGCCTTCGCGAGCGTCTCGAACCACTCGGCGATGTCGTCGAAGCCCTCCTCGCGCGCCTGCTTCGCCATGCCCGGGTACATCGTCTCGTACTCGTGCGTCTCGCCCGCGACCGCGGCCTTCAGGTTCTTCTCGGTCGTCCCGATGGGGAGGTTGGTCGCGGGATCGCCGACCTGGCGCAGGTAGTCGAGGTGACCGTGCGCGTGGCCCGTCTCGCCGTCCGCCGTGTCCTTGAAGAGACCGGCGACCTCGGGGCGCCCCTCCACGTCCGCGACCTTTGCGAAGTAGAGGTACCGCCGGTTCGCCTGGCTCTCACCGGCAAACGCGTCCTTGAGGTTCTGGTGGGTCTTGGTTCCGTCCAGCTTGGCCATGGCCTTTTGTCTCCTGTGTTCGGTTCGTTGCGCGCGGCTCTACGCCGCTCGAGTCTTCGAGGTGCGACGCTTCGTCGCGGTCGGTCGGTCGAGGCGCACGCCGCGCAGAGGCCGCGGACCACCTGCTCGACCGTTCACACGACGAACCCTTCCGGCGCGCTCACGCCCGCGTCCGCGCGTCCGCGCGGGGCATGGACGTCCCGCACGAGGCCGCATCGATCGCACACCGCGTGGTCGTGCGGCTCCATGTTCGGGTCGAAGCGCGTGGGGCCCGGGCTCATCGATCGGCCCGCGCAGAGGCCCTTCGCGGCGAGCGCGTCCAACGTGTTGTACACGGTCGCGAAGCTCATCGACGGGTTGGTCGGCCGGAGGCGCTCGTAGAGCTCCTGCGCGGTGGGGTGCGTGGGGTCGTGCGTGAGCTCACGGACGATCGCGACCCGCTGCGGCGTGACCTTCAAACCGGCGGCGCGCACGCGCTCGGCGACGATGGACAAGTCCTCCAACTTCGGTGACTCTGCCCTCCGCCGGCGCGCCGTCGCGTTCATGGGCCCGAACGTAATTAGAAACGTTCTAAAGCGCTAGACCTTTCTATTCAAAAGTCGATCGCGTTCAGGCCGGGGACCGGGTCCGCGTCGAGTCCCGACGGAAGCGCCCTCGAGGAAGCCCGAGCCACGACCCGTGCCCGAGCCGCGGCAACAACCGGGCGCGCCCACGCGCTCCGCTCGGAGGGCCGTCCATCCGCGAAATTCCCGAGCGCGCATGGAATTCGGGAGGGGCGGGGGCGCTCTCAGCGGGGGCCTTGCGCATCCCTGGCTCTTCTGAGATAGTGCGCGCCCTTTCGCGCCGGGACGAGCGCGCGTTTTTTGAGGGAGCGACGGAAGAGATGCCGACAGAAGCCATTCAGTGCAAACCGCTCGAGGTCGCCGTGGGCGACAAGGGCATCGAGCGCGCGATCAAGCACCTCAAGCGGAAGATGGCCGCCGAGGGGATCTTGCGCGAGCTGAAGCGCCGCCGGCACTACATGAAGCCCTCCGTGAAGCGCCGCAAGAAGGCCTCCGAGGCTGCGCGCCGCCGCCGCAAGCGCTCGAAGGTCGAGATGCTGTGAGTTCCGCGCACCGCGGCTGAGAGCGTCATCGAGTTCGGCGCGCGCGCACGGCACGCGCCGATGGAAGCTCCGCGGGCGGGGCGGCGAAGGCCGCCCCCCCCCGACTCATTTCAATGTGCGCGCCGAAGGCGCTCGATCTGCCGCGGCTCCGTCCGCGGAATTTCTGGAGAGCTCGCTGGTGGAGGACGGCGTCCGGAGCACACCCGACCGTGAAAGCTCGCGCAGCGCGCGGCGCGCGCGGACGCTCATCGTCTCGCTATCGTACCCCGCAGAGGAGGGCGACCCGTCGGGGCACTTCGTGCGCACGGAGGCGCTCGACCTCGTGCGCGCCGGGGAGGACGTCCACGTCATCGCGCCGCGCGTGACCGCGGGGGACAGCGCGCGGTACCGCTCGTCGGCGCTCGGAGGGGACGCGCTGTTTCGCTGGCCGGGGGCGATCGCGAGGGCGCGCGCGAACCCCCTCCGGCTCGCTGCGATCCCTGGGGTCGCGCTGCGCGTGCGGCGCGCGATCGCGCGCGCGGGGAGGTTCGACCGCGTTCGCCTGCACTGGCTGGTCCCGACGGCGTGGCCGCTGACGCCCGCGTTCCCCGGCGCGGACGTGGAGGCCACGGCGCACGGCGCGGACGTGCGCATGCTCCTCGCTGCGCCGATGCGTGCGCGGGAGCGCATCCTCACCGCGATCCTCGATCGGGGCGCGCGGATCCGGTTCGTCGCGCACGCGCTGCTCGACGCGCTCGCGGACGGGCTCGCGGGGGTGACGCGGGCGCGCCTCGTCGCGCGCGCGCGCGTCGAGCCGATGGCGCTCGAGTCGATGGACCACGTGGCGCCGCGGGACGCGCGCGGGGGCTACGTCGTGTGGGTCGGGCGGGACATCCCTTCGAAGCGGCTCGACGTCGCGCTCGACGCGTGCGCGCGCGCGGGGAGGCGGCTCGTCGTGGTGGGCGCGGCGCGCGCGGCGCGCGACGGGGTGCGCTTCCTCGGGAAGGTGCCGCGCGACGAGGCGCTCGCGTGGATCGCGGGGGCGGACGCGCTCCTCTCGACGTCGCTCGCGGAGGGCGCGCCCACGTCCGTGCGGGAGGCGCGCGCGATCGGCGTCCCCGTGATCGCCTGCCCCGCCGGGGACCTCGCGCGGTGGGCGGAGTCGGACGGCGGGATCGCGATCGCGCCGATCGACGCGGCCGGGATCGGCGCGCTCGTCGGCCGCCCCCTTCCGCTCTGAGATCGGCTCCTCGACGAAGCTTCAATCGTGTTGCAGCAGCAGTCCGGGCGTCGCTACCCAGGGGCGGCGCGGAGCGATCGAGCGCTGCGCGGGGGGCGTCCGCCGTTCACTCCCCGAAGAGGGCGACGATCCCTTCGCGGCACGCGACGACGACGCGCTTGTCGCCCGCGGGGACGACGGCGACGGGCGTCTGGCAGACGTGCTCGTTCACGACGGTCACCTTCGGCCGAAGGACGGTCGTGGAGATGTCCTTCTTCTCTCCGTTCGGCCCGGGCGGCCCGGGCACGAGCACCTCGACGGGCGTCACGTCGACGAGCCCGAAGCGGCCCGCGTTCCGAAGGAACGCGAATCGCCCGTCCGCGCCGGCGAGGACGGGCGGGTCGGGACGGGGCGTGTAGTAGCCGTAGCCGTAGCCGGGCGGGTACGCGCCCGGGTAGTAGCCTCCGGGCGAGTACCCCGTGTACGCGGCGGAGGAGCGCTCGAGCGTCGCGCGGAAGACCTCCTTGCCCGTGTGGTCGACGGCCATGAGGAGGCCGTCGGTCGTCGTGAAATACGCGGTGCGATCCGCGTCCACGGTGGGCGGGCCGTTGATCCCGTTCACGGCGTTGATGCTCGCGCGCGCGCTGAGAACGCCCGTCTTCAGATCGAGCGCGAGGAGGCGCTCGTGCATGACGGCGAGGAGCGTGCGCTCGTCCGCGAGGACGGCGCCGCCCTCGATGAGCCCCGCGAACGATCCGAGGGGGCGCGGCGCGTTCGGCGGCTGGACGCGCATGACCGCGCCATCGTCCTCGACGACGAGCCAGCCGTCGGCCGTGGGGATGGGCGGGAAGGACGCGTGCATCGTGAGCTTCGTCTCGCTCGTGATCGCGCCGTCCCCATCGAGCGTCACGAGGGAGCTCGCGAGCGTCGTGCTCGCGAGCACCGCCACGCCGCCGTCCGCGACGGGGACGAGCGGATCCGTGTTCCGACAGCCGACGGGCGTGGAGAAGCGCGCGCGACCGTCCGAGCCGTAGGCGACGACGAAGCCGTTCGACGTGAGGGTCGCGACGGAGCCGTCGCTCGTGAGGATGGGCGTCCCCACGGGGCTCCCGGTGAGCTTCGCGTGCCAGAGCTCCTTGCCGTCCGCGGAGACCTTGGTGAGCTCGCCGGCGGTCGTGAGGAGGTAGATCGCGCCCTCCCCGTCGACGAGCGGCGCCGCCTCCACGGTGCCCGTGCTGCGCCGCCAGAGCTCGGTGGGGACCGCGGGGAGCGCCTCCGCGCTCTGCCCCGTGCGAGCGCCGTCGAGCCGGGGCGTCGCGGCGATCGCGTCGGGATCGCCGACGGTGACGGTCGTGGGGAGGAACGGGTCGATGGTGTCCCCCGTCGCGGTCGCGGCGATCGAGGCGACCGCGATCAGCGCCGCCGCGCGGGCGACGGACACCCCGGCACGCGACGCGGGGCGCGCGCCCAGGGTCGAGTCGCTCGAGGCGCGTGCGGCGAGGGACGGGTGGGCGCGCTTCACTTCGTGGCCTGCTCCAGCGTGAGATGGTACTTCGTCGCGCTGCCGCGCGGTACGGACGTCTGCGTCGCGTCGAACGGGCTCACGGTCGTCGTGACGCGCACGCATCCGAGCTTGGCGCCGTCCGTGGGGGGCGTGACATAGGGCGAGACCTTGTCGGTCTGCGCATACGCCTTGTCCTGGAGCTTCCCGTTCGACGTGGTGTGCACGCGCACCATCGCGCCCTGTACGGGGCCTTCCATGAGGCTCACGGCGAGCACGCCCGCGTCCTTCCCGCGGCCGGGATCGTCGGCGACGCGGTAGGAGTACTTCGTGCCAGCGACGAGGTGCGCCGGACAAAACAGATCCTTGTCGCCCGCCCAGCCGAGGGTCGCCTCGATCGTTTGGTCGGGGTCGATCTCGACCGCGCCCGCCTGCGCGTCGTTCGGCTCGAGCTCACGCGTGGGCTCCGCGGAGCCGGGGCCGACGGTGAGCTCGTACTCGTCGGAGACGTTCTCGAGCACGAGGCGCGGCTCCTCGTCGTACGCGTTCATGTCCTGCGTGACGCTGAGCAGGTACGCGCCGCCGTCCAGGCGGAAGCGGGGAACGGCGAGATCGAGCTCGACGCGACCGGGGCAGAAGCGCGCCATGGGGCTCGCGTCTCCCTTCCGGAACACGTGGACGCAGAGCGGGATGTTGGGGAGCGCGGTCACGCCGATCGATATCTCCGTCGTGCCCTGCGGCACGTCGACGGCGTAGACGTCCACGTCGGACTCGGTGGGGGAGACGCGCTTGCCGAGCATGCCGTGCACGGCGACGCCGAACGGGACCTTCGTCGCCTCCTCGGCCACGTTGTTCGGCTCGACCTCGACGCCCTCGAAGCGGGACGCGCGCTCGCGGTAGTGCTGGAAGATCTTCCACCCGCCCACGCCGAGCCCGCCGAGGATCGCGAGCAGGGTGGCGTAGAGGATCCAGCGGCGCCGGCGGAGGCTCCGCTCGTACGCCTCGAGCTCGTCGCGCGTCGCCGCGGGGCCCGCGACGGGATCCGAGCCCTGCGCGATCGCCACGGGCGCGGCGAGGTTCTTCATCACGTTCGAGTCGAGCAGGGACTCGATCCCGCTCGTGCCGAGCTCCGCGAGCTCCGCGACGATCGCGGACTGGAGGTCCTCGACGCGCTGGAAGCGGCCCGCGGGGTCCTTCGTGAGGGTGCGCATCACGATGTCCGCCATCCCGAGCGGGATGCCGCGCTCGGGCGCGCGCTCGGCGCAGTGCACGGGGTCCTCGGTGAGGTGCTTTGCGAACACGGCCATCGGCGTGGGTCCGTTGAACGCGTAGTGGCCGGTGAGCGCGCGGTACATGACGGCACCGAGGGAGTAGATGTCGCTCCGCGCGTCGACCTCGTCGCCGCGCACCTGCTCGGGGGACATGAAGTACGGCGTTCCGACGATCGCGCCCTGGCTCGTGAGCTCGTTCAGCTCGGAGCCCTCGCGGAGCTTCGCGAGGCCGAAATCCAGCACCTTCGCGAAATCCGAGTCGTCGCGCGCGCGCGTGATCATGATGTTCTCGGGCTTGATGTCGCGGTGGACGATCCCCTTGCCGTGCGCCTCGCTGAGGGAGTTGCACACCTGGATCACGATGCGCCCGATCTCGGTCGCGGTGACCGCCTCGTTCGTGCGGAGGAGCCGCCCGAGATCGTCCCCGGTGACGAGCTCCATGACGAGGTACGTGAGCCCTTCGCTCGTCCCGTAGTCGAACACCTGCACGGTGTTGGGGGACGAGAGCTTCGAGACGGTGAGCGCTTCGTGCTTGAAGCGCTTCACGACCTCGGGGTTCTGGGAGAGCTCGCCCGCGAGGAGCTTCATCGCGAGGAGCTTGCCGATGCGCGTGTGCTCGACCTTGTAGACGATCCCCATGCCGCCGCGGCCGAGGGGCTCGATGATGCGGTACCGATCGGCGACGACCAGACCGATGAGGGGGTCGACGCGGGAGAGCTCGTCCCGGCGGTCGAGCTCCTGGCTGTGCGCCGTGGGGCGCGTGGAGGGCGTACGCGAGAGCGGGAGCGCGGGCGGATCGGTGGGGGCCGCCGCGACGCTCGACGCCGAGTTGCCGTCGAAATGGCGGCTGCGCGCGAGCAGCCCGGGCATCTGGATCCCCTTCGGCGCGGCGGGGAGCGTCTTGCCGATCACGGCGGAGTCGAACGCGTCCGCGCCGTCGGGCGGCGGCGGGCGCAGGGCGAGCTGCTCGTCGCTCGCGGGCTCGGCGCCCGAGCCCTCGCTCCGTTCGGCGTCGCCGCTCGGGCGCTCGGCCTGGAGCATCTGGGACGCTTGCGTCCCCTTCAGCGTCGAGCGCAGGCCCGGCGCGCCAGGCGGCTTCGCTTCGCTCACGGCTTCTTGCCCGGCGGCTTCGCGGCGGGTTCGACCAGGATGAACGCGACGTCCACCGCGGGAACCTTCGCGTCCTCACCAGGCTTGGCGGCGGGGTCGACCCAGCTGCCCGTACCGAACCCGAACACGCGGATCTTGTCGTCCGGCTTCACGTGCTCGATCGCGCCCGTCGCGAGGCGCACGGGGCAGAGCTTGCCGTCGTCGCACTTCGCGTGGACCACCATGGTCGTGGAGAACGCGCCGATCTTCGAGCTCGCGACGGTGCCCTCGAACATCACGGGCTTGCCTTTGTTCGCGTCCGGGTTGGCCGCGTACCCGGCGTAGTCGAGCGGGGAGCGGTTCTTGAAGTCCGCCGCGGCGGCCTCGAGGCTCGCGACGCGCTCGACCTTGATGCGCACGAGGCGGGGCGCCTTGCCGGGCATCTTCGCGCGAACCTCCATCGTGGTGGAGCCGACCATGAGGACGTTCATCTCGCGCGAGAAGATGCCCTCGCTGTTGACGTCGATCTCGTTGTTCGCGGCCGCGATCTTCGCGCCGGGGAGCGTCTTTCCGGCGAGCACGAAGGACGACTTGTCCGTGATGATGAGGGGGCTCGGCGACTCGATGGAGAGAGGGAGGATCACGGCGCTCACGGCGACGACGCCCTTCTCCTCGCTGCCGTCGGGCGGGGTGACGGAGAACGAGACCTTGCGATCGAGGTTCCCGGGGTTGAGGGAGTCGCCCTCGAGGTCGGACGTGATGTCGAGGGTCTGGATCGCGCGCCCGTCGCGGAGCTGGATCTCGGAGCCGTCCAGCATGACTTTCGACCCGGGCATCGCCTCGACGACGATCTGGATCGCGGGCTTGTCCGCCTCGAGCATCGTGAGATCGGGGCGCACGCGGTACGAGACGCGCGCCTTGACGGGGATGGTCTCGTCGCGCCCGCTGCCGGGGCGATCGATGGCGACTTTGAGGGTCGTGTCACCGATCGCGAGCGTGGAGGGGAGCTCGAGCGTCGCCCGGTGATCGTCGACGGTCGCGGTCTTGCCGTCGAGCGAGAGGACGGTCCCGTTCGGACAGGACGGGCACTGGACGTCGAGCACCTCCTTCGTCCCCTCCCCGGCGCGGACCTGGACGGTCAGGGGGTTCGATCGCCAGAGGAACGCGAACGCGACCGCGCCGCCCGCGAGGAGCAGCGCGACGAGGATGATGAGGAGGCCCTTCTTCGATCCGGTGCTCGCGACCTCCTCCGCTTTCCTCTTCTTTCGGAGCTGGTCGCGGACGTCCTTGGGCGGGATGAGGACGGGCAGATCGAGCCGCATCTTGCGGTCGAACTTCTTTTTGTGCGGACCGAGGATGGGATCGAGCGGGTCCCCGGGGACGATGGGGCGCGGCGCGGCGGCCTTCTTCTGGTTGTAGTAGGTCGCGCCGAGCTCGTCCGGGGGCTGGTAATCCTGGCTGGCGTCGACGGCGTCCGCGTCGTCCTCTTTCTGGACGCCGGGGTTGAGGGGCGCGATCCCGGGGCGCGCGACGCCGAGGAGCGTCGACTGGGGGCGCGAGGGGGGCGGCCCGCTGCCGAACGGGTTGTGAGGGGGCTGGCTCGCCGCGGGAGCGTGCGGCGCGTAGCCGGGCTGGGTGGAGTAGCCCGGCGTGGGGGCGCCGGGCTGCGCGTACCCGGAGGGCTGGGGGGGCTGGATCACGGTGCCGTGGAGCCCGGTCCTCGGCGGGGCGATCCCCATCATCGTTCCTTGCGGGCGGACGGGCGCGACGGGGCGCGCGCCGGGGGGCTCGTGCGCGCCGAAGCCGTGTCCGCGCTGCGTGATCTCCGTGGCGTGCGGGATGGGCAGCTCGGAGGGGTGCATCGTCACCGTGTCGGTGAGGCTGTCCGCGGCGGAGGCGCGCTGCCCCGCGTTCGGGGGCGCGGACTGTGTGCCGAGGATCGTGCGCTGCGCGCCTTGGGGCGCGCGCGGCGCGAGGCCGGCGCCCGCGTGCCCGCGTACGAGGGCGAGGACGAGACCACAGGTCGCGCATCGTTCTGCGGTATCCGCATGCGGAGCGCCGCACTGCGGGCAGTGCCTCATACGCGTGGGAGTGTACATCCACGCACTCGACCGTCGATAGCAGCTTTCGATGAGCGCGCCGAAGGCGCTCGATTCAGCCGCGGCTCCGTCCGCGGAACTCGATGAGCGCGCCGAAGGCGCTCGATTCAGCCGCGGCTCCGTCCGCGGAACTCGATGAGCGCGCCGAAGGCGCTCGATTCAGCCGCGGCTCCGTCCGCGGAACTCGATGAGCGCGCCGAAGGCGCTCGATCTGCAGCCGCGGCTCCGTCCGCGGAACTCGATGAGCGCGCCGAAGGCGCTCGATTCAGCCGCGGCTCCGTCCGCGGAACTCGATGAGCGCGCCGAAGGCGCTCGATTCAGCCGCGGCTCCGTCCGCGGAACTCGAGAGCCCCGTTTCTTGGCCCAACCGCGCGCCGCGAGATAAGCGCGTCCCGAGGAAAATCGATGGACGTCGCTTCGGTCACGCTCGACGAGGTCTTCAAGGCGGCTCAGCTGCGCGCGGCGTCGCTCGTCCCGGAGACCAGCGGGTACCTCGCGCTCGCGATCGCGGACGCGTCCGCACGTCTCCCGTTCCGGATCGAGGACGACATGGTGAACCTCTCGACGGAGGGCACCGTGAAGGTGATGAGGGGCACGGAGGTCGTGCGACCGGAGGAGTCGGCGGCCGTTCTGCGGGACGTGCTCGACCGGCTGCTCGGGTGCTCGATCGGGTCGATGCCGGGGCTGTCGAGCGCGTCGCGGAGCCGGAGCGATCGGGAGACGGTGCTGGACGTGATCGGAGATCTGGAGACCGCCCTCGTCCCCGTGAACTTCGCCTCGGCGGCGCGGCGCGCCCTCGCGCGCCTCGCGCGCGAGACGGTGCGGGCGCGCGAGCGAGGGAAGCTCGACCGACCCGTGCGGGGGCGAGCGCGGGAGCGCGCGCCCCGCCGCGCGCCCGGTGTCGGATCGCTTGGCGTCTCCCGAGGTCGAGCACGCCGCGGTGGCTCCGCCCGCGCCGCCCATCGCCCAGGTGGTCGTGGCGCCCGTGGTCGCGGCGCCCGTGGTCGCGGCGCCCGTGGTCGCGGCGCCCGTGGTCGCGGCGCCCGAGGCGGTCGTGACGCCGCCGACGCCGTCGCCGGTCGCGCCGGTGCGGGCGGCGCCGATCGAGGTGGAGGTCGTGTTCACGGATCCACCGACGCCCGTGGAGCCGATGCCGCCGCTCGAGCCGACGCCGACGATCGTCGCGTCGACGGTGGACGACGCGCTCGTGGACGAGCGCCTCGACGAGGCGAGCGCCGCGGCGGCACCCGAAGCGCCGCGCGCCGCGCGCGCCGCGGCGGAGGTCGTGGTGCGGAGCGTCGACGTCGCGACGCCCAAGTCGAGCGTGGACGAGCTCCTCGCGACGTTCCGGGTGTCGGCGCTCGAGGTGCCCGCGCAGGGGGCCGCTCCGACGGACGCGCTTCGGCGCGCCGCCGGAGGCGCGCACGACGGTCTCGCGCGCACGAGTCCCGCGGAGCGCTCGGCGGACGAGGAGGACACGGATCCGCAGCCCGTCGAGCGAGCGGCGAGCGTCGCAAGCGGGCGAACGTCGGTGCCGCGGGCGCGCGTCGAAGCGAAGAACGAAGACGGGCGCGATCGACCGCGCGCGGGATCGAGCGGGACGCCCTCGCCGACGTCGATCGTCGCGTCGCTCGCGCGCGAGGCGAACGACGCGAACGACGCGAACGATGCGAACGATGGGAGTGAACCGAGCCCGCGCGCGCGTTCGGCCGCGGCGCCGACGTCCCGCATCGGGGCGAGGTACGTCGCGTTCGTGGCGGTGGCGCTGCTCGTCGCGGGGCTGCTCGGGCACTACGCTCCGCGGATGTTCTGAGCGCGCGCGGCTCGCCGCGCGGGCCGTGCACGCGGGCGCGCGCCTCCTCGGAGCGACGAGGGGAACCGCGCCCAGAGAAGGAGCGCCTGCGGCGCGCTCATCTTGAACGGCCGCCGAATCTAGCGAATCATGCGCGCCATGCACGTGAACGACATGGCGATCGTGAAGTCCCTCATCAGCGTGGCCTGGTGCGATGGCGACTACGGGGACCAAGAGAAGGAGATGGTCGATGCACTCCTCCAAGCGTTCGGGGCGTCCGCGGAGCAGGCCGAGGAAGTGCGCGCGTACGCGCAGACGCCGCGCAAGCTCGAGGACGTACCGGTCGAGGATTTGTCGCCGGACGATCTCCGGGTGCTGGTGCAGCACGCCGTGCTCCTCACGTTCATCGACGGACGACAGGACGACAAGGAGATCGAGTTCGTGAAGCGCCTCGCGGCGTACGTCGGGCTCCCGGACGCGGAGGCGGAGGCCCTCATCCACGCGGCGGAGCAGCGGGCGATGAAGCACATCGGCTTGCTGGACTGAGGGGCCGCGACCGATCCGTCGAGCGAATGGGTCGGCGCGCCGAGCGTTCGAAGAACGTGCGAAGACCGCTCTCGTTCGTGCTTCTCGTGTGCGCCGCGTGCGATCGCGGCGCGACCCCGACGCGCGGGAGCACGGCGCCCACGGAGGCCCCGGCGGCGAGCGCGAGCGCTTCGGGCGAGCTCGTCGCGGCGCCGTCCGCGTCGGCGCCGCCACCACGAAAGCCGGTGGATCCTCGCTGGCTGGACCCGATGGCGGGTCACCAAACGACGAAGGAGGGGTTGCTCGCGCTGTTCACGATCGAGCGTCCGGGGAAGAACCCGAAGGTGGACGGGGACGCGTTCGTCGACAAGACGTTCGGCCCGGAGGCGGGCAAGTCGAACCAGGGCAACATCGAGCTGTCGAAGCACTTCATCTCGAAGGCGAAGTGCCTCGAGGGCTTGGAGGGGATGGTCCTGCAGACGCCGGAGCAGCGCGAACTCTGCGGCGCGGACTACATGGTCCCGTTCTACAAAGAGGGGGACGTCGGCAAGGCGAAGGCGTGCATCGACGTGTTCGAGTTCCCGAACCAACCGTGCGAGCTGCCGTTCGTGTGGATCGGGCCGACGCAGGCGAAGCAGGTGTGCGAGCTCCAGGGCAAGCGCTTGTGCACGCAGGACGAGTGGATGCTCGCGTGCGCGGGGGACCCGGAGGGCGGGCCGGAGCGGAAGTACTCGTACGGGGACGAGCTCGACCTCGAGGCGTGCAACACGAACAAGTCCGCGGCGACGTACGGACCGAACTGCAACCCGAAGACGACGGCGACGACGTGGAAGACGTGCGCGACGAACACGGAGCCGAGCGGCGCGTTCCCGAGGTGCCGGTCGCGGTTCGGCGTGTTCGACATGCAGGGGAACGTCGCGGAGGAAATGTCGCGCTGGGACGCGGCGGACGGGGAGACGAAGGACCAGCTGAAGGGGAGCGCGTTCTTCTACGTGGACGTCGCGCGGGACGAGTTCGGCAGGGCGCCGAAGGGCAAGCCGGCGATCCGCCCGGAGCGCATGCGCGGGACGTACCCGGACATCTGCAGGCACGATCCGCGCTGGCACGTGGAGCCGATGAAGCGCGCGTGGCACGTGAACTACCACCTCGGGTTCCGGTGCTGCAAAGACGTCGCGACGAAGGAGGGGGACGCGCGCTGACGGGCGCGGCGCTCGAGCGCCGCCCTCCGCGCGTGCGGACGCCCGCTCCCACGCGGAGTCGGTCGGCCGCGACGGGCTCAGCTCTTGATGAGGTATCGGAGCACGACGAACGGCTGCATGCGCTCGAAGGGCTGGCCGTTGCCGGTGGACTGGAGGGTGATCCCGGTGGAGGCGAAGCTCACGCTGATGGCGGGTGTCGCGTTGTTGAGGGTAGCGGGGCCGATGCCGTAGTTGGCTCCGGCCGCGAGCTGGTAGGTGCTCTGGCCGGCGGTGAGGAGCGACATCCCCGCGGTGTTGGTGTGGGTGTGCGCGGCCGCGGTCGCGGAGTGCGTGTGGGGCGTCTCGTTGACCCCGTGGGTGTGGGGCGCGAGGTTCGCCTGCACGAGTGTGGTCGACTCCGCACCGCCTTTGGCGGCCAACGCTCGGTTGGTCAGACCAGCACCCTGGCCCGCGCCGACGACGTCGCGGCCGCGCAAGTCGGGCACGTTGAAGGTCGTGGTGGAGTCACCCTCGCCGTAGGTGACGCCGATCGCGTCGAACAAGTCGGGGTAGTCGGCGCGGTCCACTTCCTGTCCGTCGCACGCGATCCAACCCGCGGGGATCGAATTCCCCCCGAAGGCGATGATCGTCCCCGCAGGGACGGTGCGCGCGTCGAGGGCGGCGAAGTTCTCGTTGATCGACGTGGCGCTAGCCACTCGAGGCGGGGCGTTGCGGTCGCGGACCCGCGCGTCCTCTCGGGCGGGCGCTCGGTCGTGGGCCACCCGAAGGGATGTCCTCCGCGCGCGGCGCGGACACGACGCGGGGCGAGGGGGTGTTCGGTGGAGGGGACGATCGGAGGCTCGCGTCCACGATGAGCCCGGGCCTTGGGCGAGGAGACAATGTGCTTTCTTTCGCTGAGGAGTTCGGCATCCTGAGGGGGACATGCACTCGGCTCGTGCCGTCGGCGCTGCGCTCCTCGTGCCTGTGATGGCGCTCGGGGCGAGCTGCGCGCTGGTGACCCGGTTCGACTTGCAGGTGGACGAGGCGACGGGCGGCGCGTCGTCGAGCACGGTGACGGGCGCGTCGTCCGGGACGGGGATGATGGGCTCGAATGGGAGCGCGTCGAGCTCGTCGGGGAGCGGGGGGCCGTCCCCGTGGGCGTACACGCTGGGGCCGATCGAGTCGAACGGGAGCGGCGACCTGATCGCGATGGCACGGGGCCCGCAGAACGGCGTGTTCTTCGTCGTGATGATCGCGAAGGACGCGTCCGCACCAATGGTGCTGGGAACCGCGGTGTCGCCGGGCTCGATCGTCGCGGGGTTCGTGGACGGCACGGGCACGGTGATCCGCGTGAACGCGGGCGTGCCGATGCAGATTACTCAGGCGGACATCCCTCGGACGCTCCGGATCCAAGCGGTGGACGGGGCATCGCGGGTCGCGCGGATCGGGCTGGGCGCGACCACGGCGGCGGGGGGCTCGGTGGAGCTCGGGCGGATCGACATGGAGTCGGGCGTGTACTCGACGGAGGTTCGCTGCACGTCGGCGAGCGGGCTCGCGTACATGAGCGCGCTCCCGCGACCGGACGGCGGACTGGTCGCCGCGTTCCAGCAGGACTTCGTGGACGGGGATGTGGACTGCACGTACGGGGGCGTGGCGGCGGGTGCACGGCGTGCACGGGGCTCAGGCGTGCGTGGATCCGATCGCGGGCTCGACGAGCGTGGTCCACCTGCTGGACGTGCCGGCGACGGGCGCGTGCACGCGGACGCTCATCAAGGCGGACGGGGGCGTGACGGACGAGTTCGTGTCGGCGCCGCGGTTGGCGCACACGGCGAGCGGGGACGTGGTGCTCACGGGATATGTCACGCACCGCCTGTTCGGGAACACGCCGGCGGAGATCAATCCCACGGAGGGTTCGAACTTCGCGGCGCGGTTCGCGGGTCCCAACATCACGTTCCCGCCCGCGGAGGCGCACCTCGCGCACCGGTTCGGTGCGGATGGCGGCCCGGGCGCGGCGACCGCGATCGATGTGGGCGGCGAGGTGGTGCTCCTGGGCTCGACGGGGCTCCCGTCGGACTTGCTGATCCAAACGGGGGACGTGGCGACGATCGCGGGATCGAGCGCGGGGGACGACACGATCGTGTCGGCGCAGCTGGAGCCGGCGGGCATCGTGATCGCGGGGCGCGTGGCGGGGTTGTCGAGCGGGGCGCCGATGATCGGGGATCATGCGTGCGGGGCGGACTGCGCGGACGCGTACGTCGCGCTGCTCGACAAGGGGACGTTGGGCGTGATCGCGTCGAAGACGTTCGGCTCGACGCCGAGCGATCCGGCGGGCACGCAGATCGCGTTGTACGGGCGCCTCACGGGGGACGGCGCGTTCGTGTTCGGGGGCGTGTACGACACGCCGTTCCCGCTCGACGGGGGCGTGCTGCTCACGCCACCGTCGGGAAAGAGGCTCGCGTGGATCGCACGGACGGGTCGGTGATCACGGAGAGCGCGTAGGGACGGTGGGGACGACGAGCGGTAGGAGGTGGCGCTGGAGGCGCCGTGCGATCGGGTAGGCCGTCGCCGCGCGGGAGCGCGTGGATCGCGGGGCCGAACAGCAACCCGAGATGGAAGACGGAGCGCGCGCCGCGGAGGAGCGGCGCGGCGACGCGCAGCGCGAGGACGTGGAGCGCGTGCGCGAGGAGGAAGCGCGTCACGGGCGCGTCGCGGGAGAGCGCTCGCGGGAAGCGCATCGGGGGGGCGCGCGCGTGGGTGCGCTGGTGCGGGGGAAGGTTGGATCGTAGGCTCGGGCCGCGTGCCGACGTTCGAGGACATTCCGCTCGCGCCGGGCGGCGAGGGCGTTCTGGGTCACAACGCGGCGTTCCGCCGGGACCGCCTGGGGACGTTGGAGCGCCTGACGACGCGAACGGAGCCGATGCTTCGCCTTCGGCTGCCGTTTCCGGGGGTGCGGGCGGCGGTCGTGAAGGATCCGGATCTCGTGCAGGAGATTCTGGTGGAGAAGGCGAAGTCGTTCGTGAAGTCGGACATGCTGCGGTTCAGCCTGTACCCGATCGCGGGGGAGGGCCTGTTCACGTCGAACGGGGAGCTGTGGCGGCGGCAGCGGAAGCTGATGTCCCCGATGTTCCAGCCGCGAGCGCTGGGCGCGTACGCGGAGGACATGGTGGCGTGCTCGCGGAGCGTCGTGGAGACGTGGAGGGATGGTCAGCCCCTCCGGCTGCTGGACGAGACGACGCGGCTCACGATGAGCGTCGCGGGCAAGACGCTGTTCGACGCGGGCTCGCTGGAGGAGGCGCGTGCGCTCGGGGAGGCGCTCACGGTCGCGCTCGAGTGGAGCGGGTGGATCATCGGACGACCGTTCGCGCTCGCGCACATCGCGGCGCGCCGGTTGTTCGGGTCGCTCGCGGAGGGAGCGACGGGGGGGACCGCGGAGTTCCTCGAGGGGGCGAGCGCGCGGTTCGCGAGGCCGCTGTTCTTTCCGGGGGCGCGGGGGCGGGAGCTCGCGCGCGCGATTGGCGTGCTGGACGCGCAGGTGGAGGGGATGATCGAGCGTCGGCGCGCGGCGATGGCGGGGGGCGGGCGGGTCCCGGACGATTTGCTGACGCGCCTTCTGGGGGCGAAGGACGAGGACGACGGCGGGGGGATGACGACGAAGCAGCTGCGGGACGAGGTGCTCACGCTGTTCGTCGCGGGGCACGAGACGACCGCGACGGGCCTCGCGTGGTCGATCTACTTGGCGACGCGGGCGCCGGGGGTCTACGCGAGGATGGAGGCGGAGGTGGACGCGCTCTCGGGGGATCCGACGTTGGAGGACGCGCCGAGGCTGGGTCATTGTCTGCGGGTGTTCAGGGAGGCGCTCCGGCTGTACCCGCCGGTGTACGTGTTCGGGCGGGACTCCGTGGGGGAGGTCTCGATTGGGGGGTACGAGCTCCGCGCGCGCACGAACGTGATGATCAGCCCGTGGGTGCTGCACCGCGTGGAGTCGGTGTGGCCGAACGCGCGCGCGTTCGACCCGGACCGGTTCCTCCCGGAGCGGGAGTCGGAGCGGCATCGGCACGCGTACATGCCGTTCGGCGCGGGCCCGCGCGTGTGCATCGGGAACCACTTCGCGTACCTCGAGGCGGTCGTCGCGCTCGCGGTGATGTTGAGGAGGTTCCGGTTCGAGAGCGCGGAGGAGGACGCGCCCCACCCGAGCGCGACGCTGCGACCGGAGAAGGGTGTGCGCGTGATCGTGCGTCGGCGCTGAGTACGGGCGGGACGCGCGCGCCGGTCGGACGGTGAACGGGCCCGCCGCCGTTCGGACGAGGAGGGTTCGTCGCTCCGTTCGCGGGTCGTCGGGGGAGACGCGGGGACGTGCTCGGGCTGGGGCTCGCGTGGCGCCGCGCGGCACGTGGAGTCCGTGGGTCTTCGTCGAGGAGCGCGGGGGATGGGGCTCACTGGGAGCGCCGATCGGAGCTCGCCCTCGCGCGCGGGACCGGGGGTCAGGCGATGTACAGGATGTCGGAGCGGAGGACGTACTTGGTGCCGCGGAGGACGCTGCAACCCGCGTGGAGGACGCGGTGTTGGAAGAGGAGCGCCATGCCCGTGGTGGGTCGTACGCGGACGCCCGCGTCCTCCCCGCCCGCCCCTTCGGGTCGTGGATGAGACCTCGGAGTGTCCTCGTCGCGTTGGCGCGCGATGAGGAATTCCGTGTCACCCCCGTCGAAGTCGTCGTTCAAATACACCATGAAGGTGAGGAGGCTCTGGCTGCCGTCCGCGCCGAAGTACGACTGGTCCTCATGGACGCCGAAGAACTGGCCGGGGTCGTAGCGATAGATGCGCATCGGTTGGTGGACGCCGTGGACGGTCAGGTCGACGCGGCGAGAGGCGATCTCGGTCGACATACGGGTGGGGACGTGGGGGCGGACGCGCGCGAACGCGTCCGCCGCGAGGGCGGGATCTCGGAGGACAGCGACCGCGTTGTTGCGAACGCGGGCGTCGACTTCGCGGCCGCGCGAGCGGTTGACGGTGGCGGGGAGCCACGCGTGCTCGTTGGGCTCGGCGATGAGGGCGGCGCACTCGTCGGGGGTGTAGAGGGCCGGAACGGTCCAATGGAGGGGGTGCGCGAAGTCGAAATGCCCGGCGTACATCCAGCCTCAGTCTACGTCGGATCGAGGAGCGCGCAGGCGCGGCGGACACACGTCCGCCCGCCGGGAGTGGTCACACACTCCGCCCGCCAGGGTGGTCTCCTCTGGCACTGGCGCGATCGTCGTCGCGCCATCCGCACCACGGCACCTGTTGGTCAGAAGCCCGCCGTGTACCCAATTCGCCGTGCTGAGACAGCCCGCCCGACACTACTCCGCGGGTCAGTCAACCGTCTCAGACGCGGCGAACCGCCAATCCCAACCGTCCCTAGGCGTCCCTTGTCTCCTTGCTCGCAGAGCCAATGTGGCCTGCGATTCGTCACTGATGCGTACCGACCTTGGGTACGCGTCCCCAGGGTCGGCGCGCGTTTCATCGCAACCGCCGTGCCTTGCACGATCGCCTTCGATTCCCGCGGTTCGCAACCAGGGCCACCTGACGGAGTGGCGGACTCGTGTGTCGCCCGCCAGGACTGGCGGGCGCCACCCGGAATGGAACACGCGATAGCGCGCCGCCGGTCGGATGCGCACCCAACCGGGAGGGACGTCCAGTCGCGGGCGGGCGAGACGAACACGACCACCATGAGCCCCTGCGCTCTGCGGCCGACCTACCTCAGTCCGCCCTAGCGCTCGCGGGTCGCATGGGGCGATGAGTCGCCCGTCATCACCGCCAGAACGGACTTCGGGGTCCGTCAGAGACCACGCATCCCGGGCACCGAGCTCTGCGACCGCCTCGCTGCGGGAGGCTTTCGGTGGATTCGGCGAACCGCACCCCAAAGGAGGCCTCGGCGCGCTCGCGTTCGATGAGCGCGCCGAACCTCGCGTCGCTTCAGATCGTGACGGCTTGCTTCCGCACGATCTGGCCCATGAAGATCTCCCCAATGGACGTCCCCATGTAGAGCCAGTGGTGCGCGACGACGCAGACCGTCGGCTCGCCGCGACAACCAATCTGGCCTTCCCAGGTGGGCTGGATGTTGGAGGCCGTGGCCTTGTCGACGGCCACGGCGTCGAACAGGACGACACGGCCGTCTGCGGCCAGCGCGATCATGCTCGTCTCGGCAACGACCAGATCCGTCGGCGGAAACGGCATCGTCACGGCCTTCGCCTCGAGACGGTTCCCTGCGCGTCGGACACAAACGATGTTCGGGTTGCCGCGCTTGTACACGACGCTGAAGAATTTCCCGCCCCTCACGCGATCGAGCTTCCCCGAGCCCGCGGGCAGCGCGATCTTCGCGGTCGACCCCTGCTCGGGAGTGCTCCCCGGGTGGATGCGGAACTCCCCGTCCCCGCCCTCCGTGACCGCGTAGCACTCGGTCTCGCCGACGTCCGCGCACTTGGTGTCCCCGCGGATCGCGAATTCGCGGACCGCGACGTCCGCCTTGCCCGGCAAGTACTCGAGGCCTTTGCCGTCCCACCGCAGGCCGAGCGCCATCCCGCCCGTGCTCTTCGAGATGAGCGCCTTCGAATCCTGGTGGAGCTCCTCGACCTTCGGCTTGTGCTCGATGTCCAGCAGGGCCCACACGGCGTCGGCGGTCTTCACGATCGCCATCGCGCGGTTGAGGTAGGCGATGTCGGTCACCGCATCGAGCCCGACACTCTGAATCTTCGGGTTCACCCCGCTCTGCGGCAGGAGCGCGACCTGCGTCGGGTTGTTCGACAGCATGGCAACCGCGCTCAGCGCCTTGTTGTACGCGGCGCCGGTGACGGCGCCCTCGACCGTTGCGACCTGCTTGATGCTTGCGACGTTCTTGAAGGGCATAGGCCGGGGAGGCTACCCCTTGTTTCCGGAGCCCGACCAGCCCAAAGAACGCCGCAGGTCGATGTCCAGTCCTCCCGCCGTTCTCCCGGGTCTCACCGATCGGAGCTTCTTCGTACTGCTCGCGGTCGTCTGCACGGCCGCGCTCTCCGTCCTCGCGTGGCTCCTGTTGCTCCGCTCGGGCAACCACGACACGGGAGCGCTCTCGTTCATGCCCGCCCTGAACGCGGCCCTGAACGGCCTCTCGGGGACGTTCATCGTCCTCGGGTACGTCGCGATCCGGCGAAAGAACCAGGAGGCGCACAAGAAGCTGATGCTCGCGGCGTTCGCAGCGTCGGCGCTCTTCCTCGCGAGCTACCTCACCTACCACGCGCTCCACGGCGACACGAAGTACCCCGGCACGGGCGCCGTTCGCGTCGTGTACCTCGTCGTGCTCGCGTCCCACGTGCTGCTCTCGGCCGTCGCGCTACCGCTCACGCTGACGAGCTTCTTCTTCGCCCTCCGGAAGAACTTCAAAGCCCATCGAAAGGTCGTGAAGTTCACGCTGCCGATCTGGCTCTACGTGTCGATCACCGGGGTCGTCGTCTACGCGATGCTCCGAGGTTCGGGCGCCGTCCTTTGACGATCGACACCGCCCCCGCCCCGCGCGTCCCGTCCGATCCGCACACGGTCCGGGCGCTCTCGCTCGACGACGTCGACGCGTGCCTCGCGTGTGCGCGGACGATCGGCTGGACCGCCCCGCCCGAGGCGTGGGCCCTCATGCTCGAGATCGGGCGCGGCTTCGGCGCTACCGCGAAGGGCGCGCTCGCGGGCGCAGCGATCGCGTTCCCTTTTGGGGACGTGTTCGCGATGGTCGCGATGATGATGGTCCGCGCCGACGTTCAGCGGCAGGGCGTGGGCCGCGCCATCCTCGCGCACGCGCGCGACGCGCTCCCTCCCGGGATGGCCATGGCGCTCTACGCCTCTCCCGAAGGAGAGCGCCTCTACCGTCCGTTCGGGTTCGTCGACGACGGCGTGTCCGTGCGATGGGAGGGCCTCATCGAGCGGCGCGCCCCCATGGCGCATGCGTCGCGCGAGCTGCGCGAGATCCGCGACGGGGACGCGGACGCCATCACTGCACTCGACTCCGTCGCGCAAGGCGCGCCGCGGCGGCGCCTCATGGAGTCGCTCCTCGCGCGGCGCGCCGCGGGTTGGGTCATCGACCGCGGCGGCCTTGTCGAAGGCTTCGGACTCGGTCTTCGCGAGCAAGAAGCGCTTCGCATCGGGCCCATCGTCTGCGCCCGAGACGACGACGCCCTCGCGATCGCGGACGCGCTCACGCCGACGAGCGGCGTGGTCCGACTGGATCTCGAACCGGGCGAAGAAGCCCTGCTCGACTGGGCGAAGCGCTGGTCGCTCGAGCGCGGCGAGCTCTCCCCTCGCCTCGTGTTCGGCCTCGACCATCTCCCTGGCGTCCGCCGAACGAGCCGCGCGCTCGCCGGTCGCGCGTTCGGTTGACCGACCCCGCGCCCGCGTCTAGTACCGCTCGGTGCTCAAGGTCGTCGAGCAGATCTCCCGCGCGCTCCTCCGCGCCTCCGGCGCCCGAAGCGTGAACCTCCAGACATCCATCGGGGACGTGCACGGCTACGTGATCGAGGGCCGCGGCGCGGACGACTTCGCGCTCCTTCACGGCATGGGCACGACGGCGACGTCGTACACGCCCGTCGTGCGCCGCCTCCTCCCCTCGGCGCGGCGCGTCGTCCTCCTCGACCTCCCCGGACACGGCCGGAGCCCAGAGCCCACGGCGGGACTCGACACCCACGTGCTCGAAGCGGGCGTCCTCGAGGGCCTCGACGCGCTCCTCGACCACGCGGGGATCGCGCGCGCCGTCCTGCTCGGCACGTCACTCGGCGGCGCCGCCGCCCTCGGTTACGCGCTCGCGCGTCCGAACCGCGTGCGCGCCCTCGTGCTCGCGAGCCCCGCGGGCGCCCCGCTCACGGTCGCCGATCTCGACGAGCTCCGCGCGCGCTTCGATCTCAAGACGCGCGTGGACGCGCGCCGCTTCCTGCGCGAGCTCCTGCACGCACCCCCCTTCTACCTCCGCGCGATCGAGGGGGGCCTCGTCGATCAGCTCTCGCGGCCCCTCATCCGCGGGTTCCTCCTCTCGCTCGACGACGCGAACTTCTTCACCGAGGAGCGACTCGCTCCGCTCGTCCCGCCGGTCACGCTCCTTTGGGGAAAGAGCGATCGCATCCTCCCGCGCAGCGGACTCGCGTTCTATCGGCGCGCGCTCCCCGCGGGGACGCGCGTGGAGGAGCTCGAAGGGATCGGCCACAGCCCACACCTCGAGCGCCCCGATCTCGTCGCGGACCGAATGCGCGCTGCCGCCCGCTGATCCGCGCCTCGTCGCGCACCCCCGCGCGTCCCTCACGCTTCGCCCGGGCGCACCTCGGACGCCTGCGCGAGCTGGTCGAGGTACTGCTTGCGGAGCGTCGCGAGCTCCGCCGCGAGCGCCTTGCGCTCCGCCTGCAGCGCGGCGAGTCGGCTGCCGCGGAACGCGGTGACGCTGCGGAGCTGCACGCGGTGCAGGCGCGTCTCGATCACGTACCGACGCGCGAAGAACGCGGCCGGCACGAGCGACGCGCCGAGCAGCGCCGCGGGGAGCGCGCCGAAGAGATGCGCTGTCGCGGCCACCTCCGCCGCGTACGCCGCCGAGAACACCGCCGCTCCCCCGAGGAGCTTGAAGAGCGCCACGCGGTCCATCGTCACCGGGACGACCCCCATCGCGGCGCGCAGCAACACATAGGGCGGGAGACTCGTCGCGAGCCCGAACGCGGCGAACGGCGCGCCGAGCGCGAGGAACGCCGCGCGCGCCGCTCCGCGGAGGGGCGCACGCTCCCCGCGGTGCTGGAGCGCGGGCCGCTCACCCCCCAACCCGAGCTCCTCGCGCTCCGACATGAACCGATCGATCCGATCCCGGAGCGTGGCCGTGCGCTCCGGGTCCGACGTCGCGAGCCAGTGGTACGCGTCCACCACGCGCCGCACGAGCGCGGTCCGCTCGGCCGGGTTCTGACCCGCGCCGTCGAGTCCCTCGTCGGTGCGAATCCCGACGATGATCGACGTGACCTGCGCGATCAACCGCTCGTCCTCGGTCTTCTCGATGTGGACCGCGAGGGATCGGAGCGCCTCCCCGAGCTTCGCGGTCAGCGCGACGACGTTCTCCGGTCGATCGCGTGGCTCCCCCGAGAACGTGCTGGCGTCGACCTCGATCGGCTCGCCGAACGCGACGTGCACGTCGCTCCGAAACGCGTGCCGCACGAGGTACGTGACGCCGACTGGCACGATCCGAAGGCGCCCCGCCTTGCCGAGATCCACTCCGAGCGCGATGCGCGCGGCCCCCGTCTTCAGAGGCTCGATGCGCAGGTTCCCGTGCGTCTTCCCCTCGGGAAAAATCGCGAGCACGCCGCCGCCCTCGAGCACGCGGCGCGCGGCGACGAACGCGTCGCTGTTGTCCGCCCCGCTCGCGTGCTCGCTCCGCCGCTTGATGGGGATCGCCCCCACCGACGAGAGGACGCTCCCGAAGACGGGGATCTTGAAGAGCCCATCCCGCGCGCAGAACGCGATCTGACGCTCCTCGAAGAGCCCGAGGAGGAGCGGGTCGACGATCGAGTTCGGGTGATTGCACGCGAGGATCGTCGGAATGGCCGGCTCCCCCGGACGCCCGTCGAGGTGCTCGAGCCCCGTGGGCTCGATCGTCCGGTAGAAGAGGCGCAACGCGGCGCGCATCGTCCCCCGGAGCGCGCGGTAGAGCAGGGTCGGACGCGAGGCCATTCCGCGATCCTATCCGTTCCGCGGCGACTCGGTCTCGCGCTCGCGCCCGGCCGCACAGTCGAGGATCCCCGCGAGCTCCGCCTCCGTCTCCGCGGCCGTGGGCCGCGCGGCGGGGTTCGGCGCGATCATCCGCTGCACGAGCGCGACGAGCGCGCTCGGCGCCCCCGCGAGCCCCCGCTCGACGCGGGAGGCGAGCGCGGCCGCATTGTGCGAGAGCGCCTCGATCTGCGTCTCCGGCGAGAGCGCGGTGATCGACGCGAGCGCCGCCGCGTCGCCCTGCAGATCCTCGACCGTGATCGGCAGACCGACGAGCTCGCGCTTCGTGACGAGCTCGTACAAGATCGCGCCGAGCGCGAACACGTCCGTCGGAGCGCGCTGATACGTGTTGCGGAGCGCCCACCGCTCGGGCGCCATGTACGGCAGCGTCCCCGATCGCGGCGGCGTGTCACCCGCGAGCCCCCAGTCGACGAGCACGGGGCGCGCCGGATCGTCCTCGAGGCAGACCACGTTGGCGGGCTTCAGATCGAAGTGCGCGAGCCCGAGGCGATGCGCGTGCGCGAGCGCGCTCGCGATGCCGCGCCCCGCCCGCGCAGCCGTCCACGGGTCGAGCGGAGTCTTCTCCACGAGCTTCTGTAGGTTCCGGCCGAGCACGTGCTCCATGACGAGGAACGGCCGCGCGAACGAGCTGTAATTCACGATCCGCACGATGCCGGGGTGCGGCGCGTCGTCGAGCTTCACGAGCGCGCGCACCTCGTCCCGGAACAGGTCGAGCCGCGCCTCGCGGCGCGGCAGCTTGAGCACGAAACGCCGCGTGCCGCTCTTCTCGATGCGCCGCTTCACGAGGTAGCAGCTCCCCATGCCGCCCGCTTGGGAGAGCTCCGACACGACCTCGTAGTCCCCGATCGTCGCGCCCGGCCGCGAGAGCCCGAGGTACATCGGCTTCGGCTTGTTGGGCTGCGGCGGAGCGCGGAGGAGCGTCGGGAACAAGCCCGTGAACGCCGCCGGCGTCACCGCCTCCGCCTCACGAAGCGCCTTCTTCAGCCCGAACACCTCCGCCTTGCTCCCGCGGATCTCGCCGATCGGCCCGAGGAGCCCGACGGAGTGGAGGAGCCCGCGCGCGATGCTCCGCGTCGAGGCGGCGTCGCGCCCCTTCGGCGTCTCCGCGCCGAACCGCTCCGCGACGGACGCGGCGAGCTCCTGCCACGCGAGCAGGCCGTCGATGAACTCGATCTCCGCCTCGACCGCGTGCGCCGCGTGCTCCGCGCGCCCGAACGCGGACACGATGCGCTCGAGCGCGGTGATCGCGCGCCGCGCGGGCTCCTCGTCGCTCGTGATCATCGACGTCGTCTCGCGCGCGAGCGCGCGGGACGCCTCGACCAGGGCGACCGGCGGATGCACCGCGTGCGCGCGCACCGCAGCGCGGACCGACGCGAGCGCGTCGAGGAACGCACCGAACCGCTCGTCGACCGTCGCGATGCGCACGTCCCGCATGATCCGCGCGGACGGCACGGAGAGCGCGAGCGCGAGCGCCTCTCCCCACGTGATCGCCCCCGTGAGGACGCCCGTCTCGATCGCGGTCGTCAGCGCGATCGCGACCGGCCGGTCGAGCGCCGCGTCCGCCTTCGGATCGAGCGCGACGCGGAGCAACAGACCGGTGGCCGCCTCCGCGTCGTCCCCGAGCGCCTCCTGCTCCGCGTTCACGACCGCGGCGCTCTCCGCGTCGAAGAACTGGCGCGGGGACGCGTCGAGCACGCGCGAGAGCCACCATGCGCAGGCCTTCGTGCGCGCCTTGTCCGCGGGCGCCACGAGCGACGCCTCGAACGCGCGGAGGCGTCGGGCGCGCGCGCGCTTCACCGCCGTCGCGTGGACGTCGAGCCTCGCGCGGCGCTCCTCGAGGGGCATGGGCGACGCGAGCAGCGCGTCGCGCAGCACCGGGCTCTCCACGAGCAGGTGCTCGGCGATCTGCTCGTCGCTCCCACCCGCCTCGTCTCGCCCTGGATCCGCGAGCGCCTGCGCGATCCCGAGCGCCGCGCGCGCCGCTTCCCTCGGGGAGGCGAGCGCGCCCTCGAGCAGCGTCGCGTACAACCGATCGTCGCGCGCGAGCGCGAGCGCCGGCGCGTCGACCAGCGCGCGCGCGGTCGCCTCCGCGTGCAACGCGCGGTGGATCGCACCGCGCTCCGCGAGGTCGTCGAACATGAACGCCGTGGCGTACGCGACCGCGAGCGCGTCCGCGTCCGCGTCCCGCACGAGCTCCAAATGAAGCTCCGCGACGACGCCGGGCGCGAGGCGCACCGCGCTCCGCAGCCCACGCAACAGGGCGACGCGCGCGGCGGGATCCTTCGTGTTCGACTCTTCGCGGACCTTCGCGATCGGATCCCCGGTCCAGGACTCGTCGACGAGCGCCATCGCGACGCGCGCGATGCGGATCCGTCGATCGTGCCGACCGAGCACGCCCGCGACGTTCGACGGCTGCAGCAGGATCGCGAGCCGGCTCATGGGCGCCGCGACGAGGCGCACGCCGAGCGCCCACGCGGCCCGCGCGCCCACCTCGGGATCGCGGTCCCCGAGCAGGCGCTCGATCGCCGCCTCCAGCAGGAACGTACGCTGGTCGCCGAGCGCGTTCGCCCCGAGGGATCGCCCCGCGAACGCCGCCGCCGCCGTGTACGAGGCGGCCCGCTGCCTCCCCGCGAGGCTCATCCGCTCGGGGTGCAGAGCGGCGCGCTCGACCAGATCGCGCGCGTCCCCGAGGGACGCGACGAGATCCCAGAGCTCGAGCGCGTCGAACCGCCCCACCTCCACGCCCAAGTGGATCCCCGCGCGCAAGCTCGGGAGGAGCAGCGCGGACGGCCAGTAATCCTTCAGCACGGGCACGAGCGCCGAGAGCCCGCGATAGGACGACGCCGCCACCTCGAGCGCGCGCGCGCAGACCTCGGCGGCGAGCGCCTTGTCCACCTTGCGCATCCGCGCGATCGCGCGGCTCATCGCGTCGACCGCGGCCGGATCGCCTCCCGGATCGATCGAGGCGCGCACCTCGTCGAGCAGCTCTCGGACGAGCACGTGCGCCGGGGGATCCGTCATCGGGCGGCGATTCTAGCCTGAAGATCTCACCCCAGCGCTCACGCACTCCATCGCCGTGTTGTCGTGGATCTCGAGCACGCGGGGGATGCTCCCGTCCGGCTCCGTCTGGTAGCCGCCAGCGAGGTTCCAGACGACGGGGACGCCGTGTGCCTCGAGCGCGCCGAAGACGCGCGCGTCACGCTCTCGGAGCTGCTCCGTGGTGAGCCACCCGCCGAGCGGATCGTCGACGTGCGGATCGGCGCCCGCTTGATAGAGCACCACGTCGCAGTCCGACATCTCCGCGACGACGCGCGGCAAGCGATCGAGGAACTCCTCGGCTTGCTGCGGGCGCGAGTACTCCCGGCCAGCCGTGAAGTGACGGACCCAGTCGCGCGCGCGGAGCTCGTCGAGGATGGCCTCGGTGCCGTCGCCGTAGTGCTGGTCACAATCGATGATCCCCACGCGACGGGCGAGCCCGCCCCGCTTCAACGCGCACGCGGTCACCATCAACCCATTGAAGGTGCAGTACCCTGCCGCGCGCCGGTAGGAGGCGTGGTGAAAGCCGGAGCAGGGGGCGCACGCGGCGCCGCCGTGTCGGAGGACGTGACGCGCCGCAGACAGCATCGAGCCGGTCGTGTACGGCAGCGAGCGCGCGATCTCGGCCGAGCACGAGCCAAAGCCGTTGCGCGCCCGCCCCTCCAGCACGTCCCGCACGAAGCTGGGATCGTGCGCGAGGGAGAGCTCCTCCGCGGACGCGGGAGCAGGCTCGACGAGGTCCATCGGGATCCCACGGCTCTGCCAGCCCGCCACCACCTGCGCCGGCTTCGCCGCGCTCGGTGAGCCCGAGCCGCGGGAGGAGGCGACCATCTTCGGCGTGTAGAACACGGGCATCGGTCGCGCGACAGCGGTGGGCGGGAGGGTGAGGGCGTGCGTGGTCATGAAGAAAACGTACGGACGAGCGCCTCGTGGTGGCATCGCACCGTCCGCTCGTGACCATACTGCGCAGTCATGTATGACGGACTCTTCGCCCAGCAGGGACTCTCGCTCGATCGGCTCCGCACGTTCCTCCGCGTCGTCCACGCGGGGAACATCGCGCTCGCCGCGCCCGGCGACCCGATCCGCCAGAGCCAATACAGCCGGCAGATCTCCGAGCTCGAGACGTTCTTCGGGCAGGAGCTGTTCGCGCGCCGGGGGCGGACGCGCGCGTTGACGCCCGCGGGAGAGCGGCTCGCGCGATCCGCGCGGGACGCGTTCGATCGACTCGCGGACCTCCACGCGGAGGCGCACACGGGGCGCGCCACGTTCACGCTCGGCGCGGGAGACAGCCTGCTGCACGGCTTCGTGATCGCCCGCCTCGGCCCCGCCCTCGCGAAGCTCCCGAAGGTCCAGCTCTCCCTCGTGAGCCTCGCCGGGAAGGACATCCTCGAGCGCATCGCGGACGCGCGCCTCGACTTCGGCATCGTCCGCGCGACCGAGCTGCCGCGCGGCCTCCGGAGCGCGGCGCTCGGGGCGGTCGACTATGCGGTCTACGCTCCGCGCCGGATGCTCGCGAAGGGCGCGTCGCTGGACGATCTCGTCGCGTCCGCGCCCTTCGCGCTCCAAGAGAGCGAGCCTCGGCTCAACGAGAGGCTCCTCGAGTACGCGCGGAGCCGGGGCGTCTCGCTGAACGTCTCGCTCGTCTGCGAGACCTTCCCCCAGGCCGTGCTCGCCGCACAGTCGGGCCACCACGCGGCCTTTTTGCCGACGCTCGCGCGTGACGCGCTCCTCGCGCGCGGCGTCGTCGAGGTCCCGTCCTCCCGGCTCCCGAAGACGACGGCGAAGATCGCGCTCGTGTGGCAGGAGCGGACGGCTCGCGTGCGGGCGCTCGGAGAGACGGTCGCGAAGACACTCTCCACCGCTCTCCGGCTCCGGTGACGCGGACGCCACAGGCGCCCAATCGCGCCGAGAACCGTGGGCATCGACATTGCACCGTCGTCGGTTCCTACAAGGAGAGCATCACCATGAATCGTCCGCTCGCGGTCATCACGGGAGCCTCGACAGGCATTGGGTACGAGCTTGCCAAGCTGTGCGGTGAGAAAGGGTACGATCTCGTCGTGGTCGCGGACGAGCCCGCCATCGAGTCCGCCGCCACGACGCTCCGGGCGACGGGCGCGATGGTGGAAGACCTCCAGGCCGACCTCGCGACGGTCGAAGGCGTGGACTCGCTGCTCGAGGTCGTCGGTGAGCGGCCCATCGCGGCGTTGTTCGCGAACGCGGGGCGCGGGCTCGGCCACGCGTTCCTCGACCAGGAGTGGCCGGACATCCGCCGCGTCATCGACACGAACGTCACCGGCACGCTCTACCTGCTCCACAAAGTCGGCCGGCGCATGCGCGCAGCGGACGAAGGCAAGATCCTCATCACGGGATCGATCGCGGGCTTCATGCCGGGCACGTACAACGCCGTCTGCAACGGCACGAAGGCGCTCCTCGACTCCTTCGCGATCGCCCTCCGCGCCGAACTCGCGGACACCAAGATTACCGTCACGTGTTTGATGCCGGGCGCGACCGCCACCGAGTTCTTCGAGCGAGCGGGGATGCTCGACACGGCCGTCGGCGCGAGCAAGAAGCAGCGGGCGGACGAGGTCGCGAAGATCGGCTTCGACGCGCTCCTGCGCGGACAGAGCGACGTCGTGGCGGGCTGGCAGAACAAGCTCCAGGTGGCGCTCGCCCACGTCGTGCCCGCGAAGCTGCTCGCCCACCTCCACGCGCGCAAGGCCGCGCCGGGCTCGGCCCCGAAGAGCTGACGCGAGCGCGATGCGGAGGGCCGCGCCTCGTCTTCGCGGCGCGGCCGCCGTGGACAGTGAATGGACACCAGGACACCCGCCCCGCGCGGGTACGGTCCGAACACGCGATGAGTGGGGAACGGATCGGGAGCTTCCGACGAGAGCGCGCGGCGGGGTCGGGGGGAGAAGGACAGCGGAGCGGTGGGCCGAGGCGCGGAGCGCTTGGCTCATCCGGGGGCCGCTCGTGGTCTTCGTGGCCCCCGGAGCACCGAACGTGTTGCAACCCGAACGAATGCGCTCGAGTTCGAGATGGTGACGCGCGCCCGAGGAGCGAGCACCGCAAGACGACTCCGCGTCGTCTGAGGAGCGGAGCGACGAGGCCTGTGGATCTCTCCGAAGTCGGGCGCACACTCCGTCGTTTCAACATGATCCGTGCTCTAGCACCCGCGCTCCCAATGGCCGTTCGCGTTCGCCAAGCGCGCAACTACCTCGACGGGCGGCACCAGGGCGCCGAACGTACGTCCCGATCGACGCCACGCGGAGCCGCAACTCGCACGAATCACAAGCTCATGGATCAGGAGGCGTAATCATGTCGATGCCAGACGGAATGGTAGCGTGGCCCACGCTCCTAGACTCGGCGCAAGCGTATCAAGTCCATGGGCTGAGGGCGATTGCGAACGCCGTGGGGACATCGCTCCCCACGACGCTCAGGCAGCTCCTCGAGCGTTTCGTGCGCTCCGCACAACCGGTCGAGCCGGTCTGGGTCTCGCCCGACGCCAAGGAAGAGGATATTCAGAAGTTCGACGCGTTCACGCTCACTTGGCTCGATCGTGCCGCAGGGACTCCCCGTTGCGCGACTCGATTCTCGGTCGAGATTCGAGGTTACACCCACAACCGTGAAACCGCCGACGATCCCCGGCTCCCCGTTGTCGTCCCCGCGACACCTACTGGTCTCGTCTCTCTCCATTCACCCCTAGGAACGGATCGGACCTATTGGGTGCGAGTGCAGGCGCAGAACGCGGCATCAGCGGCGCTCGGTGACCCATCTGAAACGGCCACGCTCATGGTCACGCTCGACATGGAAGACTGGGTCAAACCAAATGAGTCTACGACGCCCGGCGATCCTTGGATCGATTGGCCTGTTTACGACGACGACGACGACGACGACGACTGACCCAAGACGTGCGCCGCACACGAACCGTGCGGAGTCTGATCGGAAAGGCTCGGAGAATGAAGGTTCCCGCGAAGAACGATGAAACCGGCGAGGTCACGGTCTCACTGGATGGCAACACGGCCCACCTCTCGGCGGGTGGCAATGGCGTACCGGGCGCGGTCGTCGTCTCCGCCGAGGACGGAAAGGCACGGATCAAGTTGGTGGGCGGGCCGGAGCAGACGGAGGCGGCGAGGGTCGGCCCCGGCGGAAGAAGACGCGTGGTCCAGGGGGGCGCCCCGGTGTTCCTCGACGGCGTCAACTGCTCCCTGACTCTCGGCGATCAAGAGCGAGGTGGGACGCTCGCCATTCGCGATCCGGTACACGGCGACGCGTGGCTGACCGCCTCGGATCTCGCGTTGGGCGCGTCCGGCGAGGGACGCGCACGCGTCGCGCTCGGCGCTTCGAGCTCCAGTTTGGTGCTCGCCGATGCGAGCGGAAGGGTCCGCTCGCAGATCGATGGGCTTTCTGGGCGCATCACGCTCCACGCGGCGGACGACGATCCGGCCCCTCGCGTGACGCTCGATGCCCAGGAGTCGACGTTGCTCATGATCGACGACCAGGGGAGACGCCGCGCAGAGGTCGACGGACATCACGGCCGAGTGGTGCTTCGCAACGAACATTCGAAAGATTGCGTGGTCTTGGACAATGGCGCCGAGACCGATCGCGCCGCGGGTCTGTTCGGATGTCGCGGCCGAGCCGGGTTCATTGGCATCTTCGGAAAGACGACCCCGGACGATCGCCCCTGGGACCGAGCGACGATCACGCTCGATGGATATGGGGCAAAGCTCACGCTCGGAGCCCAGGGCGCGAGCGGCAACGTGTACATGAACGACGCCGACAAGAACCTGACGGTGGAGATCGACGCCGCGGACGCCAAGCTACGGACCTTTCGTGATGGCGCGACGACGTTCGAACTCGACGGCTCCAAGGGGGACATGACCGTGGGAGGGCGATCGCGGGCAGGCAAAGTCACGATGATGAACGCTGACGGCAAAGCCACACTCGTCATCGACGGCGGCGAAGGGGATATCCGCCTGGAGAACGGGGACTGTGCGGAAGACTTCGACGTATTGACGAGCGGGATCGAGGCCGGGACGGTGATGGTCATCGGTGCGGCCGGGAAGCTGGAGGAGTGCACGTCGCAGTATGACAAGAAGGCGGCGGGCGTCGTTTCCGGAGCGGGCTCACGTCGGCCAGCGATCCGACTGGGCGCAGGGGGCGCGAGCGTGGGTCGGTGTCCTGTCGCGCTGACAGGCACCGTGTTCTGCAAAGTGGACGCGACCGAATCGCCCGTGGAGGTCGGTGACCTCCTGACGACCTCCGCGACGCGCGGACATGCGATGAAGGTCTCGGATCCGCTCCGCGCGTTCGGCGCAGTGCTCGGGAAGGCACTTGAGCCGCTGCCGAACGGCAAGGGACTGATCTTGATTCTGGTCGCGCTACAATGAGGCCCCGGCCACCGCTACGCTACCGGGCGGTCCACACGTGAGTCTGCCACCGGAGATGCGCCGTTGGCCGCAATTTCGGCAAGTCGCGCGGGCGTACGGAGTCTCGAGTCTCCGGGCTGTCGCAGTCACTCAGGGCGTCCAGCCGCCGACGACGCTGCAGCATCTCTTGGTCGTCTATGTCA
>JAXLYP010000039.1:0-81341 GCA_046351395.1 Polyangiaceae bacterium
AGCACTTGGAGTCGTTCCTACGACGCGCCCTCGCCCTGTTAGTGAAGGTGGCATCCGCACGGCTCGGCTATATCGAGCTTCGGCGCTCCCCAGATAGTAACGAGCCCGACTGGTGGATCGGCCACGGCACGGACCAGAACGAGGCGTCGTCGTTTCGCGAGACAATCTCGCAGGGTGTCATCGCCGAGGCGGTGACCGGCCGCAGGACAGTGGTGAGCGCGTCGGCGCGTGAAGATCCGCGATTCAAGATGCGCGGAAGCGTCCAAGCAAACCACATAGACGCAATCCTGTGTGCGCCGATCGGGGATCCACCGGTAGGCGTGGTCTACCTTCAAGGGCGTAACCCCCCGGGGCCGTTTGCCACGGCCGACGAGGCGAGCGTACAGCGCGTCGCCACGCACCTAACCCCCTTTCTCGAGCGCCTCCTCCTCCGCGACCAGTCCAACCCAATCGACCCGACCGCGCCGTACCGTGCCCGCCTGGCCGGGACCGACGAGATGATCGGCCGAAGCGATGCAATCGCCGAGGTTCTCAAGCAGGTCACGCTCGTTGCGTCTCACGACATGGGCGTCTTGCTCACGGGTCCAACCGGTACGGGAAAAACGCTTCTCGCGCGGATCATCCATCAAAACAGTCGTCGCGCAAATGGACCGTTCGTCGAGGTCAACAGCGCGGCCCTGCCCGAGGCACTGATCGAGAACGAGCTTTTTGGTGCCGCGCCGGGCGCCCACTCCGGCGCGCGCAACGCGATTCCCGGAAAAATCCACGCCGCAGAGCGCGGGACCCTGTTTCTCGACGAGGTTGCGGATCTATCGCTCGCGGCGCAAGCGAAGCTGCTTCAGTTCCTGCAATCCGGGACCTACTTTCCCCTGGGCTCGAACAAGCCCGTCACGGCGAACGTGCGCGTCATTGCCGCAACCCACCGCAGCCTCGAGGACGCGATTGCGCAAAAGGAGTTCCGCGAGGATCTCTACTACAGACTCCACGTGCTGCCCATCCGTGTTCCTGGCCTCGCGGAACGGGCAGGCGACATCGCACCGCTCGCGGAACAATTGACTGCTCGCATCTGTCGCGCCAACGGGCTTCCCGGCCTACGCCTATCTACGGACGCAATTCACGCGCTCGAGGTCGCGGACTGGCCAGGAAACGTTCGGCAGCTCGAGAACTGCTTGGTCGGCGCCTCCCTGCGTGCCTCCGGGACTGGAGCCCTGCAGATCGAGCCCAGTCACATCTTTCCAGAGCCCAAAGACACTCGATCCTCGACCAGCGCTCTCAGCTATGAAGAGCACCTCGCGCGTTTCCGACGACAGCTCATTTCGCGTGTATTGGACGACACCGATTGGAACGTCACGGAGGCGGCGCGAAGACTGGACCTTCGGCGCTCCTACGTGCACAAGCTCATTCGAGCGCACCAGCTGAAACGCAAGGATCGACCGGAGAGGCTGTGAAGGACCTATCGAGCCAGTGGGCCGCCGACATCGTCGGGCATTGGATTGGCCGCTATCGGATCATGCGACGCGTCGGTGCGGGCGGGATGGGCGAGGTGTTCCTCGCGCATGACACCCAGCTCGACCGCCCCGTGGCCATCAAACGACTCTTCCCAATCGACGCGAGCAACCCTCGACGCGCGTCACGACTTCGGCGAGAGGCGCAGATTCACGCACAGCTGGCCCATCCCAACATAGTCCGCGTATACGACTTCGTGACGGACTCGATGGTGACGGACGCGTCGATTCCAGGGACGACGATCGAATACATCGTGAGCGAGTTCGTGGACGGCCAGTCGCTCCGTGGGCTTTTGAACTCGTCCATCCTAGGCACCGCTCAGGCACTGGAGATCCTCACCGCCGTCGCGCGTGGGCTCGCCTTCGCGCACGAGCACGGCGTAGTCCACCGCGATCTCAAGCCAGACAATGTCCTCATCGGTCGCGACGGCACGATACGGCTCACGGACTTCGGGATTTCGCGATCCGCGCTACTGGCTCCTCTCACCGCGGCGGAGACGGATACGGGCGCGCTGCTCGGCACATTTCAGAACATGTCACCGGAGCAGTCGACAGGAGGCGAGGTCGACGCGCGCTCGGACCTCTTTTCTTTGGGAATCCTCGCGTTCGAGATGTTTGCCGGGGCTACGCCGTTCGAAGGCGAGAACGTACACCAGACTCTCGTCAACATCCGCGAGTTGGCACACCGACCGCTTCGTGAGATCGCGGCTCAGGCCCCGGTCGCGCTCTCCGATCTCTGTGATCGACTCCTCGCCAAATCCCCAGACGCCAGACCACATAGCGCGTCCGAGATCGTCCCGACGCTCGAGGCTATGCTCTCGAGTGTCACCCCGGTCCGCGAAGCCTCAAAGAAGTACGACCGTCAGGTCGCCCTACTTCAAGTCGCCTTCCACTTGGGGGGGTCGAGAGCGCTCGAGGAGGCGCTCTCCCCGTGGCTCCTCGAGGCGACGGGCGCGGCCCGCGAGGCCGGCGCCGAGGTTCTTAGCGCGATCGGGGGCGAGGCACTGGTCGCCGTTGGGTACCCTCACCCCCACGAGGACAGCGCAGCTAGGGCGGCGCGCGTCTTTCGCAGTCTCCGCGCCATCGCCGCCCAGTTCGGCCTCCCCGCCCCTGGCGGGGCCATCGATGTGGGGCGCGTCACCATCCACGAGAACGAAGGACTCCGCCCGTTCTTGGTCGGCCCCCCCATCGACGGAGTGCGCGCCCTTTCCGGCGTAGACGCAGCTGGCCGGCTGCTTGCCACCGAAGCCGCCCAAGCCCTTCTCAGGCGAGACTACCGGGTGGAGATGAGACCCGGAACCGAGCCCGTGCAGTTCGAGGTCGTGGACGAGCTGGTGGGTCGGCAGGAACCGCCCGTTGGAGAGTCGCATTTCGTCGGTCGAGCCACCGAACTTGCGCACCTCAACGAGCGATGGGCGCGCGTCAGCGCAACCCCCGGCTCTGCGAATAGCCCAACAGACTCCAGCCAACTCGCGAAACAGATCCGCTCCGAGGGCGAGGCGGTCGTCGTCGAAGGCGAGGCGGGGATCGGAAAGTCGCGACTCGTTCGCGCATTCCTCGAAGGCCTCGCGGACGCTCCCGACGTGGCTCGGGTCGCACAATGCGCATTGAGAGACCGGTTCACACCCTTCGCGCCGCTCAAGGCGCTCCTCATGAGTCTCCCCGAATTGCGCGCGGACGCCGCCTCGCACTCCGCGCGAGATCGCTTGCTCCTCTGGTTGCGGCCACTCACGCCGGACGAGGAAGAGACGGCGTCGATTGTCGCTCAGGTGCTCGGGGCCGCAACCGAGGAGGACCGCAAGCGAATCGAAGACGTCGTTCGACGAGAGGGGCCGGTTGGACCGGCGAGGCATTTTGCGTGCTTCTTGCTCGGCCTGGCAGACGACCGCCCCATGATCCTCGTGGTGGAGGACGCTCATTGGGCAGATCACTCGACTCTCCAGGTCGTGGACGAACTGATCCGCCAGATCGTGCGGGTGCCCTTGCTCCTCGTGATCACGAGCCGGCCACAAGCCCGACTCTTGGCAGTGGCGGGCCCAAACGCGGCACGGTTCGCGCTGTCCCCCCTGGACGATCGCTCCTCACGACAGCTCGCGCAGGCGAAGCTCGCGCAGCTGACGCCGTCGGGCGCGGATCCCTCAGCCCCTCTGATTGCGGACATCCTGGCACGCGCGGAGGGAATCCCCCTCGTGATCGAGGAGCTGTGCAGGAACGTCGCCGCCACAGGGACGTCCCTCACGGCCGACGTACCGACGTCGTTGCGTGACTCGATACAAGCCCGCGTCGGCCGGCTGCCGGACTCGGTCCGCGCCACGCTCGAGCTCGCAGCAGCCGCGGGGCGCGAGGTGCCGTTCGACCTGCTTCTATCGGCGTCTCCGGACTCTGCTGATCGCTTGAACCGCGACCTCGCCGCTCTCGCAGCGCTCGGGTTGGTACAAGAGCGCGGCTTTCGCTCCCGCCGCGTAGCCTTCCGCCATTCCCTCATGAGGGACTCCGTCATCGACGGAGTCTCGGCGGACCGTCGGAGGGCTCTGCATCAGCGAATTGCTGCGGCGCTGAAGACTGGGAAGTTCGACCTCGGAGATGGCTTCCTGGCCGCGCAACTCACCGCAGGTGGGCTGACCTTGGAGGGGGCTCGTACCTACCGCAGGGCGGCGACTGCGGCGTCCGAGCTGTGGGCGTATGAGTCAGCCTGCGAGTACTTCCAGGCGGGCCTCGCGGCGCTCCAGGCCGCTCCGGATGATTCCGAGCGGCGCGCGGAGGAAATCGCCCTGCGCACCGGCCTCGGGAAGAGTCTCATTCCAACTCGCGGACTCGGAGCCCGCGAGATCGAAGCAAACAACGCACGGCTCGAGGAGCTCACCGCGAAGGACGCCCGGCCACGAGCCTGGACGGACTTGCTCCAGCAGTTCATCGAGGCCTATCTCTTGTGCAAGCGAGATCCCATGAGCGCCGCGCTAGGGCATATGGCGGCGTTCCTTCAGCGCGACGACGAAGAATCACGCCAACTCGCCCCTCTGGTCGACTATCTCGCCGCGTGCTGCCGCGGGATGCGGCTCGTGCACATGGGCTTGCTCGCACACGCGCGGGAGGAGCTCGACCGGGCTGCCGGGCTGCGGGATCCGCTGCTCCCCATCTTGATGACCTTCCCCGAGCCAACGATTCCCGTGATGGCGACCTCCTATCTCGCGTGGACCCACCTTCTCGCTGGCGACTGGCAGAGAGCTCGCGAGACCCTCGCCGCCGAGGTCGTGCGCTTCAAACCAAACTCCTCCCATCACCTCGCCACCCTCGCCCAGCTCGCGGTGCTCGCGATCGTCGCGGAAGACTGGAACCTGGCCCGCGCGACCGCACGGGAGGTCATCGAGCACGCTGGCGCCGTGGTCTTCAATCGAGGCCATGTGGACTTCATGCGGTTCTGTGAGGGGGTTGCCGCGGTGCGGCTCGACCCGACAGCAACCGACGAGCGCGGCTCGCTCCGCGCCCTGGATGATCTCTGGGCACACTTCGAGGCGTGGCGGAACGAAGGGAGAATCGTCGCAGCCTCACTGGTCCACTGCGCCGCAATGATTCACGCTGGCGTCGACGTAGCGAAGCGAATGGGGACCGCTCCAGCGAAGCACGCGGCTGACGACTTCGTCGAGCGTGTGCTGAATTGGGCCCATCAGACGCTCGCAGACGCGGGCGCAGCAGAGATGCATCGCTACATCGTACCCGAGCTCCATCGCGCTGAAGCCAGACGCGCCCTTGCCACCGGAGATCTACCGGCGGCTCTGTCTGCGCGCGAGCAGGGCCGGCGCGCTTGCGATCTCGTGCGTGACAGCGGCGGTCTGGATCTAGCGCTGTTTCGCGCGCGACTGGACGAGCTGGAGGTCGGGGAGGCGAGTCTTGCCTAGTCCCCATCGTGTGCGATCGGTTGCGCTAGACGTGCTGCCGGGGGATCGTCCATGCGCACCCGAGTAGCGATCGTCGGCGGCGGGTGCGCCGCGATGACGGCAGCATTCGAGCTGAGCCGCCCGCACCTACGCGAGCGCTACGAAGTGGACGTCTATCAGGTGGGATGGCGCCTCGGCGGCAAGGGCGCCTCCGGCCGTGGTCCCAATGGCCGAATCGAAGAGCACGGCCTCCACATTTGGATGGGCTTCTATGAAAACGCGTTTCGGCTGATGCGGGAGGCGTACGAGGAGCGCGGGCTCGGCCCACGAGACTGCCCGATCGCGACGTGGCGCGATGCCTTCATGCCGACGGGGCACGTCGGCCTGGCGAACTCCAGCGAGGGGGACGACTCGATCTGGACCGCCATTTTTCCCACACTGCCGGGGGAGCCGGGCGACCCGCTCGACGAAAGGAGCGGCAATCCGTTCACCTTCGCGGGTTATCTCGGGCGCACCGTCGACGTGATGCGGACTCTCTTTCGTGTCGCGTGGGGTCCGCAATTCGAGTCGGCGCTCGAGTGGGTGCCGCCGCACCCGATCGCTCGCCGCGACCCAATCGCGGAGGTCCTCGCGACGTCGGGCGGAGTGGCCGCGACGCTCGTGGAAGGGATGGCACGGCTCCTCGGATGGCTCAGCAGCCTCGTCCGCGTTGGCACTCACGGAGTCCTCTCGCACGTATCGATTCTTCTCGAGGCCGTCCAATCTCTCATTGTCTCTGTTCGGCAGCAGGTGAGCCGGGGGTCACACGCTGTGCGCGCCTTCGAGGTTCTGGAAGTCGTCACCGCCGCGTTGCTCGGCACCCTCCGGGCCGGCGTGGCCACGAACCCGGCCGGCTTCGACGTGCTCGACGGCTACGACTTCATCGATTGGCTTCGGGCCAATGGCGCCTCGAGCGCGGCCGCGAACTGCACCTTCGTGCGGGGGCTTTATAGTCTCATGTTCGCGTTCGAAGACGGCGACCCGCAGCGGCCACGCGCGGCAGCTGGGCAGGCGCTGCGGGGGTGTCTACGCATGTTCTTCACGTACCGCGGCGCCTTCTTCTGGAAGATGTGCGGAGGAATGGGCGACGTCGTCTTCGCGCCGCTCTATGAAGTACTCGTCCGTCGTGGTGTTCGCTTCCACTTCTTCCACCGTGCGACAAACATCGAGATGTCACCCGCCGGGTGCGGCTCGAATCACGTCTCCGCGGTCGAGTTCGATCTGCAGGCGCGCTGTAGGCGGGAATACGCTCCGCTTACGACAATCCGCGGTATGCAGGCCTGGCCCGCGGAGCCATTCTGGGACCAACTGGAGGATGGCGAGACGTTGCGTCGACACGGCGTCGACTTCGAGTGTTTCCACGACCCCCACCGGGTCGCGACGAAGACGCTTCACGTCGGGGTCGACTTCGATATCGTGGTGCTGGCGGTTGGGCTCGGAGCTGTGCCCCACCTGTGTCGTGAGATTCTCGACCGCGAACCGCGATGGCGGGCGATGACGGCGTCGATGAAGACGGTGGCGACCCAGGCGCTCCAGGTGTGGAGCGGCGCCTCTCTCTCGGAGCTCGGCTGGAATCGGAGCTCGGTCACGCTGACGAGCTTCGTGCACCCATTCGATACTTGGGCAGACATGTCGCACCTCATCCACAGAGAGGATTGGCCCAAAGAGACGGAGCCGCGCTCGATCGCCTATTTCTGCAACGTCCTCGCGGACGCGGAGATCGGCCCGATCACTAGCGTGAGCACCACTGCGAGCGCTCGCGCCCATGTGTTCCACGCGGCGCAGAAGTTCGTCGAGCTCGATCTCCCAAAGCTCTGGCCCGCCCTGGCGGGAGACCCGTGGTCGGCGCTCGTCGACTGGCGCTCCGACAAGACTCTTGGCGTAGAGCGCTTGGAGGCTCAGTTCTGGACAGCGAACGTGAATCCCACTGACCGGTACACCCTGTGCCTGCCCGGAACACCGTCGCTCAGAATTTCACCGCTCGACCGGACCATCGACAACCTCACGGTGGCTGGAGACTGGACGAGCTGCGGACTGAGTCTCGGCTGCGTGGAGTCAGCTGTCATGTCCGGGATGCTCGCCGCGCACGCGGTCACTGGATCGTCACCCCCGCTCTCCGCCATCATCGGGTACGATCACCCGTAGTCGCCTCCGTGAGAATGATCGTAGTGGTAGACGCGGAGCGCGCCGATTCGCTCGAGTTCTCGCACCGCGGAAGCTGGATCACAGAGCTCCGAGGGGGCGAGCGCCCCGGGCTCGAGGCGCCCGCCTTCCAAGAGACGTAGCACGCCAAGCGCTACGATCTCGGCGGTGGAGGCGTACGCATCGTGCGTCACAAGTCCGATGCACCCGGTGTTGCGGCCCGACCGCGCTTCGACGGTGACCCCGAAGGAGTCCTCGCCATGCGATGCCTCGGGCTTCGGAAGGTAGAGGCGCAGATGCCATCGACCCCACTCTGAAAACAGCGTGCGCGAGATCCATGGCATGATCGGGAGCGCCGCACGGGAGAGCTTTGCCCACGGGCGATTGATGGCATCTCCCGGCGCGAGCGCGATATAGGTGCCCACCTCACGAACGCGAAGGTGCCGACGGATGGAGCGGTCTTCGGCGGCGGGCACGCGCAGCGCCAGCCCGGCGCCGAACGGCGGAGGGAATGCGAACTCCCGCTCGACGATGAGGCGCCGAAGCGCAAGCCCGCCTCCGTGGAAGAAGCCCTGGCCTGCGGACGATACCACCGAGGCAACGCTCGGCCGGAAGTACTCACGCCGACCGTGGGCATACGCGACCCCAACGTCGTCCAGCTCGTGGGGTGCACCTAGATCCGCCGCTACGAGCTGTGCGCCCCAGTCGCCGAGTGCGCCTTTCGCCGCGAACGCAGGGCACAGAGTCACCCCGCGCCGCATCGCGCGGCCATGGTAGTGCCCATAAACGTCATCGACATAGGAGGCTTCCCCGGAGACGTCCATGTAGTCGGCGCGAGCCTCGAGGCACGCCTCGATCAGCGGTGGCCCGGACTCGACGCAGGGCCCTGCGCAGTTCACCAACGCTTGGGCGCCCGCGACCGCGAAGTAGAGGGCTCGCTTGTCGTCGAGGGGCGCGATGGCGACCGCAGTCTCCCCCGGCAGTTCGCGCGCCAATCTCTCCAGGGCGCCCCGCGACCTACCCGCGACGACGAGGTCGACCCCCCTTCGGGCGAGGGCATGCGCCACCTTCGTCCCAGTCCACCCGGTCGCTCCATAGACCACGACCGTCATGACGGACCGCCTTGCCAGAGAACCTCCATCCACGAGAGACGAATCTGCACGCTCTCTTCACCCGTTGCGAGGATCGGGACAATCTCCGCCCGACGCGGCCGCGCGCCAGCGCCGTGATCGAGGGTCTCCTCCCCGATCGTGGTGAGACCAAGTCGCTCCACGATAGAGAACACTTCGGAGATGGGGAACCGAGCCACGTAGGATCGACCCGACTCATCCCGGGGGCCCGCGATGGTTCGGCTCTCGATGTCGCTGAGCGTGATGCGCGGAGCGATCCCTCGGGTGGGATCCCTGGGGGAAGGAATCGCCCCAAACGACAAGAGCGGCCGAATCGCTCGGATCTGCTGCCAAAGGGCATTGACCAATTGAGTCTCTGCGGGGCTTGCCACGTGTCCACCGCGGCGGATGATGTCGAACAGCTGGCCCATTTCGATGGTCACCATCTCCGCGCTGCGTTCAATCGCCATCGAGTCGACGCGGACGACCTTCGCGTTGTCGGCGGACGTCAGCCAGTTCTCGGGCACGGCGATGCGGGCCGTCTCCGTGGTCCCGGGCGCGAGCGCGCGCAGGACCTGGAGCATGAAGTCGTTCTGCGCAAAGTCGTGCACCATCAGGAAGGCGTCGCGGCGCTTCCCCCGGTAGGAAAAGGACACCGGGACGGACACCGAGGCGTAGGGCCCGTCGAGCCAAACCAGCTCACCATCGCCGAGCTCCGAACGAGAGTTGGAGACCAGAAGCCGTACCGCGGTGAGGTGCCCTGCCCTCAAGAGCTGTGCGTCCAGACCGGCTTCCGCTGGGAGCAGCGCGTTCACCAGACTCTCGACGGTGTCCGCGTTCGCAGGCAGCAGCAGATACTTGACGTCGATCGTCGGATTGCGAAACCTCGGCTCGAGGAAGACGGAAGAGCTCGGGCCGAGGTAATCGTTGTAAAGCGCGGGCTCGCCGTCGTGAGTGGTGGGTAGGGGCTCGTCCGCATCGTCGCGCCACCCACCCCAAAGCCGGCGCCAGCACAGCCGCTCGATGTCATCGAGGTGGACATCCGCTTGGGCATAAAACGGCTGAACGACCTGCAGCATGTCGACGCTCTCCCGTCCGCCGAAGGCGCGCTCGCGATGAACCACGCGCAGGCCGAGGCGGTCGACCACCGGGCACACGGCCTTGCGATTCACGAGCACGCTGAAGCGCCCTGGAATGGAACGAACGATGGGTGGCTCCGCGAGTCTCATCGGAAATCGAATGAGATCCTGATAGTCCGCTCCCTGCTCGGTCTGGGGATCGGGAAATTGCCGAAGGTTATAGACGTTCGCCCGGAGCCCAAGTCGAAGCCAGTCTTTGAACTCGACGAACGCGCCAGGGAACTCGAGGATCGGCCCCGGAGACGTTCGGACGCGAAACTCGGACCACGCGCTCCACGCGGCCCAGAGGAGGTTCTCCGGGCTGAGGGGATTTCTCCTGGGTCGGACGGAGGGACCGATGGGAAGATCCACCGCTGCAGCACCGCGAATCGGCTCCCGCACGATGCGCAAGAACGGACGCAGCATGTGCCCGGTACGGGACGGCTCCCAGGTCGAGACCGAAAGGTAGGTCTCCGCGCTCCCGGGCCATGGGATGGGCGGCGTCCCCTCGTCGAACGCGCAGAGCTGCTTCGGAAATCCGAAGCGCTCGCGCCCGGTGACCGCAGAGATGGCGTTGTCGACGAAGATGTAAGGCGTCGTGACGCTGTGCTCGACAAATTCGAGGTGGCCGGACTTTTTCGGACGGTAGCGGTCGAGGAGCAACGAGAAATAGAGCTCGTTCTGGGCGAGCGTCCCGGTTCGCCAACGGAACTCGTCACTCCCGACCTCGTCATAGCTCGTCACCGTGCAGAACACGAACGGCACGGCCGGACGGAACACGCCCACTTGGGGGGGCAGGACATCGTTGAACCAACGGTCGCAGAATGTTTGCAGCTTGTGGAGGTTCGCGAGCAGTGGGAACACTTGAACGCGAATCCGCGATCCGCCGCCGTCGACGCGGGTTCGCGCGCCGCTCGACGCTACCTCGTAGGCTCCTTCCCCCCCCCAGGCATCGGTCACGGCTGCTCCACGACCCATGTGCTGAGTCCGCGGAGGAACTCTTTGTCCCGTGACGCGGGCAACTTCTCCAGGTCGATCGAGAATGCCTGCAGGGCTGCGCCGATCAGACCTTGGGCGATCGCTCGTGTGCGTTCGAGACAATCGTACTTCTTCATCAAGGCGAGGATCTGCTCCGCCTCCGCTTGCGTCTTTTGCTCGCGGGGCTTGTGAAAAACCGTGCGCACGAACGATGCCTCGCGCTCGTCGGCGCGCTCCAGCAATCCTATGGTGAGGAGGGTCCGCTTCCCTTCGAGTAGATCTCCCAGCAACTCCTTCCCGTAGCGCCCGTGGTCGCCGGCGACGTTCAGGAGATCATCCTGGATCTGGAACGCGGCGCCGATCAGGAAGGCATACCGGAGGATCGACTCGGGCACGTCGGGCGCGCGGAGGCCAATCATCGCCCCGATCCGCATGGGGTACATGACGCTGTACGAGCAGGTCTTTCGGAGGACCATGTCCAAGTAGTCCTCCATCGTCACGTCGCACTTGTTGTCGAGCCGCCAGCCAAGTTCGAGCGCCTGCCCCTCGGCGCACTGCTGTGCCACTTCGATGGCGCGCTCGAACACCCACTGCGCGAGGAACGGTCCGCAGGCCTGGACGTTCCGGAAGAGCGGGACCAGGCTCAGGATGCTCATCGTCGAGCCGACGTTGAGCGCCACGGGAATGCCGTGGAGCTCATGGAGCGTCGGCCGGCCGCGGCGTTCGACGCTCCCGTCCTGGATGTCGTCGACGACGAGGAGCGCGTTGTGCAACAGCTCGATGGAGACGGCCGAATGGATCGCCTGCTCGATCGACGCTCCGTGTGCGCGCGCGCTCGCGATACATATCGCCGGACGCATGCACCTCGAGCTGCGTCTCGGATAATCGCCGATGAGATCGTAAAGGTACCGGCGCGGCTCCCGATCCGGGAGGAAGTCGAGCAGCGCCTGCCGGGTCAGGTCCCCGTACTCCCGCATCAACGCCGTGACGTCCGGCGGTGTCCGCGGACTGAGCTGCCCTCCACTCACCGGAACGAGCTCTTGCTCTGCCAAAGGGGGTTGGGGCTCAGCTGCTCGCCAAGGGACTTCTCCTGTTCGAAGCGAGGCCCGATCGACCGCGCAACCCGCGGCGGCCCCGGGGCCGCGGCGCGGGTCGGGGAGGCCGTCGGCGGCGCCGAACGGTCCGGCGCGCGTGGTTCGGGGCGGGGCGGCGAAGGGATCGTCCCTGCATGCGTGTCTCGCTCACGGCGCTCGTCCTGGTCAAGATCACCAACCGCTGGCTGGTCCCCGGGAGGTGGTTGGCGCCACCCCCGCGATCCAAGACCCGGTGCGCCGAACGCCATTCCGAAGGAGTTGCGCTCACGACGGTGGTGTGAACAAGCGTGCCCCGAGCGCTCCCGCCATCCGCCGGGCGACGCAGGAAAACCGGGCATCTCACCTCGGCCGCTCCCGGCCGTGCCGCCGGCGGCTTCGGCGAGGACCTTGACGAGGTGGCTGAACTCGTCGATCGCCCGGACCGCGAAGCTCGCGAACTCCAGGCCGGGCAGAGACGCACGCATGCCGCCATCCCGTGCGCTCGTGTTCCAGGCGCTGTGCCCGGCGGCGTAGCGCCTCCCCTCATCGAGGTAGCGATCGAACACTCGATACGCCGAGGCGATCCCCTCCTCCACCGGAGTTTGCGGTGGCGGCGGAGGAGGCGAGTTGCGCTCCTCACGAAAGAGCCCGTCGACCGAGCGAATCGGCTCCGCGCGCTCGAGGACGGGACGCGTGACACGCTCCCTCGCCGGCTGCGCCGCGGGTCGCAAACCTTCCTCAGAAGGTCCCGACGGCCCGGGCGGCTCTTGTTGTTCGGGCGTCCTGGGCTTCTCTGCTGGGCTATCCCGCCGAGCGCGGTAGCTGATCGGCCGCGGGCTCACTTGGCCGTCGCCTCGAGGTGGCGGACCGCGGAGGGATCGAGTCGTCGGAGGAGGAATGTCTCTTCCACGGCGAGGACCTGGCCTTCCTCGTCGCGAGAGATGAACGCGATGTGAGGCTTGGCGACAGACACGACGTCGAAGGCGCCGGGCTCGAGGGAAAAGACAAAGCCCGCGCCGTCAAATTTCGGCGACCTTTCGCTGCCATCCGCCCCGAGGCCGACAACGAACCCGTCAGGAGCGAACCACCGACGGACAGTCTCAAGGTAGTACTCCTTGCCATGTCCGCCGCATGTGCACGCCAGCTCCTGATACAGCGCGGAGCCCAGCACGAGCGCGAAAGGCCCCGGATGCCCCTCCGACTCGAGCGCGGCCCGCGCCTTCTTGATTGAACAAAGTATATCCGACGGCTTATCAGGGATCGCAAGGATCAGGCCCCCGACCGAACCTTTCGATGAAAGGAACGCCACGCGCGAGCCGCCGAATGGAAAGCGCGTTCCAGCAGCGAACCCAGCAGTCCCGGCCGCGAGGACGAGATCTTCGACGCTCGCGAGCTGCGATGCCTGTCGGCGTGCGAGCATCGACACGACTTCTTGGTCAGCAACCTGATCCTGGCTGAGCCGAAAACGAGTCGAGAGCCGCACTGGCGGAAAGGCGCCGGTCGTCAGTGTAGCCGCTCCGGTGAGCTGATGGCTCAGCGAGCCCTCTGTGACTGTTGCGACGAACGAAGGCGTATCCCCCACTGGGTCCGCGGAGCCCTTTCCACGGAGATCCCCCTCAGGGCCCACCAACCTACCTCGCGCGGGCGGCGCGGAGATGGTGGGAACCGGGATCTGATACGGATTGGCTGGCTTCGGACCCACGGCGAGGTGCTTGCGCAGCTTCGCAGTGCTCTGCACCACGGCGCACACCATCTCGTCGAGCCGATCACAGTCTTCTGCAGACCAGCCCGCTTGCTGGAACGCTTCGTTCGTCGCCACGCTGACGCCTCCCCCTTTCGCCACCTGAGTGGGGCGAACCCATGCCGTGAGGCTGACAAGCTACGTTCCGCGCGCGCGTGTGGTCAATGAAATCCAGCTTCGGGCCGTAGAATCATCGACGTTCCGGTAGCAGATCTTCGACGTGTCCATTCTTGGAGACAGTGTGTCTCCAATCGGAGTCGCCGTCCCCGCCGGGGGGCGAAGCTGCCCTGTTCCCTCGGGTGGACACACCTGCCCTCGCGTCCGCGACTTTGCGCGCGGCACGGACGCTGCTCTGTGCTCATGGTTCGTGAGCCTTCCTCGACACCACGACGCTCGACGGAGCGTTCCACTCGGCCGCGTGCTTTCAAGAGCCGCCGCGGTGTGGGGCGCCGCGACGCTTGCTCTCATGGCGCACGCGTCGGGTGAGGACGTGGTGTGCACGCCGACCGAGGGCGGATGGAGGAGCCTCGCCTGCGCGGAGAAGGAGATCGCTGCCGATCCGCTCTGCCCGATCTGTGGGTGTCACGCGGAACCCGACAGTTCGTCTCAGGGGCCCTCTGGCGGAGGGCCCTTCCGTGTCGAGCTCGATACGAGCGTCAGCATGCGTGGCGAGCCACCGGATCCGTGCCGAGACGCGGAGCTCGCTGCGGTCGAGAGCTTCTTCTCATCCACCGCGATCTCGCCGGGATCGACCATCGGGTTGAGCATCGCGAATCCCACGTACGCTGGGTCCTTCGCCCCGGGCGACGCCATGGGCGCGCGAGCTTCCGTCCCTGCCCTCCAAGGCAGGTACACCCACATCGTGGACGCGATCCATGCGCACGAGGCCCGGGGCACCGGGCGCCCTCTCGTGCTGGCGACCGACCTACTGGAAGATCCAGAGAACCCGAGGAGGCCCTGCCGCGAAAACTTCGAGCTCCTGAAGAACGCTGTGGCCGAAATGCACGCTCCCCTTCGCATCCTCTTTCTGAGGGAGCGCTCGGACCAGTGCTCGGCAGAGATCCCCGAACAGCTTCGGATGGGCGTCTGCGGCAACAAGGAGCCGAGCCAGTGTTCGATTGAGCCGGCGCCGCCGCGGGGCCCCACCTGCAATCCGGAGCGCATCGCCGATTCGCTCGACCGGCTCCTTCGCGTGGGGGCCGCTTGGCGGGTTAAACGGGGCGAGCCCAATCACAACTTCGCCGACGTGGTCCTCGTGGGGACGGAGAAGGGCTGGTTCTGCACGGCATTCGTCGTGGGGCACCACTCTCTCCTGACGGCGAAGCACTGCGGATCGGTGACCCAGGTGGGGGTCGGCGATTCGGACACAGGAGAGCTCCGGCGCGGTCGGGTGGCGCAACGCCGTCCCCATGACGTACTCGATGTCCAGATGCTCCGCGTCGACCTCGAACTGGGCGGCGCGACGCATCTGCGCCGGAGGCGGGAGGACGACAGTGCACCGATGGGTGAGCTCCGCGCCGTCGGTTTCGGCGCGCGTGACTCGACGGGGGTGTTCGCGGCCGGCCGCCGCTCGATCGTCGATCTCACCTCGGTCGGCTGGGGCTGCGATGGGACACGGGCGGCTACGAGCGGCTGCCTGGAAGGCGAGGAGCTCGTGATCCCGGGGACACCTGGAGACGACACCTGCAGAGGCGACAGCGGCGGCCCCGTGTTCGAGCTCATCCCAAGTACCGAGACCCGCAGCTGCGACTACCGGCTGGTCGGTCTTGTGTCCCGCAGTGTACCGAACCCCGCGGCGACCTGCGGAAGCGGCGGCATCTACGTGCGCGCGGATCGGATCAGCGACTGGATCGAGGAGGGACTTGCATCATGGCAAGACAATTGACTGTTCGAGCCGTGGCGGCGGCGGTGATCGCTCTCTGGTTCGCGACGGGGTGCAGCGAGGTTCGTTCCCCGGGACCCGCCGCACCGAGTGCGCCCGTCGTCGCCCCGGTCGCCATCGGCGCGCCGGCCGTGACGCTGCAGACCATCGAAATTCGCCTCGACCTGCCTCCGCCGACGCGGACCTTCTGCACGGCGGAGGACAGCACCCAGCGGGGGCAAGCCCTCGCCTCAGCGACGTTCGAGTGGGACCCGCTCAACCCCGGGCCGACCACGCGCCGCGCGTCCGTTCTGCCCGGGAAGTACGCGGTCACGTGTCGGTCCGAACCTGCTCTGCACGCCATCACTGGGAGAAACCGCGCGTGGGGATTCGGAAGACCGGCCGAGGTTGCGCCCAACACGACCACCCCCGTGAGCATCACCGCCACTTGCAACGATGACTCTGACTGTATCGCCCATTGCGCCTCGGTATCCTCGGTCTCAACGACTCCCACAGGGGGCCCTGCCCCTTCGGCGGGAACTGCCGCTCCCGCGACGGTGTCGTGTGGGGTCGGCGGAGCTACACTCGCCGCCGTTTCAGGCTCAACTTCGCCGGCGTCTTCGCTGACTGCAACGCGTTCCACCGGCGAGCCGATCTCGGGCGGGGGCCGCTCGCTCTTGCCCGCGAGCGATCAGGTCTCCGACGTGTTCCAGATCGTGGCCGAGGTGCTGCTCGAGCGCGCGGAGAGCAAGGGCCTCAAGCTCCTCGGCGAGCAGCTTCGCCACCTCGTGTGCGACGAGATCAGGTGGAACGGTGGGGACCCCGTCCTTCCCCGCACGTGTGAGATGTTGGGGAATGTGCAGCTCAAAGACATCGCGAGCGGCGGCCGGGCCCTCGTGGCGGTGTTGGTTCAGGATCTCGTCGACCAGTTCAAGTGGGATGTGGCGTGCCCAGCGCCTGGTCTTGCGTCGACGTGCAGGGCGATCGGCGACCTGGGCGCGCGCGTTTTTGCCGGTGAGCGTCTGTCGCTCGACACGGAGATTCGGCACCTGGCGTTGAGCGCGCTCGACGCGCCAGCGTTCGACGCCTATCGGCCCGTGATCGCCGAGTGCGTCGGGTACGGGAAGTGCGATGAAGCTCGGATCGTCGCGCTCCTCCAAGCGTACGCGCCCTCTGCGACCCGCGCGGCCGCGAGCGTGGTTTCGGACTTCCTGCTCTCGCTAGGCCCCGCGAAGGGAGACGCGAACGCGCTGCAGCGGCTCGTCGATCTCGGCCGGGCGATTCTTCGCGTGTCGGCCGGTGGCCTTGCCCCGACGTTGCTGCCCAAGAGCCCGCCGGAAGTCGCGAACCGCCTACTCGAGGCGGCGTTCAACCAGGATCTCGGGGGCGTCGCGGTTGCCGCTATCGAGGAGATTTGCCCGCACTCCGACACGGGTGGCTGGTGCCGATCGCTGCGCAAGGTCGCGCACCTCGCCGTCGCGCTGGGCGCGAACTTCACCAGCTCCGACGGCAAGCCCGAGGACAAGGAGGCCGCTCGCGCAGCAAGAAAGAAGGCCATCAACGCGCTCATCGACACGATGACGAGCTGGGATGAGCGCCGCGGGGATTGGCTGGTGTCCCTCGGGGCATCCGCCGGGTGGGCCGGCGGTGGGGCGATCGCCGTCTCCGACGACGGTGGGGTGCGCGCGCAGACCCAGCCCACCATCGCGGCAGGGATCGGCCTCAGCTACGTGAGCGGCGGCGAGACGAGCTTCGTGTTTCACACTCAGCTCTCGCCAATCGATCTCGGCACGTACGCGCGCGCCCGAGAGGATGGCACTCTCGTGCAGCCCGAGGACGTCGTCCGGCCGACGTTGTCGATGGGAATCGGCGTCCTGCCCAAGAAGTGGGACGAGCCACTCCTGCTGACTGGCATGATCGGATATTCGGTCTCGCGCTCCAATCAGGACGAAGCAGGAACGGGGACTTCTCCGAAGGGGGAGACTCATCCGCTGTTCGTTGGCGTTGCGCTCGGCGTGTATTTCTCGTTCTTCGACTTGAACTGAGCGGGGCCGCGAAGGTCGAAGCTCGGTGGCGGCTGGGCGCGGCGCGCTCCTCCGCCCATAGGGCTTGGCAACAAGAGGATGATTGGAGGGTAGATGGACACAAGGCGAGCCGAGATTGGCTCATGGGTAGGGGTGATGGCGCTTGCGTTGTTTGGGTGTGGCCGCGCGGACGAACACGCCTATGTCATCGCTGAAGTGGTGGACGCTTCCTCGCAGGCCGAGGATCGCGCGCTGGGCAAGCAAGTGCAGATCTTTGCGAAGGGGCCGAAGTCTTCCACACCTGCGACGCTGAGGGTCGCGACGTCGAGCGGGACCTTCGATCTCCGGCAGCAATCGGGGTTGACGAGCGCTTGTGTCGCTCTATCCACCGATGACAACGCGAGTGACGACACCATCGTCTGGGTTCACCCCTCCGGAGCAGAGGCGGTGCTGACTGCTCAGCTGCTGATGGGGAGGCCGACGAGCGATACGGCGCTCGCGTGCGACGGGCTGAGTCTGTCGTCCGCACTCGATGAAGCCTCCGTGGTCGTTCGGGGGTCGGGCGCGGGGGCGGATGACGCTTCTTCGTCGAGCGCATCGTCGTCGTCGGCAAGCGCCTCGTCTTCGACGGGAGGTGCGATATGAGGAACCTCACGATTTGTGCGGTCGTGGTAGCCCTGCTTGGTTCTGGGCAGGTCCTCGCGGAACCTGCGGACGGCCCTGGGGGCGCGACGCCAACGGATCCGGTCGCCGATGCGAAGGCGAGCTCGACGCGGTCGGCGCAAGAGAACTTCAACGGGCGTATTGCTGCGCTTGATGCCGCGGAGAAGTCCGATGCGGTCACCACCGAGATCGGCGCCCCGCAGCTGGGGTCAAGGACGCCGCGAAGCAGTTGGCGGACGCGGGGGAGTCGCAAGGGCCGGACGCCATCAAGCAGCTCCAAGCCGCCGCTGCGGAGGCCTCCACGCGCTCGCACAAGCTCACTGACAGAGCGGCCACTCAGGGCACCGCTCCGGAGTTGTCTGCAGCGCTCAAACTCGCCTCCCGCGACCTGGATGCCGGCGCTGAGATTCTCACGGGCACTGTCGATAGGCTCACGAAGAAGAGGGAGGCAGAGGCCAAAGCCGCGAGCCAGACCAAGGATACCGATGACGCCCTCAAGAGGGCGGACCAGATGCATGAGGCGGACAGTCGGTTCCGGTTCATGCAATACGGTGTGACGATTGGGGTCGCCTACACCGTTCACGTTCCGCTTGCGGTCGACCCCTCGTTTGTAGACGTCGGCTCCGTCAAGGGGTCGGCGATGCCATTCGTCGCGATCGCGCCGGGTTACTGGTTCTCCCGTCGGGATGCTCGCCGCAAGTTCTGCGCGCTCCAGTGGAGTGCATCCGAAGCCACCGCCGAGAAGGCCGCGAAGGGGGAGGACGAAAAGGCGTCCACCGCTGGCACCAAGGTCGACCCGAACGATCTCGATGTCTACAATTGCTGGGCTATGAAAGTCGGCCTATACGCGGGTCTTCCACTCGCATACGACGCTTCGGTCTTCGTCGACCGGCGCTCGGATCCTCGCGAGACCATCCGCAGTGTCACGCCCGTTTTCTCCGGGGGACTGGCGATTCTTCCCACCGCCTTGGTCTCCGTGCTGGCTGGTGTCGGTGCGTCCTTCGTCTCGAGGGATGACAAGACGGAGACGACGGTGCTGAGTCTGGACCTTTCTGTCGCCAGCAATATCGACGTCATCACTGCGCTCTTTCGATAGGCTCGCCGGGCAGCCGGAGGTCCAGGTCCACGCGACCGACCAGCCGTCGCTTCGCGGTCCCGATGCAAGTGGCGGGCCTGCGGTTTGGGTCTTGTTGTCGAGCACGTGGGGAAGCCGGGCTCGATCGAGTGCGTACTCGCGATTTGCACGCGAGTGGTCACGCTTCGACCCCTCGCGGCGACCAAGAGGAACGATGCGCCCCCGCTACCTCGCCCTGCTCCCTGGCCTCCTTCTCGTCGCGTGCGCGACACCTGCCGATCCTCCGGCTCCCGCGGCGAGCGCATCGAGCACCGAGACGCCCCCCGAACCGGAAGCGAGCGCGGAGACGAACGCCGAGCCCACGGCGCCGCCCACGGCCTCGGTCGCGGTCGAGCCCCCTCCCCCGCCGAAGAAGAAGTGCGTCCCGCCGGACATGGGTGGGCCCCGACAGAAAGGGTTCCGCGTGGCCGGGACGACGATCGTGGGCGGCGCCATCTCGGAGGACGCGTGCAAGCTCGTCGTCTGGAGCAACCTCGGCGAGCTCCTGTTCTTCGACGTCGAGCAGTCGAAGCTGCTCGCGCGGCTTCGACCGGGAACGCAGCCCGTGCCGGCGGGGTTCATCGACGATCAACACATCGCCTACTGCGGGGACGACGAGCACCTCAGCACGTGGGACGGGCGGAGCCCGCCCGTGCACATCGCGACGCTCGAACCGAAGAGCCCCGCGTTCGCGTGCCGCGCCCTCATGGTCGACCCGAAGAGCAAGCTCATCGCCGTCCTCGCGCACAGCGCCGTTCCGTCGGGGTACGACTACGCCTTCGGCTACGGGTACGACTACTACAGCTCCTATGCGGCGCGCGAAGGCACGGTGACGGTCTTCGACTACGAGGGCCACGCCGTCGCGAAGCGACCGAAGGTCGGCGTCGTCGCGCCCGCGTTCGCCGGGGGTTGGTACACCGCGGCCGACTACAACGCGGGGCTCCAGTTCCGTCGCTTCTACGACATGCACGACGTGAGCGTGGCCCCCGTCGAGGCGTGGCCCGAGGGCGCCGTGTTCCCCCTCCTCGGCCGCGGCCCGGAGACGTTCGAGACCTACTCCGCGGTCAGCCTGCACTCGACCACGCCCGGGGGAAAGGCGCCGGAGATCCCGCGCAAGCACGGGATGTCCATGGCCGGCGCGTTCTCCCCCGATCAGGCGTTCGCGGTGATCGCCTACCGGCCGGATCGCGCGGGCGCGGACGGTGGCATCGCGTTCTTCGATCCGGCTTTCAAAGGGGAGCTCGGGTACACGCCCAAGGTGAGCGCCACCGGCTTCGCGCTCACGCCGGACGGAGCGATCGTCGTCGCCTTCGACGGCCTGAACGCACGCTTCCTCGAAGCTCCGACGGGCAAGGTCCTCGGCGTGATCACGGCGGGGATGCCATCCCCCGACTACGGGTACGGCTACGGCTACGGCTACGGGCTCTAGAGCCCGACCGGTTCTCCAGAGCACCGAACTTGTTGAAACCCATCCCCGGCGGATCCCTTCGGGCGGGAGCTTGAACCTGAGAGCGCCCGGCGCTTAGGCTGGCGACGTGCGCGCCACGGCCCTCGCGGTCTTCGCGATCCTCGCCACCGCGAGCGAAGCGGCCCGAGCCGAGCCCGCCGGCGTGACCCTTTCGTACGATCGAAAGGACGCGGCACAGACGACGTGTCCGGACGAGGCCACGTTTCGGACGATCGTGATCGCGCGCCTCGGGTACGACCCGTTCGGCGCGTCGACGTCCGGATCGCTCGCGGTCGACTTTCGACCGCAAGGCGCCGAGACCGCGGGGAGCTTCGTGCTCACCGGGCCGAAGGGCGAGAAGCGCGCGGAGCGCACGTTGCGCGACGCCGACTGCTTCGAGACCGCCTCGAGCCTCGCGCTCGCGGTCGCGATCGCCGTCGACCCCGACGCCGTTCGCCTCGGCCCCGTCCCGGCGCCGATCGGGAACCCTCCCACGGAGCCGAAGGATCCCCCGCGAGATCCGCCGCCGAAGGGGTCCCCCAAGGATCCACCGGACGATCGCCCATCGAAGCCGCCCGCGGACACGGCGTCGCTCTGGGCGCCGCGGTCGCCGCGGGCTCGGCTCACTGCCGCGTTCGTGATGCCCGTCGGGCTCACGCCCGCGCCGCGCGGCGGCGTGCGCGTCGGCGCCGGCGTGGATGGACACCTCTGGTCGGTGCTCGCCGAGGGGGAGATCTTGTTTCCGAGCTCGGAGACCTCGTCGTTCGGTTCGGTCTCGGCGTGGGTCGCGCGCGGATCGCTCGTGCCGTGCGCTGGCCTCCCGCTCCATCGCATTCTCCTCCTCGACCTCTGCGCGGCCGGGTCGATTGGCGCGATCATCGCGGACGCCGAGGACGTGGGCCGCGCGTCCCCCGTGACCGAGATCGTCGCGACCGTGGGCCCGCGCGCGGGCCTCCTCGTGAAGCCGTGGGATCACGTGGGCTTCGAGGCGACGTTCGAGGTCCCCGTGAACCTCGATCGCGCTCACCTCGTCATCGAGGATCGCGGCGAGCCCAAGGAGGTGTGGGCCGCGAGCCGCGTCGGCTTCGTCGGTGGACTGGGGCTGGTGTTCTCGCTCCCCTGACCCGAATCTTTCTCGGCCGTCTGATTTCCAAATGGCCCCCCGCGGGGAGCGACAAACACCCGGTGTAACCACCATCGAACCGGTCCTCTCCTCCTCCGACTTCCGTGCGCTCTTCGAACGGGAGCTCGGCTACGTCCTCGAGACGCTGCGGCGTCTCGGGGTGGCGCGCCCCGACGTGGAAGACATGGCGCACGAGGTGTTCGTCGCGGTGCTCAAGCAGTTCGACGCCTACGACCGATCGCGGCCGCTCAAGCCTTGGCTCTTCGGCTTCGCGTTCCGTGTCGCGAGCCAATACAAGCGCAAGGCGCGCCGGACCGAGGCGCTCGAGGAGCCGGAGAAGATCGCGGACGCGGCGCGCGGGCCGGACGCGCGGTACGAGCACGCGCGACGGCGCCGCATGGTTCAGCTCGCGCTCGACGAGATCGATCTCGACCGGCGCGCGGTGTTCGTCCTGCACGACATCGACGAGTGCACGGGTGACGAGATCGCGCGCGCGCTCGAGATCCCGCTCGGCACCGTCTACACGCGCCTGCGCCTCGCGCGCGAAGACTTCGCCGCCAAGATGAAGAGGTTGAAAGCGAGGGGGATGCTGGAATGAACGAGCCCACACCTCTACCGGAAGATCTGCGTGCGTACCTCGATGCGGCGCGAGAGATCGAGCCGCCCCCCGCGGGAACGCCGGGTCGCTTGCTTGCGCGGCTCGCGCCGCTGTTGCCCCATGGCGGGGGCTCGAGCGGAGGGCACGACCCGAGCGCCGCCGATCCGAGCTCCGCCGGTGCGGGCGCGGCGGCGGGCTCGCGCGCGGCGGCCTCGAGCGTCCTCCAGGGAAAGCTCATGGTCGCCGCCGTGTCGGTCGCGATCGGCGCAGCCGGAGGCGCAGGGCTCCACGCCGCGCTCACCCCGTCGAAGACCGTCTACGTGACCACCGTGGTCTCCGCGTCGGCGGAGCCAGCGCGCGTCGCGCCCCCTCCCACCGAGTTGCCCTCGGGGATCCCCGTCGAGACGGCCACGCCGAGCGCGTCGATCCAGGCTGCGGCGCCTCCGTCGGGAGCGACGGCGACGGCGCCGCCTTCGGCGCCGCGCGCGTCCACGATGCGCGCCGAACGAATCCTGCTCGAAGCGGCCAATGCCGCGCTGATGCGGGGGGACGCTGCGGCCGCGATCAACGCGCTCGCGGAGCACAAGCGAAGCTATCCTCACGGGGAGCTCGCTCAGGAGCGAGACATCCTCATGGCCCAGGCCCAGAAGCTGAAGGCGTCCCCGCGAGGCGCGCCGAAACCGTGAAGCGGGTCGGCGCGCTCGTCCTCACGGCCGCCACCCTCGCGACCGGCGTCGCGTGCGACACCGTGCTGGTCGTCGGAACGAACGAGGCGACCGGCGCGAGCTCGGCCTTGAGCTGCCCCGCGAGCGCTCCGCTCCGCGCGTGCGCGTCGCAGACTTGCGTGTTCAGCGACATTGGCGCGGGGCAGATTGGGGAGGAGACCCTCGCGATCGACGAGGACTCGATCTACTTCGTCAGCGACTACGAGGCGATCGGCCGCATGCCGAGGGGCGGTGGCCCGGTCGAGACGCTGGTCACCGGCGCGAAGAACCTCGAGCGCATGGCCATCGACGACGAGTACCTCTACTGGACCGAGTTCGACGGGACCGTCCTCAAGGTGCCCAAGAAGGGCGGCAGCAAGGCGGTCGTGGTCACTCTCTTCGGCCACCCGGTGCCGATCGCGCTCGCCGGGGACGACCTCTACGTCGCGATGACAGACAGTGGCGAGGTCGCGAAGATCGACAAATCTTCGGGCGCGATGACGAAGCTCGCCGGCGAGCGGGCGCCCATCGACCTCGCGGTGGACCGCGAATTCGTCTGGTGGATCAACCAGGGAGATCCGGGCGGGCAGACCGGGGAGCTCGTGCGTGCGCCGCTCGGCGACCTGACCCGGCGCGAGGTCGTCCTCTCGAACCTCGCCGAGCCGCTCGTGCTCGGCGTCGCCGAAGACTCCATTCTTTGGGCGACGTACGGCAAAGTCTCTCGTCTCGCGCGCGCCGGCGGCGCTCCGTCGACGTTCGATGTCGCGCTCGGAGAACCCAAGGGCGTCGCGGAGATCGAGGGGATTGTCTACGCCGCCGGAGAGAAAGGCGTGCATCGAGTGCGCGTCGGCGACGGGAGCACGCTCGCCCTCGACGGCCGCGGTATCACCGGCATCGCCCTGGCCTGCGATGGCCTCTACGGCGTCGGTTGGTTCGAGCCGCTGGTCTTCCGATTCGGGCCGTCCCCGTAGCTTTCGAAGAAAAAGATCGGCCGCGGACGATTTCGAGAGAGACCGTGAGGCCTGCGGACAAACCCCCGCAGCATGGCAACGTGGCCGGTCTCCGCCGCGACCCTCGGGCTCGCGTCCGTCGTCGCTTGTGTCGTCCTCTCCGGATGCACGGGCGGGAGCGATGACGCGACATCGGGCGCCGGCGGGGGGAGCAGCTCCTCTGGAACCTCGATGGCGACGTCGACCACCGGCGCCGGCGCGAGCGCGTCCACCTCCAGCGCGGGGACGTCCACCAGCTCGGGCCCCGTGACGCCGGATTGCGCGGAGGCGCCGGCCCCTGCGCCGAGCCCCGCGTGGGAGAACGTGACGTCGAACCTCGCCGGACTCCCCTCCGAGTGCGGCAACCTCACGCTCGTCGTCGCGACGCCCTGCTCGACCCAGGTCGTCGCAGGCGTAGCGCAAAAAGGGCTCTGGCAGACGAACGACGGGGGCGCGACGTGGACGCCGCTCGGCACGGGGCCGGGCTCGGACGTGATCACGAACCGTCCCTCCTCGATCGTCCACGATCCAGAGCACCCCGACGTCTTTTGGACGTCCGGCATCTACAACGGAAAGGGCGTTTACCGGACGACGGATCTGGGCGCCACCCTCCACTCGCTGGGCGACATCGGCCACGTCGATCTGGTCAGCTTCGACCTCTCGGATCCCGCGCGGAACACGCTCCTCGCGGGCGGACACGAGCAGAAGCGGACACTCCATCGGTCCACCAATGGCGGTCTCGATTGGACGAACGTCGGCCTGAACCTCCCCGCGGACTCGCACTTCTCGAGCTTCCCGCTGGTGATCGACGCGACCACGCACCTCGTCGGCGCGTGCGGCTGGGGCGACGGAAAATGCGGCATCTGGCGCACCGTGGACGGCGGAACGAGCTGGACCCAAGTGAGCGACTTGCCGGTCCAGGGCGCCCCGCTGTGGGCGTCCGACGGGACCCTCTATTATCCTCTCAACGACGGCACGCTCGCGCGCAGCACGGACGGCGGACAAACCTTCGCCCACCTCGCGCCGGGGCTCGCGGTCGTGACGCCGGCCGAGCTCCCCGACGGGCGAATCGCGAGCTTCCAAAACGGCAAGATCGCCCTTTCGAGCGATCGCGGGGACTCCTGGTCCCCCGTTGGCGAGCCGCTCCCGTTCGGTCCCGCCGGCCTCACGTACTCCGCAGCGACGCGGAGCTTCTATGTCTGGCATTGGGACTGCGGCGACGTCGTGCTGTCCGACGCCATCGCGCGGGCCGGATTCGACTACCTCTCCGAGCAGTAGAAACCCTCCGACGAGAAGAAGGTCATGAAACGAGACCGTCGTGGATTGTCTCTTGTGGCGGCGCTCGCCCTTTTTTCGGGCGCCGGGGCGTGCGACAGCGCGGAGTCGACCGACGCGGGCGGCGTCGGCGCGAGCGGGCCGAGCGCCTCCGGGACCGGCGCGGGGGCTCCGTCGACCTCCTCGGCAGGGACGGGCAACACGGGCGGTGGGACCTCGACCACCGGCGCGGGGATGATGTATCCGCCCGGGCCTCCGGGGTGCGGATTGGATGCCGCCGCGTTCTGCGACACGTTCGACGCCCCCGCCTCGAGCGGCGGTCGCGCGGGCGAGCTCGACCCGAGCCGTTGGAGCGCCGCCCGCATGTGCAACATCGGTGGGCCCACGGTGGACGACGAAGCCGTCGCGGTGGGGATGGCGACGGTCGTCGGCTGCCGCGCGGACGTCCCGGGCCAAGTGTCGGTCGACCACGACACGCTGGTCTGCGACGGCAACGAGCACATCCAGAGCAACCACCTCGTCACCGCGGTCGCCGCGCAGAATTACGGTCAGAACTCGTACCGCGTCCGCCAGCCCTTCGACTTCGCCGGTCGAACGGGGACGATCATGTTCGACGCGGATGGCTACAACGAGGCCCTCCTCGGCTGGGTGTCGCTCGAGGTGACCGAGGACCCGGCGCCCGCGCCGTCGTTCACGCTGCAGCAGAACTGGGAGAACGGCGCGATTCCGCGCAACGGGATCGAGATCCAGTTCCACCACAGCTGCGGTGGGTCGAACGTGGGCATCGGGGACATCCTCGTCTACGACGACTACGCGCAGTCGCAGGTCCTCTCGATGTCCGAGGCGTGCGTGCCCACGACGAAGGGACGCCTCAACCACTTCGAAGTGCGGCTCTCCGAGAGCCATGTCGAGGTCTACGCGACGCCCTACTCCGAGGACGGCGTCGAGTTCGCCGCGCCCGTCCTCCTCGGGGAAGCGGACATCTCGCTCCCGTTCAGCCGGGGGTACGTGCACTTCACCGCGCACAACCACGCGACCATCAAATACAGCCCGAACCACGAGATGGATGCGTGGGTTGCCGCTTGGGACAACCTCGGGTTCGACGGCCCGGCCGTGGTCGGGGCGACCCGCGAGTACGAGGCGGGGAACGCGCTGACGACGACGGCGAGCGGAAAGACGAACGTCGCGTACCGCGTCGCCGACGAGGCGACCGGCCCGTCGGACGTGATCTCGATCCCGGGCGTCGATCTCACCGGCGCGACCGGCGCGAAGCTCGCGCTCGAGACCTGGTACCTGCACTTCGCGGGGGCCCCGCCGGAGACCGACTACGCGCTCAACTACCGCCTCAACGGCGGCGCTTGGAAAGCGCGAAAGCTCACGGCGAGCGAGATCCAGATGATGACGACGCTGCCGAACGCCGGCACGCGCTCGCTCACACTCGACGTGGCTTTGTCCGATCTCGTCCCCGGCACGAACACCGTCGAGTTCACCACCACGAACGCTTCTCAGGGCTACCCGCCCATCGTCTCGAACATCGACTTGATCCTCGCGACGCCGTGAGCCGACGCGCAGACCACTCTCTTGGAGGAAGACCCATGGATAGGACGTTTGCTCTCTACGTGGCGTGCGCGCTCGTCGCCGCCGGTTGCAACTCGGAGGACACGGACGGCTCGGGGACGGGAACGGGCGGCGGCGCCGACGTCGGGACGACCACCTCCGGGAGCGGGCAGGGGACGGGCTCCAGCATGAACACGAGCTCGAGCAGCGGGATGCTGCCGCCCGTCGACCCGAACTGCTACCTCGATGGGGCTGCGTTCTGCGACCCGTTCGCCACCCCCTCGCCCGGTGGACGAGCGGGCGCGCTCGACGACTCCAAATGGGGGTTCGCCCGGCTCGGGTTCGGCGCGAGCAACGACTATTCGTTCGCGTTCCCGGCGAGCCCCATCAACCACTGTGGCACCTGGCAGACAGTGACACCGGGCGGCCCCGACTCCGAGTTCTGCTCGGGTGAAGACGGTATCGGTCGCTGGACCGAGGGCTTCGACGACAACACGAGCTTCAACTATCTGTCCGCGCGCGTCCGCCAGCCCTTCGATTTCGCCGGCCGCACGGGGACCCTGCAGTGGGAGGCCGACGCGCGGACGTCGGGCAACCACGGCTGGTGGGTCGAGGTCTGGTTCACGGACGAGCCCGTCCCGGGCGCCAACTTCCACGCGCCGGATCAGCTCGTTTCGTCGCCGAACGCGGTCGGCGTGGTGATGGCGTTGAACTGCGGCGTCGACGCCGCCGGCCTCGGGACGGCCGGCGCCGGCAAGGTCGGCGTGTCGGAGATCAACGTCGTCAAAGACTACGTGCTCACCAAGGTCTACGACGGCGCGGACGTGGACAACACGCGCTGCGTCGCGAGCGAACAGAACAAACTGAACAAGTTCCAGTTCAAGCTCAGCCAGAATCGCATCGAGGTGTTCGGAACCGACGCGGGCGGGACCAACTACGTGTCGCTCGGCGAGGCCGACCTCGACCTCCCGTTCAGCCGCGCGTTCGTCGCGCTCAGCCACGTCCACTACAACGCCCACAAGGTCGACGTATCGATGTTCCAGAGCTACCAGTGGGCCCGCGTCGCGTTCGACGGTCCCCAGCTCCCGACGCCGCGCGCGTACTCGGTCGCGGATCCGCTCACCCCCATCGGGTCCGGAACCCCGGGCGTCACCGTTTATCACATGGCGTACGCGAACGTGGACGGGGTGACGTTCGACTTCAACGACGGCCCGAGTGTCCCCAAAGCGCTCGTCATCCCCGGCGTCGACAAGTCCGGCGCCAAATCGGCGCGGCTCCTCTTCAACACGAGCCGCGTCGTCGCGGGGGACACCGTGAAGTACCGCCTCAATGGCGGCGCGTGGCGGGACTATCTCGTCCCCAATCTCCACGCCACGTGGGAGCGCCAGGGCCACGTCGTCTCCGTCGACCTCGCGGATCTCGTGGACGGGGACAACACGATCGAGTTCTCGACGAACTCGTCCACCCTGGGCCCGAACACGATGCACATCGCGCACATCGACCTGGAGCTCGAGGTCGAGTGAGCGGCGGCGCCGGAACGATCGGAACGATCGCGGTCGGCCTCGTCGGGCTCGCGCTCGCGGGCGCGAATTGCGCGGACGATGGATCCGCCGACGGAGCAGGCGGCGGATCGGGACCGCCGCCCGGATTCGACGAGGCGACGTGGGCCGCGGTGCTCGAGCTCTCTCCATCGGTCCTGCCGAAGGCGCCCGCGGACGTGTCGAACGCGTACGGAGACGATCCGGCCGCGGCGGCGCTCGGGGAGAAGCTCTTCTTCGAGAAGGGCTTCTCGGGGAAGCTCCTCGACATCGACAACGATGGGAGCCCGTCGTCGCTCGGCGTCCGAGGGAAGGCCGGAAAGGTCTCGTGTGGCGGCTGCCACATGGAAGACGCGGGGTTCCTCGACACGCGGTCGGTGTTCAAGGAGATCTCCCTCGGGACGGGCTGGACGGGGCGACGGACGCCGTCGCTCCTCGACGTCGGGCAGGCGAAGATCGTGATGTGGGGTGGCGGCCGCTCGACGCTCTACAGCCAATTCTTCGGCCCCATCGAGAACCCGCTCGAGATGAACAGCTCCCGACTGTTCGTCGCCCAGTGGATCGCGACCCACTACAAAGTGGAGTACGAGGCCGTCTTCGGCGCGGGCGCGCTCGACCCGCTGGCGGACGCGACGCGCTTCCCGACGTTGACGCCCGAGACGACGGGTTGTTCGCTGACCCAGCCGGTCGACCACCCCCGCGCGCTGCCACCCGATCCGCTCTATGTCTGTCACGGGATGCCCGGCGACGGCGCCGAATACGACGGTATGGCCGCGGCCGATCAGGAGCTCGTCACCCGGGTCGTGGTGAACGCGGGCAAGGCCGTCGCGGCGTACGAGCGCCTGCTCACGTGCGGCGCGAGCCGATTCGATGCGTGGGTGCACGGAGACAAATCGGCGATGACCGCGGGGGAGCAGCGCGGCCTCGCGCTGTTCGTCGGCAAAGCGAAGTGCGCGACGTGCCACGGCGGGCCGTTCCTGACGGACCAGAAGTTCCACAACACCGGCCTTCAGGAGCGAGCGACCCAGGTCGACATCCTGAACGATCACGATCGGGGAGCGGCGGCGGATCTCGTGTCGGCGGCGAACGACCCCGTGGGCATCGCGAGCCCCTACTCCGACGGGGACGACGGCCGCATGCCGGCCGCGGTCGATGCGACGTACGAGGGCGCGTTCCGCACGCCTTCGCTCCGCTGTGTCGCGAACCGTCCGACGTTCATGCACTCGGGGCTCCTCCACTCGCTCGAGGAGGTGGTCGCGTTCTTCAATCGCGGCGGCGATCCCGCCGGTGGCTATCCGGGGACGAGCGTTTCGACGCCGCTCGGATTGTCTGCCTACGAGGAGGCCGACCTCGTCGCGTTCTTGCGGGCGCTCGATGGGGACGCGCCCGCTCCGACGTTCTGAGGGCGCGTCCAGACAGTCGCTGCACCGACGACGATGCTCACCGACGCGCGACCCCCCTCCGCGCGCGAGCAGAGCTCAGCGCAGGTTCAACAGGATCTCGTTCCGGCGCATCAGCGGCATCGCGAACGGGGGGTCGTATTGCGCGAGCACCGGGGAGCCTTCCACGTCACGACCTCGCGCGGACGCCCAACGGAGGAGCGCTGCGGTGTGCTCCTCGATCGCCTCCCTCCCCGCCCAGCCCCTGAAGCGAATCGCAGCCACGTCGCGGCCCGGGAGCACCTCCAAGAGGACGCGCGGATCATCCGGCACGGGGAGCGACCCGAGCGTGTAGCCCGCCGGCATCGCGAACGTGACGCGGAACGCACCCTCGCGGAGGTCGACCGCCGAGACGGGCGCCGTCATCGCGATCTTCTCCGAACGGACGGCCGAGACGGGTGCAGTCATCGCGATCTTCCCGCGACTCCGGTTCTTGCCGAAGATGTACCCCGCGAGCCGGCGGAAGCCCTCGTTCAGCGCCTCCTCGCGCTCCCCCTCGACCTCCGTCGCCGCGACGATCGTCTCGCCGTACCGACGCACCTCGACCTCGCCGTCCGTCGCGATGCGGTCGAACGGTGGCTCCGCGACGCCGCGCTTGATCCATGCGCTCCCCGCGACCCAGGCCCCCAACCCGACGACCACTACGATACCGACTCCCAGCCACATGGTGCTCGTGGTGGCCTACGAGTCGAGGAGTCGGCCCGTTTCGGAGCGGACGGGGCGGAACACAGAAACACGGAAGACAGGAAGGTCGGAGAAGACAGCGATATCGCTTCTTCTCCGACCTCCTTCTCCTTCTCGAACGCGCGCGGCCTTCCCCGCGACGCCTCTCAGAAGCTGAACGTCGCGTCGCCGCTGCAGCTCCCGCCCTCGGCCGTGAGCGTGCAGTTGTAGCTGCCGTTCCCGCCCTCGACGCTCGTCGACACGCCGCCTTCGCCCACGCTCGCGACGAACACGTACGAGTCGTTCTTGTCGTCGAAGAGGACGACCTTCGCGTTCAAGTTGGACTCCTTCACGCCCACCTCTTCGCCGAAGAAGAGCTTCGTGGACGCGCCGTCCTTCGTGATGGTCGCGTTGAACGCGAGGTTCGTGCGCACGCTCCCGGCGGAGACCTCGGCCTTGAGGACGCCGTCCCCGGTCACGCACTCCGTCTTGTCCGCGTTGCAGACGTTGTCGAACTTCACGGTGACCATCGTGCTCACCTCGGACGCGCTGACGTCCGCCGTCGCTGTGAACGTGAGCGAACCCGTCGCGCTCCCGCCCGTGGCGCAGCTCACGTCCAGCGTGCCGCTGCCCGACGCTCCGCTCGCGGTGCCACCGCACTGCGCGGAGCTCGCGACGGAGCCCACCACGCCGAAGATCGACGACGCGCCCTGGACCTTCGTGAGCAGGGAGCCGAGCGTCTTCATCGTCGTCGCGTCGACCGTGCCCGACGGCGCCTCGATCGCGTCCTGCACGTAGGCGATCTGATCCTCGGGATCCGACGGCGGGGCGCCGTTCGAACAACCCGATGCGGCGGCCGAGACCGCGACGATCGACGCGAACAACGCACTCTTCTTGGCGAATGAATGGGCCATGGCTTTCGAGCTCCTCTCTCTGTCCTGAAGCAAGACGCGGCGGCCGTGGGGGGCGCGCCGCGAAGGCGAGTCCCGTTCAGCAAGCCTCGGGCCACGGCGCTCGCGGCCCGGGACCACGAGAATACGCGAGGATTTGGGGGCGGTGTGAACTGTTGGCCTCACGCCCTGTGGCCCCCGACCGTCATCGGGGCGCGCGGTTTGCGCGGAGCTCTGCGGTCCCACGCTTCGCAGGGGCGTTCGCGCGCGCCCTTCACAGCGGTCGGCGGATCGCGGATAGACCGCTGCATGAACGATCGCGTCGACAAGGCTCAGCGCCGCAAGGTCCTCCTGGACGCGGCGCGCGACGTGTTCGCGGACAAGGGCTACCACGACGCCAAGGTCGAGGACATCGCCGAGCGGGCGAACGTCGCGAAGGGGACGTTCTACCTCTATTTCAAGGACAAGCGCGCCGTCCTCGAGGAGCTCGTGGACGGTCTCTTCATGCGCATCACGATGGCGATCGTCCGCGTCGACGTGGGCGAGGAGGTCACGAGCCAGCTCGTGCACAACATCCGCGCGATCGTCGCCGTGTTCCTCAAGGACCTCGCGCTCACGCGCGTGCTCCTCTCGTACGCCGCAGGGACGGATCCCGCGTTCGTCGAGAAGGTCTCCGCGTTCTACGACGGCGCGCGCACGATGCTCCGAACCGCGCTCGAGGAGGGGCAGGACCTCGGGATCGTCGCGAAGGGCAACGCGGACGTGTACGCGACGTTCACGCTCGGCGCGCTGAAGGAGACGCTCCTCCAGCAAGCGACGAGCAAGAGCCCACGACCGCGCGAGGAGATCGTCGCGGAGCTCTTCCGATTCCTCGAGGGCGGCTACCTGCGCACCCCGCGCGAGGTCGTGCCCCTCGGGGCCGCGCATCGCCCCCTCGGCTCCGCGCCCGAACGCCCGACGACCGACGCGACCCCGGAGGCGCCACGCCCAGCGAAGCGCCGCGCGCGAGGCAAAGGCTCGGCGTCGCCCACCTGAAATCGGAGCTCCGCCGCGGCGCGCAGCCCGAACGGAGCTCCTCGAGCGCGCGTCTTGAACACGCCATTCGCGCGGCCGGAGAAGGCGCGCCGTGAAGATCGTTGGGGTTTCCCGAGCGACCCCAAATCGAGGGGCGGCGCCCCTGTCCAATCCGGGGAACTTCGGATACGCACGATAGGTGACCGACACGGACAAACCGCGTCGGCGCCGCAGCCCGGTGCCGAGGCTCGACATGGAGACGGAGCGTCCGCCGTCGGGGGGAGAGGGGTCGGACGCGTACAGCGCGGCGACGGTCGTGCGCTCGCTGCCCAAAGACTTGCTCGCCGAGATGGCCGCGCTCCGGCCGCAGAAGGTGCCCTCCTTCGAAGGGCACGAGGGCTCCGAGAAGAGCGCTCCCCTGGCCCCCGAGCCGCCTCGGGCAGCGGAGACCACCGCCGAGCCTGCTCGGCCCGCGCAAAGCGCGAGCGAAACCGCCACCGAATCCACAGAAACGAACGCCTTTGCGGCGTCGGAGCCAGAGGACAGCGAGAGACCCCGTGGCCCCCTTCAGGGGACGCGCGGGAGCCACGCTGCGATCGAGGCGGTCCCGATACCTGCGCCCGCGCGAAGGTCGTCCTCGATGCCCCTCGTCGTCCTGCTCGTCGCCTTGCTCGTCGTGGGTGCGGTGGTCGTGCTCCTGACGCGTTGAGCGCGTTCGCCCCCGAGGCGCGACGGTTCGCCCGCGATCACGACTCGCGCTCACTCCATGGCGGAGAACGCGCGGACGAGCCTCGTGAACACATCCACCGCGGCGGGCGCGCGCTGCACGGCGCGCTTCCGCGCGTCCACGTCCATGCCCTCCGCTTCGAGGATCGGACGGCGCGCGTCGAGGTAGCCGCGCATGATGTCGTCGTCGATCTCGGGGTGGAACTGGAGCCCGTAGCAGCGGTCGTCGAACCGGATGATCTGATTCGAATCCCCCGCGGATCGCGCGAGCGAGACGGCCCCCGGGGGGAGCGTGCCCACGGTGTCGAGGTGCGTCGCGTTCGCGAGGAACGTGCGCCTCTCGCCGAGGATCGGGTCGGGCTGGTGGAGGTCGACGCCGATCGAACCGATCTCGCGGCCGAGCGGGTTCCGGATCACCTCACCGCCGCGCGCTTGCGCGAGGAGCTGGTGCCCGAAGCACACGCCGATCGTGGGGACGCGCCGCTCCGCGGTGCGCCGGAGGAACGCCTCCGTCGCGACGACCCAGGGAGCGCGGTCCCCGACGTGCGCGCTCGACCCCGTGATGACGAGGAACACGCCCTCGGGCAGCTCGTCCGGAAGCGCCTCGCGCGCGTCGATCGCCTCGACCGGACCGTCGTATGCGCCCCTCGCGGCGACCTGCATCATTCGAGAGAACGGGCCGTGGCTCTCGAGCACGTTCGGGGTGGGATCCCCCGTGGTGAGGACGAGCATGCGCCGCCGCGTCTCGGACATGGACGCGTCATAGCGCAACGCGAGGCGGCGCTCACGTGCTAGAAGCCGCGGCGACATGCCTTCCACGAGGATTGTCCGCCCCGTGTGGCGCAAGTTCCAGAGCCGCTTCTTCGCGCGCGCGGTGAAGTGGGTACGGGACGGCGGCCACGCCGTCGTCGTGAACGATGACAACAAGCTCGAGCTCCTCCTCGGCGTCGACGCGACGGGAGAGCTCACGGAGTTCGCGCTCTGGGCGCTCCTCTCCGTGGAGCAGCGTCGCGCGCGCCTCGTCACGGAGGGCCCCGCGAAGGGCCTCCGGCAGACGGGGGTGGGGCGCCACGCGCGGTTCGCCGTGCTCGATTGGTGTGAGCGCGACAGCGTATTCGACGCGGCGACCCGCGCGCTCGATCTGGACTGCCTCGCTTGCGCCGCGTGCTGCCACGACTCGAACGTCCTCCTGGATCAGGACGACCTCGATCGCTTCGTCGCCGGCGGCCGGGAGGATCTGACGACGAGCGCGTACATCAAGCGCAGCCGCGACGGGAAGGTGCGGCTCCGCTTCCTCGGCAAAGGGCCTTGTCAGCACCTCGCGCGGGACAACAAATGCCGGATCTACGCGCTCCGCCCGTTCAACTGCAGCGTGTTCCCCGCCGGTAGCGAGGCGTGCCTCGCGGCGCGGGAGTCGACGCACGCGTGGCGTGACGACCTCACGCCCCTCGCCCCCCCACGCCCCAACTGAGAGAGAAGCTGCGAATGAACCCCACGCTCTTCGCCGTCCTCAAGCTCGTCCACATCCTCTCGATGGCGGTCTGGTTCGCCTCGGGGCTCTTCGTCGCCGGGGACGTGCGGCGGACGCTCGCGCGAGGCAAGCCGCACACCGAGCTGCTCACCGGAAGGCTCGTCCGCATCGTCAACGCCTCGACCGTGGCGGGCCTGTTCACCATGGGGACGGGCATCGGCCTCATCTTCGGCAAGGGCGGGTTCAAGGACGTGAGCCCCCAGATCCATGCGGGTCTCGGGCTCTCGCTCGTCGCCTACGCGCTCCTCCTCACGCTCATCCGGCCCGCGATCGTCGACCTCGACCGCGTCGTCGAGAAGGGCGACGGGCGCGACGTGCGCGCCGTGACGAAGAAGATCGCGATCGCCACGGGGATCGATCATCTCCTCAAGCTCGTCGTCATGACGCTCATGGTCGTGCCCTTCAAAGGATGAGCGATCCCCCCATCGAACCCGCGCCTCCGGCGGAGGCGACGACGCGAACGGAGCCCGCCGCCGCGCCCGAGCCCGCCCCGAGCGCGGGGGCGAAGGCGCCCCCACCCAAAGGTCCGGCGAGGCGATCGTGGTGGCTCATCGCGATCGTCGCGCTCTTCGTGTCGGGGATCGTGACGCACGCCATCCTCGTGCGGTTCCTCGTCGATCGCTTCTGGCTCGCGACCGTGCTCGCCTACCTCCCCCGGTGGGTCGCGGTGCTCCCCCTGCCCATCGTCGTCGCGCTCCTCACCTGGAAGCGGGACTGGAAGCTCGCGCTCCCCGTCGCGGGCGCGCTCGTGCTCCAGCTGTTCTGGGCCGCGGGGCTCCGCATTTCGCTGCTCTGTCCGGGCCGCACGCCCGAGCGCTCCCTTCGGATCGTGACCCAGAACTCCATGCGCAAGCCCTTCGACGACGGGTGGCTGGACGCGCTCGTGAAGGCGGAGTCGCCGGATCTCGTCGTCGTGCAGGAGTGCGCGATCGTGAGCTCCGCGGAGCGCGGACCCTCGCCGCTGCCGGGCTACAACTGGGCGACGGACGCGAACACCTGCCTCTTCAGCAAGTGGCGCATCACGAAGGAGGACCCGCGCGATCGCCACGACGTGTGGGATCGCGGCGGGAGCGGGGCGATCGCGCTCTACGCGATCGAGGCGCCGTTCGGCACCGCGTACGTCCTCACCGTGCACTTCATGACCGCGCGCGACGGCCTCGAGGGGATCCACAAATACAAGCTCGGCGGCATCGCGGCGATGAAGGAGAACACCGAAGCCCGTCGCTACGAGTCCACCGTCGCGCGGGAGTGGTCGAAGCGCACCGAGGGTCCGCTCATCGTCGCCGGAGACTTCAACATGCCCGTCGAGAGCGCGATCTTCGAGAGCGTCTGGGGGGATCTCGAGAGCGCGTTCGACAAGTGCGGCTCCGGGTTCGGGTACTCGAAGGAGACGGTCGTCAAAGGGATCGAGTACGGCGTTCGCATCGATCACGTCCTCTACGACGCGCGGTGGACGTGCAACGCGGCGCACCTCGCCGCGAGCGTCGGGAGCGATCACCGCGCGATGGTCGCCGACCTCTCGCTGAAACCCTGACGACGCCCGCGAGCCCGGATCACGGCCCGTCGGTGGCGCACCGGAAGCCGACGTCGACGTGCGCGTATTTCGCGTCGAGCTCCCGCCGGAAGGTCGTGCGGAGGTCGTCCGCGTCGATCGTGAGGATACTCGCGCCGCGCACGACGCGCGTCTTGTTCGCGACGACGTGCGGATCCGTGCCGCCCGTGATGTTGCCGAACCCGTCGGACGTCCACTCGCTCACGTTCCCGCCGAGGTCGAACACGGCGAGCGGGGTGTGATCGCCCTTGTACTCGCCGACGTTGCACGTCTGGAGCGGGACGTCCGGGCACGTCCCCTGTCGGCCGTAGCAGACGAGATCGCACGACGGGCTCTGATCTCCCCACGGCCAGAGGCGATTGTCCGTCCCGCGCGCCGCGAGCTCCCACTCCGCCTCCGTCGGCAGGCGCTTCTTGCGCCACTTGCAGTACGCCTCGGCGCTCGCCGCGTCGACGCAGTTCATCGGCGCGTCCGGGATCTGGCGGTTCGCGTTGCACTTCGGCGACCAGAGCTTCGAGATGGACTCCCCGTTCTCCGGGTCGACCCCGAGCACGAGATCCGCCTTCGGACACTTGTGCGCGGCGAAGCACTCTTTGTACTCGCGGTAGGAGACCTCGTACTTGTCGATCCAGAAGTCCTTCGTGATCTTCGTTTCCGCGTCGCCCACGCCCATCTTGAACGTGCCGGCGGGGATCTTCACCATCCCAGGGATATCCTTCACCTCGGGCGCGGCGCTCGCGCTGGCGCTCGGAGTCGCGCTCGGGCCCGTCGCCATCGCGGATCCAGACAGGGCGGGCGGTGGCTTCACGCTCGGGTTCGGGCTCGGGACGGGCCGCGCTCCGCTCGTGACCCCGTTCGCGGACGCGCTCGGCGTGGCCGAGGCCGGCCCCGGCTTCTTGGCGCCGCTGTTCGCGAAGAACGTCGTGTAGGCGAAGACGCCGCCCCCCACGAACAGGCCGAGCGCGAGGATCGTCCACACGATGCCGAGGCCGCTGCCCTTCTTCTCGCCGTCGTTCCCCTCCGACGCCTTCGTCGGGGAGGTCCGCCGCTCGCCGGCAGGTGTCTCGCTCATCGGATCGTCCGGATCCGCGCGGTTGTCGCCCCGAACGATGACGCTCGGCTTCTTCTTGTCTCCGTCCGGCGAGCGCTCGCGATCGGGCGAGCCCTTCTCCTTCGCGCGAGGGACCGCGCGCAGCGATTCGTGCGGCACCGTGGGGCCGAACTGGCTCCGATCGCTGTCCACGTTCAGCGCGTTCTTCGCGGCGAACTCGCCCGTCTCCATGAGCGGCTCGCTCGAGTCCACGATCGTCGCGGGGCCGCTCGGCAGCCGATCGCGACCGCTCGAGATCGTCGGTGCCTCGACACCCGCGGCGGCTTCCATCGCGTCCCAGAACGCCGTCGCGTCCGGGAACCGGTTGCGCGGCTCCACGTCGAGCGCCTTCTCGATGACCCTCTCGACCTCGTCGCTCACCTCGATCCCGCGCCGCCGGAACGTCGGGCGGATCGCGGGGTCGGCGGACGCGATGTAGAGCTGGGTCGGGTCGTCCCCCTCGAGCGCGCGCCGACCGCACACGCACTCCACGAGCACGAGCGCGAGGGCGAACACGTCCGTCCAGGGGCCGGTCGCGCCGCGCTGCTTGTTGAACTGCTCGGGGGCCCCGTACCGCGGCGTGAACGCGGTGGGGGCGGTGCCCGTCGCCTCGAGGGCCATCGTGAACGTGCCCTGATCCAGGAGGACCTTCGCGATGCCGAAATCGAGGACCTTCGTCGTGCGCTTGCCCCCGACCTCCGTGAGGAAGATGTTCGCGGGCTTCACGTCCCGGTGAGCGATCTTCTGCTGGTGCGCGACGCCGAGCGCGCGCGCCGCGGGGCCGAGGAGCTGCACCGCCTCGACGACGGTGAGGCCGCCCTCCTTGTCGTCCGCCCGCTGCTTCAAGAACTGCCCGAGCGTGTCCCCCTCGAGCCACTCGAGGATGAGGTACGGGATCCACCTTCCGTCGGGGGACGTGAACGCCCCGACGTCGAGCGCCTGGACGATCCCGCTCGATGCCTTGCTGAGGCGGTGGAGGAGGCGTCCCTCGTCCTGCAAGCGCTCGAGGAAGTCCGCGCGCTGCTTCTCGTCCAGCGTCGTGGGGAGCTTGAGGCACTTGATGGCGATGAGCTCGCCGAAGCCCTTGTGGACGCCCCGGTAGACGACGCCGAACCCGCCGTCCCCGACGACCGAAGCGATGCGATATTTCCCGTCGATCGTCACCCCAGCGAGGTCGAACGGGTCCCGCGGGTCCACCATGCCGCCGTCATGTCTACCTCGGCGGAGCCTCCACCGGAAGGGCTAGAACCTGGCAGCCAAGGCGCCGTGTCGCCATGCTAGGGACGCGAGGGATGGACCTGCCCGCCACACCGTACACGTTCGATCAAGCGTTCCTCGACGATCTCCCCTACGCGCCGGACGTGTTCTTCCTCGACCGGCTCGAGTCGATCTCGCGCGAGACGAGCACGGTCGTGTGCCGCATGCCGACCGACGTCCCCCTGCCGCTGACCGACTCGCAGCGCGTGCACCCCGTCAGGCACCCGAAGCACGTGGCCGGCGCCGTGATGGTGCACGCGACCGGGATGCTCGGGTTCGTGCACGCCTACTACCTCCTCGGGCTTCGGCACCGCGACGGGTGGATCGGGTACGGGACGCACATCCACCGCGTCGTGTTCCGCAAGCTCGTCGCTCCGGGCGCGCCGATCTTCGCGAAGTGCACCGCCATCAAGCAGCGCCTCGGGAAGGAGCGGCACATGATCCGATACGTGTTCGACTTTCAGCACGAGGGCCAGCGCTGCTACGAGGGCGAGCAGACCGCCGTGTGGATGATCGCCAAGGAGGGTGCCGCGCCGGTCGACACGGTGGAGGGCGCATGACGACCGAGCTCGCGTCGTCCACGCTCGTCCGCCGGCCGTTCGACACGCTGCGCGTGACGGGTCCGGATCGCCTGACCTGGCTCAACGGTATGGTCACGCAGGCCGTCGACAAGCTGAAGCCCGGGGAGGGCGCGCTCGCGCTCGCCGTCCAGAAGAACGGGAAGATCGAGAGCGAGGTCGCCGTGCTCGCCGGCGCGGAGGACGTGCTGCTCGGGGTGCGAGAGGGCGCGGGCGCCGCGCTGCGCGACAAGCTCGATCGTCACCTGATCATGGAGAACGCGGAGGTCTCCGTCGTCGAGCCCGGCACGAGCTGGTTCCTCCTCCTCGCGGACGAGGCGGGCGCCGAGCACGCCGCGCGGGTCGCGCGCGATGGCGGCGGCCGCGCAGCGATCGTCGGGCGCGCGGGCGTCCGCGCGTGCTTCGCGGCGATCGGCCCCGAGAGCGGCGAGCACGGGGGCGCGTTCGTGACCTCGCTCGCGGCCGGCGGTGTCCTCCTCGCGACGGACGAGGAGTGGCTGCGCCGGCGGATCGCGCTCGGGATCGCCGAGTTCGGCGCCGACTACGGGGTCGAGAGCTACGCGCAGGAGGCGCTGCTCGAGCGCGACGCGGTCTCGTTCGACAAGGGCTGCTACCTCGGGCAGGAGGCGGTGTTCATGCTCGAGAAGCGCGGGCACGTTTCGAAGAAGCTCGTGAGGCTCGAGGCCGAAGGCCCGCTCGTCCGAGGAATGAAGCTCCTCGACGGCGAGACGCACAAGCCCGTCGGGGAGGTCACCTCCGCGTTCGGCGCGGCCGGCCTCGGCGTCGTGAAATACAAGCTCGCCGTGGAGGGGACCGAGCTCCAGATCGAGGCGGAGCCGCCGCTCCGCACCAGGGTGCGGGCCGCCTGACCAGAGCCGCTCGAGGATGGGGGGAAGCCCGCGCCGACCGAGGGCCGGTGATACCTTCGGCGCGATGGCCGTGGCGAAGGCATCTGCCGGAAGGGCGACGAAGCACGCGAAGGCGGTGAAGGAGATCGTCGCCCGATACCTCGCGAACAAGGACTTCGAGGGCTGTCGATCGAGCCTCCACGCGCTCCCGTTCGAGGCCATGAAGGACGTGCTCGCGCTCGCGACCCAGCCCAAGGCAAAGGCGAAGGATCTGCTCGTGATGGTCCTCGCAGACAGTGGGTACCCCCCCGCGTTCCCTGCGATGCGGACCTGGATGGACGACCCGGACGTCGACGAGATCGCGCTCCCCGCGGCGACGGCGCTCGACAGAGCCGCGGGCAAGACGTTCGGCGTCGAGAGGCTCTGGAGCGGGGGTCGAGGCTCGCTGCCGGAGACGTTCGCAGCGGTCCGCGCGGCGTGGGACGCGGGGGACATCATCCCGGAGCCCGAGAGCGTATGGCTCGCGCGGAAGCAGGCGGACCGAGAGCGCGACGAGCGCGTCCCCCCGCCGCCGTGCCCGCGCATGACGCCCGCGGAGAACGCCTCGCTGACGAGGGATCTCATCGCGCTCAAGAACGAGCTCGCGGATCTGCCGCTCGACGTCCAGTTCAAGCTCGGAGTCGCCGCGATCGCTCGAGCCCGCGCCATCTACGCGGCCTACGATCCCGAGGATGCGGTCGTCGGCCCCGCGATCGATGCGCTCGAGCAGCGCGTGAGCGGCGCGAGCGTGACGACGGGAAAGCACCAGGAGCCGGTGCGCGAAGCCGTCAGGCGAGCGAACGAGGTCGCGCGGTGGAGCAAGCGGCACGGGCGGTGGAGAGATCCTTCGGCCAAGGCGGCAGCCGAAGTCGCGCAAGGCGTTCTCTACGCCCTGGATCCGACGGTCAACGCGCGGCTCCAACCGTTGCACAAGGCGCGCGAGGCGATGGAGTTCTCCGGCGTGGGATACTCGGGCGTTCGGGCGGAGCTCGACTGGCAGCTCGCCGAGGTGCGCCGAGCGGCCGCCGAGAAGTAGCGCGACCAGGGTGCGCGCTTCGGCCGCGTCTCCTCGACAACCCGCGCGCAGCGCGCCATAGTGGGCGTCGCGAGTGTCTGTCACTCGCTCCCATGACCCGCTCCTCCTGATCCCAACCCATCGATCGGCGCTCGCGCTTCAGCGCGAGCGAAAAGGAGGAGCTCATGGTCGTGTCGCGCATCGAAGCGCAGGGCACCGGCGTCACGTTCGCGTCGGTGGCCGTCCTCGAGGACGTTCATTTTCAACTCACGCCTGGCTGGGTGGGTCTCGTCGGCGCGAACGGCTCCGGCAAGACGACGCTCCTGCGCTTGATCGCGGGGAGCCTCGAGCCCACGGAGGGGACGATCCGCGTCGCGCCCGCGGGCGCTCGGGTCGCGCTCGTGACCCAGGAGGCGACCCACGTCACGGACGAGATCGAGTCGTTCGCGAGCGCGCTCGGGAGGCGGGCGGGCGCGCTCCGCGCGCGCCTCGGGCTCGACCGGACGGGCCAGGCGCTCGGCCGGTACCCGAGCCTCTCTCCCGGCGAGCGCAAGCGCTGGCAGATCGGCGCGGCGCTCGCGCTCGAGCCCGACGTTCTGCTGCTCGACGAACCCACCAACCACCTCGACGCGGACGCGAGGCGCGTGCTCGCCGCGGAGCTGCAGCGCTTCGAGGGCGTCGGCGTGCTCGTCTCCCACGATCGCGCGCTCCTCGATGCGCTCGCGCAGTCGATCCTGCGCGTGCACGCGGGCCAGGTCACGGTCCATCCGGGGAACTACTCGCTCGCGCGCGACCAGTGGGAGCGGGCGCGCGCGCGCGACGAGGCCGTCCATGCGCGGGCGCGCCGTGAGGTCCGCGCGCTCGCGCACCGGCTCGATGGCGCGCGGCGCGAGCAGGCGTCCGCGGACCGCGCGCGGAGCTCGTCGAGTCGCATGAAGAGCATCCATGATCACGACGCGCGAGGCTCTCTCGCGAAGGGCATGGCGCGCGCCGCCGAGGCGAAGGCGGGCAAGTCCGTCGCCGTCGTCCGAGCGGCGCTCGAGCGCGCCGAGCGCGACGTGCCGCACGTGGAGAAAGATCGCACCATCGGCGGAGAGATCTTCGCGCGCTACGAGCGCTCGCCCCACCCGCGGCTTTTCCACTTGGAGCGCGAGGACGTGCGCGCCGGAGGCAGGGTCGTGCTCCGCAGCGTCGACCTCGACGTCGCGCGGGACGATCGCGTCCGCGTCGCAGGTCCGAACGGCTCCGGCAAGACCTCCGTCCTCCGCGCCATGATGGAGCGCGCGCACGAGGCGGTCCGGCGCCGCACGCTCTACCTACCCCAAGAGATCGCGCGCGACGCGGTCACGACCTGGCTCGACGACCTCGCGCGCGCGGACGGCGCCGAGCGGGGGCGCGTCCTCACGGTGTTCGCCGCGCTCGGCAGCGACCCGGCCCGCGTCGTCGGGAGGCGTGACGCATCCCTCTCGCCCGGCGAGGCGCGCAAGCTCGCGCTCGCGCGGGGCCTCGGCGGGCACGCGTGGGCGCTCGTGCTCGACGAACCCACCAATCACCTGGATCTCCCGAGCGTCGAGCGGCTCGAGCGCGCGCTCGCGATGTTCCCTGGCGCGCTCGTCCTCGTGACGCACGACGACGCGCTCGCGAGCGCCTGCACTACGAGTACGTGGACCGTGCCCCGCGAGACGTGAAAAGGTCGCCTCACGCCCCGCACTTGCAGTCGCGCGCGCCGATGCTCGCGCGCGGCTGGCACTCGATGACGCGCCCGCGAGCGTCCGTCTCGATCGCGCAGCACCGTTCGAACGACTCTCGGAGCTTCTCGCGCCCGCGCTGGACGCGCGACTTCATCGCCGTGAGCGAGACGCCGAGCCGTCGGGCGGCCTCCGCGTGCGTGAGGCCTTCGATCTCGGTGAGGCTCAGCGCCTCGTCGTACGGCGCCGGGAGGAGCGCGATGAACGCGGCGACGCTCGCCGCGAGCCGCTGCTCGGCGGTCGCCCCCGAGTCGCTCTCGACCTCCGGGATCGGTGCGGCATCGAGCTCGTCGCAGAACTCGTCGAGCTCGGGCGCGCGCCGCGCGCGTCGGCGGTGGTCGGAGATCGTGCTCCGGGCGACACGGAACACCCAAGGGCCGAGGCGATCGTGATCCCGGAGGCTCGGGAGCTTCGTTTGGATGCGGACGAGGACGTCCTGGAGGACGTCTTCGGCGTCGGCGGCGCTCGCGACCCTCCGGGACACGAACGGCCTCAGCGTCCCGACGAGCCCTCTCCAGGCTTCGCTTTGGAGGTGTGCGGTGGCGCCGCGCGAGGAGGGAGCGCCGCTGTCGCGCTCATGGTGAACTTCCATTGTTCTCGAACTATAGCTTGCGGCGTTGCTTCGAGAAGACTAGAAGTAGTGGGGTGAGCAAGAAGCTCGAACGGCACGCGGGCCAGCTCTCCGCGCTCGGCCACCCCGTTCGGCTCCAGATCCTGCGGTTCGTCGTCCAGGCCGGGCCGGAGGGCGCGGCGGCCGGGGACATCCGGGAGCACGTCGACATGCCCGCGTCGACGCTGAGCCATCACCTGAAGCGCCTCGTCGACGCGGAGCTCATGACGACGCGCGGCGAGGGAACGTTCCACTTCTACGCCGCGGACTACACCGCGCTCCGCGCCCTCACCGACTACCTCTGGGAAGAGTGCTGCAAGCGCGGCAAGCCCACCTGCTGCTGACCCATGACCGCACGACCGACCTCGCACATCGACGACGATCTGCCGCCGCACGACGTCGCCTCCACCGTGGCCTCTTTCGCGTCGCGCCCGAGCGCTCATCCGCCGCGCGTCTTGATCCTCTACGGATCGCTCCGCGAGAAGAGCTTCAGCCGCTACCTCGCGGAGGAGTGCGCACGGGTTCTCACGAAGTTCGGCGCCGAGGTCCGGACCTTCGACCCGCGAGGGCTGCCGGTCTTCGACCGGAGCTCGTTCGACCTCCCCAAGGTCCAGGAGCTCCGCACGCTGAGCCTCTGGTCGGAGGCCCACGTCTGGGTCTCACCCGAACAGCACGGCGCGATGACCGCCGCCTTCAAGAACCAGATCGACTGGATCCCCCTCTCCGAGGGCGCGGTGCGCCCGACGCAGGGCCGCACGCTCGCCGTCTTGCAGGTCTCCGGTGGCAGCCAGTCGTTCAACGCGGTCAACCAGATGCGCGTCCTCGGCCGGTGGATGCGCATGTTCACGATCCCGAACCAGTCGTCCGTCCCAAAGGCATTCGAAGAGTTCGACGCAGACGGTCGTATGAAGCCCTCCAGCTACCGGGATCGCGTGGTCGACGTCATGGAGGAGCTCTTCCGCGTCACGTTGCTCCTCCGAGACAACGCCGACCTCCTCAGCACCCGCTACAGCGAGGAGAAGGAGAAGCGCGAGCGCGGCGCTCTCAAGCCCGCCCTCGGGGTCGCGCCCAAAGAGTGAGCTCCGAAAGAGCCCCCCTCTGACCCCGGGAGGAGCGAACGGAGCGCCAGCGGAGTGAGCGGCCCGGAGGGCGGAGCCCTCCGGAACCGAGCGAGCTCGCGAGCGAGGCCCAATAGGGAGAGCGCCAGCGGAGTGAGCGGCCCGGAGGGCGGAGCCCTCCGGAACCGAGCGAGCTTGCGAGCGAGGCCCAATAAGAAAGCCCTCCGGAACCGAGCGAGCTCGCGAGCGAGGCCCGAAAAGACGGACCTCCCAAGGAACAAGGGGAGGTGTCGGAGGGGGCGACAGCCCCCTCTGACCCCGGGAGGAGCGAACGGAGCGCCAGCGGAGAGAGCGACCCGGAGGGCGGAGCCCTCCGGAACCGAGCGAGCCCGCGAGCGAGGCCCAATAGGGAGAGCGCCAGCGGAGAGAGCGCCCCGGAGGGCGGAGCCCTCCGGAACCGAGCGAGCTTGCGAGCGAGGCCAAATAAGAGGCTTCACGCTGATCGAGGTGCTCGTCGCGGTCGCGATCCTCGGGCTGGGGCTGACGGCGATCCTCGCCGCGCAGGGGGGCACGTTCACGGCGGTCGGGCACGCGAAGCACCTCAGCCAGGCGAGCGGACTCTTGCGCTGCAAGATGAGCGAGCTCGAGGAGGATCTGCGGATCAACGGGTTCGACATCCAGGACGTCGAGGGCTCGGGCCCGTGCTGCGACGGAGCGACCGACTTGCCGATGCGGTGTGAGTGGCGCATCGAGCGACCGACGTTCCCGGAGCCGAAGTACGGCGATCTCAACCTCGACACGAAGCTCGACATCGGCCCCGGCTCGGGGAACGGCACGGGCCCGAAAGCGGGCCTCGCGGAGGCCCTCGGGAGCCTCGCGCCGGGCAAGGCGGAGCTCCCGCAGAGCGGCAACATGAGCGACGTCGCGGGCGCGCTCGCCGAGAACGGCGGGAACATCGCGGACGGCGCGACCCAGATGATGATGGGGATTGTCTACCCCGAGGTGCAGCAGATTTTCCAGAGCGGCACGCGGCGCATCACCGTCACCGCCCTCTGGGACGAGGGGAAGATCCCGTTCAAGAGCGAGCTCGTGCAGTGGGTGTCGAACGCGCGGGCCGCGGGCGTCGTCAGCGAGATCCCGACCGAGGAGGTCGACGATCCGACGATGACGCAATCGACCGGCGCCGGGATGGGGCCGGGCAACAAGATCGATCCGAACTTCGCACCCAAGAAGAACACGAGGCCGCCGTGAGCGTATCGACGCGCATCGCACGGCGCGCGCGCGCGCGCGGCCTCACGCTGATCGAGGTCATCGTTGCGCTCGGGATCATGGCGCTCGTCTCGGTCGTCCTCTACGGCGCGTTCGACGGCATGGCGCGCACGCGCACGAGCCTCGAGAAGCTCGGCGACCGCTACCAGCAGGGCCGCTCGGCGATCAGCCGCATCTCCCGCGAGCTCCAGTCCGCGTTCATCAGCCTCCACGAGCCGCTCGACGCGAGCCTGACGACGCGCAAGACGCTCTTCGTCGGCCGCTCCGATCGCCCCGCGGATCGCGTCGACTTCACGTCGTTCTCGCACCTCCGAGTGAACGCGGAGACGCACGAGTCCGATCAGAACGAGCTCAGCTACTTCGGCTCGCCGAACCCGAACGGGGGCGTGGATCTGGTGCGGCGGGAGTCCAAGTACATCGACGCCGATCCGCAGCACGGGGGCGTCGTCCAGGTGCTCGCGGAGGATGTGCAGCTCTTCAAGCTCGAGTACCTCGACGGCGTGAGCGGCCAGTGGAACACCTCGTGGGACACGACGCAGCTCGACCTCGCGTCCCTTCGCCTGCCCGCGCAGATTCGCGTCGAGCTCGTCCTGAACCGAGCGAACGGCCCGGCGATCCCGTTCGTCACGAAGGTGTCCATCCCCATGCAGGCGCCGCTCTCGTTCGGGGTGCCGCGATGAAGCGCACCGCGCCGCAGGCCATCGAACACCGGAGCGCCCTGAAGCGCCGCTTCGCGGATCTGCGGGCGAGGCGGGCGAAGCGCCGCGGGGTCGCGCTCATCATGGTGCTCGGGGCGATCGTCATCCTGACGGTGTTCGTGACGCAGCTCCAGGAGTCGAGCTCGGCCACGCTTTCGGCCGCGATCGCGGAGCGCGACGCGGAGCGGGCCGAGTACCACGCGAAGACCGCGGCGAACCTCGCGCGTCTCCTGATCGGCGCGGAGCCGACGGTGCGGACCGCGCTCCAGCCGATCCTCACGGCGCTCACGGGCGGCCGGGCGCCGATCAAGCAGATCCCCGTCTGGAAGTTCAGCGACGCCGTCCTCGGGATCTACAACGACAAGGCGCACGCGCAGGCGTTCGCGGACGCCGCGGGCGTGGACATCTCGGAGCAGGGCGGCGCGAAGAGCATCGGCATCGCGGGCGGGTTCTGGGAGCTCAAGATCATCGACGAGGACTCCAAGATCAACGTGAACGCCGCGGCCGGCGGGGACACGTTCGCCCGCATGCGGCTCGGCGCGCAGTTCCTCGGGCTCACGGCGGCGCCGCAATACACGGAGTTCTTCGAGCACGCCGATCCGGACGGCCAGCTCTCCGATCGGCAGACGATCTGCGGCGCGCTCGTCGACTGGTCGGACTACGACGAGCTCCAATACGACTGCGACCCGTTCGGGAACGCCCCCCAGAACGACGCGGCCGAGGACAACGTCTACCCGAACATCGGCGTCCCGTACGTGCGCAAGAACGCGCCGTTCGACTCCGTCGAGGAGCTCCGCCTCGTGCGCGGCGTGAGCGACACGTTCTGGTCGACGTTCGTCGAGAAGGAGCCGGACGATCCGGACTCGCGCGTCCTCACGGTCTGGGGCCAGAGCCAGATCAACGTCAACACTGCGAACGCACAGACGCTGCTCGCCCTCGTTTGCTCGGGCGCGCCGGAGGCGACGCTCTGCAACGATCCGATCCAGATGGAGACGTTCGTCAGCGCGGTCACGCTCGCGAAGACGCTGCTCGGGGGCATTCCCCTGTTCCCGACCGGCCGCTCGTTCATCCGCGCGATGCAGGGCCGCGGGGGCACGGCCGTCGTGTCGATCTTCAAGGCGCTCGGCCTCGAGCCCGTCACGTTCCGCGCGCCGAAGGAGGTGCAGAAGGGCATCACGACCGAGAGCAAGGTGTTCTCGATCTACGCGGACGGCGTGGTCCCGGGTCGGAACAAGCAAACGCGCGTGCGGGTCCACGAGGTGGTGGATTTCCGCAACGCGGCCGAGCTCGGCGCGACCGCGACGGGCACCACGGGCACCACAGGGACGACGGGCACGACGGGCACGACGGGGACGGGGACGACCGGTATGGGTCCGGCCACGGGCAAGACGCCGAAGACGCAGCCCACCACCGGCAAGACGGGCAAGTCGACGCCAGACGATCTCGACACGGGTGCGCCGACGGACGCGGACGTGATGGCTGCCCTGCTCTCGGACCCTGCCGGTACCATCGTCTACTACCGCATCGAGTAAACGAGACTAGAAGAGGACGAGAGAGGACTTTTCGTGGCGCGACTGTGTGGCATCGACGTGGGCGAACGGGTGGTTCGCGTGGCGCTCCTCCGAAGCGCGTACCGGAGGCCCGTCATCGAATCGCTCGTCGAGGTGCCGATCGAGGCGGAGGGCGAGGTCGCCGCGATCAAGGCGGCGGTGGCCGGCCTGAAGCCGGACGGCGTCGCGATCTCCCTGTCGGGCGACCGCTGCTTCTTCCGGCGCCTCGAGCTCCCGACGACCGCGCAGCGCGAGATCGACAGCGTCCTCGCGTTCGAGCTCGAGTCGACGGTCCCCTTCGAGATGGAGGCGAGCGTCTTCGATCACCGGATGCTGAAGCGCACGAGCGGCGCGGCGCCGCTCGTGGTGTTCGCCGCGCTCGCCAAGATCGAGGACGTGCAGGGCCGGATCGACGCGGCGAAGGACGCGGCGGGCCGAGAGCCGGAGGTGGTGGACCCGGTGCCGCTCGCGAACTTCGTGAGCCTCGTGGGCGAGCTCGGCGGCGCGTCGACCCCGGCGGACAAGGCGCCGCGCAACGCCCTCGACGACGACGGCGACCGGCCGACGCCGATCCCCGCGTCGCCCACGGCGCCGATCGCGCTGCTCGATCTCGGGCAGACGAAGAGCGAGCTCTTGCTCCTCTCCTCGGGGGAGCCGGCGTTCGCGCGCACCCTGTCGCGTGGCCTCCAGGGCTTGCCGCAACCCGAAGCGGCGAAGGCGCTCGTGAACGAGCTCGGTCGCACGTTCGGCGCGTGGCGGGCGCAGGGCGGCGAACCGGTCAAGCGGCTTTACCTTGCGGGGCTCGGCTCCACGGCGCAGGGCGCCGAGGCGTACCTCTCGGCGCACCTCGGGGTCCCCGTCTCGCCGATGCCGCTCCCGGCGTTCGACGGCCTCGTCCCCGATCAGAGCGCGAAGCTCCCGCTCTTCACGAAGGCGCTCGCGATCGCGCTCTCGCTCGAACCTCGCGCGAAGGGCCTGAACCTCCGGCGGGGACCGCTCGCAGCCGCACGGAGCTACGCGTTCCTGAGGGAGAAGGTGCCGCTCCTCTCCGGCCTCGCGGCGGTGATCCTCGTCTCGTTCGCGTTCTCCGTGATCGCGGAGCTGCGCGCGCTGAAGGGCGAGCGCGAGGCGCTCGACGCGCAGCTGAAGATCGTCACGAAGGACGCGTTCGGCGAGGAGACGACGGACTTGACGCGCGCGAAGGAGCTGCTCGAGCCGGCCCCCGCGGCGAGCGGCAAGGCGAGCGAGGACGAGGATCCGTTCCCGACCGTGGACGGGTTCGACGTGATGACCGCGTACTCGAAGGCCGTGCCGGACGTCACGCACGACGTGGTCGAGTTCGACGTCAAGGGCACGCACGTCTCCATCACCGCGACGATCCCGAAGGACGCGGACGCGTCCCTCACGACGACGAAGATCATGACGGCGCTCAAGGCGGAGAGCCCGTGCTTCAAGGACCTCAAGGTGCCGAAGACGACCGCGGTCGGTGACAAGCAGCGGTACACCCTCGAGTTCGACGTCCGCTGCGAGGAGAAGAAGTCGACCGGCAAGAAGCCGGACGGCTCGGCTCCCGCGGACGGCACCGCCGCGCCGAAGGGATCCACGCCATGACCCTCCAGGAGCGCTTCGCGAAGCTCGAGCCGCGCGAGCGGACGATGGTCGGCGGCATGATCGCGTTCTTCGCCGCCCTGGTTCTCCTCGGCGGGCCTTACTGGCTGTTCTCGACGGTGTCCCAAGCGCGCGACGAGAACCAGGCGATCCGGGACTACATCGACACGGTGAACGAGTCGCGCGGCAAGATCGAGCAGAAGCGCGCCGCGCAGGACGCCGTCCTCCTCCGCTACGCGAAGACGGTCCCCGCGAACTTCATCGACGACGCCGCGAAGTCGAACTCCGTCGAAGTCGCGGACAACAGCAAGAAGCCGGATGTCCCGCGCGGCAAGAAGTTCACGGAGCACGTGCAGCTGCTCCACATGCACAAAGTCGGTCTGCTCGCGCTGTCCAAGATGCTCGAGAAGCTCGAGAGCGGGGGCTATCCTCTCGCGGTGACTCGGCTCAACATCAAGCCGCGCGCGGGTGAGCCGGACTCCTACGACGTCGAGCTCGGCATCTCGACGTACGAGCGCAAGGCGGACTCGAACAAGAAGGACGCTGCGCCCGCGGGCTCGGCCGACAAGGACGACGAGCCGTGAAGGCGTTCCTCCGACGCGCGGCGAAGTACGTCCTTTACCCGCTCTTTTACCTCGTTTGTCTGGTCGTCTTCCTCTACCTCACGTTCCCGTGGGACGCGCTGAAGAACAAGCTCATCGCGGAGTTCGCGAAGGGGCAGGCATCGAAGGGCGAGAAAGCGTGGCGCCTCGAGATCGCGAAGCTCTCCGGCTACTGGTTCACCGGGGTCGAGCTCGAGGGCGTGCGCATCATCATGCCGGCGGTCGACGAGGAGGAGGAGGCGCGCAAGAAGGCGCTCGCGAAGGCGTCCGGCGGGGACACGGATCTCCTCGATTCGCCGGACGCGAGCGCGCCGAGCACCGAGCCGGCCGCGGACAAAGCGAAGGACGGCGAGAAGCACGACAAGCCCACCGAGAGCGTGATGACGATCACGTCGGCGCACGCGCGCGCACAGATCCTTCCGCTGCTCGTGGGCAAGGTCCGCATCGATTTCGACGCGCAGGCGTTCGGCGGCGAAGTCCGGGGTCAGATCCCGATCGCGGGCGGGACGCTCACGGTCGACGTGAAGGACGTGGACTTCGGACAAGTCGCGCCCCTGCGCGAGCTCGTCGGTCTGCCAGTGAAGGGCATCGCGAACGGGCACATGGACTTCACCTCGGACGCGAACGGAAAGTGGGCGAAGGCGAACGGTGGCCTCGACCTCACCGTGACGGACGTGATCCTGGGGGATGGGAAGGCGAAGCTCCTCAACAAGGCGACGCTGCCGCCCGCGAAGATCGGGACGCTCGAGATCTCCGGCAAAGCGACGAACGGCGTCTTCGTGTTCGAGAAGTTCGGCGCGACCGGGAAGGACGTGGAGCTCATCGGCGCCGGCAACCTCCGCCTCCGCGATCCGTGGGACAACTCGCAGCTCGACTTCATCATCCGGTTCGGCTTCAGCGACGCGTTTCGCGTGAGTGACCCCAAGGTGACGGGGCTCCTCGGGGATCCGAACCCCGACCCGAACGACATCGTCCTCCCCCCGGGGATCGAGCTCGACAAGCGCATCAAGAAGGGCAAGCGCGCGGACGGGATGTATGGCCTGAGCGGGAAGGGCCCGCTCAAGAAGCTGAAATGGGACGGCACGACGGAAGACTCCCCGGCCAAGCCCGCAGGCGCCGCCGATTCGGACGCGTCGGCCTCGTCCGCACCTGCTACACCTCCTACGACTCCCAAGAAGCCTCCCAAGAAGCCGGCCAAGACCACGACACCGGCCGCACCGGCACCCAACCCGGAGCCCAAGACGCCGGAGCCGACGCCAGCGCCGACGCCCGATCCCCCAAAGCAACAGTTCCCCACGCAGCCTGTCCCGGAGCCCGCGCCCACCCCGGCTCCGCAGGATCCAGCGGTCCCGACCCCGCAGCCGCCACAGGAAGAGCCTCCGCCGCCCCAACCGCCGCAGTGAGCGATGAACATGAAGAAGACGACCCTCGATCAAGAGCTGGAGAGCGCGGTCGACGCCACCGAGTCGGTCACCGCGGACGCGCAAACCACGCAGGGTGCGCCGAAGGGCAGCCGAACCGCGAGCTACGGGTTGCTCGCGATCCTGCTCTGCATGGGCGCGGGGATCGCGCTCCTCGTGCTGTTCGGCTTCAAGGAGGCCGCGGTCTACGCGCTCCCGGTGAGCGAGCTGAAGGCGCGGTCCGCGGAGCTCCAGGGACGCCGGGTCCGCGTGGACGGCGAGCTCGTCCCGGGGTCGCTCAAGAAGCAGGACGACCCCTGTGAGTACCGGTTCACCATCCAGGCGAGCGGCGCGTCCCTCGACGTCCGCTACCCGCAGTGCGTGGTCCCGGACACGTTTCGCGATCGCCCCGAGGGCGGCGTGAAGGTGACCGTCACGGGCGCGCTCCAGCAGAAGGGCGACTTCGAGGCGACCGAGATCCTCGCGAAGTGCGCGTCGAAGTACGATCCGAAGACGCAGACGATCACGAAGCCGGACGGCACGAAGGTCAAGGCGACGCCGGAAGAGATGCTCAACGCCGAACAGTAGCGTTCGCGCGTTGAGCGTGAGCCCACGAGGGCCGTCCGGGCCTGGACTGTCGTCTGAGCGGGGATCGGGATGACGCGTCGGCTTGCGCTGTTCGACATGGATCGGACGCTCCTCCGGACGGAGACGGCCAGCTTGTACGTCCAGTACCAGCGGGACGTGGGGCTCGCCTCGGGCCGGGACCTGCTCCGCACGCTGTGGTGGGTCGCGAAGTACACCGCGGGGATCCTGGACGCGACGGCGGTCGCCGAGATCATGGCCGCGGCGCTCCGCGATCAGCCCGAGGCGGAGATGATCGCGCGGTGCGAGGATTGGTTCGTCCGGTACGTCGAGGAGCACATCGCCGAGCTCGGGCGCGCGTGCGTGGAGAGGCACCGAGGCGAGGGCGATGTGTGCGCCATCGTCACGGGGGCGACGTTCTACGCGTCGCGACCGCTCGCGCGCGTGCTGGACATTCCGCACGTCGTCGCGAGCGGGCTCGAGGTGGACGCGCGCGGGAGGTTCACGGGGCGACCGCTCTATCCGCTGTGTTTCGGCGTGGGGAAGCTCGAGCGCGCGGAGACGTTCGCGAAGAGCGTCGGCGCGAGCTTGGACGACGCCGTGTTCTACAGCGACAGCATCAGCGACTTGCCTCTGCTCGAGCGGGTGCGCGAGCCCGTCGTGGTGAACCCGGATCCGCGCCTCGCGCGAGTCGCGCGGCAACGTGCGTGGACGATCCTCGCGTGGTAGGGACCGGGGATGTCTTCGGGTAGCAGCTGGGGTGGCGGTTCGAATGGCAGCGGCGACGGCGGGGATCCGTTCGGAGCCACGGCGGTCGGGGGCGGTGGCGGCGGATACGGCAGCGGATACGGAGGCAGTAGCGGGTATGGAGCGCCTCGACCCGCACCCGCGGGAGCGCCGAGCGGCGGATGGGGCCCGAACCCGATGTACGGGGCGGGAACGTTCGGGGCGCCCGGCGGATACGGGCACGGAGGTGCCATCGCGCCGTACGGGTTGATGCCCATCACGCCGACGGGGTTGCCCGGCGCGGCGCCTATCCAGCAGTCGGAGAAGCAGCAGAGCACCGCCTTCGTCCTCTCTCTGTTTCTCGGCTTCTTCGGCGCGGACCGGTTCTACCTCGGCCAGCCGCTCTTCGGCGTGCTCAAGCTGCTCACGTGCGGAGGGCTCGGGCTCTGGTGGAAGATCGATCTGATGTTGATCGGCACGGGGCAAATGAAGGCCGCGGACGGCCTGCCGCTCGCCCGGATGCGACCGCAGGTGAAGGGCAAACGCAGCCAGTCGACGGCGTTCGTCTTCAGCTGGATGCTCGGGTTCTTGGGGGTCGATCGCTTCTACCTGGGGCAGATCGGGCTCGGGCTCGTGAAGCTCTTCACGTGCGGTGGATTGTTCATCTGGGCGCTGATCGACCTGGTGCTCATCGGCGGCGGAAACGCGACGGACGCGGAGGGCGAGTATCTGAGCTGACGTTCGAGCGCTTCGGGCCGAGAGGCGCTTCCCCGAGCACCGGGTCCCGTCGAAACGCCGGAGGGGTTGCGCGACTTCGGGCACGGCGAGCCGCGACGAGAGGCGGGCGGTCCCGAGAGCGCGGTGCGGACGAAATCAAGACGAACTTGAGGCTGTCACTCACCTGTCACATACTCTCGAAGTGGCGGTAGGCGTACCGAAGGCTGCGGCGTTCGGGGAGGCGGACAAACCGAAGAAACGCCCCCGCGTCGAGGTTCAGGCCGCGACGGACGACGCGCCTCCATCCGAGTGGGGCTCGCTCCTCGGCGATCTCGCGCGGCCGTCGTCTCCGCTCGTCAGCGATCTCGAGGTGGATTGGCGCATCCACGACAAGACGCACCTCGAGTTCGCCATCGACTACCCGTTCGCCGAGGCGGACGTGAAGTACACCTGGGAGGCGTTCTTCTTCGTCCCCGACAGCTTCCGCCTGGACGGGACGACGTACGACAAGAAGGAGATGTACGAAGATCTCCAGTCGTACGTGCGCCTCGCCGTCCCGGAGGTCCCGTTCGAGGATCTCGCGACGGCGCCCAAGGCCGCGAACGAGACGGACGATCCGCGCAAGCCGGCGCTGCTCCACGAGCTCGAGAGCTCCATCGCGGAGGCCCGGGGCGCGGCGGACGGATCCGAGCCGTCGAACTTCGCGATCCGACGCGCCCGCACCTATGCGTGCCTCGTCCGCGCTGCGGGCCTCGCGCGGCAGCGCGAGCTCCTCGACATGATCTCGATCGCCGTCGAACCGCGCGACGTGACGAAGCTCGTCGGCGCGTTCCTCCGAACGAGCCGCGCGGTCGCGTCCTCGCTCCGCGCGGGTCATCGAGCGCGCCTCGAAGCTCGAGCTGCCGCCCGAGGTGATGGTCGCGCTCCGCTGGGTGGACGAGGACATCTCGCTCGTCCTCGAGACGCTCGCCGCGAGCGCGAGCATCAAGGTGCAGGAGCGCGCGGAGCGCGATCCGCGCTGGTGCGAGATCGCCGGGCGCCTCGCAGGCGAGGCGGTCGCGGAGGCGCGCTACCGCGAGCGCTCGAACTACCCTTCGGTCGGCCACGCGGAGGCGTCCCCGCGGGACGTCGAGCACATCGAGTTCCGCCGGCACATGCTCCGTCGCTTCACCTCGAGCGTCCTCTGGTTGAAGAACGAGGTCCGCGACGGCGCGTCGTGGGTCCTCCAGGCGCTCTACGCGGTGGCCGCAGCGGTCGCGATGGGCTTCGCGTTCGTCGCCACGACCCGCGCGAACGAGTCGAAGAACTTCTACCTCCTCATGTTCCTCGTCATCGCGTCGTACGCGATCAAGGATCGCATGAAGGCGCTCCTCCAGCTCTGGTTCTCCCGGTGGGCGGAGCGGCGCTTCCCGAACCGCAAATGGACGATCCGCGATCCCGAGCGGAAGACGACGGTCGGGATCGTCCTCGAGCGCGCGGGCTTCAGCCCGTTCTCCGGCCTCCCGAAGCGCGTCCTCGACGCGCGCCGCCTCACGCGCGAGCACGCGCTCGAGGAGTGCGCGCGCCCCGAGGCCGTCCTCTGGCACGAGAAGACGGTCGAGCTCCACAAGCCCGAGTCGGGCCGCCTCGCGTCGCCGATGCTGACCGAGATCTTCCGGCTCAACATCGGCCCGTGGCTCCACCACACGGACGACGCGAACCGCTCGATCAACTTCGCCGATCCGAGCAACGCGACCGTCTACTCCGCGATCGCGCGCCGCGTGTACAACATCAACGTCGTCTATCGCTTGAAGCGGGACGGCACCGAGCCGACGTGGAAGCGCATCCGCGTCGTCGTCTCGCGAAAAGGCATCGAGCGGATCGATCCGATCTGCTGAGTCGAGTCCCAGGCTTGCGCGCGAGAGCCCCGATGGCCGCGCAGCGAGGGGTGGGCGATCGGCTAGCGAATCAGCTTCGAGAGCGCCTTGAACTCCGAAGTCCCGGCGCGGCGCAGCCAATCGAAGACGACCGTCTCCATCGTGGTGATGGAGGCTCCGCACGCGCGCATCAGCTCGATGCCCGCCGCCTTGTGATCCGCGCGCCGCGACGCCACGCCGTCGATCGCGACGTGCACGTCCACGCCGCGGAGCGCGAGCTCGCGCACCGTCTGGTAGACGCAGACGTGCGTCTCCATCCCGACGACGACCACGCTCCGCGCGTCCCCCAGCGCGGCCTGGAACCCCTCCGCGTCCGTCGCCGCGAACGCGAGCTTCGACAGGATCGGCGCCTTCATCTCGACGAGCTTCTCCCGCACGCCGCCGATGGTCGGGCCGAGGCCCTCGGGGTACTGCTCGGTCGCGACGACGCGCGCCCCGAGGAGCCGAGCCGCCTCGAGGAGCACCGTCGTCGCGCGGAGGAGATCGGCCACGGCCGCCTCGTCCATCGCCTTCGCGAGCTTCTCTTGGACGTCGACGACGGCGACGGTGGTGCGCGCGGGCTCGAGTCTCACGCGGAGGAGGGTGCCGCGCTCGATGCGGGTCGTCAACGCTGGCGAGGATCCGCGCGGAGCAGCGTCCGCGCCTCGCCCTCCCCGAGCCGGATCGTCCCCACGAGCACGGTCAGCGACCCGTAGGGATCTCGAGGGTCCAATCGGCGCGCGAGCACGATCTCCGTCGACGCGTGGGCCAATCGATAGCGAAGGCAGAGGCCGCGCTCGACGCGCGCGAGCTCGACCACGCCCTGGATGGGCTCGCGGTCGAACCACGCCTCGACGCTCAGCAGGCCCTCGACCTCCGCGCACACGGGCCACCGACGCCGCGACGGTCGGAGGCTCACGGAGACGTCGAGGCCGATCTCGCGCTCGTGGCCGGGCTCCTTCGGCCACGCCCAGGTGCCGAACCAGCGCTCCCCGAACACCGCGGGGGAGGCGCGCGGGCGATCAGACGGGGCCACCACCCGCCGGAGGCAAGTCCGTCTCGGGCAGCATCGGCCCCGCGGTCGCAGCCTCGAAGTCGTTCGGCGGCAGGACGAGGCGCTCCACGCGCTCCCCGCGCGCGAGCGCGTCGACGATCTCGGGGAGGTCGGCCTTCGTCACGCGCCCGTAGAAGTATCCGTCGGGGGAGACCGCGATGATCGGCCCGGCCCAGCAGGCGTCCGTGCAGCTCGACGTGCACACTCGAGCCTCCACGCGCGCGAGGCCCCGCGCCGCGACCATCGCCTTCAGCTCGGCGTGGATCGCCTCCGAACCGCGCGTCGCGCACGATCCCTTGGGCATCCCGGGAGGGCGGCGGTTCGTGCAAACGAAGAGGTATCGGTTTCGCTGAGGCACCCGTCCTCGCTAGTGCATCCGTCGAACCGCGCAAAGCGGAGCGGCGCGGCCGCGGCCCCCGCTCGCACCTCGACCAGGGCACTTCCGCATCCCCCCTCGATGCGGGATACTCGACGCCGTCCGTTCCGCGTCGAGACGAGCGTGTGAACCCACAGTTTTTCGCCGGGTTTCTTGCTGCGTGGAGCGCCATCTACCTGGCGGGGTTCTTCTATTGCTTCTGGTCTTCCCAGCGGAAGCACCGCGAGCCGGGGGATCTGCCGCTCGCGCTGTTCTGCCTGTCCCACGCGGTCTTCGGCGTCGCGGCGCTCGCCTTCGCGCTGTTCTCGGATCCGAACCGCTACGTCGTCTCGATCGCGAACACCGCCCTGCTCTGCGCCCCCGCGCTGCTGTTCGACTACGTGACCTCCGCAGAGCCTCAGCGCGGTGAGCGTCGCTGGGTCATCGGCCTCTACGGCGTCTTCACCATCGCCGCGGCGATCGTCGCGCTGACGGCGGCGCCGCCCACGTCGAACTCCCTCGCCGGGCTGATGCAGCTCGAGCACGGCAAGCCGACAGCGATCTCCTCGGGCGCGAAGCTCCTCACGGCTGCGCTCGTCCTCTACGTGGCGGTCCGCGAGGGCCGCCTCTTCGTCACCGCTCGCCGCGGGCTCGGCGCGTTCCTCGGATCGGTCGCGCTCCTCGTCGCTGTCCTCCACGACGCCGTGATGTCCCTCCTCGGCGGCTCGGACCTCACGCTCATGCCGTTCGGCTACTCCGCGTTCGCGCTCGGGCTGTTCCTCAACACGCTCCTGCGCTTCCAGTCCCGGCGCGAGCGCCTCATCAAGAAGACGCGGGAGACGCAGGACCGGTCCCAGCAGCTATCGCGGGCGTTCAAGGAGCTCCGCGCGGCGCAGACCGAGCTCGTGCGCAAAGAGCAGCTCGCGGCGATCGGGGAGCTCTCGGCGGTCGTCGCGCACGAGGTGCGGAACCCGCTCGCGGTGATCACGAACGCCGTGTCGACGCTCCGCCGCGAAGAGATCCGCCAAGAGGATCGCGAGACGCTGCTCGGGATCCTCGACGAGGAGTGCGCCCGCCTGAACCACATCGTCGGGGACCTCCTTCACTACGCGAAGCCGCTCGCTCCCGAGGCACAGCTCGTCAGCGTGCGCGAGCTCGTCGACCGCGCGACGTCGACGCTCCGGACGCGGGTCGACATCGTCGTCGAGATCGTCGAGCCCCAGCCCGTCGGTCGCATCGGCGGAGACCCCATGCTCCTGCGCCAGGCGATCGACAACCTCGTGAACAACGCCGTTCAGGCGATGCCCTCAGGTGGCACCCTGACCGTCTCGCTCGAGCTCGGGAAAGAGGCGAGGCGTCAGACGGTGAACGTCGTCATCTCCGACACGGGCGAGGGCATGGACACCGTCGTGCGGAAGCGGGCGCTCGATCCGTTCTTCACGACGCGGCCCGCGGGAACCGGCCTCGGCCTCGCGATCGTGGCCCGCGTCGTGGACGCGCACGGCGGCCAGCTCACCATCCGGAGCGCGCCGGGCGCGGGCACCGAGGTCTCCATGGCGCTCCCCATCGAGGCGATCCCACCCTCGGAGCAGCGCAGGAATCGCCTCTCCATCTCGAGCCATCACCGCGACAGCCTCCCCAGCATCTCCGAGATCGAGGACGGCCCACCCGCCTCCGCGCCGGCGAAGGCGGAGAGCGGGTAGAGCGTTGTTTCATGGGTTGAACGAGTGAACGCCTGCCGAGATCACCCAATGATTGCACTTGAGTTGCAATTGTATACGGTGCCTCGTCATGCGATCTCGCGCGCTCCGCTCCACCTTGGCTGTCCTCCCCTTTCCCCTCGTCGTCGCGCTCTCGGGCGCTGGCTGCGACACCGTGGAGCCGACCGTGAAGTCGGGCGTTCGTGTGCAAATCAGCGGCGAGGACGCCGCCGTCGAGGGTTTTCCGTTCCCGCTGGCCGGCGAGGTCGCGCTCGCCGACGGGTGGGAGCTTTCGTTCACGCACGTCCTCGTGAGCGTGGATCACGTGACGCTCTCCGAGAACCCGGATTTGTCGCCCTCGGATCAATCCCAGACCGGCAAGGTCGTCGCCACGCTCGATGGGCCTTGGATCGTCGACCTCTCGAAGCCCGGCACGGAGACGGGAGCGGGCGGCGAGGGGAAAGCGATCCTCCTCGGGCGCATCACGGAGCAGAACGCGAACGGAGGTGAGCCGTTCGACACGACGCAGCGCTACGCCTTCGGCTTCGAGGGCACCGCGGCGTCCGCCGCCGCGACACGCGTGAACCTCGACGCGGACGCGGACAAGGCCGCCGACGAGATGATCACCAAGGGTTGGTCGGTGCTCTACGTCGGCACCGCGACGTTCCGCGGGACGGCGTGCGAGACGAGCGATCCTTCCTACGACTACGCCCCCATCCCGACGAGCTTCGCGTTCTCGCTCGGGTTCGCGTCGCCGACGGCGTACGCCAACTGCCAGAACCAGGACAACGCGGGCACTCCGTTCGACGGCGAGGAGTACCAGCGCGGGATCCCGATCCCCTCGAACGCCGAGGGCGTCGCGCAGATCACGATGCACCTCGAGCACCCCTTCTTCACGGACGTGGTGCACGACTCCGCGCTCCGCTTCGATCACTTCGCGGCGCGCCTCGGCGGAGCTCCCGCGGGCACGAAGCTCACCCTCGACGACCTCGCGGGCGTGGACATCGCGGCCATCACCGATCGCGCAGGCGCGCCGCTCCCCTGGCGCTCGTGCGACGGCACGGCGCTGCCCGCAGGGGCGCAGATGAGGCTCGCGACCGGCGCCGTCCCGGTCGATCCCACAGCGGATCCGGGCGCCGCGCTCCGCGACGTGCGGGACTTCGTGGACTACGTGCAGAGTACGCAGGGCCACCTCAACGGGGGCGAGGGCCTCTGCTTCGTCCACCGCAAGTACCCGTCGCCCCCTTGATCACCACGGGCAGGAGCCCGCGTCGGGGTCGTCCCCCGCCCAGCTCCGCAACGCTTCGATCGGGATCGGACCGCCGTGCCCGACGAACGCGACCTTCACGTCCTCGCAGCGGGCGACGCGGCGGGCGAAACCCTCTGCCTGCGCCTTCCCTTCCTCGACGGGCCACGCGTGGTAGAGGTGCGTCGCGGGGGCGTTCCGGCCGACCAGGCCCCCGAGCCAGCCGCCGCGGATGAGATCACCGAGCACCACCGCGCCGTTCGACGCGTGGACGACGATCGAGCCCGGCGTGTGCCCACCCGCCCAGACCACCTCGGCATCGAGACCGTAGGGCTCGAGGCTGAGCGGCGCGGTGCCGCGCATCACGACGTCCGGGACGAGCTTCGGATACTTCGGCGAGATGAACGGCTGCGCGAACACCGCCTCGAAGTTCGTCGCGAAGAGCTGGTCGTGATCCCCGCTCTCGAGGTACGGCAGATCGCCCTCGTGCGCGAACACCGGGACGCCGAGCGCTTGGAGCCTCGCGGCGCCGCCCGCGTGATCGCTGTGGCCGTGCGTGAGGACGACGAGGGCGAGCGACCTCGCCTCGATCCCCTCGGCCGCGAGGGCCTTCACGAGATCGTCGAACGCCTCAGGAGGCCCCGTGTCGACGAGGACCGGCTTCGCGCCGATCAGCAGCGTCACGTTGTAGAGGCCACCGAGCTCGATGACCTTCACCGTCGGGCTCACGAGCGCAGGGCTGTAGGGAACGAGGCGCCCTACGGTCGAGCATCCCGCGGAGGCGATCGCGGCGAGGAGCGAGACGAGCGCGAGGAGGCGAGCCACGGTCGCGCGATGCTACACGGCAACCTCGCGCGACCGTTCGGGCTCGTCAGGCGGCGAGCAGATCCTCGTAGAGGTGCTCGTACTCGTCGCGCATGCGCTGGAGCGAGAACCGCTCGACCGCGACCTCGCGCCCGCGCGCGCCCATCGCGCGAGCGATGTCGTGGTCGTGGAACAGGAGCTCGAGGGCCGACTGGAGCGCGTCCGGATCGCCCGCGGGCACGAGGATCCCCGTCTCTCCGTCGTCGATCGCCGTAGGGACACCGCCCACGGCGGTCGCGACGACCGGCACGCTCGTCGCCATCGCCTCGAGCACGGAGACGGGCAGGCCTTCTCGCTTGGACGACAGCGCGAAGACGTCCAGCGCGCGGAGGAAGCGCGGGACGTCCGCGACCATGCCGAGGAACATCACGCGATCGGTGACGCCGAGCTCGGTCGCGAGCGCTTCGAGCGAGGCCCGCTCGGGGCCGTCGCCCGCGATGACGAGCCGGGCCCCTTCGCGAAGGAGCGGAGCGGCCGAGCGGAGCAGGAGCGACTGGTGCTTCTCGGGAGCGAGGCGCGCCGCCGTGCCGATGACCCATTCGTCCTCGCCGATCCCGAGCTCCGCACGGACGGCCGCGCGATCGTCCACGTCCCCGTGGAACCGCTCCGCGTCGACGCCGTTCTCGATGAGCTTGATCCGCGCGGGAGGCGCGGACTCGCCGTCCCGCGCGGCCTCCTCGAGGCCGGGGGAGACGATCACGAACGCGTCCGCGAGGCGCGCGGCGACGCGACGCAGCCACATGCGCCGCGATCGGTCCGGCGCCTCGCCGTGCATCGTGGCGACGAACGGCGCGCCGACGATGCCGGCCGCCGGGCTCGCGTAGATGCGCGCGAGCGGGTTGTGCGCGTGCACGACGTCGATGCCGTGGCCGAAGAACCAGACGAGCAGCCGCCCGACGAGGAGCGGATCGACGCCGCGCGCCTTGGGGATCGTGGCGGTCTGCACACCCCGGGCGACGAACTCGCGCTCGAGCGCGCCAGGCCCCGCGCTCAGCGAGACCGCCCACACCGTGTGCCCCGCCCGAACTTGCTGCGCAGCGATGTCCAACGCGACCCGCTCGCCGCCTCCAATCGCGAAGGATTCGAGGACGTGAGCGATCCGCAGAGGCTTCTTCGTTTGAGACATGCTTGCTCGAGAAGCAGAGACCGCGCCACCTCTCCTACACCCGCGCGGATCAGCCCTCGATCATGGCGAAATGCCTCGGCCTGTGGCGTCAGCCTGCCGCGGCCTTCGGATCGCGCGAGAAGCAGCGCTGAATCTCCGTTTGATCGAGCGTGTCACGCTCGAGGAGCGCGGCGACGAGATCGTGGATCTCGGCTCGCCGGTGCTCGACGATCGCGCGCGCGCGCTCGAGCTGGACGGACAGGATCCTGCGCGTCGTCTCCTCGACCGCGTCGAGGAGCTTCTCGCTGTGTGGGAGCTCCGCGTCCCGCCTGAGGCAGATCGGGCCCACGTCGCTCAGGCCGAGCTCCGCGACCATCTTCCGCGCGATGTTCGTCGCGCGCTCGATGTCGTCGCTCGCGCCCGCCGTCATCGTCCCGAGGATCGCGATCTCCGCGGCGCGGCCGCCGAGGAGCATGCAGATCTGATCCTCGAGGTACTCCTTCGTGTACATCACGCGATCCTTCTCGGGGAGGGATGCGGTCACGCCGAGCGCGCGGCCGCGCGGGAGGATGGAGACGCGGTGCACGGGATCCGCGTTCGGCGCGGACATGCCGACCGCGACGTGCCCCGCCTCGTGCACCGCGGTCGCGTGACGCTCGGCCGTGTCGAACACGAACCCTTTGCGCTCCGCCCCCATGAGGACGTTCTCCCGGGCGCGCTCGATGTGATCGCGCTCGACCGCGGACGCGTCCGAGCGGGCGGCGAGGATCGCGGCTTCGTTCAACAGGTTCGCGAGCTCGGCGCCGCTGAAGCCAGGCGTCTGCCGCGCGACGTGCGCGAGGTCCACCTCGTGGTGCAGGTCGATCGGGCGCGCGTGTACGTCGAGGATCGCCTTCCTCCCGCGCGCGTCCGGCAGCGGGACGTGGATCTGGCGATCGAAGCGGCCTGGCCGGAGGATGGCCGGGTCCAGCACGTCCGGCCGGTTCGTGGACGCGATGACGACGATCCCGCTCGATGGATCGAACCCGTCCATCTCCACGAGGAGTTGGTTGATCGTCTGGTCACGCTCGCTCGACGCGCTGTCCGCACCCTTCCCGCGCGCGCGGCCGACGGCGTCGATCTCGTCGATGAACACGATGCACGGCGCGAGGCGCCGCGCCTCCTTGAAGAGGCTCCTCACGCGCGCCGCGCCGACGCCCACGTACATCTCCTGGAAGCTCGACCCTGCGCACGTGAGGAACGGCACCCCCGCCTCGTTCGCGACCGCTCGCGCGAGGAGCGTCTTGCCCGTCCCTGGCTCGCCGGAGAGGAGCACCCCGCGAGGCGCCTTGCCGCCGAGGCGACCGAAGCGCCGCGGATCCTTGAGGAGCTCGACGGTCTCCTCGAGCGCGGCCTTCACCTCGTCCATGCCCGCCACGTCCCGAAACTTGGTGTCGGTCGCGCTCTCCGCGCGATCGAAGTGGCCCTGGGTGCGCTTCCTGTGCGCGACGAAGAACGCGCCGGCGAGGACGCCGAGCGCGAGCACTGGCGCGAGGCTCTCGAGGATCGACGTCCCTTCCGCGCCCGGCTCGAAATCCAGCGGCACCTTGGCGGCGGCGAAGCGACCGACGAGGTCGTGCCGCGCGAGCTCGTCCGCGACCACGCCGACGACGGACGCGCCGTCCGCGAGGCGGAGCTCCACGCGCGACCGATCGACATGGACCGCCGCGACGGGGCGCGACTCCGCGATCTGGACGAGCTCGGTGTAGCCGACCTCCGCCGGGGTCGATCGGCGCGCGAGCGCGACGATCACCGCCGCGGCCACGACGCCGATACACGCGGCGAGCGCGACCCAAGCGCGCTTTCGAATGAGAGTCCTCGACACACCCGTTCCACGCGAGCCCTTCGTCGGTTCCATGCGCCTCACCCTGCCGTCGGCGTCGGCCCGGTGAACCCACGGGCGTCGCGACGGACGCCATTTCTAGCTCGCACGACGCGCGCGCGCCCTCTCTTTCCGAGCTCGAGTGAGCTCTTTTTGCTGTCGAGCTGGAGCGCGCGCGCGGTCCTGTCGAGCTCGCGCGTCCAGCCCGCGAACGGTCGAGCTCGCCCGACGAGCTCGACCGACGCGCTATCCGGGCCGCGCGAGGCCAGCGGTCCGTCGGAACTCGAGGCACTGCCAGCTGCCTCGCTCGAACTCGCGACAGGTCGTCCCGCGATCGGCGTAGATCGCGCACGCGTTGGGGCTCGTCGAGGTCCCGAGATGAACGCAGGAGCCATCGTCGCGCGTCGCGAACGCGACCTCTCCGAAGTGCCCGGGCTGGATCGCCTCGGCGAGATCCGGCCGACCGATGCGCCGCCACCGCGCGAGATCCTCGGCGGGGATCAGGATGCGCCCGTCGTGCCCGGTGCGGCAGCACGCGCCGCAAGCGAGGCAATCGAGCTCCGAGTCCGGTTCGCTGGGCGTCACGTCGACCCCAGTCTAGAGCACCGAGAGCGCTCCTCGCCGGTCGTCGCATGGACTACGAGAGCGACCATGGATCGCGCTGAGATCGTCGCGCTCGACAAGGCCCACGTCTGGCACCCGTACACGCCCATGCGGCGCTACATCGACGAGACGGATCCGCTCGTCGTCGCGCGCGCCGCCGGCGCCCGCCTGTACGACGCGGACGGCAAGAGCTACATCGACGCGAACTCGAGCTGGTGGGTCGCGCTCCTCGGGCACGGTCACCCGCGGCTCGTGAGCGCGCTCCGCGCGCAGAGCGAGCGCCTCTGTCACGTCGCGCTCGCGGGCGTCACGCACGAGGGCGCGGCGACGCTCGCGGCGCGCCTCGCGGCGCGCGCGCCCGCGGGCCTCGATCACGTCTTCTTCAGCGACGATGGATCCACCGCGCTCGAGGCCGCGATCAAGATGGCGGTGAAGCTCTTCCACAACGAAGGCAAGCCCGAGAAGACGCGGTTCGTCGCGCTCGGCGGCGCGTTCCACGGCGAGACGGTGGGCGTGACGAGCCTCCTCGGGATCGACGTGTTCCGCCGCCCCTATGCGCGTGTCGTCATGGAGTGCGTCCACGTCCCCTCCCCCGCTCGCGATCCGCGCGCGCTCGACGCGGCGCTCGCGCTCCTCGAGCGGGAGCACGCGACGATCGCGGCGATCGTCGTCGAACCCCTCGTGCAGGGCGCGGACGGCATGCGCATGTACGACCCGGGCTACCTCACCGCGCTTCGGGCGCGAGCCCGCGAGCTGGACGTCCTCTTCGTCGCGGACGAGGTGTTCACCGGCTATGGTCGGACGGGGTCGTTCTGGGCCTGCGATCAGGCCGGCGTCTCGCCCGACATCCTCTGCACCGCGAAGGGGTTCTCGGGAGGGATCCTGCCGATGGCCGCGACGCTCGCGTCGAAGCGCGTGTTCGACGCGTTCCTCGGCGACCCCGCGCGCGCGTTCTTCTACGGGCACTCGTACGCGGGGCACCCGCTCGGGTGCGCGGTGGCGCTCGCCGTGCTGGACGTCTACGAGGAGGAGCGCGTGCTCGAGGGCGTCGCCGAGCGGAGCGCGCGCATCGCGGCCGCGTTCGAACGAATCCAGGCCGCCCACCCGACCGTCGCGCGCGACGCGCGATCGCTTGGGATGATCGGCGCGATCGATCTCGCGCCGGACGCGTCCTACCTCGGCGAGATCGGCCAGCGCGTGCAAGCCGCGGCGCGGAGGCGCGGGGCCTACCTTCGCCCGCTCGGGGACGTGGTGTATGTCGCGCCGCCGCTCAACATTCCCCTCGCGGATCTCGACGAGCTCCTCGACATCGTCGAGCGCTCCGTGCGCGACGCGATCTCCTGAGTCGCGTCGCGACCCACCCGTAGTCACGCGCGCGCGCAGTCACCGGGAGAGCGAGCGTCAGTCCGCGCCCCCCACCGGCGACATGGCAGCGGACTCAGTGGGACGGCGATGGAGGAGCGACCACCGTCGACGCCGCGGGGGGCGCGCCGCTCGCGTCCGGCGCGGCCTCGGGCAAGAGCACGCCGGGGAGCCTTCGCTGGTGCATGAGGAGCGCGTGGAGCTTCTCGGCGTCGATCTCGATGTACGCGTACGAGCCCTCCACGACGGTGTACTCCTCGCCCTCGTACTTGGCGGTCTCGTGCCGGCGCGCCTCGCGCCGGGTGTCGATCGATCCGCCGCGGCGATCGATCTCGGTCTTCATGCGGAAGCGCCCGTCCGATCCCGGCTCGAAGACGAAGCCCTCCTCCGGGTGGTCGGGGTCGAAGTTCACGTGGAGCTCTGCGCCCTCGCCCGTGATGGGGCCGATGGTCGCCTTCGAGAGCGCGACGATTCCCGGCGTGCCGGTGTCGACGAAGACCTCGTCGTACGCCCGCCCGTCGAGCATGCGGAGCGTGTGCTGCCGCGTGACCTCGGTGGCGCTCGCGCTCGCCTCGCGCCGAAGCACGATGCGCCCATGGAGGTAGAGCTGGAGCTCCGCGACGTCGTCGATCGTGAGCTCGTTGTCGTCCACCACCTTTCGCGTGAGCGCGACGCGCTTCGGGCCCGTCGTCGTCACGCTCGACGCGCTCGTCGCGGGCTGGCTCGGCGCCTCGGCCCCCTCCGAGGACGCGCTCCCGCACCCGGCGACGGCCGCCACGAAAACGCCGAAGAGCCCTACAAACAAGGGAGATCGCATCGCGAACTCGACCCTACACGCGCTCGGCCCTCGGCGAAAGAACGTCAGCGCGGCACGTCCTCGAGCCCACCTCGGAACACGACGTCCACGCCGACGTACGCGCCCCCGAGCGGCGCTACGGGCCCCTCGAACGGCGGCAGCGCGATGGGCGCATCCGCGCGCCCCGTCGCGCTCCATTCGCGCGTGAACGTGAGCGGCAGGGTGAAGACGAAGCGCGGGCCGAGCCCGAGGTGGCCCATGATGCGCTCCCCGCGCGCCGTCGCGCCCAGCGCGAACGGGACGCTCGCGAGCGCGCTCACCCCGAGATCGAGCGCGACGTCGGACGACTCGAGACACGTCCCGCGGCCCGGGTTCGAGAGGACCTGCTGGAACGGCGGGCGCGTCGGGTCGGAGTCTTCCGAGGGGACGCCGAAGAAGCAGAGCGAGGTGTCCGTCGTCCCGATCCCGACGAACGGGTTCAAGGTGACGAACCGCCCAGCCCGGCCCCGGTAGCCGAGCTCGACGCCGATCGCGGTGCTCGACACCGAGAGCGCGTCCTCGCGCGCCCCCGGCCCCGCGAGGGAGTATCCGCTCCCCTGAAAATGCAGGTCGAGCGTCACGTCGTAGATCGTGACGCCGAACCCGCCCTGCCCCTCGCCGACCGCGCCGGGCAAGGCGGACCAGCGCCCCGACGTGAGGGCGAGGTTCGTCGAGCGCTGCGTCGCGCCGAGCCGCGCGCCGCCCCCGATGAAGAGCTGCCACCCGAGCTTCGTCTCCTCCTGCGCGAGGGCGCGCGCGGGCGCGAGCGCGAACCCAAGGACGAGCGATGCTCCCGCGCAGGCGCAGGCCGCGAGGGCGCTCATGGTACGCGCGCACGGCGCTCGCCGACCTAGAGCGTGCATCGCGTGACGATCACCTCGTAGCAACACTCGGCCGCAACGGTGACCCGCGTGCCGTCGACGTCGTACGCGTGCGCCGGCCAGTACGTCGCGTCGCTCGTGACCTCGTCGACGTCCTTCAGCGGATCCGCCTCGGCCTCCGCGCGCGTCGGGCACTCCGCCTCGCTCGGCCACGGAAAACAGCGCGTCTCCTCCGTCTCGGAGCAGCACGCGCCGACGAGCAGCGCGACGAGGCCGCTCGAGATCAGCGCGAATCGCGTCGACACCCCATGAGGGTAGCGAACGGCGCGCCTCAGGCGAGCGCGGGTTCGCTCTGGAACGAGGTCGCGCGCGGCTTCGAGGGAGCGAGGAGCCGCACGCCATCCCGCAGGGCCGACCAATGCACGAGGTGCACGTACTCGTCGGCGATGGAGTACTCGACCACGTCCCGATCTCCGAGGAGATCTCCGCCGAGCTGGAAGGGCACCTTGCGAGAAAACTCGAGGCGCACCTTGTCGAGGAGCCAGCAGTCCATCTTCGTGAGCGGGTGCGATCCCGCCCAGAGCCAGGGGCTGTGGAGGAGCGCCTCGATCGCGCCCCCGCCGTAGTTGCGGAGGTTGAAGCGCCCCTCGACGAGGCCCGCGAACGGGAACGCGACGAACCCGTATCCCCACTGCGGCGAGGTGCCGATGCCGCAGACGCTGCTGGGGCCTTCGTAGAGGACCGCGCCTGCGGGCGCGCCGAGCGACACGGGGAGCTTGTCCTTGCTGACCGTCATCGCGTCGCTTCCGAGGTTCGTGATGCGCACGCGCGCCTGCCCGTTCTTGATGTTGCGCGGCACCGTGCGGGTGAACATCCCGTTCAAGTACCCGGCGAGCCCGCGCTTGCGCGTGTCCGAGAGGAAGGACGGAGCGCTCTTCTGCGCGTGGAAGTCGCTGATGATCTCCGCGTCCCACCCCGTGCCCGTGAAGTGCGCGAGCTTGCCCTCGACCTCCACCAAATCGAACCGCTTGATCGGCGGGCGCTCTCCGTTCCGATCGAGCTCCGCGATCAGCTCGAGCGCGCGCGCCGTGTCGGGTGCGCCGAGCCCTCGTGCCCACGCGTTCCCCGTGCCGAGCTTCAGCGCGGCGATCACCGGGCCGAGGGGCCGGCGCCCGCGCCCGCTCGCGCGCGCGGGGTAGAGCACGCGCTCGGCGCGCCGGATCGCGTTGACGATCCCGATCGCCGTCCCGTCCCCACCGGCGGCGAGCACGAGGTCGGGCGGGCGCGCCACGAGCTCGCGCGCGAACGCGTCCAGCTCGTCGAGCGTGTGGGAGAGGAGGATCGTCGCGCTCGGGAGCCAACGTCGCGCGAGCTCCGCGACTCGACCGCTCCCACGCCGCGAACTCGCGTTGACCACGACTGCGATGCGCACGAAGGGGACGCTAGTCATCCCGCTCGAGCTCGTCCTGTCAGCTTCCTGTCATGCCTTCGAACGAGTATGAGGCGGCCGTGAGCTCCCAAGCCAGCGGGGACCCCGGAGCCCCTCCGTCTGACGCACCGCTCCGAGAAACGGACGGCCAGCGAGGCGCGATGCCACGCGCGTGGACGTTCGCGCGCGCCGCGGACGTCGCGCTCGTCCCCGCGTGCGTCGCGGTGATCGCCTTGTCGATCGGCTTGGTGCTCACGTTCGACTACGGCCGCGATCAAGCGATCTACGCGCTGGTCGCCCGCGAGCTCGTTCACGGCAAGATGCCTTACCGCGACGCGTTCGACTTCAAGCCGCCGGGCATCTTCATGGTGTACGCGGTCGCGCGCGCTCTCTTCGGGGGCGCGCAGTTCGGGATCCGCGTGCTCGAGGCGATCAGCATGATCGGCACCGCGGCGGGCCTCGTGCGCCTCGCGAAGTCGCACCTCGGGGACGCGAAGATCGGCTTCGTCGCCGCGGGGCTCGCGTCCCAGGTCCACGCGCAGCTCGACTTCTGGCACACGGGCCAACCCGAGACGTTCGGCGGCACGCTGACGATCCTCGGCCTCGTGCTCACGAGCGTGGGCCTCGGTTTCGGCTCGAACGGCCTACGCAGAGAGCCGCCCTCGAAGTGGCTCAGGCTCGGCGCGTTCGTGGGCGCGGGCGCGCTCTTCGGCCTCGCGGGTCTCATGAAGCCCCCGCTCGCGGGCGGCGGCGCGGTGGTCGCGGTCGCCGCGGCGGCCCATGTCTGGTCCCACCGCGACCGAGCCGCACCGCTCCGCGCGACGGCGCTCGAGGCCGCGAAGCCGATCGGTGCGATCGCGCTCGGCGGCGCGCTCCCCATCGCGCTCGTGCTCCTTTGGTTCAAGGCGAAGGGCGCGCTCGGGGATCTCCACGACGTGCTCTTCGTGTTCACGCCGTTCTACACGAAGCTCAGCTGGGAGGGCCGGAGCTTCTACCCGATGGCGTGGTTCGGGATCACGCAGTGGCTCACGGGCTACTCGAGCGCGCTCCTCGCGGGCCTCGTCGCCACGCTGATCGTCCGGCCGAAGCCGTCCGATCGCTGGCTCCTGCTCACGGCCGTCGCGCTGATCGGCGTCCACATCGCGGGCGTCGTGATGCAGGGCAAATTCTTCCCGTACCACTGGGGAGCGACGTTCCCGCTCACCGCGCTCGTCGGCGCGGTGGGCGTCACGCGGATCTACGAGGGAGCCGCGAAGCGCGGGCCTCTCTGGCTCGTCCCGACGGTCGTCGCGTTCGGGATCGCCGCTTCGTTCCACGCCCCCGTCCCGAACCTCGAGACGTTCACGGATCGGAGCAAACGCCGGTTCGACCTCTTCGTCAAAGGACCGATGAACGTGGACGCGCGCGACGAGCTCGCGAGCGTGGCGGACGTGGACGCGCGCGAGAACCGAGCCGTCGCGGAGTGGGTGAAGGCGCACACGAAGCCGTCGGACACGATCTTCGTGTGGGGCTTCGAGTGCGTGATCTACGATCTGGCGGATCGCCCGATCGCCTCTCGCTACATCTACGACGTCCCCCAGCGGGCGACGTGGTCGAAGGTCGAGATGCAGAAGAAGCTCATGCCCGAGCTCGACGCGGCGAAGCCCGCCGCGATCGTCGTCGAGCATCGGGACGTCTTCCCGGACGTGACGGGCGACAACTACGACTCCGCGGGGAGCCTCTACGGCTTCCGAGAGCTGCAGGAGCTCCTCTGGAACCGCTACGAGCGCGCGACCACGATCGGGGACTTCGACGTCTATCTCCGCTCGGAGCTCACGAGCGACGAGGCGCCACCGTCACAGCCCGAGGGCGAGGAGGATGGAGTCGCGCCGTGACCGCGCGCGCTCGAGCTCCGCGGAGAGCAGCTGCTTCTGATCCGGGAACAGCCCCGAGGTGACGCGGGCGACCTCGTCGTCGCCGAGCGCGCGCGCGAGGATCTGACACGCGAAGAGGAGAGCGACCCCCTCGGGGGAGACGTGGCCCGGCCTCGGTCGCATGATGCGCGCGCCACCGAGGAACGAGAACCCCGCGCCGATCATGGGCTGGGGCTTCCCGAAGACAGGCGCGATCTCAGTGCTCTGCCGGACGAGCGAGTGGTTCAGCGCGAGGACGCCGAAGCCGAGCGCGACCTCGACCGCCTGCGCGCGCGCCTCGTCCGAGGCGATCGCGGCGCGCGTCGTCGGGTCGAGCGCTGCCTGCCCGCGCCGATAGGGCGATCGCCGCGCCGCGCCCGAGTGGCGCAGGAGGCGGAACGCGTGCGCGAGCTCGTGGCTGGCGGAGCCCGCGGCGTCCTCGATGTCCACGAGGTCGACGCCGAAGAGCGCGACGCGGTCTTCGAGCGCGGAGAGCCAGATCTTCCCGCCCGGGTGGAACGAGAGCGCGGGGTCGTCGTCCGTCTCGCCGAGCTCCTCGCGATCCGTCGACGCGACGACCTCGACGTCCATGTGCGCGTGGCCGACGAGGGTGCGGAGCAGCGCCTCGACCCCGCGCTCGTCGGGTCGCCACGCCGAGGGAAAGAACTTCGGGGTCGGCTCGACGATCGGGCGCGTGAGGAAGGCGTCCCGCCCGACCTCTCGGATGGCGACCGCCAGCGCCGCGAGGAGATCCGGCGCCTCGGGCGCGCTCATCACGCGGAGGCTTCGGCGAGCGCGCCGAGCGCGCGGAACCGCGCGTACCGATCGTTCGCGATCGCCTCCGGCGAGAGCGCGCCGAGCGCGGCGAGGTGGCGCGCGATCGCGCCCTCGATGCTGCGCGCTGCGGCGTCCGCGTCTTGGTGCGCTCCTCCCGCGGGCTCGGCGACGATCTCGTCGACGACCTTGAGGGACAGGAGATCGGGCGCCGTGATCTTGAGCTGGTTCGCCGCCTCCTCGGCGCGCGTCCCGTCCTTCCAGAGGATCGCCGCGCAGCCCTCCGGGCTGATCACGGAGTAGCAGCCGTACTCCAGCACGAGGACGCGGTTCGCGACGCCGAGCGCGAGCGCGCCCCCGGATCCGCCCTCACCGATGATCGTCGCCACGACGGGGACCGTGACGCGCGCGAGCGTCGCGAGCGCGGCCCCGATCGCCTCGCTCTGTCCGCGCTCCTCGGCGCCGATGCCGGGATACGCGCCGGGCGTGTCGATGAACGTGAGGATCGGCATGCGGAACCGATCCGCGAGCTCGTAGACGCGGATGGCCTTCCGGTAGCCCTCGGGGTGCGGCATGCCGAAGTTGCGGCGCATGTTCTCCTTCGTTCCGCGGCCCTTCTGATGCCCTACGACGGCGACGCTGCGGCCCTGGAAGCGCCCGAGGCCCGCGACGATCGCCGCGTCGTCACCGAAGCGGCGATCCCCGCGCAGCTCGACGAAGTCGGTGATGAAGCGCTTCGTGTAGTCGAGCGTGTACGGTCGGTTCGGGTGCCGCGAGAGCTGCACCTTCTGGATCGGGGTGAGATCCTTGAAGAGCTCCTTGGAGAGCGCCTCGACCCGCTCCTCGAGGCTCGCGATCTCGGCGGAGAGTCCCGGCTCGCGCGCGACGTTCTGACGGAGCTCTCGAAGGTGATCGTAGAGCTCCGCGATGGGCTTTTCGAACGACAGCGCGACGGCCATAGGTGCCTTCTACTCCAGCTCTCCGCCCTCAGCCACGGGCTCGAACGCGTCGTCGACGGTCTCGCCTCTGACGCGGTGCGTGGCCGGCTCCGCGTAGCGCGCATGGTCCAAGACTTGTTACGACCAGACGACCCATGCCCGTCGACAGTGGCGCTCCGACCGAAGTGGACGTGAAGCAGCCTGCGCGGTCGCGCGTCGAGCGCCCGGGCGGGGAGCGGCGAACCATGGGGTGGTCGATCGATCACTTCACGCTGGGCCGCGAGCTCGGCTGGGGCGGGATGGGCACGGTGTACCTCGCGAAGGACACGTCGCTCGACCGCACGGTCGCGCTCAAGATCCTGCGGGAGGACATGGCCGCGAAGATCGATGCGCGCGAGCGCTTCGTCCGCGAAGCGCGCGCGCAGGCGCGCGTCAATTCGCCGTACGTGGTCCAGATCTACTTCATCGGGTACGTGCCCGCGCGCAGCCCGGACGACGACGCGGACCCGACCGAGCGCCCCCGCTCGCCCACCGCGGTGGGCGCGCTCTATTTCGCGATGGAGTTCATCGACGGCGAGTCACTCGAGGGTCCGCTCGAGCGCGACGAGAAGCTCGACCCCGAGCGCGCGCGGACGATCCTGATCGACGTCGCGCGCGGCCTCGCGGACGCGTCGCGCGCGGGGATCATCCATCGAGACATCAAGCCGGGGAACCTCCTCGTCTCGAAGGCCGGGCACGTGAAGGTCGCCGACTTCGGCCTCGCGAAGCCGAGCGATCCGAAGCAGGGCCTCACGCGGGGCGGAGTCATCATGGGCACGCCCCACTACATGGCGCCCGAGCAGGGGCTCGCGCAGCCGCTGGATCTCCGCGCGGACATGTACGCGCTCGGCTGCACGTTCTACCACCTCGTCGCGGGCGACGCGCCGTTCAAGGGCTCGAACGCGGTCCAGCTGATCGCGCAGCACATGAACGCGGAGCCTCCCTCGCTCGCGGCGCGCGCTCCCCACGTCCCGCTCCCCCTCGTCCGCATCATCGAGCGGCTGATGAAGAAGAAGCGCGAGGAGCGCTACGCGTCCTACGCGGAGCTCATCGCCGCGCTCGAGGCCGCCGCTCCGAGGCCGGTCGAGTACGCGGGGTTCTGGGCGCGCGGCGCGGCGCTCCTCATCGACGTCGTGCTCGGGAGCGTGCTCATCGGCCTCTTCCGGATGATCGGGCTCGGGGTGTTCCTCCTCTACATGTCGCTCGGCCACGGCCTCCTCCAAAAGACCGTCGGCAAGTACTTGCTCCGCCTCGAGGTCGTGCGACCGGACGGGACGCGCCTCGGCGCGCCGCGCGCGTTCCTGAGGACCGCGGTGAAGTTCTGGTTCCCGATCCTCATGGCGATCTGGATCCTCTCGACGGAGAGCGCCGCGGAGCTGCGCGACGCCGTGACGTCGCTCTCGGGCTTCGAGGGCGCGAAGCGCCTGGTGATCCCGCTCGTCATCAGCAACCTCGCGCTCTCGATCGTGTACGCGGCGGGCTTCCTCGTCGCCGTCGTCCGGCGCGACAAGCGCGCGCTCCACGATCTCGCCGCGGGTTCCGTCGTCCGCTACCGGCTCGGGCGCGTCCGGAAATAACTGGCGCATTCGGCCGACGCTGCATCCCCGCGGCCGGCGTTACTCCTCCTCAAATTGGCCCCACTATTCCTCGTCGTCGCGCCTTGGCCGCGGGGCGCATCGTCGCCCCCGGTGCAGCCACTTATTTCCGGACGCGCCCTAACCAGAGCACTCGCCGCTTCGAAAAAGGCGAGGCCGGGATCGCTCCCGGCCTCTTTTCACCGCGGTGCCCGCGCGCTCACCGCGCGGACGGCTCGGTGTTCACGCGCGCCTCAGGCGGCGCGGTTCTTCTTCTCGCTCCGGCGCCGGAGCGCCGTGAGCGCGGCGAGCGCGGCGGCGCCGAGCCACGGCGAGGAGGACGACACGTCGCCCGCCTCGACGGAGCACCCAAAGACGCCGTGCCCCTGCACGAACGCCTCACCACCGCCCGCGCCCGTCGTGGACGACGACGAGCCGGTGGACGTCGTCATCTCCATCACGCACTGCCCGATGGTCGCGTCCGTCGAGGTGCAGACGTCGCCGCTCGGGCAGCCGTTCCCGCCCGTCCCGCGGCAACCGTCGATGCAGGTCTTCGACGCGCTCATGTCGTCGCAGACCTTGCCCGACGTCGGACCGCCGCAGTCCGCGTCCGTCGTGCACTCCTCACCGCACGTGTTCGTTTGGGTGTTGCACTTGCTCCCTTGGCAGTCCGAGTCGCCCAGGCACTCGACGCAGAGGCCGTTGTTGACCCCCATCGTCCCGCAGAGCTTCGACCTGCACACAATCTTGCCCGTCGTGCTGTCGCACGGTCCGTGGCCGTTCGCGTAGCCGCACTCGTCGTCCGAGGTGTCGCACACGCCGCTCTCGCAGGTGAGCGTGCCCGCGTCGACGGTGCAGTTGCCGTCCAGCGTCGGGTTCGTGTGCGGCGGATCGGTCGGGACCGGCGTCGAGTTCGGGAGCTTCTTCGTGCACTCGTGCTTCGAGATGTTGCACCAGTCGCCGCCGCTGCAGTCCGCGTCGACGTTGCACCCGTTCGGGTCCTTGCACGTCCCGTCGACGCTGCAGGACTGCGACTGGCAGACGACGACCTCGTTGCCGGGGTCGCACGGCCCCGTTCCGTTCTCGAAGCCGCACTCGTCGGTGCCCGGATCGCACACGCCGCTCGCGCACACGACGAGCGCCGCCTCGGCCGTGCAGTTCCCGTCGACCGTGGGGCTCATGTGCGGCGGGTCCTTCGGGATCGGCGTTCCGTTCGGGATCTTCGGCGTGCACGCGTGCATCGAGATGTTGCACCAGCTGTCGGCGTTGCAGTCGCCGTCGACGTTGCAGCCGTTGGGATCCTTGCAGGTCCCGTTGACGCTGCAGGACTGCGACTGGCAGACGACGTCCTCGTTGCCGGGATCGCACGGCCCCGTGCCGTTCTCGAAGCCGCACTCGTTCGTACCCGGATCGCACACGCCGCTCGCGCAGACGAGGGCGGCCGCGGCCGCGGTGCACGTCCCGTTCACCGTCGGACCCATGTGAGGTGGATCGTTCGGGATCGGCGTGCCGTTCGGGACCTTCGGCGTGCAGGCGTGCATCGACTCGTTGCACCAGTTGCCACCGGAGCAGTCCGCGTCCACGTTGCAGCCCCCGAGCGGCTTGCAGAGGCCGTTCGCGCTGCAGCTCTGCGAGCGGCACACCACGGCGCCGTTCGCCATCGTGCAGGGGCCGTCCCCGTCGCGGTAGCCGCACTTCAGGTCGTTCACGTCACACACCTGGGAGCGGCAGACGACGCCCTGGTTCGCGAGCGTGCACGGCCCGTCGCCGTTCAGGAAGCCGCACTTGTTGTCCGCGGTGTCGCAGACCGCGCTCTGGCACACGAGCACGCCCGCCTGCATCGTGCAGGTGCCATTGAGCGTCGGGCCGGTGTGCGGCGGATCGGTCGGGATGTTCGTCCCGTTCGGGAGCTTCGGCGTACACGTGTGAGCGCCGATGTTGCACCAGTTGCCGCCGGTGCAGTCCGCGTCCACGTTGCAGCCGTTTTGCGGCTTGCAGAGGCCGTTCACGCTGCAGCTCTGGGAACGACACACGACGCCGCCGTTCGCCATCGTGCACGGGCCGTCGCCGTCCGCGTAGCCGCACTTCGAGTCGTTCGCGTCACACACGAGCGACCGGCACACGACCGCTTGGTTCGCGACCGTGCACGGTCCCGTGTTGTTGAGGAAGCCACACTTGTTGTCGCCGGAGTCGCACACTTTGCTCGTGCACGTCAGGTTCCCCGCGCTGGCGGTGCAGAGCCCGTTGAGCGTCGGGTTCATGTGCGGGGCGTCGGTGGGGACGTTGGTCCCGTTCGGAAGCGTGGGCTGGCACTGCTTCGCGGTGATGTTGCACCAGTTGCCCGACAAGCAGTCGTTGTCCAACGTGCAGCCGACGATGGTGTTGATGTGGCTACCGAGGAGCGGCGACTCCTGCGTGGATCGGATGTCGTAGTTGCCTTGGACGATGATCCCGGTGGTCGCGGCGTTCACGTTGACAGTGATCGGGAGCACCCCGAACGCGCCGGGGGCAAGCGAGCCGATGTTGCAGACGATCGTCCCTGTCGCGCCCACCGCTGGGGTCGTGCAGGTGACGCCGGGGGGCAGCGCACCGAGGCCCTTGAACGTCGTCCCCGGGGGGGTGGTGAAGTCCACGAACACGCCCGTGTTCGTCACGATGCCGCCGTTTTGATAGGTGACCGAGTACGGCAAGTCCTGGCCAGCGTTCACCTGAGCGGGGGCGGTGCCCGAAACGAACAGGCCAGGCACGGTCGACGTGCCCGTGCCGTCCACGTAGATCTGCCCGAAATGCGCGGTAAACGCGCAGCCCGCCGCAATGATCTCGAGCCGCACTTGGTCCCCCGCGGCGAGCCCCGCCGCGGGAGCGATGTCGACGAGCTGCCAATCGGTGTAGTTGATACCGTTCGCACCAATCTTCCAGGGGACACCGGGCTGAGCGCTCAGATTGAAGTCCGAGTAGAGCAGGGTGTTCGTCGTCACGTTCGTGAGCTGCACCATGTAGTACGGCTGCTCGCCCGGGTTGTGGCCCGGGTTCTCGAGCACGGGTGCCACGACGAAGCGGACGTGGGGCTTTCCGTCCGCCGGATCGACATCCCCCGCCGCGATGTTCATCGTCTGCGAGAGCGCGTTCACGTTGTGGTTGTTTCCGTGGAAGTTCACGCGAGCGCATTGGGCGCCGTAGCGACAGACACGGAGTGACCCCGCCATGCCGACGTCGGCGTCGGGCTGGTTCACGGCGGCGATTTGGGTCGTGAGCGCAGTTCCGCCGTTGGTGAGGTTCAGTCCCGCACGCGTCTGGGGCGTCTGCACCGTGATGCCGAAGTTTTGGAAGGACTGCACCGTCCAGTTCGGTGGGGAAATCCCCGGTCCGCCCATCTCGAAGCCTCCGTTTTGGAAGACGGCGTCGGACGCAGTGCCGAGTTTCTCGTCTGGGGGAGACTCCACGCTGCAGGCTTGCGCGACCAGGCCAAGGCCGCCCAAGCAGAGCGCGAGCGCTATCCATTTCGTGGAAGAGTGGCTGCCCATAAAACCGCTTTCTCGAAGGTTGAGCGAAGGGGGTTGTGCTTCGAGCCATGAAGCGCGAAGCGAAGTCCGACTCGTCGTGAGGCTTGCGGCGCGAAAGTGCGCCTCAGAATAGCCGGCAACGGTAACACGCGGCGCGCTTTCACCGCGAGACTTAGTTCGCGCACGTGGATCTCGCGCGCACGCTCGGGCACATTTCGACGGCTTCTACACGTCGTAGGGCCTCAAGCGGGTTCTCTCTCTTTCTTTCAGCGGCCTTTCTTCAGCGGCGCGAGGTGTTCTCGGCTCGCCAGGCGCCGAGGGACATGGGCGCGCGCTCGCTCGAGGGGCCGGCGTCGGGACTCGTCGGCGACATCCTTGCCGCCATCCCTCCTTGCCGCCATCCCCGCGGTTAGCGCGGCCGCGGCAATGCTGCCTTTCCCGCTCCGCGCTTCTCTGATAGAAGCCACGCCCCTCTTTTCGGGAGACCCAAACAACATGTCTGCAGAGATCATCAAGCTGACCGCTTCCCGCCGCAACGAGGCAGGGAAAGGCCCTTCGCGACGGCTGCGCCGCGAGGGAAAGAGCCCGGCGATCGCATATGGCAAGGAGCTCACGCCCCTCGCCCTTGCCGTCTCGCCGAAGGAGTTGAAGACCGCGCTCGCGGGGCCGCTCGGACGGAACACCGTCATGGAGCTCCAGATCGACGGTAAGGACAAGATGACCGTGCTGGTGAAGCAGTATGCGCATCACCCCGTGTCGCGCGAGATCGTCCACGCCGACTTCATCCAGATCGCGCTCGACAAGCCCGTCGACGTGCAGGTCCCGCTGAAGCTCGTGGGCAAGTGCAAGGGCGTCGTCGCGGGCGGCATCCTCGGGCAGGTCTACCGCACGCTTCCGGTGCGCTGCCTCCCGCAGAAGATCCCGGCGCTCCTCGAGCTCGACGTCACGGAGCTCGGCCTCAACGAGTCGATGAAGACCGCGCAGCTGGTGCTCCCCGAGGGCGTGACGGTGACGCTCTCCCCGACCAGACGATCGCCGTCGTCACCGCGCCCGACAAGAAGGGCGCGGAAGAGGATGCCGCCGCCGCCGCTGCGGCCGCCCCCGCAGCGGGCGCGAAGGCCGCGGCGCCCGCTGCGGCCGCCGCGGGGCGCCGGCCGCCAAGGCCGCGGCCGCCCCGCGAAGGACGCGAAGAAGAAGTAGTCGCGCCCCGTCGCCGGCGGTTCGGCGGAGACGCGGGAGCGGTAGCGCTCCCGCGTCTCTTTTTCTCTTCTCGCCGCGTGCGCAGGCGCGGAAACATCACCCTCTATGTGGCTCGTCGTCGGACTCGGAAACCCGGGCAAGGAGTACGCGAACCACCGGCACAACGCCGGGTTCATGGTCGTGGACGAGCTCGCGTCGCGCCTCGGCGCGGACGCGTTCCGATCGAAGTTCAGCGGCGAGTGGACGCGCGGGGCGCCGAAGCAGGGCGACGAGTGCGTCCTCCTCAAGCCGCAGACGTTCATGACCCTCTCGGGTCAGTCGGCCCAGCCCGCCGCCGCGTTCTTCAAGGTCGCGCCGGCGAACGTGCTCGCGATCCACGACGAGCTCGACATCCCGTTCGGCGAGATCCGGCTGAAGCAGGGCGGAGGTCACGCCGGCCACAACGGCCTGCGCTCTCTGATCGAGCGCCTCGGCACGAACGACTTCGCGCGCCTCCGCGTGGGGATCGGCCGGCCGCCGCCGGGGTTCCGCGGTGAGGTCGCGGACTTCGTCCTTCAGGCGTTCAGCTCCGACGAGCGCATCGCTCTCCCCGACATCTTGAAACGCGCAGCGGATTCTGTGCTAGACGTCCTCGCCCGCGGCGTCGGACCCGCCACGAACAAGCTGCACGCATCGCTCTCGAAGCCGAAATAGGCTCTCCGAGGCGGTTCGACAAGCATCTTGACCTTTTCGGTCCACCCCCTCGCTCCCGACGGCTTCATCGATCGGGGGCCTCGTCCAAGAGGAACATCGAATGAGCAGAATGGTCACGGCGCCTGGGCGCCAGCGTGAATACGAGACGATTTACATCATGCGGCCCGACATCGACGCGGAGAGCGCCGAGAAGGTCGGCAACCGCCTATCCGAGGTCGTGGACCGCGAGAAGGGCCGCCTCACGAAGGTGGAGCTCTGGGGTCGCCGCCGCCTCGCGTACGACATCGCGAAGCACCGCCGCGGCATCTACGTCTACCTGAAGTACCTCGGGGACGGCGCGGTCGTGGGTGAGGTCGAGCGCACGCTCCGCCTCGCGGACGGCGTGCTCAAGTACCAGACGGTCCTGCTACGGAACAACGTGGAGGTCGAGGGCCTCACGATCTCGCAAGACGACGTGAAGTTCGAGCGCGTGGAGCTCCCGCCGACCGAGGACGAGCGCGATGACTCGCGCGAGCGTCAGCTCGGGTTGATCGAGCCGGAGCGCGGCGCGCGTCACGCGGACGTGGAGCCGGGCGACGGTGAAGAGGGCGAGCCGGGGGAAGCCGCGGCCGAGGACGAGGAGGGCTGATCCATGAACACTCGAACGAACGACGCTCCCCGTGACTCGAGCCGCACCCCGGGTGGTGGCGGCGGCGGTGGTTACCGCGGCAACAACATGGACATGGACGACGACTTCGGCCGCACGCCGGACCTGAACTCGGACGCCCCCGGTCGGCGCCGCCTGGGTCGCAAGCGCGTTTGCCGGTACTGCGCCGACAAGGTGCTCGTCATCGACTACAAGGATCCCCAGGCGCTCAAGTACTTCGTGTCGGAGCGCGGCAAGGTCGTTCCCCGCCGCATCAGCGGCAACTGCGCGAAGCACCAGCGCAAGGTGACGCTCGCGATCAAGCGCGCGCGCAACATCGCGCTCCTGCCCTTCACGCTGGGCGCCTGAGAGAGAGGACGGAGTTTCAACATGGCAACGCACATCCGTGTCGTCCTCACCGAGGACATGCCGAACCTGGGCAAGAGCGGCGAGCTCGTCCGCGTCCGCCCGGGCTTCGCGCGCAACTTCCTCGTCCCGCGCGGCCTCGCCATCGGTGCGACCGCGGGCAACGTCGCGCTCATCGAGCACCAAAAGAAGGTCGCCGAGGCGCGCGCCGCCAAGGTGAGCAAGGAAGCGAACGAGCTCGCGACCAAGCTCTCGAACGTGAAGATCCAGATCGGCCGCCAGGTCGGTGAGGGCGACAAGCTCTACGGATCCGTCACGAGCCGGGACATCGAGGAGGCGCTCGCTGCGAAGGGCTTCGTGGTCGATCGCCGCCGCATCTCGACCGAGCCGCTCAAGGCGCTCGGCACGCACCCCGTGCAGATCCGCCTCGGAACGAGCATCAGCGCGACCATCCAGGTCGAGGTCGTCGCGAAGTAACGAGCTCGTGGAGTGAATGATGGAAGCGCGGCGCCCCTGGGCCCCGCGCTTCTGTCGTTTCGGGCGCCGTCCGCGTTTCTGAGCGCCCGCGGCCGCGTCCGCGAAGATTCAACGCCAAGGGCGCCAAGACCGCCGAGGGCGCCAAGGAAGAGAAGAACCATTTCTTGTCTTCTCCTTGGCGCGCTTGGCGGCCTTGGCGCGCTTGGCGTCCATTGCGCGCCCGGCCCTTCGGGGCGTCCGTGGAATTCTTTTGTCTCGGCCGATGCTGGGGCCTTCACGGGGCCCCGGTCCCACTCGAGTGATCCCGGCTGGGGTGAAATCGGACTAGGGTGATCGTGTGAGAGGCGAGTCGTCGCCGCGCGAGCGGCAGAAGCCGAAGGAGCCGCCGATCATCGCGGGGCGAGTGCCCCCTCACGACCTGGACGCGGAGGCTGCGGTGCTCAG
>JAXLYP010000040.1:0-75317 GCA_046351395.1 Polyangiaceae bacterium
CTTCGGCGCGCCCAGCGATTTCCGCGGCGGAGCCGCGGCAGGATCGAGCGCCTTCGGCGCGCCCAAATTCGCCGAGGCGGGCTTCTTGGGGGCGGCGGCGCGGGCGCGCTCGATGGGATCAGCGCGCGAGGCCGAGGATCACCAGGACGACGAGCGACACGAGGCCCGCCGCGACGACGAGCTCGACCACGTTCACCCCGCGGCGGTTGCTTCCCCAACGTCTCGCTCTCGAGGTGGCAAATAGAGTGCCGTTCATGCAGAGTAGGGCTCGATGTACACGCTCGTGGCGATCATTGGCCTCGCGATCCTGATGATCGTGCACGAAGCCGGCCACTTCATCATCGCGCGCCGCGCGGGGATGCGGGTGACCAAGTTCAGCGTCGGGTTCGGCCCGACGTTCTTCAAGATCCAACCCATCCTCGATCCGCACGGGGGCCCGAGCTTCTTCTGGTTCACCGCGTTTGGGGACCGGATCCGCTTCAAACTCTGGACGTACGAACCCGCGCGCCACGGGCCGACGATCTACCAGGTCGCGATGATCCCGTTCCTCGCGTACGTGCAGATCGCCGGGCTGAATCCGCTCGAGGAGGTCGACCCCGCGGACAAGGGGAGCTACGCGAACGCGCGCCTCTGGCCGAGGATCTTCACGATCGCCGGCGGCCCAGCCGCAAACTACCTGTTCGCGTCCGTGTTCTTCTTCATCGCGCTGTTCTTTCACGGACAGCCGGTGACGCGCACGATCGGGCCGCCGACGCAGTTCCGCCTCGCGCGGGACGAGCGCGACGTCGTGCTCGAGCGGCCCGCCTCCAAAGCGGGCCTCTTGGATGGGGATCGGTTCATCTCGATTGACGGCAAGGAGCCCCAGACGTGGGAGGAAGTGCCGAACCTCATCGGGAGCAAGCCGGGGCAGAACATCCACCTCGTCATCGGTCGGGGCGACGAGACGCTGGAGTTCGACGTCGTCGCGGACGACGAGAAGGGCAAGGGTCGCATCGGCGTCCAACGGGACTCCGAGACGGAGCTCGTGAAGCTGACCGCGGGAGAGGCCGCGGTCCAATCCCTCGAGGAGCCGGTCCTCGTCATCGAGGGCGTCGTCGCGCAGATCGCGAAGACGATCCGAGGGAGCGAGGACGTGAAGCTCGGGAGCGTCGTCGCGATGGTCAACGAGTCTTCGAAAGCGGCCGAGGAGGGGTGGGACGTGTTCATCCGCTTCCTCGGCGCGCTCAGCGCGTACCTCGCGGTGTTCAACCTCTTGCCGCTGCCCGCGCTCGACGGTGGACGCCTCGCGTTCCTCGGCTTCGAGGCGGTGACGGCGAAGAAGCCGAACCCGAAGACCGAGGCCCACATCCACGCGATCGGGTTGATCCTTCTCCTCGGGCTGATGCTGTACGTGACCTTCGCGAACGATCTTGGCCTGGGCTCGAAGTAGCGCGGCGCTCTCGATCGTCCTCGCTGCGATCACGGCGAGCGCGAGGGACGCGCGCGCGGAGGACGAGCCCGTCGTCCCGCCCACCGTGCCGAGCCTCGCGCACCGCACGTCGCACTTCAATTATCAGGTGCTCGGGGCTGGGTTCGGCGCGCCGTTCAGCGCCGACGCGGGCACGGCGTTCGGCCTCGTGTGGTTCGTCCACTTCGGGGGCGAGTACCCCATGGTGCCCGCGAAGTGGTACTTCGGCGCGTCCGTCGACGTCGCGTTCGGCGTGATCGAGGGTGGCCCGCCGCGCGCTCTCTACGGCGATCCCGAGTTCTGGGTCCGGGGCGTCTGGACTTCGAAGGGCGGGCTCGAGGCGGGCGGTTCGATCGGGGCGATCGTTCCGACCGCGAGCGATCTCAACGAGCGCGCCGCCGCGCTCCAGCGATCGGTCGAGGTCATTCGCCCCTGGGATACGGCGTACTTCTCGCGGTCGAGCCTCACGCTGCGCCCCGCGTTCGACGTGGCGTACGCGTTCGACTGGTTCCTCGTCCAACTCCGACAGGGGCTCGACGTCTCGTACGCGGTGGACACGAACGAGGGCTCGATCTCGGGGCACACGGATCTGCTTCTCAACGTGACGGCCGCGAACGCGATCGACATCGCGCTCGAGGCCTTCGAAACGTACGATCTGACGCGCGATCTGCCGGACGCTCAGCGCGCTGCGTTCACGCTCGGGCCCGCGGTCTCGCTCCGCTTCCCGAAGGTGCGCCCCGGGCTCTCCGCGCTCGTGCCGATCGGCACGCCGCTCGGCGGCGACGCGCGCGCGTTCTTCGCGATGCGCGTCTTCGCGACGATCTTCCTCTGACGACTCGGCTATGTTGACCGACGTGACACGAAAGCTCTCGGCACTCGCGCTCCTCGCGTGCGCGCTCGTCGCGTGCGCCGCGCCGCGCGTGAGCCTGCGCGAAGGGCCGCGTGAATACGTCGCCGAGGACTACGAGAAGGTCCTCTCGGAGTGGACCCGCAACGAGCACCTCATCTCGGTGTCCGAGCTCGACGACCTCCTCGCGGCGACGGCGACGTTCGAGTCTTGGGACTTTCGATGGGCGTACGTCGTCCGCTTCGCGCAGGACTACCGGCTCACGCTCGAACAGCGCCAGAAGCTCCTGCGGCAGACGCTCGACGAGACGCGCGAGGCGCACCACTTCTTCGTCGCGATCGCGGGGGGTGAGCGGCGCTTCAACGATCTCACGAAGGAGAACAGCGCCTGGATCGTCCGCCTCATCGACTCCACGGGCGCCGAGACCGCGCCTCAGGAGATCGTCGCGATCAAGAAGCCGAACGTCACCGAGCGCACGTACTACCCCTACAACACCGTCTTTCACCTCACGTTCCGCATCTCGTTCCCGCGCACGAGCCCGGACGGCACGCCCACGATCTCGCCCGACGCCGAGTGGTTCGGCCTGCGCTTCGCGGGCGCTCAGGGCGACAAGGAGCTCATCTGGGAGCTCGACAAGGACACACAGGGGCCGCTCAAGAAGGACCGCGAGAAGGGTGATCCAGAGCCCTCCAAGCCCACCGCTCCGGCGGACGGCGCCGCGAAGCCGAGCTGATCCTCCGCGACACACGGGGTGCTCGCCGCGAGCATCGGGCCGTCGCGCGGTCGGTGGGTCGGGAGGCGTCGTCGAGGCGCGCGACGGCGGCACGCTGTACGCCCGCCATGCGAGACGAGAGAGCCCGATGCGCACAAGGTCGGATCTCGTGTCGCTCCCCATGGACGTCCGCTGCGCGGGAAGAGCTCTCGAGCGGACGCGATTCCGAGATCGTGCGCGATGATCCGCCGCCGGGTCAGCGAAGGAGCTCGAGGAGCATCGGCATCGTCGAGAACAGCTCGATCGTCGTCGAACGCGCGGCGGTGAGGAGCAGCGCGCCACCTTCCCCCGCGCGGACTTCGCGCGGCGCGGGGCTGCCATCGAGGACCGTGTCGGGGAAGACGATCTCGCCGCTCCCGAGCGTGACGGGGCGCTCCTCGCCGTGCCCGACGACGAGCTCGCCGCCGCCCACGAGCGTGAGCCCCGGGGTGTCTTGGCCGACGGTGGCGAACACCTCGTGCTCGCGCAGCGCCCGGATGCGGAACATGTCGAGCGTGCGCCGGCGGCTCTCGTCGTCGAGGTCACCGAGCGGCCCCATCGTGGCGCCGGCGAGCGCGGCGAAGCGGTCGCCCACGCGAACGAGCTCCTCGAGCACCCAGGGGCACGCCTTGAGCGCCGACTCGATCTGCGCCTTCGTCCACGTCGCCACCTTCGCGTTCGACGTCGCCACCGCGCGGACCGCGACCACGTCCTCGATCGAGGTGAGGGCGGGCACGACGCCCCCCTCCGCGACCATCGCGGCGGGGATGTCCGCGATCGTCGCGCAGACGTCCACCACGCCCGAGATCACGACGAGGACGCCGAACCCCTGACGCTCGTCGTTCGGTCCGAGCTCGAACACGTCCGCCGAATCCGCGAGCTCCTTTTGCAGCTCCCCCGGCAGATCCGCGAACGCGTCGACACGGTCGAGCGGGAGCCCCGCGACCGTGCGCACCTCCCGCGGCACGCTCGACGGCGGGCCCGCCGAGGCGGGCTTCGCCGCAGGAGCGGCGCCGGACGTCGCGGGAGTGGCTGCGGCCGCAGCCGGCGTCGGGGCGGCCGGAGCTGCGGCGGCCGGGGATGCAGCGGCGGATGCGGCCGCGGTCGTTGCGGGCGCAGCAACCTCCACTGCGGGTGGGGGCGCCGCCGCGGCGGGGAGCGTTGGAGCGGCAGGTGGGACCGCATGAGGAGCAGCAGCGGAAGTCGGTGCGGCGCCTGCTGCCGCGTTCGGGGCGGCTGCAGGAGGAGCTGCGTGCGCGGCTGCCGGAGCTGAAGGAGCGGGAGTTACCGCGGCAGCGGGAGCGGGAGTTGACGCGGCAGGAGGAGCGGGAGTTGCCGCGGCAGGAGGAGCGGGGGGAGCCGCCGCGGCCGGAGCGGCCTGTGCGGACGCTGACGCCTTCGCGGGCGGAGCTGCTGCTGCGGGTGCGGCGACGCTCGCTGCGACGGGAGGGGGTGGCGGCGGCGCGATCGACGGCTCGCGGCGAGGGGGAGCAGGCGGTGGCCGAACGCTCTTGGGCCCGTCCGTGGTGGCTCGAGCGCTCCGAGGACCCGCGTCCGTGAACGTCTCGCGACGCTTCGACTCCGTCGTCGACTCGGGCGCCGCGGTTGCCGCGGGCGGAGGTTTGGCGCCCGCGGATTCGCTTGGCCCCGTCGACGCTGGGGCCGCCGCCGCAGCAGCGGGCGCGCCCGCTGGGCCCGGAGGGGGGGCGGGCTTCGCCGCGGATGCGGGGGCGAGCGTCGGCGGGCGAGCGGCAGCTGGCGCGGGCGTGACCGCGCTCGATGCGGGCGCGGCGCCCGTCAGCGAGGCGATCGATTGGCCGGTCAGCGTCGGCGTCCTTCGCGGCGGGGGCGGCGCGGGGGGGCGCGCCGGGGTGTCGCGCGCGGGCTCGCCGTTTCGACTCTTCGCGTCCCCAGCGTCCGGCTCGTTCGGCGCGCTCGCGGGCGGCGCGTGCGCGGCGCCCTCCGCGGGCGCTGCGGGCGGTGCTTTGGCTCGCGCGGGCGGTGGGGGTGGTTTCCGTCTCAGCGTGACGTCGATCAGCGCCGCGGAGGTGATGACGTCGTCGTCGCTCCCTGGGCCCGTGTCCGCGACTTGATGCTGCACGCGGAACCGCGCGGGCTCCTCGGGGAGATCGTCGGCCCAGGGGTCGAGGATCGGCGCGCGCTGCTTCTTGCGAGCGCGCTGCTTCTCGAGCTCCTTCCCTTCGGTGGGCGGAGGCGGCGTCTCCGCGGCGCTGCTCGGGCTCGCGGGCGCAGCATCCGCTGGCGCCGAGGCGGGCGCGGCAGCTTGGCTCACGGTGGGCGGCGGCGCGTTCGGGTTCAGCAGCACGCCCGGCTGGAGCGTCGCACTCCGGGTGCGCACGGGCGGGGGCGGCGGCTTCGTGACGGGCCGCGCGGGATCCTTCTCTGCGATCTGGGGATCGATTTGAGCCGCGCGGAACGGGATGGGCGTCGTCTCGCTCGCTTGCGGCACCGACATGAGGATCGAGTGGTCGCGCGCGCTCGATGCGGTGGGGGGCGGCGCGGGCAGACGGGGGTCGGGCGTGGAGAGCGGGCCGCGCGAATCGGGGCTCGGCTCGGTTCGGCTGGCTTGCGTCGCCGCTGGAGGTGGTGGCGGCGCCGCCGCGAGGAGGTCCCTCATCCCCGAGATGTCCATCCGGGGGATCGTCGCGTCGTCGCGGATCTCGTCCTCCTCCGTGAGGAGCGGCGCGCTCATGCGATCGCCGATGTTGTCCGCTTCGAAGTCGCTCGAAGGCGCGTACCCCGTGCCTTTCAGGGTGGGCGCGTCCGGAGGCACGGGGATGTGGGTCGGCTCCACGATCGTCGGGGTCGGTGCGACGCTCGGAAAGGACACGATCTGCGGCGGCTGCGGCGTGATCTCGACCTGCGCGCCCGCCGCGCGCGGAACGCCCGCGTCGCCTGCGGCGCTGGGGTCGGGGGGCGCCGCCTCGAGCGCGCCGATGTACTCCTCGATCGACACGGCCTGCTTCGCGAGCATCACCGCGCGCATGTCCGCGCCGACGGAGCCCGCGGCCTCGGCGGCGCGGCGCACCCATACGAGGGCCTCGCGGCGCTCGCCTCGAGCCCACAACGCGGTGGCCGTCTGGAGCCCCCAGACCACGTCCTCGTGATCGTCGGGCAGCGTCTCGGGTAAGAGCGGGAGTGACTCCCCCATGCGGATGGAGCCTACCTATCACGAGGCAAGGGTGTCGCGCTGAATGTGGCGGCAGCCCGCTTTCGAAATCCCGAGTGCGCGGCTGGCGCTCGATCGGGATTCCACGGGCGGCGTGCTGAACCCGACTTCAGTAGAAGCCGCTCAGGCTCGGGTCGAGCCTCGATGCGAATTCCGCGGAGGACCGCGGCCGAATCGAGCGCCTTCGGCGCGCTCAGCGATTCCGCGGCGGAGCCGCGGCCGAATCGAGCGCCTTCGGCGCGCTCAGCGATTCCGCGGCGGAGCCGCGGCCGAATCGAGCGCCTTCGGCGCGCTCAGCGTTTTCCGCGGTGGAGCCGCGGCCGAATCGAGCGCCTTCGGCGCGCTCAGCGAGTTCCGCGGAGGACCGCGGCCGAATCGAGCGCCTTCGGCGCGTTCATCGAGGCGTCATCGAGGCGATTCCACCCTTCGGTGGAGCCGCCGAACGGAGCGCGCGCTCGGTTGAATTACGCCGCGGAGTGCTTCTTCGCGCGGCTCATCGGGGGAGCTCCGTTCGGGAGCGAACAGCCCTTTTGGCTGACCCGGGTCTCCGTGACGAGCGCGACGACCTGCCGGCGGGCATGTTCGACGCCGTCCGTCGAGGCTGCCTCCCCGTCCATCCGGCGCGCGAGCCAACCGATGAGCGTCAGCCCAGCGCATCGCGCGTCGTCGGGCATCTGGCACTCTCGAAGTAAGCTCGCAAGCTCGGCGATCATGCGAGTGCGATCGCGCTCTGAAGGCATCCTCGAGTCGTATTACGCCAAGCTTGACAAAAGTCAAACTCGGTGATTTGGGTCCAAGCGCCTTTTTGGGGACGGGCCCCAGCGCACGAAACGAGCCAAGCGCGAGGCTGCCGGGGAGGTGCCGGTCCGGTCAGATCGGCTCGATCAGCACTTCGCGGTCCTTCGCCCCGTTCGCGGGGCCCACGAGGCCCCTCCGCTCCATCGTCTCGACGATCTTCGCGGCGCGGTTGTAGCCGATGCCGAGCTTCCGCTGCAGCCAGGACGTGGAGCACCGGCGCGTCTCGGCGACGATGCGGACGGCCTGGTCGTACATCGCGTCCTGCTCCCCGTCCTCCTCGGCCTCGGCGTTCCCGTCCTCGTCGCGCGGCTTGAGGATGTTCTCGTCGTAGACGGGCTTGCCTTGGAGGCGCAGCCAGTCGGTGACCTTCTGCGCCTCTTCTTCGGAGATGAACGGGCACTGGACGCGCTTCGTGTCGTTCGACCCGTTCATCTTCACGAGCATGTCGCCGCGACCGAGCAGGTGCTCGGCGCCTTGCTCGTCGAGGATCGTGCGGCTGTCGACCTTCTGCGCGACGCGGAACGCGATCCGCGTCGGGAAGTTCGCCTTGATCATGCCGGTGATGACGTCGACGCTCGGGCGCTGCGTCGCGAGGATGACGTGCATGCCCGCCGCGCGCGCCTTCTGCGCGAGCCGGGCGACGCTCGCCTCCACGTCCTTGCCCTGCTGCATCATGAGGTCGGCGAACTCGTCGACGACGATGACGATGAACGGGAGCTTCTGCGGCGGCTCCGCGTCCGATCCGTCCTTCGCCGCGTCGATCTCGACGTCGAAGCCACCCGCGTCCTGCGCGATCACCTTCGCGGGCTGGCGCGGCGGCTTCGCCTCCCCGCGCTGTACGCGCTCCACGAAGCCGTTGTACGTCGAGATGTTTTTCGTGCCCGCGTTCGCGAAGAGCTGGTAGCGGCGCTCCATCTCGTCGACCGCCCACCGGAGCGCGTTCGCCGCCTGCTTCATGTCCGTGACGACGGGCAGGAGCATGTGCGGGATGCCGTCGTACGGCGCGAGCTCGACGACCTTCGGATCGATCATGAGGAGGCGAAGCTCCTCCGGCGTCCGTCGGTAGAGCAGGCTGATGAGCATCACGTTGAGGCCGACGCTCTTGCCGGCGCCGGTCGCGCCCGCGACGATCACGTGCGGCATCGACGCGAGATCGGCGAAGTACGGCGCGCCGACGATGTCGCGCCCGAGGATGCACGGGAGCGGCGCCTTCATCTCGACGAACCGCCGATCCTCGACGAGCTCACGCATGCTGACGGGCGCGCGGCGCGCGTTCGGCACTTCGAAGCCGATGCGGTTCTTGCCTGGGATCGGCGCGATGATGCGGACCTTCCGCGAGAGGCCGAGCGCGAGATCGTCGGCGAGGCTCGCGACCTTGGAGACCTTCGTTCCGGCGGCGGGCGACACCTCGAACGTCGTCACCGTCGGCCCGGGGTGAACCTCCTCGACCTTGCCGCTCACGCCGTAGTCCGCGAGCACCTTCTCGAGCTGCGTCGCGGTCTGCTTGAGCTGCTCGGCGTCGACCGGGATCGTCTCGGCGTCCGGCGGGTCGAGGTAGTCGATCGACGGGAGGCGGAACCCGCATCCCACCGCAGGGACGATGCGATCCGCCTTCTCGATCACCTGCGACCCCGACGTGTCGACGATGCGAATGCCCTCGGGAGCCTTCTCCCCGGAGGGCTTCTCGGGCGCGAGCTTCTCGACGGGCTTCTCCGTGACGGACTTCTCGGGCGCGGCCTTCTCCGCGTCCTTGGACGCGTGCTTCCCGGTGGCTCGCACCTTGGGCTCACTGTCGATTGGCGGAGCGACGCGCACGCGCACGGGCGCGATCGGAGACGGCGTGGGTACGTCCTCGATCGGGACCCGCGCCGGCTCCGGGGGCCGGACCGCGGCCTCGGGCTTCGGCGCGGCGGCCGGAGCCTCGGGCTCGGTGGAGTCCTTTCGGGCGCGTCGCTTCGGGGCGGGCTTCGACGGCGGAGCCTCCGTGAGGGGCGCGAGGTCGATCGGCTCCTGCGGCAAGTCGTCGTCGATCGGTCCCGGGGACGCGTCCACCGCGTCGTCGCCCAGGGCCGCGATGATCGCACCCGCGTCGGCGTCCTCGTGGATCAACGGGCCGCGGACGACGTCCGCCTCCGCCGCCTCGATCGCGCGGGCCTCGGCCCACGCCTTCGACATGGACCGCACGCCCACCGCGCCGCGCGCGCCGATCATCGAGAGGAAGCGGCCGATCCGGCGCATCCCTTCGATGAACGAGAAGGAGGCGCGGCCCACGAGGATCAGCGCGACGACGGTGAGCCCGATGATGAACGAGCCCACGGTCGAGAAGAACGATCGGAGGAGCTCGCCGGCGAGATCGCCCACGTCGCCACCCGCGCGCATGCCGCCGAACGCCGTCGCCGTGGGCGCCGCGATGTGCACGAGCGACGCGAGCACGACGACGACGACGACGTTGCCGAAGATGCGCGAGACGAGCCCGCTCCACCCTTTGATCGTCGACCTCCCCGCGACCATGGGGAGCGCGAGCGAGAAGAGCTCGAGGGGGATGTACCAGGCGGTGAACCCGACGAGCGAAGCGCCTCCGTGCGCGAGGAGCGCCCCGACGGGTCCGACCCAGTCCCCGCCGACGACGTCGCTCCGGGTGGGGTCGTACTTGAAGGAGGCGAGCGCGAGGGCCGCGTAGAGGCCCGCCGCCATCAGGAGGACGGCCGCCGCCTCACGCGCGAAGCCGTGGGCCATCGATCGCAGCGTCGCGGGCGGCGAGGGCGCCGCCGCCTCCGCGCGCGGCGCGGCCTTCGACGGCGCGGCGTCCTCGGTAAGACTCGGTTTTCGTGCTGCGAACAGGCGTGCGCCCACGGAGAAGCGAGGGACTACGCGGGCTGCCTCGAGAGGGCCAAGTTCCGCTCCCTGCGCCGATGCGCAGCGCACCGGGGGGGCGGCGAGCCACACGAAACGTTTTCTCAGACCGAGGGAGAGGGCGTACGATACTGGGCCCTGGCCGAGCGCGGCACACACGGCCTCCTTCGCGGTCCGACCTGGCCCGCGAAACCCTCCCTCCACGGCGAAGGGACGTCTCCTTCGCAGCGATGAACATCTAGAGATGCGACGTCTCTGTCGAAGTTTCGCCCCTCCTCCCCTTCGGCCAACCCCCTTCGTTCGAGCGCTGGTCACGGCGCTCGCGCTCGGGATGGCGGCGCCGCTCGCGGGCTGCCGTGTCACCGAGGAGGATCTCCGCAAATGGGAGCACCTCGAGCACGGTCCGCCGAAGCTGCAGGCCGTCCTCTACTACCCGAAGTATGACGACGCGCTCCGCCTGCAGGCCGCGCTCGCGCTCATCCGCGTGCCCCCGCACAGCTACGTGGACGCGTTCGACACGGAGGGCCCGCCCAACACGGACGGCATCACGGGCCTCGTGCGCGTGCTCGCGCGCCTCCCACAGGCGCAGCACGACTCCATCGTCGCGGCGCTCGTGCCCGAGCTCGTGAAGGAGCTCACGAAGGACCCACCGATCGCGCAGGACGACAAGCACGCCCCGCCCGATCCCTCGTTTCCGTTCAAGGACGCGGCGTACGCGATCCTCGTGTACGGCACCCCGCAGGACAAGGAGAAGCACGAGGGCCGGCTCTTGGTTCAAGACGAGGCCCTCCGCGCGCAGCTCATGGACGCGCTCGTGTTCTGGGCGACCGCGGACTTCGAGAACCGGCTCGAGAACCGCTCGCAGAAGTACGCGATGGAGTCGCTCCTCGAGATGGTCGGCGCACCCGGCGTCGCGGGCCTCCCGAAGCTGATGACGCGCGACGCGCGCTTCCTCGATCGAGAGGCGTCGCTCGTCGCGAAGCACGGCACCACCGAGACGAAGGAGGCGGCGTCCGCCGCGCTCGTCGCGATCGCGAAGTACATCATCTCCGACGAGTGGAAGGCGGTGATGAAGCCGAAGATCGAGGAGGCGAACCGCCTCGGCGGCATCGTCTTCGACGAGAGCACCCCCGAGAAAGCGGAGCAGGCGAAGAAGCGGTTCGACAAGCAGATGGAGCTCGCGCGCGACGAGGAGCTCATCCGCCTCTACGGATCGATGCTCCGCATCGGTGGGCGCGCCACGACGGAGTGGGCGTTCGAGTTCGCGAAGGTGAAAGAGCAATCCTCGAAGCGGCGCGCGGGCGCGCTCGCGACGCTCGAGCAGAAGCTCGACATCAAGGAGCACCCGAAGGATCTCGACACGCTCATCGCGCTCATCAAGTCGCCCGACTCGCCGAACGAGGTCATCGACCAGGCGTTCCGGCGGATCAGCGAGCTGCCGCGCGAGAAGGTCATCGGGCCGCTCTACGACCTCTTCGCGTACGACAAGTGGCCGGTGAGGCGCGCAGCGGAGTCGAATCTCCTCAAGCTGATCTTCGTCCCCGAGCTGGACGGGTTCTTCAAGAAGCTGCCCGAGAAGGACAACGGCAAAGGGTTCTCCATGCTCGAGGCCATCACGTCGTCCGCGAACATGCACGACATGAAGGCCTCGAAGGACGCGAAGGAGGTCCAGCCCGGCGAGGTGCCGCCCGCATTGCCGGTCATCAAGTCGTTCCTCGATCCGAAGGCGACCCCCGCGCAGCGGAGCACGGCGTTCAGCTACTTCATCACGTGGGGGACGAAGGCCGACCTCGACCTCTTGAAGCCGTACGAGGAGGACAAGGGCGTCGTCCCCGTTTGTGACACGGACGCCGACTGCAAGTGGTCGTGCATCATCACGACGGAGCAGGGCGACAAACTCGGGGAGAACGACCAGTGGTCGATCTCCGGGTACGACCCGCAGTACCTGACCGGCGACCGGTTCGAAGACATCCTCAAGGCCCAGCGCTTCACCGACACCTCGCGCGACGCGAAGAAGGGGTTCGAGGGCGTCATCGAGTTCAAGGCGAAGCGCGACGGCATCAGCTACGTGTTCACCCTCGCGCCGTGGGTCTCGAACAAGGACAAGGACGGCAAGGCGATCGAGGGCTGGAAGGCCCCGGAGCCCATCAAGGCGGCGGACATCTCGAAGTTCAACGAGACCGGCGCGACGCGCGCGGCCGGGATGGTCGTGCTCGTCGCCGAGTCCGCCAAGAAAGAGGACGCGCAGGCCGTGCTGAGCGACCTCGTTCGCAAGAACAAGGACATCAAGACCGTCGGCGAGTTCGTCAAACACTGCGTCGAACCTCGGATCATCGAGGTCGAGAAGCAGAAGGCGCAGGAGAAGAAGTGACGACGTTCACCTGCGTCAGCGCGCGAGGCTTCCGAGCGTCGTGCTCACGGCAGCCAGGGACTCCGCGGCGGATTGCAGCGCCCCTTTCTTTGCCAGGGGAGGGTCCGGTACGTTTGAATATGCGAGAGACGGGTGGTGTAGACGACCATGAGCGCTGACCTGAACAAGAAGACCGCGCGAACGTTCCAGTGCCGCGACGAGCTCTGGGAGACGTTCGAGCAAATGGCTCGCGAGCTCGAGTGCTCCATCGACTACCTCATCAACGACTCGATGAAGAAGTACGAGAAGTACGCGCGCCATCGCAGCTACAGCGCGGGCGACCAGCCGCCTCAGGGCAACTTCTCCGGGGCTTCGCCTACGGGCATTCCGCCGCGACCGCCCGCGCCTCCCGGCCCGCCGCAGCCGCCGACGTATGGCGGCCAGGCGCCGTTCCCGGGGCAACCTCCTCAGCCCCCGAACTATCCACCCACGCAAGGGTTCGGGAACGCGCCGCCTCCGCCTCCCGGTCAGTTCGGCGGACCTCCGGGTCAATTCGGTGGACCTTCGAATCCCCCGTTCCCTCCGAACGCGCCTTCGCCGCCCGCCTATCCGGGTGCTCCGCCGATGCCGCCCGGCATGCCCTCTCAGCAGCGCGGCGGACCTCCGCCTCCGCCTCCGGGGCCGGGCGCTCCGCCGAAGCGGCCGAGCCTGCCTCCGCCTCCACCTCCCGGACCGGGGGGTGATCCGAGCCGTCCGGCGCCGCCGAGCGTGCGTATGCCCGCTCCGCCGATGCCTCCGCCGCCTCCGCCTCCGGGGCCGATGGGAGCGCCCCCCGCGATGGCTCGACCGGGGATGGGCGCGCGTCCGCCCGCGGTTCCACCGCCTCCACCTCCTCCTCCGGGGGGTGGGTTTGGTGCGCCACCGCCGCAGCCGCCTGGGTATTACCCAGGGCAGAACGGCCAAGGAGGGTTCCCTGGGCAGCCGCCGCCGCAGCAGCCCTACGCGCAGCAGCCCCCTCCTCCTCCCCCGCAGGGGAACTATGGCGCGCCTCCGCCCGCACCGGGCCCCGCGCCCGGCGCAGCGGCGGGACAACTGTCTTGCATCTACAACGGCCAGCGATTCCCGGTGAACAAGGACCGGTTCATCATCGGCCGCGGCAAGCAATCGAGCGACATGACGATCAAGGACCCGAACGTCTCGCGCCAGCACGCGATGGTCGAGTTCCTGAACGGGCAGTACTACATGGTCGACATGGGCTCGACGAACGGCGTCGAGTACAACGGCCAGCGCATCGCGCGGAAGGCGATCGCGGAGGGCGACCTCTTCCGCATCTGCGACCACGAAGTGCGGTTCTCGTATCGCTGAGCCTCGTCCTCGGACGAGCGGGGCATCGCTGAGAGGGCCATGAGACCGAAGGCTGTCGCGTGCGGCGTGGTGGTGGGGATCGCTGTGATCACGCTGCTCGCGCAGCGCGACGGCTACGGCGCTCCGTCGATCACGATCGGCCGCCCCGCGGCGGCGGAGCGCGGGCCCACGAACGTGCTCGACGAGCTCACCTCCACCGGACGCACCGAGGAGTACGCGGCGGGCCCGTGGACGGACGCGTCGCCGATCGACGAGCGCTGGAAGAGCGTTCGCGTGCTCCGCGCGGACGAGTCGATCCTGCTCGAGCCGGGCGGCGCCGCGGAGCGCCGCGGTTCGGCCGGGCTCGATCAGCTGCTCCCGATCTACGCGGTGAAGCAGGGGCCGGGCTGCCGAAGCGCGTGGTTCGGCGTCGGCCCGCACGCCTGGATGTGCGGCGATCACCTGGACCTCAGCGAGTCCGCGCCCATTCAAGCGGGCGCGCACACGCTCGACGGTGGGACGGACGGCTTGCCCTACCGCTACTACTTCGTCGGCCCGGACGGATCCTCGGGGTATCGCCGGATCGGGGACGTCGACTTCGGCACGCCGGACTTCCAGTTCGAGTCGGGCTTCGCGGTCGCGATCATGGAGGAGCGCAACGTCGGCGGGGAGCACTACGGCAAGACGGGGAACGGGCTCTGGATCCCGATGCGCGATCTCGGGCCCACGCGGCCCACGTCGTTCATGGGCTCGGACGTGCCCGCCGGGAGCACGTCGGTCGCGTTCGGGTGGGTCGTCGAGAAGAGCGCGCGCGTCTACGCGAGCGCGTCCAGCGCGCAGCCCACGAGCGAGTCCCTCGTCGAGTTCATGAAGGTCGACGTGCTCGAGGAGAAGACGACGATCGGGACGTCGTTCACGCGCATCGGCGACAAGCGGTGGGTGAAGTCGTCGGACCTCCGCCACCCCACGGTCGCGGCGCCGCCCCCGGAGATCGACGTCGCGAATCACGAGCGGTGGGTCGACGTGGAGCTCGCGACGCAGACCATCCTCGTGATGGAGGGCGACACCCCGATCTACGCGACGCTCGTGTCGTCCGGGCGAGGTCGGCAGGGCGCGTACAACGCGACGCCGATGGGCACGTATCGCGTGTGGGCGAAGCTCACGAGCGCGAACATGGACAACCTCGAGGACGAGAACGCGAACCGCTACTACAGGATGGAGACCGTCCCCTGGGTGCAGTTCTTCTCGAAGGGAGTCGCGCTGCACGGCGCCTTCTGGCACCACTCGTTCGGCCACGTGCGCAGCCACGGCTGCGTGAACCTCGCGCCGCGCGACGCGGAGAAGATCTTCTACATGACGAACCCGCGCATCCCCGCGGGGTGGACCGCGGTGCTCCCGAGCGGTGGTGAGCAGGGCTCGCTCGTTCGAGTGCGCTGATGGTCGCGATCCTCTCGACGTTCCGCGAGCTCGGGCGCCTGCAGCAGATCTACATGGTGCTGATGCGCCATGGGTTCGGCGAGATCGCGCTCCGGCTCGGTCTCGGCGCGAAGGCGAAGGAAGAGGGCGGGGACGTCCCCCAGCTCGAGGCGGACGCGGGCGCGAGCGCGGACGGCGATGGCGCGATCGTCAAGGATGACGCGCCCGGCGATTCGAAGTCGACGAACGGCAAGTCCGCGAAGGAGAAGTCGAAGGGGTCGATGGCGGTCCGTGCGCGCCTCGTCGCGATGGACCTCGGCCCGAGCTTCGTGAAGCTCGGACAGATCGCGTCGACGCGCACGGATCTGCTCCCGAAGGAGTGGATCAAGGAGCTCAAGAAGCTCCAGGACGACGTGAAGCCGCTCACGTTCGAGGAGATCAAGAAGGCCGTCGAGGACTCTCTCGGCGCGCCGCTCGATCAGCTCTACGTCGAGTTCAACGAGTCCCCGCTCGCGGCCGCGTCCATCGGGCAGGTCCACCGCGCGAAGTACAAGGACGACGAGGGCGTCGTGCACGAGGTCGTCGTGAAGATCCAGCGGCCGGGCGTGCGTCCCATCGTCGCGCGGGATCTCGAGATCCTCCATCACCTCGCGAAGCTCCTCGAGCGGACGATCCCGGAGAGCCGGACGTATCAGCCGTGCGGGCTCGTGGAGCAGTTCGACAAAGCGATCACGAACGAGCTCGACTACACGCTCGAGGCGGAGAACATCGAGCGGTTCCGCCGGAATTTCGCCGGCTTCGAGAAGGCCCGGTTCCCGGGTGTGTTCAAGGCGGCGTCGAGCAAGAGCGTGCTCACGCTCGAGTTCCTCCCGGGCGCGAAGATCTACGACGTCATCGAGAAGGAGGGGTTCTCGGGGGAGACGATCGCGAAGACGGCGCTCGGCGTGATCATCAAGATGGTGTTCGAGGACGGGTTCTTCCACGCCGATCCGCACCCCGGGAACATCCTCATCTCGGGATCGCCGGAGGCGCCCGTCATCGGCCTCGTGGATCTCGGCATGGTCGGTCGCCTCTCGAACGAGATGCGCGAGCGCCTCATCGACATGATGGTCGCCGCGGTGCGGAAGGACCCCGATGGCCTCGCGGACGCCCTCTACGCGATGGGGACGCCCACCAAGCGCGTCGACATGAAGGCGTTCCGCGGTCACGTCGCCGAGCTCTCCGACAAGTACCTCGGCAAGCCCCTCAAGGAGATCGACTTCTCCTCGCTCATCAACGATCTGGTCAAGGGCGCGCAGAAGTTCGGGCTCGAGATCCCGAGCGACTTCCTCCTCGTCGGCAAGGCGCTCGTGACGATCGAGGGCGTCGGCAAGGAGATCTACCCGGATCTGGATCTCTTCACGGAGGGCCGGCCGCAGTTCATCGCGCTGCTCAAGAAGAGGTACTCGCCCGAGCGGATCGGCAACGAGATCCTCCGTGGCCTCGGCAAGGTGTCGAGCACGGCGTACGACCTGCCGCAGGTCACCCACGAGGTCCTCGACGACCTGCGCCTCGGCCGGCTCGCGATCACCACGAGCGACGCGCAGCTGCCCACGAGCCTGGATCGGCTGGGTCGCCGCGTCTTCAGCGGCCTCGTCGTGAGCGCGTTCGTGGCGTCGGGCGCCGCCCTCGTCACGACGTCACAGCTCTACGTCGGCATCACGTTGATGGTCCTCGGCGGGCTCATCTTCTTCGGACACCTCGCTCTCGATACGCTCAAGCGCTGGAAGGCATGACATGGTGACGCAGCCGATCCCCACCTGGTTCTTCGCGGTCGTGATCGTCCGCATGGGCCACCGCATCCTGCTCGTCGAGGAGAACGACGAGAAGGGCTGGTATTTCCCCGCTGGCCGCGTCGAGTCGGGCGAGACGATGGAGGGGGGCGCGATCCGAGAGACGAAGGAGGAGGCCGGGATCCCGATCGTCCTCGAGGGCATCCTCCGCGTGGAGCATGGCGTCGGCTCGGGCGGCGTTCGATGCCGCGTGTTCTATGTGGCGCGACCGCGCGACGACACTCCGCCGAAGTCGATCGCCGACGGGCACTCGAAGCGCGCCGCGTGGTTCACGCCGCGCGAGCTCGAGCAGGTGAAGCTCCGGGGCGGCGAGGTGAAGGACATCATCGAGTACGTGTTGAACGGCGGGCACGTCTATCCGCTCAGCGTGTGGGTGCTCGAGCGCGCGCCCTGGGAGTCCTAAAGCGCCGGCTCTTCATTGGGGCACCGATCCTGTTCGGTACTCTCGATCGAGCGCAGAACTTTGGACGGCGTGCTCCGTCGAAAGGGGCCATGTCGCCCCTCTCGAAAGCCGTCGCGCTCGTCGCGCTCACCGTGGGTCTCGCTGCTTGTGCCACCGTGGAGACGCCGAGAGCCGATCCGCCTGCGCGCGCCGGCGACAGCGCGCTGCCCCCCGCAGCGCCCATCGAGCCCGGCGCGCCGAGCCCCGAGAGCCGCGTGAAGCTCGAGGTGGAGATCCCGAAGAGCTACTTCCTCAAAGACCAGGACGTGACGGTCACGATTTGGAACGCGAGGGAGCTCGCGCTCCGCGAGCGCTTCAGCCGCTGCTACGTGTCCTTCGACCGCTCCGGCAAGGAGACGATGACGTGCCCGCCGGGCGTGGTGTACGAGGAGCCCAAGCCGGAGACGTTCAAGGTCACGTACGCCGAGCTCGGTTCGAGCGTCATCCTCGACGTGAAGAGCCTCGCGCTCGGAGAGCGGTACGACGTCAGCATCGGCGGCTCCGCGAGCGACGGGTGCAACCACACCGCCGCGGGGGCGCAGGGCGTCGCGGTGCAGAAGATCGTCTTGCGCGATCTCAGCTTCTCGACGACCGAGATGGCGTGCGTCGACAGGGTGCAGTAACTCGCGGGCGTGTCCCCGCGCGTCGCGCTCGTCGATCCGATCCTCGGCCCATTGACCGATGATCTGCTCACGCCGGACGTGCGCGTGTGGCAGCGCGCGCGAGGGCACCGCTTCTCGTCGGACGACGTCGCGACCGCGTTCGTCGCCGCGCGCGCCCGCCCCGACGCGGCGCGCGCCGTGGATCTCGGCACGGGCCTCGGGTCGGTCCTCCTCATGCTCGCGTGGAAGCTGCGCGGGACGTCGTTCGTCGCCGTGGAGGCGCAAGACCCGAGCTTCGCGCTCCTCGAGCGCAACGTCGCACGGAGCGGGTTCGCGGACCGGATCGCCACCTTGCACGGCGACTTTCGTGCGCTCGCGGGAGAGCTCGAGGCGCGCGGGCCGTTCGACCTCGTCACGGGGACGCCGCCCTATTTCCCCGCGGAGAGCTGCGTCGCAGCGGACGATCGGCAGCGCGAGTACGCGCGCGTGGAGCATCGCGGTGGCGTGGAGGCCTACGTCGACGTGGGCGCGCGCTGCATGGCCACGGACGGGACGCTCGTGATTTGCGGAGACGCGAGGAGCGGGGATCGCGTCGCGCGCGCGGCGGCAGTGCGCGCGCTCGCGGTCGCCGAGACGACGGAGGTGATCCCGAAGGAGGGCAAGGCCGCGCTGTTCTCGGTGTGGGTTCTTCGTCGAGGCGCTGCCGCGTCCGCGAAGCGGAGCCTCACGCTGCGCGGTCGCCGTGGTGAGACGCTGCCGGACGCGGACGCGCTCCGCGCGTTCTCGGGGTTTCCGCCTCGTTCCCGTGCCGATCGCATCCCGGGCGATGACGCGGTACCTATGGACCGATGAAGACTGGCCGAAACGATCCCTGCCACTGCGGATCGGGGAAGAAGTACAAGAAGTGCCACCTCGCCGCCGACGAGGCGGCCGAGACCGCCGCATACGCCGCGAAGGCCGCCGAGGCGGCCACCAAAGCCGCGGCCGCCGCCGAGGCCGAGAAGGCCGAAGCGAAAGAGTCCGGAGCGGCCGAGGCGCCGAAGCGTCCGCACCCGCCGGCGCCGCCTCCGCCGAAGCCGAAGGGGGGCGCCGGTCCGCAGCCCTCTCCGATTCGTCGCAAGGCGGTCTGAGCCGAGCGCTGGAGCGCGTCGACTGGCCTGTCCATCGCTGGTTGCCCGGAGCGACCTGGGGCAAACGGCCGCCTCTCGCGGCCCTAGCCCCTGGACCAGCCCATGGACATCGACCCGGCGACCACGCAGCCCTCCACCCTCACCACGCCTCGGTCATCCCGAGAAATTGACCCGGGAAGCGCACGAAGCTACCGCTGGGTCATGTCGAGTTCGCAGACCCCGCGAAAGGAGAGCGGCGCTCGATTCGGGCGCGGGTCCTCCGCGCAGATTGAAGATGAGCGCGCCGCTGGCGCTCCTTCCTGGCGCGGCTCCTCCGCGCATCGTCGCGCTATGGTGGGGATTGGCGTCTTCGCGCTTGGGATCGCGCTCTCCGCGTGTGAGTCATTCACCGGACCGGGGACGGCGACCTCGTCCGGCACGTCGGGGGCAGCTGGTTCGGGCGGGATGAGCGGCGCCACCTCCAGCACGACCGCCGACTCCACGACGGTCACCGGCGCCACGACCACGGCCACCACGACGACGACCAGCTCGAACGCGTCGACCTCTTCGACCGGAATGGCCGATCCCTGTGACGTCCTCGCGGGAGCGACGGTCGGGAGCGGGTGCGGGATCTTCGTCCAATCGGGGAGCAATGGGACGGGGACCCAGTCGAACCCATTCGGGTCGATCGCGCAGGCGCTCGCCATCGCGACCGTGGCGAAGGTCCCCGTGTATGTCTGCCAGGGGACGTTCGATGAAGCCCTCCAACTCGAGGAGGGGGTGACCCTCTATGGCGGGCTCGACTGTGCGAATGGCTGGAAATGGGTCGCCGCGCCCAACGCCACGGAGCGCACCCTCGTCGCGCCCGCGGCGGGGGTCCCGCTCGTGGTCAATCACAGCGCGACCGCGTCCAGCGCCGGGCGGGTGTTCGGGTTCACCTTCCACGCAGCCGCGGGGGCGTCGCCCGGGGACTCGTCCATCGCCGCGATCGTCCAATCGGCGCCCGTGCAGTTCGAGCAGACGCGCTTCGAGGCCTCCGCGGGGCACGACGGTTTGGATGGCGTTCAAAGCGCCCCGGCCGCCACAAAGGGGCCCACGGGCAACGATGGGGTTGGGTCCTTCATGTCCAATTGCAGCACGACGTTGCCCGGCCACGCGGGCGGAGCTTCGAAGGCGAACCCGTCGTGCCCCTCCAGCATTGGAGGCCCCGGTGGCGCGGGCGGAGACAGCGCCGGAGGAAACGCCGACTATGGCACGGAGGGCTCCCCCGCCGGGACGGGTGGACCGGGCGGAGAGGGCGCCAAATGCATTGGTTCGAACCCCGTGATCTGTATGCTGTGTAAGGCCGGCCAGAAAGGGACCGACGGTCCCGATGGGCCGAGGGGATCGGCGGGCGTGGGCCTCGGCACCTTCACCACGACGTTCGCCGGAGTGAATGGTGGCGCGGGCTCGGCCGGCACGCCCGGCGCTGGGGGCGGCGGGGGCGGCGGCGCGAGGAACACCACTGGGAACTGCGTCGGCGGGGACGGTGGAGGGGGAGGCGGTCCCGGCGGGTGCGGAGGCGCTGGCGGGCCTGGCGGCACGTTTGGCGGCTCGAGCATCGCAATTGTCGTCGTCGGCACCGCGGCGGTTTCGTTCGTACAGTGCACGGCTGCCTCACAACAAGCTGGCCGCGGGGGCGACGGAGCTCCCGGCCTCCCAGGCGCGGCGGGTGGCTCGGGCGGGTTTGGCGGAGATCACAGCGCCGCCGCGTTCATCCAGACGGACGGATGCTTCGGTGGTCCCGGAGGCACTGGCGGTGACGGGGGTCACGGCGGCGGCGGCTCCGGAGGCCACTCCGTTGGCCTGCTCTGTGTGAATACGCTCTGCGACGCGACAGGCATCACCTTCGACCCCGTCATGCAGTCCTTCGCCGGCGCTGGTGGCGTGGGCGACGGGATGAACGACGGGGCCGCGGGTCAGGCGGTCGAGACGCTTACCCTCTAATCTACTTCTTGAACGGCTTGAAGCGCTTGAGCCCGAGGACGAGCTTGCCGTCTTTGAGCTCGAACTGCCCGCTCAACTGCCCGACCGCCTTGCCGTCCGCGCCCCTCACCAGGACACCGAAGTCGTCGATGCGGAGTCGGACTTTGTCCGCGCCAGCGGCGGCGATCTCTTTGCAGGTCTTCGAGAGGTCGCCCTTCGCTTTCGTCGCGGTCTTCAACAGCTCCTCCGCGATTTCTCCTCCGCCGAGCTTCTCTCCAGCCTCCGCCGAGGCGAACGGCACCTTCTCGCAGTCGGCGCCCTTCACGAGATCGAAGAGCGCGCTCGCGGCCGTCTTCAAGGGGGCGGTCTCGCCCGTGAACTCGGAGAGGTCGTGCGTCGTGACATCGACCTGCGTCTCGGCTCGGCCCCCGAACTCGACGAACGCCGCCTCGCTCGGGAGGACGCCCGTGCGCAGGTAGTAAACCACCTTGTCTGCTTTCTGGAGGATCAGCTCGAACTCCATGAACGCCGTGGTCCCGGAGGTCGCCCCCGCGTCTTTCAGGTCCGCACGGAGCTTCGCCTCGTCCTTCGCCGTCGCGCTCCAACCGGGGAACGCGGCCGCGAGGTCCTTCCCGTCGATGAAGCTCTTGAGCCCATCGTCCACCTGCTTGCCCAGATCGGCGAGCGGCGCGAGCGGCCCGGACGCGTTCGCGCCCGAGCGGGGCGGTTGAGTCGCGGTCGATGTGCTGGGCTTCGCCGAACCCCCGCCGGCCGGGCTCGCACTCTTGCCCGTCGCGCTCGTCGCCTTGTCGGGGCTCGCGCTGCCGACGCCGTCGGCGCCCTTGTCTCCGCACGCCCCGAGCACCAACGCCGCCGCCACCACGAATCCCATCACGCTCGCGCTTCTCATTGTTCGTCTCCTCGAGAGGGCGGCATCCTAGAGCACCGACCGGTTTGAATCACCGAGTATTCACGCGATTTCAGGTGCGATCCACACGGCCTCGTCGCTGTGCTCCTCAGATTGTCAGCAGCAGTCTTCCGGTGCGCGCTCCTCGGGCGCGCGCCTCCCACCCAAACTCCCGCGAATGCACAGCTGATTCTAACCGGTCGGTGCTCTAGCGCCGCCGCGCGGTCGATGGCTGGACAATGGTCGACACGCGAAGCGGCGGCGGACGTGGTATGCGGCCTCATGACGCAGAACTGGGACGCCGAAGCTCTCTCCCCGGCCGCTGCCTTGAAGCGGCTGATGGATGGAAACCTCCGCTTCCGCGAGTCGCGAGCTCCCTCCTCGGCGCGTGCCTGGGACGGATCGATGGCCACGCGCGCGCAGCGCCCGTTCGCCATCGTCCTCGGTTGCTCGGATTCGCGCACGCCCGTGGAGATCCTCTTCGACGAGGGCTTCGGGGATCTCTTCGTGGTTCGCATCGCCGGCAACATCGTGGCCCCGTCCGTCGTCGGATCGATCGAGTTCGCCGCCGCCCAGTTCGGGACGCGCCTCGTCGTCGTCATGGGGCACACGCGGTGCGGCGCGGTTGGCGCCACCGTCACCGCGATCGAGACGAACTTGAGCCCTGAGTCGCGCAACATCATGTCGATCACGAGCCGCATCGCGCCCCACATCGAGGGACTGGTACGGCGGGGCGGCGATCCCGACGTCCTGCTCCGGGAAGCGGTCCGCGCGAACATCCGCGCGTCCGCCGACCACCTCCGTCACGGGAGCCGGATCGTGGAGGATCTCATCCTCCAAGGCCGCGTCGCCGTGGTGGGGGCGGAGTACGATCTCGAGACCGGGGGCGTCGAGTTCCTCGACAAACTGTCCTGAACTCCCCTCCGTTTCGCTCGATCGGCGGTGAGGGCTTCGAACGTCGCAGACGTGGGCGCGCCGCGACTGGCATCATCCTCCGCGTGAAGGGTGTGGTCTACGTCTCCGTCCTGCGCGCGCTCGAAGCCGAGCATGGGCTCGCGTTCGTCGACTCGCTGATCCTCGAAGCCCAGTTGCCGTCGCGAGGCGCCTACGCGCGCACCTCGAGCTACGACGACGGCGAGCTCATGGCGCTCGCGACAGCGTGCGCCGCGCGCTGGGGAATGGATGTTCCGTCGACGCTGCGCGCGCTCGGGCGGCGGCTCTTCGTCTCGCTCCTCGAGTCCACGCTCGGGAGGCTCCCCGATGGAACGCTCGCGCTGCTCGAGGGCCTCGAAGACACGGTCCACCGAGACGTGAAGAAGCTCTACCCGGATGCCGAGCCGCCGCTGTTCGCGTGTTCGCGCGAAGGCGACTCACTCGTGATGGTCTACCGGTCGCGGCGCGCGATCGCGTCTCTCGCGCTCGGCCTGATCGAGGGCTGCATCGCGCACTTCGGCGAGCCGCTCGTGGCGACCCTCGAGCGCGAGGAGGACGAGGGCGCGTCGCGTGGCTCGGGTCTCGCCCGTCGCGGGTGCGACGCGGTGAGCTGGGAGCAGGAGCGCGCGGCGCTGCTTCGTACGCTCGAGCGCGAGCGCGCCGCGCGCGCACGCGGAGCAGTTGCTCGAGACGAAGAGCGACGAGCTCTACGACTCGACGCGACAGCTGCGCGCGATGAACGCCGCGATGGACCGCCAGCTGCGGGAGCGAGCGCTCGCGCTCGAGACGAGCCTCGCGTGGTTCCAGTCGCTCGTCGCGGCGCTCCCCCTCGGCATCGTCGTCGAGAGCGAGGCCGGGCGGATCGACCGGGTCAACAAGCCTTTCCGCGAGCTCTTCGGCATCGCCGCGGAGTTGCCGTGCGAGGGCGCGTCGCTCGACGTCCTCGTGCGCGCGATGCTCGCGGACGGGAGCGTGGACGCGATCGCGCCCTTGCGCGAAGGCGCGCTATCGCGCGCGGAGCGCGGCGCGACGCACCTCGACACGCGGGACGGGCGCGTGGTCGAGCTGACGTGTGCCCCCATGTCGACCGCGGACGGGATGAGCCTCGCCTGGATCATGCGCGACGTGACCGAGCTTGTGCGCGCCCGCGAGACGCTCGAGGAGGCGCGGCGCCTGGCGGAGTCGAGCAACGCGGCGAAGGTCGAGTTCCTCGCCATGCTGAGCCACGAGCTCCGCACGCCCGCCGCCGCGTTGCTCGGCCTCATCGAGCTCGCGCAAGGAGCGGAGCCCGCGGCCGCGCGCGAGTTCCTCGCGCGTGCGGGGCGCAGCGGGCGGTCGCTCGCGCGGCTCGTGCAAGACGTCCTCGACTTCGCTCGGCTGGAGGCTGGGTCTCTGCGCATCGCGAGCGAGCCGTTCGATCCCCGCCGCCCGGTGGAAGACGCCCACTCGGCGCTCGAGTCGCTGGCCCTGGACCGCTCCGTGACCCTCGCGGTGAGCGCGGATCCGAAGCTTCCGAGCGCGGTCATGGGGGATGGATCGCGCATCGCGCAGGTCGTCATCAACCTCGCGAACAACGCGCTCAAGCTGAGCGGGCCAGGCCAGGTGCGGCTCGATGTGCGCCTCTCCGGCCCCCCCGATGCGCCGCTCCTCGAGTACTCGGTCACCGATCGCGGCCCAGGACTCTCGCCCCCTGAGCTCGAGCGACTGTTCGAGCCCTTCACGCCGCTCGAGCGCGATCGCCGCGTGAGCGGGGTAGGCATGGGCCTCAGCATCGTGGACCGACTCGCGAAGGCGATGGGCGGGCGTATCGAGGTGAGCTCCCGTCCCGGGGAGGGCAGCCGCTTCGCCTTGCTCGTCCCCTACGCGCGCGCGACGGTCGGCCGCTCCACGAACGACTACCGCCTCGTCGCGCTGCGGCTCCCCGCCGGGACGCGTGTGCTGGTGGTCGACGACGACCCCAACGTGCGCTTCGTGCTGCGCGCGCTCATCGAGCGCTCGGGAGCGAGCGCGTTCGAGGCGTCGACGGGCGAGCGCGCGCTCGAGCAGATCGAGCAGGGGCCGTTCGACGCGGTCGTGTCCGACCTCGCGATGCCCCGCATGGACGGGATCGAGCTGGTGCGCGCGATCCGAGCGGCCGAGGCGCGGACGGGCCGCCCGAAGATGCGCGTCGTGGTCGTCTCGGCGCACGCGCTCGAGGCGGAGCAGCGTCGGGCGCTCGAAGCGGGCGCCGATGTGTACGTCACCAAGCCGGTGCGTCCGGACGTGCTGCTGTCGGCGTTGGGAGCTACCGCGGAGGCGGCGCCAGCGGCGCCTCGCGTCGCCGCCGCGCGCGATCCCGACGTCGTGCGCGCGCTCCCGCGCTACCTCCTGCGCACCCGCACCGCCATGGCGGAGGCGCGCGCCGCGCTCGGCGCCGGGGACGTCAGCCAGGCCTCCACCCTCGGTCACAAGCTCGCGGGGAGCGGGGGGTCGTACGGGCTCGACGCGCTCTCGGAGCTCGGCGCCGCGCTCGAGCGAGCGGGGCGCACGGGCAGCACCTCGGACGTCGACCGCGCGCTGTCCGAGGTCGAGCGCTTCGTCGCCGCTCTCGCGCCGGACACACCAGAGTAATATCGAGAATTATGCCTGATGCCTCAACAAGGGTGGGCCTCGCACTCGTCGTCGACGACGACGAGTCCGTGACGGAGCTCGTCTGTGCCTGGCTCGGGCGAGAGGGCTGGAGCGTCGACGAGCTCGGGCGCGCGGATGCGCTGTTCGAAGCGCTGGAGGTGACCATCCCGGACGTGGTCCTGCTCGACCTGCAGCTGCCCGATCGGGACGGGATGAGCGTGCTGGCCGAGCTCCGCGAGCGCTTCCCCGAGGTCGCGGTCGTGATGCTCACCGCGAACCGCGACGTCGACACGGTCGTCGCCGCGATGCGCCTCGGAGCCGTCGACTACGTCGCGAAGCCGTTCGACCCGACGAGGCTCTCGACCGCCGCGCGCAACGCGGCCGAGAGGGCGCGCCTGGGCTCGCGGGTGCGCCAGCTCGAGCAGCAGCTGCGCACGGGCGCCTACCGCGGAATCGTCGGCCGGAGCGACGCGATGCAGCGACTCTTTCGCGAGCTGGACCACGTCGTCGCGTCGGACGTCACCGTGCTGATCCACGGGGAGAGCGGCACCGGCAAGGAGCTCGTGGCGCGAGCGCTGCACGACGGAGGTCGTCGAAGCAAGGGGCCGTTCATCGCGGTCAACTGCGCCGCGATCCCCGAGAACCTCGTGGAGTCGGAGCTCTTCGGGCACGAGCGGGGCGCGTTCACCAGCGCCACGTCGCAGCACAGGGGCTGCATCGAGCGAGCGACCGGAGGGACGCTCTTCCTCGACGAAATCGCGGAGCTGCCGCTCGGGATGCAGGCGAAGCTCCTGCGGGTGCTCCAAGAGCGCACGTTCCGGCGCGTGGGCGGCACCGTGGACGTCCACAGCGATTTCCGGCTCGTCAGCGCGACGCACCGCGAGCTGCGCGACGCCGCGTCGGCGGGGCGCTTTCGCGAGGACCTCTATTACCGAGTCGCGGTCTTCGAGGTCGAGCTGCCGCCCTTGCGCGAGCGCGCCGGCGACATCCCGTTGCTCGCGCACCACATGGCGCGCCAGATCGTGGGCAAGGACGCGCCGGGCATCGCGGACGACACGGTCGCCGCCATGGAGCGGTACTCGTGGCCCGGCAACGTGCGTGAGCTTCGAAACGCGATCGAGCGCGCGCTCGTCGTGTGCGGGACCGGCCCCATCCGGCCCCAAGATCTGCCCCCCGCGCTCACCGATCGCGAGCGCCTCGCCCGCCGCGAGTCCCGCCCGGAGATCGCGCCGCACAGCTCGAACGCGATGGCCACCGACCCGAGCGCAGACTCCGAGTCCGTCACCAGCATGGAGAACATCGAGCGCGAGGCGCTTCGGCAGGCGCTCGCTCGCGCGGGCGGCAACGTCAGCGCAGCCGTGAGAGAGCTCGGGATCGGGCGGACCACGATTTATCGGAAGATGAAGAAGCTCGGGCTCACGTGAGCTTGCGCTGCGCGCGTAGACCACGCCGCGGGACGCGCCGAGCTTGCGGGCGGCGTCGCTGACGTTTCCGCCCGACTTCTGGAGCGCGTCCTCGATCGCTCGCTTTCAGGATCGCGTCGCGGCTCGACGCGGGTTCGTCGCGCGGGGCCGGTCGCTCGAGGGGGACGGGAAATGCTGGCGCGATCCCTCAGGCGTCGGGCGCGACCCAGTAGATCTGCTTGTGCGCGCGCGCCTCGAACTCGGCGGCGAGGCGCTCGGCTTCGGGGCGCGTGTGCGCGCTGCTCATGAGGAAGCGATTGCCGTTGTCGTCCTGGCGCCAGAGCGACCATCGACCGTCGCCGGAGGAACGCTCGCGTCGGAGCTCGACGCGAGAACCATCCGGATCGAGGACGACGTGGGCCTCGCCATCGCGACGGACCGCGATACCCAGAGCTGCGAGGCGCGCGAGCACCGCGTCGAGGTCGTCCACGCGGAGTCCCCAACGGACGTTCGACGAACCACGCGCATCGGCTGGGTAGAGCTCCACGACCGCGCCGCCGACGGTCGCCGACAGATGACGCGGGCCGTCCCCGTGTCGCTCTTCCTGGAAGTCGAGGCCAAGGGCCTCGTAGAAGCGCCTCGACGCCTCGAGGTCGGCGCAGCGCAGAACCAGGAGTCGGATCTCGTGTGCCATCGCTGCGAACTGTAGGGTCGGGCGAGCGGGTGTCGAGCCCTCTGGGTGTGCTTCGGCGGCAAGCGCTCCTGCACGAACGGGCGGGACACGCCGTGCGCCGTCACGGCAGCGCGGCGCGGAAGCTAGCACCCGGCGGTTTCGAGCGCTTCGGCAGCGCAGACATCACCGCAGGTCATCTCGCCGTCCGCTCCGCAAGTGCAGTCTGCGGATTGGAACGCCGATGTCAGGCACTCGTACGCGGTCTGAAGCTTGGCGGGACAGTCGTCCCTCTTCGGGCTGGTGAAGCCGGCCTTGCAGCTGGATTCACAGGTCGGCGTGTCGACGTTGCACATCGTCGCGGTCTCCTTCGAGGCCTTCGCGGCGCAGTAGTCGTTGCAGATCTTCTCTCCATCCGGCCCCGAGGGCGTCGAGTCGATGTCGTGGCACGTGAGGTCCGCCGAGCAGACTGAAGTGTCGCCACAGCTGAGGGCGTAGAGCTCCTGACCGAAGCAGCAAAGAAAGTCGTACACCGCGTCGTCCACCAGGAAGCCCCCGTCGACGCAGACGCAAATCCCCTCGTCGTCCGCAGTGCAGGCCCCATCCGCCTTGGTGCCGTCGGCCGGCTTTTGCGTCGTCGACTTCTTGCCGCCCGTCACCCCTGCTGGCTTCTTGCCGGTCGCCGTCTTCGGGCTGCCGCAGCCAGGAGCGACCAGTACCGCTCCAACCAACGATGCAAACACGAGCGCGACTGTGTGAGAGTGAATGGCTTTCATCGTCCTCGGACCTTTCGAGAATTTCCTCGTCTTCTTAGTCCGAGCGCTCTCCGCGGGCTTTGCCGAGAGCGCACGGGGAGTTGTCTCGCGGCGCACGTGGCGCGTCGCCCCGAGTAGGCCACGCCTTGGACGGCGCGCGCGCGAATTCGCCGCTTGGTCGATTGCGCACGACGGCTTGTTCCCGGGCGCACCCGTCTGGCAAGGAGTTCGGGGGATGGGCGAAGTCCCGGGCGGCCAAGCAAACTTCCAGTAGCTGCGCATCAGCTCGTCGAAGGCGACGCGGAGTGACGGCCGGGGCCCGCGCTGAAGTACTCGTCGTCGCCATTCCGGGGCTCGGGTGCTGCCCAAGGCCGCCCGATGCACACGTTCTTCGGAGCGAAGCCGACGTTCGCCACCGCGCTCCGCAGCGGCTGGCTTGCCGCCGGACGCAAGGGCCAGGTCGGATGTGCTATCCGCCTGGGTCCATGCACCCCGGCCCCATGGGCTGCCAGCCGTTCGGGGTGTTCCCACGTGTTGGGGGTCGGGTCGGTGGGACAGAGGAGGCCGGGCTCACCGATTGTCGCGAGCGCCCGAAGGGCCTCTGTCTTGCGAGGCCTACCTCGGGCTCGGGGGCTGCAGTCGATCTTCCTAGGCGCGGAGTGGGAGGCGGTCTGGGGGCCCCGATCGACGGGGGCGACCTCCATCGCATACGCTCGCCGCAGGTGCAGGAAGGGGATCTCGTAACGCCGCGGTTTCGACTCGTCTCGCTCGCCGGGCGCGGTGGGATGGGCGAGGTCTGGCGTGCTGACGACCTCGAACGAGGAGGCGCGGTCGCGCTGAAGTTCTTGCTCGGCCCAGGGGTCGGCGCGGAGCGGTTCGCGCGCGAAGCCGAGCTCCTCGCGTCCGTCGAGCATCCCGCGCTCGTTCGCTACGTAGCGCACGGGGCGGGAGACGGGCGACCGTGGCTCGCGATGCGATGGATCGCCGGTCCGAGCCTCGAGGCGCGCCTCGCGACGTCGCCCCTCGACGCGGACGAGGCGCTCGCCGTCTCGCGCCGGATCGCTTCGGCGCTCGCGGCGTTGCACGCGCGCGGGATCGTTCATCGCGACGTCAAGCCGTCGAACGTCGCGCTCGACGGCGGCGATCCGAGCGCCGCGACCCTTCTCGACCTCGGCATCGCGCGGCCGCTGTTCGCGACCGAAGCGCTCACCGGCACCAACCTCGCGCTCGGCACGATCGGCTACATGGCGCCGGAGCAAGCGCGCGGCGAGCGCGACGTCGACGCCCGCGCGGACGTGTTCGCGTTGGGCGCGCTCCTCTACGAGTGCCTCGCGGGCGAGCCCGCGTTTGGAGGCGACAACGCGATCGCGGTGCTCTCGGCGCCTCCGCGATCCACACCGGCCGCTCGCCGCGGCTCGCCCTGATCTCCCCCTCACGCGTTCACGAGCTCGGGGATCGAATGCTCGCGAAGGATCGCGCGCACCGTCCGCGCGATGCGGCCGCGGTGCTGTCGGAGCTCGACGCCTGAGTTGCCCTCCGCGCAGCGACACGCCGCGCCGGTCCGCCGGGCGGCGCGGCTCTCGGAGGTCGAACGTCAGCTTCCGGTCGCCGCGGTCGTCACCCTCGGCGTGATCGACGCGGTCGACGCCACCGTCGACGCGAGCTCGCACGCAGCCGATCTCGCGGTGGCTCGCGCGGCTGCAGCGCGCGTCGGCGGGGACGCGGTGCCCCTCGCAGGAGGCTCGCTCTTGGTGCTCGTGGAAGCGCGCGGCACCGCCGCCGATCAGGCCACGATGTCGGTGCGGGTCGTGCGCGCGATCGTCGACGCGCTCCCGCGCGCACACGCCGGGATCGCGGCGGGGCTCTCGGCGGCCGCTGCGAAGGGCCTCGCCGGAGATCTGCTGGCGCGCGCGCTCGGGCTCGCGAAGCAGGGCCCCGGCATCCACGTCGATCGCGCCGTCGCCGATCTGCTCGGTGGCGAGCACGCCATGGCTGCGCGTGGAGACGGGTTCGAGCTGGCGCCCACGAAGGACGCCGCGGTCGACCGCGTGCTCGGGCGCGTCCTGCCGTTCGTGGGGCGCGACAAGGAGATGGCTCTCCTCGAGGCGGTCGTCGCCGAGGCGAGCGATGAAGGCGCGCCGCGGAGCGCGCTCGTGCTCGCGCCGCCAGGGACCGGCAAGTCGCGCCTCGGTCGAGAGCTCGCGGCGCGGCTCCGCGCGAAGGAGCACGTCGCGCTGCTCGAGACGGTCGCCCACGCGACGGAAGCGGGCGCCGTCCACTCGCTGTTGGCGGGACTCGTACGGTCCGCGGCCAAGCTCGGAGCGAAGCCTCACGCGGGCGATCGCGATCGCATGCGGCTCTATGTCGCCTCCCTGCCGGGCATCGAGCAGCCGTCTCGGCTCACGGACTTCCTCGCGTGGATGGCGGGCTGGCGCGCGCTGGACGACGGAGCGGGGCCCGAGCTCGTCGCCGCCGTGGGGGATCCGGATCTGATGGCGCGCGGGGTGCGGCGCAGCCTGCGCGAGTGGCTGGCATCCGCGAGCCGCGTCGGGACCGTCGTCCTCCTGCTCGAGGATCTCCACTGGGGCGACGCCGCGTCGATCGCGCGGCTCGACGACGTCATGCGCGCCCTCCCGTCGAGCCCCATCGTGCTCATCGGCCTCGCGCGACCGGAGGCGAAGGAGACGTTGCCGCTCTCGCTCCACATGCTCACGGAGGTGCGCCTCGAGGGGCTCGGCGCGCGCGCGGCCGAGCGGATCGTGCGCGCGCTGCTCGGCGCCGACGAGAGCGCGGCGGTCGTCGCCGACGTCGTCGAGCGAGCGCGAGGCAACCCGCTGTTCCTCGGCGAGCTCTCCCGCTTCCTCCGCGAGGGGCGCGGCGACGAGCTCCCTGCCAGCGTCCACGCGGTGATCGAAGCGCGCATCTCGCGTCTCTCGCCGGAGTGCCGGCGCGTGCTCCGGGCGGCGAGCGTGCTCGGGGAGCGCGTGACGCCCGCCGCGGTCGCGTCGGTCGCGGGGGAGGAGGTTCGCGCGATCGATCGCGCGCTCGCGACGCTTTCGGAGACGGAGATCCTCCGCGCCGAGGAGACCGAGGGGACCGAGGAGACGCACCGCTTCGTCCACGCGTTGGTGCGCGAGGTCGCGTACGCGACGCTCGTCGGCGACGATCGCGCCCGCGCTCACGCGCGAGCCGCGGCGTTCCTAGAGCAGGCGGCCGCGCCCGATCCGCGCGCCATCGCCCGCCACTGGGAGCTCGCGGGCGAGCCGAAGCGCGCCATCCTGCATCTGGTCGAAGCGGCCGACTACGCCGTCGAGGTCGGCGCGGAGCGCGACGCGTTCGAGATCGCGCAGCACGGCATCGCGCTCGGCGCGGAAGGGGTCGAGCTCGGGCACCTCGCCGGGATGATGACCATCCAGGCGCTCGCCGCGAACGCCAACCCGACCGAGGCGGCGCGCTGGTCGGAGGTCGCGCTGGACAACGTGCCCGCGACGCACGAGACGTGGCCGCTCGTCGCCGGGGTGGCGGCGTTCGGCGCGGTCGCGTCCGGCCGCGGCGCCGAGCTTGGCGCGCGCGTCGTGCGGACGTGGCTCGCGGCGGGCGTACGCGTCACCCACAACCGCCGGCACTACCTGTCGTCGCTGATCCTCGTGCTCGGGCTCGCGCGGAGCGGGCACCGCCGGGAGCTCGCGATGATCCTCGCGAGCACCGCCGAGCCGAGGAAGGAGGCGCTCGCCGAGATCGCGACGTACGAGGTCGCGCACTGCGCGGACGCGCTCTACAACGCGGGCGGCGTCGGCGAGATCGATCGGCGCATCGCGCGCGCGAGGTCGCCGGCGCAGGCGACGGACGACGATCTCGTCCTCGGCTTCTGCGACTACTACGAAGCCCGCGTTCGCGGCGTCGCGACGTTGTCGGCCGGCGTGGCCCACGACCTCGCGGCGACCGCGGAGCGACGCGCGGGCACCACCTACCAAGCGACACTCGCGGGCATCCAGACGGCGGCGGCGATCGCGAGGGCGCTGACGGACGCGCGCGCGATCGACGCGATCCGCCCCTACGTCGAGTCAGCGGACAAGGCCGTGAGCGACCTCGCTCGCTACGGCGTCGTCGTGGCGCTGATCCGCGCCGGCCGGCTGGACGACGCGCGCCGCGCGATCGCCGAAGCAGAGGTCGTCGCCCCCTCCGCGCGCTCGAGCCTGGCGGTGCAAGCGGCGCGCATCACGGCGCTCGAAGGCCGACCCGCCGACGCGCTCGAAGAGCTGGGGCGCGTCGAGCCGCTCCTCGCCGAGCACGCGTTCGTCTGGCAGTGGGAGTATTGGTACGCCACGAAAATCCAGGCGCTGGTCGACGTCGGTCGCACCTCCGACGCCCGTGTCGCGCTCGGGCTCGCTCGAGCGCGACTGGCGGTCACGCTCGACGGAGCGAGCCCAGCGCTCGTCAGTCTCGCGCACGCAGCCGTGGAGCCCGTGGTCGCGCTCGACCAGCTCGCGAGAGAACTCGACGGGTGAGCGTCGAGGCTTCGGCGTGTCGTGGGAACCCGTGACGGTCGCTGGTCACGCGAGGCCGGCGTTGCCGAGGGCGCGGTAATCGAGGCCCGACGGGTTCTGCCTGGAGAGGACGACGCCGACGCCGAACGCGCGCTCCTGCTTCATGAGGGCGACAATGACCCTTGCCAGAGCGACACGTAGGTCTGCGTCCCCCAACCGTGTCGTGCCCCCATTGTCCTGACGATCCAGGTGCCGCGATCGCGAGATCACCCCGCCGCCGGCACTCCATCACGGTCGCGCACCATCACGGTCGAGCTGTAGGGTCGCGCGATCTCCGAAGCGGGCGAGAACCCGAGCTTCGCGTAGAACGCCTGCGCGTCACGCGTGCCGAGGTGCGCGAAGCGAGCCCCGCGTACCTCCGGGTGGTCGAGCAAGAGCCGCATCAGGCGCTCCCCGAGGCCCGTACCGCGCGCGGCCTCGGCGACGAACACGTCGTAGATCCAGGCGTGCTTGGCGCCGTCGGAGATCGCCCGCGCGGTGGCGCACAGGCGCCCTTCGGCGTCGACAGCGCCGACCCAGGCACTCCCGCGCGCGGCTCGGGCGAGCTCGCCCGGGCTGAAGCGATCATTCCAATAGGCATCCGCCAGGAGCGCGGCGGCGGCCTCCGCGTCGCCGGGGCGGAGCGCGACGCGAAGCTCGATCCCACGCTCGAAGGCGAGCCAGGACGGCGTCGGATCGGCGGGGCACGCGGCGCGGATGGCCTCGATCGCCGCGACGTCTCCGTGCGCGCCGCGCCGCCAAAGGCACTCGATCACGCGCGCGCGATCCCGCGCGCTTCGGTTTTGCATCAGCTTGTCCTTCCCGTCGACGCGGTCGAGCGGGATCGCGCCGAGGAACAATCCGGCGATCGCCTTCTTGTACAGCGGGCTTTCGGCCTCGATTGGTGTGTATCCGCCCTCCGGTTGAAACTTTGCCATCAAACGGGCGAGCACCTCGGCGCGGAACGCCGGCTCCTCGATCTCGCGCAGCACACCGTGCGCCTGGGCGCTCCGATAGAGCGTCGTGGCGGGGCACGCGCGCTCCGGGTCGAGGAACCAGCTCGGGATCTGCGCCACGGGCTCGAACGCCGACATCACCACCGCGCGCTCTGCCACTTCCAACTTCTCGCCGATGGGCGCGGCGTGGAAGGCGAGGTGGCCGCGCACGACGACGCCATGCAGGGCGCGGTAGAGCGGCGCGCCGTTCGGAAGCACGGCGGCGAGGTGGACGTGGTGAGCGCGCTCGAACAGGGCGAGGGCGTCTTCGGAGGAGGCTCGGAACTGCTCGCGTCGCATGCCTCGGAACCTGCTCCCAACATGGTCCAATGAAAAGATCCAGAATCAAGAAATGGGATAGACCAGTGGGATGGTCACGCTGGCGCTCGCCCTCGAACCGTCCGATGGCCCCGTGTTCCTCCGCATCGCGCGCGCTCTCTCACGCGACATCCGGCGAGGGCGCCTGCGGCCCGGTGCGCTCTTGCCTGGGTCGCGCAGCCTGGCGGCGTCGCTCGGTGTTCACCGAAACACGGTGCTCGCCGCCTACCGCGAGCTCGACGCGGAGGGCTGGATCGAGACGCAGCCCGCGCGCGCCACGCGGGTCAAGCGCGAGCTGCCGGAGGAGCGCCCGCTCGCGTGGGGGGCGCGCGCCACGCGTCGGCGCCTCAAGCGCGCGTCGGAGACGCTCGGCTTCGATCTCCCCGCCGCGCCGACCTTTGCCTCGCTCGCGGGGCGCGACCCGGTGGTCTCGTCGACCGGCAGCGGCCCGATCGCTCTTTACGGTGGGCTCCCGGAGCTGGGCAGCTTCCCCATCGTGGAGCTGACGCGGGCCTACCGTCGCGCGGCGACCGCAGAGCGGGGGGCTCCCCTCGGGTACGGCGATCCCATGGGCGAGCCGGCGCTGCGCGCCGCGGTGGCGGCGTTTCTGTCGTCGACCCGCGGTGTGGTAGCGGAGGTGGAGGACGTATTCATCACGCGCGGCAGCCAGATGGCGCTCTTCCTCGCCGCGGCCGTGTTGCTGCGTCCCGGGGACGTGGTCGCCGTCGAGGCCCGCGGCTACGCGCCGGCCTGGGCGGCGCTGCGCGCGAGCGGCGCCGAGCTCGTCCCAATCCCCGTCGACGACGAGGGGCTCGACGTAGAGCGTCTCGCAACGCTCGCCCGCGCACGCCCGATCCGGGCGGTGTACCTGACCCCGCACCACCAATACCCCACGACGCGGCTGCTCTCGCCCGCCCGGCGCCTCGCGTTGCTCGAGCTGTGCGAGGCGCATCGGATGATCGCGCTCGAGGACGACTACGATCACGAGTTCCATTACGACGGGCGCCCCGTCCTCCCGCTCGCGAGCGCGGACGTCGCCGGGAGCGTCGTGTACTTCGGCACGTTCTCCAAGGTGCTGGCGCCGTCGCTGCGTCTCGGCTTCGTGGTCGCGCCGCGGCCGGTGCTGCGCGCCATGTGCGAGCGGCGCGTGCTCGTGGATCGGCAAGGGGATCGGCTGCTCGAGCTGGCGGTCGCCGAGCTCTTCGAGGGGGGCGAAGTGGTACGCCACGTCCGGCGCATGCGCCGCCTCTATCACGCGCGCCGCGAGGCGATGGCGAATGGGCTCGACGTCCACTTCGGTGAGCGCGCCCGCTTCACGTTGCCGCCGGGGGGGATGGCGATCTGGTCGGCCTTCGAGGGCGTCGACGTCGAACTGTGGGCGACGCGCGCGGCGGAGCGCGGCGTGCTGCTCCACACCGGGCGGCGCTTCGCCTTCGACGGCCGACCGAGCCCGCACCTGCGCCTCGGCTTCGCCGGGCAATCGGAAGCGCGGATCGAACAGGCGCTCGCGCGGATGCGTCAGTGCCTGCCGCCGCGCCCCGGCAGGGGATTGCGAGCGGCGCGCGGCTGAAGGCAGCGCCGGCCAGATGCGGCTCAGAAGTCGAACGGCTCCGCGACGGCTCGGAACCGGACGATGGGATCCGCGGGATCGGAGGAGACGTCGACGACGAGCGCCTCGATCCTCCGCCCGTTCTCCTTCACGCCGCCCGCGACGAGGTTCGCGTGGCCGACTTCGTCGAGGATGAGCATTGCGCTCGCCTCGTGGCCTGCGCCGAGCACGACGGGCTGGGTGCCTACGAACACCGCCAACGACTCGCCGTGTTCGCCCGGGATGCGAATGACGCGCGCCGTTCCCCACGCGGCGGACATGGCTTCGCCGGTGAGCCACCGGCTCGTGCCGGTCGAGAATCCCGGCCCGACAGTCCCCTCGACGTGGTCGAAGTGCGCCGGCCCCGGAACCCCGTACTGCGCGAGGGAATCGAAACCCGTGAGCACGTCGAACGAGAACGGGCCAGTGTTCTTCGCGGTGGACCCCTCCTCGTGTTTGACGCCGAGGCTCCACCACGTCCTCGGGCCGAACTGTCCCACCTCGTCGTTGAGCCGGACGAGCCCCGTCCACGCCTTCACGGTGAATTGCATCACGCCATGCACGTCGGGCTTCCATGTGCGGGGAAACGGGGCGAGGTTGTCCGCGATGTAAAGCGGCGGTGGCGTCCCGTGGCCATCGAGCGCGATCGGCAAATCGGCGAGCGGCACGTCGAGCGATCCCACCACTTCGAAGCCAGGGGCGAGGTCGAGAGAGAACACCTTGGACGTCGACGCGGGGGGCGCCTTGCCCGCGTGCCAACCCCGAGGTGGCGCGTCGGCGCGGGCGGCGGTCGCGGCCGACGCGAGCGCGAGCGCAACGGCCCGGCCTGCCCAGACCCATTGCGTCGTGCGTCGAGGACGATCGGAAGCTTCGGTGGGTCTCATCAGAGCGTCTCCAGGTAGGTAGCGAGCGCAGCGCGGTCGTCCGCCGTGAGCTTCGCCGGGTCGAACATGCGTGTCTTCGGATCCAAGAGGACGTCCTCGAGGGTCGTGTACCGCCCATCGTGGAAGTACGGCGCCGTCCGTCCGACGCGCGCGAGCGAGGGCGTGTCGAAGGCGAGCCGCCCGCCGGCTCGCCCCGATCCGACGTCGTGACGCGCGTCGTCGGTGCCGCCGTCGAGGTGGCAGGTGTTGCAACCGCTCGCGTCGAAGACCGCACGGCCGTGCGCCGCGACGTCGGCCGTCGCCTCTTGCGATGCGGTCTCGTGCGGTGGTGAGGCCGCCGGGAGCGGCAGCGATTGGATGTAGAGAACGAGCGCGTCGAGATCTTCGCCTTCGGAGAGGCCGATCCCGCCGAGGCGGTCGAACGTGTGATGCAGATGATCCTTCAGGGTCTCGTGCTCACCGGACCAGCCGTACGGCGCCGTGCCCGCGAGTCGCCCGGCGAGCATGGGCGTTTGTCTGCGACCGTCCGGGCTCGACCACACGAGCCCGTCGTCACGACCGTCTGGGTGGCACGACGCGCACGCGCGGCCGCGCGCGATTCGCGCGTCGCGTGAGGTGTTGAAGAGGTAGCGGCCGCGAAGGAGCTTCGGAGAGGCCGCCGCTCCATCGCGCTCCCAAAGGACCGTCTGGACGTTCGTTTTCGGCGCAGTCGGATCGAGTCCGATGCGCGCCACGGTCCGCGCGACCTCGGACCAGACGAGGAGCGCGCGCCCGTCGAGGGCGAGGCTCGTGGGCGTCGGCGGCGCGGGGTAGCGGTGGAGCGTCGCCGCCGATGGATCCGTCAGCGTCGCGTCGTAGGCGACCACGGCGTCGAGATCCGCGCAGGCGACGTACAGCACGCCCTGCGATGCCACCGCGGAGCGGGGAAGCAGACAATTGGCCGTGAGCCCTATCGGGTTCGCGTTGAAGACGCCATTCGTCAACGTCGTGCGCGCGTCGGGGTCGACGACGCCGACGATGGGCGCGACAGGCCGCGTGCTGAAGGTGGTGCCGTAGCCCCACGACACGACGGCCGCTGCCGCACCCGTGTCGGCGCTCGCATGCGGGACCAGCAGCCTGTGCCGCGGCCTCCCTCCTTCCTGCTGAACGGTCGTGCGTACCATCGCGTAGCCCTCGGTCGCGTCCCGCGGCCGCTTCTGCTCGTCGCCGACGATGCGGCCCGTGCGGAGCGAGATCGTCTCGGGCTCCTTCGCTCGATCCTCGAGGTCGATCGTCGAGACGACGCCGCCCACGGCGTGCGTGACGAACGCCCGACGCCCATCGTCGTCGATCAGGACTGCGCGAGGCTCGCGCCCGAGCGGGATCGCGCGCCGCACGGTGAGGTCGCGCGTCTCGAGCATCGTGAGCGCCCCGCCGAAGCCGCTCGTCACGACGATCTCGCCAGGGCGCTCGGCGATCGACCATGGCTCGGCCGCGACCGACGCGCTGCACCGGAGCTCGAGCGGATCGGTCGCTCGGACACCCAGCTCGAGCAGCTCCACGCGCCCAACGTCGCCGAGCGTGACCGCGACGCGACCGTCCGAGAGCACGCGAACATGCTTGGGCTTGCCGTCGAGCTCGGTGACGCTGATCTGTTCCAGGCTGTCGTGGTCGAGCGTCGCGACGGCGCGGGCGTCCTCGTCGGCGACGAACACGACGCCGCGCTTCGATCCATCCGACTCGACCCACGTGGCGACCGCGATCGCCGAGCTCTCCGCCGTTGTGTCCGCTGCCTCGAGGCGGCGCGGCCGTTTCGCCGCACAGGTGTCCGCGGAGGGAGAGGCCACGTCCACCGGACCGGACACGTCGGGCACGGGCGCGGGCGGGGCGACCGGCAAAGCCTCGTCGGGCGGTCGATCCGCCTCCGAACAGGACGCGGCGAGCGCCACGGCGAGCACACAAAGCCCGAGGACCGGTGACTGGATTCGCTTCACGACGGCCCAACCGCGAACCGTGACAGGCAGATCCCGCGCCTCGTCCGAGCTGCACGCGGCGGCGGAATTCGACCCATCGGCGGAGCGTGCGCCCATTTGGGACGGGAGCGAGGCGGCCATCTCCCAATGACGGCATCGGTGGCGGGCAAATCCAAGCCGTGAAGCGCTGTCGCGACGACTTCGAGGATCTGATCTGGACGCTGCTCCGTCGCCTGTTTGGAACGGAGCTGCCGGTGCAGCGGGCAGCTTCGCGATCGCCTCGTTCGCCGTGAGCTGCACGACCGAGTATTGCAGAGGGGAGAGGCGGATCGCGCCGTCGTAGATCGCGACGATGCACGGGCGTTGCACATCCTATCTGACGCATGGGGCCCGGAGTTCGTGCGCACGTGACGCGCTCGGGATGCGAGGATGGGGCGTGACGAGGCGATGGATCGGAGTGGTGCTCGCGTCGGCGGCACTCGCATGCGGGCCGACAGGCGAGGCCGCGCGCGTGGCGACGCCGTCCTCGGCGCGAGCGGACGGTTCGGCGTCATCGAGCGCGTCGAGCCCGCGGGCCCCGCGGCGCGAGGCGGAGCTCGACGCCGTGGACGAGCTCGACGGTCGCGTCGACGCGCTCTCGGCAGGCGATCCGATGCGTCTCCCGAGCGGAGGCATCCACCTCCTCGCGCCGAAGACGTGGGTGGTGGCGGCTGGTGGCGACACCGATCATCCCTGGGTGCGCGCGGCGCCACCGACCACAGGCTCGACGTCGGTCTGGCTCGCGCCGGATCATGCGACGGAGAAGGACGTGCTCGACGCGACGGCGCAGTGCGGAGTCACCTCGTGCGCGTGGGCGCCGCCCCGCGCCGTGGTCGTCGGCATCGACAAGCTCCAAGCCACCGTGCAGACCGGAGCCTGCGCGCGCGACGGCGCGCCCGTGCACGCCGCGCTCCTCCGGATCCCGGACGCGCCCCTGGTGCTCGGCGTGTGGACCGCGCGTGAGGAGGGACTCGCGGTCTTCGGGACGATGCGCGCTGCGGCTCGGGGTACGCTCGCCACCGCCTCCTGCTGTGCGGCGCTGAGCAGCGCCATCTCGTCCGCTCCCCCCGCGCAGAAGCTGCTCTATGCAGCCGCGAGCGCGGTGTGCAACGGGTCGAAGGCGAACCCCGGGGGGGCGAGTCTCTCGATCCAAGCGACCCTCGCGGGTGCCCCCACTCCCGCCGCGTGCAAATGATCGCCGCATCGGGACGGCCTCCCACGGGGGGAAGGACCAGAACCAGACGCGCGCCCCAATCGCGTCCAAACTCCACCTGTGGACCGCGAAGAGATTGATCGGACGAGGAAGAAGCTCGGGCTCACGTGAGCTTGCGCTGCGCGCGGTAGACCACCCCGCGGGACACGCCGAGCTTGCGCGCGGCTTCGCTGACGTTTCCGCCGGACTTCTCGAGCGCGTCCTCGATCGCTCGCTTCAGGATCGCGTCGCGGCTCGACACGGGTTCGTCGCGCGGGGCCGGTCGCTCGAGGGGGACGGGGAAGTGCTCGGCGTGGAGCGCGCCGGCCTCGGCCATCACGATCGCGTAGCGGAGCGCGGATTTGAGCTCCCGCACGTTGCCCGGCCACGTCCAGCGCTCGAGGTGGGTCCGCGCCGAGGCAGACAATCGCGGCGGGGGGCCCTCGGTGCAGAGCTCGGCGAGCAGCGCTTCGGCGAGCTCGACGCGATCGGCGCGATCGCGGAGGGGAGGGAGGGTCAGCGTCGCGCCCTGGATCCGGTAATAGAGGTCACTTCGGAACGCGCCGCTCGCGATCATCGCCCCGAGGTCGCGGCACGTCGCGCATACGAGCCGGAAGTTCGCGCGGCGCGGGCTCGCCTCGCCCACGCGACAGTACGAGCCGTCCTCGAGGACGCGGAGCAACATCGCCTGGAGCGCGGGCGACATCTCGCCGATCTCGTCGAGGAACAGGGTGCCACCCTCCGCGGCGGCGACCTTGCCGTCGCTGCCGCCGGTGCGCGCCCCGGTGAACGCGTTCGCGCCGTACCCGAAGAGCTCGCTCTCGAGCAGCGAGGAGGAGAGCGCGCCACAGTTGATCGCGACGAACGGCCGCTCGGCGCGCGCGCTCGCGTCGTGGATCGCGCGCGCGAAGAGCTCCTTTCCGGTCCCCGTCTCGGCGAGGAGCAGAATGGGGACGTCGGTCGGGGCGAACCGCGCCGCGACGGTCTTCGCGCGAACGATCGCGTCGTCCGACCCGGCGATCCTGTCGAACGCGCCCGGAAGACGACGCGCTGATGGCGCGGCGGCCGGGGCTCGATCGAAGTGGACGACCGTCGCGAGGACCCGTCCGCCGTCGCCGACGATGGGGTCGAACGAGAGGGCGTACCGCGTCGATCGCGTCTCGAACCGCGCCCCTCCGCGCCCGCGCACGACCTCCTCCGCGAGCGTCTCCCAGCCGACCCCGAACACTTCGTCCACGCTCGCGCCGGGGCGCAGCGAGAACGCCGACGCGGCCGATCCATTGACGAACCGCACCCCGCCGCGCGCCTCGACGAGGACGGCGGGCGTCGCCGATCGCTCCATCATCCGCTCGAGCACGCGCAGCCCGCCGGGGACCGCGCTCGCGTACGCCGAGACGTCGAGCACGTGCTCGAGCGACGCGGCGACCCGTCGCGCGGCGACGCCGAGCCGAGGGTCGTCGTCCCGCACGTCCCCCGTCACGTCGAACACGCCAATCAGCTCGCCGAACGCGTCGAACAGGGGGACCGAGTAGCAAAAGAGGCCGGCGTTCGCGTCCTCGAAGTGGGCGTTGCCGATGACGGCCACCGTCCTCTTTTCGGCGAGCGCCGTCCCGATCGCGTTCGTTCCGCGCGACGCTTCGGCCCAGCACGCGCCCTCGAGGAGGCGCACCTCGGCGGCGCGGTTCGCGAAGCGCCCGCTCCGCGCGCGGACGATGACGCCGTCGCCGTCCGCGAGGAGCGCCATCACGGGCGTCGCGACCAAGTCCTCGACGAGCGCCCACGCCTCGTCGGCGGGGCGACCGAGGAGCGTGTCGAGCCGCGCCTTGCGGTCACCGAGATCCGCGCGCGCGACGACCTCCGGCTCGGCGCGCCCGCGCGCGCGAACGCCGAGCGACGACGCGCGCATCCACCGGGCGAGCACCGGGTCGCGCGCGACGATCGCGGCGTCGACGCGCTCCTGTCGGAACGCGTCGACGCGCTCGTCGGGCAGCGGATCCAGTCGCAAGCTCGGCGCGCTCTGCATGCGTCGAAGACAAGGATTGCACACGCCCCTCGCTTTGGGATCGGCGGTGCTGCGCATCTCCCGCGAAACGAGGCTCCGACGCACCGCTCCGTAAGTGGCCGCTCGACCGGCCGGACTGTTCCACGGTGGAACAGTCCGACGCCCCGCGTGACGACGCGGTCGCAACGATGTCGCGCACCTCGCGATGACGCGCCCGCTGGTCCGCCCGGTGCAATGGCGGGGGCCGTCAATCAGGAAGGCAGGTCACGATGGTCTACGTCCCCCCGAACCAAGATGGCTCGAAGGTCCAGTTCCGCTCGCGCTACGAGAACTTCATCGGTGGTGAATGGGTGAAGCCCACGAAGGGGCAGTACTTCGAGGACATCACGCCGGTGACGGGCAAGCCGTTCTGCGAGATCCCGAGGTCGACCGCCGAGGACGTGGAGAAGGCCCTCGACGCTGCGCACGCGGCGAAGGCCAGCTGGGGCTCGAAATCGCCTGCGGATCGCGCGTCCGTGCTGCTCAAGATCGCCGACCGGATCGAGCAGAACCTCGAGAAGCTCGCGGTCGCCGAGACGTGGGACAACGGCAAACCCGTCCGCGAGACGCTCGCCGCCGACCTCCCGCTCACGATCGATCACTTCCGCTACTTCGCTGGCTGTGTGCGCGCGCAGGAGGGATCGATCGCGCCGATCGACGACAGCACGATGGCCTACCACTTCCACGAGCCGCTCGGCGTCGTCGGGCAGATCATCCCGTGGAACTTCCCGCTTTTGATGGCCGCATGGAAGCTCGCGCCCGCGATCGCCGCCGGCAACTGCGTCGTGATCAAGCCGGCCGAGCAGACCCCCGCGTCGATCCTCGTGTTGATGGAGCTCGTCGCCGACCTCCTGCCGGCGGGCGTCGTCAACGTGGTGAACGGCTTCGGCATCGAGGCCGGCAAGCCCCTCGCGACGAGCAAGCGAATCTCGAAGATCGCGTTCACCGGAGAGACGACGACCGGGCGGCTCATCATGCAATACGCGTCCGAGAACCTCATTCCGGTGACGCTCGAGCTCGGCGGGAAGTCGCCGAACATCTTCTTCGACGACGTGTTCGCGAAGGACGACGCGTACGCCCAGAAGGCGCTCGAAGGGTTCGCGATGTTCGCGCTCAACCAAGGCGAGGTGTGCACGTGCCCGTCGCGCGCGCTCGTGAGCGAGAAGATCATCGGACAGTTCGCGGAGCGCGCCGTCGAGCGGACGAAGAAGCACGTCCCTGGCAATCCCCTCGATCCGGCGACGACCGTCGGCGCGCAGGCGTCGAGCGATCAGCTCGAGAAGATCCTGAGCTACCTCGACATCGGCAAGAAGGAGGGCGCGGAGGTGCTCCTCGGCGGCGAGCGCGCGCGGCTCGGCGGAGCGCTCGAGGAGGGGTACTACGTCCAGCCGACGATCTTCCGCGGGCACAACAAGATGCGTGTCTTCCAGGAGGAGATCTTCGGGCCGGTCGTGTCCCTCACTTCCTTCCGGGACTTCGACGACGCGATCGCGAGCGCGCACGACACGCTCTACGGCCTCGGCGCCGGAGTGTGGACGCGCGATGGGACGCAGGCGTACCGCGCGGGCCGCGCGATCCACGCGGGGCGCGTCTGGACCAATTGCTACCACCTCTACCCGGCGCACGCGGCGTTCGGCGGCTACAAGCAGTCGGGCATCGGTCGCGAGACCCACAAGATGATGCTCGACCACTACCAGCAGACGAAGAACCTCCTCGTCAGCTACGACCCGAACCCGATGGGGTTCTTCTGAGCGCGATCGCGAACGAGCGGCCGCCCCGCGTCCGGATCACCGACGCGGCGGCCGCCCTCGTGCGGTCGCTCGTGGAGGAGCACGGCCCCCTGATGTTCCATCAGTCGGGGGGCTGCTGCGACGGCAGCGCGCCGATGTGCTTTCCGAGGGGCGAGCTCAAGACGGGCGACGCGGACGTGCTGCTCGGAGAGATCGAAGGCTGCCCATTCTACATGGGCGCGCTCCAGTTCGAATATTGGAAGCACACCGAGCTCACGATCGACGTCGTGAAGGGGCGCGGCGCAGGGTTCTCCCTCGAGGCTCCGCGCGGGGTTCGCTTCCTCGTGAGGTCGCGCGTGTTCGACGCCGGCGAGCTCGAGCGCCTCGAGTCGACCTGACGTCGAGACTGCAATGCTTCTCGACGACGTACCAGGCGTCCGAGGACCGCGGTGCTCGTCGCGCCAACCCGCGTCAGACGCGCCACGGACCGCGCGTCACTGGAGTCGCGCCCAACAGCGGAGCCCTACACGCAACCTCATGTTGGTTCGAGTCCAACCGTCCTCTTCGGAGGGCGTGGCGGAATGGCAGACGCACCCGATTGCAATTCAGGCAAACAGCAACGGCTCTGCGACTCGGGCGCACAATCTTCTAGAGCTCGTCGACCGACTCGCACGTCCCACACGCGTAGGCGATCCCCGACGATAGAGCGGCGACGCGCCTTTGCTTCGCGGGATGTCGAGGACGAGGCGGTTTTCGACGGTGGCTCCTTGGGGCTCGTGCCACCAGGACAGCGTCCGAAAGGCTTGGCCGCGCGCCCGGCGCACACGTGACCCGTGGGGACGCGCATGTGCTCTCGGGCCATCCGTTGGCCGAGGGTTGATGGAGAGCTTCGGCCGAACGAGAAGTCCTCGTCGGCCTGGCGCACTTCGTCTCGCGGAACGAGGAGAACCTCGCCGGTCGAGGCGCGAGGCAGGGCCTCCCGGCTCGGGGCTCGTTGCGTCGATCTGGCCTCCGAGCTTTAGCGGCGCCATGGGCGGATCCACCGCGCGGCGCGATAGTGAGTAACCGCTGCGTGGACCCCACATCGGATAGCGGTGGCGCGACTGCGAAGCTCCATGCATGGGACGACAACGAGCAGCAGGCGAGTGGCAGCGTGAAGTCGAGGCATGGCGAGCGAGCGGCACGAGCGCCGCAGCATTCGCGAAGGGCCGCGGATACTCGGCGAGCAGCCTGATCCGGTGGGGTGAGAGGACGCCGTGGCAGAGCTTCCTCCGCCTGGAGGTGGTCCCGTCAGCCAAGGTCGCAGTCGCGTCGACGCTGGTCGTCGACGTCGGCGGTGCGCAGATCCGCGTAGAGCGCGGGTTCGACCCGGAGCTTCTTCGCAGCGTCGTCGGCGCGCTGTCGCTGGAGGGGCCGAAGTGATCCCGCAAGGCATCGAGATCTTCATCGCGACCGAGCCGGTGGACATGCGACTTGGCTTTCACCGTCTCGGGGGTCTGGTCCGCGAGCGCATGCAGCGGGAGCCGCGATCTCGGGCGCTGTTCGTGTTCTTCGGAAGGCGTCGGCAGACAGTGAAGGTGCTGTCGTGGGATGGGACGGGCGTGGTGCTCTGGTACAAGCTCCTCGACAAGGGGCTCTTCGAGATCCCGACTCCGGAGCACGTCGGCGCGACCGTGGTGAAGGTGAGCGAGTCTGCCTTCGAGGCGATCTTCGCCGGCCTCGCGCGTACGCCGCTGCACTGAAGAAAAAGATCGGAGCCCTCTCTTTCGATGATCCGCGGCGCGGGTGTGGTGCGTCTATGAGGGCGTGGAACGGAGCGCGATCTCGAACGAAGAGGTGGAGCAGCTCCGCCGTGAGATCGAGGAGCGCCGGCGCGAAGCCGCCGAGCGCGAGAAGGCGCTCGAAGCACTGCGGGAGCTCGTGCGCTCGCTCGAGGGCAAGAACGGGGCGCTCGAGAGCGCGCTGATCAACCACGCCGCGGAGATCGAGCTCCTCAAGCGGAGGCTGTTCGGGACGAAGTCGGAGCGCGCAGACACCAACGAGATGCAGCTCCTGCTCGGCGGCGTTCTGTCGGACCTCGCGCCGTTGCAGAAGGCGCTCGACGCGGCCCGCGGCGAGGGCAAGGGCGAGGGCGGGACGTCGGAGCCGCCCGAGCGAAAGAAGAAGGACCGACAACCGCCGACCGGTCGGAGAGATCTCGCTGCCTCGAAGCTGCCCGTCATCACGGTCGAGCTCACCGATCCCGAGCTCGCCGCGAAGGGGCGCCTCATCGGGTACGAAGACAGTCGCGAGCTGATGCGCGTGCGCGGTGGGTTCCGCGTGCTGCTAAAGCGCATGGCGAAGTACGAGGTCCCCGGCCCAGAGGGATTGACGGTAGCCGCCGTGCCGGCGCCTGTTCGACTGTTCCCTCGAGCCCTCTGCCACACGTCGGTGTTCGCCTGGCTCGTGGTCGAAAAGTTCGCGCTCGGAGTGCCCCATCATCGCCTGGAACAGCACCTCGCGGCCGAGGACGAGTCCCTCGATCGCGGCACGATGTGTCGCTACGCGGAAGACGTCGGCGGCACGCTCGGCGCGACGATCGTCCACGCGATGTTCGAGGACGCGCGGACGAACTGCCGCGTGTTCTCGACCGATGCGACCGGAGCCGCGATCCAGCCAGGCGAGTCGCCCACGGGCGCGAAGCAGGTCTGCAAGAGGGGCCACTTCTTCACGATCGTCGCCGACTGCGATCACGTCCTGTACGAGTTCACGAGCAGCCATAGCTCGGCCTTCGTGCAAACACTGTTCAAGGGATTCACCGGCTTCCTCCAGAGCGACGCAAGCAGCGTCTACGACATCCTCGAGCGCGGTCCGCCAGACCCGAACAGCGAGACGCTGAAGCTCGTGGGATGCTGGGCCCATTGTCGCCGCTACTTCTTCGAGGCGGCGGTCTGCAAGTACAAGGTCGGAGTCGAGGGACTCCATCGAATCCAGATGATCTATCGCGCGGACGCGGAGCTCGGCGACCTTCCGCCGTCGAAGCGTGTCGAGCGGCGCCGTGCGCGCGTGGCGCCCCTCATCGAAGACTTCTTCGTCTGGGTGGAGCGAGCGAGGCAGCTCGAGCCGGGCCGTACGCTCGCGACGAAGGCGCTGGGCTACGCGCACAACCAGAGAGCCGAACTCGAGCGCGTCCTCCTCGACGGTCGCCTCCCACTCGACAACACCAGGAGCGAGCGCGCGCTCCGCAAGATCGTCGTCGGTCGCAAGAACTGGTTGTTCGACGGCAGCGAGACGCACGCCATGGCCTCGGGTCCTTGGCGAGGCGCGCCGCCCATGCCGTAGCGAGCAAATCGTGAAGGGCGTCCGTCAGTCTGTGCTGCCGCAGCACGGCATCGCGCGCCTCGCCGCGCGCGAGCGCCCGCGTGATCGTCGCGTAGAGCTCCAACGGAAACAGCGACAGATCGATCGTCGCTGGATCCACGTTCTTCGGCAGCGCGAAAGGGAGAGCCGGCTGAACCTTGCTCGAGGGCGCGCGCGTTCCCGTGTCGAAGTGCGGCGTCGCGACGAGCGGCGCCCTTTGCGGCGCGGCGGGCTGCGAAACCGCGGGCGCTGCGGTGCCGACCGCCGCCACGGCGACGGGGAGAGTAGGCTCCTGGCGCGGCGGCGGCCTTTGGTTCGGCGAGCAAGTAGGAAGGCGTCCTCATGGCCGGCTGCACGGGCTCGTGTTCGCTCGCGATACGCGGACGCGACGGCGAGGGTTCCGGCGCGTTCATCCGAGGCTGGGTCGTGGGGCGGTCGGGAAGCGTGATGGGGTTGGTGACCGGCTCGAGCGCGACCTCGCTCGCGGGCGGGTGACGCATTCGAACGAGGCGTTCAATCCGCGCATAGACGCGCGACAGAGCGAGCATGCTGCGGGGATCGCCCTCCGAGAGATCGCCCCCCACCCGAGCCGCCCAATACGCCCTGGCGACGACGGCCGTCTCGGCGTCGATGCCGAGCCGATCGCGTAGGGTCGCGTGGGACGCGGACGGATCTCCCGCTCGTACACCAAGAGCTCTGCATACGCCTCGATCGACAATGGAGGCGGAGTGGGCTTCCCAGTCGGTTGGCTCGGACTCATCGAATCTTCTCCAAGAGCTGGTGGAGCTGCTGCGAGACGCCGTCGGGATCGGGACATCCGTCCAATGGGTAACCGCCCACGCGGCGTTTCACCGCCCGGTCGGACTCGAGGCTGTCTTCCTTCAGCGCGAGATCGATCTCCCCGGCGCGCACCCGGATGAACTCCGTCGGGCGCGTGCGATCCGCGAGCTCGAGGAGGCCGAGCGCGGCGCTCCTATCCATCGACGCGATCGCGAGCGCCTCGTCGAAGCACGTGTGGCAAACCCCTGCCGCGCGCTCCTTCTCGAGGCAAAGCCGCGGAAGCCCACTCGCGAACGTCGCGTCGAGTCCTTGGGGCCAGTCGTAGGACACGGCGCACGGCGCGTCCGGATACGGCGCCAACTCTTGCTCGAGATGCGCGAGCATCGCGCGCGCCTCGGGTTCGCGCCCCAAGCGCACGAGCGCGGCCGCGACGTGGACTCGAACCCTGGCCTGAAGGACGGCGTCGTCGCTCGGCAGCGCTTTCATGGCCGTCCGCACGCTTTCGAAGGCGTCGCTTCGGCCCTGCGCCGCGACCGCCTCCAGCAGCTCGAAATAACGCGCAGGCCGATCCTCTGCTGCGAGATCCTTCATCGCAGGCAGCACCTGTTTTTCGGCTCCGAAGCGCGCGACGTTGTCGACGGCGTCCGTGAACGCCATCGGGTCGAGCTGCGGTCTGCCCGCGGCGTCGTCGTACCCCACCGGCCGCGCAGCCAACGTTCGGGCCTGATCGTACTGGCCGTCGAGGAGTGCCAGCGTCGACTTCCAGACCGCCTTCCCATCCTCGTCGCGCGCCGCTGTTTCCAACGCCTTCCTCGCCCGCGGGAGATCGCCACACGCGAGGGATGCCAGCATCAGGACGCCATTCGACGGTGCGCGCGTTCCCACTTCCTTCTCCATCGCGTCGAGGAACGGCGCGCCCGCGGTCGGGTCGATTTCGCACGCCACCTTCGCCACTCTTCCCAGCTCCGGGAGCCGAAACGGCGCCCGCTTGTCGCCCAGCGCGAGCCGCTTGCCGAGCTCGAGGAAATCCATCGCGAGCGCGCGCCGGGACGAGTTGGGATCGACCGACGCGCTCGCCAAGCCCGAAGCGAGCGCGCTCGGCATGGGCGCGCTCGGCGCGTCGGATGGGGGTGGGGCGCCGGCTTGCTCGAGCAAGCCGCCACCGCAGCAGCGAGCACCACACCGACGTGGGCGGGCGGCTTCGCTCGCACGGTCAACCTCCCTCCGACGGCCTGTTCGCCGCGGCCGAATCCGGGGCCTGGGTCGTGAACAGCGCCGGCAACGTCAGCGACCCCTGCGCCGCATCGACGGGTGGGCGTAAGACGCGAGCGGGTTGTCGCGGACGAACGGGATGGGCTGAGCGAACTCGTCCGAATCCCCGGCGAGCTTCCCATACCGCTCGTAGGTGTCCGTCTCCGGGAAGGGCTCGGCCCAATGGCGTCGATCATCGGCTTGATCATGTCGTAGGTGTCGGTCTTGCTCCGGTTGGCGATCAGTGCGGCCTGGCGCGCCTTGCGCTTGTCGACCTCGTCGAGGTAGGCCTTCCTGAGCTCCTCGGTCCTCCGGTTGACCAGCACCGGATCGATGGTACCCGTCGTGAACAATCGGCGAATGGCGTCCGGCGCGGCGCCCTGCCCCGAGCCCGCGTGATCCCGCCAAGCCTGCTGCGCGAGGCCCTCCTCGTCGCACGTCACGATGGAGGCGCGGGTGCGTGGCTGACGGAACGTTCGAGCGCACCTCTGGCGCGTTCGAGGGGGCGACTGGCGCGTAATGGTGCGCGCAAGCGTGCTACCTCGCGGGCATGCATCGATTCTCCCTCCTCATTGTCGCGCTCGCCGTGGCAGCGTGTGGAACTGGCGCGGAAAAGAAGGGCGGCACGAGCGCGGCCCGCGGCGTCGCGTCCGACGTCTCGTCAGCAAGCGGTCCGGTCGCATCCAGTGCACCCGCGGCGCGATTCGCGAAGCAAGTGCAGCCCGCCGTGTCGGCGATGTGCGCGAAAGCACGGAGTGCGTTCGGATACGGCTCCGAGTGCATCGAGACCGAGTTGCCGGAGCTCGCGAGCGCCGCCGGCAAAATCTTCCGACTGGTGCGGAAGAACGACCCCACCGCCCCCTGGCGGTACGCGCTGGTCCGACCCGATGGGGAGATTGTCGTCGGTCGCGGCGGCGGGGACGGAGGTCACGGCGATATCGTCCGTGAGGTGCTGCGCGCGAGCGACGCGCGCACGATGGCGCCGGAGCTCCTCGCGAAGCTGCACGCGGAGCTCGACATCGAAGCGGCCGTCGCGCGCTGTTTGCCCGGATCGAACGACGCGCTCACCGATGTCGACGGGAACGCGATCGCCTGCGCGGCCCCGAAGATCGAAAAGCAGGGGGCCGACGTATTCCTCACGTATTCCATCGAGCAGTTCCCTCATCCGCGGCTCTTGAATCGCGACGCGCACGAGCTTTGGACGCGACGGATCGAGGTGAAGGAGCACGAACTCGCGTCCTCCTCGGGTGAAGGCGCGAAGCTTGGGCCGGGCGCGACGCCGCCCGCGTCCAGTCCGCCGACGCCCACGATGACGACGCCGCCGAGCCATCTTGCGAAGCCCGTCGAGGCGGACGCGGCGCTGAGTGACGCCCTCTGCAAGAAGGCCGTGGAGAGTGTCTCCGGGATCGAGGGCCAGAAGTGCAAAGCGTATGCGTATCCGTCGCTCACCCTGCCCACGGGAAGCCTCTATTACCTCGCGAACGACGCCGGGGAGCGTCACCTCTATGGCCTCAAGAAACCCGACGGGACAATCGTCGTTGGGTACGATCTCGAGACCACCGAGAACCCGCTCGTACCGCTCGTGAAGTCGTACGACCCGGCCGCGGTACCGCCTGCGACGTTCGTCGCGGCGTACCTGTTCCTCCACGGCGATTCGTCCAAACTCCTTTGTCTGCCTGGCGCGGGGGACGTGATCCCGGGCGCGGATTGTGCGGCCCCGACGGTCACCAAGAAAGCGGGCGGCGGACTCGTCGCGACGTTCATCGTGCAAGAGGCGGCCGAGCCCGACATCAACGGGATGATCGACGAGCCCGCGGTACGTTCGTTTTCGATGGCATTCAGCGAGGGGGGCGGAAGCTCGGGGGATGGCATCCGCCTCGTCGATCTGCGAGAGTGATCGCGAGAGCGCGCGCATGCAGCGCAGACATCGTGTCGACCTTCGTCGACTGTCTGCCAATTCGTCGCGGGGTTCATCGACGTCGGTCGAAGCGCTGGAAGACAGAGGGGACGGGGGGCGTCAGAGGTCGGGCGGGGGCGTCTCGAGGCGAACCTGCACGTCGGTGGTGACGCCTTCACGCAGCACCCTGAGAACGACGACGTGGCCGGGGCCTGCCACGTGCGCGAGAAACGGGATTGGGCCCGCGCCATCCAACGCCACGTCGTCGAACCGGACAATCACGTCGCCCACGCGGAGCCCGTCCCGCTTGGCTGGACTGTCTGCGTCGAACCCACGCACGTAGGCGCCATGGGCGTCTTCTCCGCTGGGCAACGTGTCCCCCGCGGACACGCCGAGCCACGCCTCCCTGACGTAGGCTCCCCCCGCCTCGGCCAGGTGCGAGAGGAGCGGCGCCACGGTTTCGACGGGCCACGCGACCCGTGAACCGAGCACGCGCCCGAACGCGAGGCCCACCCACGTTCCCTCGGCATCGAGGAGGGCCGTGCGTTCGGACGGCAGTTCGCCCCCGCGTTCGTTCGGCGCCGCGAACCAGAGCATCCGCATGCCCCCGAGCGCCGGCTCCGCGTCGAGCGGCGGCGGCTCGACGAGGACGCTCGGCCGCAGGGCGGGCATCTTTCCCGTCGCGAGCGTCAGGAACGCGACCCGATCGCCTGGTCGCGGCAATGGATCCATTGGGGGCGCGAAGGCGATCAGCGCGAGGACGAAGCGCGAACGGGCAGCCCATCCACGTTGCGTGCGCGCATCATCGCATGGAGCGGCGCGCCCCGCGCGTAGACGAGCCCGAGGAGAGAGCGCGCGACGCTCGGCGCCCGCTCCGACTGCCTCGCTGTGCCGACGCCCTCACCCTGCGCCGCGGGCCTCGAGGGCGGCTTGCTCCTCGAGCTCCGCGAGCTCCGCGTCCGCGATTCGGTCGTCGATCGCCTTGTCGACGAGGACCCGGACGCGGCGCTCCGTGAGCTGCTCGGCGACGACGCGCGCGCGGGCTCGGGCGTCCGTCTGTTGCGAGAGGCCGATCGCCCAAGCCGCCGCGACGCGTCTCCTCGGCGGCGTCGACGGATCCGAGAGCGCGCGCAGGAGCTCGTCCGGCGTGAGCGCGACGCCCCGATACGATGCCTGGAGCGCGCTTCTCAGGCGCTCCCGCGCGGCGGACGCGGAGCGGGAGTCGAGCTCGAGGGCCGTGGTCGCGATTTTGTCCGCGCCCGCCTCGGCCATGGCTTCCTTGATGCGCGCCTCCATGGCGACTGTCTGCCGCCCGAGGCCGACGGAGATCCGTCGGCCGTCGAGCGTCGTGATGAGCAGCGCCGGTCGATGCAGCCACTCTCCGACGGAGACGTCTTCGATGTCCGTGAAGCGGAGCGCGACGGTCGCGCCCAGGCGAGGCCGGACGAGGATGCCGTCCGCGCCGACGGTGACGCGCGCCCGCGGGAAGAACTTCCCGATGGCGTACCCCCCGAGCCAGGGCAGGAACACGAACCCGATGTTGATCGCCGGGACGTGGGTCGGTAGGTGCGGGATCACCACGGTCCCGATCGCCGTCGCCAGGCCGGCGAGCACGACGCCGAGCACCGCGCCGAGCACGGGGCCCGCGGTCGCCGCGGATCGGCGGTGCGACGCGCCCTGGCCGACGCCGTCGAGCAGGACCTTCGCGAGGGCCTCGTCCGGGACCGCGACGTCGAGGACGCGTCCGTCTCGCGCGCGGATCTCGACGGACGGCGGGATGCCCGGGACGTAGTGCGCAGCCTCGACGTCACGCGGCTCGAAGCGCCCGACGAGCGCCCCTCGATCGTCGAGCAGATCGACGCCCGAGGGCCGCACCACGAAGCGGGAGGCCCGTTTGAGCGGCGGGATCAGGCTCGTGAGAGGCAGCGCCCCCCAGCCAACGATGAGGGCGAACCCGATGAGCGCGTCCGGCACGCGGCGCACCGAGCTCAGGACGCACAGTTCGAGCGTGACGAGCGAAGGCAAAAGCTCGAGCGCAGTGCGCGCGGCGCGCCGCGCGAGGCTCCGGTGCGCGAGCCGATACGTCAGGCGCCCGAGCTCGCGTCCCGGCTCGCCCGACGTCACGCCGGTCACGCTCGCCCGCTGAGGTGATCGAGGGACGCGCTGAGGTTGCGGCGCGCGCGCGCCTCGAACCGCTCGACGAACCATGCGGTCGCGAAGATCGTCGTCCGCTCCAAGAACCCTCGCAGGATGCGCGCGCGCCCCTCGCGGAACGCGTCGTCCGGGACCCACGCGTACTCCGCGCGCACGCCCCGCTCGTACGCCGCGAACGTCGCCTCGTCGGCGCCGAGGATCGAGAGATCGACGTCGACGAGCAGCGCGGCGTCCGGCGTGTCCGGCACGGCGTCGTGCTTCGTCGCGAGCACGAGCGCCGCGACGCGATCCGCGCACGCGCTCTCGGCGCCGCCCGTGAGGAGCGCCTCGCGCGCCCACGCGGCGCTCGCCTCCTCGTTTCCCTTCGCCTTCGGATCGTAGATGGCGTCGTGGAACCAGAGCCCGAGCTCGACCTCCGCGGCGCGGACGTGCGCCCCGTCGCCGTCCGCGGCACGAGCCGCGACGGCTTCGTCGAAGACGGCGAGGCACGCGAGGAGGTGCGACGTCCCGTGGTACGCGCGGTGCGGCTCCGCCCAGCGCGCGCACACCTCGTCGAAGAGCGCCGGCGCGGCCGACGCGCCGACGGCGGACCACGCGCGCGCCCACCTCGCCGGATCGAGGGCCGCGCTCATGTCAGCAACCGAGGCACCCGAGGGACTGATCGCCGCATTCGAACTCGAGGGCGTCCTTCTTCAGGCACGCCGCGGGTACGCAGCGCGACTCTCCTTGGCGCAGGAGGTGGACGTTGTCGCAGAAGAAATCCTCGCCGCACTCGTCGCAGATGCAGTTGCACCCGATCTCGCAGCTGAGCCCTGCCCTGCACGACTTCGGCACGCACGCGAACTGCTTCTTGCCGTTGACGTAGAGCTCGTGACCGAGGAACCCGCACTCGAGATCGTTCGGGCACGAGGCCCCGAAACCCGCGCACGGGATGTACTCGACGGGGTCGGGGACGAGCGCGACGCACCCCGACGATCCCGCGCTCGACGCGGCGAACAGCGCCGCGAACGCGACGCCGACGAGCGCGACCGCGGCGCGCTTGCTCGGTACACGGCTCATCGGAAGCTCCCCTCGAGCGCGAGTCCGGCGGGCGTGACGCGCACCTGCGCGACCGGCTTGGGCGCGCCCTCCGCGCCGCCGCTCGGCGCGGTGAGCAGGACGACGATCCCCGCGCCCACGAGCGCGCCGGCGCCGATGAGGAGGCCGGTCGAGGCCCACGCGAGGGAGTGCGCGTCCTGTTGCGCCGAGATGAGGGCGGGCGGGCAATAGAGGCCGTTCTCGTTCGCCTTGCACCCGTCCACCTGCGAGCCGTAGGCGACGCCCCCGACCACGAAGCCCGCGATCCCGGCGGCGATCCCGGTGCCCCCGATCACGAAGCCCGCGATGCGCTGGCCCCGGCCCGGCGACGCGCTCGAGGGCTTCGTCGCGTCCTTGGGCTCGGGCTTCGGTTTGGGCGTGTCGTCCGGTGGAGCGCCCTCGTCGTCCTCGAGTGCGGGCACCGCGAGGTGCACCGTCTTGCCCTCCTCGACGACGTCCAGCGAGAGGCGCCGGGGCTTCTTTCCGGGCGCGCTGACGTCCACGTCGAAGTGACCCTGATCGCAGGGGAACGGGGTCCCCCACGCGTCGGGGACGATCACCGAACCCTGCTTCTTCACCTCGAGGCCCGGGGCGCGCGCCTCGGGCGGCACGTCGATGACGAGGTGCGGGACGCGCGGCTCGAGGCGCTTCACGCGCTCCTCCGTGTCCTGCTCCTTCGCCTTCTCCCCGGCCTTTCGCGCGCGCCCGTTCGCGGCCTGATAGTGGATGACGGCGCTCGCGAGCTTGCCGCTCTGCTCGTAGCACTCGCCGAGGTTCACGGCGGTCCCGATCCCCTGGATGAGCTTGTCCGCCGCGGCGAGCTTCGGGCACGCGTGCTCGTAGTCCTTGGCCTCCATGAGCTTTCGACCCTCGTCGAAGAGCGCGGTGCCCTGCGCGCGCGTGTCGGTCTCGTCGGCGTGCGCCGCGCGCGCGAAGGAGGCGGTGAGGAGGGCGGCGGAGAGGACGATCGTTCGTCTCATGGGCATCAGTCGGGCCGGGTGTACGTCGGCTTGGTGGAGATCGTCGACGGGGTGCGAGGGGGGATCGCGGTCGGGCGCGACGGCGTGCGCGCCTGGGAGGCGAGGGGCGCGGCGGACGCGCTCGGCGCGGCGGACGGGGCCGCGGAGTCCGCGGTGACGGCGGACGGCGCCGTCTTCGGCACGATGGTCGGGGGCGGGCCTTCGGCGATCGCGGAGGGCGCGGTGGATCCCGCCGGAGCGCCCGTCGGCGCCGCGGTCGCGGTCGCGCTCGCGGGCGCCTCGGGGGAGCGCAGCGCGAACGACACGCCGACGCCCGCCGCGACCACGACGGCTCCGACGGCCGCGTAGATCCACGTCTTGTTCGCGGGCCGACGCACGTCCGCCGTGAGGCTCGTGTTCGTGTTCGCCGCGGGGGACACTCCGGATTTTGCGGAGACGGCGGGTCCGTCCCCGACGCGCGTCTCGGCGGTCGCTGTCGAGGCGCCGCGACCCGGGTCCGCCTCGGTGGAGGGCTTCACCGTCGCGCGATCGTCCGTGGCGAGATCCAGCCCGGCCGCGGGCAGGAACTTCATCGCGCGCTCCACGGCGCGCTTCGACTTCGCGCTCCCGAAGGGCGCGAGCGCGCGCGAGAGATCCGCCGCGGACGCGAACCGGTTCTTGGGATCGCGCGACAGGCAGCGCGCGACGACCTTGTCGAGCTCCGCGGGCACCTCGGGCCACCTCGAGGGGAGCGGCGGCACCGCCCGCTCGAGGATCGCGGCGAACACCTGCGGGATGGAGCCCGCGTCGAACGGGCTCGTGCCCGAGAGGAGCTCGAACAGGATGACGCCGAAGGACCAGACGTCCGTGCGGGCGTCGATCTTCGTGCCCCCGACGAGCTGCTCGGGGGACATGTAGAGCGGCGAGCCGAGGAGCTGCGTCGAGCCCGTGAGGCCGTGACCCGTCGTCGTCGAGGACGATCCGTTCGAGACGATCTTCTTCGCGATGCCGAAGTCGAGCACCTTGATGCGCGTCGTCCCGTCGACGAGCTTCGCGCGGAACAGGTTCGCGGGCTTGAGATCGCGGTGGACGATGCCGAGCGCGTGCGCCTCGGCGACCGCGTCGCAGGCCTCGAGCACCGCGTCGACCGCCTCCGTCGGGGAGAGGCGGCCCTGCGCGATGATCGCGTTCGCGAGATCCTCACCGCTCAGGAACTCCATGACGAGGTAGGGCTCGCCGTCGGGGAGCTCCCCCACGTCGAGCACGCGCGCCACGTGATCCGACTGGAGCTTCGCCGCGGCGCGGGCCTCGCGCTCGAAGCGCTTGCGGACGGTCGCGTCCGAGAGGACCTCGGCGCGCAGCACCTTGATGGCCACGGGCTGATCGAGGAGCGTGTTGGTCGCGGCGAAGACGACGCCCATCCCGCCCTCCCCGAGGACGCGATCCACGCGGTACTTGCCGACCAGAACATCGCCGACGCTCGGCGTCGCCATCGGGGGAGCGTACACGTTCGGCCCTCTCCTCGCGACCTGACGGCACGGAGGCAGCGGGAGCAAATCGGGGGGCTGCGCGGTTGTCTGACCCGCCGTGAGATTTCGATGAGCGCGCCGAAGGCGATCGATTCCGCCGCGGTCTTCCGCGGACTTTACCTCGCCCTCGCGCTGGGTGTCCTCGCCGCCGCGCTCACGGGCTGCACGGGGCTCACGCCCGGCCGCCTCGGGAACTACGCGTTCGGCGTCGAGCTACCCACCGCGCACCCCACGGTTCGCGCGTCGTTCGACGTCCTCTTGGGGTCGGACGCGACCCTCGCGGTCATGTCCGGCAAAGACAGCGCGCACGGGTTCGACAAGGCGGAGAGCTCCGACCCGAACGTGGTGGAGGTCCTCCGCATCGATGCGTCGCACGTCACCCTCCGCGCGCGCGGGGAAGGGGACGCGCTCCTCTGGGTGTACGGCGCGGGCGGCGCGTCGGACTACGTGAAGGTGCGCGTGCGCCCGGCGGCGAGCGTCGTCCTCGGCGCGGGCGCGTTCGGCGAGTCGAGGGACGACGAAAACCCGATCGCCGTCCTCCTGGGCGAGCAGATCCGCTTCAGCGTGCGCGTCGAGGACGCGTCCAAGACGGTGCTGCTCGCCCCGATGGGCGTGCCCCTCACCGTCTCGCCGAGCGGCCACGGAAGCGTGGTGCCGCCGTTCTTCGCGGAGTCCGTGGACGTCGTCTTTCACGAGCGCGGGAGCGCGGTGGTGCGCGCGGCGGTGGGGCCCCCGTTCTCCGTGGACGTCATCGCTCCCGAGGACGTCGAGCAGCTCGCCGTCGCGGACGCCACGAAGTTCGTCGGCAAGAATGGCGCGCCGCCGGGGCTCGTCGTGCTCGTGCCGGTCGTCACCGTGAAGGGCGTCGCGACGCTGCTCCTCACCCGGCGCCTCGAGCTCCACCTCCGCACGCCCGAGGTGTGCGCGCCGGTGTCGGGCGTGCCGGGCGCCGCACCTGACGGGACGCTCCTCGGCGCCGTCGTCCTCTCCCTCGAGCCCGGCCGGTGCGAGGTGGAGCTCTCCGCGTTCGGGCGCGTGACGACGTTCACCACGAACCGCCCCGAGACGCTTGCGTCGCCGGCGCTTCGATGACGATAGGCGCCCATGCGCTCCGTCTCGCTCGGCGATCGTCTTCGGTACCGCTTCGACTCCTACATGTCCCGGGGGGCGATCGCGCTCGTCGGCGCGCTGTTCATCCTCTCCGCGTTCGTGATCGTGTTCGGCGCGACGCTCGTGCACCTGAGCGGCGAGGCGCCGGACGGGCCGGACGGCAAGCCTGGGTTCTTCACGCTGCTCTGGATGAGCGGGATGCGCGCGATGGATGCGGGCACGCTCGGCGGGGACGACGGCTCGAAGCTCTACCTGTTCTTCTGGCTGCTCGTGACGATCGGGGGCGTGTTCATCGTGAGCGCGTTCATCGGCATCATCAACAACGGGCTGTCGAACAAACTCGAGCAGCTCCGGAAGGGTCGGAGCCGCGTCATCGAGGAGAACCACACGCTCGTCCTCGGGTGGTCGAGCCACGTCCCCACGATCGTCGGTGAGCTCTGCCTCGCCGCGGAGAGCGCAGGCGGGACGACGATCGTCATCCTCGCGGATCGGGACAAGGTGGAGATGGAAGACGAGCTCCGCGTGAAGGTCCCGAACCGGCGCGACTCGAAGATCGTGTGTCGCTCGGGGAGCCCGATCGATCTCGACGACCTCGCGCTCGGGAGCCCCGAGGCGGCCAAGGCGATCGTCGTCGTGGGCGCGGAGGGGACGGCGGATCCGGACGCGGGCGTCATCAAGACCGTCCTCGCGCTCGTGTCGCACCTCCCGCGCGAGGAGGGCACGCACCACATCGTCGCGGAGATCCGAGATCCGAAGAACCTCACGCCCGCGAAGATGGTTGGTGGAGATCAGGTCGAGATCGTCCTCACGGCGGACGTCATCGCGCGCATCGCGGTCCAGACGTGCCGCCAGACAGGGCTCTCCGGGATCTTCCTCGAGCTGCTCGATTTCGGGGGCGACGAGATCTACCTCCACCCAGCGGCCGAGGTCGCGGGCGAGACGTTCGGGGACGCGCTCGGGCGCTTCGAGGACTCGACGCTCATCGGCGTGGTCGACGGGTCGGGCGAGACGCGGCTGAACCCACCGATGAGCACCCCGATCACGAAGGCGATGAAGCTCGTCGTCATCGCCGCGGACGACTCGTGCATCCGCGCGTCCGGCGGGGTCGACAAGATCGACGAGCGGCTCCTCTCCAAGCGCGAGCCCAAGCCCCAGAAACCGGAGAAGACGCTGATCCTCGGGTGGAACGCGCGGGGCGCGACGATCGTGCGCGAGCTCGACAAGTACGCGGTGGAGGGGTCGGCGCTCACCATCGTGAGCGACGACGGGGTGGCGGAGGCGGCGATCGACGAGCTTCGACCCGAGATCCGGCACCACGCGATCCGCACGGTGCGCGGCGACATCACGGATCGAAAGCTGCTCGATTCGCTCGAGCTCCACGGATACGAGCACGTCATCACGCTGTCGTACGGCGACAAGATGGGCGTCCAGGAGGCGGACGCGGTCACGCTCGTCGCGCTCCTCCACCTGCGCGACATCGAGGAGAAGCACGGCGAGAGCTTCTCGACGGTGAGCGAGATGCTCGACGTGCGCAACCAGCGGCTCGCGGAGGTCACGCAGGCGGACGACTTCATCGTGAGCGACATGCTCGTGAGCCTGCTCATGGCGCAGCTCGCCGAGACGAAGGGGCTCGCGCCTGTGTTCGCGGATCTGTTCGACGCGGACGGCTCCGAGATCTACCTGAAGGAGGCGGCGAACTACGTGAAGCTCGACGCGGACGTCGACTTCGCGACGATCGTCGAGTCGGCGCGCCGCCGGAACGAGGTCGCGATCGGGATCTTGAAGAGCGGCCGCGGCAGCCGCGCGCAGCTCAACCCGTCGAAGCGCGAGCGCCTTCGCCTCGGCGCGTCGGATCGGGTCGTGGTCATCGCGGAGGCGTGAGAGGAGGAGCGCCTCCCCTCCGCTACTCGGCGTCCTCGGCCTTCGGCGTGAAGGGCTCGCCGGTCGCGGTGAAGTACAGGGACTTCGTCTTGCCGTCCTCGCCGTGGGTGTCGCGCCGCACGGCCCAGCCTTCGCGCCCGGCGATCGGACGGCCATCGCCCCCGAAAATGGCCGTCTCGACGAGCTCGTCGGTCGCGTCGTCGTACGCGTAGCGAACCTGGGCGACGCCGTCCTTCGTCGCCGTCGGTTGGCCGGCGGGATCGAAGAAGCGCTCGACGCGGCGGTGACCGCGCTCGTCGTTTTGGTAGCGCACGATGGAGACCCCCTCGACGTTCGTGCCGGGGTTGTCGTCCGCGTCGTAGAAGCGCTGTTCGGTGACGAGGTCGTGCGCGTCGTAGGTGTACGCGACCGTGAGGAAGCCGGGCATGCGCTTGCGGTTCTCGTCGAGGTAGACGGTCTGGATGGTGTTGCCGCGATCGTCGAACACCGCGCTCCACCCGTAGTATTTCTTGCCGGGGAGGCGCATCGGGTTCGCGTCGACGTCGAGCACGCGGTACGCCGCGGCCTCGCCGAAGCGGGTCCGCTCGTACCGCTCGACGGCGTAGCCGGCCGTGGTGGCGATGGGCTTCCCCTGCACGTCGAGGTAGCGAACCTCGAGGACGTAGCCGTTCGCGTCGTACTCCGTTCGCCGCGACGCCCAGCCGGCCTCGGTGATCTTGGGCGCGCCGTCCGGGCCGATCCACGTCTGCGTGACCTCCCGGCCGTGCACGTCGAACGTCCGATCGACGCCGATGAACCCGCGCACGACCGCGGGTTTGCCGTCGACCGCGACGTAGCGCTCGCCGACGAGGTGGCCGCGGTCGTCGAGCATCTTCTTCCTGCCGGCGATCCCATCGCCGTCCGCCGCGGGCGCGCCGTCCGCGCCGAAGAACGCGACGCCCACGACGAGCCCGCGCCCGTCGCGCGTGTACACGGTCTTCGCGACCGGCTTCATCGGCGCGCCGTCCGGGCCGAACTCCTCCTCGGACACGATCCACCCGTGCTCCTCGCGCGTCATCTTGAGGACCTTCAGCGCGCGTCCATCCGCGCCGTAGAACGTGGACTTGGTCGCGTCGCCGTTCGCGTCGTTCTCGAACTCGGCGCGCGCGTAGCCGCTCACGCCCTTCGGTGAGGGCTCTCCCTGATCGTCGTAGTACGCGTCGCTCGTCATGAGGCCGAGGTCGTCTCGACCGATCGCGCGACGGGTGCCGCCGTGGACGCGCGGCGGGCTCGACGCCCCGACCGCGGTGAAGCGGACCTCGACGACGAGCCCGTGCCCGTTGAGGGTGTTCTCGTAGTGGCTGTACCAGCCGTCGCGCGCGAGGGCGGGCCGGTTCGCGGGATCGAACATGTCGCAGGCCGTCAGGTGGTCGCGATCGTCGTACGCGCACTTTCGGAGCGCCCAGCCGTCGCGCGTCGATCGGAGCAGGCCGCGCCGGTCGAACGAGCGCTCTTCGAGGACGTTCCCGTGGTCGTCGAACACGTACGTCATCGACGCGGCGCCCGACTTCAGCGTCGTCGGCGCGCCGGCGGCGTCGAACCAGCGGCGCTCGACGACGCGGTCGTTCTTGTCGAACACGAAGTCCTGCCGCGCGAACCCTTGCGATCCGAGCGTGGGCTTCCCGTTCGGGTCCACCGTCGTGAGGCGCAGCACGTTCCCCCGGTCGTCGACGACGGCGTCGTACCCCGCGATGCCCGCGGTCGCCCACGCCGGCTTGCCCGTCGCGTCCATGAGCCGGACCTTCGTGCGGTTGCCGTGATCGTCGCGCTCGTAGATCGCGGTGGCGATGCCCTGCTCGTTGGGCGTGGGGCTCCCGTGGACGTCGACGTACGTCTGCTCGACGGCGTTCCCGTAGGCGTCGAGCTTCAGCGTGTAGCCGCACGACCCGTCGGACTCGAGGACGGGCGCGCCGGACGCGTCCATCGGGTGCCGTCCGACGCGGTTGCCGCTCGCGTCGCGGAGGGTGTCGACCATCGTGGACCAGCGCTCCTGGACGCTCGGCTTGCCGTCCTTGCCGAGGGCCGTCCAGCGCGTGTTGAGCCCGGTGTCGTCGTACTCGTACGCGTAGCCGTAGACGCCGTCGTCGTCGTGGACGGGCTCGCCGCGCGCGTTCAACGACTCGGTCCGAACGCTCCGGCCGCGCTCGTCGTAGGTGACGCGCCTCGCGCTGACCGTCGTGCCCTGCTTGCGGTGGCGGGGCGCGCCGTGCGCGTCGAACGACTCGATCTTCTTGCCGCCGTCGGTGACCCGGTCGACGCCGATCACCTCGCCGTAGCGATCCTTCATGACGACCTCGCGCGGAACGTCGGCGTCGCCGTCGTAGGCGTACGACCAGCTCGCCTCGTCGTTCCATTGGCCGACGGGGCGACCGTGGCCGTTCACGTACTCGACGAGGACGACGCGCGCGCGCTCGTCGCGCGTGACGCGGTACGTCTCGGAGCGGTGCGCCTGGACCTCCGCGGAGACGAGGTGCTCGCGAGGACAATCGAGCACCTCGAAGTGCTCCACCGTCTCGGCGCAGTACGCGACGAGCGGGAGGCCGCTCGGTCGAGCCGGGTTCGATGCGCAGCCCACCGCGAAGACGACGAACAAGACGACGAGACCCCACCGTGTCATGCCGTAAGGATACACACGCCTCGGGGTTGCTGGGCGCCGAGCGAGCGCACTCGGGATCTCCAGCGCCGACCGGCTGCGTTCAGGGCTTCTCGGCGAAGAACGTCCGCACCAGATCGGGCTGCTCTCGGGTCTCCCCCTCGCGCACGAGCAGGGGGGCGATCGCAGCGGTCGCCGCGAACCGCCCGTCTTCGGTTGCGGCGAGGCACCCTCGGGCGAGACCGATCTCGGCGCACGAGAGCCGGAGCTTCGCGCCCGTCGACCGGTCCACGACCACGACGTCAGGGCCGACCGCGAACGCAAGGAGCCGCATCGACGGGTGGATCGCGCGGGGCGACTCGATCGGCGCGACGTCCGTCCTCGAGAGGGCTTCCGCGGCGTCGATCACGCGCACCACGGAGCCGAACGCGCGCACGAGCCGCTGCAAAGGCTGCTCGGGCTGGACGAGAATGGGGTGCTCCGTCGGTTGGAGGCGCAGATCTGCGCTCAGGACGGCGAGCGCGCCGCTCCGTTGTCGCGTGATCAGGGACGCGCCGTCGTCCGTCCACGTCCAGTCGGACTCGTCGAGGGTCTCGTCGTCGAACACGTGCTCGATGGATGCCGACTTGGTATCGACGACGGCGATGCGGTGCCCGACGGTCGTCTCTCCGGTCTCGTCCTGCACGCTGATGGTCTCCGTGCGTCTCCCGACGATGAGGAGCTCGTGTGTCCCGGGTCGGGCGAGCGCTCGCGTGACCTCGTAGTTCTCCCCGCGGTTCGCGAGCTTGCGCGCGTTGAACGCGCCGAGGGACCCTACTGGCGAGGCGGGCGGCGCGGTGGGCGCGGGGCCCGCGAGCGGGAACCAGCGCGCGTCGATCCAGGCGGCCGTCGCGTCCGCGTCGGTCACGAGGACGTTCGACTCGAGCGCGTGCGTGTCGAGCGTTCGGCCGTCACCGCTCTCGAGATCCCAGACGTCGATCGCGATCCCGCGGTGCACGATGAGTCGCTTGCCGTCGGGGCTGAAGAGGACGTCGGCCACGGCGGTCGGCGTCGGGCTGGGCAGACGGAGGACGTGCTCGCCGCTCTTCGTGTGCTCGACGAGGAGCCCACCGTCCCACGTGCGCCCGAGGAGGAGGGACTCGTCCGAGGAGAACGCCACGCCGTAGAGGGGCTCGTCCATGCGCTCGAGCGCCGCGCTCGACGCGTCGGAGAGGGAGAGCCTCCCGTTCCAGCACTCCTGCCGCGCGACGAACGAGGCTCGGGGCGACCACGTGAACGCGAACGGCTGGCATGTCCCGGGGAGGGAGCCGAGGACCTTCATCGTCCGCGTGTCGAGGAGCCGGGGCTCGTCCATCGCGACGTTCGCGCCCATTTGGCTCGACGACGCGACGATGGCGCGATCGACGGTCGGGCCGAACGCGAAGGAGAGTATCCCGCCGGTTCGCTGGCCGAGGCCGGACATCCCGGTCGTCCACGCGTTGAACGTGCCGCGGGCGCCGTTGTCGAGGCGCACGAGCGTGGTGCCGGCGCGCCCCTCGAACCAAAAGAAGTGCGCGCCGTCCGTGCCGATCACAGCCCCGGTCTTCGACACCGTCACCGCGCCCTCCTCACCCTCGCGCGTGGTCGCGCCGATCTCCTTGGCGACCGAGAGGAGCGTGCGCTTCTCGGCCGCGCCCACCTTCAGGACGAGCTCGCTCTCCTCCTTCGCTCCAATCTCTGGGGCGGCCTCCGCGTCCGGTCCGCTCGTGTCGATGCGCGCCCCGGTCGCGAGCGAGTAGGACACCACCTCGCTGGAGCCCGCGCGGACGACGCGGACGCTCGTCCCGTCCGCCGAGAACACCGCGCGCTCGATCTGTGTCGCGGGGCCCGGCGGGAGCGTGACGTACGGACGGGGCGGATCCGCGGCGGGAGGAGGCGCGGACGCGATGGCGCTCGGCGCAACCGCGGCGGAGGGCGTCGCCGACGGGCGCTGAGGCCGCGCGTCGACCGACCCGCACGCCGCGGTCGCGAGCAGCGCGCAGGCGACGAGACCCCTCCTCACGGCGTCGGTTATGGGCCCACGCCGCGCGCAGCGCAAGCGTCCTCAGGGTGAGGCGTGGGGGCGCGCCGACGCGCGGTCCACGCGAGGATCCGCTCGATGATCCGTTCCGGCGCGAAGAGCGAGAGGAACGCGAGGCCGAGCGTCGGGTAGGGGAAGAAGATGGCCATGAGCGCGAGGACGCCCGCGTGGAAGCCCCACGCGACGATCGCCCACACCGTGGCCGCGCGCCGCCCGACGAGCGCGAGCGGCGCGCCGAGCTCGAGCGCGACGGCGAGGATCGCGAGGGGCCGCATGAGCCAGGTGTGGCGCACGACGAAGCCGCCGATCGGAGAGTACGTATCGCCGAGGACGGCCTTGCGCGCGTTGTCGTAGGCGATCTGGTAGCTCAGCGTCTCTCCCGAGAGCCACGCGGTGCCCCGGAGGCGGAGCTTCGCGACCCCGGCGAGCACATAGGCCGCGACGGTGACGAGCGAGAGGAGGCGCACGGGCCAACCGAACCGAGCGTCGTCTGGGGGTGGATCCGCGCTCCGCGCGCGGCGCGCGTCGAGGGACCAGACCGCGGCCGCGTCGCCCATCGCGAGGACGACGAGGTGCAGCGCGAGGAGGTTCTCGGTGTGGAAGATCATCGAGAACGAGCTTCGGTACGCCCCCGTCCAGAGGAACGCCGCGGCGAAGAGGGGCCCGGTGATGCGGTAGCGGTACCCGAGCGTGAACGGCACGCTCGACGCGAGGGTGAGCGCCGTCACGGCGTAGAACGCCCAGGGAGGGAGCGGACCCGAGAGGATGGCGACGGGGCCCGTCGGCGCGAAATCGGCGGGCGCCGCGTGCGCGAGGCGGCGCATCGTGATCGCGACCCCGATCGAATAGAACGTCGCGAACCCCCCGATCAGGATCCGCAGCGCGGCGAGGCGCTTCGCCGGATAGGCGGGGCGGAAGAACGCGTCCACGGCGCGGAGCACGTTCACGGGGCTCCGGCGGGGATCGGGCACTCCGCGATCACGGTCTCGGAGCTCGTCGCCCGTTTCGAGTCCTTGAACCAGTCGATCGTGTCGATGCGGATTTTCGTGAGGAGGACGCGACGTGCGCCGCGGAGCTGGGGCGCGCGCGCGACGCGCGCGGCGATCTCGCGGCAGAGCGCGGCTTGTCGGTCGGCGCCGCTGCGGATCGCGCGGACGAGCGTCGTCTCCGCCTGGAGGACCTCGCCGGTCCCGAGGAACTCGGGCCCGAGGATCACGCGCTCCCCGCTCTCGAGCTCCGCGACGACGTGGTGGAGGGTCGCGTCCCGGCCGCGCTTCGACGAGAACATCGGATACGACGAGAGCGGGAACCCGTCCTTCGGAAGGCTCGAGAGCGCGGGGGAGACGACCGCGCCGACCACGATCGCGATCGCGAGGTACGCGAAAACCTGCCTTCGAATCTCCGGCCCGGGGAGTCTCACGTGCGCCGGAGGGGATCTCTAGGTCGGATCGAGGGGAGCGTCACCGTCGGCGATCGCGACGCCGTCGGCGCCCTCCGAGGCGACCGATGAACGGAGCCCGATCGCGTCCCTCACGCTCGGGTCGTGGGGGTGGAAGACGCGAGCGACGGGGACGCGGAGCGCGTCGAAGGGCGCGTGGGCGTGCGCGCGCGCGGAGTGGACGAAGGGCGTCACGTCCTCCACGCGGATCAGCGCGGGCCCCGCGTACTCGGCGAGCATGCGCCCGCGCAGCCCGATCTGGATCGCGCGCCGCTCGAGCGCGCGCCCCGCGGGATCGTGATCGGGGTCCCACTGCAGGCGCACGTCCGATCGATGGACCGCGGCGGCCCAGTCCGCACGCGTCGCGAAGCGGCGCCGATCGAACGACGAGGCGACCGCCGCGCCCAGGGCGCGCTCGAAGAAGTCCCGGCGGATCGTGATCGCGAGGACGCGCTCCTGCTTGTCCTTCGAGGCCCAACCGGAGCGGAACATCATCCAGAGGAAGCCGGGCTTGATCCAGCTCATGCGCCCGAGCCCGAACGAGGGACCGAACCTCCCGAGGCGCACGGCCTCGTCGGCGATGTCGGGGCCGAAGGCCTGGTAGACGACGACGGTGTCCGCGTCGAACGTCGCGAGGACGTGTCGACCGGTCGCGGGCCAACGCGCCTCCGCCGCGAGGTAGGGCTCGAGGGAAGTGGCGTGCCCCGGGCGTGACGAAGAAGCGGAGACGGACGGCGATGAACTCATGGTGTGGCCGCTGGACGCCGAGGCCCGCGTGGGCCTGACCGCGTGCGCGCCTCCGCCAGGATCGGACGGGTGTGCGGATCGTTCGTCAGGCCGCGCGAGACCACGCGGGAGCGCCACGACTCGGGCGCGGCTTGCGGCGGTTCGAGCGGCGGCGCACGGCGGCGTCCCACGCGCTGGAGAGGGCCTCGGGGCGCTCGATGAGGCGGCGAAACCCGAGGCTCTCGTCGCGATCGTCCGCCTCTCTCAGGGACGCTTTCAACCCCGGGACGAACTCGATCGCGGAGGGATCCAACCACGCGGGTTCGTCTTCGAGGACAGGGACTTCGGACGGAAAGGCGGTCTTGGGTCGTCGCAACATCGTTCCTCCTTCCGAGCTTCGCGGGTGAGGGAGCGTTTCGGGGCGCCGGCGGATCCAGCGCTCGTTTCTTGCGATAAACATCGACAAAAAGAGGTCAAGGGGGCGCCCCGAGCTCGACCGCAGCGCGGTTCGCGCGTGGCGAAGCCCGCGCGCTCAGCCTGCGCGTCGCTCGTCGTGCGGCGGCGCGCCGTGGGCTCGTCGCGTCGCTCGGGCGCGCAGCGCGCGTCGCTGCACCCAGGTGACGGACGCTCCGACGGCGAGGAACGCGGCGACGCACGCGACGACGAACGCACCCGATCGCGACCGCGGGGGGGCGTCGGCGTGGGGCGGAGGGATCGCGGCGAGGTGGCGCGCGACGTCGGTCGCGCCGAGCTCGATCTCCGCGTCGCCCACGATCGCGCGGAGCGCGGCGCGCGCGGCGGCGAAGTCCTCGCCGCGCACCGCGAAGCGCGTCGCCTCGTCGGCGCGCGCGTCCGAGAGCCCGCCGTGCGCGACGGATTGGACGATGTCTCGCGCGCGCTCGGGATCCCGGGACGCCGCGAGCGCGACGAGGCCGGCGTCCTCGGCGCCGCGGCGCAGCGCATTGAGGCGCATGGAGGGGAGCACGGCGTCTGCCGCGAGATCGGGGCCGTAGGGGTTGCGCCCGGGGAAGACGAGGAGCCCGTCGTAGAGGGCGGCGTCGCCGTCCGCGTTGTGGAACGTCTCGGGGTCGCTGAAGACGTCGCGCGGGCCCTCGCCGCCGCGGTTGCCGTCGTTCCAGAAGATGGTCTCCCAGAAGAACCACCGCGGCACGCCGTGCTGCACCGCGAGCCACCCATCGGCGGTGAGGCTCGTGAGCGGGGCGTCGAGCATCAGCGGCCCGGCCCAGGGGAGCCGGCCGTTGTACGCGTAGACGGGCTTGCGCGCGAGCGCGGCCTGGTCACGGTCGAACGCCTGCGCGGGCGTCATCACGATGTCGACGCGCTGGTTGATGGGCTCGCGATCGCACGTCTGCGCGACCTTGAGGCGGTCGCCCACGTAGAGCCGCTCGAGCTCCTTGATCCAGTCCGCCCCGCGCGAGCTCGCGCACTCTTCGTCGACCGCGTAGACGAAGGTCTCGGTCGCCTTCGGGAGGCGCGCGGCGAGCCGCTTCGCGCGAACCACGGCGTCCTCGGTGGGCTTGCCGAGGGAGCCGTACGCGCCGAGCGGGAGGATGGAGAGCGGCGCGCCCGCGCCCGGCCCGCGGTAGCCGGCGGCGGAGGTGAAGAGGGATCCGTCGAGCGCGCGCTGCATCCGATCCACGTGCCGCTGCTCCGTGATTTGGGGGAAGCCATCGACGTGGTGGGCGTGGAGGAGCTGGAGCAGGGACGCTTCGACCGCCACGGGATCGCCGAAGCGCTCCTCGAGCGAGTCGAACGCCTCGAAGGCGAAGACGCCCGTCGCCTCGAAAGGGAGGACGGCCGGCGCGACGTCGAGCGAGACGTCCCAGGACGCGAGCTCCTCTGCTTTTCGCCTCACGGTCACGTGCGTCGTGTAGCGGCCCGGTCGGCTCGCCCGGGGGACGAACACGTCCAGCCAGAAGGCGCCTCGCCCGCCCGCCGCGACGCGGAGCGGGTAGGGGCAGAACGCTCGGTCCGCCCGGTCTCCCTCGCACGCGGCGAGGTCGAGCGGGATGAGCGCGTCCGGGACGAGCCCGATCGCGTCCGCGTCGGGCGATCGCGCCTCCGCCGTGAAGGGCAGCGCCTCGCCGCGATCGCGCGCGTTGCGGCTGCGATCGCGCACGGGGACGAAGTGCTCGACGAAGACGTCGATGGGGAGGGGCTCCGCGCCGGCGAGCCGGAACGGGGGCGCGTCGATCGTCACGCGATCGAGGTCCACGCCGGGATCTTCGATGACGATCTGGAACGCCGCGGTCTCTTCGCGCGCGGCGGCGAGCGCGACGGACACGTCCCGATGGGAGGCGCACGCTGCGTCGCCGTGCGCGCGCTCGCCCTCGCCGAGGACGCAGACGCGGGGCGCGCTCGGAGCGGTCGATGCGCAGCCGAGGGCCCCCGCGAGCAACATCGCGCCGAGGGCGAGCCGTCTCACGGCGCCGCGCCCTTGTCGCCCTTGTCGCCCTTGTCGCCCTTGTCGCCCTTGTCGCCCTTCTTGCGCTCCGCGGCGTCGTCGCGATCCTTGTCCTCGACTTGGCCGCGCGAGGGCGCGGTGCGCCCCATGGTCGCCGGGTTGCTCGAGGGCGAGGGGAGAGGTACGAGCGCGGGGGCGGCGCCGAGCGCGGGCGCGTGCGGGAAGTACGCGGTGAGCGTGAACTGGAGGTTCTGGCGCCGGATGTCCGCGATGTTGCTCGTGCTGCCGAACTGGTAGTTCAGCTGGTACCGGAGCTCGAATCGGAGCGGCAGTTTGTCCTTCACGTAGCCGAGCGCGGCGTCGACGCTCACGTTGTACGTCGCGTCGCCGAGCCCGGTCGACTTGAGCGGGACGGAGGAGAGGAACGACGTCGCGCCGGAGAGGTCGAGGCCGGTGGACCCGAGCGGTAGCGCGCCGTGGAGCGTGACGGTGTCCGCGAGCGTCATCTGGCGGAGCACGATGTTGGGCTGGGCGGCGTGCGAGTACGACAGGCCCGCGGAGCCCTTCTCGTTCGCGTAATCGATGCTCGCTGCGCCCGCGGGGTGGACGACGGGCGTGGGCGTGGAGGTCTCGTAGGCGGCGAGCGCGCCGACGGAGATCGTGTGGGACCAGTCGGCCGAATAGACGTATCGCCAGTCGAACGCGGCGCGGTGCGAGACGTCGGTGTGCGCCTTCACCGGGGTCGCGTCGGCGCCGGTCTCGGGGAACGCGCCGACGTCCGAGCCGAGCTGCCCGCCGATGCTCCCGCGCTTGAGCTCGTGGTTCAGCGCGAGGGTCGCGGAGCCGAGGTACGTGAGCGAGGGCGCGGTCGTCACGGTCCCGTCGCTCGAGATGGGGAGGTTGTCGTTGAGCGTGAAGGTGAGGCCCTCGGAGAACGTGTCCTTGATGCTGACCGCGGACGTGAGGGACTGCCCGACGACGGCCGTGAGGAGATACGCGTCGGACGAGGTGGTGACCGCGGGCGGCGTGGTGACGCCGTACCCGACGAGGTTGAACGCGCTCGCTTGCGTCTCGGAGAGCGCGAGCCCGAGCGTGAGGACCGTGGCCTCGGACACGTCCCCGCTCAGGGTGTACGCGAGGCTGTTGGAGAGCGCGTTCGCCTCGCTGCGCAGGAAGTAGAGGCGATAGTCGAGGGCGTACGCGAGCTGCTGGCGCGTGCGCGGCGTCTCGAAGAGGAACTGGATCGCGGGCGAAATCGAGGCGTAGCCGTCCCAGCGGGGGACGATGGTCCCGGGGCCCGCGTCGTCCGGTGGGACGGGCGTGTTCGCGACGTTCGTCGTCACGCCGACCGTCGCGGCGGCGGAGCCCTGCCATTCGACCGCCACGTCCGCGCGCGCGGAGCGGGGAACGCACGCGATCGCGCACGCGGCGAGCCCCGCGATCGGTGCAGCGGACCTGAATGGCCGGGGGTGACCCACCTCGGGCCTCCCTACCACACCCGCGGGGCGACGGCTGTGGTAGCCAGAGCTCGTGGTTGCGTGGCTCGAGGTCCAGGGGACGGTCGACCTCGTCGCCGCGATCGCGAAGGGCTCGGACGAGAGCCGCGGCTACGAACCGCACATCGGGGTCGACTGCGCGAAGCTCGCGCGACAAGTTCGCCACAGTGGGCGGCCGACGATCGGGCTCTTGCCCACGGGGCGGGTCATCGACGACGGTCGGGACACGAGCCTCTATGCGTTCGCGTGCGAGCTCGCGTTCGCGATCGGCGTGCTGACCCACACGCTGTCGGTCATCCTCGATCCGGAGCAGGCCTCGGGCGTGCCGCCCGCGGACCAGCGCTCGACGTTCTACGCCCACCTCCCCGCCCCGAACGTGGCGGTGCTCGTGCCCGGGATGCGCGCGCCCGCGGGCGCCCGGTTCGAGATGATCCGGCTCCTCACGCAGTGGATCGAGCCGATGCGCGACACGATCGGGCAGGTGCTGGTGGACCTCCGGGGGTGTCGCCTGCCGGGGGAGCTCCTCGGCGCGACGCACCTCCTCGACGGGATCATGGTCGTCGGGAAGAGCGGGCGCGTGGACGAGCGCGACCTCGACCGTTCGACACGCATGGTGCCGCCGGAGCTCTACCTCGGCGTGGTGCTCACCGCCGAAGCGAAGTAGGAAGACGGTCGATGGGCGCGTACTCGTACATCAAGGGAAAGCAGCTTCACCGCTGGTTCGGCGGATACGTGAGCCACCTCGGCGAGGCGCGCCGCAAGCCGAAGGTGTCGGGGCCGAGGCACCTCGTGTTCACGTTCTGCGACCACTGGGAGCCCCTCTGGCACGACGTGTCCGACGAGCAGGGGGACGCGCGCGTCCGAGCCTGGTCCGAAGGCTACCCCGCGCTCGTGAAGGACTTCGTCGACGCGGACGGCGTGCACCCGCAGCACTCGTTCTTCTTCCCCGGCGAGCAGTACCGAGCCCGCTGGATCGACGCGCTCGCGGACCTCGCGAAGGCGCGCCTCGGCGAGGTGGAGCTTCACCTGCATCACGATGGCGACACGCGCGCGACCCTCACGCGGGACATCCTGAAGTACATCGGAGACCTCGGGCGGCACGGCCACCTCTCGCGCGATCCGGACGGTCGCCTCCGCTACGGCTTCATCAACGGGAACTGGTGCCTCGCGAACTCGTCGTCGGACGGGCGGATGTGCGGCGTGGACGACGAGCTCTGCGTCCTCTTCGAGACGGGCTGCTACGCCGACTTCACGTTCCCCGCCCCGGAGAGCGACGCGCAGCCGAACATCGTGAACCAGATCTACTGGCCGATCGGGAACCTCGCGGAGCGGCGGGCGTACGAGCACGGGGAGCGGGCGCGCGTGGGCGAGGTGAAGCGGGATCGCCTCCTCATGATCGAGGGGCCGACCGCGATCGGGCTCCGTCCGAAGAAGATGCCGATCCGGATCGAGATGGGCGACGTGAACGCGAACGACGAGGTGACGCCGGCGCGCGTGAAGCAGTGGGTGGACGCGGGGATCAGCGTGGAGGGCCGCCCGGAGTGGATCTTCGTGAAGGTCCACACGCACGGCGCGCCCGAGAAGCAGGCCGCGAGCGTGCTCGGCAGGAGCGGCCGGCTCCTCCACGAGACGCTGACGACCCACTACAACGACGGCCAGAAGTGGGTGCTCCACTACGCGACCGCGCGCGAGATGTTCAACATCGCGATCGCCGCGATGGACGGCAAGACCGGCGACCCCAACGAGTACCGAGACCACTCGCTCGCTCCGCCGCCCGTGCGCGCCTGACCGCTTCTCGCGGGCAGCGGCAGAGGAGACGAACCGCTGAGGCGCAGAGGCGCGGAGTCAGAGGAGACGAACCGCTGAGGCGCGGAGGCGCGGAGTCAGAGGAGACGAACCGCTGAGGCGCGGAGTCAGAGGAGACGAACCGCCGAGGCGCGGAGGCGCGGAGTCAAAGGAGACGAACCGCTGAGGCGCGGAGGCACTGAGGATGAAGGGAGAAGCAGAGGAGGTGGTTCTCCCAGCTCACTGTTGCGTGAGGACGATCCGTCGGATCCCCTCGCGCAGCACGGGCGTGTTGAAGTTGATGAGGAGACCGATCGAATGCCCCGTCGCCTTGAGGTACGAGAGGACCTGTGCCCTGTGAATCTCGCCGAGCAGATCCACGGCTTTCAGCTCCACGATGAGGCGTCCGGCGACGAGGAATCCAACCGCGCCTCGCCAATGGGCCGGCCCCGATAGCGGGTGACGACCGGCACCTGGGCAGCGAAAGGGACGCCCTGCTCCTCCATCTCGATGGCGAGGGCTTCCTGATAGACGGACTCGAGGAATCCGGGCCCGAGAGCGCGATGGACCCTGAGCGCTGCTCCGATCACGACCTGCGTGAGCGGTTCATCGACGATCTCTCCCATGACTGACCATCGACGACCGAGCCTGCCAGTTGCCCCCCCCAATGGTCCGTTTCCTCGCGATTCCACCTCCTCTGCTTCTCCCTTCATCCTCCGCGCCTCAGCGCCTCAGCGGTTCGTCCCCTCTGACTCCGCGTCTCGGCGCCTCAGCGGTTCGTCCTCTTTCCTCCGCGCCTCCGCGCCTCAGCGGTTCGTCTCCTCTGACTCCGCGTCTCAGCGCCTCAGCGGTTCATCCTCTTTCCTCCGCGTCTCGGCGCCTCAGCGGTTCGTCCGCTTTCCTCCGCGCCTCAGCGGCTCAGCGGTTCGTCCCCTCTGCCCGTGGGCGTGCGGAGCAGTGGAGAGGTTGATGTTGACAGAGGGATGTCCCTGAGTATGCTGCGCCTCCCTTTCTCCCCAGGGAGTTGTCGTTACTCATGCCGACGATCAATCAGCTCATCCGCCAGGGCCGCGAAGCCACCGTCTGGAAGACCGCTTCGCCCGCGCTGAAGTCCTGTCCGCAGCGCCGCGGCGTGTGCGTTCGCGTCTACACGACGACGCCGAAGAAGCCGAACTCCGCGCTCCGCAAGGTGTGCCGCGTTCGCCTCACGAACGGCATGGAGGTCACGAGCTACATCCCCGGCGAGGGACACAACCTCCAGGAGCACTCGGTCGTCCTCATCCGCGGTGGCCGCGTGAAGGATCTCCCGGGCGTTCGTTACCACGTCGTCCGCGGCACGCTCGACGCGTCGGGCGCCGCTGGTCCGAGCTCGACCAACAAGGCGAGCCGCAACCGAAAGCGCTCCAAGTACGGCGTCAAGCGCCCCAAGTCCTGAGCGCCTCCCCCTCATCGTTACCAGCACCTGAGAGAAGCCCATGCCCCGACGTCGTGAAGTCCCGAAGCGCCGCATCATCCCGGACCCCAAGTTCAAGGACAAGCTGGTCGCCAAGTTCACCAACTCGCTGATGCTGAGCGGGAAGAAGGCGACCGCAGAGGGGATCCTCTACGGCGCGTTCGACGTCATCAAGGACCGCTTCAAGGAAGAGCCGATCGACGTCTTCCGCAAGGCGCTCGACAACGTGAAGCCGAAGCTCGAGGTGAAGAGCCGGCGCGTCGGCGGCGCGACCTACCAGGTCCCCGTCGAGGTCCGTCCGGAGCGCCGCGTTGCCCTCGCGATGCGCTGGCTGGTCACGTACTCGCGCGGCCGCGGCGAGAAGACGATGATGGAGCGCCTCGCCGCCGAGTTCGTCGACGCCGCCCAGAACCGTGGCAACGCGGTCAAGAAGCGCGACGACACGCACAAGATGGCGGAAGCGAACAAGGCGTTCGCGCACTACCGCTGGTAGGCTTCGCCAAGCACCCACCCCCATCCCCCTCCGTGAAGGCAGGGGGAGCCAGAGGAGTCACTGAGAGACGATGAGCAAGACGACATAAGGATCGGGTTACGCGCGGATCGCAGAGCGATCATCCAAACGTAGACGTACCCCGACACCCTCTCCGGGTTCTCCAACCCCCGATCACGATCGACGGGTTGGGCTCGCCACAATGCGGCGAGCGGAGCCGAGTGACTGCGATACAACGCGGCCTCGGCGGAACGGACCGGAGGGGGTTTCTTGCGTTCGGCGCAAGAATCCGAGTCCCTCGCCCCTCCTCAGGAGCCAGCCATGAGCCGCGACTACTCCCTCGAGAAGACCCGAAACATCGGGATCATGGCCCACATCGACGCGGGCAAGACGACGACGACCGAGCGCATTCTTTACTACTCGGGCGTCAACTACAAGATGGGGGAGGTCCACGAGGGCGCCGCGACCATGGACTGGATGGTCCAGGAGCAAGAGCGCGGGATCACCATCACGAGCGCCGCGACGAACTGCTTCTGGACGCCCGAAGGCGGGCCGCAGAAGGGCGTCAGCCACCGCATCAACATCATCGACACGCCGGGCCACGTCGACTTCACGATCGAAGTCGAGCGGAGCCTGCGCGTGCTCGACGGCGCGGTCGCGGTGTTCGACGGCGGCAACGGCGTCGAGCCGCAGAGCGAGACCGTCTGGCGCCAAGCGGACAAGTACAAGGTCCCGCGCATCGCGTTCGTCAACAAGATGGACAAGGTCGGCGCCGACTTCGACATGTGCCTCGACTCGATGCGCGAGCGCCTCGGCGTCGTCCCCGTCGCGATCCACTATCCGCTCGGCTCCGAGGACAAGCACCGCGGCGTCATCGACCTCGTGGGCATGCGCGCCGCGCTCTTCGACGAGGAGTCGAAGGGCATGAAGTACGAGTGGATCGACATCCCGGAGGAGCACATCGGCCGCTGCCGCGAGCTCCGGGACGCGATGATCGAGGCGTGCGCGGACGTGAGCGACTCCATCATGGAGAAGTTCATCGGCGGCGACACGGCCAAGGTCACCCCGGAGGAGATCTGGGCGGCGCTTCGGAAGGGCGGCCTCGAGTTCAAGTTCGTCCCGGTGCTGTGCGGCTCGGCGTTCAAGAACAAGGGCGTGCAGCTGCTGCTCGACGCCGTCGTGAACCTCCTCCCTTCGCCGCTCGACATCCCCCCGGTGGAGGGCATCCACCCGGAGAAGAAAGAGAAGGACGGCACGCCGAAGAAGGAGATCCGCAAGGCCTCCGACAGCGAGCCGTTCTCCGCGCTCGCGTTCAAGATGATGAACGACCCGCATGGGTCGCTCACG
>JAXLYP010000041.1:0-71948 GCA_046351395.1 Polyangiaceae bacterium
TAACGTGCCGGCCCGCATGAAGAGGTCGTCGCTTCACACGCTCGTGGGAGTCGGGTGCCTGGTTTTCGGTCTCGCGGCGGTCGGCGCGATGAGCGCCGCCGGGTGTGACGGCGACACGCCGGACGACTGTCTCGATGACAAGGGCTGCTTCGACTACGCCTGCTACACGCCCGGTCCCACGCGCAGCTTCAAGAAGGACGTGCTCCCCATCTTCGAGCAGTCGTGCAGCCTCTCGTCGTCGTGCCACGGGAACGCGAAGAGCCCGATGACGGCGGACGGCTATCAGCCGTACCTCGGCGAGGTGGACCCGACGGACGCGAAGCCGAGCGACGTCGCGAAGATCCTCTCGCTCATCGTGTCCCAACCCTCGCCGAGCGCGATGGGGGAGAACATCGTGGAGCCGGGGAAGCCGGAGAAGAGCTGGCTCATGCAGAAGATGGATGGGGACGTGGCGTGCGGGCTCGTGACGTGCGCGTTCAGTGACTGCGGCAAGAGCATGCCCGAGGGCGTCAAGCCGCTCCCGCAGGCGACGAGGGACGTCATCCGGGACTGGATCAAGCAGGGAGCCCAGAACAATTGATCGGCCGGCTGACCGGCGCGATCGTCGAGGAGGGGGAAGGGGGAGCGCTCGTCGTCGACGTGAACGGCGTCGGCTACGAGGTCCTCGCGCCGCTCGGGACGCGCGGGCGGCTCGCGGGCGAGGCGCCGGTGACGCTGTACGTGCACACGCACGTGCGCGAGGACGCGCTCCAGCTGTTCGGGTTCGCGAGCCTGGAGGAGCGGGACGCGTTCCGCGTGATCATCGGGATATCGAACGTCGGCCCGAAGCTCGGCCTCTCGCTCCTCGGCGCCGTCACGGTGGCGGAGCTCGCGATCGCGGTCGCCCGCGGGGAGACCGGGAAGCTCACGGCGATCCCGGGGGTTGGGAAGAAGACGGCGGAGCGTCTGGTGCTCGAGCTGAAAGGCAAGCTGGACCCCTCCCGTGAGCCCACCGCGCCGAAGCGCCCCGCGACCTCCGCCGAGCCCGCGCGGGCCGCGAACCACGCGGAGCTCCTCGCTGGGGCGCTCACCCGGATGGGGTATCGACCCCAGGAGGCCGAGCGCGCGATCGCGACGCTCGCGAGCTCCCGTGACCTCGAGGCGTCCTCGCTCGGGGATCTCATGCGCGAGGCGCTCGCGATCCTCGTGAAGTAGCCGGCCTGAAGAAGAGTCGACAGAGTTGGAAAGCGCGAATATCCTCGCCCCGCGGCGGTGGGCCCTGAGAAGTAAGCCAGACGCGGCCCGCGGGGCGCGAGAGACCGTAGGGCCTCAAGGAGATCTCGGTGATCATCTGTCCGAAATGCACGAAGGAAAATCAGGACCACTACAAGTTCTGCCTCGGCTGCGGCGCCGAGCTCCCTCGTGACGGTTCGCCCAAGAAGTTCGCCCCAGCGACGTCGGACGCGCCCGCGGCGAGCCCGGCGGCGGTGTCTTCTCCACCCGCGGGCGCGGGCTACGGCTCGCCCGCCATCGGGCAGATCGCGCCGGGTCCACAGCGCTTCATGGATGAGGCGACGAGCCTGGGCGCGGGGGATCCGCTCGTCGGGGAAGCGCCCCCGGTGATGTGCCCGCAGTGCAGCCACCCGAACCCGACGACGAACAAGTTCTGCGCGTCGTGCGGGTTCAAGCTCGGCAAGCCGCTCGCCGCGAGCCCCGCGGGGGAGGTCGCGCCCCACGAGAATCCGAACGTCGCCCCCCCGCTGCCGGCGAACGCGGCCGCGCCGCCGGGGGAGTTCAGCGCCCCGATCGCGGGGGGCGTCAGCCTCACGGCCCTGCGTGCGGACGGGACGGAGTCGGGCTACTTCCACATGCCCGCCACGCCGATGACGGTCGGCCGGGACACGGGCGGTGTGTTCGCGGGCGACAGCTATCTGTCCCCGAAGCACGCGACGTTCACGCCGAAGGGCAAGCAGGTCACCGTCCGAGACGAGAGCTCGCTGAACGGCGTGTACCGCAAGCTCACGCGCGACGAGCCCGTCGAGATCGCCCTCGGCGACGTGTTCCGCATCGGTCAGGAGATCCTCCGTGTGGAGCCGCTGACACCGCTCCCGAAGAGCGCGGACGGCGTCGAGCGCCTCGGGAGTCCGTCGAAGGGCTACGTAGCGCGGATCGCGCTCGTCATCGGGCGCGACACGACGGGCAACGCGTACCCCATCCCCGAGAGCGGCCTGCACCTCGGTCGTGAGCGGGGGGACGTGCTGTTCCCCGAGGACGGGTACGTGTCGGGTCTGCACTGCCGGATCAGCTGGCAGGGCGGCAAGTTGTTCATCACGGATCTCGGGAGCTCCAACGGGAGCTTCGTCCGCATCTACAAGGACACGGTCCTCAGCACGGGGGACGTGCTGCTCATGGGACAGCAGCTGTTCCGCGTCGCCGTGAACGCCTGAGATATGGACGACGAGACGTCCCACCGGCCGTCCGGCCCACCGCCTTCGCGAGGGAGCCGCACCGTCCGCGTCGTCGCGGCGTTGATCGAACAGGGTGGAAAGTACCTCATCACGCAGCGCCGGCCCGCAGCGGTGCTGCCGCTCCTCTGGGAGTTCCCCGGCGGGAAGGTCGAAGCCTCGGAGACGGACGCGGAGGCGTTGTCGCGGGAGGTGAAGCACCGGCTCGGCGTGGAGATCCGCGCAGGGCAGCTGATCTCCTTCGTGAGCCACCCCTACGAGCGCTACACCGTCGATCTGTACCTCTACGAGTGCCACGTGTCGGCGGGCGAGCCCGCGCCGCTCGCCGTGCACGCCTTCAAGTGGGCCACGAGCTCCGAGTTCGACCAGTACACGTTCACGCCCGCCGACGAGGCGAGCATGACGAAGCTCCTCGGCCTCTCCTCCACGTAGCTCCACGTCGCTCGGCGACCTCGACGCCGGCCACGAAGCTCGGCGCACGCCACGAAGCCTTCGCGCGCGCGACGTAGGTTGCGCGGCGATTGGCCCGCGCGAGGAGTGCGTGGCCTGTGCGATGGCGGTCTCTAGGCCGTGCAACGTTCGGGCCTCGGTTCATGCCGAGGTCGGTCGGGGTTGGAGGGATCTCCGGTGGCCTTCCGGAGATCCCTCGCGAAGCCTCTTTCTGCGGCCCGACCCGCGTCTTCTCGAGCAAAGCTCGGGTGGGAGGCCAGGCCCTGGCGGCCGCGCCAGCGACGCACGCGAAAAAAGGGTAACGTGAGGGTGTGCGGTCCGCGGTCCTCTTCGCTTCGCTGAGCGCGATCGTCATCGGCGCCGTCGCGCTCGCTCAGGGCTGTTATCCGGATTTCGAGTTTGGTCCGGGCACGGGCGGTGGCGGTGGCAGCACGGGCGCCCGCCCGGACGACACGACCGTCGTCTCCAGCGCGTCCCAGAGCGCGACGCACGGCTCGGCGAGCTCGACCGCCGCCAGTCCGACCTCCTCGTCGAGCGACGCGGCGAGCTCCACGGCCGCGGGCATGATGGGGCCCGCGCCCCCGTGCAACACGGCCATGCCGTGCGTGAACGAGCAGTGCTGTTTCAACAAGACGCAGAACAACGACACCTGCGGCGCGACCTGCGGGAGCGGCTACCTCTCGCTCGCGTGCCACGACGCGTCCGACTGCACGGGCGGAAAAATCTGCTGCACCCTGTACGACAACAGCGGTCTCGGGCCGCTGCTCGGCACGGTTTGCGACGACTCCTGCCTCAACTTCAAGTTCGGCATCGCGTGCGATCCCTCGAACTCGCCGTTCTGCACGTGCGACAAGCTCCTCGGCCCGTACTACCAGTCCGGCAACCCGCCCCCGCCCTACGACCAGTACGGCGAGTGCCAGTAGCTCGGAGGGACGCGTGGCGCTGAGGAACGACGCTCCGTTTCCGCTCGAGGCCGTGCGCGACCTGCTCGGGATCGTGCGCGCGCTCTACACGGTCGCGAAGGAATCCGGCGCGGGGCGCGCCGAGCTCGCGCGCATCGCGCGCGTCGGCAAGGATCTCTCCGAGGCCATCGAGATCGCCGTCGCGACGCGGCCCGGGACCGTCGGCCACACGGCCGCGCTCGGGCGCGCCGAGGAGGCGACGCGGAGGGTGGGGGATCTCGTCGACGCGTTGACCCCGGCGGAGCCCCTGGTTCAGGCCGCCCGCGCGCGGGTGACGGGGACGGCGGTCGCGCTCCGCAAGAAGCGCCCGGAGCGATGACCCCAAGGACCGGACCGGTGCCGCGTCTCACCCTCGTGGCCTCGGCTCGCACCCCGCTCGACTCGAACCTCGCGCACGGAGCCGCGGTCCCTCGAGCGCCCTCCGCGCGCTCATCGAACGGGCACGCTGGCGAGCGCATGGGTGCGCGCGTCGCGGTCGCCGCGATCGGCCTCGCCGGTTGCGCGGCGCCCGTACAAAACGGCTCGATCATTGTGCTCCCGGGGGCCACCGAGCGGCTCATCGCCGCGATGCACTACGGGTTCGACGGCGTCGGCGAGGCGAAGCCCTCCGCGTCCGTCACGCAGATCACGTCCCGCGAGCAGCTCGCCGAGGGCCCGTCCGCGACGGGAAAAGTCGGCGATTGGATCCTCGAGAACGGCGGCGTCGTGGTCGTGATCGCGGACGTGGACGGCTCGGCGCGCAGCGGCACCCTCGTGGACGTCGCGCGCAACCCGCGCCGGCGAGACGCCGTCGCCGCGTTCGAGACCCGCGTGTTGGGCGAGCCCGTCCGGTACACGACCATCAAGTCGGGCACGGACGAGGCGCTCGGCTCCGCGTTCGTGGAGGTGTCGGGGACCGCGGGGGCGCTCGTCGTCTCGACCCGCTATGACGTCGCGCCCGATCTCGACGCCGTCCTCGTCCACACGTCGTTCACGCGAGCCGCGGGAGCTTCGCCCGACGGCGCGCTCGACGTCTCCGATCGCCTCGCGTCGGACGGCGCTCGCGCCGCGTGCGAAGGATCGCACTGCGCCACGTTCGCCGCGGCGCAGTCCTACGTGATGAAGCCCCTCATGGATGATGGCGCCGTCGCGACCGCAGGGAGCGACGGTTCGGTCGTCGTCGGCCTCGCCCCCAGCACCGTCCCCGAGGGCGCGTACGTCTACTCTCGCCTCGTCGCGCCCCTCGAGCGCCCCGACTCCCTCGCGCTCGCCGCGGCGCTCTCCGCCGCGGACGGCCGGCAGCTCGGCGAGGTGCAGATCGAGCTCTCGCCCGAGCGATGGTCGAAGGATCGCGCGGTCGCGCCGGGGACGTTCGTGTTCACCCCCTCGAAGGCGGGGGCGCCCGTCGAGCTGTCCCTCGGCGGCGCGCTCCACGCGGGCGATCTCGTGACGGTGAAGATCCCCGCGGGCGGCTGGAGCGTCGCGTTCGCGAACGACGGCTACTGGACGACGGAGAAGGCGCACGTCGACGTTCGGCCTGGGAAGATGGCGAGCGTGTTCGTGCCCGCGGAGCGCCGTCCGACGCCCGCGTCCGCCCCGCTCTTGCCGTGAGTGTGCTACCGCACGCCGCGTGATCCGACCCTTCGACGAGGCGAGCGCGCACGCCGCCGCGGAGATCCTTCGAGCGGGTGGCCTCGTCGCGTTCCCGACGGAGACCGTGTACGGGCTCGGCGCGCGCGCGGACGTGTCGAGCGCGGTGCTCCGCATCTACGAGGCGAAGGGGCGGCCCCTCGCGAACCCGTCGATCGTCCACGCGCGGGACGCCGACGAGGCCCTCGCGATGCTCGCGCCGCACCCGCTCGCGAGCGCGCTCGCCGCGCGATTTTGGCCGGGCCCGCTCACCCTCGTCGCGGCGCCGCGGCCCGGCGTGGTCGCGCGCGAGGTGATGGCCGGCGGTGACACCCTGGCGATCCGCGTGCCCGCGCACCCCGCGGCCCAGCGCCTCCTCACGATCGTCGATCTCCCCATCGCGGCGCCGAGCGCGAACCGCTCGAACGCGATCTCGCCGACCACCGCGGCGCACGTCCAGAAGAGCTTGGGCGCACGCGTCCCGCTCATCCTCGACGCGGGGCCCACGGGCTTCGGGATCGAGTCGACCATCGTGGACCTCTCGAGCGAACCACCGAGGCTCCTGCGCCGCGGGTCGATCGCGTTCGAGGAGCTCGCGCGCGTCCTGCCCGGCCTCGTCGATCGCGGAGACACCGTGACGGAGCGCCCGCTCGCGCCGGGCAACTACGCGCGCCACTACGCGCCCGACGCCCCGCTCTCGCTCCTCGAGCGAGCGGAGCTCCCAGCGCGGGTCGCCGCGCTCCGCGCCGCGGGCATGCGCGTCGGTGTCCTCGTCGTCGGCGCGGCTCCCGCCGGGCTCGAGGGCGCCTCTCCGCTCCTGTCTCTCCCGGAGAACGCCGCTGCGTACGCCGCGGGCCTCTACGCCGCCCTCCACGCGCTCGACGAGAGCGGCGCGGAGGTGCTCCTCGCCGAGAGCCCGCCCGACGTGCCCGCGTGGCGCGCCGTGCACGATCGCCTCCGACGCGCGTCCCACGCCCTCGGCTGAGCGATCCGCGCCGACTCACGCCGATGTAGGCGAGCGGCGCTCCGATGGGCGATCGGCGCACCACCCAGCGGTCCCACCAAAATGGCTCGGGGCGCGGGAAGTTGGCTCGGCCCGCCGTTTCTCGCGTGTAGCGTACGGCAATGGCGGCGAGGACGCGCGAGTGGGCGGGCGTGGATCGGTACACCGTCGTGTCGGGCGCGCTTCCGCCCCACGCGGCGGTCGCCGCGTTCCGATCCATCGAGGCGCTGTCCGCCCCCTACCGCGTCGAGCTCGCCGTCGTCGTCTCGGGCGATCACGCGCTGGATCTCTCCGCGTGCCTCGGCGAGCGCATGACGCTCCGCCTCGACGCGGGCGCCGATGGCGCGACGCTCACGGGGCTCGTCCGTGAGGCGAGCCTCGTCGAAGCCACGGGATCGGGCGCGACCGCGCGCCGCGTGTACTCGTTCGCCGTCGCGCCGCGGCTCGGCGCGCTCGCGCTCGGGCAGAGGAGCCGAGTCTTCACGCGCACGCGCTTTCCCGACATCCTGTTGCAGGTGCTCCGCGAGAGCGGGATCGAGGGCGACGCTGTGGAGCTCCGGCTGACACGGGATTACCCGACCGAGGAGCACGTGTGCCAGTACCGCGAGAGCGATCTCGCGTTCCTCTCGCGGTGGATAGAGCGCGAGGGCATCTACTACTTCTTCGAGCACGACGCGGGCGGCGAGCGCGCCGTGTTCGTCGACGATCGAAGCGCGCACGAGGGGAGCGCGACGCGCGCGCCGATCCGGTTCCGCGCGTCCGCCTCGGAGGCGCGCGCCCCGGAGGGGTTCCACGCGGCGCGCACCGAGCTCCAAAGCCTGCCGACGCGCGTCGTGGTCACCGATCACGACTACCAGCGGCCGGGCCTCTCCCTCGTCGGGAGCGCGCGCGCGCGCCACCGGGGCCACGGCGACGTCTCGCTCTACGGCGCGCGCGCGTTCACGCCGGCAGAGGCCGCGCACGTCGCGCGCGTTCGCGCCGAGGCGCTCTTCGCGGAGGCGCGCCAGGTCGAGTTCGAAGGCTCTGAGCGGCGCGTGCAACCGGGGTTCCTGTTCGACCTCGACGAGAGCTCCGGGGCGGAGCGATCCGATCTCCTCGGCGCGTGGCTCGCCCTCGAGGTCGAGCGCGAGGCCGCGCCGATCGCCGGGGTCGGCGCGATCGCGTGGCCGTCCCGCGCGCGCAGCGGTGTGAGCGGTGCGTACCGCGCGCGGGTGCGCGCGCTCGCGGCGAGCGTCCAGCACCGCACCCCGCACCGGACGCCCTGGCCGCGGATCGCGGGGTTCGAGTCCGCGACGGTCGACGGCCCGGCCGACTCCTCGTACGCGCAGATCGATGCGCACGGGCGCTACGCCATCCGCCTCCACTTCGACGAGGCGCGCGCGGCTGGCGCGTCGTCGACCTGGGTGCGCATGGCGCAGCCCCACGGCGGCGGCGCCGAGGGGATGCACTTCCCGCTTCGACGCGGGACCGAGGTGCTCGTCCACTTCCAGGACGGTGATCCCGACCGCCCGGTGATCGGCGGCGTGCTCCCGAACGCCGACACCCCGAGCCCCGTGACGGCGATGAACGCGACCCGCAACGTGCTCCAGACCGGCGGCGCGACGCGCCTCGAGATCGAGGACGCCGAGGGCGCGCAGTACATGAACACGACGACGCCCGTCATGGGCAGCGGGCTCTTCATGGGCGACAGCGGGGCCTCGCCGAAAGGGCACCACGTCGAGCTCGCGACAGAGGGCAGCGGCGCGAAGTCGTTCGGCGCGCATTTCGATCGGTTCATCGGCGGGCCGAAGTCCGAGCAGGTCTCGGGGCCCGTCACGCGCGCGTACGACGCGCCGTACGTCACGAGCGTCGCGGGGAACGCCACGCGCGACTACGCCGCGAGCCATGCCCGCGTGGTCAAGGGCGACTCCCTCCTCGTCGTCGGCGGGACGCTCGACGACACGGTCATGGGAGCGGCGAAGGAGAGCTTCGGAGCCTCCCTCGACGAGACCGTGACGGGGGCGGTCTCCGCGACCTACGCGACGGATCACGCCCTCGCGATCGGCGGGCCGCAGCTCGTCTCGGTGAGCGGCGCCGCGGAGGGCCGGTACACGAGCGGCCTCGGGGTGCGTGTCGAAGGCGCGATGTCGCGCCACGACGTCCACGGAGACCTCAAGCTCGACGCCGGGGGCGACATCGTCGTGAAGGCGACCTCCGCGCTCTCGGGCCGCGGCGGGGCGGTCGCGGGGCTCAGCTCGCCCGCGACCACGCTCCGCGGAGACACCTCGGTGTCGCTCGAGGCCGGCGTCGCCGCGGGGGTGACCGCGCCCGAGATCGGCCTCTCGGGATCGGCCTCGATCTCCTTCAGCGCGCCGGCCATCCTCATCAAGGGCGGGGACGTGATGGTGCGCGGCGGGACCGTCTCGCTGCACGGCGCCGAGGTACACCTGACCTCTCAGGGCCGCGCCGTCGCGTCCGCGAGCGCGACGTGCACGGTGAACGGCGGGCCGAGCATCGACGTGAAGGGGGACACCATCCTCCTCAACGTGAGCGGGAGCCCCGAGTCCCTCGGCACCGCGGTCGCCGCGCGCCTCGCGCTGAACCCCGATCTCTCGGCGTCGCTCACGGGCCTCGAGCAGGCGGGCTGGACGATCGCCTGGGGCCCGCCGGGGTCGGGGAGCTACTTCGATCGCGCGCGCAAGGTGATCGTCTTGGATCCGAGCCTCCGGAGCGATCCCGAGGCTGCCACGCGCGAGCTCGAGCGGCTCGCCGCCGAGGTCGAGGATCCCGATCACACGCTCCACGGCCAAGAGGAGCCGATGAGCTGCGTGATCGCGTCCGCCCAGATGATGATCCACACGGACACCGGCCAGGATCTCGACGAGGCGGGTCTCCGGGCCGAGTCCTCCGCGATGCCGGGCGGCTACGATCCGATCAACGGGACGTACTTCTCCTCCGTCGAGGCCCTCCTCGACGCGCACGGCGTCGACGCGCACGCGTTCGGGCCGACGTCCCTCGACGATCTCGCGCGCGCGACCGCCGACGGCAGCCCGGCGATGCTCGCGATCGTGAACGGGGACGGGAGCGGACACGCCGTCGTGTGCGACGGCTACACCACGAACCCCGACGGCACGCGCACGTTCCACATCCGCGATCCTTGGCCTCCCAACCAAGGCGCGACGTACGACGTGCACGAGAGCGCCATGGGCTCCGACTTCTACGGGGACGGCTCCGGCGCCTCGTACGGCGGCAGCGCCGTCACCACGACCGGGGGAGCGCCATGAGCGACGCGCTCGATTCGCTCGCCCGCGCCGCGCGTGACGAAGCCGCGAGCGCCTTCGGCGTCGCGGCGGCGCGAGTGCAGATCACGGATCTCTCGGCGCGCTTCCCGTGGTCGACGCGCCATCGGGTGTTCTCCGCGCTCGACGCGAGCGTGCGGTCGGGGCGCAAGATCACCCTCGTCGTCGACTCCGTCTCGGGGCAGGTCCTCCGCGCGGGGGAGGCCGCGCCGGACGCGCCTCTCGAGGCGCTCGACGCCATGTTGCGGGCGAGCGCGATCGAGCTCCCGCGAGGGCTCGCGCCGCTCGCGCTCGCCGAGGCCGTGCGCTTCATCGGTGGCGCGCCGTCCGGTGTCGTGGGCACGCGCGCGCTCCTCGCGCGCGAGACGGCCCCGGGCGAGCGGGGCGGACCTCCCGCGATCGAGTATTGGTGCGGCGCGAACCCGTCGCTCCGCGCGCTCTTCGAGGAGCACTGCGACGATCCCGTCGTGACCGAGGACGGCGAGCGCTTTCGCCTCCGGTTCTCGCTCTTCACGGCGCAAGGCGCGATCGAGGCGTGGGAGGCCGAGGGCGACGCACGGCGCGTCGCCGCCGCGCGCGGTTCCGTCGTCGCTCCGAAGCGGACGCTCCGACCCCCGTTCGCGTGAACGCCCGACCCATGACGCTCCTCGACACCGTCCACGCCCTGACCGAAGCCCCGCGGCCCGACCTCTCTGCGCCGCGCGTCGAGGACGCGCTCGACGTCGCGCTGCGCGGCGATCCCGACAACAAGAACCGCTTCCTCTTCGTGATGCGCTCGTTCCGCGCCGCGCCGCCGATCGCGAGCGTCGAGCTCCGCCTGCCGCTCCGCGGCGCGCGGCGCAAGGGCCCGCTCTGCATCCTCGAGCTCGACCCCGCCGCCGCCCCCGCCGCCGCGGAGGTGAGCCAGGTGTTCGGCGCGCCGGCGAGCCTGCTCGCGCCGAGAGGGCGGAGCACCCCGAGCGGCGAGGCGTTCTTCGTCTACGAGCGGCCGTGGGGCGCGCTCCGCTTCGGGGCCACCACCCCGCTCCCTTCGCGGGACGGCACGCGCGAGCGGCCGATCCTCACCGCCATCGTGATCGACATCGAGAGGTGACTCATGGCCGACGCATTCCGGTTCCTCTGCACGTCCCTGCCCGAATCCGCGGTGGTCCTCGGCTTCTCCGGGGAGGAGGCCCTGAGCGAGCTCTACGCGTTCGACGTGTTCGTCGCGACGAACGACGGCGCGGGCCGCGAGCTCGATCTCGCGGATTTCATCGGCGCGCGCGCCTCCCTCGTCCTCTCGCCGGGGACCCCGGACGACCCGGCCTTCCTCTTCGCCGGCGTCGTCTCGCGCGCCGCGCTCGTGAATCAGGTCGGCGCTCGGACGGTCTTCCGGCTCACGCTCTCGCCCGAGCTCCACCGGCTCGCGCTGGGCGTGCACTCGCGCGTCTTCACCGATCAGAGCGTCCCGGACATCGTCCGCGCCGTGCTCGGGGACAACGGCATCGACGCGTTCGAGCTCCGGCTCACGCGCGAGTACGCGGTCGAGGCGCACGTGTGCCAGTACAAGGAGTCGGACCTCGCGTTCCTCTCGCGGTGGCTCGAGCGCGAAGGGATGTATTGGTTCTTCGAGCACGGCGAGGCCGGGGAGAAGCTCGTCATCACGGACCATCGCGCGGCGCACGCGCCTGCGAAGCGCGGGCTCACGGCGCGCTACGCGCCCGCGGCCGAGGACGAGACGAAGCGCGAGGCGCTCCACGCGGTCGCGCTCCATCAGCGCGCGCTCCCCGCCTCGGTCCGTGTCGCCGACTACGACTACGCGCGCCCGGCGCTCGCGCTCGAAGCGACCGCTCAGGTCTCGAGCGCGGGGCTCGCCGAGTGGAGCGTCCACGGCGATCGCGCCTTCAGCCCCGCCGACGCGCAGCGCCTCGCGACGATCCGAGCCGAAAGCCTCCGCGCGACCGAGCAGACGCTCGCGGCCTCGGGCACGCAGCGGTGGCTCTCCGCGGGGCGCACGTTCGATCTCGCGGCGCACCCGCTCGGCGCGCTGAACCAGACGTGGCTCGTCACGCGCGCGCGGCACCGGGGCCGTGCGGGCCTCGGCAGCCCGGAGCTCGACGCCGCGCGGCCTTCGGGCGGCGGCTCGTTCGACGACCTCGGCCGGGATCCCTACCGCGTCGAGATCGAGGCGCTCGCGGCGTCCACCCCGTTCCGCGCCGCGCGCGCGACGCCGTGGCCGCGCGTGCACGCGTTCGAGAACGCGATCGTCGACGGCCCGAGCGCGAGCCAGTACGCCCAGATCGACGATCAGGGCCGCTACGCCGTGAAGATGAAGTTCGACGAGGGCACCCTGAAGAACGGCAAGGCGTCGACCTGGGTGCGGATGGCGCAGCCGCACGGCGGCGCGGTCGAGGGGTTCCATTTCCCACTGCGCAAAGGGACGGAGGTGATGATCGCGTTCCTCGGCGGGGATCCCGATCGCCCGGTGATCGCGTCCGTCCTGCCGAACGCGTCCACGCCGAGCCCCGTCACGGCGTCCAACAACACGAAGAACGTCCTCCGAACGGGTGGCAACTCGCAGATCGAGATCGAGGACATGGCGGGCGCGCAGTACATCAAGCAGTCGACGCCGACCGCGAACACCGGCCTCTACATGGGCCACGACGGCACGAGCCCCGGCGGTCACCACGTCGAGCTCGCGACGGACGGCAGCGGCCTCGAGTCCTACGGGCAGCACTTCGATCGGTTCGTCGGCGCGGCGAAGAACGAGCACGTCGTCGGCCCCGTCGCTCGCTCGTACGACGCCACGTACGCGACGTCGGTCGCCGGGGACGTCACCGAGACGTACGGCGCGAACCACACCACGACCATCACGGGAAACACGGCGCGCACCGTCCTCGGCACGGCCACCGAGGTCGTCACCGGCGCCGTCACGCGCACGTTCGCGAGCACGTACACGGAGAGCGTCGGCGCGTCCGTCGCGCAGACGTATCAGGCGTCGCACCAGCTGAACGTCGCCGGCACCCAGAAGATCGGCGTCGACGGCGTCGCGTCGCACACCTACGGCGCGGGCCTCTCGCAGTTCGTGGACGGCACGTCCTCGCACGTCGCCACCGCGAGCTACGAGCTCACCGCGGATCCGAACGCGTCGCTCACGGCCGCCGCGTCCCTCTCGCTCCGCGGCGACGCGACGGCGACGCTCTCTGCGCCGGCGACCACGGTGAAGGGGGACGCCGTCGTCGCCGTGGGCGCGGGCTCGACCATCACGATCAGCTCGACGGCGATCACCGTGAACGGGACGACGGTCATCACGCTCGATGGTCCGAGCCTGATCGAGATCCTCGGGGGCGACGTCACGATCAGCGGCGGCAACGTCGGCGTCGCGGCGACCGCGAACCTCATCCAGGTCGCGGATGGAGCGCTCGAGCTGAGCGGGCAGGGGACCTCGGTCCTCGGCGGCCCGGCGGTCGAGCTGAACGCCGGGATCATCAAGCTCAACAGCTGACTCGAGGCGAGCCGTGACCACCGACCGACACCCCTCCCAGCCCGCGGATCCCTCGACGCCGGAGGCGCACGCCCCGTCGTTTCGAAGCGGATCCCAGATCGCGCTCGCGGACGGGTACACCGCGGAGGCGACGAAGAGCGGGGACCGCCTCGACGTGACCGCGCCGGATGGACGCGTCTGTCTCAGCATCAAGCTCACGCCGGAGGGGCCGCGCGTCGAGGTCAGCGCGGCCGCGCTCGCGGTGACCACGACCGGCAGCCTCTCCCTCTCCGCCGACTCGATGCGCCTCGCGGCGAAGCGCGATCTCGCGATCGAGGTGGGGGGCGACGTACGCATCGACGCGGGCGGTGAGGTGGTGAGCCGCGGCCTCGAGCAGCGCATCGAGGCCACGCTCGGGGACGTCCGCATCGGCGCGAACGACGACGTGCGCGTCGACGGTGAGCGCGTCCTCCTGAACGCGCCGGACGCGCCCGCGCTCCGGAGGCTCGAGCGCGAGCGTCCGAAGGAGGACGGGTGAAGCTCGTCGTCGACGCGCCCGTGAGCGCTAGCCTCCTCCGCGTGAGCCGCGGCGTGCAGAAGCTCGCCGAGGGTTACCCCGAGGCCGAGGTCATCGCCGCGGCCATCGTCGTTCGACAGCGCTTCGCGTGGACGGGCGAGGCGCTCGCCCCGGTGCCCCCCGCGCGCGAGGACGAGCACATCCGCTTCGGCGCCGTCGACGAGGGCGAGTACGGCGAGCTCATGGCGGACGAGATCGCCCCGCGCACCGGGACGGACGTCATCGTGCTCGGGGACGCCGTCGCCACCGAGCCCGTCGTCGCGACGCGCGTCGAGGTGAAGGTCGGCCCCTACCGGGCGGCCCTCGACGTGTTCGGGGACCGCGTCTGGGAAGATGGCCCCGGCGGGTTGATGCCGTCCACGCCGACCCCGTTCGTCCGGATGCCCATCACGTGGACGCGCGCGTTCGGGGGCTCCGCGCCCGGCGACTACGGGCCGATGCCCTGGCACGAGAACCCGGCGGGCAAGGGCTACCTCCTCCGCAAGAAGGATGCACCAGGGACGGCGTTGCCAAACATCGAGCGACCGCCGCACATCGCGCAGTGGAACGACCGCCCCGAGGTCGCCGGCCTCGGACCGTACCCGACGCACTGGGGGCTCCGCCGCAAGCACTGGGCGGAGGCCCACGCGGATCCACCGCGCATCGAGCTCCACCCGGAGCGCGGGCTCTTCGATCGCGCTCACCCCGCGCTCTCGGGGCAGCGTGTGGACCCCGGCCCGATGACGATCGCCGGGATGACGGCGCGCGTGTGGACGTTCGACGTCCCGGCGTGCCCGGTCACGTCCGAGGTGTCGATCGGCGGAGGCTCGGAGCGCCGACCGTTCGAGCTCGAGGAGATCCTCGTCGACCTCCGCGGGGACGCGCGGACGGTCGACCTCGCGTGGCGGACGATGTTTCGGTACCCGCTCTACGCGCGCCAGGTCCGCGCGGCGCGCGTCATCCCGATCGAGCGCTCGAACAGCAGGTGATCCATGGCCGACACGTTCGCGAAGAAGCCCTACAACATCATCGCCTCGCTCGATCAGCACGACGGCATCTTCCTGATGAGCACGCCGCCCGTCCCGCCGATCCTCGGCGGCCGCGCGTGGCACATCGGCGCCGCGGTCGAGAACATGTCGCGCTTCGGCCTCGGTCTCGACCGCTGGAACGACGACGTGAAGTTCGACGGCGACCCAGTGTGCAGCGTCCTCAACTCGGCGTGGCCGATCCTGCCGCACCTCAACCTCTTCATGCCTCCGTTCACGCCGAACAACCCGAACCTCTTGATCCCGCTCCTGCTCATCGGATCGAAGAGCTCGAACATCTTGTCGGTCGGGAGCGTGGTCGCGAAGAAGGGGCCGATCGCCGTCACGATCCCGTTCGTGAAGTTCGTCGGCGTGAACAACGCCTGCAACGATCCGCTCCTCATGCCGACGAGCGTCGTCGTGCACTTCGGCTCCACGGTCGTCCTCGGCTTCACGCTCGGAGACCTCGTCGCCGCGGCGCTGCAGTACGGCTCCCAGGTCGTCGTCGATCAGATCCTTCGCCTCGCGGGCAAGCGCGCGGGGCGAGCCTGGCGGAGCTTCCGTCCGCCGAACCCGAACGGGCTCTTCTCGCGCCTCGGGCTGAACATCCTCGGTCGACTGAACCCGGGCCTCGCGGGCAACACGCCGATCCCCATCAACGGCCCGCTCGCCACGCTGCTCGGCGACGCCGGGAAGTTCATGGGCACGCCCGGCGAGATCGGCGCCTCGGCGCTCGTGAAGACGCTCCTCAAGGGCCTCGGGGGCGGCGCCTCGTGGACGTACAACAACCCCGTCTCGAGCGCGATCTGGGGCGATTACCACCAGACGATGCCCGACAAAGTGGGCGACTGGATCGACGGCCGATCGCCTCCGGTGCTGCCTCCGCTCGCGGGGCCGAGGCCGCACCCGTGAGCGCGCGGCCGCTCAGCGCCGAGACGGGCCTCGATCCCCGAGCGTTCGAGGATGCTGGAGAGCCGCGCCGATCCGTCCTGATCGAGGGCACCGCGCCGAACGACGAGCCGTGCGTGAGCGTCGTCTTCGGCAGGACGTTCCGCATCGAGCCCGACGGCGCGCTCGAGCCGACGGACGACTACCGCGTCGTCGAGGACGTCCGCCTCGAGCCGGCGCGCACCGCGTCGCGCTACACCCGGCCCTCCCTCCTCACGCGGGACATCGACGCGTGGGTGTGGAAGAGCGCGACGGATCTGGTCATCCGCGGCACCGCGCGCGCGCCGCGTGCCGTCCCGCGGCTCGACGTCGCGCTCCGCGTGACGAAAGGCGCCGAGCTCGAGATGGATCTCGTCGTCACCGGCGACCGGTGGGTCGATCGGGGCAAGGCGGGCCTCGTCCTCTCCGAGCCGGTCCCGTTCGACGCGATGCCGCTGACGCTCGACCGCGCGTACGGCGGGACGGACGACGCCGCCGAGGCGCGCGAAGGCGACGAGTCGCTCCTCAACTTGGTCCTCAAGCATTTCTCGCCCGCGGAGGCGGCGGAGCTCTCGCTCTTCAGTTACCCCAGGAACGCCGCGGGCAAGGGCTACCTCGTCGACGTTCGGGACGCGCGCGGCCTCGCCTGGCCGAACGTGGAGCTCGCGAACGATCGCCTCGCGCTTGCGTCGGTGGCGCGACCGAACCTCGACTGGGGCGATCGGCCGATCCCCGCGAGCTTCGACTGGGTGAGCTACGCGTCCTTCCCGCGATCCGCGCATGTCTGCGACCTGCCGCCGATCGCCGGAGATCGCGTGCCGATGCGCGAGAAGCGGCTCGGCCTCTTCGCCGACGGCTGGGAGGAGACGCCGCCGGCCGAGCGCCCGACGCACCCGTTCGCTCAGGGGGCGCACCCGCTGCTGTCACGCACGCGGTTCACCGGCGGCGAGGCGATCCACGTCTCCGCGATCGGGCCCGAGGGGCGCGACCTCGAGCTCTCGTTGCCGCGCCTCCGCCCCGAGGTGTCGCTCGATCTGCTCGGTGAGGCGCGCGTCACGGTCCCCGCGGTGCTCGATCTGGTCCTCGTGGAGGCCGATCGCATGGAGCTCACGCTCGTGTACCGCGCCACGCACCTCGTCGCGACCCACGCGCCGAAGAGCGTCCATTTCTTCCCGGGGCCGCCGGCGGAGAACGGCGAACCTCGCGGCCGCGTCGTGTACTGGCCCCTCGACTGGGAGGCGCGGAGCCCCTACGCGATCCGCTGGTAGTCGCGCGTCCGCCCTTTTCTCGGGGCCCGCGATGCGTCACGATGCGCGCTCTCCCATGAGGATGGATCGGCGCGCCGGCTGGCTCCTGGCGGTCGCGGCCCTCGGAGCCGCGGTCGGCCCCGCGCCATCGTCCGCCGAACCAGCCCCGCGCGTCGCGTTGCTCGAGGCGCCGCCGCACCGCGTGTCGTTCGCGCTCGACTCCCCAGAGCACCCCCGCCTCGGCATGCTCACAAACTTCCGCGACGCGTCCATCGAGCGCCTCGGGCCGCTCCGCCTGTACACCACGGGCCACTACGGCGCGTGGGTCACCCAGCCCTGGGAGACGCTCGAGTGGCTCGGTGGGTCGGCGGCGGACGCGCGTGTCGCGAGCGTCTCCGCTCCGCTCGACGGGAGCACGGACAGGCTCTCGCTCGACACGGACGTCGAGTGGCGGCGGTTCTTCGACAAGCTCTCGCGCCGCACGGGCGCGTTCGAGGCGCCGCTCCTCGCGTCCACGGGGGCGACGCTCTTCACCGATGGCTTCTCGGGCGTGTTCGATCTCCCGCCGTCCAAGCCGGTCGTCGACTGGCGGTGCCGGCGCCGGCCGGTGATGTTCCTCCGCTTCGGCGCCGAGTCGGACAAGTTCGACCTCGTGCGGTGCGACGGATCCACGGCCCTCGAGGCGCTCGATCGCTTGAGCATCCTCGCGCGCCCACCGGACGTGGAGCGCCCGAGCGGCGAGCTCCTCCCCGACGAGGCGGACGACGCCGCTTGGTCGGAGCGGCGGGAGTGGACGGCCGGTGTGCGGGTCGTCCACCCGAGGCTCGTCTGGGTGATGCAGAAGATCGCGGACGCGTTCCCCTGGAAGGCGATCTACGTCTACTCGGGCTACCGCCCGAACGCCGAGGTGCACGACGGATCGCCCCCGGGGATGGGGCATCAGAGCCTCCACGCGACGGGCCGCGCGCTCGACATCTCGGTGTTCAACGTGCGCAAGGAGGATCTCTTCAAGGCGTGTCAGGAGCTGAAGGACGTGGGGTGCGGCTTCTACCCGAACCTGCCCTTCGTCCACGTCGACGTGCGCCCCGCCGGCAAGGGGAAGGCGTTCTGGATCGACACGTCGAGCGCCGGGGAGCCCGCGCACTACGTGGACAGTTGGCCCGGCGTCGTCGAGAGCGGCGGCCTCTCCTGGGTCCCGAAGAACTGACCGCGAGCGCTCAGCCCTCGTCCGCGAGCGCGAGCGCCGCGCGGAGCTCCTCCTCCGCGTCGCGCCGGCGGCGCCCCTCGATCGCGATCGCGAGGAGATCCGCGACCGAGGCCGCGAACGCCGCCTCCGCGTCCGTCCAGCGGCGCGCCGCGCCGACGTGCTCGTTGCAGAGCACTCCGATCATGCGATCGCCGACGCGGATGGGGCAGTCGAGCATCGCGCCGATGCCGAGCGGGGTGAGGTAGCCGGAGGAGAACTCCGACGTCGTCGGATCGGTGTGCGCGTCGTCTGCGGCGATGGTTCGCACCGCGCGGAGCGCCGCGAAGTACCGCGGGTAGTCGGACGCGCGGAGCTCGACGCCGCTCTCGTGGGACCCCGCGCTCCGCACGAAGAGCTCGACGCAGCGGATCGCCGAAGCGTCGGGGTTGTAGAGCCACGCGCTCGAGCGCTCCACGTCGAGCGCGCCGACGACCTCCTCCATGATGGCCCGGAGCGCGGTGTCGAGCGCGCCACTGGCCGACGCCTCGGCGACCGCGGCGATGGCGCGCGCGAGCGCGGCGTTCGTGCGGTGGGTTTCCATCTCAGGTCCTTCCTCCCGGGAGCCTCGCCGATTCGGTCGGCGATGGGCGGAGCGCGGTCGTGATCGCCGCGTGGAGCGCGGCCTTGTCGAACGGGCGGGCGAGCATCGCCGCGCCGTCGGGGAGCTTCGGCTGCACGAAGGGCGCGTCGAGCTGCTCGACGAGGACGACCGCGCCCGACCGGAGCCCCTTCGTGCGGAGCTGCCGGATCGCCTCGAGCGCGTCGAAGCCGGTCAGCTGGAACGCGGTGATGATCAGGCTCGCGCGCTCCCGCAGCGCCACCTCGACGAGCTCCGCGCCGGACGAGGCGCCGAGGAAGCGCGCCCCCGCGAGCCCGGAAACACCGTGGATCGCGCCGCGCGTGAGCGTGCGCACGAGCGCGGCTTGGGTCGCGCTCGCGTCCGCGACCACGACGGAGGGCGCGGAGGCGTCCGCGCGAGGCGCGAACGCCGTCTTGGGGTCCTTGAGGGAGCGCGGCGCGATGGATCGACCCTCCACGCGGAGCGCCACGATGCCGCTCGCGATGAGCGCCTCGAGCGCCTGCGCGGTGCGATGCCGACCGAGCGTGGACTTGTCGAGGATCACGTCCACGGTGGTCGCTCCATCGATGCACTGATCCACGACGTACGCCTCCGCGGGGGTCTCCGGGGCGCGCGGACTCACGCGGTGCACGACGCGATCGAGCGGCCTCAACCGATCGATCGCCGCCGTCGTGATCTGATCGCGAACCGCCTGGATCTGACGCAGCACCGAAGGGTCCCCCGGCGCCCGCTCGCGCGCTCGGTAGAGCTCACCGAGCGTCCGCTCCAGCGCTCGCGCGGGGTTGTCAGGCACGTCCGCCACGATGAGGAGGCATGCCCGCGGGTCGGAAGCGCGTCAAACGCTTGCGTCGGCCCTTCGCGCGCCGCATGACGACGGAGTGACCGTCACCCCGGTGCTGTTCCTTCACGGTCTCGAGTCGAACCCACAGGGCAAGAAGGCGCGCTACCTCTCGTCGCGGTACCTCGGGTTCGCCCCCGCGCTGACGACGCGGGTGTTCGCGACCGCGCTCGACGAGGCGCGGGCCGCGATCCGCGAGCGCGATCCCGCGGTCGTCGTCGGCTCGAGCTTCGGTGGCGCGCTCCTCCTCGCGCTCCTGACCGCGGGGGACTGGCGCGGTCCGGCGGTGTTCGTCGCGCAGGCCGGCGTCAAGCTCGGGATCGCGGACGCGCTGCCCGAGGGCTCACGCGCGATCCTGATCCATGGCACCGCGGACGACGTCGTGGCGTTCGAGGGCTCGGCGCGCCTCGCCGCGTCGACCTCCAAGGGCGCGGAGCTCTGGGCCGTCGAGGGCGGCGATCATCGGCTCGACGTGATCCTCGCGGACGGGACGCTCGCGCGCGCCGTCGACGCGTTGCTCCTCGAAGCGTCCGCCGGGCCGACCCTCTCCGAGACGCTCGCCGCCGGATACGCGGCCGCGCGTCACGGCGAGCAGCGGTACGGCGACCAGCCGTACGCGGCGCACCTCGCCGCGGTGCGCGCCGCGCTCGAGGCGCCGCTCGCCGCGTCGGAGCTCGACGAGGGCGCGCGCGCAGACCTCCGCGTCGCGGCTTGGCTCCACGACGTCGTCGAGGACACGCCGACCCCGCTCGCGGACGTCGCGCAGCGCTTCGGCGAGCGCGTCGCGGCGCTCGTCTGGGCGGTGACGGGAGTGGGCGAGAACCGCAAGACGCGGAACGCGGACGCGTACGCGAAGATCCGCGCGACGCCCGCGAGTGCGTGGTTGAAGCTCGCGGATCGGATCGCCAACGTGGAGGCGAGCCGCGATCGACTCGACAAGCGAGCGATGTACGCGGCCGAGCACGCCTCGTTCGCGGAGGCGCTCTCCGGGCTCGGCGCGCCGGCGCTCTGGGACCGCCTCGCGCGCGCGCTCCACGGCTGAGCCCGCTCGGCGCCGGGTGGATCCGCGCGAGATCGCTCGACTACCGAGTGAATCAGCGGTGGATTCGCGGGAGTTTGGGTGGGAGGCGCGCGCCCGAGGAGCGCGCACCGGAAGACTGGCGCTGACAATCTGAGGAGCACAGCGACGAGGCCGTGTGGATCGCACCGAAATCGCGTGAATACTCGGTGATTCAAACCGGTCGGTGCTCTAGGGTTCGGGCGTGAGCTCCGAACCGTCGCACGAGGCGCCTCCGTCGATCGACCCCGCGCGAGAGGAGCCGGTCGCCACCGTCGGGCAGTTCCAGGCGGAGCTCGTCGCGCTCACTCCGCGCGTGTTCGTCACCTGGGCGTTCCTCGCCGCGAACGTCGTGGTGTTCGTCGCGATGCTCGTGAAGGGCGTCAGCGCGACGGATCCGACGATCGCGAGCCTCCTCGCCTGGGGCGCCGACTACGCGCCGCGCACGCTCGGCGGCGAGCCGTGGCGCCTCGTCACGGCGACGTTCATCCACATCGGCGCGCTCCACCTCGGCATGAACATGCTGGTGCTCGGGAGCGTCGGCCCGTTCGTCGAGCGCCTCCTCGGCAACTCCAGCTTCTTCGTCCTCTACGTCGCCGCGGGCCTCGCCGGCAGCGTGACGAGCGTGCTCTGGTCCCCCGACGTCGTCAGCGCCGGCGCATCGGGCGCGATCTTCGGCCTCTACGGCGGGCTGATGGGCTTCGCGCTCCGCAACAAGCACAGCATCCCGCGGGCGACGTTCATTCAGCTCGTGCAGCGCGCCGGCACGTTCCTCGTCATCAACGTCGTCTACGCGTTCAGCCAAAAGCAGATCGACATGGCGGGCCACGTCGGCGGGCTCTTCGGGGGCTTCCTCGCGGGCCTCGCGCTCGCGCGCCCGCTCACGCCCGAGGGGATCTCGAAGCGGTGGGTCGGCGCCGCCGGCGTCACCGTCGCGACCACGGCGCTCGTCGTCGCCGTGCTCTTCGCCGTCCCGAGGCCGGTCGACGTCGACAGCGAGATCGCCCACGCGTCGAGCGTCGAGGACACGATGCTCGCCACGTTCAAGCGAGCCGCCGACACGGAGGACCCCGCCACGGTCGTCGCGGCCATCGACAAGGAGATCCTCCCCCTCTGGGACGCCGAGATCGCGCGCCTCGAGAAGCTGCCCGCGAAGGGCGCCCAGAAGGAGCAGATCGACGGCGTCCTCGCCGCGATGCGGAAGCGACGCGCCGACCTCCTCGGATTCAAGGAGAGCCTCGAGGAGGAGCGGCCCATCGGCACCCCGCCGCGCTGAGCGCGAGCGCCCTCAGAGCAACATCCCGCCCGAGACCTCGATCCGCTGGCCCGTGATCCAGTTGCTGCCCGGGGCGAGGAGCGCCGCGACCGCGCCGCCGACGTCGTCCGGGAGACCCACGCGGCCGAGCGCCGTGAGCCCCGCGACCATCTTGTTCATCGCCTCGTTGTCGCGCACTGCGCCGCCGCCGAAGTCCGTCTCGATCGCGCCCGGCGCCACCGTGTTGACGCTGATCTTGCGGGGGCCGAGCTCCTTCGCGAGGTAGCGCGCGAGCACCTCGATGCCGCCCTTCATGGACGCGTAGGCGGAGTAGCCCGGGAACGTGAAGCGCGCGAGGCCCGTCGAGATCATGAGGATGCGGCCGCCGTCCGCGATGAGCGGCAGGAGGCGTTGGGTCAGGAAGAAGGGCCCCTTGAGGTGCACGTTCATGAGCTCGTCGAACTGCGCCTCGGTCGTCTCTGCGAAGCTCGCGTGCACGCCGATGCCCGCGTTGTTCACGAGGAAGTCGAACCGGTCCCGCGTCCAGGTGTCCGCGAGGGCCGCGCGCACCGCGTCGGCGAACGCGCCGAACGTGCTCGTCTTTCCCGCGTCGAGCTGGAGCGCTACGGCGCGCCGGCCCTTCGCGGCGATCTGGGCGACGAGCTCGTCCGCCGCGCCCTTCTTCGATTGGTAGGTGAAGACGACGTCCACGCCGGCGTCTGCGAGGTGGAGCGCCATGCTCTTGCCGAGCCCGCGGCTGCCGCCGGTGATGAGCGCGATCTTCGTTCCGTTGGTGTCGTTCGTCGTCATGTCGGTCTCCCGTCTCCCCGTCGCGGGGAACAGCGAATGTGTAAGCGGCACCGCGTCGAGCCGGAAGACCGGCGTCCCCGACGCACTGTTTCGATCCTCGAAACAATCCGGGATACGCTCGCCGCGTGGATCTCGACGCGCTGCGGGTGTTCGTTCGGGTCGCGGAGCTCGGGAGCTTCACGCGCGCGGCGGAGCAGCTCGGCCTATCGAAGGCGGCGGCGTCGTTGCGCGTTCGCGCGCTCGAGGAGGAGCTCGGCGCGTCCCTCCTCCAGCGATCGACGCGCGTCGTCCGCCTCACCACGGACGGTGAGCAGCTCGTCGCTCGCGCGCGGAAGCTCGTCGCCGACGCGGACGACATCGCGACCCTGTTCCGCCCGCGCGCAGCGCTCCGAGGGCGCGTGCGGGTCGATCTCCCCGTCCACTTCGCGCGCGAGCTCTTCATGCCGCGCGTCCCGGGCTGGCTCACGGCGCACCCCGAGCTCGAGCTCGTCGTGAGCGCCACGGATCGGCGCGTGGACGTGGTGCGCGAGGGCTTCGACTGCGTCCTCAGCATCGGCACCCTGCGCGACTCCGGCCTCGTCGCGAAGCGCCTCGGCGTGCTGTCGATGTTGAACTGCGCGAGCCCCGCGTACCTCGACCGCCGCGGGACGCCCACCGAGCTCGCGGATCTCGAGCGGCACGTGGTCGTCCACTACTCGCACGCGCTCGGCGCGGAGGACGCGGCGTTCGAGTACCCCGCTCGGAAGGCGCACGCTGGCGGGTGGGCCCTCGTCCCGATGCGGAGCCTCGTCACCGTGAACAACGCCGACGCCTACCTCGCGGCGTGTCTCGCCGGGCTCGGCATCATCCAGGTCCCGCGGTACGGCATGCGCGCGTACCTCGCCGACGGCAGCCTCGTCGAGATCCTCCCGACGCTCACGGCCGCGCCCATGCCCGTCTCGCTCGTCCACGCGTACGGCACGCGCGTCCCGCGCCGGGTGCGCGCCGTCATGGCGTGGATCGAAGAGGCCGCGCGGGCGATGCTCGGCTGACTCCCGCTTCGCTCTGCCAGCCCTCTGGTCGCGCTATTTTTCAGGCCGGAGGACGCCCACGAGGAGCTCGCTCGACTTGAGGTACTTCTTCGCGGCGGCCTGGATCCGGTCCGAGGTGATCTTCTCGTTCCACGTGTCGAAGTCGTTGATGATCTTCGGGTCGTCGCCGAACGCGTAGACCTCGGTGAGCGCCGAGAGCCAATAGCCGTCCTCCTTCACGGCCGTCTCGTGGCTGCGCTTGCGGGCCTCCTTCATCTTGTTGATCAGCTCCGCGTCCGCGCCGCTCTTCTGGATCGCGGCGATCTCGTCGAGGACGGCTTGCTTGAGCTTGTCGACGTTGTCCGGCGCGCAGCCGAAGTCGATCTCGATGGAGGACTCGGCGTGCGGCCTGCGATCGACGCCGCCGCTCACGTGGACGCCGTAGACGTTCCCCATCTCCTGGCGCAGCACCTCGCGCAGGCGCCTTCGGAGCGTCTCGGTGAGCATGCCCACGTCGTTCTCCGCGTCCCGGGACCACGGCTCGGCGCCCTTGAAGATCATCTCGACGGTCGCCTTCGGCTCCGTGCCCTTCTCGACGATCTTCGTCTGCGCGCCCGCCGGGTAGCTCACCTTCGGGTCCTTCCACTTCTCGGCGCGCTTCGTCGAGGGGAGGCTCGCGAGGTACGTCTCGGTCAGGCCCTTGAGCGTGTCGAGATCGATCGTCCCCACGAACACGAACGTGAAGCCGGACGCGTCCGCGAAGCGGTCCTTGTAGAAGGCGAACGCCTTGTCGACGTCGATCTTCGTGTACGTGTCCGACGTGGTGGGCTGGCGCCGTGGGTGATTCTGGCGCTCGAAGAGGAGCATCGCGTCCCCGAAGACGCGCGACGGCGAGAGCGACGCGTCCTTCGCAGCGGCAATCTCCCGCGCACGCCACGCCTCGATCGCCTGGTCGTCGCGGCGCGGCGCCGTGAACGCGAGGTAGGTGAGCTGCATCATCGTCTCGAGATCCGCCTTCGACGACCGGCCCTTCACGCCCTCGTCGAGCTCCCCGATGAACGGCGCGATCGTCGCGAACTTGTCGCTCATGGCCTTTCGGAGCTGCGGCAGGTCGTACGGCCCGACGCCGCCGAGGCTCACGACGGAGGTGGCGAAGCGCGCCGACACGTAGTCCGCGTCGCTCGCGAGCGACGTGCCGCCGCTCGCGAAGGCGACCATCTGGATCGAGTCGTTCGCGAACTCCGTCGGCTTCACGACGACGCGCGCACCGTTCGAGAGCGTCCACTCGGTGACGCCCACGTCGGCGATCTTCTTCTCGCTCTTCACGCTGCCCTTCGCGGGCGGGCTCTTCATGAGCGGCTCGGTGGGGATCTCGTCGACGTACGCGGTCACGTCGCGGCCCGCGACGTCCTTCGCGAGGGCGAGCACCGACTCCTTCGTGGGCTTCTCCATCGAGGGCGGCCCGGACACGGTGATGACACGGCTCCCGGCCGCGAACGCCTGGGCCATCTGGTTCAGCTCCGCGAGCTCGAGCGTCGGCAAGAGCTTCTTCGCGAGGTCGCGCTCCGCCTCGATCCCCGGCATCGCCTCGGCCTGGAGGAAGTTTCGCGTGATCTCCCGCGCGAGCGCCGTGGAGTTCGCCTTCTCACGCTCGATCGCCGCCTGCTCGAAGAGCCGCATCATCCCCGTCCTCGCGCGATCGAGCTCGGTCTGCGTGAACCCGTGCTTCTCGACGCGGAGCACCTCCTCGAGCATCGCGGACGCGCCGCGCAGCACGCCGTCCTCCTTCACGTTCGCGTGGAGGGCGAACGCGTCCTCGGTCCGCACGATCGTGCGCGTGGCGACGCTCGCCCCGAGGAACGGGGCGTTCACGTCGCGCGTGAGCTCCTCGAGGCGCGCGTTGAGCATTTGCCCGTAGAGCTGCTCCGCGAGGCCGCGGCGGTAGTCCTTCTCGCTCGCCTCGGGCCGGTGCGGCAGCTCGCTCAGGATGGTGATCTCGGTGCCCGTGAGCTCCGGATCCGTCTCGATGCTGACGCGCGTCTCGGCGCTCGCGGGGACCTCGACGGCGGGGCGGGGGCGCGGGTTCTCGGCCCTCTTTTGCGAGCCGAACTCCGACTTGATCTTCGCCTCGACCTCCTTCGCGTCGAAGTCGCCGACGGCGACGACGCTCATGAGATCCGGCCGGTACCAGTCCTTGTAGAACCGCGTCACCGCGTCGCGAGGTGCCTTCTCGATGATCTCGGGCTTGCCGATCGTGATCCGCTCGCCGTACTTCGGTCCGAGGACGGTCGTCGCCTGCTTGTCGAACACGCGCATCCCGGCGCCGCGGCCGAGGCGCCACTCCTCGAGGACGACGCCGCGCTCGCGCTCGAGCTCCTTCGCGTCGAACGTCACCGCCTCGCTCCAGTCCCGGAGGATCTGGAGGGACGTGTCGATCTGCCCGTCCTGATCCGTCGGGATCTGGAGCATGTAGATCGTCTCGTCGAAGCTCGTGCTCGCGTTCAGATCCGCGCCGAAGCGCATGCCCGACTTCTCCATGAACGAGACGATGTCCTGCTTCGGGAAGCGCTTCGTGCCCTGGAAGGCCATGTGCTCCACGAGGTGCGCGAGCCCGCGCTGATCGTCGTCCTCGAGCACCGATCCCGCGTTCACGACGAGCCACATCTGCGCGCGCTTCTCGGGCTTCTTGTTCGGCAGCACGTAGTAGGTGAGGCCGCTCTCGAGCGTGCCCTTCGTGATGCGCGCGTCGAGCGGGAGCGGCGGCTCCGCGGGAGGCGCGACGACGCCGGTGGACGCGGACGCCGAGGGCACGGGCGTGTGCGGGGTCGCGCCGCCGCAGGCCACAGAGAGCGCGAGTCCGAGGAGCGCGAGGGAGCGCCAGAGCTTCATGGAAGAGCGCTCTATCACGCCCGCGCGATCGCGCGAGCCGCGCTAGGATGGAAAGCCGATGGGCGATCCCGCGAGCAAGAGAGCCACACTCGCCGATCTCGACGCGCTACCGCCTTCGGTCGCGGGGGAGCTCATCCAGGGGGTGCTCCACACGATGACGCGGCCCCGCGCCCGCCATCGGAGCGCGGGCACGATCCTCGCGGGGGACATCAACGGCCCCTATCAGCGGGGTCGGGGTGGCCCGGGCGGATGGTGGATCCTCGGCGAGTCGGGCATCCAGCACCTCGCGCTCGACGTCGAGGAGATCTCGCCCGAGGTCGCGGGGTGGCGCCGTGAGCGGATGCCGGAGCTCCCCGACGAGAAATCGATCGGCGTCGTGCCCGACTGGGTCTGCGAGGTCCTCTCGCGGACGACGCGCGTTCACGACTTGAAGCTGAAGCGACCGCTCTACGCGCGCATGGGCGTAACGTGGATGTGGATCGTCGACGTCGCGGCGAAGACGCTCGTCGCGAGCCGGAACGTCGACGGGAAATGGCTCGAGCTCGCGACGTACTCGGACGACGATGTCGTTCGCATCGAGCCGTTCGACGCGATCGACATCCACCTCGCGGATCTCTGGGGCTGAGCGGGGTCGGGCTCGGCGGGACGATCCGCGCGTGTCAGGGCATCCCCTTCACGAGCCAACCCACGACGGCGGTCACCTCGGTCTCCGTGCCGCTCGCCTTCGCGACCACCTTCGTGCCGCTCGCCTTCACGTCGACCGTCCCGAGGATGTTCTGCAGCTCCGTCGGCCCCCGCCCCGTGGCGAGGTTCTTGAGGGCGCCCGCGCCCTTCTCGATCATCTCCGCCTTGCTCTGGCTGCCGACCTCGATCGTCACCTTCGCGTCGAACGAGCCCGACTTGTAGACGATCGACGCGACGCCTCCGTCCAGGCTCAAGCCGCTCTGTGAGAAGGATCGCGTCGTCGCGACCATCGCGAGCGCGTTCGGATCGGCCATGCCGATCCAGCTCGTCATCGCTTTGTTCGTGGCGAGCGCTCCCGCGCCGCCCGTGAACCTCGCGAGCAGCGGCTCGTCCTTCGGATCCCGCGTGATCGCGAGGACGCCGCCCGTCAACCAGGCGAAGTAGAACGTCCCCTTCGAGGTCGTGACCGTGTACTCGTTGCCGCTCTTCGACGTCGTGAGGGTCTCGCCCTTCTGCTTCGCGATCGACACGAGGCAGCTCGTGAAGCTCGACTCGGTGATGTTCACGCCGATGAACGCCGCGCCGTCCTTGTTCGCGTCGATGGCGAGCGTGACGTCGTCGATGGCGGTGATCGGGTCGAAGCCGCACGTCTTCTTGATGTCGTCGAGCCCCGTCTGCTTCCCGCTCATCGAGAGCAGCGTCGGGATCGTCGACGAGTAGAGCTTCGTGCTCCGGGCGATCGCCGCGTCGAGGCTCGCGACGACCGTGACGTCCGCGGGCAGGCTCGCGACGGCGACGGGCAACGACTTGTTCGCGGCGAGCGCCGGGGTCGCCACCGCGCACGCTGCGACGAGCCCCGCTCCGCCGATCGCCCACGCCGCGTGCCTGCTGGAAAGACTCCCCTGCGCCATGGTCCGGAAGCCTAGCGCGCGCGGAAGAGCTTGCACCTCGCGCGACGCTTTTTGGGCGCGGACAGGCGGCCCGCTTCGGCTACGCTCTCGTGCAATGGCCGATACCAACAGCAGCATGGTCCAAAAGATCGCGATGATGCAGGACTACGACCTCTACCGCGATCTCGCGTGGGAAGGGTCGTTCGAGGAGTACCTCGGCATCGTGCGGAAGACGCCGCAGGTGACGCGCAACGCGTTCCAGCGCGTCTACGACATGATCATCCGCTACGGGACCGAGGAGTACACGGACAACAAGAAGAAGCTCGTCCGGTACAACTTCTTCAAGGACGAGATGGACGGCGGGCGGGACGCCGTGTTCGGCCTCGACATCCCGCTCATGCGCCTGGTCCACGTGCTCAAGGCGGCCGCGGAAGGGTACGGCCCGGAGAAGCGCGTCATCCTGCTCCACGGCCCCGTCGGTTCGTCGAAGTCGACGATCGCGCGCATGCTGAAGAAGGGCCTCGAGGCGTACTCACGGACGCCGGACGGCGCGCTCTACACGTTCGACTGGGTGAACCTCGCGGACATCGGCATGCCGGGCGCGGAGGCGGAGCGGTTCGCGAGCCCGATGCACGAGGAGCCGCTGCGCCTCATCCCGCCCGAGTGGCGCGAGCGAGCGATCCGCGAGCTCGGCCTCTCGAACGACCAGTTCACCGTGCGCATCGCGGGCGAGCTCGATCCCGCGAGCCGCTTCATCTTCAAGCGGCTGATGGACAAGTACAAGGGCGACTGGGCGGAGTGCATGCAGCACATCCGCGTGCGCCGCCTCACGCTCTCCGAGAAGGATCGCGTCGGCATCGGCACGTTCCAGCCGAAGGACGAGAAGAACCAGGACTCGACCGAGCTCACCGGCGACATCAACTACCGCAAGATCGCGGAGTACGGCTCGGACTCGGACCCGCGCGCGTTCAACTTCGACGGCGAGTTCAACATCGCGAACCGCGGCATCGTCGAGTTCATCGAGGTCCTGAAGCTCGACGTCGCGTTCCTCTACGACCTGCTCGGCGCGTCCCAAGAGCACCGCATCAAGCCGAAGAAGTTCGCGCAGACGGACATCGACGAGGTGATCATCGGCCACACGAACGAGGCCGAGTACAAGAAGCTCCTCGACAACGAGTTCATGGAAGCCCTCCGGGATCGCACGATCAAGATCGACATCCCGTACATCACGAAGGTCAGCGAAGAGGGCCGCATCTACGCGAAGGACTTCAACAAGGACAAGATCCGAGGCAAGCACATCGCGCCGCACACGCTCGAGGTCGCGGCGATGTGGGCGGTCCTCACGCGCCTCGAGGATCCGAAGAAGCACAACCTCCAGCTCGTCCAGAAGATGAAGCTCTACGACGGCAAGGTCCTGCCCGGGTACACGCAGGACACCGTGAAGGAGCTCCGCAAGGAGGCGACGCGCGAGGGCATGGAAGGGATCAGCCCGCGCTACGTGCAGGACAAGATCTCGAACGCGCTCGTGAACGAGGTGGGCGAGGGGACCATCAACCCGTTCATGGTCATGAGCGAGCTCGAGAAGGGCCTCCGCCATCACTCGCTCATCACGAACGACGACGAGAAGAAGCGCTACACCGAGTGCATCGGCATGGTGAAGCGCGAGTACGAGGAGATGGTCAAGAACGAGGTCCAGCGCGCGATCAGCGCGGACGAGGACGCCATCGAGAAGCTCGCCGCCAACTACATCGACGCGATCAAGGCGTTCACGCTCAAGGAGAAGGTGAAGGACCGCTTCACCGGCCAGGACATCGAGCCCGACGAGCGGCTCATGCGGAGCGTCGAGGAGAAGATCGAGATCCCGGAAAACCGGAAGGAGGACTTCCGCCGCGAGATCATGAACTACATCGGCGCGCTCGCGGTCGACGGGAAGAAGTTCGAGTGGCACACGAACGACCGCCTGCGCCGGGCGCTCGAGCTCAAGCTCTTCGAGGATCAGAAGGACTCGATCAAGCTCCAGACGCTCGTGTCGAACGTCATCGACAAGGAGACGCAGGAGAAGATCGACATCATCAAGACCCGGATGATGAAGTACTTCGGCTACAACGAGGTCTCCGCGCGCGACGTGCTCGACTACGTGGCGAGTATCTATGCGCGAGGCGACGCGAAGTAGATCGACTCGCAGTCGGATCGGGGCCCCGCTCGTCGTCGCGGGGCTCGGATCGTCTCTCGGGGGGTGCTCGCTGCTGTTCGGCGTCGACGACCTGCAGACCGGCGCGGCGACGGGCGGTGGGGGCTCGTCGACGTCGACGAGCCAGTCGAGCCACGGGGTCACGTCGACCACGGCGAATTCGAGCGTCGCCTCGACGACGGGGAGCGCACCGGCGAGCAGCAGCAGCGGAGGCGTGCCCGACCCGTATCGCGACGCGGTCCTCGCGGACGGCCCCGTGCTCTATCTTCGGTTCGAGGAGACCGCGGCGGACATGCTGTTCGACGAGGTGTCGCAGTCCGCGGTGGGCGCGTACGCGACGAGCGGCGTGGCGATCGGCGCGCCCGGGATCCAGGGAGCGACGGGCACCGCGGCGCTCTTCACGGGCGGTCGCGCGCTCGTGGACGACACGGCGTCGCTCGACTTCGTCGGCACCGCTCCGTACACGCTCGAGGCGTGGATCGACGCCACCCCGAACGCGATGACGATGGACTACTACGGGCGGATCATCGCGAAGGAGGAGTTCAACGGCGGCGCGAACCGCCAGGGCTACAACCTCCTCTACGAGCGCGCCATGGGTGACCCGAACGGCTCGATCATCACCGAGCGGTGGAACGTCACGGGCGTCGGCGCCAACAAGACCCCTTTCAAGATGAACGAGGGCTCGTACCACCACGTCGTCTCCACGTTCGATGGCGCGGTGCTCCGCCTCTACGTCGACGGAGCGTTCGTCGCGCAGAACTCGGGGATCGTGCCCCTGCTCGACCTCGTCGACCCGGTCGCGATCGGCTCCCTCCCGGACACGGGCTCGCCGTTCCTCGGTGCGATCGACGAGGTCGCGATCTATGCCAAAGCGCTGGGCGCGCCGGAGATCGCGAAGCACTTCGCCATCGGCTCGACGGCGCCCTGACGCGCGATCCGAGGCCCGCGGGTTCGGATCGCGCGTGCGCGGTGGACGCCGCGCTCAGTACGTGAAGTTGAGCCGTACCTGATCGATCGACCCCGTGTCGAAGGTCGCCGAGTCGCCCACGCAGAGCTGCCAGGTGCCCGCGGCGGTCTGACCGTTGAACGAGGCGAGCGTCCCCGGCGCCGCCGCGCCCGGGTTCGGGTTGTACGAGCAGAGGCCGTCGTTCTGGCACACGTTCACGGCGCTGCCGCCGGCGCCCATGTTCTCGGCGCTCGTCGCCGCGCCCGTCGCGAACGTGATGGGGAACCCGTTGACGAGGTTGCCGCTGTTGTTGCCGTCGTCGACTCCGTCGTCCGCGAACTCCACGAAGCCGGGGAGGCTCATGAGCGTCACCACGGTCCCGGCAGGCGAGCGGAGCTTGATGGTGAGGTCGCCCACCCACGTGTGGTTCATCCCGAGCAACACCGTGAGGTTCGAGATGGTCTGGTTGCACCCCGTCACCGCGCTCACCGGCAGGCTCACGCACGCCATCGAGGCGAGCGTGCCGTTGTAGCCGTCGTCCGGGATCGCGAGGTTCAGGCCCGGGCCCGACTGGACCGATCGCGAGGTCTCGCAGGTGCAGCCCGAGCTGCAGCCATCTCCGTTCGCGACGTTGTTGTCGTCGCACTGCTCCCCGCTGGTGATGACGCCGTTGCCGCAGACGCTCACCGGCGTGCAGACGCCGCCCGAGCAGAGGCCGGAGACGCAGTCGGCGTTGACCATGCACATCTTGGTGTTCGCGCATTTCGTGCAGCTCGCGCCGCCGCAGTCCACGTCCGTCTCGGTGCCGTTCTTCACGAGGTCGGAGCAATTCGGCGTTTGGCAGATCCCGCCGTTGCAGACGCCGCTCAAGCAGTCGGTCGCGATCGCGCACATCTTCCCGTTCATGCACTTGTTCATGCACGTCGAGCCGCAGTCGATGTCCGTCTCGGTGCCGTTCTTCACGCCGTCGGAGCAGGAGGGCGCCTGGCAGATCCCCGCGGTGCAGACGCCGTTGATGCAGTCCGTGCCCGCGAGGCACATCTTGGTGTTTGCGCACTTCGGGCACGACGCCCCGCCGCAGTCGACGTCCGTCTCGGTGCCGTTCTTGATCGCGTCGGTGCAGGTCGCGTTCGTGCAGACGCTCGCGACGCAGACGTTCGAGAGGCAGTCGGTGTTCGACATGCACATCTTGCCGAGCGCGCACTTCGGGCAGGACGGGCTGCCGCAGTCGATGTCCGTCTCGCTGCCGTCCTTCGCGTTGTCCGCGCACGACTGGCAGCCGCCGGAGCCGTTGCACGCGAAGGCGCCGATGCACTCGCCGTCGGGATCGCCGTTGTTGGCGATGTTCCCGCAGACGCCGTCCGTGCCCGTGCCCTTCTTCGCGGCGCTGCACGCTTGGCAGAGGCTGTTGCACGTCGAGTTGCAGCACGTCCCGTCGACGCAGTGGTTGTTCAGGCACTCCCCGTTCGCCGCGCAGCCCGCGCCGTCCGCCTTCACGCAGCCGCCGGCCCCGTCGCACACGTTCTGGCCGGAGCACGTGCCCACGTCCGCCTGGCCGCTCGGGACGTTCGCGCACGCGCCGAGCGACCCCGCGACGTTGCACGCCTGGCAGGTGCCGCACGACGCGCAGCCGCAGCAGACGCCGTCGACGCAGTTGTTGCTCACGCACTGCTTCGCGAGCGAGCACGAGGCGCCGTCCGCCTGCTTCGGGATGCACTGACTCGTGAACGTGCAGAAGTTGCCCGCCGCGCAGTCCGCGTCTCCCAAGCAGGACGAGAGGCACGTTCCGGTGACGCCGTTGCAGATGTATCCGTTGCAGCTCATGGAGCCGGAGTCGACGCACGCGCCCATGCCGTTGCAGCTGTCGGCGGGGCTGAACGTCGAGCCGACGCAGGACGAGGGCGCGCACTGGGTCGACGCGGGGTAGAAGGCGCACGCGCCGGCGCCGTCGCACGTGCCGGTCGTCCCGCACGTGGTGGACGCGGTCGTCGCGCACTCGTTGTCCGGGTCGCTCCCGGTCCCGAGTGGCTCACACACGCCGTCGAGTCCCTGCCCCTTCTTGGCCGCGGAGCAGGCGCTGCACGTCCCGGCGCAGGCCGTGTCGCAGCAGACACCGTCCGCGCAGCTTCCGCTCGTGCACTGCGAGGCTCCGCCGCAGGTCGCGCCGTCCGCCTTGTCCGGCGTGCACTTCGAGGTGGCGGAGTCGCAGAAGGAGGACGCGGGGCAGTTCGCGTCGGAGCCGCACGCCGCGCAGACCCCGGAGGAGCAGAACCCGCTCACGCAGTCCCCTGCGACGCCGCATGTCTGTCCGTTGCCGCAGGCGCCGCACGTGCCTCCGCAGTCGACGCCGGTCTCGCTGCCGTCCTTCATGCCGTCCATGCAGCTCGGCGAGACGCACACGAAGTTGTCGTTCGAGGTGTCGCAGACCTCGCCGTTCGTGCACGACGCGTTGGAGATGCACTCGACGCACGTCGCGGCCTTCGACCCGGAGCCACAGACCTTGCCGCCGTTCGTCGCGCAGGCCGTCCCCGGCATGACGGTGACGGGCGTGTTCACGCCGGCGACGCACGTGTCGAGCGTGCAGTCGTTGCCGTCGTCGAGCGGGTCGTCGTCGTCCACGGGCTTCGTTCCCCCGGCGCCGTCGCACACGATGAGTTTGCAGTCCCCCGCGGTCTGGCCCGCGCTCGTGGGCGTGGACTCGGAGACGGGCGTGGTGACGCACTTCCCCGCGGTGCAGGCGGGGATCTCGCACTCGTTCGTCGAGGGAGGGCAGTGGAAGTCGACGTTGGTGCACTCGACGCAGGCGCCCTTCCCGTCGCACACGATCCCGTCGCTGTCTTTGCAGGACGAGTCCTTCGCCGCGTTGGTCGTCCCGCACGTCCCGTCCGCGTTGCACTTCGGCGTCGCGCACATCGTCCCGGACGCGGGGCAGTCCTTCACCGGGTCGACGCAGTTGGTTTGGGTCCCCGTGCTCGTCGACGTCATCATCCCGCTCGTCGTCGACAGCGTCCCCGTCGTCTGCGAGCCAGCGCCGCCACCCCCCTGAGAGGTGGTCGCCGAGTCATCACAGCCCGAGAGGAGCGCGATCGCCGCGAACGCGCGCAGGACCCATCCGCTTCGACCGAAAACCGAACGCGTCGCCATGGTGACACCTCGAAGCAAAACCCAAGTCGCCGCGCCGACGGGCGTCGGGCGGTGGAGTCTCGGCGCGTGTGAGCGCGCCCCCATGAAAGAAGGCTACACGACTCGCGCGCGCCATCGAAGTGCGCGGCGAAGCCCTTGCGATCCGGATCGCCTTCGGCAACGCTTCCGGGGCCCTTCCTCGCCGATCCCCGGCCAAGCAGGGCCCTTCGGGTCGCTCTCTCGCCCGGGCCGCCGCGCGTCGTTCGCGGGGGCGTGGGGAGGCGCGCCCGGCGTCCCCCTTCGACGAAAGATGCCATGTCGCTGAAGAGCAAGCTGTTTACCGAGGGCATGCGCCTCACGCAGAACCCCGCCGTCGCGAAGGTCCTCCAGGACGAGCGGTTCATGAGGCTCGTGGTGCTGGCGATGAGCATGCCGGGCCGCGTCTCCACGTTCAGCGCGGAGCAGAAGGAGCGCTTCGCCCGCGAGATGGGCCTCGCGACGGCGGATCAGGTGCGCGATCTGCAGCGGACGGTCGCCTCGCTCGAGGACGACGTTCGGCGCCTCGAGCGCGAACGACGCTAGAGCACGTCGACCGAGCAGCGGCGGTGCGCGCAGTCCCTTCAGGGGTGCGCGGTCTTCCAGCAGGGCAGGACGTGGAACGCGTCCCCGCACGCGGACGCATCCGTCACGTTCGCGGGCTGCTGGAGGCACGCGAGCACCGTCGCGTCGCACGCGGGCGCCGGCCAGGTTTCGTAGGCGTCTCCGTCCGTGATGTCGATCGCGCGCGTCTCGAGCTCGATCGTGAGCGTGCCCTTCACGGTCGCGCCGCTCGCCGTCGTCACCGTCATCTCGACGGGCGTCTTCTTCGCGATGATCCCGCCGAGCGGCTGGATCGGGACGTCGATGCGCCACGTCTTGGCGCTGGTCACGCCGGCGTTCGCCGCGCCCGCGATCGTCGCCGAGGCGGCGGTCAGCGCCTCCGTGTAGGTGCCCTTGAACCGCTGGAAGGCCGCGCCGCCGACCACCACGGACTGGGCGTGGAGCGAGACCTTGAGCCCGGCGGAAGAGGAGGCGACGTGCGCCTTCACCCCGAGGTCCCCGCGCGCCACGAAGTGCTCGCCCGCGGTCGTCGTGATCGCGAAGAACGCGGGACGGCCACCGAGGAACAGGCCCGTCTCGCTCGGGCCGAACTTCGACGTGAACGACTTCGGCGCGTCGTCCGTGGAGCCGACCTCGTCGTCCGGGATGAACGCGAACGCGCGCTCGATGCCCTGGTTCACGACGCCGTGCACGCGCGCCACGCCGTCCTTCGGCGCGAGCACGTTGAGCGAGACCTTGAACGCCCCGATCGTCGCGCTCAGATCCTGCTCGTCCGCGACCTCGGGATCCTCCGCGTCGCACCCCGCGAGGCCGAGGATCGAGGCGGCGAGGATCGCGTAGGAGAGTCGCATGCCCCGTGGGTACTCGACGCCACCGGGGATCGCAAGTACTGCCAACGGGTGCACCGAGGCGAGCTCCACGTCGCGACGCGCGGGCGCGGCACCTACGACATCACGCGGGACGTCGCGCGCGTCGTCGGAGAGAGCGGCGTGCGTGACGGCCTCGCGACGGTGTTCATCCACCACACGAGCGCGTCCCTCATCGTGTCCGAGAACGCGGATCCCGAGGTCCGGCGCGATCTCGATCGGTTCCTCGCGCGCCTCGTTCCGGACGGCGATCCGCTGTTCCGACACGTCGACGAGGGGGACGACGACATGCCCGCGCACGTCCGCAGCGTGCTGACGCAGACGTCGATCGGCATCCCGATCGAGCGGGGCTCGCTCGCGCTCGGCACGTGGCAGGGGCTCTACGTGTGGGAGCACCGCACGGCGCCGCACGACCGCCGGATCACCGTCACGGTGATGGGCTGAGCGTGGCTCACGTCCTGCTCGATCACCCCGCCGTGCGCGCCGCCGCGCTCGGGCGGGTCGTCGTGACGGCGTGGCACTCCGCGCCCGAGGTCGACGTCATCGCCGCGCTGGAGGCCGCCGTCGAGCCACACCACCTCCGCTTCCCGGACGGCGGCGCGCTCGTCGTGGTGCCGAGCAAGGAGCAGCCCACGCCCGAGGCGCGCAAGGCGCTCCAAGCGTTCCTCGAGCGTCAGGGCGATCGCCTCGCGGGAGCGACCGCGCTGCTCGCCGTGACCGGCATCAAGGGGTCGCTGCTCCGCACCGCCGCGAAGGGCGTGATCGCGGCGATGCGCCTGCCGTTCCCGATCAAGCTGTCGGCGTCGGCCGCGGAGGCCGCGACGCAGGTGATCGAGCTCTTGCGCGCGAGAGGCCTGTCGGCGCCGAGCGCGCGCGAGCTCGAGCGGTTCATCGAGCATCCGGCTTGAGCGTCAGTGGAAGACGTGGCCGCACGCGGGCGCGCCCATGCCGCCTTGCGAGGTGCCGAGCCACATCTGGCCGAGCGTCAGCTTGCCGCCGCTCACGGTGAAGGTGCCCGTCCCGTCGATGTCCTTCGGCACGTAGTTGCCGGAGTCGACCGTGAGGGTGAGGGCGTTCGTCCCGAGGTCGAACGCGTACGTGCCCCAGTAGTCGACGTAGAGCTCGAACGGCATCCACGTCACGCCGAAGGTCCCGTCTGCGCGGAACACGAGCTCGCCGATCGGCGACTCCGGCGCGATGGGCGCGTTCGTCCCGCACGCGAGCTCCGACTCCTCCGACCACGCCCCGACGAGGGGGTTCGATTGGGGCGTGTACACGTAGACCTTCGTGGTCACGAGCCTCCGGCCGTTCTCCACGTCCGCCGTCACGGTGAACACCGACCCGGCGGGCGTGGATGGATCGATCACGAACACGCCGGTCACCGGATCGATCGTCGCCCCCGCGGCGGGCTCGGACGAGTAGACCGCGCACGCGTCGACTTCGGTGAACGTGTAGCAGCACGCGACGGTCCCGACGCCGAAGTCGATCGTGTCGCCGGGGTGCGCGCCGTAGCTCGGCTCGATGCCGAGGGAGAGGGCCTGGACCGTGTCTTCGGGGAGCGGCGCGGTGCAGTCCGCGCCGCCCGCTCCCGTGCTGGAGCTCGTGCTCGTGCCGGAGCTCGTGCTGGAGCCCGAGCCGGAGCTCGTCGAACCCGACGAGGACGTGGTGGACGTGTCGTCGTCGCACGCGCCGATCGCGCACGCGCCGACGAGGAGGAGAAGGAAGGAGAAGGAGTTTTTTCGCATGATTAGCTCGGCGGGACGGTGGGCGCGCACGTGGAGACGCCCGCGCCCACGATCGTGAACCCCACGTCGGGGATGTAGTTGGTGTCGAGATCGTTCGTCCCGGGGACGTACCGGATGACGCGGCTGTTGTTGAACGTATCCGCCGCGTAGAGGTAGAGCGCGCCGCCCCAGAAGCTGAACGCCCAGCTGCTCGGGGTCGGGAAGCCAGTGACCGTGTTGTCGGACACGATGTTCGCGTTCGACTTGTCGATCTGCGCGACCCGCACGGGGTTCGTCGTGAAGTAGCCGAAGAGGCGCGCGTCCCCCGTGCCCGTGAGCTCCGCGCTCTGGCCCTGGAGGTTCGGATCGTTCGAGAACGCGCCGATCGGAGTCACCGTCTTCGAGACCGTGTCGATCTTCGCGAGCCCGCCGCCCTGGATCCCGTCGATGAACAGGGTCTCGTCCGTCGAGCCGACGGCGTTCGTCGCGAACCCCATGCCGATCTGCTGGTAGGGCGCCTGCAGGTCGAGCGCCTTCTTGCACCCTGTCAGCGTGTCGAGGCTCACGGTGTGGACCGAGCCGATGTAATTGATCCAGGCGACGAGGTTGCGGTCGACCGCCATCGAGTTCGGCTGCGCGCCTCCCGCGTTGCAGTCCGGCGACCCCAGCAGCGTGAACTTCTTCGAGGGCGGGTCGAAGCTGTAGATCTCGTTGTCGCTCGAGAACACGTACACGAGCTTCGACGCCTCGCTGCAGTTGTCCATCGAGCTGCCCGTCGACGCGGTCCCGAAGCCCGTGCCCGTCGATCCGTTGCTCTGTGCGAACCCGCTCGTCGTGCCCCCGGACATCGTGGGAGAGCTCGCGGTGCTGCCCGTTCCCCCGGCGCCGCCCACGCCGTTGGTGCCGGCAGTGCAGCCGAGCATGCCGATCGTGAGCGCGACGGAGAGGAGGGGAGAACGTCCAACCATCGGCCGAGCATATCAGTGCTTTAGCGGTGGAACCCGGCCGGATCGGTCCCCATCCCGTCGGCCGGCGGCGCGTCCGGATCGGGCGGCTCGTCGGGGACGGAGGGGTCGCGCATGGGCGTGGGCTGACCGCGCACCACGATCTGCTTGAGGCCCTCCTCGAGCTCGTCGTCCGTCACGCGCTTCCCCTTGTTCGCGTACTTCATCAGCATCCGGAGGTGGCTCGTCCAACCGCCCGCGAGCGCGCCGCCGGCGGCGAAGTGCTGGACCTGCGGCGCCGGCAGGATCGAGCCGAGGAAGAAGGCCTGCGAGATCGCGAGCCCGCTCGCGCTCGTCCGGAAGTAGGAGTTCGCCGCCGCGCCCACGCCGTAGATCATCGGCCCGAGCTCCACGACGTTCAGGTAGAGCTCCATGATCTGCGTCTTCGTGAGCGCCTGCTCGAGGTACATCGTGAGCACGGCCTCCTCGAGCTTGCGCGAGATCGTCTTGTCGCGCTCGAGGTAGAGGTTCTTCGCGAGCTGCATCGAGATCGTGCTCGCGCCCCGCACGAACTTCCCGGTCCGGAGGTTCTCGCGGATCGAGTTGTGGATCGCCTCGTGGTCGAACCCGTCGTGGCGCTGGAACCGCCCGTCCTCGCACGTCATCACGGCGGTCTCCATGTAGTGCGAGATGCGGTTGTACGGCGTCCAGCTCGGGGTGCCCGGGCCGGTCGTGATCTCGGTGCGCTTGCCGTCGGGCGTGTAGACCCATCGCTTGAACGAGTGGGTGAAGTTCTTCACGTCCACCTGCGGGGGCACGCTCGTCACCCGGCAGCTGTTCGAGAGCGTCCAATCGAGGTCGAAGTCCTTGTCGAGGTTCGACGTGTCGAAGTTGGCGTGGCCCTTCAGCGCGATGGACCCCGCCATGCGGATGCCCTCGATCGTCGGGAAGAGGCCCTTCGGCGCGGAGTCGACGAGCGTCTGGCACGCCGTGAGCGGCACGTCGAACGTCGACCGGAGGCGGAACTGGAGCGGCTTGTCGGGCTGCGGAGGGGCGAGGCGCGTGAACTCGGCGTTGCCGTGCAGGACGAGCGCGCCGATCTGGAGCTCGCCGTCCTCCACCTTGGCGTGGGAGAGATCGAGCTCGACCGCGGCCTTGCCGCGGAACGAGAGGCGCATCTCGCGCACCGGTGAGGTCGAGATCGCCTTCACGTCGAAACCGAGGTGCTCGAGCGTCCCGTCGCCCGAGACGCTCAGCGTCCTCCCGTCGGCGGAGAGCTCGACGCGCACGTTCGCCATCAGCGTCGTCGCCGCCACGTCCGCGAGGTGCATGTCACCGTCGCGCAGGCCGAGGGTCGAGAGCGTCAGCGGGCCGCCTTCGAGCTCGACGACGAACGGCTCGCCCACCGCAGGGGCCTTCGTCCTGACCACGAGCGTCTTGCCGTCGGCGCTCGCGCTCGAGCGGTATTCGGCGGAGAGCCGCCCGTCCGTGTGCCCGAGCAGGAACGTTCCGGGGCCGAAGTTGAACTCCGTGGTGCCGCGCCGCACGTGCGCGGTCACGCCCCCGAGCTCGATGGTGGCGGCGCCCGGGAGCGCCTTCTCGACGAGCGGCAGCGCCGCCATTAGCCGATCGCGGAGCGCGACGGCTCGCACGGTCGCCGCGCTCGGCGGGCCGGGCACGATCGGCGCGGGCGGCGTGACGACCTTCGGGCTCGGCGCCTTCTTCGGTGGAGCGACAGGGGCGCTCGACGACGCGGCGGGCGGCGGGGGAGGGGGCGGCGCGGGCTCCTCGTCGAGGACGACGTTCGCGTCGAGGCCCTTCGTGGAGAGCCGCTTCAGCGTCTCCTCGCCGTCCACGCGCGCGATCTCCACCACGGCGCCCGTCGCCTCGAAGGCCTGCCCGCGGGTCGCGAGCTTCGCCTTCTCGGCCTCCAGCAAGAACCCGCCGTCCTTCCGGGTGAGAGCGAGCCCGGTCAGCGTCGCGGCGATGTCGTTCGGGAGCGCGTCGATCTGGACCGTCAGCCCCTTCGCGTCGATCTCGGTGCCGGGTGCAGCCCCGGCGCTCGACTCTCCTTTCCCCTTCTCGATCCGACCCTTCAGCGCGCGGAGCTCGTCCTTCACCTTGTCGAGGTCGCCCGTCACGACGATGTCTCCGCCGCGCACGTGCACGACGCGCGGCGCGCCATCGATGACCTCCACCTCGCGGAGCACGATCCGGGCGGACGGCAGATCCTCGAGCTTCACCCCGACGTCGCTGAACACGACGCGCTTCCAATGCACCTCCACGGAGCCGATTTCGAGCTCCGCGCCGTACCGCGCGGCGGCCTGCTTCGCCTTGTGCCGCACGTACGGGCCGACCCCGAGCGCGGCGCCGAGCGCGAGGAGCCCGACCAGCGCGAGGGAGCCGAGGATCGCGATCTTCCAGCGCTTCGACAAAGAAGAGAACGGGTTCCTGAGCTTCACGGCACGACGGCTTCCGAAGGAGCCAAGGTTAGCAACGCTCGACCCCCCTGGGCCAAGCCCGGGTCTTTGTCCCATCCGAGGCGATCGCGCTAGCGCTCCCGAACGAGGTGCGGCGTGGCGGGCCGACCGTGTGCGTGAGGCCCAAAGGCTCCTCGTCCGACGCGCGGTCGGCGTACCCTCCGCCGCGTGATGCTCCCGCGCCTCCAGCTCTTCGAGCTCAACGATCACCCGGCCGTCCCCCGCGTCGTGCGCGAAACGATCGTGGACGCGCTCACGCTCACGTTGAAGTGGGGCCGGATCCTCGACGGGTTGGTGGACCCCCTCCTCGCGTTCGCGCGCGCCTCCGGGGCGACCAGCCTGCTCGACCTCGCCTCGGGCGCGGGTGGACCGGCGGATGTGATCGCGTCCGCGCTCGAGCGCCGGGGAGAGCGGCTCGAGCTCCTCCTGACGGATTTGTTCCCCCGGGTCGCGCCCTGGCGCGCGCTCGCGGAGAGGCACCCCGGCGTGATCGACTTCGTCGCGGATCCCGTGGACGCGACGCGCATCCCCGAGGCGCTCGCGCGCGGCCGCGCGCGTGATCATCAACGCGTTCCACCACCTGCCGCCCTCGCTCGCGCGGGGCGTCGTCGCGGACGCGATCCGCGCGCGGAGCCCGCTCTTCATCTCGGAGGGCTTCGAGCGCAACCCGCTCCGGTTCCTGGCGTTCGATCCGGGGGGGATGGCGGCGCTCGCCGCGACGCCCGCGCTCGCGGAGCGCGATCGGCTCGCGCGCGCGCTCTTCGTGTGGGCCACCCCGCTCGCGCTCGCGGCGAGCGCGTGGGACGGCGTCGTCAGCACGCTGCGCGTCTACTCGGAGGCCGAGCTCCGCGAGATGACCGGCGACGCCGAGACGCACACGTGGACGTACGGCACGTACGACTTCGCGCCGTTCGGTCGCGGGACGTACTTCTACGGCGTGCCGCGCTGAGCGGATCCGCCGCTCACGGCGCGCGCGAAGTCGAGGGGCGTGAGCACGCCCGCCGCGCGCCGATCCTCGACGACGAGCACGCGCCGAGCGCTCGCGGCGCGCGCGAGCTTGGCGGCGCGGTGGAGCTCGGCGCGCGAGTGCAGGCACACGAGGGCCGGGTTCATCGCGTCCTCGACGCTCGTCGTCCCCGGCCGGTCCCGCGCGAGGAGCGCCTCCGTCTGGCCGATGAACCCGATCGGCCAGCCGTCCTGGTCGAGTACGGTGAGGCCCGAGACGTGCGCCTGCGCGAGCCGATCCGTCGCGTGCGCGACCGTCGCGTCCGCGGGGATCGTGTAGAGCGGGTGCGACATCACGTCCTCGATCGGCGTCGGCACGCGCGCGGAGACGATCGCGTCGAGCACGTCCCGCGTGCTCAAGACGCCGATGATCCGCCCCTCCCGCTCGACGAACACGCGGTGCACGCGCTCCTCGACCATCCGCGCCGCCGCCTCGGAGACGATCGCCTCCGCGCCCACCGTGATCGGCGCGCGCGCGCAGAGCTCACCGACCGACTGGGCGGGGAGGGGCGCGAGCTTCTCCTCGTGACCGGCGGCCTGACGGCGCGCCGCCCGCAGCAGATCGGTGCGCGAGACGACGCCGACGGGGCGATCGCCGTCGCGGACGAGCGCCGAGGAGACCCCTCGCTCGCGGAGGACGCGCTCGACGTCGCGGAGCGTCGACGCGGCGTCGACGGAGATCACCTCCTTCGTCATGTGTCGCTCGACGTGGCTCTCGATGCGCGCGAACGGCCGACCCCTCGAATGCGTCATGCGCTCGCCGCGGTGCAAGGTCGGGGCCTCGCGGACACGCGAAGAGAAACGCGACGCTCAGAATGCGCCGGCGAACGACTTGCGCCGCGTCCGCACTTCCTGCGCCGTCAGCGCTTCGCGTGGCGAGCGCCGAGCGCGACGAGGACGGCTCGCCCCGCGCGGCCCACGGGGCGCGTCCGACGCCGGTAGAGCCGCGGCCGGAAGTCGTGCGTGTCGCCCCCCTCGAAGCGAACGGGGCGGAGCTGCCCTCGACCGAGCTCCCCGGTGACGAGGTGCTCGGGCATCCACCCGAACCCGATGCCGGCCAGGATCGCCTCTTTCTTCGCCTGAAAGTCGTTCAGGACGACGTGGCTGTTCGGCTCGAGCGCGGCGGTCGAGAGCTCGAGGCGAAGATCGGAGCCGCGCACGGTGAGGAGCACGGCGCGCTCGAGATCGCCCACGCGCACGGCCTTCTTCTTCGCGAGCGGGTGGTCGGCGTGCGCGACGAGGCGAGCGCGCACGGGCGGCAGCGCGGTGGTGACGAGATCCTCGCTCGCGACGGGCACGACGGCGATCATCAGATCCGCGTCGTCGCGCAGGAACGCGGCCTCGACGCCGCCGAGGAAGTCCGCGCTCACGTCGAGCCGGGTGGGCGCGGCCGCCTGCGTGAGGGAGCGCACCGCCTCGAGGAGGGGCGTCGCGGGGAACACGCCGTCGAACACGATGCGGAGGCGCGGCTCCCAGCCGGTGCGCGCCTCGTGGACGACGTCGCGCGCGCGCCGTTCGGCGTCGAGCATCGACCGGAGCGCGGGCAGGACGCGCTCGGCGGCGGGCGTGAGTCGCAGGCGGTAGCCCGTCCGATCGAGCAGCGGCAGGCCGGCGAGCGCCTCGAGCTGGCGGAGCGCATAGAGGAGCGCGGGGTGCCCCTTCCCGAGCGCGCGCGCCGCGGCCTGGAGCGTCCCGTGGCGCGCGAGCGCGTCGAGCGCGCGCGCGTGTTCGATGGTGAACGCGGGCCGCTCGGCCGCCGCGACATTGTTCATGACGTTGACAATGTTAGCCGAAGATCGTGACTTTCTCGTCGGGCGCCCGGGCGCGAAGCTCGGCCCATGGACATTCCCTGGGTTCGAGGGCGCGTCGCCCAGCAGGCGCACGTGGGGCTACCGGAGGGCTGCGTCGAAGAGGAGTACGGCCGGAGCGGGTTCTTCGGTCGGTACGCCCACCTCTACCGCACGCACCCGCCCGTCAGCTGGACGCGGATCGAAGGGCCGCTCCGTCCGCGCGCGTACGATCTCGAGGCGTGCCTCGACGGCGCGGCCGGCGCGGCCGTGGAGGGCCGGACGCCGCTCCTCTCGAACGCCGACGTCCGCGTGAGCTTCGCCGCGGTCGACGCGCCGCAGCCGTTCTTCTTCCGCAACGCGGACGCGGACGAGGTGCTGTTCGTCCACAAGGGCGCGGGGCGCCTCGAGACGGATTTCGGCCCGCTCGCGTACGAACCCGGGGACTACCTCGTCGTCCCGCGCGGGACGGTGCAGCGGCTCGCGCCGACGAGCGCGACGCGCATCCTCGTCACCGAGTCACGCGGCGAGGTGCGCTTCCCGGACAAGGGGCTGCTCGGTCAGCACGCGCTCTTCGACCCCGCCGTGCTCGTGGTGCCGTCCCCCGACGAAGGCTCGAGCGCGGCCCCGAACGCCGACGGGGAGTTCGAACTCCGGATCCTGCGCGAAGACGCGATCACGAAGGTGTTCTATCCGTTCTCTCCGATCGACACCGTCGGCTGGAAGGGCACTACGTGCGCGCTCAAGCTCCGCGTGCGCGACATCCGGCCGGTGAGCTCGGACCGCTACCACCTGCCGCCGAGCGCCCACACGACGTTCGTGATGACGAACGCGGTGATCTGCACGTTCGCGCCCCGCCCGCTCGAGAACGGCGACCCGGCGGCGCTGAAGGTGCCGTTCTTCCACTCGAACATCGATTTCGACGAGGTGCTCTTCTACCACGCGGGCGACTTCTTCAGCCGCGAGGGGATCAAGCCGGGGATGCTCACGCTGCACCCCCAGGGCATCCACCACGGCCCACAGTCGGGCGCGGAGCAGCGCACGTCGCGCGCGACGCGCACGGAGGAGATCGCCGTGATGATCGACACGAGGTACCCGCTCTCCGTCCACGGCGAGGCCGCGCGCGGCGAGATCGAGGCGTATTGGCAGAGCTGGAGGAAGCGATGATGGGGAACCCGCTGGGGCTGAATGGGATCGAGTTCGTCGAGTTCACCGCGGCGGATCCGAAGTGGCTGGGGGACCTGTTCCTCGCGTTCGGCTTCTCGAAGACGATGCGCCACGAGCGCCGCGCGATCGACCTCTACGAACAAGGGGAGATGCGCTTCCTCGTGAACCACGAGGCCGCGACCCACGCGTCGGCGTTCGCGGCGACCCACGGTCCGTCGATCTGCTCGATGGGCTGGCGCTTCCACAACGCGGCCGACGCGGCAGCGCTCGCGACGACGCGCGGCGCGACGGTGCGCGCGGACGGCGACTTCGCGCGTCGGGACAGGAACGTCCCGGCGATCGTCGGCATCGGCGGGAGCCTCCTCTACATGATCGACGCGGCCCTCCCCGTCGGGGACGCGCGGACCTACCGCGAGCTCGGCTTCGTCCCCCTCGACCAGCCGACCCGCATCGCCCCGAAGGGCTTCTCGCGGATCGATCACCTGACGAACAACGTCGAGAAGGGGACGATGAAGCGCTGGGCGTCGTTCTACAAGGACGTGTTCGGCTTCACCGAGGTACGGTATTTCGACATCCGCGGCGCGAAGACGGGGCTCACGTCCTACGCGCTGCGATCGCCCTGCGGCTCGTTCTGCATCCCGATCAACGAGGCGGACGAGGCGAAGAGCCAGATCAACGAGTACCTCGAGGAGTACCGCGGCCCGGGCGTGCAGCACCTCGCGTTCCTCACGGACGACATCCTCGCGTCGCTCGCGGCGCTCGACGGGACGCCCATCCAGTTCCTCGACATCGACGACGAGTACTACCGCGAGGTGTTCGAGCGCGTCCCGAACGTGGTCGAGCCGCGCGACGAGATCCGCCGCCGACAGGTCCTCGTCGACGGGGACGACGCGGGGTACTTGCTCCAGATCTTCACGAAGAACCTGATCGGGCCGATCTTCATCGAGCTCATCCAGCGGAAGAACCACCTCTCGTTCGGCGAGGGGAACTTCACCGCGCTCTTCCGCTCGATCGAGCGGGATCAGGCGCGCCGGGGCGTCTTCGGCTGAGCCGTCAGATCGGGAGCCGGTCGCCCGGGGCGGGCGCCGTGACCTTCGGGATGCCCGCGCCGAGGAGCTTCTCTCCGAGGATCTTCTGCGGCGCGGGATCGCCGTGCACGAGCACGACGCGCTCGAGGCGTCCCTTCGCCTGGGTCGCGGTCGCGTACTCGACGAGATCCCTCTGATCGGCGTGCGCGGAGAAGCCGTTCAGGACGACGACGTCCGCGCGGCGCTCGCGCTCGACGCCGAACACCTTCACGCGCGCGCGCTTCTCGACGAGGCGGCGACCGAGCGTGTGCGCGGCCTGGTAGCCGACGATCAGCACCGTGTTCTTCTCGTCCTCGATGCCGTCCCGCAGGTGGTGGAGGATCCGCCCGGCCTCGCACATCCCGCTCGCGGAGATGATGACGGCGGGCTCGTGCGCGCTCGTGATCCGCTTCGATCCCTCCTTGTCCTCGACGTACGAGAGGTCCTCGAACTCGAACGGCGAGTCGTTGCCGCGCATCAGCGCGCGGGTCTCGGCGTCGTAGCACTCGGGGTGGAGCTTGAAGACGTCCGTGATGCGGACCGTGAGCGGTGAGTCGACGAACACGGGGACGCGCGGGATCGCGTTCGCGCGCCGGAGCTTCTTCAGCGCGAACACGACCTCCTGGGCGCGCTCGAGCGCGAAGCTCGGGATGATGACCTTGCCGCCGCGCTTCACGGTGCGGTTCACGACGGTGGCGAGGTCCTCGTCCATCTTCTCGCGGCTGTCGTGCAGGCGGTCGCCGTAGGTGCTCTCGGTGATGAGGATCTCGGCGCCCTCGGCGACCTCCGGGTCGCGGAGGATGGGCCGATCCTTGCGGCCGAGATCTCCGGTGAACACCACGCGGCGCTTCCGTCCGTTCTCCTCGAGGTCGAGCACCGTGATCGCGCTGCCGAGCACGTGCCCCGCGTCGTGGAACGTGACCTCGGCGTTCTTCGTGATCGGGACCGTCGTCCCGTACGGGACGGAGATGCAGCGCTCGATCGCCTTGACGACGTCCTCGTCGTCGTAGAGCGGCTTCACCTCCTCCTCTCCGGAGCCCTCCCGCTCGTTGCGCTTGTTGAGGAACCTCGCATCCGACTGCTGGATCGCGGCGGCGTCGCGCAGCATGACGGCCGCGAGGGATCGCGTCGCGGGCGTGGAGTAGACGGGCCCCGTGTAGCCGAGCTTGAACAAGAGGGGCAGCGCGCCCGAGTGATCGATGTGGGCGTGGGAGAGGACGACGGCCTTGAGCTCCCGCACCGGGACGCGGAGGTTCTGGTTGCGCTCGATCGACTCGCTCCGCGTGCCCTGGAAGAGACCGCAATCGAGCAAGATGGCGCCCCCGCTCGTCCGCACCAGGTGCATCGATCCGGTGACGGTCTGCGCAGCGCCGATGAACTCGATTTCCATTCGGCGACTCTACACGGTCTCGAGGGAAGGGGGCCTGCGCCGCAGGCCCGCGGCGTTCGTGCTCGACGGTGAAACGAAGGTCGACCCTGAACGAGCCGTCGATCGAGGCGGAGCGAGGCGCCATTTCGTCGGCGTCGATGGCCGCGGCTCCGACCGCGGAAATGGGCGAGCGCGCCGAAGGCGCTCGATCGGCCGCGGCTCCGGCCGCGGAATTCGCTAGCCTGTACCGCGAGTCAACGCATGCGATCGAATCGACTGACCTCCTGGCTCTTGCCTCCCGTCGCTCTCGCGATCGCGCGGGGCGGCGCGCTCGTGGCGCCGGGGTGCGAGAGCGAAGCCCCCGACGACACGACGAAGCCGCCGGAGGTCCACGTCACGCCGCCGCCGGGGGCCGATCCGTACGAAAAGCTCTCCGACTGGCACCTCTTCCGGGACGCGGCCACGCAGACGCCGGCGGACGATCTGGTCCCGTACGAGGTGAACTCGCCGCTCTTCAGCGACTACACGACGAAATTCCGGTTCGCGTACGTCCCGAAGGGCGCGGCGATCACGTACTCGGCGAGCGGGCAGTGGGAGCTGCCGGTCGGGTCGGTGCTCGTGAAGACGTTCAGCTACCACGCCGATCTCCGCGATCCGAAGAGCCCGCTCACGATCCTCGAGACGCGCCTGCTCTGGCGCCAGCCGTCGGGGTGGACGGTGCACACGTACATCTGGGACGCCGCGCTGAAGGACGCGATCCGGAACGTGGTCGGCCCCAAGATCCCGTCGACGTTCATCGACGCGTCGGGCGCGACGGTGACGAACGAGTACACGGTGCCGAACACCGAGGAGTGCAAGAAGTGCCACTCCCGCGACAACGTCGTGTCCTCGATCGGGTGGAAGACGCGCGAGCTCAACCGAGCGTTTTCGTACGGGGGTAGCGTCGGCGAGAAGAACCAGATCGATCGGTTCGCGGAGCTCGGCTGGCTCGGCGCGGATCTCGAACCCGCGGCCACGCGCGCGGCCCTGCCCGACCCGTTCGGGAGCGCGGATCTCGCGTCGCGCGCGCGCTCCTACCTCGACGGAAACTGCTCGCACTGCCACATGAAGGGCGGCTACGCGTCCCAGAGTGCGCTCTTGCTCGACTTCCCGTCGACCGATCCAGCGGTGCCCACCGCCTCCGAGAACGTCGGCGTGTGCAAGCAGCCGACGAGCGCCGGCGGCGCCACCTGCGGCAACGTCGTCGACATCGTCCCCGGGGATCCGGCGAAGTCGATCATGACCTGTCGCCTCGACTCGACCGATCCGCAGGTGAAGATGCCCCCGCTCGGCAACCGCTTGATCGACGCCGCCGGGGTGAAGCTCATCGAGGATTGGATCGCGTCCCTGCCTCCGACGACCTGTCCCTAGAGCACCGAACAGGTTGAAACGCCGACGTATGCGCCCGATTTCGGAGAGAAGCACACGGCCTCGTCGCTGTGCTCCTCAGATGACGAGGAGTCGTCTTCTCGGTGCTCGCTCCTCGGGCGTGCGCCTCTCCCTCGAACTCGAGCGCAGTCGTTCGGGTTTCGACCTTCGGTGCTCTAGCAGGCTTTGAAAAACTCTTCGCCCGCCTCGTCGCGCGTGCTCGGCCCGTTTTCCAACAACCTGCTCGCCACGCCGTCATCGCCCCCGACGCCGATCGGCGCGGGATGGGGAAGCCGTCCACGGGCACGTCGAGGCCGCTCGGCACGGTGAGCGGGCGGCTGGGTGCGTGCGTCGCGTCCATGAGCGCGTCGCGGATGAACGCGGTGAGATCGGCGATCGCGGCGTCGTCGAGCGGCCGGGCTCTCGCCGTTCGCGACCTGCAACGCGAACTCCCGCTTCACGGTCTCGTCGAGCGTCGCGACGGAGCCGTCGTGGAAGTAGGGGCCCATCTCGCGCGCGTTGCGGAGCGTGGGGACGCGGAACGCGCCGTCGTCCGCGGGATCCTTCGTGATCGCCGCGCGACCGTCGTCGGCGGACGGGAAGCGCCTCACGAAGCTCATCTCCTCGCCCCCGGCGACCCGGTGAAGTCGATCATGACCTGCCGGCTCGACTCCACCGATCCTCAGGTGAAGACGCCGCCTCTCGGCAACCGCCTCGTCGACGTGGCCGGCGTGAAGCTCGTCGAAGACTGGATCGCCTCGCTGCCCCCCACCGCCTGCGACTGAAGCCCTTCGGCGGATCCGGGCGGGGCAAGCGCGCCTCGGTCGTCGAGGAGGCGCAGCCCAGTCTGCGTGCGCGAGGGCGACGCGTGGCCACCGAAGAGAAGAGGGGCCGAGCGCGCGCGGGCGCGCGCGAACGGAGAGTTCAGCGCGCGCGCGCTCGATAGTCCGCGAGGAGCGCCTGGAAGCGACGCCAGCGTTCGGCGTCCGCGCCCAGCCACTCCTGCCAGCGGCGGTGCGACTCGCGCCACGCGTCGTCGCTCAGGCCGGCGCCTCGATACGCCGCTTGGGCGAGCGCTGCGTCGTGCGCGCCGAGGGCGCAGATCCAGGTGTACTGATCGAAGCTCAAGCTCGCGACGGCCTGCGCCGCCTCCGCCGGCGGGCGCGTCGGTCCGGGGGGGCTCGGCGCGATCGGCGGTGGCCCCGTGCGCGCCGCGACGCGGTCGAACGGGATCGCAATGTCGGCCATCGCTGCGGCTTTGGCTTGCTCGAGATCTTGCGTGCCGGTGTTGAAGCGAGGCTTCTTCGCCGCGGGTGGGGGCCGCGTCGTGCCGGCTTGGCGGACGAAGGGCGTCGCCGCGATGGGTGTCGGAGGCATCGCCATTTCTGCGGTGGGAGGGAGATCGGGGACGGGCGGCGCCGTGGCGAACGAGCCGTGCGCGTCGCCGCGCGAAGGCACCGGGAGCGGCGACCGGGCCGGCGGAGCGGGGGGAGGGGCCGGCACCGCGGCGGCGGGACTCTGCGCCGGTTGCACCTCTGCGCGCGGCGGCGCCACGAGCGGCTCCGCGTCGCCCGGCAGCGCGAGGACCGCAGCGCGAGCGCTCGCGAGGATCAGCGGCTCGATCCGCTCGAGGCACGGCGGGCGCCCGCGTGTCTGGAAGGAGATGCCGAGGCGGCTCGCGGCGCGTACAGCGACGTCGCACAGGCGCACGAGCTCGGAGCGGTCGTGCGTGCCGACACTGCGGACGACGCGCTCGTCGTCGAACCAGGTCACGGCGGCGCGCATCAGGCGCGGATCACCCGCGTCGAGCAGGTCCTCCTCGGCCTCGAGCGCGTCGCGCGGGCGGACGTCCCCGAGGCGCGCGACGAACGCGCGCCTCTCCTCGACCCCACCGAGGCGGATCGCCGCGACGTGGGCCTTCGCGAGCGCGCGTGGGTCACGCTCCTGCGCGTAGATCGATCGCAGCACCGGGAGCGCCATCGCGTCGCCCGTCCGCGCGAGCACGCGATAGAGCGTCGTGCGCACGCGGGCGTCGCGGCGCACCGCGATCGAGCGGACGAGGAACGTCGCGTCCGGCAGCGCGCTCGTCGGGACGGCAAGGAGCGCCTCGGCGGCCGCCCGCGCGATGCTCGGGTCAGCGTCGCCGCTCAGCGTGAGGAGGGCGCGGCCCGAGGCCGGGCTGGCGCACCGTGCGAGCACGGTCGCCGCCAGCCGGCGCGCCTGGGCGCCGAGCCGAGGCAGGGCCTCCTCGACGTGCCCGGCGACGTCCGCGGCGAGCGGGCGTCGCCCCAAGACGTCGCGTGCGTCGCGCTCGAGCGCGGCGACCGCGTCGGCGCCACCGAGCGGGGTCGCTTCCATCACAGCCCCGCCCCGTAGAAGCCCGTTCCGCCGAACGTCTCGCGCAGCTCATGGACCTCTTGCTGAGAGACGTGCGTCTGTCGAAGCGGTGCGCCGTCCTCTTGATCGGCGGGATGGATCCCCTTCTTCGCGCGCGCGGCGGACACGGGCTCGGGCGCGGGGCCGACCGTGTCGATGAACGGCGCGACCTCGAGATCCTCGAACGCCTTGAGCGAGAAGAAGGGGCCCGCGTCGTGCCGGCCGGGGACGGAGCCCGGGCGGTCGTACCCCGCGTCCAGGGGGCCCTCGAAACGGACGGCGTTGAACATCACGCTCCGCAGGCTCCACCGCGTGAGGACGACGGGGCGAGGCTTCCCGATCGCCTCACCGCCGAGGTAGTGCGTCAGTCCGGCGAGGTGCCCGACCTCGTGCGCGAGCATGTGGCCGAGCTCGAGCGCGCGCCCCCAGGCGTCGAGACCCTTCAGGGCGTTCATCGAGACGATCGCGCCGACCTGATCGTCCCCGAGGTGGACGTCGTAGGGCGGGTCCTCTCCATTCGAAACGCGGAGGGTCGCGGCCTTCTGCGTCTGCGCGAAGCGACTCAGCCCCATCGCGTGGATCTCCGTCGGTTGGCCCAGGATCAAGAGCTGCCGCACGAACCACACATTCAGCCTGCCGACGTGCTGGAGATCCGCGAGGTGCGCGTTCATCACCAGGTTGAACCACGGGTTGTTGCGCTTCGACCAATCGTCGACGGGCGGCCAATCGCAGACCTTGTGGTAGTCGTAGAGCAGGCGGCCCGCCTCGAGGCCACCCTTCGGGAAGAACCGGTTGAACACCGGGTGGTAGACGTTCCACTCGTGCGGATCGTCCGCAGCGTCGAGCTTGCCCCGGTCCGCCTCGTCCGCGAAGCGGAAGCACTTGGGGAGCGAGCTGTCGACGCGGAAGCGGATGCCGACCGGCGCATAGAGGACGTTCATGCGCCCGACGGCGAGCGCGAGATCCGTGTACCCGAAGGGAGCGATCGGCGCGGCCTTGGCTTTGGCCTTCGCTTTCGGCTTCGGCTTCGGCTTCGGCTCGGCCTCGGGCGGAGCCATCGTGAGGCTCGCGTGGAAGCGCACGTGCACGTCGTCGATCGACTTGCCGCTCGACGGGCCGCCCAGAGACACGAAGTACGGCTGGAGCTCCACCTCGAGCGGCGGGAAGACCACCACTCCGAGCTCCGCGATGACGGGCCCGTCGCGCCGCGAGAGGTGCACCTCGACGACGAACGTCCCTGGCTGCTTCTGCGTCGCGCCGCGGCGAAGCCTGAGCTGCGACGTGATCGCGGTCTTGCGCGCCGCCGTCGCCTCGCGATCCCCGGCCGCGATGGCGCGGAGCAAGGCGAGGCTCGGCCGCTCGACGAGCGTGTCGATCCCCTCGATGGCGTCCTCCCAGTCGGCGCCGCGCTGGTCGAGGGTCCGACGGATCTCCTCCCGCGCACTCTCGGTGAAGACCGCCGTGGGGAGCGCCTTCCGGAGCGCGTCCACCGCAGACTCTCCGCTCGCCGGAACCACGTGTGCTTGGTCGCACCGACCCTTCGCGTACGCCTCCAGGTCGTCGTGGAGCGACAGCGCGAACGCGACGACCCGCTGCTCGTTCTCCACTTCGGCGCGCGCGAGCGCTTCGTCGTTCGGATCGCTCACCTCTTCGCTCGCGGCCGCCTCGAGGTAGACGTGATCGGCCAGGGCCTCGAGCGCCGGGCGGTGCAGCGCGCCCTCCCCGCTAGGGGAGACGATCGTGAGCGGGTGCGCGTCCCCGCCGACGTGGCGCAGGGTGACGAAGAGCTTCACCGCTTGCGGGAGCGCCTCGCGTACGAGCCGCACGCAGATCCGTCGGGCGCCGAGCGTCATCCCGACCGTCGGCCCGCGCGCGGGTCGAAAGGAGCTCGTCCCGGAGACGGCCTGGAAGCCTCGATCGTCGAGCGGCGGCGTGCCGAGCTTCGGCGTGCCCGTCGCGGCGCGCGTGAACCGGACGAGCGTGGTGCGCGTCACGTCGCCGCCGCCAGGCCCAGCCGCGATCGGGATCGACGGCGCGCTCATCGCGTCGCCGCCGCCGCGACCATGGCCTGGACCGTCGCGGGCGTGAGCGCGCCGTCCTGCACGAGACCATGGTCGGCCTGGAACTGGAGCACGGCCTGCTCGTCGGAGGCTGCGCGCGCGGGTGACCAGAACGGAGGGCGCGGCTCCGGCCCTGTTCCGGCGAGGTAACCGAGGCTCGCGAGCACGTACGACCGCGAGCCGCGCCCGTACGTCGCCAACCACTCGAGCGAGTACTGGCTGGTGATCGTCTTGCCGAGCTCGTCCTTCTCCCAGTCGACCTCGAGCAGCGCGAAGAAGAGGATCGTCGCGACCGCGGAGAGCGGCATCGCCAATTCGAGCGGAGCGCCCTCCTTCACGATGTCCTCGACTGCGACGGTGCGCGTGGTGCCGCCGTCGGGCTCGCGGCTGACGTGCAGGACGCGCCAGGGGATGTCGTGCGGCGCAGGATCACCAAGTCCTCGGGGGTGCCGGGCGCGAGCTGGAAGCGCAGCTTCACGATCGGCGGAGGCCCAGCGGCGGCGCCGGTCCCGGTCGAACCCGCAGCGACGAGCGAGACCGTGACGGGCTCCGTCGTCTCCTCGCGCTGCGTGCCTGCTCGTCGATTCGAAGGCTCTGCCACGTCCCCGTCGCTCCTCTCACGCGCCTGCGAGCTCGCGGACGCGCGCCCGCGTCGCCGAGTCGATGGATCCGCTCGCCTCGATCCGTTGTCGCTCCTGGAACCGCCGCACGGCCTCGCGCGTCTCGCGATCGAGCGCGTCGTCCACGGGGCCGCGGAAGTACCCGAGGTTGCGCAGGCGCGCCTTGACCCCCGCCACCGTGTCGATCGACGGCAGGCGCTGGAACGCGAGCGGGATGCGGAGCGTGTGCGACTCGTCGACGGTCACGACGATCATCCCGGCCACCGCACCCGCGGGGACCGTCTCGACGATCGATCCGTCGCCTGCCGTGCGCTTCGAGGGCAGGGCCTTGCCGTCGACGGTGAGGGTGTACGCCTTGTTCGCGAGCGGCGCGCCGTCGCGATCGCGGAGCACCATGCGGAGCTCGGTCTCCTTCGGATCTTTGGCGGGCGGCTCGTCCGGGTTCACCTCCGGGCCCTGGCCGTGGCCGGATCCGAGCCGCACCCGGTCGCCTCGCAGGGACGCGTCGCCGCCGAGTTCGAGCGTGGCGGCGTGCGCGTGGAGCGCCACGTCGTCGGCGGCGATGCGGACGGCGTCGTCGAGCACGATGACGCTCTCGTCGCGCGCGATCTCGATCGTGTCCGTCGCGGTGAGCTTCAGGGCCCTTGCTGCGAGCGCGATGGCTTCAGCGTTCAGCGTGATCGACGTGTCCCCGACGCGGATGCGGACGACGTCTGCGTCGATCGAGAGAGAGGCGCCAGCGACCTCGAGCGTGATCGCCTTCGCGGCGGTCACCTTCACCGAGCCGCCGCTCGTGACGGCCACGTCCCGCTCGGCGTCGACGGACGCGTCGCCGCCGTCGGCGTCCTCCTCGCCGCCCACCGTGATCGACGCGTGGCCTCCGACGTGGAGGCCAGCGTCGCGCGCGATCTCCGTCGACGCGCTCCCGTCGACGCGCTCCTCGCGATCGCCGCCGATCGTGGTGACCGAGCCGCCTCCCACCGCGCGCTGCACGCCCGCGCCGATCCGCTCGGCGAGCGGGCCTGCGATCGTCGTCACCGCGCCGCCGCCGACGATCGTCCTCGAGTCCGCGGCGACGCTGATCGCCCGCTCTCCGCCGACCTCGAGCGTCGAGCGACCCCGGACGCGCTCGCTCCGGTCCGTCGCCACGTCGAGGGACGCCTCCCCGAGGACGATGGTGCGCTGGTGCCCGCCGACCTTGATCGAATGGTCGTTCTCCGCCGACTCGACGAGGTCGCGCTCGGCGCGCACGACGACGCGCTCGCGCCCGCGCGCGTCGTCGAACGAGAGCTCGTTGTACCCGTCGCTCCCGCCGGTCGGCGCGGGCGGAGAGCTCCGCGTGCGCAGGCCGGTCCGCGTGCGCTCCTTCGGGAGCACGAAGGGCGGAGGGTGCGTCTCGTTCGCGAGCGCACCGAGCACGACGGGCCGATCCGGATCGCCGCCGAGGAAGCTGACGATCACCTCCATCCCCACGCGGGGGATGCACTGGACACCCCAGCCGGATCCGGCCCACGGCGTGAGCACGCGGAGCCAGCAGGAGCTGCGATCGTCGCCCGTGCCCTTCCGATCCCAGTGGAACTGCACCTTCACGCGCCCGAGCTCGTCGGTGTGGATGTCCTCGCCCTCGGGGCCGACGACGACGGCGGACTCGATCACCTGCGTCGGCGGTCGGCGCTTCGGCGGTGGCCGGTAGAGCACGCCCGCGCGCACCGACTCGAAGGTGCACGCGAACGTCCTCCGCTCGGCCGTGCCCTCGGCCACGAGGCGGGGGGAGAAGCCCTCGTGGCGCGCGCGCACGACGACGTGCTCGCCGTTCTCGCGCGCGTCCGGGTGGCCGTCGAGCGTGAAGCGCCTGCCCGGCGCGACGCCGCGGCACGCCGATTCGCCCCGCGAGACCGCCGCGCGTGAGCGCTCCGCGGCGACGCGGCCCTCCGCGCTCTGTCGGTCGAGGGACGGCGCGTCGTACTCGGTGCGCGGGTCGTACACCTCGAGCGCGGCCTCGACCGGGGCAGCGTCGCGCGCATCGGCGCGCGCCCTCACGGCAAAGGCGGGGCGCAGGGGATCGTAGTCGGAGCGGACCACGCGGCCGGGACGGATCGAGCGATCGGTCGCGAACGCGCCCACCGTCTCCCCGCCGTGCTGGAGCCCGCCCTGCTCGAGGTAGTGGAGCGGGCCGTCGTCTCGCGTGGGCAGGCGCGCGTACGCCGCTGTCGCGTCGGCGAAGACGACGGCGCCGCTCGGCGCGTCGTCGAAGTAGAAGTAGAGGCCCTCCTCCGCGGCGAGCCGCGCGAGGAAGGCGTAGTCGCTCTCTTCGTACTGGACTGCGTAGGCGCGCGATGGGTGCTGTCGCGCGAGCTCGAACCGCGCCGTGATGCGACGCTCGGCGAGCACCGCCTCGATGATGTTGGGCACCGGTCGATCCTGGAACACCCGCGTGTCGCTGCCGCGCGAGAGCAGCCAGAGCGCCGGGGCGAGCCGCGCGCGCGCGACGGCTCGACCGTCGCGCGTACGCTCGGTCGACGGCCCGATCCGCGTGATCACGAGGGCGATGGCGCGCGGCGGGGCGCCGTCGATGACGAGCTCGGCGCGTGCGCCGAGCAACGGCTCGAGCGCCTCGCCGGGATCGACCACGACCTTCGCGTCCACGCGCGACAGCTCCGAGAGCGCCTCCGTCGCGCGGTACGAGACGACGTCGAGCGCGCCCGCGCGCCCGTCGATCCGGAGCGTGTGGCCCGCGGTCGGCATGGCTGCAGGATGGCTGCGCGCAACGCGATCCGGGCATGTGGATCGCCTATCGCAGCCATCGACCCCAGTGATGGAATGCAGTGCCTGTGGGGCCGCCAGCGCAAGCCGCGGCGATCCCTGGACGAAGCCGATGGAGCCATCGACGGACCCGCGAGCGCTCGGCGCTCGTCGCGACGCCCCTCGTCGCCGCGCACCTCCCTCGAGTCGGCGCCCTCGCCCGCCGAGGGCAACGTCACCGGCGCGCGGCTCAGCGCGGGATGCGGAAGCCGTCCACGGGCACGTCGAGGCCGCTCGGCACGGTGAGCGGGCGGCTCGGGGCGTGCGTCGCGTCCATGAGCGCGTCGCGGATGAACGCGGTGAGATCGGCGATCGCGGCGTCGTCGAGCGGCGGGCTCTCGCCGTTCGCGACCTGCAGCGCGAACTCCCGCTTCACGGCCTCGTCGAGCGTCGCGACGGAGCCGTCGTGGAAGTAGGGGCCCGTCTCGCGCGCGTTGCGAAGCGTGGGGACGCGGAACGCGCCGCGGTCCGCGGGATCCTGCGTGATCGCCGCGCGACCCTCGTCGTCCGACGTGAAGCGCGTGACGAAGCTCCGGCCCTCGAAGAGCGGCGGGGCGTGGCACGCGTCGCACCCCGCGTCGGCGAAGCGCTGCATGCCGCGGAGCTGCTTCGGCGTCATCGCGCCCTCGTCCCCGTCCACGTAGTGGTCGTACGGGGAGCGGTTCGAAAGGATCGTCCGCTCGAACGCCGCGAGGGCCTTCGCGATCGTCCGCTGGGTGATGGGCTCGCCGGGGAACGCCTCCTCGAAGAGCGCTGCATAAGCAGGTATCGAAGCGACGCGCGCCGCGGCGTCGTCCGGCGCGAGGTCCATCTCGACGGGCTGCTCGAGCGGCATGAGCGCCTGCTCCTCGAGCGCGTGCGCACGGCCGTCCCAGAACAAATCCGCGCGCAGCGCCGCGTTCCAGAGCGTGAGCGCGTTGCGCGTCGTGCGGTTCGGGCCGGTGCGACCCGGGCCCGTGGGGCCGACGCCGTCGACGCCGATCGAGACCGAGAGCCCGTCCGCCATGCCCCAGATCTCGCTGTGACAGGTCGCGCACGCGACCGCCTTGTCGCCCGACAGGATCGGATCGTAAAAGAGCTTGTTTCCTAGGCTGATCTTCGCGTCGGTGCGGGGGTTGTCAGCCGGGTCGACGACGGCGGGGAACGGCGCGTAGGCCCAGGGGATCGGCGGACCCTCGTAACCCTTCGCGGGCGGATCGTCGACGGCGCACGCCGACGCGCACGCGATCGCGCAGAGGACCGCGCCGACGCGCCCCCTCATGGAGCGTCCAGCACCACCGGCATGAGCTTGGTGCCGTCACACTGGAAGGGCGTCGTGTCCGTGGAGTTCATCGACGGGTTGCCGATGTTCTCGCTGCCGAGCGTGTTGCGGAAGGTCGGGTAGGGGCCCATCGCGCCGAGGCAGAGCTTGGCCGAGCCCGGTGACATCTCCTCGCCGTCGAACACGATGGACTCGACGGGAGTGGTGAACGCCATCAGCGCGCCGTGCGGCTTCGTCCCGTTGTTCGTGAACGTGTTGTCGTGGATGAAGACGTCGGTTGGGTAGAGGTCCGTCATCGGATCGCTCCACGGCTTGCCGTTGAGGAGCGCGAGCGTGTTCCCGGAGACGACGGTGATCCCGAGCGACTCGTTGTTCTCGATCGTGTTCCCGTGGATCTCGGGCTGATCCGCCGCGAGGACGAGCATGCCGACGCCCGCGGGCACGTACGAGACGACCGAGCCTTTCGCGGCGAAGTTCGCGCGGTTGTTGTCGTGGATCTTGTTGTCGTGGACGTTGGTGCGGAGCCCGTCCTTCTTCTCGAGCCCCGGCAGGACGAAGACGAGGATGCCCGCCGTGTTGTCGTACGCGTCGTTGTCGTAGATCTCCATGTCCGTCGTGTTCTCGCTCTCGATGCCCGCGACGCACCCGTGGACGTCGTTGTTGCGGACGATCGCCTTCTCGCACTGGCCCACGTAGACGCCCGCGTCGGCCGCGCCGACCACCTCGACGTGCTCGATGAGGACGTTCTTGCTCTTCACGGGGTACACCGCGTACGCGCCGTTCGCGGTCACCGAGCCCGCGTCCCAGAACACCTTCAAATCGCGGAAGGTCACGCCGTCCACGCCCGTCGCGACGATCCCGTTGCCCGGCGTGTTCTTGAGCGTGAGGTTCTCCACCGTGAACCCGCCCGCGGTCACGGCGAACCCGTCGTCCGCGGTGTCCTGCTTCGCGTAGTCGAGCACGGTGTCCGCGAGCGTCGCGCCGGCGCCCCGCACGGTGACGTTCTGGACCCCGAGGCTCACCTCGCGCGTCATGTTGAAGGTGCCCGGGCAGAGGCAGATCGTGTCGCCCGCGTGCGCGTTCCCGAACGCGGTTTGGATGTGCTCGTAGTCCTTGTCCGAGGGCGCGATCGCCACGGTACAGCCGTCGATCTTCGGCGCCGTCGGGCACTCGAGCGCGCTGTTTCCCGAGCTGCTGCTGGTCGTCGAGTTGCCGCCGGTGCCGCTCGTGTCGTCGCACGCGGGCGCGAGGATGGCCGCCGCGCCAGCGAGGAGGAGGGGCGAGGCCGCGCCCAAGCCAAGCTTGTTCTTCCGCATGCCGTACTATCCGACGAGGTGACCCCGCGAGGCAAGGTGACTTCCCACGGCCGAGGACGCACGGCGAGCGGCGTGGACGAGCGCCCCGCCCCGAGCGCCCCGCCCCGAGTGCCCCGCCCCGAGTGATAGCGCCTCGGCGGTCTAGGGCGTCGGATCGGTGCACAGGTCGGGCGTGAAGTCGGCGCACCCCTCGACGCGGAGCGCGCCGCGCTTGCAGGCGAGGATCCCGCGCCCGACGACGCAGCCCCAGAAGTCGCTCGCGACGAGCCCGCAGTCGAGCCCGTCCTCCTCGCAGGTGCTCGCGAGCAGGTCCACGCCGATCTTGCAGCCGTTCACGTACATCCGCTGGTCGAGGACGCCGCACGCGGGGATTGCCGCGTCGTCGTCCTTCGTGGCCACCGTGCTGAGGACGCCGCCGAAGTCCTCGCACCGGTCGGCGCACACGGCGTCCGCATCGAGGCACTCGCCGAGCTCGCACGTGGAGTCGATCATGAACGACTTGTCCGCGCAGGCGCAGACCGCCATCGGGCAGCCGTGCCCCGTCGCGCACTGCTTCGGATCGGTCACGTTGTAGAGGACCTTGCCGCCCTTGCAGCCCGAGGCCGCGAGGAGCCCGCCCGCCGCGAGGAGGAGACCGGACGCGAACAGGAGCCGGAGACGCATCGCGATGCCCGGACCCTACCAGATCCGCCGAGCTCCGCGGCAGAAACGCGTGTGTCGAAAACGAGCGCGACGCCGCGGTGCACCCGCTCTCGCGCGGCGCGTGTCAGCGAGGGCACCGTGCCCGCGTCGTTGGGCGGCGATCTCGAAAGATCAAAGCGCCTTCGCGGGCGGGAGAGGAGGGTCGAACCATGAAGCTCAGCATCGCGTCGCCGGTCGTCGTCCTCGTCGGCCCGCCCGTCGCGCGCTCCGTGTCGGCGGTCGTCGCGATCGTCCCGGTCGCGCACGCCCTGCCCGTCGTCCGCGGTCGCGTCCGCGTGGCGCCCGAGCCCGCTCGGAGCTCCGCGCGCGGCCGGCGCTCGCGGACGCCCGTCCTGCCGGCCTGATCGAGGCCGGCCGGGCGGCGCGCGCGGCCTTGGATGAGGGGCGCGCAACGCTCCTCCGAGGTGGCGCAGCTACGCGGTGTAGCGCGACGGCCCGTCGTCGCGCCACACGCGGAGCTCGGCGGTGGGCTTGCCGTCCAGGACCTCGACGACGAGGTGCGTGCGCGTGGCGACGTGGATCTCCTCGCCGCTCGCGCTCTCTTCTTCCGACCACGAGCCGAGGTTGAAGTACGTCGCCTCGACGCCGTCGAGGCGGATCTCGCGCGGGGAGTGCGTGTGTCCCATCACGACGAACGCAGCGGGAAGGAGCGCCGCGACGCGCGGCGCGCGCTCCACGAGGAGGGCGTCCACCTCCTTCAGGTTTCGGAGCTTGGAGAGCGCGCGGTTCGCGAGCCACCAGCCGAGCGCGAGCGCGCCCGCGACGCCGAAGAACACGGGCCACTTGAGACCGAGCGCGAGCGCCGTCAGCACGAGGACGAGGGAGGTCGCGCCGAGGGCGACCCGATCGATGAGGAGGGTGCCGAGGATCCCGTAGACGCTGCGCGTGATGGGCTCCGCCTGGAGCGCGGCGATCGCGCGGAGGCGCCGGAGCTTGAGGCGAGCGCGCTTCGCGAACGCGCGGATCAGGGCGCGGTGCTGCTTGCGGAGCCGCTCGCCCGCGGGCGTGCGGTGCTCTCGCCGGAGGTGCAGGAGGTCCCGGATGGCGCGCGCGAAGCGCATCCCGAGCGTGACCATGCCGCGCACGCCGAGCTTCACGGCGAACCGGAGGTAGTCGAGCACGCCCATGCCGTCGTGGCCGTGTTCGAACATCCCATGCGTCGGGCGCACGACCTGGCGGAGCAGGACGTCGCAGAACCCGCGCGTCATCCGCGTCGCGTCGAGCGGGGCGACCGGCCGGAGGTGGTTCTCGGTCGCGCAGAGCGGATCGTACTGGTGCCCGTGCTCGATGTACGCGACGCCCGGCTCGTAGAAGAACCAGTCCGTGAACTCGACGCGCGCTTTGAACTCGGCGCGATCGACGTCCCCGGCGCGCTCCGCGAGGAGCTCTCGGAAGCACTCGCGCGCCTCGTCCCAGTGGAGCTCCGCGTCGTGGTTGCCGATGACCACGGTGAGCGCGTTGCCGCGCGCGACGAACGCCGCGAGCGACGCCATGACCTCGGGGTGTCGCGTCGCCACGCGCGCGAGCTTGATGCACACGTGGTCGGGCGCGCTGCCGAGCCCGTGCGCGAGCTCCTCGCTCGTCGGCGCCGTCCGGACGGCCTCGTCCTTCTGGGGCAGGACGCTCATCCCGATGAGGTCGAGGAGGTCCCCGGCGACGACGATCCGCCAGCGATCGGCCGCGGGCTTCTCGTTCGCGTAGTGGTCGAGCAGGGCGGTGAGGTGGCGGTCGATCCGCTCGGGTCGGCGGCGCGGCGCGAACCCGCCCTCGAGGCGATCGTCGACGTCGGTGCCGAGGTGCACGTCCGAGAAGACGAGCAGGCTCTCCGTCGGACGAAGGAGGGGTGCGGGCGCGAGCGGTGGGCTCATGACCCGATTGTTCGCTGCAGACGTCGTGCCGGCCGTCAGGCCTCTGTCACGTTCCCATCACCGCCGGGATCAGCCGCGGATCCATGAACCCGAGGAGGACCCCATAGAGCAGACTGTAGAGGATAACCGTCGCCGCGAGCAGGGCCGCCCACACCACGCCCTGAGTCACCGCGAGCGCCATCTGCAGCGCGCCTTTGTGGCGCCTCGTCACGACGCAGAACGGAATCATCGACAAGAACGCCCCGAAGGGGATGTTGCTGATCGCGTAGAGGCGGGCGAGCTGCTCGTCCTCGGGCCACGCCTGGCGCCGCCGCCGAGCGCTCATCCGCCGGAGGAGCGTGCGCTGGAGCCACACCGCGAGGGCGAGGCTGACGGGGAGGGTGGAGACGTCGAGGGCGAACTCGAGGACCTCGAACGCGATCACGCGTGGATGCTAATCAAGGTGCCCTCCGCCGTCGCTTCGTCCGCGTTCACGCCGTGCCAGCCCTCGGGGAGGAGGGGCTCGGTGAACATGAACACCCGGCGCGCGTCGATCGGCGACATGTTGACGCAGCCGTGGCTGCGGGGCTTGCCGTAGTCGTCGTGCCAGGGCGCGGCGTGGAGCGCGTAGCCCCCCTTGAAGTACTCCACCCAGGGGACGTCGCGGAGCTCGAACTTGTTGTCGACCTCGTGGGCGTCCATCGTGTTCGTGACGTGCTTCTCGCGGATGTGGAACGTGCCTGTCGGCGTCGATCGCGTCGTCTTCGGGTCCCCGAGGCCGTCCCGACCCGTCGTGACGGCGGTCGCATAGACGGCCTTGCCGCCGACGTAGAGCACGAGGGTCTGCGTCTGGATCGAGATGTCGATCCACTTCTTCTTCGCGTCCTTCGACCAGGCCGGGAGCTTCGAGGGCTTCGCCGCGATCGCGAGGTCCTTCTCGCGGAACCAGCTCCCATCCTTGGCCTGCACGTAGCGATCGCCGCCAAGGTTCTTGGAGTCCCCCGTCAACTGGATGGCGGTGTGCCGCGCGACCTGGTCCTTCTTGTCGCGGGCGAGGCGGGAGAGATCGTACGAGTAGACCTCCTCCTGCTTCACGAACCCGACGGGGAGCTGCCACTCGCCGCTCTCGAGATCGACGCCGTGGAACGTCGAGCCGCGATCCGGCTTGAGCTTCGAGGTCGGAACGAGGCGCGCGTCCGTCGTCATCGCGAAGCGGCGGTCGTTCGGGCCGACGAACGTTCCGATGAGCGCGAGCATCGCCTTGCGGGGCACCCGGTCGGTGATGATCGCGTAGTCGGGGACCTTGAAGCTCGCGATGTTGGGGAGCTTGCGGCCGCCCTGGAAGAACCAGGGGACCTCGTCCGAGCCGGTGCCGCCGTAGATCATGTTGTAGTCGAGCGCGGGCGGGTCGGACGGCGGGTTGCCGATGGCTGCGCCGCTCGGCCCGAGGGGCACGTCGTTCGCGCCGACCTCGAGCGCGTCCCACTTCTCGTGGAGCTTGTCGTAGCTCCGGAGGTGCTTCTCGAGCGCCATCTCGTACTGGAACTGTTCGGCCTTCGTGGGGACTCGGTAGTAGTTGGGCGCGATCGCGCGGACGAACGCGTACGGGTAGGGCATCGGCTTCGACACGTCCGGCCGGAGCGTCAGCGCCTTCAGGATCGGGTGGTTCATGTCCGTCGACGCTTCCTTGGTCGCGCACATGTAGCCGACGGGCAGGACGCGGTAGTACCCGCCCTCGCAGTCGTCCGTGCGCACCGGCTTCTCGCCGCGCACGATCGTGCCGCCCGCGCGCAAGTACCCGATGATGGGCGAGCGGCGGTCGGACTTCTCGTAGATCGGGGCCGTCATCTCGACCGCGCCGATCTTCGGTCCGCCCGGCGCGGGGATCGTCTCGGGCGCGGTCGACTCGGTCACCTGCGCGGACGTGTTCGGTGCGCCGTTCGCGAGCGCGAAGATGCCGCTCTTGGTGTCGTCCTTGGCGGGCTTCGACGTGCAGCCGAACACCAGGGAGGCGCCCGAGAGCGTCGACACCACGAGCGTCGACGCGAGGACGGTGTTTCGAGCCGCCCACAGGGCGGATCCGGAGGATCGTGCGCGCTGCATGCCCACCGCTTGCCAAAGGGCGACCCGGACGGCCAAGTTCTGGGTGGGCGAGCCTCGGGCGAGGCGATGGGGTAGGAGAGAGACATGGCCTGGGTGAAGGTGCCTCCGGAGAACCACGCGCCGTTCGTCGCGGCGCTGCCCAAGGATCCGCGCGTCGAGGTCGCGAAGATGTTCGGCGGCCTCGCGGCGAAGGTGAACGGTCACCTGTTCGCGGGGCTCTTCGGGCTCAGCGCGATGGTGCTGCTCGACGACGCGAGCAAAGCGGAGGCGCTGGCGCTGCCTGGCGCGGGACCGTTCGATCCGATGGGGGACGGCCGCGCGATGAGCGAGAAGGTGATGCTGCCGCCCGCGCTGATGCGTGATCCCTCGGGCCTCGCCGCGTGGCTTCGGCGCGCGTACGACCACGCGCTCGCGCTCCCCACGAAGGCGCCGAAGGTGAAGCGAGCCGCCGCGACGCTCGCGGAGACGCCCTCCGCGAAGCGACGAACGGCGAAGCCCGCGCCCCCGAGCTCCCCGAGCCGCCGGCGATCGCGCGCGAAATGAGATCGCGACGCCGGCGGGGACCTTCGGCTCACGCGTCCGGGAAGGCGAACCAGTCGGAGAACCGGGGGTCGACGAGCGGCGGCGGCGCGACCCCGCGCGGACCTCGGACCCGGTACTCGATGGAGATCTGCGCGTTCCCCGGGGGCATCGTGACCTCGTAGCCCTGCGCCCACGTGCGGCCGCCCGCGGTCGGGCCCTCGAGCGAGGACGTGCCCGCGCCCGCGTGTCGAAGGGTCGCCCGAAGGATCGTGAAGCCCCACGGGAGCTCCTCCTCGCTCCTCCCCGCGACGCCGTTCGTCTTCAACGCGCCGAGCGGAATCGGTCGCACGAAGTCCGCCATGTAGAGCACGCCGTACTCGACGAGCGCGGGCTCGAGGTCGACGCGCACGCGGTTGGACGAGCGACCGTCCGCGCGGATCACCCAGAGCTCTCCGTCGGAGGCGGGGCCGACGCCGGAGAGCGCTTCGTCGAGGTGCGCTTTGATCTCCGTCGTCGACCAGGCGTCGATCACGAGGTCGTACGTCGGCCCGCCCAGCGATGGCTCGTAGACGATTCGGCCGCCCGCGAGGTTCGTCGACGACCTCGCGCTCGCGCCCGCCGCTGCGCCGACGGAATCGTCTGATGCGCTGCCACCCAAGTCGGTGCCGTAAAGGACGAGCGGCCTGCCCGGCGCGATCTCGCGAACGCTCGTCGCGTCGATGTCGGGCTCGTCGGGCGGACTCTGCCCCGCGCTCGGATCCCCGGGGATCGCGCGCCGTTCGTCGAGCAGGCGCTGGAGCTCCAGGTAGAAACCATCCGGCGGATCGGCGAGCGTGCGGGCGCGCGCGGACGCGAGGCGCTCCGCGGCGGGCCGAACGACCGCTGGGTTGCGCGGCGGTGCGACGGCGCGGGCCGGCGGCTCGGGCGCCGTGCGCGTGCCGTTCGTGACCGCCTCGATCAGGTCCACTTTCGCGTGGAGCACGGCTCTGCGTTTGTCCGAGACGACGAGCGGGCGCGGGCGAATGGGCGAGGTCATGGGAGGCCCCGCATGAACGGTCCGTTGGTCGGCGGCGACAACCGAAAAGACATCCGCGAGCGCGCGGAACATGCGGTCGTCCGAGGCGCGGCGCGCCGGGAAGTCGTCGGTTCGACCGGACGTATAGGCGGCTCGAACCCCACAGCAAAGGAACGAGACCATGAAGAAGATCCGCATCGCCGCCGCCGTCGCCGCCGTCGCCCTCACGTCCGCCTTCGCGACCTCCGTGTTGGCGGGGAACGTCACGGAGACGAAGCCGGAGTGCAGCGACGCGAGCGCCGTCCTCCTCGCGGGCGTCGGTAACGACGTGCAGGCCGCGCGCATTCATCAGTTCATCGAGGTGCAGAAGGTCTGGACGGACGCGACGGTCGTGTCGTGGGACCTCACGTTCCCCGCGAAGGGCGGTCCGACGACGGTGTACGGCGTGAAGTGCAAGAGCGGCAAGGGCTGCAACAACCTCGCGCACGCGTTCGCCGAGGCGAACCAGGACAGCTCCCCCATCGCCTTTTGCGGCCCGACGATCATGCTGCGCGGCGAGAGCACCCGCTGAGATCGGGCCGCGCTCGAACGCGTGAGGTGCGCGGAGGAACCGCGCCCGAGCGGAGCGCCTTCGGCGCGCTCATCTTGAATCGCGGCGCGGGTATCGCATGCTGCGGCATCCACCGAGCTCCGGCCCTCCGACAACGTGCCGCGTGAGCTCTCCGCGGTGCTCCGTGCGCTCCCGGACCTCTATTTCCTCCTGAACAGCGAGCGACGCTTCGTCCACTACAGCGCCGGTAAGGGCCACGACCTCTACGCGTCGCGGAGCAATTCCTGGGAAAGCGGTTCGACGACGTGCTCCGCCACCACGTCGTGCCGGGGATGCCAGCGGAGGCCATCGATCGCGCACGCGAACGACGAGGTAACGGCGTTCGCGTACCACCTCGAGGATCGTGGCGTCGTCTCGTGGTACGAGGCGCCAGTTCTCCCCGTTCGAGCGAGGCTACACGGTGGCGATCGCGCGGAACGTGACCGAGGCGCGCCGCGCGGCGGAGGATCTGCGCCTCTGCAGGCGCGCGTGCTCGAGGCGGAGAAACTCGAGGCGCTCAGGCGCGTCGCCGGGAGCATCGCGCACGACTTCAACAACCTCCTCGCCATGATCTCCACGGCGTGCAGGCTCGCCGACCGCGAGCTCGCGGCCGCTACGGCGAGCGCGCCGGGCGCTCCATCCTCTCCCTATGCGGGCCCCGCGCACCTCGCGGCCGCTGGCGAGGCGCTGCAGAAGCGCGCGCCAGCTCACGCATCACCTGCTCGGGTTCGCGCGGCGAGGTTCGGTGGAGCCCGAGTTGCTCGAGCTCGACGACGTGATGGACCGCATGGGGTTCATCCTCCGGGGCCTCGCCCCGAGCCCGATCGTCGTCGTCCGCGAGCGCGCCGGCTCTCCCCCGCGTGGTCGCGGCGCGGGCGCACGTGGAGCAAGTCGTCATGAACCTCGTCGCGAACGCCGCCCAGGCGATGTCCGGCGAGGGCGCTCACGCTCGGGACGGTCGCGTCCGCGGAGGAGCCGGAGGTGTGCCTGGAGGTCGCGGACACCGGGACGGGGATGACGGCCGAGGTTCGGGCGCGCGCGCTCGAGCCGTTCTTCACGACGAGGGACGGCTCGCGCGGCACGGGCCTCGGGCTCGCGACCGTCGACCGCATCGCGCGCGGGTACGGTGGGCGCGTCGAGATCGTGAGCGCGCTGAGCGCGGGGACGCGGGTGCGCGTCCACTTCCCCCGACCTTCCTGACGCTCCGGCTCAGCGCTTGACGCGTGCTGAGGCGCGCGAGCTCCTCGGCCTGCCGCCTCTTGGAGCGCGCGCGCCTCCACTTGCTCGCGCGCCAGGCGCGCGCCGCCTCCCGCGCGCATCGCTTCGGCGGCCTTGCGAGCGTCGTCCTCCCGGTTCTCTGGCAGGGCGACGCGGACCTTCTCCTTGGGCTCTCGGTCTTCTTCGCGGCGCGTGGTTCGAGGTGGTCTCGACACTCCGCGCTTCTTCTCGAGCCGCCCCGGAGGCGCTGCCAGCCCAGCATCACCCAGCGACCCCGAGCACGCCTGCGAGGAGGAACCAGTACCAGTAGCTGAGGACCAGCCCGACCACGCCGATCACGAGGACCACGGCGAGGATGAGGCCGGCGATCCACTTCCATCGTCGGCTCTTCGCCGCGCGCTCCTCCTCGGCGGTCCGCGCCGCCTTCTCGTCGTCCGAGAGGAGGAGGTCGTCCGCGGCGCGCTTCACCGCGCGGCGGCCCGCGGCGATCGCTGCCTTCGTCGTGATGTCGTCGGCCATGCTCGGGCCAAGCTAGCAGGTTGTTGAAAACGGACCGAGCACGCGCGACGAGGCGCCGCAGCGACGTCGTCGGTGCCCGAGGAGCCCACGGAACGCGGCTGAAGCCGCGTGAGTAGGCACCTTGGGTGACGATGTCCCTCCGGATGCCTGCCTCGTCGATGCGCGCGAAGGGAGGGGTTCAACAGGCTGCAGAGCAGGCGCGGCCCGCGCGCAGGCGGCCGATTGTTCGGGGCCCGCTCCGTCCGTGCTCGGGGTCAGAGCGTCGACGGATCGTAGACGGACGGCGGGGGAGGAGGCGGCGGGGGTGGGACCGCAGTCTCGGGCGCGTGGAAGGGGACCGTGGGCTCCGCCGAGCCCCCCGAGGCGGGAGCCTCGTCGGGTTGGGACGCGTGAGCGTAGAGGTTCCGGTCGGCGCGGTGGGCGTCGTGGTCGGCGTCGTCGGCATCGTCAGCCCGGGCCGTGTGGTCGCGAGGGGACGAGCTCGGCCCGGCTTCGCGACCGGTGCAGCCTTGGCGTGAGGGGCGACAGTCGGGCGGGGCGTGGCGTTCGCGTCGGTCGCCTGGAGCTCCTCGACGACGGCGGGTGTCGGCGCCGGAGGCGGCGCGGCGACGAGCTCCTCCTGTCGTGGCTCCGCGCGCGGAGCATCGTCAACGCACGCGATCGGCTTGGGCGAAGCGCACGCTGTCCGGGACGCGCGGCGATCACGCTGCGGAGCGCGGGCCGCCGAGCGCGAGGGAGCGCGACCGCACCGGCGAGCGCGGCCCACCCGCCGAGCCGTCGGCGGGGGCACCTCGACGGGCGCGTCAGGCATCGCGTCGTACGCGATCGGCGGGCGCCGTGGACACGGGGGCGACGGCGTCCTCTACAATCACCTCGATCTCGTCCGGCTCGGTGTGGACGCCGCCAGGGCCCCGCGGTGCCAGAACCAGCGCGCGAAGGCGACGACCCCGTGCAGTCCTCTTCGACGCCGTGACCAGCCAGATCGCGATCGCCTTGCCGAGGTCGCGCGCGCTTTGCCAGCGCTGCGCCGGGTCGGGATCTGCCCCGCGCGCGATGATCGGCCCGAGCGCGGTCGCGATGTTCGCCCATGGCCGCCGTACACGACCGCTCTGCCGTGCGTGGATCCCCCAGACGTCGGCAGGCGGATCGCCGCGCCGCTGCCGCGGTGGTCCCGGCCACGCCGGATCTCGCAGCCAGGCGACGGCGCGCGTGCGGCGCCCGTACGGAGACGACGCTGTCGAGCCCGAGATCCCCATGGACGATGCCCGCGTCGTGCACCCTTGCGGATCACTTTCGAGCACGGGAGAAGGAGCTGCGCAGCGGCGGTCTCCGAGATCCGTCCCTCGCTCGCGCTCGACCACGTCGGCAGGCCGTCTACTCCTCGAGGTGCTCGCGGCCACACGTAGGGCTCGCCGAGGTCGGTCCCGCCCACGTCGAGGACGCGCTCGAGGTTCAGGCCAGAAGGCGCTCGACGGCCTCTACGAGCGCGATCGCGTCCACGCTTCAAGACGCCTGCTCCGCCATGCCTTCGAGGCGTGATGGAGGATCTTGATCGTGACCTCGGTCGAACGGGACGTCGGTCCGCGTCATCCGCCAAACGCCCATAGCCGAGGGCCGGATCGCTCGCCAGTCCAGCAGGCGGTAGCGCGTCGCGACGACCTCGCCTTCGCGGTGCTGCCTCGGTTCTTCTGTCACATTGGGCTCGATGGCCCCAGCCCGTATTCCGCCGGTCTCCGTGATCATGACGAACGTGCGTTTTTGCAAGACCAGGCCCAAGCTCGGGGGACAGCGGGTACGCTCGAGGCCGATGGCTCGTCGTGCAGGTAGTGAGGATCGAGCGGGCGCCTGCGACCTCGAGCGCGCGGCTCGGCCGTGGAAGGGATGAGGATCGATCCGTGAAGACCTCGACGGCGGCGCGCGTCGCCCTGATGGCTGCGACCTCGGCGGGCCTCTCGCTCGCGATGGGCTGTTCGCCCTCACCCCGCCCGATCGAGGAGCCCGTGGACGTCGATCCCGTGGGGACCGCGGCGAAGACGTCCGCGACCGTCGCGCGCGCTCCGAGCGCCGAACCGCTCCCGAGCGCGACCGCCGTCGCCGCGCCCGAGGGGTGCACTCCCGAGGTGTACTGCAGGCCCCGGCGGACACCGCCCAAGTCCTCGGGGACGGGGCCGCCCCGGATCCGAACGCGCCGGATCTCACGGTGTACGACAAGGATGGCTGCGTCGCGCGCGATGTCGTCGGGAACACGTGCAACGGCATCCGCGCGTTCGACGGACCGACCGTGAAGCATGGGGAGTGCTGCTCTCGATCTGCGTGCAGTGCCATGCGGCCGGCCCCTCGTGATCGAGGGCGCATGCGCACACTCGCTCGAGCGGCGGGCAGGCTGAGCCTGCCCCCGGCGCGGGGCGGGAAGGAGCGGCGTGCGCGCGCTCCGCGCTCGCCTGAAAGAGCCGCGGGCGGTTCGGGCGCCCGTCCCTGATCGCGTCGTTCTTGTGGGCTCGGCCATCGCTCACTCGCGTTAGGCCGCCGGCGGCGCCTCGTCAGCGCTCTTGCAGGGCTCAGAGATCAAGCACGGCTCGGCTACGGCCTCGAAGCCCAGGCGCATGGGCAAGGCCGAGCGCGATGAATCCTCTCCATGGATGAGATCGCCGGCGGCCTCGCGAGATCGCGCCGCGGCCGTGCGCGATGGCTGCGTCGGCGAGACGCTCTCGGCGCTCGCGGCGAACCGCGCGCGCTCGAGCAGTGCGAGGACCCCGACGGCGCGCGTGGTGCTCGAGCATGGCGCAAGGCCTGCTCGCGGCGGCCGCTGTTCAAGGTCATCGCCTTGGCCATCCTCGAGGTGGCGGACGCCTGGTGCCGAGATCGCCTGGGCATCGACGCGCGGATCGCGGAGGACTCCAGACCTGCTCGCCTCGTCGGCGCGCGCGGCGCCCGCCCCGAGGGAGAACCCTGGCTCGAGCATGGACAGGCTCGACGATGCGGAGCTGGATCGCGTGGCGCGCGAGGCGCGGGACGAGGTGCTCGCGCCGTGCTTCGAGCGACTGATGAGCTCCGCTCCCCGGCGACTCTCCACGTGAGATGCTGTCGCGGTTCGCCTCGTACCGAGGCGTTCTGACACACTGTTTCGACCGAGATACGACAGACAATCAATCTGGTTAGTCGACTTTCGCGCGGGTAAATTACCCCCGTGGCGCCTCGTGGCACGGACGGATCGAGGAGCGAAAGGACTAGGGAGCCCATGCAGGACCAGCAACGGGACGCCACGGGCGTCGCGCGCGCTCGACGTCATCGACCGCCAGTCGCGGCACCTCGTGAAGCTCGTGGACGATCTGCTCGACGTCGCGCGGATCACGCATGGAAAAGTCGTCCTCCTGCCCGAGCCGCTCGATCTCGTCGAGACGCTGAAGGGCGTGTGCGCCGCGCTCGAACCGCTCGCGGCCCAGAGTGGGCTCGCGATCGCGCTCGGTGGGGTGGGCTCGCTCCCCATCGAGGGGGATCGGCTCCGCGTGGAGCAGATCTTCGGGAACATCGTGGGCAACGCCGTGAAGTACACGCCGGAGGGCGGCCGGGTGTCCGTGCACGCCTCGGCGGAGGAGGGCGACGCGGTCGTGCGCGTGCGCGACACCGGGATCGGCATTGGGCCGGACATGCTGGCGCACGTGTTCCACGTGTTCGCGCAGGCCGACCGGACGCTCGATCGCGCGAACGGCGGTCTGGGCCTCGGGCTCACGGTCGTGCGGAGTTTGGTGGAGCTGCACGGCGGCTCCGTGGAGGCGAAGAGCGAGGGCATCGGTCGCGGCAGCGAGTTCGTCGTGCGGTTCGCGCGCCGCGACGCAGCGCATGCGAGCGACGTGGCTCCCCGCGCCGCGCGCCCCGAGGACAAGCCGGGGCGCAAGCGCGTGGTCGCGGTGGAGGACAACGAGGACATGCGCGAGATGCTCGCGGAGCTCCTGTCCCTCGCGGGGCACGAGCTGTCCCTCGCGGCGGACGGGCCGGAGGGCCTCGCGCGGATCCTCGAGCTCCGCCCCGACGTCGCGTTCGTGGACGTCGGCCTGCCCGGGTTCGACGGGTTCGAGGTGGCGCGGCGCGCGCGCGCGGCG
>JAXLYP010000042.1:0-70944 GCA_046351395.1 Polyangiaceae bacterium
AGGAGCTCTTCGATCAGCCCGTCATCGGGCTCGCGATGCGCTTCGGCGGAGACATCCCCGTGAGGCGCGGCGACGGGGAGAGCGTCCGCGCGATGATGGCCGAGGCCAAAGCCGCACTCTCGGCGGGCATCTCCGTGATGATGTTCCCCGAGGGGACACGCGGCTCCGATGGCAAGCTGCTCCCGTTCAAGGAGGGCGCGTTCGACCTCGCGATCGCCGCAGGCGTCGGCGTCCTCCCCGTCGCCCTCAGCGGGACACGCGAGTGTCGACCGAAGCACTCGAAGTGGTTCGGGCACGCGCGCGCGACCGCTCGCGTGCTCGAGGCGATCCCGCCTCGCGCGCCCGGAGAAGGCGCTGCGACGGCGCTCGCGGCCGAGGCGCGCGTCCGGATTCAACGGGGGCTCGACGAGCTCCGCGCGCGTTGACGCGCGCCGCCGAGCAACGCCGCTCACGGCTTTTCTATGCGGGCTCTTCCGAGAGCGCCGATCCCGCTCGGTGCTCTCGCGCGCCGAGACCTGCGCGGCACCGCCCATCCACCTGAAACCCTGTTTTTTTCCGCCATCGCGCTGGCCTCGACGCTCCCGGGGGAACTTTCAGGCGTCTCGTGCGTGAGACCACGCATGCACAAACACCTCGGCCTGGACTCCTCCGTCGTCGACCTCCTCGGGGAGCTCCTCGCATGGATTCGCGATCTTCAACACAACTCCGCGACGCTCCCGGTCGCGCGCCGCCGCCGTACCGCCCATCACCGGCAAGGCCAGCCGCGGGGGCGGCGAGCGGGGCGCGGGCGCGCCCGGTAGCCGGACGCGAGCATGCCGCCGAACCGAGAGCTCGCGGGTCACCTCCGCGCCACGGCCGCCGCCTTTCACGCGTGCGATCTGGAGGGTGCGCGCGCCGCTGCCCGCGCCGCGCTCGCCTGCGCGGACCGAGCGTCACCCGAGGCGGCGGAGCTTCGCCTCGTGCTCAGCACCGTCGCGCTGAAGCAGGGCCAACCGGGGCGCGCCCTCCAAGAGGCGAACCGCGCGCGGGCGTGGAGCCAGCGGGATCGTGGGGCGCCGCGCGCCGCGTTCGTCGAAGTCCGCGCGCTCGGGGCCGCGGGTCGCGCACACCTCTACCTCGGGCGCTACGACGCGGCGGACGAGCACCAGCGCGAAGCGCTCGACAAGGCGCGCAGGCTCGCGCTGTCGGTCGAGATCGCGAGCGCGCTCAACGACGTCGGGATCACGAGCAAGTACCTCGGATCGTGGGCGCGCGCGGCGCGTGCGTATCGCGAGGCGCTCGCGATCGTGAAGGGGGAACCACGGTCGGACGCCCAGCAGGGATTTCTCGCCTCGCTCCTGCACAACCTCGGGGGCCTCGAGCACGCTCGCGAGCGGCATCGAGAAGGGGTGCCGTGGGCGCGCGCGGCGCTCCGGCTCCGGCGCGCCCTCCGGGGACCGGACCACGCCGACGTCGCGGCGGACGAGGTGGCGTTGAGCGGGCTGCTGCTCGGCCTCGGCCGCCACAGGGAGGCGGAGCGCCTGCTCGAGCACGCGCTCGCGGTGTTCCGGCGCGTGTACGGAGACGATCACCCGGAGGTCGCGAGCGCGCTCCACAACCTGGGCTCGTCGCTGCACGCGCGCGGCCGCTTCGACGAGGCCGAGCTCGCGTATCGCCGCGCGCTCTCGATCGAGCGGGCGCGCCTCGGCTCGACGCACCCCGAAACGCTCCGGACCCGCCTCAACCTGGGCGCGATGCTCGTCGAGGCGGACGACCCGCGCGGCCTGCCGCTGCTCGCGAGCGCGCGCGACTCGCTCCGGCGCGTGCTCGGGCCCCGACACCCCCTCGCGCGCGCGGCGGCTGCGGCGTCCGCGAGGCACCTGAAGGCGGCTCAGACCGCGCAGATCCACGGCGAGGTGGAGCCCTCCTCACGCTCGCAACGCGGTCGAGCCGCGGCTCGATGAGCGCGCCTTCGAGCGACTCGCGGCCTTTGTGTCGGCGCGCCGTCGACGGCTCTCACCGGCGGCGCGCGACCCATGGGGGTTCGGTGTGCTCGTCGAGGATGCGGGCGTTGTCGAGGACGTTCGTGAGGAAGCTCGCGCGGAGATCCGCGTCGTCGATCCCCGCGGCGCGCGCGTCGAGCCGCTCCCGCGCCTCGCGCAGCAGCTCCGCGGCGCGGGCCTGGTCCCCGAGCGCGCGCGCGGCGACGATCGAGGCGCGCCAGACGAGCGATTCGAACTCCTCGATGCCGCCGTAGGATCGAAGGATCTCGAGCGCCTCGGACGCGGCGAGATCGCCGTCCTCGGGAGCGCCGAGGGACACGAGCGCGAGCGCCTTGCACGCGAGCGCGCTCGCGTAGGCGGGGGGCGTCTCGACCAGCATCGACGCAGCCCTCTCCGCCCGGTCGAGGCTCGCGCGCGCGTCCCCGCTCTCGCGGAGGACCCACGACGAATAGAGCTCCGTCCAGCCCTCGAAGCGCGTGTTGCCGGCGGCGCGGGACTCCTTCACCACCTGCTCGAGCATCGGGATGGACTCGTCGAAGAGGCCCCCCTGCCCGAGGAGCCACGCGAGGTTCTGGCGCGCGCGCGTGGACACCGTGTCGATCTTGAGGCGCTCGGACTCCTCCAGCGCGCGAGTCAGCTCCTTGCGCGCCGGCCGGAACGCGCCGAGCTCGATGTACGCGAACCCGAGGCTCACGCGGACGTTCGCGGCGTTGCGGTGATCGCCCGCGGCGACGGTCGCCTGGAGCGCGCGCTGGTAGCAGCGTATATCCCCGGCTACGTCTCCGACTTGCCGCGCGCGCGCGCCGCGGAGGCGGTGGACCTCCGCGACCGCGTGCGGCTCCGCGGCTTCGCCCCAAGCGGCGAGCTCTTCGTCCACGACCGCGAGGATCTCGAGCGCCGAGTCGTAGTCGCCGGCTTGGAACATTCGCCGACCCGCCGACGCGATGGCCATGAGTCGGGCGCCGCGGGCCCCCTCCTCGTACGGCACGAGCACGAGCTGCTCTCGCCACGTGGCGGCGTGGCGCTGATCCCCGCGGCGCCCGGCCGCGGTCATCGCCTCGTCCACGGCGCGGAACCAGCTCGCGGAGCCGCGGGGCAGCGCCTCGACGGCGACCTCCGCGGCGCGCGCGGCCTCGACGAAATCCCCGCGCCAGCGGTGCGCCTCCGCGGAGAGGAGCTTCAGGCGCCCGAGCACCACCGCGTCCTCGAGGCCGGCCCGCTCCGCGCGGGTCGCGAGCGCGACGACGGCGGTGAAGTCGTGCGCCTCGAGCGCGGCCACAGCGGCGTTGCAGAGGTGGTAGCTCGCGCGATCCAGCTTCCCGCCGCGTTCGAAGTGCTCGGCGAGCACGCGCGGATCGGTCTCGCCCGCGCGCTCGAGCCACCGACCGGCGAGGCGGTGCCCCGCCTTGAGATCCGCGGGCGTGAGCATCGCGTACGCAGCGTCGCGGACGAGCGCGTGACGGAACACGAGCTCCGTCTCGCGCGGGAACCGGTTCTCCGAGCGGCGCCGCTCGAAGAACTCCTCCGCGACGAGCAGCTCGATGCGCGCGGGGACGTCCGCGGTGATCGCGGGCGAGAGCCAGCTCGGCGGCGCGGTTCGAGTGATGGTCGGCGAGTAGCCGTCCGCATCGCGCCCGAGGAGCGCCTCGACGGCGCTGCCCCAGAACACGTTGCCGAAGACGCTCGCCGCGCGGAGCACGCGCCGACTCTCCGGCGCGAGCGCGGCGAGCCGCGCCTGGAGCATCGCGAGCACGGTCTCGGGCAGCGCGCCCCACCATCCGCGACGCATCGGACGAGCTCCTCGAGGAAGAACGCGTTCCCGGCCGCGCGCTCCACGATGTCGGCGACCGTCTTGTCGTCCGCGCGATCGCCGAGCAGCGTCTTCGCGAGCTCCGTCGCCGCGCGCTTCGAGAGCTCGCCCACGGGCACGTGCGTCACGCCGCGCGCCGAGAGGAGGCTCGGGAACATCGTCGCGATCTCGGGTCGGCCCACGACAATCGCGAAGAACGGCGCCTCGCGCGTGTGCCGGAGCGCGGCCTCCAGGAAGCGCACGGACGCGCTGTCGCCCCATTGGAGATCCTCGAGCACCACGACGAGCGGCCGGACGGTCGCCTCCGCGAGGACGACGTCCTCGAACGCGCGCTGCATCTGATCCCATCAGGGTCGCGTCGCGGCGCGCCGCGCGGAGCTGGACGTCGTCCGCGTCGTCGAACGCGACGCCGACGATCTCCCCGATGAACGCCGCGAGGCGCCTCGCGTGATCGGCGTCCTCGGCGTGGGCCCACACGCGCTCGCGGATCTTCGCACGCGCGATCCCCAGATCGTCCGACGCGGCGAGGCCAAACCCGCTGCGTAGCGCGCCTGCGATCGCCCCGAGGACGATCCGCTCGCGAGCGGATCCGCGCGCCCGATCCACACGGTCGCCGGTCGATCCGACTTGCGGAGCCGCTCGAGCCACTCGTACCGCACGCGCGATTTGCCGAGCCCCGGCGCGCCCGTGAGGACGACGCAGCGGCCCGCGGGCCTGTCCTCGCACTCCGCGAACACCGCGTCGATCGTGCCGATCTCGCGTGCCCGCCCGAGGCACGGGGACGGCCGGCCGAGGACGAGGCGCTGGCCGGGATCGTTCGCCTTCTCTCCGCGGAGGACGAGCCCGTCCGCGTCGCGCTCGATCTCGAACCGATCGTCGAGGAGCCCCGCGAGCAGCTCGTCGATGCGGATCGCTGGATCGCCCGGGGAGCGGCGGATCACGGGGAGCTTCGCGAGTTTCGCGACGCTATCCACGACGTCCCCGATGGGGACCTTGCCCTCTGCGTCGCCGCGCCCCATCGCGACGCTCACGTCGAGCCCCGAGCGGGCACGGAAGAGGACGCGCAACGCGCGGCGCGCTGCGCGACGTCCACCGCGGAGCCGACGCCCTCGAGCACGAGGATCGCAGAGCCGTCCGCGAGCGGAGAGAACTTCCCTCCGAACGTCGCGAGGAGCTCCGCGACCTCGGCGGACGACATCGTCCAAGTGTCGCCCGCGAGGGTCGCCTCCTGCTCGCCGCGCGTCGACGTCGGCCTCGCCGGCATCGCCGCGATGGCGGCGAGGAGCTTCTGCTCGCGGTGAGCGAGCTGGCCTCCCGTCTCGAGCCCCGCGCGCGCGGCGCGCGATCGGCCCCTCGAGCGAGAGGCGCGCGAGCAGGCGCTCCACCTCGGAGTCTGTTCTTGGGCCGAAGACCGGGGTCCCTTCGACATGAGCGCGTAGATCGCGTCGTCGAGCGCGCGCGGGACGCGCTCGACCCTCTTGGCCCGCGCGCGGCGTCTCGTCGAAGAGGACGCGCGCGAGGATCGCGATCACGTGCTCGCCGTCGTACGGCGCCTCGCCCGTCACGCACTCGAAGAGGACGCAGCCGATCGAGTAGACGTCCGCGCGCGCGTCGATGGTCCGGAGCCCGCGCGCCTGCTCCGGCGGCATGTAGGAGGGGGTCCCCATCGCGGTCCCCGTCTTCGTCATCGCGGTCGTGGCGGCGACGAGGCGCGCGATCCCGAAGTCGAGCACGCGCGGCTGGTCGAACCGCCCGCCGACGAGGAAGATGTTCCCGGGCTTGATGTCGCGATGGATCACGCCCGCCTCGTGCGCGCGCCCGAGGGCGGACGCGACCTTCGATGCGAGCACCACCGCCTCCGCGTGCGTGGGCTTGCGCTTCTTGAGCGCCCTCAGGAGGTCCTCCCCCTCGAGCCACTCGAGCACCAGGTACGACTCGCCCTTCGGCGTGCGTCCGCGCGCGAAAGACCGCACGATCCCCGGGTGCTTCAGCGTCTCGAGGACGCGCGCTTCGCGCTCGAAGCGCGCGACATCGGACGCGGCGGCCGAGTGCAGCACCTTGACCGCCACGCGCTCGCCCGTCTGCGCGTCGGTCGCGCGGTACACCGCGCCCATGCCACCCGAGCCCGCGAGCTCCTCGATCGTGAACCGACCCCCGACGACGTCACCCTGCTGCATCCAACGGATCCGCGCGTCTCATCCTACGCCGCCCGCCGGCGCGCCGCGTGGAATCCTGGCGCGGCGCGGACCTTCACCTTGACCGAGGGCGCGCGGTTTTTCATTCTGCACGTGGATGACGGTGTGGCTGAGGGACGAGGGCGGGGCGCGGCTCGCGCTCGTCGGTGGGAGCCTCGTCCTCGGCCGATCGAACGCGTGCCACGTGGTGCTCGACGATCCCACGGTGAGCCGCCAGCACGCGATCATCGTCGAGGTGGACGGCGGCGCGCGCGTCGTACCCCTCGGCCGCGCGGGCGTGCGCGTCCGCGGCGCGCAGATCGACGAGCCCGCCCTCGCTCTTCACGGCGACGTCCTCGAGATCGCGCGGAGCCGCTTCACGTTCGAGATCCAGAGGCCCCGCGAGCCGGCGCGTTGGCACCTCGAGCTCGGCGGCCGCCGCTATCCGGTGCGCGCCGCTCCGCCGTTTCGCGTCGGGGGGGACAGCGCGGACCTCTCCCTCCCGGGCTGGCCCGATCCCGCCATCACGCTGTACCCCACGCCGAGCGCGCTGCTCGCGGAGCTCCACGCGGCGATCACCGTCGGCGGGAGCAAAGATCACGAGGGCGAGGCGCTCGTCCGGCTCTCGACGAACGCGACGCTCGCGTTCGGGGGCGTCACCCTGCGCGTCGTCCAGGCGGACGACGCGCCTGCGACGCTCGACCTCACGGCGGCACCGACGCACGCGTCCCTCGAGCTGATGCCGAACGGCGCGCTGCTCACGCTCACGGCGGAGAAGGTCTACGCCGTGTGGCCCTGCAGCGCCGGGGAGACCTCGTCGCCGCCCTGCTGCTCCCGCCGAACGGACTGCAGCCTGGCGCGTATGCCTGACGAGGTCCCTGATCCCCGTTCGTCTGGGGGAGCGAGCACGCGTCGCGGACCCAGCTCAACACGCTGATCCACCGCACGCGCGTGTCGCTCGGAGAGGCGGGCCTGAACGGCCCCGCGATCGTGGAGCGAGCCCAGGGCGGCGGCGCTACGCGCTTTCGGCTCGCGCCTCGCGCGGTGACGTCCGTCGTGTGAGGTCGCGCTGAAATCGCGCGTGGGCCGCGATCTCTTAGATTCATCGAAGTGTCGACGTTTGCCGCTTCGCGCACGACGCGCACCTCGATCGGCGCATGGGTCCTCTTGGGCGCGTGGGTCGCGGGGTGCGCCTTCGAGGTGCCTGCGCCCTACGACTCCCCGTCGAGCGGCGGCGCGGCCGCGTCGTCCGCGGGAGGCGCCCCCTCCTCCTCGACCGACGCGTCGGTCGGCTCGACGAGCTCCAGCGCGTCGACGACGTCGTCGACCTCGGCCTCGACGAGCGTGAGCTCCTCGAGCGCCGGGTCGACCTCGAGCGGCGCCACGACCTCGTCGACGGGCTCGGGGTGCGGTCCCTGCGATCCCGGGGAGGAGTGCTTCAACGGCCAGTGCGGCTGCCCCCAAGGGACGAACGCGTGCACGAACCCGCCCGGTTGCTACGCGACGGACGGCGACCGCGACCACTGCGGCGGCGCGTGCATCGCGTGCCCCGCGGGGCAAATCTGCTCGAGCGGGCAGTGCATGTGTCCCGTCGGCGAGCAGACGTGCCCCGGCTTCTCGGGGTGCTTCGACCTCTCGAACGACGAAGCGCACTGCGGCAGCTGTACGAAGGCATGCAAGAGCTTCGAGGTCTGCCAGGCGATGGCGTGCGTCTGCGCGGCCGGCGAAAAATACTGCCCAGCGAGCAGCGGGACCGCGGAGGGTTGCTTCGCCGACACGCAGACGAACCCAGGGCGCTGCGGGCCCTCGTGCGCGGTGTGCACGAACGGCCAGACGTGCGTGAACGGCGCGTGTGGTTGCCCCACGGGGACGACGGACTGCGGCGGCGTATGCGTGGCGGATCTGATGACCGACGCCGCCCACTGCGGGTCTTGCGCGCGATCGTGCGGGAGCGCTCGCTTTCCGGGCGCGACGTGCGCCGCTGGGCGCTGCTCGCCGGCGCCGGCGACGAACGTCCCCGCGCTCGTCGGCACGCTCGTCTTGGACCCGCTCACGCCGCACCGGATCTACGCGGCCACGGCGTCGCCGCCGAAGCTCGTTCGGTTCTCCGCCAACGACGCGGCGGCGGTGGAGGTGGGGCCGGACGTCGACGTCATCAACCTGATCGTCGGCGCGCGCGGGGAGGAGGTCGCGTGGACATGGGACGGCGCGACGACGCCGCTCTTGCACGGCGCGTTCTCTCAGCCCCTCACCCAGGGCGTCTCCATCGCCGGCGGAGCGACGTTCTTCGAACACGTCGGGCCGACGCTCTACTGGTCCGAGAACGACGAGACCGGCGGCTGCGTCCTGCGTGACCCCACGTCGCCGATCGCGTTCGCCTGCAGCAGCGGACACAGCGCCAGGAGCTTCGCCACCGCGTCGAATCACGCGTACGTCCTCACGACGAACGCGCCTTGGATCCAGCGCTTCACGTTGCCCGGCTCCGCGCGGACCGACGTGGACATCGCGGGCCCCGCGGTCACCGCCGCGCACGCGAGCCCCTCGATCGCGGTCGATCCGAGCGACACGTACGTCTTCTACTTCATCGTCTCACCATCCACCGAGCTCCACCGGACGAAGGTGACGGGCAGCGCGATCACCGACGACATCGTCTTCGCGTCGCTCGGGTCGTCCGCCCCCCTCGCGGTGTTCACGAGCGGCACCGAGGTCGTCTGGGCGTCCGCGAGCTTCGCGTCGAACGTGGTGACGATCTCGCGCGCGCCGATCCTGTCCCCGGCGCAAGCCGCGACCGTGTCGACGTTCACGGTGCCGTCGGCGACGGACACGCGGAGCTGGGCGATGGACGGCGACGCGATCTACTTCGTGGCGCAGAACTTCAGCGGCGGCTTCACCTCGACCGCGTACCGGGTGTCGCGGTGACGCGCGACGACGGCGACGATCAGCGGACCGTGCACCCCTCGGTGCCGCCCGGCTCGTCGTTCGGGAAGTACGAAGTGATCCGGCGGCTCGGCGAGGGCGGGATGGGCAGCGTGTACGAGGCGCGCCACACCGAGCTCGGCCGCCGCGTCGCGCTGAAGGTGCTCCGGTCGAAGCTCGCGCGGAACAAGACGTACCTCGAGCGCTTCCTCCGCGAGGGCCGCATCGCGGCGCGGCTCGATCACCCGCACGTCGTCGGCGTGTTCGACGTCGGCACGGAGAGCGGGTCGCCGTTCCTCGTGATGGAGTTCCTCGCGGGCGAGGATCTGGACGCGCACCTCTCGGGCCGCGGTCCGCTCGAGACGTCCGAGGCGGTCGACATCCTCCTGCCGATCCTCTCCGCGCTCGACGCGGCGCACGGCGCGGGCCTCGTTCACCGCGATCTCAAGCCGGCCAACATCTTCCTCTGCCGGGCCGCGCACGGCGGGTTCCATCCGAAGCTGCTCGATTTCGGGATCGCGAAGCCCGGCACGGAGGAGGCCGCGCAGCTCACGGGGACGGCGGAGGTGTTCGGGACGCCTCAATACATGGCGCCCGAGCAGGTGCGCCGCGCGAAGGACGCGAAGCCCGAGAGCGATCAGTACGCGATGGGCGTCATCCTGTACCGCGCGGTCGTGGGCAAGGAGGCGTTCGAGCTCGGGGACCTCTCCGTCTACGCGATCCTCGAGCGCGTCGTGGGCGGCACGTTCCCGAGCCCGCGACGCGTCCGCCCGGACGTCGATCCGGGCATCGAGCGCGTCATTCTCCGCGCGATGGCGAAGGATCCGAAGGACCGCTTCCTGTCCGTGCGCGCCTGGGCGCGGCGCTCTTGCCGTACGCGTCGCCGCCCTTGCGCAAGACGTGGACCGAGGCGTTCTCGTCCGAGGCGTCGAGCGCCGCGACGATGACGCCCGCGGAGGTCGCCCCGAGCCTGGATCACGCCGAGCGCCGCCGTCGCGCGCTCCGCCCCCGAGCCGGTCGTCGAGCACCGCCCACCCCGGGACGCTCTCCGCGGCCGAGGTCACGACGCGCGGCAGCCTCCACCGCCCGAGCTCCCCCGCCCCCCGCGCCGCGGCGCCCGCGCTCTACGGCGCGGTCGGGGTCGTCCCTCGGCGTCGTCGCGTGCGCGTCGGCGTACTGGCTCGCCACGCGAGACGGCGGCGCGGGGCGCGCGCGCCGCCGCGCAAGCGCCCGTCCCGGCCGACACGCTCGTCCGCCCCGCGGACACCGTCGATGCGCCGGCGATCGTCCTGATGCCGAGCGTGCGCCCCACCCCGGGCGCGCCTCCCGGGACACCCGCCCCGAGCGCCTCGACGTCTTCGACGTCTTCGGTGCCTTCGCCGCCCAGCCTCACGCCGACGCCGTCACATGCAACTCAGTCGCACAAACAGCCCTCCCCGCCGCCCGCCGCGACGCGCGGCCGAGCGCCGCCCCCTCCGCCCCCACGAAGCCGCCCGGCAATTACCCGATCGAGTGAGAACGATGCCCCGACGCCTCGCCCCGTTCCTCCTCGCGCTCGCCCTCGGAGCGCTCCTGCCGACGCGCGCGTTCGCCGACTCGCTGAGCGCGACCGAGGTCGCCGCGCGCCGCGGCCTGATCGAAGAGGCGCAGCAGGCGTCCGCGGCCGGCGATCACGCGCGCGCGCTCGATCTCGCGAACCGCGCGGGGAACCTCGCGATGAGCGTCTCCCTCCGCCGATTCATCGCGGAGGAGCAGCTCGCGCTCGGCAAGCCCGCGGACGCGCTCGGCAGCGCGGAGGTCTGCGCGAAGGACGCGCGCGCCGCGCGAGCGGACGATCACGTCGCGGCGTGCGAGCGAATCATCGAGCTCGCGAAGCCCGAGGTGGGGTACGTCGTCGTGAGCGCGCCCCCGGGCGTGCAGGGCGCGCGCGTGCGCGTGAACGAGCACGATCTCCCAGATGCACTCATCGGTCAACGCTACGTCGTGGACCCGGGGGACGTCGTCGTCGACGCCACCGCGGACGAGGCCAAGCCGTTCCGCGTCGTCGTGAAGGTCGCGCGCGGCGCGGCCGTGGACGTCCCCATCGTGTTCGTCGCGACGCCGAAGCCGCTCGCGCCGAAGGCCGCTTCGAAGGAGGCGGCCCCGAGGTTCGTGCTGTCCCCCCTCGTCCCGATCGGCGCCGCCGTCGCGGGCGCGAGCCTCCTCACGGCGATCAGCGTGGGCGTGAGCGGCGCGATGGAGCTCTCGGAGTACGAGGATCGATGCACGGTCCCCGGGCGGCCCGCGTCGTGCGGCGCGGAGCGGACGACGCTCCAGTCGGATCTCGACGTCCGGGGCACCGTCGTCAACGTGGCGATCGGCGTCGGCGTCGCGGGGCTCGTGACCGGCGCGATCGGGCTGTTCATGAGCGGATCGAAGCCCTCGAAGCCTGCGTCGGCGCGCTTCGGCGTCATCGTGTTCTGACGGCGTGGCTGGGCGGTCTCGCGTCAATCGGCGGGAGGCCTCTTCAGCGCGGTTCCGAGCTCGCGCGCGAGCTTGCGGGCCTCGGGCGTCAGGCCGACGAATCGGCGCGAGCCCGTGACGACGCTCATGATCTCGCACGGCGGGCCGTAGATCTCGAGCGACACGCGGGATCGGCCGCGCACGTCGCTCACGTCGACGTCGAGGACGCTCTGCCCCTCGGTGCAGTCCCCGACGGCCGCGGCGCCCGCCGAGTCCAAGAGGATCTTCGCCTCCGCGGGGTCGAGCGCGCGCGAGCGCGCGCCGCGCGCCGAGACGGAGACCGAGCTGAAGAGCGCGACGGGCGTCTCGACCGGCGGATCGCTCCCACACGACGCATCGCCAGAGGCGCGCACGAGCGGGAGCGCTCGGCCGATCTCGGGCACGGGACTCGAGATCGTTCGGCACGTGACGCCGTGCTCGGCGTCGACCCCGCAGAACCGGCCCGCCGTCATCGAAGCCGCGACGAAGGGCGGGCCCGTGTACGTCGCGGTCTCCGCCGCCGAGGCGCGATCCGCGCAGAGGAGTCCGCGATCGACGAGGAAGCAACGCTCGTCCAGCGCCGCGCGCGCGTCGCAGACGCCGACGCGCTGCGGGGTCGGGGACACCTGTCCGCCTGGCGCCTCGCCCCAGCAGCGCGCCTCACCGCCTTCGAGCACGTAGCAGCGGCTCCCGAGGCTGGAGACGCGCTTCGGCGTGTCGAGTGGGGTCGCGACCGTGAGCGCCGGAGGGGCGCCGAGCTCGCGCCCTTGCTCACCGGGATCGTCGTACCCCCAGCACGAGATCGTCCCGCTCGTGTGGATCGCGCACGCGTGCAGGTCGGACGCGACGAGGCGCGCCACACCCCGGAGCGGCGCGCCCGACGCGTCGACGACCGTCCGCGGAGCCTCGCTCGCCTCGGTGTCGCCGGAGCCGAGTTGGCCGAGGTCGTTCCTTCCCCAGCAACGCACGCCGCCATCCTCGTCGAGCACGCATCCGAAGTCGTCGCCGAGGACCACGTCCACCGCACCCGACGTGACGACCTTGGGGGTGAGGGCGCACGCGTCGGACTTCTTGTTCGGCGTCGCCATGTAGCAGTCCGCGGATCGTCGGTGGTCGGCGAACCCGCCCGAGCACAGCACTCGGCCGCCGACGTCGTCGCCGCGCGCCTTCGTGACCACGCACGTCATGAACGGACCGACCGCGAGCTTGCTGACGCTCCCGAACGCGGGCACGCGCTCGGGGCCACGGCGCGCGTTCGTGTCGCCCGTCCCGAGCTGCCCGGTCCGGTTCTCACCCCAGCAGCGGACGGCGTCGTCGAGCCCGAGCACGCACGTGTGCGCGTCGCCGGGGCGCGCGTCGCGCGCGGCGCGGAGCGACGAGAGGTCGCCGAGATCGACGGGCGAGGGCTCGGCGGCGCCGTCGAAATCCCCCCAGCAAGAGACGACGCCGGCGTCGACGAAGCACGCACCGACGCGCGAGAGCGCGATGCTCCCGACGCCACGGCGCGAGTGCATCACCTCGTCGAACGGCGCGACGCGGTCGCCCTCGGGATCCTCGACCACCTCGCGCGCGCAGACGGGGGCGCCGCGGAGCGGCAGCGCGCAGATCCCGTTCTCGTTGCCCCGAATCGCGCGGAACGAGCGCTCGCCGAAGAGCTCCATTTCCTGCACGTCCCGGGAGCGCCAACACCGCACGCGGCCCTCCCTCGTCAGCGCGCACCCGAGCGTCGTGGACGCCGCGAGCGCGACGACGTCGGGGATGCTCCGCTTCACCTCGCGCCCCGCGCCGGCCGCGTCGGTCGGGCGGGGGTCCCAACACACCACGTCCGTCGACGTCGCCGCGCACCGCTCGCTCGGCCGGATCGAGATCGCGGTCGCGGTGATGGACTTGGTTTCGACCGACCCGTCCCGCGTCCCGAAGCAGCGCACCTCCGTTTCGAAGCGCGCGCAGAGCGTGTCCGCGGAGGCCGCGATCTCTCGCGCATCGGAGAGCTTCATCGAGGTGGGGACGCCCGAGTCGGCGGCGGGCGCACCCCAGCCGATCACATCACCTGATTTCGTGAGCGCGAACGTTCGGTCCTGCGCGGAGACGAGCGCGTCGACGGCGGGGATCGGCATCTGGTGCACGACCCCACGATCCGTGCGGTCGTACTGCGCGCCGAGGCACCAGACCGTCGCGTCCACGAGGAGCACGCACATCGACCACGGCGTCATCACGACGTCGCGCGCGGCGATCCGTCCGTCCGGGAGCGACGGTCGGGGCGCCTCGGATCGGGAGGTCGAAGCGAGCGGTGGCGCGGGCGGCGGCGCCGTGGGCGCGCAGCCGAGGCCGCTCGCGGCGAGCGCAGCGAGGATCGCGGGGCTTCGTCGCATCCGGGCCCGACCCTACAACGACTCCCTCGAACGGGCGATACGGCCTCGCACCCGGGGGCGTTCCGTGGAGGAACGCGGCTGAGCCGAGCGCCTTCGGCGCGCTCAGGCGCGCTCGCGCGGCCACCGGTCCAGGTAATCGCGGCACGACGGATGCTCACCCTTCCTAGAGCACCAAACAGGTTGAGCCCCGAACGAATGCGCTCGAGTTCGAAGGAGAGGCGCACGCCGAGGAGCGAGCACCGAGAAGACGACTCCTCGTCATCCGAGGAGCACAGCGACGAGGCCGTGTGGTTCTCTCCGCGAAATCGGGCGCATACGTCGGCGTTTCAACCTGTTCGGTGCTCCAGGCCATCGAGGAGCGAGGACGTCACCATGGACACCCGAACCATCGCGGCCGCCATGAGCGCCGCCGTCACACTGATGGGATGCGAAGCGCACCCGCGCCCCGCGGGCACGCCGACGGACCACGACGGCAGCGGTAGCCCGACCGCGCGCGGCGGTGCGCTCTTCGAGACATACTGCGCGCGGTGCCACGGCCGAGATGGACGCCAGCGCAGCGGAGCTCCTCCGCTCATGGGCGAGGGCGCCCTCCCGCTCGAGCCACCCCCGACCGCCCGGCTCCGCACGGCGCCGTTTCGCACGGCCGCGGACGTCATGGCGTTCGTTCGGGAGAACATGCCCGCGGACCAGCCCGGACGCTTGAAGGACGAAGACTATGCGTCGATCGTCGCGTTCGTCCTCGTCGCGAACGGCGTGGACCTCGCGGGGGCGGAGATCACGCCCTCCTCCGCGCCGCTGATCTTGCTGCGCTGAACAGCCTGCTACCAGGGCTGCATGCGCGAGATGAACGAGTAAGGGTACGCCCAGTCGGGCTTGGAGACGTCGTCGAGCGTCTTCACGTGAGCGGGCGTGAGCGCCACGTCGAGCGCCTTCAGGTTGTCGTCGAGCTGCGCGACGGTGCGAGCGCCGAGGATGACGCTCGTCGTCTCCTCCTTCGCGAGCACCCACGCGAGCGCGACGGCGGCGCACGTCGTCCCGAGCTCTTTGGCGATGGCGTCGAGCGCGTCGATCACGTCGTACGACCGGTCGACGCCGAGGCGCTTCATCGTGTCCTTCCACTCGGCGAGGCGGGAGCCCTCGGGCGGGGGCTGTCCGCGCCGATACTTCCCGGAGAGGAACCCGCTCGCGAGGGGCGACCAGGCGAGCACGCCGAGCTCGTACTCGCGGCACGCGGGGATCACCTCGCGCTCGGCCCCGCGCTCGATGAGGTTCCACTGGAGCTGGACCGACTCGAAGCGGTTCTTCTTGAGCGTGTCGGCCGCCCAGAGCGCTTGGACGAGGCGGTACCCCGTGTAGTTCGAGCAGCCGACGTAGCGGACCTTGCCCGAGGTCACGAGGTCGTCGAGCGCGCGCACCGTCTCGTCGATGCGGACGGTCACGTCCTGCATGTGCACCTGATAGAGATCGATGTAGTCCGTGCCGAGGCGTCTCAGGGACGCCTCGCACGCGGAGACGATGTGCTTCCGCGAGAGGCCCATGTCGTGCGGCCCTGGCTTCTTCGTCACGCCGAAGCCGATCGGGAACCGACACTTCGTCGCGATGACGAGGTCGTCACGTTTTCCTTTCGACCACTGCCCGACGAGCTCTTCGCTCTTGCCCTCGTTGTAGACGTTGGCCGTGTCGACGAGGTTCACTCCGCGCTCGATCGCCCGATCGAAGACGCGCCGCGCCTCCTCGTCCGTCGACGTCAGGTTCTTCATGAGCGACGCGCTCTCGCCGAACGTCATCGCCCCGAGGGAAAGGACGCTGACCTCGAGACCGCACGAACCGAGCTTCTTGGTCTTCATGCCGGGACCCTCGGAGCGCGCCTGGTCGACGTCAAGCGCGCGGTCGGGGCGGCGCACGCCTTCCCGGAAGCGCCGCGTCCTGCGACCATGCCCCGATGAAGCTCGTCCACTCGGCCGCAGCCGTCACGCTCCTCACGCTCGTCGGCGCGGGCTGCGGGGACGTGGTGCTGCCCGCGCCGCCGCCGGATCAAGGCGTCTACGGGTACGCGAACGGTTGCTACACGGTCCAAGGGTTCGACGGGGAGAACGACCCCTCGGTCCTCGCGCCGACGACCGACCTCACGGGCTTCCAGTTCTCCGACGAGGACCCGGAGCGCGCGGCGCGCTTCACCCTTCGCGCGTCGGATCTCGGCACGTATCTCCTCTACGACCAGGACAAGCGATACCTCACGGCGGAGAACGTCGGCGGCGCCTGGCGCCTCTCGCGCCCAGAGAAGCTCGAGTCGGCGCTCACGCGGCTGGACGACACGTTCCGCTCTCCGGCGGAGTGGACGCTCGAGCCCTCTCCGCGCGACGCGAAGCGCTATCAGCTGAAGCACTACGCGTCGGGTCTCTACCTCGCGCTCGACGGCCTCGTGAGCGACCCGTCCGCGGCGGCGATCATCACGATGTTCCCAGCGACGAGCTGCGCCGCGTTCCCCGAGCTCTCGATCGACGCGACCGGCACTCCGACGAAGCACGCGTGGGACGACGGCGCGCTCTACGGCATCGCGGAGCTCCACTCGCACATGATGTCGAACTTCGGGTTCGGAGGTGGCAACACGTTCCATGGTGCGCCCTTCCATCGCCTCGGCGTGGAGCACGCCCTCCCCGACTGCGAGCCCTGGCACGGCACCGAGGGCCGGCGGGACGTCGTCGGGTTCTTCTACGACGGAGACGGCGGCTCGCTCAGCGTGGACGCGCTCGCGCCCATCCTCCTCACGGGCGAGGTCCCCCAGTTCAACCACCTGACGGCGGGCTACCCCGACTTCACCGCGTGGCCGAACGCGTGGCGCAGCTCTACCCATCAGACGATGTACTACCGCTGGCTCGAGCGCGCGTACCTCGGCGGCATCCGGCTGCTCGTGCAGCACGCGACGGGGAACTCGGTGCTCTGCGATCTCATCACCGGCATCCACTCGCAGACCGCCCTCTACTCGTGCAACGACATGGTCAGCGTCGATCGAGAGATCCAGGAGACGCGCAACCTCGAGCGCTACATCGACGCGCAGTCCGGCGGCCCCGGCAAGGGCTGGTTCCGCGTCGTGGACAGCCCTGCGGCCGCGCGCGCCGCGATCCTGGACGGCAAAATGGCCGTGGTCCTCGGCATCGAGATCTCGAACCTGTTCGACTGCTTCCTCACCCCGCACGCGGGGTTCGCGCAGTGCACGCCGGACCTCGTCCGCGAGAAGATCGACCACTACCGCGAGCTCGGCGTGCGCGTCGTGTTCCCCGTCCACAAGTTCGACAACGCGTTCACCTCGGGCGATGGTTCGAGCGGGATCATCGAGCTCGGCAACTTCATCAACAGCGGCCACTACTCGGACTTCGTCCAAGACTGTCCCGGCATCTCCGCGAACTTCGACGGCGGGGACGTCACGTTCGGCGGCCTCAACAAACCGCGCGACGTGTACGACTCCCCCGCGCCGAACGACTTCAGCGGCTTCGCGGAGGCACCGCTCGGGACGATCCTGCCCTACCTCGATCAGATCCAGGAGCCGCCCCTCGTCGGAGAATACTGTCAGCACCACGGGCTCACCGCGCTCGGAGAGACGCTTTTGCAGGAGCTGATGAAGCGCGGGATGATGATCGACGTGGCGCACCTGCCGCAGCGCTCGCTCGTCCGCGCGTACGAGCTCATGGAGGCGAACACGTACCCCGTGCTCAAGACCCACGGGGACACGACCGGAGGTCGCGTCTACCTCAACGGTGGAATGGCGGGGACGAGCCTCGGTCGCTGCTCGGCGGGAACGCCCGGGAGCATGGGCAGCCAGCTCGCCGCGAGCGTGAAGGAGGTCGTCGCTCACGGCGGGTACCCCGCCGAGGGCCTCGCGTTCGACCTCAACGGGTTCGCGGGCGGCCCCCGCCCGCGCTTCGGACCAGACAGTCCGTGCGGAACCCCACAATCGAACCCCGTCACGTATCCGTTCACGTCGTACGACGGAGCGATCACGTTCGAGCAGCCCTACCTCGCGAACCGCAAAGTGGACTTCAACGAGGAGGGCATGATCGACATCGGCCTCCTCCCGGAGCTCATCGAGGACGCGCGCCGCGACGGGGTCACCGACGCGGACCTCGAGCCGCTGTTCCGGTCGGCGGAGGCCTACGTGCGCATGTGGGAGCGCGCCGAGGCGCGGGGCAAGGCGCTCTCTCCGTGAGGCGCCGATGATATGGCGTCCGGATGAAGACCACCCTCACCGAAGAGTCCACGCGCGACGTCGTCTCCCGTCTCCGTGACGCGAACGCCGCGTTCGCGCGCGCGTTTCCCGGTGAGCCCGAGGCGCGCCAGCCCGTCCACACGGTGTACGGTGGGGCGCATCTCTTCCGCGCCGAGACCGCGAAGAAGCTCGGCGCCGTCGCGCTCGGAGCCCTCGAGGAGCACGCCCCCGACTTCGCGACGTTCGGTCGCGCGCTCGGGCTGCCCGGGCACGATCGGCTCCCCATGGAGCGTTCGGCCATCCGCACGCTGGAGCGGGCGCTCGCCGAGGGAGGCGCGCGCGCGCGCGAGCTCCACGAGGGAGCGTGGCTCGCGCACACCATCCGCGCGCGCGTGATCGCGAAGCTCGAGCGGGAGCCCGTCGAGGACTATCGGATCGACTTCGAGGACGGCTTCGGCACGCGCCCCGATGCGGAGGAGGACGAGCACGCCGTCCGGTGCGCGAAGGAGCTCGCGCGCGGCGCGGCCGAGGGCATCCTCCCGCCGTTCGTGGGGATCCGCGTCAAGTCGCTCGCGGAGGAGACGCGCGTCCGCGCGGTGCGGACGCTCGACGTGTTCCTCACGGCCCTCGTCGGCGAGACGGGCGCGCTCCCGCCGAACTTCGTCGTCACCGTCCCGAAGGTGACGATCCCCGAGCAGGTCGCGGCGGTGGTCGCGCTGTTCAAGGCGCTCGAGCGCGGGCTCGGGCTCGGCGAGGGCGCGCTCAAGCTGGAGATGATGATCGAGACGACGCAGTCGATCGTGGACGCGGACGGTCGCATCAACCTCTCCCGGCTCCTCGGGCCCGCCGAGGGGCGCTGCACCGGGGCGCACTTCGGGACGTACGACTACACGGCGGGGTGCAACGTCACGGCGGCCCACCAGACGATGACGCACCCCGCGTGCGGCCTCGCGCGCGGGCTCATGCAGATCGCGCTCGCGCGCACCGGGGTCTTCCTCTCGGACGGCGCGACGAACGTCATGCCCGTCGGCGTCCACCGACCCGAGGGAGGCAGGGCGCTCACGCTCGCGGAGCTCGCGGAGAATCGGGCGACCGTCCACGCCGCCTGGAGGCTCCAGTACGAGCACGTGCAGGACTCGCTCGTGCGAGGCTTCTACCAAGGTTGGGATCTCCACCCCGCGCAGCTCCCGGTCCGCTTCGCCGCGGTGTTCGCGTTCTTCCTCACGAGCCTCGACGCGGCCGCGGAGCGCCTGAGGAACTTCGTCGCGCGCGCCGCGCAGGCGACGCTCCTCGGGGACGTGTTCGACGACGCCGCCACCGGTCAGGGGCTGCTCAACTACTTCCTCCGCGCGATCAACTCGGGCGCCGTCTCCGAGGCGGAGGTCCTCGAGCGCACAGGATTGACCGCCCTCGAGCTGCGGCTCCGCTCGTTCGCGAAGATCCTGGAACACCGGACCCACCCGCGTTGACCCCCTGAGCCCAAGGAAGTTGCGCGGGAGGCTGCGCGCGAAAGGAGTGCCGCCCATGAATGCGGCCCGCGGTCGGGCCGTCTACCGACCGTTCGCGGGGGGCCGCTCCCTCCCGTCGGTCGGCGCGGGATGTCACGTCTCTCGCCGTCTTCGGCAGTTTGCGCCATAGTCGTTGGGGCCCTCATGATTCGAGACCTCGCCTTCCCCGCCTTCGCCGCGCTCGCGCTCGGCGCCGCCTTCCTCGCGCCGCCCGTCTATGCCGGGTCGGACGAGATCGCCCCCAGGCCCGCCCAGCTCGACGCGGTTCAGCTCGGCCCGGTTCAGCTCGGCCCGATTCAGCTCGGCCCGGTTCAGCTCGACGCGGCTCAGCTCGACGCGGCTCAGCTCGACGCGGCTCAGCTCGACGAGGTTCAGCTGGACGAGGTTCAGCTGGACGAGGTTCAGCTGGACGAGGGGAAGCGGACGTACGTCGTCGCCGCGATGGGAGACTCTCTGACGGATCCGAAGTCGCAGGGCGGCAAGTACCTGACGTACCTCAAGACGAAATGCCCGAAGAGCACGTTCGACTCGTACGGCAAGGGCGGCAACATGGTGAACCAGATGCGCAAGCGCTTCGCCAGGGACGTGCTCGGCGAAGGCGGGGATGGTTCGAAGCCGAGCTACACGCACGTCATCATCCTCGGCGGCATCGGGGACATCCTCTCGAACGAGACCGCCACGCGCACGAGCGAGAAGATCCAAAAAGACCTCGGCACGATGTACCAGCTCGCGCACGACAAGGGCGTCAGCGTCATCGCGCTCACCCTCCCGCCGTGGGGCGCGTTCAAAGCGTACGACGACGCGCGCCACACGATGACGATGGAGGAGAACGACTGGATCAACAGCAAGCCTGCGAACGTCGACTCCGTCGTCGACATCTATCCGCTGCTGTCGTGCGGGAAGCCGCGAGAGCTCTGCGACGACTACGCGTGGCCGGACAAACTCCACTGGGGCCAGAAGGGTCACGACGTCGTGGGCGCCGCGCTCTACGCGAGCGTCTTCAGCGACTGTGAATAGAGGCTTCGGGGTGGCCGCGATCGTCGCGGCGCTCGCGGCTCCGTCGGTCGCGCTCGCGGATCTCGGCTTGCCGTTCCCGTCGCCGTGCGACGACAAGGTCGATCAGCAGCCGTGCACGCTCCCGGGCGGAGGCAAGGGGACCTGCATCCGTCACAAGGTCGGCCCGAAGCGCGTGCTCGTGTGCACGCCGCCGCTCGACCCGTCCGCGTACCCGCCCGTCCCCGAGCCGTGGGCGTCCACCGTGATGAGCGAGAGCGAGCGGACGATCCCGAGCGCTGCGCCGAGCTCGACCGCGAGCCCTCCTGCGGGCGGCGGCGCGTGCAGCTGCACGATCGTCGAGCCGAACGCCACGCCTACGCCCGGGCTGGGCCTCGCCGCGATCGCGGCGATCTCGCGCCTGGCCGCGCGGCGCGCGCGAGCGCGCGCGCTAGCTAGCTTTTTCCCTGCGAGACTGGGCGCGGACCGCCCGCGCAAGTGATCCTTCGATACCGTTCTCCGTATCGTTTCGGGTAACCTCCCGGCTTCATGGCGAGCTGTCCGCAGTGCAAGACGCGGTACGCCGACGACGTGCACGAGTGCGCGGCGGACGGCGCGACGCTCGTCCCCGATCGGGTCATCGAGCAGCTCGAGAAGAACGAGATCACGCCCGGCACGATGATCGGGGAGTACCGCGTCCGGAAGAAGATCGGCGAGGGCGGGTTCGGCGCGGTGTTCGAGGCGGTGCAGCCGGTCATCGGCAAGCCCGTCGCGATCAAGCTGCTCTCCCGCTCGTTCTCGGACGACCCCGCGATCGTGTCGCGCTTCATCGCCGAGGCGCGCGCGGTGAACCAGATCCGGCACAAGAACATCGTCGACATCTTCTCGTTCGGCGCCCTGCCGGACGGGCGGCAGTACTTCGTGATGGAGCTCCTCTCGGGCGAGCCGCTCGACGAGCGCCTGCGCACGAAGGGCCACTTCGAGCTCGCCGAGATCGCCCCGATCCTTCGGGGCGTCTTGCGCGCGCTCGTCGCCGCGCACGCCGCGGGCCTCGTGCATCGAGACCTGAAGCCGGAGAACGTGTTCCTCGCGATCGACGAGGACGGCGTCATCACGCCGAAGCTCATCGACTTCGGCATCGCGAAGCTCCTCGGGGACGAGCGGCGCGAGCACAAGACGCGAACGGGCACGCCGATCGGGACCCCGTATTTCATGAGCCCCGAGCAGTGCCGGGGGAAGAACGTCGATCACCGGACGGACATCTATTCCATCGGCGCGATGCTCCACATGCTCCTCACGGGGCGTCGCCCGTTCGACGGCGACTCGGCGATGGACGTCCTCTACAAGCAGATGGTGGATCCGCCGCCGCGCCTCTCGGCGCACCGCGAGGGCATCCCCCGACCCGTCGAGGAGTTCGTCCTCCGCATGCTCGAGAAGGACGCGAACGCTCGGCCGCAGACGATGGCCGAGGTGCTGCGTCAGCTCGACGCGCTCGCGGGCACGCCGGAGCGCGCGTCGATCCCCATCCTCGCCTCCGGCATCGGCAAGGGCAGGGAGTCGATCGCGGATCTCGAGTCCGCGAAGACCTCGATCGGAGGTCCCGCGCTCTCGCTCGCCGAGGCGGCGCCCGCCGAAGGGGGCGCGGGCAACACGGAGATCGTGTCGAAGGTCCTGCCGACCGCGGCGAAGACGGTCGGGGATCGCGCCCCCCTCTCCGCGGCGCGCAGCGCTTCGCCCACGAGCACGGGGACGCGCATCGCCCAGGTCGCGGGGGTGGCGGCGGCGGTGTTCGGCGTCTCGCTCGGCGTCTATCTGGTCGTGCTGCGTCCTCCGTCGTCGTCGAGCGCGACGGCGAGCCCGTCGGTCGCGAGCGAGGCCGCGAACACGGCGAAACCCGGCGCCGGTACCCACGCGCCGACCCGCGAAGACGTCGGACGGGGATCGCCTCGCTCCACCCCCGGGCGATGCGACGACGAGCGCGACCGCGAGCGCGCCACCGCCGCGCGTGACCGCGAGCGCCGCGCTCCCGTCCCCCGCGACGATCCTCTCGAGCACCGTGAAGCCTGTTCTCTCCGCTGTCCCCCGCCCGACGTTCAATCCGAACGAAGTGTCGAACGAATGAAACTGCGATCCATCCTCCTCGGCTCCCCGCTCGTCCTCTCCGCGGGGCTCCTCGCCTCCGCCGGCTGCGACTCGATCCCCGAGCTCCCGGCGAACCAGTGCGGCAACCACGTCATCGAGCGAGGCGAGGACTGCGACGGCGTGGGCGTCGGCTCGAACACGTGCAGCGCGGCGTGTCGGCTCACGTGCGCCGCCGATCGCTCGTGCCCGGCGGGGTGGGGCTGCGGTGTCGACGGCCTCTGCCGTCAGCCCACGGGCGAGCTCCAAGACTTCGGGAGCTCGGTCGCCCTCCCCGGGGACGCGCTCGTGCTCGCCGACTTCGACGGGGACGGCCGGAGGGACGTGTTCGCTCGGCAGGATGCGACGTTCGCCGTCGCGTACGTCGATCCCGCGGGCCTCAGCCCCTCGGTCACGCACCTCTCGTTCGATGCGAGCGACGAGTTCCCCGACATCCCCGCGCTCGGGGACGTGGACGGCGACGGGCGCACGGACCTGCTCCTCCGCCTCGAGGACGGCATCTCGTTGATGCGCGGCCAACCCGACCGGCACCTCCTCCCCACGCCCTACTTGCGCGAGCCCCCGGCGAACGCGCTCCCCACCGACACCCTGCTCTCCGTCGACATCGATCCCAGGGTCGACGCTCCCGGGGACGAGCTCGTCGCGATCCGCGACGACGGCCTCTATCTGCTCCAGGACCTCGCGACCCCGTCGGCCGGTCCAGTGAAGATGTTCTCTCTGGACCCCGGCAAGAAGCACTATGTCACGCCCGGCCTCCACTATCAGAACTTGAACGTACAGGGGCTCCAGCTCCTGGTCGTGGACGAGGGCGGGACGACGGTGACGTTGTTCGAGCCGTTCACCATGACGATCGACCCGATGACGGGGTTCTCCACCCCAACCCCCAATTTCGAGGACTCCGCGCAATTTCCGCCCGTCACGATGACCCTGCCCGCGGGCGTGACGGCCGCGGGCCCCGCGCAGGTCGCGCACATGTCCTTGTCGTTCTCGGAGTCGAACCCAGACATTCTGGTGCCCGGGTCGGACGGGGATATGTATGTCCTGTTCCGGATCATAAACGCGCGACAGTTCGGCTCGACCCCGAACACCGCGGACAACACCGCGCGCCACCTGATCCGAAGTCTGGACGGCGTGGAGCTCCACGAGCTCCCTCTCATCACGGGACTCTTCAGCCAGGACGGGTCGACCGACTTCGTGGACCCGGATGGCATTCACGTCAATGTCTGCGTAGCGGGAAACTGCGGAGTGAAGTTCCCGACCGTCGCGACGGATCCGATCACGTTGGATCTCACGACGTGGGCCGTACCGGACGGCGCGGAGGGGTGGAGCGGGGCGAAGGTCACCGCGCCGAGCGTCAACGGCGTCGACTTCGGCAGCATCGTGGCCTGGTCGTCGAAGGCGGGCTTCACGTATTTCCGCCGCACGAACAGCTACTTCGCGCCGTTCAAGTTCTCGACGCGCGGACCGATTTCGAACGTGGACTTCGGCGATTTGAACGGGGACGGAGCGGTCGATCTCGTCTACACACAGCGCTCGTCTCGCGCGGCGGAAGGGGACACGCAGCTCCAATCGCTGAATGTCTCCTTCGGCGACGCGCTGTCTCTCCCGACCGAGGCCGTGGACTTCGGAGACGTCGGCGCGCTCGACGTGCTCTTCCACGCTCGCCTCCCCGACCCCACGCGCTTGCCGGACGCGATCGACGACATCTACGCGCGCGACGCGACGACGCACGAGTACTACGTGTTCCGCGGCAGCACCGACCGCGCGATCCAATCGCCGCTCGAGCTCCCCATCGTGTGCTCGGGCGCGTCGCTGCCAAAAGGCGTCGCCCGCGTCCCGTCGCTCGGTCGCTTCCGAGCGGGCGGAGCGATGGAGGCGGCGATCCTTTTCCAGACGGAGGACGCAGCCGGCTTCCATTGGAACTTGTGGAGCTACGATCCCGCGTCGAACGAGACGGAGGCGGCGTGCACCTCCCTCGTCGGTCCGCTCGAGCTCCCGAGCCCGGGCAGCGACGAGCTCCGAACGCTCGCGGCCGACCTGGATCGGGACGGCACGGACGAGCTCCTGATCCTCCCCGTCGGAGCGTCGTCGCTGTTCGTCGCGGATCGCGCAGACTCGGGCTGGGTCCTCTCGACCATCACGCTCGATGGCCCGCACACGAACTTGTCCCTCCTCGACCCCACGAACCCGAGCAGCGACGTCCTCCTCCGATCGGCGACGGGCCTCACCGTCCTCTGGAACGACGGGACGCTCGCGCCGAAGCCGAGCGCTCCGCTCGCGCTCACGGGCACGCCTTGCCCCGAGCGGAGCGCGGACGCCGTGTTCGGAGAGTCCCGCGGCGTGACCGCGATCCGCCTCGACCCGAGCGCGGACGCGGGAAAGGCGCTGCTCGCCGTCAGCGAGGAGGACACGCTGCTCCTTTCTCTCGACACGAAGGCACGCTCGGTCGCCGTCGACGGGTGCATCACCGACCAGCTCGGCGGCGGCGGCTCCGCCGTGACCAGCGGGGACGTGACGGGCGACGGGGTGGAGGATCTGGTGGTCTCGAGGGCTAGCGGAACGCGGATCTTCGCTGGGGTACCGGTGGTGAAATGAAGCAGACAATGCACTCCGACAAGATGACCGCAAAAGAGGCGCTCCTTCATGGCGCGGTTCCTCCGCGCAATTGGACGATGAGGGCAGCGCTCGCGGCCCTGGTCGTCTCGGTGATCCCGTCGTCAGCCTTCGCGGGGGACGCGTCACCGGAGGGACAGAAGCTCTTCGAGGCGGGCCAGCACGCGTACCAGTTCGGCGACTTCAAGACGGCGATCGAGGCGTTCGAGCAGGCGTTCCAGCTAGAGCGGCGCCCGGGGTTGCTGTTCTCGATCGGGCAGGCACACCGCCGCCAATACACGATCGACCGGCGCCCCGGGCACGTGACGGTCGCCATCAAACACTACCGCGAGTACCTCACGGCCGCGCCGACGGGCGGGCGCCGCGCCGAGGCGGCGGACGCGCTCCAGCAGCTCGAGATCCTCGCGAAGTCCCTCGAGGTGGACGGCCAGCTCCCCGCGCTCGAACCCGAGGAGCCGGGTACGCGCCTCGTGATCTCGTCTCCCGCGGAGCACGCGTTCGTCACGGTCGATGGCGGCGATCGCCGGCCGCTCCCGATCGCCCTCGAGACGACCGCGGGCAAGCACACGATCGTCGTCTCCGCGGACGGGTTCGGCGAGCAAAAGCGCGAGATCGAGGTGCCGGAGCACGCGGTGACCGCGCTCGACGTCGCGCTCGAGGAGACCGCGGCGTCTCTCTCGGTCGCGGGGCCGAGCGGCGCACGCGTCACGATCGACGGGAGAGACGAGGCCACGTTGCCCCTCGCGAACGCGCTCTCGTTGCCCTCGGGGGAGCACCGCGTGCACGTCTCGCTCGGCGGGCACGAGAGCTACGACGAGACGATCGACGTGCCGCGCGCTGCGGCGCTGAAGATCGACGCTGCGATGCCGACCACGACGCAGCGCAAGGCGGCGACGGGCCTGCTCATCAGCGGCGCGACGCTGTTCGGCGCGGGCCTCGTGACGGGGGGGATCGCGGTCGCCTCGTACGTGAACGCCTCGTCCCTCAAGAGCGACATCGACGCGGGCAAGGTCGTCTGTCGAGCGGGCCCCTGCGACCCGCTCGACGAGTACAACTCGTCCGTCACGTCCACGCAGCAGTTCGGTGCCACCGCGGGCGTGTTCTTGGGCCTCGGCGTGCTCGCCGCGGGCACGGGCCTCGTCCTCTTCGCGACGGACTCGCCCGCGCCAGCGAAGGCGTCCCCCAAGGCGGCGCCCGCGCCTGCCGCCCCCGCGTCGAGCGGTGATCTCGAGGTGTCCGTCGGCCCGAGCGGGCTCCGCGTGCGCGGCACGTTCTGAGGCGCGCGCGAGATCGCGGGCGCGACGCGCGACAGCGCGCGCCCGGACGTCGGGCGCGCGAGCGCCTCTGCCATCAGAGGAACAGCGCAGGCGCGTCGGGCGTCCGATAACCGTCTTCGCCGATCGTGATGGGCTCGATGACGACGGGCTCGTCCGCGACGACCACACCCGCTTGGCGCGTGTACGCGCGATCTCCGCTCGCGGTGTCGCCTTCCACTTGCGGGCCGCTCGAAAGCGCCCGCACGAGGTGGAACCCGGGCCCCAGCGCGGCGCCGCCGAGCTCCTGCGCTTCGATGCGCGTCGCGTCGAGTGGAGAGGGCACGTAGACGACCAAGTGATCCGCCGAGACGCCGACGAGGTCGTCGACCGAGACGTCGGTCGCGCCGGCGGGGAGCTCCGCGATGAGCGCCTCCGCGACGTCCGTGTCGTAGCCGTGGACGAACGCGGGGGGCGCCTCGGCTTGGATGATCTCGAACCCGGACACTCCATCCGCGAGCGTCGCGCGCGTCGCGAACCAGCTCCCCGTGCAGCTCTCTCCGCCGAAGTCCTGCACGCCGTCGCCCGGGTCGGACACGCAATCCTCCTTCGGCCAATAGAGCCAGACGAGCGCGACCTCTCGCGTCCCGCTGACCGCGGAGGGAGCGAGCGTGCCATGGACGATCGCGGCGGTCGCGCCGTCGATGGGCTCGGGCGACGGGCTCGGTGGCGCGTCACACGCGGCGAGCACGACGAGGCTTGCGATCAACGAACCACACGAGACGAATCGACCGATCATGAGGGCCTCCTTGGCGGGGCGCGTCCTCGCGCCTCTCGAGCGGGGATGTCCCGCGCCGCGGGTTTGGATCACGGGATCGTCAGCGCGCGTGCGCGGGCCGCCCGCCCGCGCGCGCGCCCGCGACGTCGGCGCCGAGGAGCGCGGCTTCAGGGCCTAGATCACCCGATGGGAACGCCGCGCGGTGCGCGTCGAGCAGCGCCCGCGCGCGAGCCGTGTCGCCCACCGAAGCCGCGGCGCGCACCGCCTCGAGGCTGCGGAGCTCCTCGAGCAGCCGATCGGGAGCGGGCGCCATCGGCGGCGCAGCGATCGGAGCGACGGGCGGCGCGGAGGAGATCGGGGACGGGGGGCTCGGCGCTGGCGCAGCGACGCGAGGGATCCCGGTCGGCGCGAGCGAGCGCACGAGCTCCGATCGCGAGCGCGCCGTCGCGGGCGGCGCGGGCCGAGGCGGATCGCTCGGCAAAGGCGCCGCGCGCCACGCCGGGACCTCGTGCGCCTCGGAATGTGTCGCGACCGGCGCCGCCTCGGGTGGGGCGCTCGCGAGCGCTCCAGTGGCCAAGCGCTGCGCGGTCGGTTCGAGCACGAGCGCGGTGGTGGAGATCGAGACCGCGATCGCGAAGCGCGCGGCCACCCACTTCGGGATGAGCGCGAGGAAGCCCGCGCGGCGCACCGACTGCGCGTGCCTCTCGCGCGCAGCGCCGCGCGTGAGCGCCGCGTCGAAGCGCTCGTTCGCACGCCGGAGGCGCGAAGCAGCGGTGCCCCTCGGGATCCCGAGGAGCTCGGCGATCTCGGTGACGCTCCGGCCATCGATCCGCGCGAGCACGATCACGCAGCGAAGTTCCTCGTCCATCGCCGCGAGCGCCGCGTCGACGGCCGCCCGAGCGCGCGCATGATCGAGCCGCTCGTCCGCGAGCGGCGCGGCGTCTCGCAGATCGTCGACGAGCGACGCGGCCCCGCCGACGGCGTCGGGGCGGCGGCGCGCCGCGCGGCGCGCGTCGAGGGCGACGCGTCGGGCGACCCCGAGGAGGAACGCGCGCTCCTTCTCGGGCGGGACGTCGTCCAGGCGCCGCGCGGCGACGAGGAAGACCCTCTGCGCGCCGTCGGGCGTGTCCCCGGCCGGAACGCCAGCCCGCCGAAGGGCGGCCTCCACGCTCGGTCGGTGCGACGCGATGAGCGCCCGGAGCCGGCCGAGCGCGTGGTTCGCGAATGAGATCGTCACGCACCCCCCATGGCCGGTCCCCGCGGATCGGATCACTCGATCGACACGCCGAGCGCGACGCCGACGAAGGGCGCGAGCCCGGAGCTCTCGAACGCCTGCCCGCGGTCGTCGAAGGCGAACCCCTCTACGGCGGGGTTCAGGACGATCCCCGTGGTGACCTCCAGGAGCAGCGGATCCACGGCCCGAACCTGGGTGCGCAGCGCAGCGAGGACATTCACGCGGACCGTCGCGGGAGAGTCGGTGACCGAGTCGTCGCGGGAGACGACCTCGACGACGGTCGACTCACCCGTCTGGAGAGACAGCGCTTCGATCCCGACCCCGACGCACCCGGAGAGGTGGAGACGCCACGCGTCCGCGCCGATGGGGCAGGTGTCGAGCCGCACCGCGAACCGCTCGAAGACGGCGTTCGCCTCGGCGTCGGGTCGGCCGGGAAATCCACGGAGGAAGGTGGTCCGGAGCCCCGGCGTGAAGGCACCGACACCGCGGAGGTGGACGCCCGCGAACAGGCCCGCCGCCCAGGGGCTCGGAGCGAGGCCCCACGCGAACGAGGTCTCCCCGCCCACCTCCACCACGGCATGCGGGCGGCTCTCGCGGTCCGGCGCATCGGCGGGGCGCGCCGCGGTACCCGGGACGGGCGCCGGTTGGGCGGGTCGTGGTTGGGGGCGCGGCGGATCGACGCGCGGGGAATCGACGCCCGAGGGGAGCCGAAGCGCGAGCGCGAACGTGAGCGCCTCCGCGACGGTCGCGCACGTCGCGCCCTCGAGGGAGCGCGCGCCGAGCGAGCCGTCGAGGCGACCCACCGAAGGGCCCTCTCCCGCGCCTGGATCGAGCGAAATCACCGCGCGCGCGTCGGCCTCCTCCGCGTGCGCGAGGACGGTCCAGCCGGGCGGAGCCTTCGCCTGTGCCATCGCCACGACCTCGATCGGATCGGGACACCCCGGCATCGCCGCGACGTGGAGCTCGAGGATCATGGTCGAGACGGGCGCTCCGGTGCGGGGCCGGGCCGCCGCGTTCACGCGGAAAACGTGGGTCCGGGGTGCACGGCGCGGGTCGGGAACGCCGCGGCGGGAGTATCCTACGGCGCGTATGTCCTCGCTTCGCTTCGCCGCGGGTGCCGCGGCTCTCACGCTCACGGTCGTGGGCCTCGCCGCGGGCTGTGATCTCATCCTCGGCGCGGGCGACTACAAGGTCGGCGCGGGGGGCGCTTCGTCGACCTCGTCGGGCGACACGTCCACGGGGACGATGGGGACCTCCACCAGCACGAGCACGACGACGAGCAGCTCCACCGGGGGCGCCATCCTCGTGAACGTCTATCCGACGTTCGCGACGGTCGCTCCCGGAGGAACGCAGACGTTCCTCGCCACGGTGGCCGGAGTGTCGGACGACTCGGTCGCCTGGGCCGCGCCCGAAGGGACGATCCCCGCCTCGGGCGCGACCGTCTCGTTCACCGCCCCGACCGCCCCCGGGACCTACATGGTCACGGCGACGAGCGTCGCCGAGCCGGGCGCGACCGCGACCGCGACGGTGACCGTCAGCGCGAACGCCCCCGTCTATGGGCTCGACCTCTCGAACGCGAACAAGCCGCACCCGCGCATCTACTGGAACCCAGAGCGGATCGACGCGGCGAAGGCGTGGTGGCTCTCGAACGCCTACGCCCCGCCGACCGACGACTACCTGGAGAACGTCTTCCGGTCGCTCTTCGGGTACGTCGCCTCGGGCGGGGACCCTGCCTATTGTCAGATCCCGCTCGCGTCATTGGACGCGTTCATGAACTCGTGCACCGACATGAGCTACGGGTGCGACGAGGCACGCGACTACGGCGAGATCGCGGTCCTCACGTACGACTGGTGCAACGCGGAGATCCCGCCGGGGCAGGAGGCCGCGATCATCGCCAAGATCAACGCGTGGTTCGCCATCGTGAACCAAGAGGAGATCGGGAACGTCGGCAACGCCCAGATGACCTTCTATGGCGCGTACGTGCGAAACCAGATCGAGTGGGGCATCGCCTCGTACCCGGAGAACACCGCCGCGGCCGACGCGGCGCTCAAGAACGCGCTCGTCACGCGGTACACGAACGACTTCGTGAAGTTCGCGAACCCGGGCGGCCGAGACGCCGGCGGGCTCCTGCAGGAGGGCCCGGTCTACGGGCCGTTCTACGGCGCGTACGTCTCCATGTTCGCGTTCCCCACGGCGGAGGATCTCGGGCGCGATCTCTGGAATCAGACCCCCTATTGGCGCGGCGCCGTCCTCAACTGGATCTATTTGACGCCGCCTCGTTACACCAACAATCCCAAGCGCCCGGGGTGGGATTTGTTCTCCTACGGGGCGGACGGCACCTGGGGGGACGGCGCCCCCGCGACGAGGGCGGAGCTCGGCGACTTCATGACGCGCGCCGCGAACGAATGGCCGAACCTCGGCATCGGCCGGCTCGCCCGCCGCTGGCTGACGCGGGTGAACCCCCTGCGCCACGAGGTCGTGGAGGCAACGGACGAGGGAGGCGGCGCGCCCGGGGAGGACTTCAGTGTGCTGCCGCTCGATTACTATGATCCCGGCCCCCAATACCTGATGGGACGGAGCGACTGGACGGACGACGCGACGTCGTACCTCTTCGGGATGGGAGATCACTCGTCGGACTATCACGGCCACGCCGACTGGGGGACGTTCCAGATCAACCGGAAGGGACAGTGGCTCACGCGCGAGACCTCGACGTACTACGAGGACGTCCCCGGCTTCGGCGGCGTCGGTCTCAGCCCCGGCGATCTCGGACTCGCGCACAACGTCCCGCTCGTGAACGGAGAGGGTGGCGTCCCCGACGGCGTGTTCGGCACGGGCCCGTCGGTCACGCGCCTCGCGAGCACGCCCGCCTACGCGTACGCGAACGTCGATCTCACGGGCGTGTACCACGACGACAACCAACCTCCGGGCGGGAACACCGCGGCGCTCCACGTCGAGCGCGAGCTCCTGTTCCTGCGTGACATCGAGGCGTTCGTCGTGCTCGATCGCTTCCAGTCGGACACCGCGGCGCGCAGCAAATCGTTCGTGTTCCACTGCGAGTCGGAGCCGTTGGTCGTGGACGCGACGCACCTCCGGTGCGTCGTCCTCGATCAGGAGCTCGCCGTCACCACGCTCCTGCCCGCGGCGCCCGCCTCCCGCTCGATCATCGACGAGGGCTGCTGCATGACGATGCTCGATCCGGGCTCGCAGCAGTGGCGCGTCGAGATCAACGACCAGCCCAACGCGGTCGACAGCTACACGCTGCACGTCCTCCACGCGAAAGACGTCGGCGGCCCCACGCTCGCGCCCACGGTCGTGGACTCGGCGCCCGCGTCTCCGGCGACGGGGACGCTCACCGTCACGATCGACGATCAGCACGTCGTCGTGTTCCAAAAGGGGATCACGTCCTCGGGGGGGAGCGTGAAGCTCCACGGCCGCGAGGAGCCGCTCCGCGCGGACCGGCAGGGGATCACGATCACAGACAATGGGGCGACCTGGAGCCCCTGACCGCCGCGCGAGATCAGCGGTTCGGCGGATCCGCCTCGCAGTGCCGATCGACGCACGAGAGCCGCATGCTGGCGCAGTTGATTCCGCATCCGCCGCAGTTGGGATCGACGAGGATGCTCACGCAGCGACCTCCGCAACCCGCTTGCATCGGCGGGCAAGGCTGACAGACATTCGACCAGCACCCGAGCCCCTGCGGGCAGAGGGTGGTCTCGTCGCAATAGTTGGGCGGTCGGCTCGGCTTGGAGGGGGCCTTCGGGAGGGAAGAACCGCTCGACGGGGGAGCCGCGGACGGGCTCGCGACGACCGAGGGCGACCGAGGCGCGAGGAGAGGTTCGGCGGATCGGGGCGCGTCGTGATCCGCGCTCACGACGCCGCGCGCATCGGCGACGAGGGTCGACGACGACGGCGGCTCTGAGCTCCTCGACCAGAGGCGCGATCCGACACCAAACGCCACGCCCGCGACCGCGACCGCGACTGCGCCGATGACCACGCCCGTCGAGACGCCCGCCCGGCGCGGCGGCGTCGGAGGCGGGGCGCTCGCCCCGAGGAGGGCCGGGCTCCTCTCGGGGTGGTTGCCTTCGGCGCCCTCGCGCTCTCGAGGAAGCTCGACGGGCACCGGGGACGCGACCGCGGCCTCGACCACCCCGCGCCGGGCGAGGCGCGCATCGAGCACCTCTCCCCGCAGACCGACGACCCACTCCGCGATCACGGTGTTCGGCGCGGCGAGCCCGGCCTTCTCGATCGCCGTCGCCATGGCGCGCGCCGTGGGGAAGCGGCGCTCGGGATCGCGCTCGAGGCTCTGCATGACGAGGTCGGAGAGCGCGGGCGGGATGTCGGGATCGGTCGCGTCAGGCCGCGCGATGGGGGTCCGAAGGACGTGCTCGACGATCGCCCAGTGCGTGTCCGCCGCGAACAGGCGGGCGCCGAGGAGCGCTTCCCAGAGGACGATCCCCGCCGCGAACACGTCCGTCCGGCGATCGACCTCGTTCTTGAGTTGCTCGGGCGCGAAGTACGCGACCTTGCCTTTGAAGCTGCCCTCGGCCGTCTGCAGCGCGCGCCCGAGCGCCTTCGCGACGCCGAAGTCGGCGACGCGCGCGACCCCGTCGTCACCCACGAGGATGTTCTGCGGTGAGACGTCGCGGTGAACGATCCCGAGTGGCTCCCCCCGATCGCTCGTGGCCTCGTGCGCGGCGTGGAGCCCTCGCAACGCCTGCGCGAGGACGCCCGCGGCCACCGCCGGCGGCACCTTTTGTCCGCGCGCCACGCTCTCGCGGAGCAGCGCGGACAGGGGCTCCGCGTGCACGTAGTCCATCACCAGGAACAGCTCCTCCCCTTCGCGGACGACGTCTCGGACCCCCACGACGTTCGGGTGTTGGACCCGGCCCGCGACCCGCGCCTCCTCGACGAACATCGCGACGAAGTCCGGGTCACGCGCGAACTGCGGGTGGAGGCGCTTGATCGCGACGACCTTGGAAAACCCGGACGCGCCATGCAGGCGCCCGAAGTGGATGGACGCCATTCCTCCGGAGGCAAACTCGTCCCAAAGCTCGTACCGCCCGACCCTCCGCACGGGCTCATGCTAGAGCAGCATCGCGGGAAGCGCGGGCTCAGGGGAGCGTGACCAACCCGCCGGAGTCCGAGCCGCACCCGTGCTCGGTGGTCACCATCTGGGGCGGTGGATACGGCTGGGGCTCGTAGCTCCAGGTGGAGCCGTCGAGCGGGCGATCGGCGCCCGAGACGGTGTACGTGTCGGAGCCCCCCGCATCGACGAAGATCCCGATCGTGGGCGCGTCCTGGCGGGGCTCCCCGAACGGCGCCTCGGCCGAGTAGTTGCCGGCGCCGAGCGTGGGATCGCCAGCGGCGGAGTAGTGATCGTCGCCGCCCACGTTCACGAAGCAGCCAATCCCGTCGATGTTGCCGCTCCCGAGGCTGAGGCCCGGCGCGTGGTACTCGTCGCGGCCTCCGAGATCGAGGTGAAGCGACGCGGAGAAGTCATGGCCGACGCCGATCGAGGTCGCGGCCGCGGTGAGCTTGGCGTCGTAGACGTCGTCCCCGCCCGCGTCCTCGAACAGCGACAGCGCAAAGTGGGCGGCCGCGCCCTGCACGTACCAATATCCATCGTAGGTGTCCGCGCCGTCGCCTCCGTCGAGCAGCATCCCGAGCCCCTGCCAATAGCCTGCGCCCTGCGCGAAGACGCTCGCGGTGTAACGGTCCAGTCCGGCGCCGTCGCGGAGGATCCCGACGCCGCCCGCCATGAACGCGGTGTCGGTCGCGCTCGTCGGCCGGCGGCCCTGCGCGGCTCCCTGCGACATCGACGAGTTCCCGAGGCCGGGGAGCTGTGGCGAGAAATAGAGCGGGTGTCCGCCCGCGCTGGGGTTCCCGGGATCACAGACATAGGTGTCGTCCCCCGCCCGATCGACGAGCGCCCCCGCCCCCTCGCCGCCACCGAACCCTTGGGACAGCGCAAAGGACGCGTAGCGATCCGCGCCGCTCCGATCGACGAGCGCGCCGATGCCGTACACGGCCGCGCCCTGTGAGGCGGCCTCCGCGGCGTAGTCGTCGTCACCCCCTTCGTCGTAGAGCACGCCGACGCCCATCGAGCCGAACCCTTGCGACAGCGCGAGCGACCGGTAGACGTCCCCCTCGGCGCCGAGATCGAACAGCAGGCCGATGCCCGCGTTACCCGAGCCCTGCCGGGGTGTCTTCGACAGCGTGATGGGCCCGTAGTCCTCCGTGGGCGGTTTGGCGGACGCGTAGCGGCCCGCGCCGTCGCTCGGCAAGAGCCCCGCGTCGAGCGCTACGGGGACTTCCTCGTAGCCGTACGTGTCCTTGCCGCGCACGTCGATCGCCACGGACACGGGGAGCTTGTCGTTCGAGGCGCCCGCGGGCAGGCGGTAGGTGTCGTCGCCGCCGAGATCGAAGAGGAGCGCGGCCTTGTCGCTCGGGCCGCCCTTCTCGTAGGTGTCGGCGCCCGCGCCGTGGACCGAGATGGCGCCGAGGGGCGTCTGGATCTCGAGCGGCGGGAACGTCGCTTCGGGCACGAGGCCGAGCTCCGCGCGCTCGACGACGGTCGCGAGGAGCACGCTCGCCTCGGTGATCCGCCCGAGATCGACGGCGTCGAGCTTCGCCATGCTCGCGGAGCTCGTGGAGATCCCCGATCCGCCCGGGTAGTAGAGGGAGCTCGCGTGCGCGAACAGCTTCGCGTCCGCGGCGTTCTTCGCGCCGAGCGCGGCGACGACCTCGGTCGCCGCGAGATCGATCGCGCCGACGATGGGCGCGAGACGCTGCTGCAGATCCAGGGGGATCCCCGCGGCCGCGGCGCGGATCGCCGCCTCGTCACCGGGCGCGCCATGGTGCTCGTCGAGGAGGAGGATCGCGGACGCGAGCGGAGTGGGATCCCCGGGGCTCGGAGCGAACGCGGAGAGATCGAAGCAGACACCGGTGAAGGAGTGCCCGCGGCGCACGGAGAGCGCCGCGATCGTCCCCGAGACGGGCGCGCTCGACGCGGCCGCCGCGTCCAGCCAATCGGCCGTCTCGCGCCCGTACGCCGGGAGGCGCAGCGGCCCGAGGTGGAGGGGCGTGAAGGCGGGGAGCCGGTGCGCGTCGATCAACATGTTCGCGGGCCACCCGGAGAGCGCGACGTCCTCGGGCGCGAGCTTCACGTCGCACCGGGTGAGGCCGTCGACCGCGAGCGCCGCGTCGAGCGCGTCCGCGGAGCCAGGCGCCGCGGCGGGGCACGCGTCGGTCCCTGCGAACGCCGCGGCGACGGGTGAGGACACGCAGACGATGTCGGGGCCCGCCCCGCCCGTTCCACCCATCCCGGTGGACGCCGAGCTCGAGGCGCTCGCGCCCCCCGGCCCCGTCGAAGCGGTCGAGGCGTCGTTGGAGCACGCGACGAGCGCGAGCGCGAGCGCGAGAAAAGGCGCGGTCTTCACGCCGCGATCGTCGGCCAGGGGCGGCGCGCCCACAAGCGGGTCCGTGTATCCTCCGGCGATGCGGAGAGCCGGCTTCACCCTCGCGATCCTCTTCCTCGCGGCGTGTACCCCCGACGTGCTGGTCGACGGAGCCGGCGGCGCCGGCGCGAGCGGCTCGACCACCGGGGGACCGACGAGCACGTCCTCCTCGGGGGGTGGGGGAGCGGGCTCGGGCGCGACCACGAGCGCGTCGTCCGCGACCTCGGTCGGCTCGAGCGTGAGCACGGGGTCGGTCATGATGGCCGAGTGCGGGAACGGGGCCCTCGAACCGGGGGAGACGTGCGATGACGGCGGCCACGAGGACTACGATGGGTGCAACGCGAACTGCGAGGAGGAGGGCCTCGACTGCGCGGCGCCGATCGCGCGCGTGATCGGCGACACGGAGCAGACATTCGTCGGGAGCACGGCCGTCGGCGCGAACCATCCCACGGCCCTCTCGTGCGCGAACGCACCGGGGCACGAGCGCTGGTTCGCGTTCACGGCGGCGAACGCGGGGTTCTTCACGGCTTGGACGCAGCCGGGCGCGGGGACCATCGACAGCGCGATCTACATCCAATCGAGCTGCGCGGGATCCCCCACTGTCTGCGGGGACAATATCGTCGGCGCGCCGGACGTCGTCTCCATCGCCGTCGGGGCCGGGGAGACACTGTACCTCGCCGTCGACGGCGCGACGAACGGACCGTTCGAGCTCCACGTCGACGTCTCGAAGGGGGACGACTGTACCGATCCCATTCCGCTCCCGCTCGGTCCCCATGGCGCGGCGGTGATGCCCACCCGAATGGCCGTGGACACGACCGGCGCCGCGAACGACAACGACTCCGGTCCCCCGTCGCAAGGCTGCGGGGGAACCTCCTCGCCGGACCGCGTCTACCGCGTGATCCCGATGGGCGGCGCGTCCGCGACGGCGACCGCGAACGCGACGATGACGCTCGAGCCCGTGCTCTACGCTCGGACGACCTGCACCGAGCACCTCGTGGGCGGCACGTGCAGCTACTCGTCCCAACAGGGGGGGACCACGAGCCTCCCGTTCAACACGCCCGCGACCGGGACCTACCTGTGGGTCGACGGACTCGCCGGCACCCAAGGCGCCGCGGTCCTCAGCGTCCAGCCTTGAACGCGCGGGGCTGCAGGGGAGGTCAGGGCGCGATCGCAGCCTCGAGGCGCTCGGGGTTCACGCCGACGATGCGGTCGATCTCTTTGCCGTCTTTGCCGTAGACGATGACGAAGGGCAGCGCTCGCACGTCGCTCATGTAGTGGTTGGCGACGGGGCTGTCCCAGTCGAGGATGTCGATCTTGCGGTAAGCGAGATCTTTGCGCGACCGCAGGCGCTCGGTGACGTACGCGTCCAGCATCCGACAGGGCCCGCACCATTTCGCGGAGAAGTCGACGATGGTGACCTTCCCGGGCGCGAGCGAGCTCTCGATCTCGGGGATGTCCGCGCCGTCCGCGTTCAGCGTCCTCACGTCTGCGTCGGGGACCACGACCTCCCAGGACTTGTAGCTCCCCTGCCCGGGGCCCTCGATGATCGCGTAGGTGTCGCTCGGATCGCGGTGGGTCGTCGCGACCACCAGCACGTCGATCGTCGGCGCCGCGACGACCGTCAGCTCCGCCCTGCCTTTGTCGAAGGAGACCCGGTAGACCCCGTCCTCCGCTGCGATCGCCTTGGCGAGGCGCCCCGCCCCGGACAGCGTGTCGAGCTGGGACATCGACAGGACCGTCGTCCTCGCGTCTCGCGGGACACCGCCGCAGGCCGCGCAGAGGGCAGCGAACAGGGCGACCGCCGGAAGGGGTCCGCGCATGGATGAGAGCTATCGGAGAGCGCCTCTCCCGTCCACACGGAAGCTCTGCTAGAAGCCCGCGCATGTCGTGGACAAGGACGGAGGTTCGCTCTTCCGTGAAGGAGATCCTGAAGCCGCACGCCCAAGCGGGCAGCGATCTGACGGAGTCGAGCCGCATCGTGGCCGACCTCGGGATCGACTCGCTCGGCGTGATGGAGGTCGTCGCCGACCTCGAGGACAAGTTCAAGCTGCGGATCCCCGACGAGGCGCTCCGCGACGTGGACACCGTCGACGACGTGGCGAAGGCCATCGAGACTCGCCTCGCGAGTGAGGGAAGGCTCGCCGAATGAACGCTCCTTTCAAGCTGCGTACGGTCGTCGAGGCGATCGAAGAGAGCGCGCACTCGAACACCACGGGCTTCCGCTTCATCGACGAGGACAGCACCGCCGAGCCGTTCTTCTCCCACGGGGGCATCGAGCGCGCGAGCGCGCGGATGGGCGGCGCGCTCCAGGCCGCAGGACTCAAGAAGGGGGATCGCGTCGCGCTCATCCTCCCGGACAACGCGGACTTCGTGTTCGCGTTCCTCGGCGCGATCCGCGCGGGCGTGATCCCCGTCCCGATCTATCCGCCCACGGGGCTCGGGAAGCTCGCCGGGTACCTCGAGAACACGCTCCACATCGTCGACAAGAGCGGCGCGAAGCTCCTCGTCACGTCGAACGAGATCCGCCGCATCCTCGGCACGGTGCAGCAGAAGGCGCCCGCGCTCGAGAGGGTCGCCGACATCGAGACCCTGAAGTCGATGCGCGAGGAGCTGAGGCCCGAGAAGGTCTCGCTCGACGACGTGTGCTTCCTCCAGTTCACCAGCGGGTCCACGTCCAAGCCCAAGGGCGTGACGCTCACGCACGAGAACCTCGCCTCGAACGTGCACGCCATCATGGACCTCGGCCTCGGTGTCCGAAACAGCGTGGATTCAGGCGTTTCGTGGCTTCCGCTCTACCACGACATGGGCCTCATCGGCTTCGTGATCGCGCCGCTCTACCACGTGAACTCGGTCACGTTCCTGCCTCCGCTCCTGTTCCTGAAGCGACCGGCGCGCTGGCTCGAGACGCTCTCGCGGCAGAAGGGCACGGTCTCGTTCGGTCCGAACTTCGCCTACGCCCTCTGCGTGAAGCGCATCAAGGACGCGGACGTCGAGGGCCTCGATCTCTCGAGCTGGCGCGTCGCGGGCTGTGGCGCGGAGCCCATCCGCGCGGAGAACCTCCGCGCGTTCGCGCAGAAGTTCGCGAAGATCGGGTTCAGCGAGAAGGCGTTCGTCTCGTGCTACGGCATGGCCGAGTCGACGCTCGCGATCTCGTTCAGCAGGCTCGGCGGCGGCGTCGTCACGGACGTCGTGGACGGCGAGCAGCTCTGGGGTCACGGCAAGGCCGTCCCGATCGACGAGGAGGCGAAGGGCGCCGCGCCGATCGTGCAGTGCGGCCCGAAGTTCGAGGGCCACGACATCGCGGTGTTCGCCGTGGACGACGAGGAGTCGAAGACCCCGCTCGGCGAGCGCGAGGTCGGCGAGATCCGCCTCCGCGGCCCGAGCCTGATGACGGGCTATTGGGCGGAGCCCGAGCTCACGCGGCAAGCGTTCGCGGGTGGCTGGCTCAAGACGGGGGACATGGGCTACCTCGCCGGGGGCAACGTCCACATCTGCGGCCGCTCGAAGGAGGTCATCATCGTCAATGGCCGGAACTACTACCCGCAAGATCTCGAGTGGGAGGCGGGCGGAGTCGAGGGCGTACGCAAGGGGAACGTCATCGCGTTCGGCACGATGAAGCCGAACTACGACCGTGAGCGCGTGGTCATCGCGCTCGAGACGGCGACGCCCGAAGGACCGAAGCGCGAGGCCCTCAAGGCCGAGGTCCGCAAGGCCGTGCAGCAGGGCATCGGACTCACCGTCGACGACGTCGTCCCCGTGGACGTCGGCGTCCTGCCGAAGACGTCGAGCGGCAAGCTCCAGCGCGCGAAGACCCGGGAGCTCTACGAGCTCGGCGAGCTCCTCGATCGCTCGAGCGCGCGCAAGGTCGACACCGTCGACGCGGTCAAGGAGGTCGTGAAGAGCCAGCTCGGCTACTTCCGCCACGCGCTCCTCGGCGGCGGTCAGCGCAAGGACTGATGACAGAGCGCTCGACTCGAGCCGTCCGCGAGTCGAGCCAAGCAGTCAGGTCGGCCCCGGTGCCGGTTTGGGTGCGCTCGCAGCCGCGGCGAGCGGGCGCGCGGCGCCCCACCAATGAAAAAACGCGAGGATGACGCGCTCTCGCGTGTCGTCCTCGCGTCGTCTCGGAGACCTCTCGAGCGCGCCCGAGCGCGCGCCGTCGAGGGCGTTCGCTCAGCGGTGCGTGCCGCCGTGGAAGATGTTGTTGTTGGTCGGGCCGCCGCAGATGACGAACGGGGCGGGCTGCATCTCCTGGAACCGATCGAGGAAAGTCTTCGCGATCTCGTTGCAGGTCGCGCCGGAGCCGCACTCGCAGGTGTAGGCCTCGGTCGGCCCGCCCTTTTGCGGGTTCGTGATGTCGTACTGGGTGTACGTGCACGTGCCGCCCCAGCCCTGCTTCACCTCGGGGACGACCTGCCAGACGCGGGCCTGATCGATCACGGCTTGGATCATCGCCCAGCGGCGATCGCGGTCGGACCCATCACCGACGAGGAGCACGGCCGTCGCCCAGTAGCAGTTGGCGGCAGCTTCTTGGACCGTACCCTTCGCCTCGGCGGGCGCCGCCGGCGTGAGCGCCGCGGTGAGGGGGACCGCGCAGAGCGCGAGTCCGACGGTAGCAGCCACGAACTTTGCCTTCTTCATCGAAAAGCCTCCCTGTCCTCTATCCATCCACTGCGGGCCCTGAAGCAGCGCGCTCGTCTACGCCCGACCCCGTCCGGCCCTTCCCTCCCCTTCGATACAAAAGGCGGGGTCGGTGGGTGAGCGTGGCCACTTTACGACCACCGCCCAAAGAAGCGAGAGGGAACGTTCGTTCGGTCGATCCACCCCCAAGCACACATCGGGAGCGCGCCCGACCAACTGGATCCACGTGGGTCCATGCGTGCGGTTGGGGGCGCCCCGATGTTGTGGCGCCGTCATCGCAGACATGTGGGAGGAGGACGGGACCTCCGCCGACGACGACTTCGGCATCGCCGGTGTCCTGCTCGACTTCGGAGACGGGTGGGCCGGGAAGCACGAGATCGTGACCCACGGGTCGGGCTCCAACAGCGTGGCGGCGACGGTGAACGTCGAGCTCCAATGAGGCTGCGCGCCTGCGTCGGCCACGCTCAGCGATCGAAGAACGAGCGCTGCTGAAACCGGAGCCCGGCGACGATTTGGTCGACGCGCTCGGCAGACAATGCGCCGATGCGCGCGCCGAGACGCCCCTTCTCGATCGACGTGACCTGCGAGACGAGCACCACGCTCGGCTTCGGTAGTCCGCCCTCACCCGGTTCGAGCGGGACGTTCCCGGGCTCGGTCGCCTTGCGCAGATTGGAGGTCAGCGCGCACACGACGATCGTCGCGATCCGGGATTCGTTGAACACGTCGTCCGACACGACGACGTGCGGGTGCGGGTGGTTTTGTGCGCTGTCCCCGGACTCCCCCGCGGGGATCCAATAGACGTCTCCGCGTCGAGGCCCGTGACCGATCGCCGGGGCGTCGGCCGCGTCCGCCGCGACGGAGAGGGGCTCCGCGTCCGCCCGCGCTGCGAGGAGGTAGCAGCGGCGACTCGCGTACTCTGCGCCGGGGTACGGGGCGCGGACGGTCCGCTCGAGGAGATCGAAGCCCACCTCCTCCATCGCCGCGATCACCCGATCGGGCGCGTGCATGTGGAACGTGAGCTCGACCGGCGCGCCGAACAGCTCGTCGACGCGGAGCGCGTCGCCCGCGCCCGAACGCGCCGCAGCCCCGCGCGCGACGTGAAACGCGACGAGGAGCAGCCCGCCGGGCGCGAGGACGCGGCGGAGCTCCCGAAACACCCCGACGAGCTCGTCGGGGGCGAAGTGGACGATCGAGTAGAACGAGACGACCCCAGCGGCGGCGCCGTCCGGCAGACCGAGCGACGTCATGTCCCCGACCTCGAGCTCGACGCCGGGATGGATGCGGCGCCCGACCTCGATCATCCGGGGCGAGAGGTCGATCCCGACGACGTTCACGCCGCGCCCCGCGAGGTACGCAGCGACCTGACCCGGCCCGCAGCCGACCTCGACGACGCGCCCGGCCCCGACCCCTTCGGCGAACCGATTCAGCGCGTGCCGATCGAAGGGCTTGCGCTCGAGCTCGCGCGCGAGCTCGGCCGCGTAGCCCTCCGCCGCCGCGTCGTAGCTCGCCTCGACCGAGCGCGGAGCCATCACCCCTTTTGGAGCCCCCGGACGACGAGCGCGCTCAAGCGCCGCGCGAGCTCGAGCGCGCGGTCGCGCGGAAACTTGAAGAGCCACGGCGGCGAGAGGGCGCCGAACGCGAGCTCGATCGCGTCGAGCGTCCCGTCGCGGTCGGCGATCGCGATCTCCCACCGGTCGAGCTCCGAGCTCACGAGCGCGCGGATCTCCACGCCGAACACGTGCGCCCCGCACCCGTCCGACGCGCGGCGATTCGGCGCGCCGGGCCGCTCGGGCCCCGGGGCGTCGCGTGGAGAGCAGCTGATGAGATCACACGCGTGCGTCCCTCGCTCCGCCTCGTCGAGGAGCGCCTCGACGCGCGCGACGAGCATGGCCTCGACGCGCCCGCCCGGCGAGCGCGCGCCCTCGGCGGCCACCCGCATCGCGCGCACGACGATCTCCGTTCGCTGCGCCGCGAGCTCCTGGAGGAGCGCCTCCTTGGACGGGAAATCCAGGTACACGCTGCCTACGCCGATGCCGGCCTCGCGCGCGATGTCGGCCATCGTCGTCTTCTTCTGGCCGTAGTGGTGGAAGAGCTTCTCCGCAGCTGCCAGGATCCGGTCGCGCCGGTGGAGCGGACTGCTCTCGTTCATGAAGCTTCATGTTACGGCCGTTGACGGAACAATGAACGAACTTAGCTTCCGTTCATTGCTCACACCCAAAACTGCGAGAAAACGGGCCTCCGGGAGGTCGCCCGGGCTCGCAGGGCGGGATGAGCGGGGCCAAATTCGTCAAGGTGGTTTACCATGTCCCAGGGTCTCGCTGAAACGTTCCCGCTGTTGCCGCTTCGCTCCGGCGTCCTGTTTCCCGAGGGCACGATGTCGCTCACCGTCGGTCGCGAGAAGTCCGTCGCGCTCGTGGAGGCCCTTCGTCCCGGCGCCATCTTCGCGGTCGTCACCCAGAAGAACGGCAAAATCGAGGATCCGCGCGACGCGGATCTGCACACGATCGGCACGTTCGCCAAGCTCGTCTCCATCACCCAATCGAGCCGGCGCGAGCCGATGCGCATCACCATCGAGGGCACGGGCCGCGTGCGCCTCGGGGAGCTCCGAAAGCTCCAGCCGTACCTTCAAGCGGTCGGCACGCCGCTGCTCGACGAGCACGAGAAGAGCCCCGAGGCCGTCGTCCTCGTCGAGGAGCTCGGCTCGCTGCTCAAGGAGGTGACCGGGAAGACGGGAGCGTTCGAGGATCTCCTCGGGGACAAGTCGATCACCCCCGCCCGCTTCGCGGATCGCGTCGCCGCCGCCCTCGGCCTGGACGTCGATGACGCGATGGAGCTGCTCGCGACGACGGACGTCACCGTGCGCCTCCGCAAGCTCGTGGGCCACGTCCTTCGCCAGAAGGAGATGGCGGAGCTCCGGTCGAAGATCGGGGACGACGTCCGCAAGGAGATCGGCAAGAACCAGCGCGAGGCGATCCTTCGCGAGCAGCTCAAGGCGATCAAGAAGGAGCTCGGGGACGAGAAGGACGACGATCTCACGTCGCTCCGGAAGAAGCTCGACGCCGCAGAGCTCCCCGAGGACGCCCGAAAGCAGGCCGATCGCGAGCTCGAGCGCCTCGAGCAGACGGGCGGCCAGGGCGCGGAGGCGAACGTGATCCGGAGCTACCTCGAGTGGATCGCCGCCCTGCCGTGGGAGAAGCGCGCCGAGGTGAAAGAGGATCTCGACGCGATCGCCGCGAAGCTCGACGCCGACCACGCGGGCCTCGAGGACATCAAGAAGCGCGTCCTCGAGCACATGGCCGTCCGCAAGCTCTCGAAGAGCGAGAAGGGCACGATCCTGTGCTTCGTCGGGCCTCCCGGCGTCGGCAAGACGTCGCTAGGTCAGTCGATCGCGGACGCGACGGGTCGCCCGTTCCAACGCGTCTCGCTCGGCGGCGTGCGGGACGAGGCGGAGATCCGCGGCCACCGGCGAACGTACGTGGGCGCCCTCCCGGGCCGGCTCATCCACGCCCTCAAGAAGGTGCAGGTGAAGAACCCCGTCATCCTGCTCGACGAGATCGACAAGCTCTCCAACATGTGGGGCGGCGCGGCGGAGTCCGCGCTCCTCGAGGTGCTGGATCCGGAGCAGAACAAGAGCTTCACGGATCACTACATGGAGCTCGCGTTCGACCTCTCGGAGGTGTTCTTCATCGCGACCGCGAACACGCTCGACACCCTCTCGGCCCCCCTCCGGGATCGCCTCGAGATCATCGAGCTCTCGGGGTACACGCCTCCGGAGAAGACCTCGATCGCGACGCGCCACCTGATCCCGAAGCGCGTGAAGGAGGCGGGCATCCCCACCGGGGTCGTCCAGATCTCGAGCGCCGCGCTGTCGGAGGTGATCGAGAAGTACACGCGGGAGGCGGGCGTCCGCCAGCTCGACCGCGAGATCACGCGACTCCTCCGCAGCGTCGCGCTGGACGTGGCTCGCCACGCCGAGGGCACGCCGCTCCAAGTGCTCATCGAGCCGGAGGACGTGAGCCGCATCCTCGGCAAGCCCAAGTTCCGGAACGACGTGCGCGAGCGGACGAGCTTGCCGGGCGTCGCGACGGGGCTCGCGTGGACGCCGGTCGGCGGGGACATCCTGTTCATCGAGACGTCCAAGATGAAGGGGAAGGGCCGGCTCGAGATCACGGGTCAGCTCGGCGACGTGATGAAGGAGTCGGCGCGCGCGGCGCTCACCTACGTGCGCAGCCACGCCGACGCGCTCGGGATCACGGCGGACTCGCTCGAGGACGCGGATCTCCACCTCCACGTGCCCGCGGGCGCCGTCCCGAAGGACGGACCGAGCGCGGGCGTCACGATCTTCACCGCGCTCGCGTCGCTCCTCACGTCGAGGCGCGTGCGGCCCGACACGGCGATGACCGGGGAATGCACGCTCCGCGGGCGCGTCCTGCCCGTGGGCGGGATCAAATCGAAGGTCCTCGCCGCGCACCGCGCGGGGATCCGCCGCGTCGTCCTCCCGAAGGACAACGAGCGCGATCTGGACGACGTGCCGGAGGACGTGCGCCACGACATGACGTTCATCCTCGCGGAGGACATGCGCGAGGTGCTCGCCGCCGCGCTGGAGTCGATGCCGGACATCGCGCCTTCGAGTGGCTCGTCGGGGGGTGGAGAGAAGCCGCTCGACTGATCGGCGGAGACACACCATGAACATGGAGCGCGGAGGTCGAGCGACCTTCGCGCTCCGTTTGCTTCGAACACGCAAAGGCGCGGGCTCTCCGCTCCGCGCGTCAGGGCATGCCGCGCGGCTTCGGGCGCGCCGACGGGGGCGGGCGAGGCGGCGCGACGCAGACCTCCCCCTCGAGCGTGCAGGTCTTCATCGTCTCGCAGCCCTTCGACCGCTCGCAGTCCTCGTCCGAGCCGGCGACGCACCGGCCCGCCTTCAGGGTGCAGTGCCCCACGAGCTTGCACATCGAGGACTGCGCGCAGTGCTCCGGCTTCGACGGCGCACACGCGGAGCCCTGGGGCGAGGCGTCGCACTGCCCGAGCGTCCCGCACTGACAGCTCTTGGCGCACGCCTCGGCCCGCCCGTCTCCGCAACCGAGCGCGGCGAGCGCGAGGACGATCGAGAGGGGGCGCGCCGGGGCCAGACCCACGGCGGCCACGCTAGCGAGTGCGGCCGAGACGCGCACGTTGAAACTTGGCAGGAGAGAGGCGTATCGTCCGGTCGAGCCTTACACCACCCGCCGCGACCGCTGCGGAGTCCCGCTCAACCACGGAGATACCGATGAATCGATTCGTTGCGCTGTTCGGGCTCGCATGCCTCGTCCCGACCGTGAGCGGCTGTGGCTCCGACGTGAAGGTCAACCCGACCGCGACCGGCAGCACGCTCGGCTCGAGCGCGCCGAAGTCGGCGACGAACAAGAAGTTCGTGATCGACACGAACGAGAGCAAGGTCACGTTCGTCATGGAGGCGCCGAGCGAGAAGATCCGCGGGCGCGCCGCCGGCGCGACGTCCGGGGACCTCTTCATCGATCCGAGCGATCTCACGCAGACCACCGGGACCATCGCGGTCGACCTCGACAAGCTCGAGCTCTTCCAGCGCGTGAAGAGCGACGACGACAAGGACTTCCAGAGCGAGCAGAAGAGCCCGAAGCAGAACGAGCACGCGCGGGACTGGCTCGAGCTCACCGCGAACGAGAAGCGCCCGGAGGACGTGCGCCGCAAGAACGCGCGCGCCGAGTACAAGATCACCTCGATCACGTCCGCCTCGCAAAAGGACGTGAGCAAGATGACGGGCGCGGTGCGCACGGTGCAGATCAAGGCGGAGGGCACGCTCCTGCTCCACCAGCACACGAAGGAGAAGGTCGCGGTCGACCTCGAGGTGGCCTTCAAGATGGACGGCGACAAGATCGTGAGCGCCACGATCAAGACGAAGGCGCCCATCCCGATCAACCTCGCGGAGTACGAGGTGAAGCCGCGCGACGCGTTCGGCTCGTTCCTCACGAAGACGCTCGACGCGCTCTCCAGCAAGGTCGCGAAGGAGGCCCCCATCGAGCTCGAGATCGTCATGAAGCCCGAGGGGATGCCCCTCAGCACCACGCCGCCGCCCCCCGATCCGACGCCGCTCGCGGTCGTCGGCTCATCGTCGGCGTCCGCGGCCCCGTCCGCCTCGGCGGCCCCGAGCGCCGCCACGAGCGCGTCCCCGTACGGCAAGTGAAGCGCTGCGTCGGCGCGCTCGCGCTCCTCGTGGGGTGCAGCAGCCCCTACTCTCCGATCAACATGACCGAGCTCCCCGAGACGAGCGCGCACGCTCGGGGATCGGCGGCGCCGAGCGGATCGGCGTTGGGGAGGGGCGCACCGAGCGCGCCCGCGCCGTCGTCGTCGTGAGCACGGTCGGACTCGGCCTTCGCTTCGACTTCCTGGAGGACGTGCTCGAGCTCTGCCGGGCCGGCGAGCGGATCCCGAACGTGGATTTCTTCGAGGTCGCTCCGGAGAACTTCATGCGGCGCGGGGGCTACCTCCCCGCGTCCCTGGAGACGGTCCAAGCGGTTTATCCGATCCTCTCGCACGGGCTGACGATGGACTTCGGCGGCGTCGATCCGCTCGACGGCGCCTACCTCCGCGAGCTCCGCGCGTTCGTCGCGCGCTCGAAGGCGACGTTCCACAGCGATCACCTCTGCTTCTCGGGAGCGGGAGGCCGCGTCTTCCACGACCTGCTCCCGCTCCCGCTCTTCCGCGCCACCGCCCAGCACGTCGCCGAGCGGGCGATGCGCGCACGGGACGCGGTCGGGGTCCCGATCGCCCTCGAGAACATCTCCTACTACCTCATCCCGGGCGATCGCGAGGTGGACGAGGCGGAGATGATCGCGGAGATCCTAGAGCGGGCGGATGCCAAGCTGCTGCTCGACGTGAACAATGTCTATGTGAACTCGTTGAACCACGGGTTCGACGCGCGCGCCTTCATCGAACGCCTGCCGCTCGATCGGGTCGTCCAGATCCACGTCGCCGGCCACGAGCATCGCCCCGAGCACGACGCGATCATCGACACGCACGGCGCGGACGTCGTCGATCCCGTCTTCGACCTCCTCTCGTTCACGATGGAGCGGGTCGGGGACGTGCCCGTCCTGCTCGAGCGGGATCACGCGATCCCGGCGCTCGACACCCTGTCGGACGAGCTCGGTCGCGTCCGGGCCGCGGCGGACGCTGGCCTCGCGAGGCGCGCGTGACCTCGGCGAGCCAGCCCTCGCGGTTCGAGGCGGTGATCGCCGCGTTGGCGGGCAGCCTCGCGGAGTCGAGCGTGCCCACGGTCGACGACTTTGGGGCGTTCCTGTCGCGCTTCGACCTCGACCCGAAGGATCGAGCTGCGATCGAGGCGCTCGGGCCGAAGCGCTTCTTCCTCTATCGGACGCTCGTCCGGGGGAACTTCCGCGCGGCGATCCGCAACGAAATGGGCGAAACGGCGGCTCTCCTCGGACCGCGGTTCGACGAGGAGATCGCGGCGTTCCTCGATCGGGGGATGCCCCTGTCCCACTACATGCTGGACGCGGCGTTCGAGTTCCTCGAGGCGGTGCGGGCCCGATGGGCGGCCGATCCGACCCTTCCACCGTGGACGGTGGACCTCGCGCGGCACGAGCTCCTCGCGTACGAGGTCTCGGCCGCGCGCGATCCCGATCCGGCGCCCCGGTTCCTCCCCGCCCTCGCGATCGATCGTGCGCTTGTGTTCGATACCGCCGCCCGCCTCGACACGTATGCGTACCCAGTGCACCTCCTCGCGGACGATCCCCAGCGGACATTGGAGCCGAAGGCCACCTGGTTGCTCGTCTATCGCGACGAGGCGTACGACATCCGTCACCTCGAGCTCACCGAGCTCGCCGCCGCGGCGACCCGGGCCTGGCTCGGCGGTGCGACGCTCAAGGAGGGCCTCGAGCGCGCCGCGACGGAGACGTCGCGCGCGCTCCCGCTCGAGGACGCCGCGAAGTTCCTCGCGGATCTCGCTGAGCGGAAGATCCTCTTGGGGGCCGCGGTTTAGGCCCGCCTGTGTGGGCGGGTAGACGCGGTGTGGGCCGGTGGAATCGAAAGCGAGTAGCATGCCCGAGCAGATGAACCGCCCGCACCTCCAGGACTCCCTCGGCATCGCCGGGACGGTCGTCGCCGAGAAATACCGCGTCGACCAGGTCATCGGTGAGGGTGGCTTCAGCGTGGTGTACCGCGCCGAGCACATCATCTGGAAGCAGCCCGTCGCGCTCAAGTGCTTCAAGGTGCTCGCGAACGTCCCGCCGAAGATGCGTGAGGAGCTCCTCAGCGGGTTCATCCAGGAGGGCAAGCTCATGACGAGCTTGTCCAGCCGGACGGCCGCGATCGTGCAGGCGCGGGACGTGGGGACGTTTCAGGCGCGCGACGGATCGACCGTTCCCTACATGGTCCTCGAGTGGCTCGAGGGCCGATCGCTCGACGTCGTGCTCTCCGCGGAGAACGGGATCGGTCTACCCGCCCGACAGCTCCACGAGGTCATGGCGCTCTTCGAGCCCGTCGCGTCCGCGCTCGACACCGTGCACGCGCTGAACATCGCTCACCGAGACATCAAGCCGGCGAACCTGTTCGTCATCGGGGACGCGCGGAGCCCCAACGCGTTCATGAAGATCCTCGACTTCGGCATCGCGAAGGTGATGGCGGAGCACGCGCAGCTCGCGACAGCCCTCGCGCAAACGGGCCAGGAGATCACCGCGTTCACCCCGAACTATGGCGCACCCGAGCAGTTCAGCCGGACGCACGGCGCGACGGGCCCGTGGACGGACGTGTTCGCCCTCGCGCTGATCATGGTCGAGATGGTGCGCGGCGGCGTCCCGGCGCTCCAGGGCAACGACTACCTCCAGCTCGCGGTCGCGAGCCGCGATCCGATGGTGCGGCCCACGCCGCGGGCGTTCGGCATCAACGTGAACGACGCGGTGGAGGCGGTGTTCGCCAAGGCGCTCGCGATCTCCCCGAAAGACCGGTTCCGCACCGCGGGAGAGTTCTGGTCCGCCTTGCGCAAGTCGGTCTACCCCAGCGAGCCGACGTGGCTCCCGCAGGGCCAAGGGGGCGCTCCGGATCGCCTCAGCATCCCCGGGGGCATGCCCGCGTCGGGCTACTCCTACGGTCAGACGGGCCCGCGGACGCCGGTCCAAACGCCACCCACGGGCGTGGGCGCCGGCGCCGCGCCGTCGAACCCGAACCCCACGAACGTCCCCGTCGCCGCCCCCGCCACCCCGCAGAAGAGCGGGAGCAACGTCGTCCTCTTCGCGCTCATCGGCATGCTGGTGCTGGGCGGAGGCGCGGCCGGTCTCTACTTTGGGGTGCTCAAGAAATCGACCGCGCCCGTAACGACCGCCTCCGCCGAGCCGAGCTCGCTCGTCGCCGCGGCGCCGAGTGGCTCCGCCTCCGCCACGCCGCCACCCATCGGCCCGGAGTCGTGCCCGAGCAACATGGCGTTCGTCCCCGGGGGGCAGTTCTTCATGGGGACAGACAATCAGGAGAAGGTCCCGGCGCTGACGATCTCCCAACCCGCGCACAAGGTCACGCTCTCGCCCTATTGCATCGACATCTACGAGGTGACGGCGAAGGAGTACAAGGAGTGCTCGGACGCCGGGGGCTGCAAGCGGGCGCGGACCGCGCCCGAATACCCCAAGCCGGAGAAGCTGAGCGAGGCCGACTATCAGCGAAACGTCACGGCGTACTCGGAGTTTTGCAATTTCGACAAGCCCGGGCGCGAGAACCATCCCATCAACTGCGTGACTTGGGATCTCGCCTCTGCCTATTGCAAGAACAAGGGCGGCCGACTCCCGACGGAGGCCGAGTGGGAGTTCGCGGCGCGCGGCTCGGACGGGCGAAAATTCCCCTGGGGGGACCAAATCGGCAATGACAAGGATCACATGAACGCCGCCGGTCTCGAGTTCTCCGCCTGGGAGAAGTCGAAGGGGATGTCGGAGTCGGCGCGCATGTACGACCAGGACGACGGATTCCCGGGCACCGCACCGGTCGGTTCGTTCAAGGCGGGCAAGACGAAGTTCGGCCTCTACGACATGGTCGGGAATGTCTGGGAGTGGACGAACGACTATTTCGGATCGTACTCGGCCGACGAGCAGACGGATCCCACGGGCGCGCGCGACGGAGACAAGCACGCGATGCGCGGCGGCGGATTCAACGGCGGCTACGAGGCCTGGCTCGACCCCGCGTTTCGTTACTTTATGCCGAACGCCGTCCAGTCGCACGGCATCGGCTTCCGCTGCGCGAAGCCCCTCCGCTGAGGACGCGCGACGGGCGCGGAAAAGCGCGTCGTCTCGATGAACGCCACGAGCGATGGCGAGTTCCTTGGGCGGTGTCGCGATGTTTCTTCACGAATCGCGGCGGGCGCGTGTCTACTCACACGATGGCAAAGCTCACCCCGTGGATGTGCAGGGTCTGCCCTTGTTTGCTCCTCCTCGCGTGCGACAGCGCGGACGGGACGGGCGGGACGGGGAGCACCTCGTCCTCCTCCTCGGCGCAAAGCTCGAGCGGGACGGGGGCCGCGGGAGGGGGCGGGGGCGGGAGCAGTCTCCCCACCGTCGGAGAGGCGCTGAGCTGCGGCGTCGCGGACCCGGTGGGCGGCATGGCCAAAGGCAAGGACCTCGAGCGCCACGATCTCGACCTCACCGTGTTTCCGGACGCGCTCTGCAACGACGGCACGGGGGCCGTGATCTACTTCCGGCCGTTCACCGGCGCCGCCAACAAGAACCGCTGGGTCGTCCAGCTGCTCGGCGGCGGTAGCTGCAACACCGGACAAGACTGCGCAGACCGTTGGTGCGGAGTCGGGACGAACTTCTCGATGACGCAGATGACGTCGAACGTCGCCCCCGAAGGGGGGACGATCGAAAACGGCATCTTCGCGCGCCGGCCCGACAATCCGATCGGCGACTTCAACCAGGTGCTGGTGCGCTACTGCTCCTCGGACGCGCACGCCGGCCGCAGTCGAGACGTGGTCGTGGACGCGCTGGTCCCTGGAACGACCACGCCGACGCAGTTTCGCATGCACTTCCTCGGCGCTTCGATCCTGGACGCCACCCTCGCGACCCTGCGGGGGGACGGCGTTCCGCTGCTCGATTTCACGATCGACGGCGGATCCACGCCGATGCCCGATCTGGACGACGCCGAGCTGTTCGTCCTCGCGGGCGCATCGGCCGGGGGCAGCGGCACCATCACGAACGTCGATCGCGTTGCGGCGCAGCTCCGGACCAACCACCCCGGCTTGAACGTCGTCGCGCTGATCGACTCCATCCTCACGCCGGACCGATCGACCCTCGGCTACGACAAGAGCTCCCCGTGTCTGCAGCACGGCATCTGCGACTACCAGAGCCTGATGGCCGCGATGAGCGCCTCCCGCATCTACCAGCTCGAGCCCGAGGAGAGCTGCGCGGCGTGGCACGCGGCGCACGACCCCGCGAACGCGTTCCGATGCGAGGACGAAGGGCACCTGATCCGCCACCACGTGACGACGCCGATGTTCGTCCGTCAGGGACAGAAGGACAGCCTGCTCTCGAGCGGCGTCCTCGATGCGGGCTTCGGCGTCGCGCCCGGCGCCGCGTCCATGACGCTCGACGACTACGCTGGCCTCATTCGCACCCAGGCGGGGCTGCTCCCGAATCTGCCCACGAGCGCCGAGGAAGGCGCCGGGGTGATGGTCCCGCCCGGCGTCTTCAGCCCCACCTGCCCGAAGCACGAGACCCTGCGGAGCACCCCCGACGTGTTCGACGTGACCATCGAGGTCGGCGGAATCGATCGTCACTTCTTCGACGTGGTTGGGAACTGGGCGATGAAGACGACGCCCTCGGTCGCGATCACGCCGCTCGGCGGCGTCGAGACCTGCGCGCCGTAGGGCGCGCCCCGACTGGACGAGCGGGCGGGGTCGCCGGAGTAGACAAAATCCCTATGGAGCGCGCCGCGCGCGATCGCGGACGCTGGGCGCAGAGAGGCCGGCTCGGCCTCCCTGAAAGGAGCCCATGCGACTCGACGCGCGCCCCCGAAGATCATCCAGCCTGCCCGCCTTCCGCGCCGCGGGTTCCTCCGACGCTCCACCCGAAACGCCGCCCGCTGAGGTCGCGTGGAGCGCGACGGAACCACCGCCTCCGATGGGCGAATCGGAGGCGCTCCTCCCGGGCGCGGGGTCGCCGCGCAACCTGAAGAAGACGGAGGATGGTCTCGAGGAGTGGAAGGCGCTCTGGAGCGGCTCGTGGACCCTGGTCGACGTGTTCGAGAGGGACGGCCGGAGATGGCATCTCGCGCGGCACAGGGCGGGCGCGCGGCCGGATCGCACGCGCACCCTGCAGCCTCGGGAGCTCCACGTGGTTCGCGCGGTGGTGGCGGGGCGCCCGCTCAAGATCATCGCGCACGAGCTCGGGCTCGCGATCAGCACGGTGGCGTCGACCCTGTCGCGCGCGATGAGGAAGCTGCGGCTGGGGAGCCGCGCAGAGCTCGCCCGAAGCCTCTCGAGCACGCTCGGCCCGAGCGCGCTGCCCTCACAAAAATGACTATTGGGGCACCACGCCGGCGCTGCTCTCCTCGGTTTCGCGGGGAGGTACCGGATGAGTTCGCGCGTGCGAGACATCATTTCGGTCGTCGAAGCCGCGTACTCGGCCGACGGCACGGACGCCGAGTGGCTGGGAGGGCTCCTCGCGATGGCCCAGCCGTGGCTCGATGGAGGACTGGGCGTCGCGGCGTTCCTCTATGACGCGAGCGCCGCCGGGACGCCGAAAATCTGGGCGCCCGTGGCGCTCGGGTCGCCCCACTCGGCGCTCTTCCCGGACATGCTCCCCATCGCGTTCGCGGCGGCGCCGGCCTCCGTCACCACCAAGTTTTTCGGTCAGCCCGCGCCCATCTCCACCACCAGCGTCGAGCTCGGCCTCGGCGCTCGCATCGCGCAGTTCCCCATGTACCGGGACGTGCTCGCGACGTTTGGCGTCGCGGACTCGGTGACGATCTGTGCGAGCGATCCCTCGGGCGTCGGGTGCTTCCTCTGCGGGCCTCGCGCGACGCAATCCGAACCGAGCCGTGCGGATCGCCGACTCTGGAATCGGCTCGCCGCGCACATCGCCGCCGGCGCTCGGCTCCGCCGGGCACCCCCGAAGGTCGAAGCAGTCCTCGCCCCGAGCGGGAAGATCGAGCACGCGGAGGAAGGCGCCAAGACCGCGGACGCGATCGACGCCCTCAAGCGCTCCGTTCAGGCGGTCGAGCGAGCGCGCGGCCGCATGCGCGAGGACGATCCCGACGCGGCGCTCGACGTCTGGCGCGGGCTCGTGTCCGGCAGGTGGTCGCTCGTGGATCAGTTCGATCACGACGGTCGGCGCTACATCGTCGCGCAGGAGAACGAACCGTCGACTCGGATGACGCGCGCGCTGAGCGATCGCGAGCGGCAAGTGATGGGGTACGCGGCGCGCGGATGGGCGAACAAGACCATCGGCTATCACCTCGGACTGTCTGTCTCGACCGTCGCCACGCACCTCGCCGCTGCAGCCAGGAAGCTCGGCGCCGACTCGCGCGTCGAGGCGGTCAGGGCGTTCCGAGTCCATGAGGAGCCGGGAGACGCATGAGCGAACGAGACCACGATCTGCCTCCTCCCGCGGGGCTCTCCGTTCGGCGCTTCACGGCCAAGGGCGTGCACCTCGCGCTCGTGAGCTTCGCCCTCCCCCCGAACGGCGAGCTCAAGTCCGAGAGCGACCGCGCGGCCGCGGAGCTGACGTCCACCGAGGTCGAGCTCTTGCGAGAGCTCCTTCGAGGGTCGAGCAACGCGGACATCGCGCGCGTTCGGGGCACCTCCATCAAGACCGTGTCCAACCAGGTGAGCGCCCTGCTCGCCAAATTCGGGGCGAAGTCGCGGACGGATCTCGCGACGCGATGGCTCGAGCTCCTGACTCCGCCCTCGTGATCGCGCGCCCTAGCAACTAGGCAGGGGGCGCCGCGTCGTTGCTCGGGGAGAAGGGAGTCGCGACCGCGATCTCACTCGCTGCGGGCTCGAACAGGGGAGCGCCCGGTCGCGTGCGTGCGGGGCGACCGCGACGCTTTGGCTCCGGCTTCTCACTCGGCGGGTCCGCCGCCCGCACGGGCAGCGGAGGGAGCTCGATCCCTCGGATCGCCGGCGCGAGCGTGGGCTCGTCCTCCGCGTAGATCCGAGCGTACGCGAGGGCGCGGTGCGCGCGCGCGAGCAGCGCGGTCTCATGCGCGCCGAGCGCTCGCTCACGCTCGACGAGCGCCGTCTGCGCCCGCATCAAGGCGGCCCGCGCCTCGTCGATCTCCGAGCGACCCGCGCGCACGGCCGAGTCGAGCTCCGCGAGCGAATCGCGATCCACGCCCGGAAAGCGCTGATCCGCGAGCGGACCGTCGAACAGCGAGAGGACCGCCGCGACTCCGGGCTCGAGGTGGGGGCGCGCGAGCGCGGGTTCGCTCTCGGGCTCGTTGTCTCCGTTCGGGGACGGGTCGCTGACGTTCACGCGCGTATGGGTTGCAAGCATGGTCCTCCGCAAGGCGGCTCCGTTCTCAACTGAACGCATGACACGTAGCATGAGTCCGAGGCCCGGGTCAAACGACGCGCGCCGACTCGCCCGTCCCGAATGCGGCGTGATTCGACCCGGTCCGCGCTCTAGCAGGCCCTCGCCCGCATCGACGAGGCCGCGCGTGCTCGGTCCGTTTTCAACAACCTGCTAGCGTGACCGCGTGGGAGCGGACGAACACCGAGACCGCGCGGCCCCGTTCTTCGGTGGGTCGCCCGCCGCGTCGGTCACGCTCGTCGAGGAGGGTGGAGGCGCGGTCGCCGCCCGCGGCTGGCGCGTCGGAGACCGACACTTCGTCACGGTCGTCGTGAAGAGCGAGGTGTACTGGGGTGGGCTCGGGCCGACGTACGGCCCCGCGCCGATCGTCGCGAACGACCGCTGGGCGCCGGACGGGACCTGCCTCGAGGACGCGTCGGATCTCGCGGTGTACTTGGGTCGCGGGGAGGTGCTGTTCTTCGGATCCATCTATGGGAGCGGCAACGCGCAGGGCGCGCTGTCGATCGTCGGCCCGCTCCCCGAGCGGCGAGTGCTGCTCGACAAGCGGGTCGCGGCCACGCTCCCGGCCGGCACGTCGAGCGTCCCGATCGACCATCGAGCACCGCGCGGCGGAGATCTCCGCTCGGGCCGCGCCGAGGCGGTGCTTTGGCCGAGCGCGCTCGGTCCCATCGCGCCGACGTGGCCCTGGCGCGGCAACCTGCTGCGCGTCGGGGACGCCGAGCGCCTCCGGGAGGCGCCCGCGCACCTCACGCAGGGCTTCGACTTTCGTTGGTTCCACGCGGCTCCGCACGACCAACGCATCGACGGGATGTTCTCGGGCAGAGAGACGATCGTCCTTCGCGGATTGTCTGCGAGAGGGACGCTCGAGCTGCCCCTCCCCTCTCTCCGCGCGGAGGTCGCGCGGGTCGAGGCGGACGGGTCGCGCACCGTCGTTCCGGTCGCGCTCGACCTCGTGCGGGTGTTCGGCGACGAGCCCCGGGTGACGCTCACCTGGCGAGGGAACGTACCGCGCACGCGGCCCGACGAGCCGCTGGTCTTCGCCGCGAAGGTCCTCGGGGACGGCGCTCCGAGCCCCCACTACGCGGGGCGATTCGACCTGGACGAGACGCGATTGGCGAGCTGGGAGGTGTTCAACGCGATGACGCTCCCGTTCGCCGAGCCCCTGCCGGAACCGCACGTTCGGGCTGCGGGTCCCGTGCCGGGTGCGCCCTGGGCGAGCCCGCTCGCACCCGTGGCGGGCGCGGCGGGTGTGGACGAGACCGTCCTCGCGCACTTGGACGTGTCGCTGCTCCACGTCTCCGTCGCACCGACACCGATCGCCGAGGTGCGACGCGCGCCGGACGCCCCGCTCTCCACCGTGAAGCTCCGAGACACCCCGGGAAGCCGCTACCTCGTGCTGGCGCTCTCCGCGCTGCGTCGCCGCTGAGCCTCACTCGACGACGGGGACGGCGCCGCGCTCGAGCTCGACGAACGACCACTCGTAGTCCCGCGCGAGCGCCTCGAACGTCGCGGCGATCCCCGGATCGCGCTCCATCCGGCGCCGCCATCGCTCCGCGATCCCGTCGAACGTCGCGACGTCGATCCGGAGGATCCCGATCAAGAACGCGCGATCCTCCGGCCGGGCTCGGCAGACGCCCACGACCGATGCGTAGAGATCGAGGGACTCGGCGAGGAGCGCCGCCGCTCGCTCACCCCTATCGTCCTGCGTCACGACGACGAATGTAGCGGAGCGCGCCGGCCGCTCAAAGGCATTGGGACGGGAGGACGAGTGCGTCCGGGTTGGAGGAGCGGATCCACTCGATCGTCACGCTCTCGCCCGGCGCGAGGCCGAGGACACGAAACGCCGCCCACTGCTTCGTGTTGCCGTCGATCGTTCGGACGACGTACGTGTGGTCGAGGACCGCCTGGAGGTCGTCGTGCTCGCCCCAGTTGCCCGTCGGATAGCCGGACGGATCGATCGTCGGGGGGACGCTGGTGAGCGGGACGTCCCCGAGATCCACGATGAACGATGCGTCGTCGACCACGGTGTTCACGGCGAACATGTTGGACGAATAGAGGATGTCCCCGTCGTTCAGGTTCACGTCGATGTCCTTGGACGCGAACTCGAAGCTGAAGAGCGCGTCGTTGTACGAGCCGCCGCTCGGGTCGCCGTTCCAGTCGTAGAGGGTGACCTCGCCGTGGAGGAACTTGCACGGCGTCCCCGCGCCGGGGCCGCTCGACGGCGCGGCCGTGCTCGAGCTCGCGCCGTCGCCATCGCCGCCGTCGGCGCCGGAGCCGTCGAGGAGGTCGACCTCCGCCGCGCAAGCAGACAATCCAACCACCGAAGCAAGACAGACAATCATTCTCTTCATGCTGGGACGAGCCCCGACGCGCGCGCTTCGGCTCGCCCGGATCCTGCTCCTCACGGCGCGGTCCCGACGCCGAGGCGCAGGCCGAAGAACGGCCCGCTCGCGCCGATCACGCGGACGCCGCCGGCGGTGCCGGTGGCGCCCGCGAGCGCGCCGCCCGCCTCGATCCCCGTCACCACGAAGAAGCCCGGAGTCGGGTAGAAGTCGGCCTCCGCGTCGAGCCCGAGACCGACGAACGGCGCCGCGGTGTCGTCCGAGAGCCGCGCGGCTCCGGGGGCCGCGTGCGCCTCGAGGAGCAGCCCGCCGACGTCGAGCCGAGGGCCGACGTCGAACCCGACGACATCCCCGCGGGCTCCGAGAGAGAGGCCGATCGCCCCCGCGCCACCCGCGAGGTGGACCACGCCGAGCGGATGGTCCTCACGCGCGTAGAACCCGAGGATCTCGGTTCGGAGCCGGAGCGGACCGACGAGCTTGATCGACCCCCGGAGCTCGAGGCCCGTGAGCGGAGTCTCGTCGATCGGAAAGTCGCGCACGGCGAACGCGAGCGCCGCCGTGAAGGCGCGCATCTTCGGTCTCGGTTCGGGTGCGACGGGGACCGGCCCATAGGTCGGCGCCGCCACTGGAAGCGTGGGCTGTGGCGACGGCGCGCTCGGGAGCGGCGCCGCGGGGGACGACGACTGCACGGGAAGCGCGGGCTCCCGCGACGCGATGCCCGCGTTCACGAACTCGGCGGCCGCGAGGGCGAGGACGCGCGCGCGCACCGCGGCATCCACGTCCGCGAGCGCGACCGCGCGGGACTTGGCGGGCGGGCCGGAGAACGTGAGGAGGACGGGCGTCGCGCCCGACGGATCGCACGCGGCGACGTCCACGAACAGCGTCGAGCGCCCCCGCGGCCCGATCGTGACAGCGCTCTCCGCGAGCTCGATCCGGAGCAACGCCTCGAACGCGGGCAGATCGAACGGGAACGACGGGCACGCGCTCGGCGCAAAGCCCACTGTCTCCTCCGCGCGCGCCGAGCGCGCGACCACGAAGGCGAGGCACATCCCAAGGAGGGCGGCACGCGCGCTCATCGCTCGGGCACCGACCGCGCGGCGGACGAGGAAGGGCTCGGCGGGCTCGGCGCGGTCCCCGAGGCCCGCGCCTCGCATGCAACGTCGTTCATGCGCCTGCACGCGTCCACCCAGCGCGCGCGCGCGTCGCTCTGGAGGCTGGACGGGAGGCCGAGCGCGATCGCGCGCTCGAACATGGCAGCGGCCGCTCGCGCGTCGCTCCCGTAGAGCTTGCCGAGCGTGAAGGCCGCGAGGGACGCGCGGCTGTCGCCCGCGTGCTCGCGGAGGATCCGATCGAGCGGCGCCATCGCGTCCCCCGGGTGTCCGGAGAGGCGCGCGACGTCCGCGAGGAGGAAGAGCTCGTCCGCGCTCGCGCTCGCGGCGCGCTCGCGGATTCCATCGGCGCCGAGGAGCTCGTAGGCGTCGGCGAACGCTCCACGTCGCGCGAGATCTCGCCACGGTGGGGCCGACGGAGGGGGCGCGCTCGCGTTCGGCGCGGCGCTGGAGCTCGACGCCGGAGGGGTCACGGTGGCCGACGCGATCGCGGCGCTCGCCGGGCCCGGAGCTCGAGCGGACGGGAGCCCGTCGTCGGTCGCGACCTCGATCGACTCACCGGCGGTGAGGCGCCGAACGTGATCGGGTACGGCGTCGCCCCGGACGAGCACCACGCCGTGATCGACGTCCACGCGCACGCTCGACCTCGCGCGAGCGACGACGAAGCCCGTGCCCACGACCTCCACCGTCACCGCGCCGCACTCCACGAGCCACCGCCGCGGCCCCTCCGGCTTCACTTCGAAGCGCGCGCGCCCGCGCTCCAAGAGGAGGACGACGCGCTGCCCTCCGTTCTCGAGCGGGACGATGCGGGCCCCCGGATCGAGCGAGATCGCCGAGCCGTCGTCGAGCCTCACGAGGAGCGCGCTGTCCGTCTCGAGGACCGCGAGCGCGGCTCCGCCGTCGAGCGCGATGGGCCCCGGCGCGCGCGGGCGCACCACGAGGAACACCGCGATCGCGACCGCGATCGCAGCGGCGATCACGTAGACGAGGCGCCCTCGCGGCGAGCGCTCGCGCTCGGCCCGCCGCGCGCGCACGCGCGCGTACGCGCGCTGGAGAGAGGGCTCGTCGAGCACGTCGTCGAGGACGTCGCGCACGGGGAGCGGGAGGCGCGGTTCGCGCTTCATCCGTCCTCCAGCGCGACGCGCGCGCGGACGTGGACGTCCGCCGACGTGATCCGCCGCTTCGCGGTCGCGAGCGAGCAGCCGCAAGCAGCCGCGACGTCCTCGAGCTGCTCGCCCTCCACGTAGCGCAGCATCCACGCGATCCGGCGGTCTGCGTCGAGCTCGCGGAGCGCGTCGTCGAGCTCTGCGAGCAGCGCTCCCACCTCGGGGCTCGCGCTCCCCGCGACGAGATCCGCGAGGCCGAGGTCCTCGACGCTCCGATCCAAGCCGAACGCGCGGAGGAGCCGAGCCCGTCGGAAGCGGCGGCGCACCTGGCTCACGGCGATCTGCGCGAGCCAGCCGCGCAGCTTCGCCGGATCGCGGAGCTTCGGCAGCTCGGTGAGCGCCAGGGCGAACGTGTCCTGCACGACGTCCTCCGCCTCGCTGCGGCTCCGGAGGAGCCTCCCCGCGAGCGAGCCGACGTAGCGCGCGTGCTTTCGAAAGATCGCCTCGTCCGCCCAGCGATCGCCGTCCAGCGCGCGCGCGACGAGCTTGTCGTCCGCGATCGCCTCCTCGGCGCGCGCCTTCTGAGCTCGCTCGAGGACGGCGAACAGATCGATGACGGCGGCGCGTCGCATCTCAGCGCAGCCTCAGCCAGTCGAGGACGACGCGCGTCGGGGACGTGAGATCCGCCGCGAGGGCCTTGAACACGAGGTCGCCCCCCGCGCGTCCGATGCGGATCACGTAGACGTGCGCCTGCGCGACGAGCGCGTGGTCCGCCGTCCCCGCGTCGAACACGGCGTCCGCCGGGGCGTACCCGAAGGTCGACGCGCCGCCCGCGGTCGAGAGGTGGAGCGCTCCGAACCCGCTGCCTCCGCTCCCGAGCGCGAGGCCGAGATCCGCGTCCGTCCCGAGATCCAGGATGAACCCAGCGTCCCCGCCTTGGATGCCGACGGTGAACTCGCCCGCGTGATACCAGCCGAAATCCAGCTCGCCGTTGCGGTTCCGGATCTCGCCGTCTTGGAGCACGGAGCCGTACACCCCGTTCTCGAGATCCGCCGTGCGCCGCAGCGGATCGTCCGCGAAGAGCTCGAGGAACCGAAGCTCGGCGCCCGCGCCGCCCGTGCCCTCGCTCCCAGCGCCGAGGAGGTCCACCTCCTGGACGCACCCCACCCCGATCGCCGCGAGGATCGAGCCGAGCAACAGCGCCAGGGGACGGGGCATACCGGTACGAGCCACGAGGGCTCGAGAATGGCTCACCGTTTCCCACGAGGGGAAAATGCGCTCGATTCCGCCGCGGTTTGCCGCGGACCACCCCGAGCGCACCGAAGGCGCTCGATTCCGCCGCCGCTTGCGGCGGACAGACTTCAGGGGTGAGACTCGGTCGCGGTGGCCGCGGGTTCGGGGGTACGACGGCCGAGCGCGGCGACGATCGGCGCGGTCGCGAACGTCGTCGCGAGGGCGACGAGGACGAGCATCGTGTAGAGCGCGCCGGAGATCACGCCCTGATCCCGGCCCACGTTGAGGACGATGAGCGCCATCAGGCCTCGCGTGTTCATGAGCACGCCGACGGTGAGGCTCGTCCGGCTGTCGAGGCCGAACGCGCGGCCCGCGGCCCAGCTCCCGCCGATCTTGCCGACACAGGCGAACACGACGAGCAGCCCCGTGAACAGCCAATCCGTCGCGCCGTGGAGCAGCGCGATCTCGGTGCGGGCGCCCGTGAACGCGAAATAGGCGGGCAAGAACAGGATGGAGACGATGTCCTCGAGCTTGCCGATGAGCTCCTTCGCGAGGCGCGAGTCGTGCGGCACGACGGCGCCCAGGAGGAACGCGCCGAAGAGCGCGTGGATCCCGATCCACTCCGTCACGAGCGCCGACACCAGGAGCGCGACGAACATCGCGGTCACAGCGCCCTTGCCGATCGTCGGCGCGAGCTCGAGCCGGCGCGCGGCCCGCACGACGATCGGCCGGGCGACGAACACGACCACGGCGCCGAACACGAGCGCGAGGCCGACGGTGAGGAGCGCCGCGGAGGGCGCGTGCCCCGCGACCGCGACGACGACCGCGAGCAGGCACCACGCCGTGATGTCGTCGATCGCGGCGCACGAGAGGGCGATCACGCCGAGCGTCGTCCGCGAGAGGCCCGCGTCGCCGAGGATGCGGGCGAGCACCGGGAAGGCCGTCACGGACATCGAGACGCCGAGGAACAGCGCGAAGGTCGTGAACGGGACGCCCGCCGTGCCGACGCGCGGATACACGAGCAGGGCCGCGCCGCACCCGAGGACGAACGGCGCGACGATGCTCGCGTGGGAGATCGCGACGGTGAGGCGCTAGCGCCTCCGGATCACGGACGTGTCGAGCTCGAGGCCCACGACGAACATGAAGAGGACGACCCCGACCTGCGCGACGATCTTCAGCGAAGGCGCGATCGCGTCCGGCAGCACCCACCGCGCGACGTCGGGCGCGGCTCTGCCGAGCAGCGAAGGCCCGAGCGCGATCCCCGCGACGATCTCGCCGATGACGGGGGGCTGCTGGAGGTAGCGGAAGAGCCACCCGAGGGCCCGCGACACGACCAGGATCACGACGAGCGCGAGGAGCACCCGCGGCAACACGTCGACCGCCGCCCCGCCGGCCGCCGAGACCTCGGGCGCGAGCGGAGCCACGAGCCCCGCGCCGAGCTCGCGGACCCCGAAGAACGAGGCGACGGCGGCGCCCAGGATCAGCGCATAGACGAGTAGCTCTATGGCGCGCCGACCCGAGAACATCCGCTTCCGGCGAGCTTACCTCGGGCAAGGAGCGATCCCAAACCCACCGGGCGCCGACGCGCGCGGCGAGCCTCGGTCACGCTCACTCGTAGGCGGGCGGATCCCCCGCGCCGGGACAGGATGCCAGGTGGCCGAGCGCGCAGGCCTTCGCTCGCGCCGCGACCGCTCTCACGTCGTCCACGGGGACGAACTCTCCGGTCGTGAAATACTCAGCGAGCTGGTCACACGCCGCGACCGACTTCAGTGTGCACCCCTTCTCGAAGCGCGCGATCGCTTCCTCCGGCGTCGCTCGACGAGCGATGCCGGCGTTGGCGCACCCGTCCCCGTCCCCGAGCTCGCACGCCCTCTCGGAGAGCGTGGACACCTCGACGTCGCCCCCCGGCACGACGCCGCCGCGGATGAGATTCGCGAGCCGGACGCAGGATTTCCCGTAGCTCGCGTCGCACCCTTTTCGATACGCGGCCGCCGCACGGACGACGTCACGCTCGACCGTCCGACCTTGCTCGAGCAGACGCCCCATCTCGTTGCAGGACAGAGGCAATCGAGGGCATGCCAGCTCGAGGGCGTCGAGCCCCGCCTCCTGCTCCCGCGCGAGGTGCTCGATGAGCGTGAGGCCCAGGTCGTGGCACCCCCAGGGGTTCGAAGCGGCGCACGCGACGAAGAAAAGGTCCACCGCATGCTCGTAGTCCCCCCTCCCGATCTTCTCGTCGGTGAGCGCGACACCACCCGCGGGCCCAAACAAGAAGCCAAGCATCGGTTTTCCCAACCCTCAGTCGAAGTGACCGCGAAGCATCCCCGAGCGATCTCGGACGCGCAACCCGAGCGCAGCGGGGCGACGCTTTGCTGTGTTCAGCCTCGCTCGCCATCCCGACCGTTTGGGGGCTCCCGGCCCAACAAAGGGCCAACGGCGCAAACGATCGCAATCATTTCATGTACTTACAAAAAGATCGCCGCGCCTGTCGATCCGGGGGATGCCTCGCGCGTCGCCTCTTCGAACCGCCGGAGAGGCCGGCGCACAGCGCGAGGAGTCATCGATGAAATTCATGATCATGCACAAGAACGACCCGAAGACCGAGGCGGGTGAGCTGCCGCCGATGGAGCTCGTCGCGAAGATGGGCGAGTTCATCGGAGAGTTCGCGAGCACGGGTCGCTTCCTCGATGGCGCGGGCCTCGCGGGGAGCAAGACGCGGACGCGCCTCGTGTTCCGCGGCGGGCAGTGCACGAAGAAGCAGGGGCCCTACCAGGGGGAGCACGAGCTCCCCTCGGCGACGCTGCTCCTCAAGGTCAAGACGCGTGAAGAGGCGCTCGGCTGGGCCGAGAGGTACGGAAAGATCCTCGGCGACGGCGAGCTCGAGATCGGAAAGGTGAACGAGCCGTGGGACCTCGGGGTAATGCCCGCGCCCGAGAACCCTCCGCTCCAATTCCTCCTCATCGACAAGGCGGACGCCGCGACCGAGGCGGGCGGGCGAAGCCCGAAGCTCAAGTCCGAGCTGACGCGACTCAAGACGGAGATGACGAAGGCGGGCGTGCTCCAGCGCACGGTGAACCTGAGGCCCAGCTCGAGCGCGAAGCGCCTGTTCTTCCGAAACAACGATCTCCGCATCCAGGACGGTCCGTTCGCCGAGTCCAAGGAGCTGCTCGGCGGGTTCGTCGTGATGGAGCTCGCCGACATGGACGAGGTCATCGCGATGACCAAGCGCTACGCGGCGATCCTCGGCGGCACGCTCGAGGTCGACGTCCGCTCCGTGGATACGGACGCGGAGGGCTCCGACGCGGACGCAGACAAATGAGGGTTCAGTCGGCGATCGTCGAGTCCGTGACCGTGATCGACGTGTCGTCGTGACAGGAGATCTGGGGGTAAATGGGATACCACGAGCCCCCCGTGTTCTTCGTGATCACGGACTTGTCGATCACGATGTTGCCCGAGTGGTCGTTCGACACGAAGAAGATCGCGCTCCCGTGTTGGACGACCTCGTCGTGCTCGATGTCCGTGCCGCAGAGCGTGAGCGTCATCGTGTTGCCGTCGTTGTAGATGGCACCCCCGCTCCCCCCGCCCGGGGTCCCGGATTGGGCTGGATTGCCGCCATTCCCGATCGCCTTGTTGTGGGAGAACAGGCTGTTGATGATCGTCCAGCTCACGCCGATGCTACTGATCCCGCCGCCGTTCGAGCACGTGTTGCCGAACCCGTCCGCGCCGCCGAACGTCGTGTTCACGACGTAGACGGGTAGACCCTGGAACTGACTGAAGACGCGCACGCCCGCGCCCCCGACGTCCGGGCCCGTGTCGGCGCAGACATTGTTGAAGAAGCGCGTGTTCACGAGCTTGAACCGGCCGCCGCGGACCCAGATCGCGCCGCCTCCGTCGAACTCCGCCTCGCCCTTCGAGTTGCCGTCGACGAACGTGATGTTCTGGACGGTGAGGCGCGGGTGGTCCTGATCCTGGCAGTGGTCCGTCGTGAAGTGCTGATCCGGATCGCACGTGTTCATGTAGAGGATGCGGTTCTTCCCGCCGCCGCTCAGCGTGACCAAGCCGCCCCCGTCGATGACGATCTCGGGCCCGGTGTCGTTGAAGATCTTCGCCGGCTGATCGAGCGTGATCGTGAGCGGCTTGTCGCCGCATGCGAACGTGATCACCCCGCCCTTCGCAACAGCGTCGATCACCGCGGCGCCGGTGCAGCTCGCCGGTGTCCCGTCCCCCACGACCGTCTTGGGGTTCGACACGTCCGCGAGGCCCGCCTCGCTCGGCACGGAGCAGGTCCCGTTCGGATTGCCCGCGGGCGGCCCGTCTTCGGGGTTCGTGAGCGGGTTCGGCACGCCACCGGCGCCGCCCGTCCCCATCGACGAGCCCATGCTCGAGGCGCTCGAGGCGCTCGTCATGCTGCCCGTGCCCGTCGTGGTCGCGGTCCCCGAGGTGGCGCTGCCCGACGTCGCCGCGTCGTCGCAGCCCACCGCGAAGAGTCCGAAGGCGAGAGCGGAGAAACACGTGAGCCGAGTGCGCATGACGACCTCCGCTCGGGAGCGTACACGCGCGACTCGGGACCGGGGCGACGCTGCGACACTTGAGATGGGGCGCTTCGCGGCGCGAGCACGCATTCACCGACCGCCGCGCGGTGACGAGAGAGGGGGAGATCGGTATCTTCGCGGCGGCGGGAGCGTCCCATGGAGAGCGACACCGAACGGGTGAACGAGCGCGTCGACGTCGTCCTTCGCGTGCTTCAGTCCTGGCGCGCGCGACGCGCGCCCACCTCCGCCGAGTCCGCGCCTCTCGCGGACGCGGCGTCCGCGCTCTCGAGCTTCCGCGATCGAGCGCGCGGGGACGGGTGGATCCCCGCGTTCGACGCCACGCTCGCCGCGCTCCGCGCGGCCGCGGAGCACCTCGGAGCGCCCGAGCGCGCGGAGCTCGCGCGCACGGCGGACTCGCTCGCGGAGCTCGAGCCCTCCGTCGTGCGCCTCGCGAGCCTCCAGTCGGCCGCGAGCGCATCACGAGCGGCCGCTCCGACGCGAGCGTCCGCGTTCCTCGTCCCGAGCGGCGAGACGCCGAGCTTGCACCCGGACGATCGCGACGCGCGGGGCGCGCTCGATCGGGATCGCCACGCGACGGATCAGCTCGCGCGCTCGGCGCGCGACGCGCTCGAAGAGGTGGCGGCGATGTCGATGCTCCGGCGCCCCGAGGACGACATGCCTTGGACGAGCGCGTCGAGCTTCGAGCGGCGCCTCCTCTTCGCCCTCGACGCGTGCGCGGCGTACCGGCGCGGTCGCGCGCGCGTGGACGTCGAGGACCTCGCGCTCCGCATCGCGCGCGACTTCCCGGTGCTGGACCAGGGCAAGTGGTTCGCCGCGCTGTTCCTCCTCGCGTGCACCGACGGAGACCACGCCGCGAGCCGCCTCCGTCAGGCGATCCTCGAGCTCCCGGCGGGCGCCGCGCCCGCCGCGATCGACGCGCTCGCGCTCGGCTCGAACCCGCGCTGTGGGCGCGTCGCCCTCACGCTCCTCGAGGAGGACGACCGCCCGTTCGCGCTCGAGATCGGCCTCACCGCCGCGCGTCGCTTGGCGCTCCCCGAGCTCGCGAGCGCGGACGGCGCGATCGCGGCGCTCCTCGACCACCCGAGCGATCGGATCGCGAGCCTCGCCGCGCGCTGCCTCGGGCGCGCCGACGCCGGGCAGGCCGCTCCTCTCATTCTCCCGCTCCTCGACCGAGCCGGCGCCTCCGTCGAGGCCGCGTTCGTCCTCGGCATGCGCGGGGCCGAGGCCGGACCGCAGCACCTGCGTCGATGCCTCGCGCGCGGCGCCGCCGATCGCGCGACGCCCGCGGAGCAGGAGCTCGCGAGCGCGGCAGCGCGCGCCCTCGCGCACTTCGGCAAGGCGCGCGACGAGGAGGCGCTAGTCGCCGCCGCGCGGACGCATGACGACGTGATCGAGAGCCTCGCGGATCATGGGTCCCCCGCGCTGGTCGCTCCGCTCACGAGCATCCTCGAGGCCCCCACTCGGCCGCGAGGCGCAGAGGCCGCCGCGCGCGCGCTCGAACGCATCACCGGCGTCCCGCTCCCCGAGCCGACGCCCGAGCGCCCCGACGGGATCGACGTCGGCGCGTTCTCCGCGCGCGTGCGCGCGTTCGTCCCCCCTCCCCTCGCGGAGCGCTTGCGACACGGCGCGCGGCTCGATCGAGGCGTCGCCCTCGCGGAGCTCGCCGACCCGAACGCGCCCATGCGGGATCGCTCGCGCGCGGCGCGCGGACTCGCGGTCCTCCTCGGCCGCCCGCTCGACGTGGACCACCACGGGTGGGTCGCCACGCAGGGCAAAGGGCTTCGAGAGCTGGGCGCGTCGACGCACGTTCAGGGAGGCGATCGATGACCTGGGAGCGCCTCGAGAACCGGAGCCTCACGATCGCGGAGGCGATCGATCTCCCGAACGACGACGGTCTGCCCGTCCTCGTCGTCGTCTCCAAGCTGTCCTTTCGCTTCGATCCCACGGCGCCCGAGCAGCGGGCGCTGCGCCTCGCGGCGCGCCCGATTCGGCGGTTCGAGAGCGCCGATCCCGCGGGTGGCGTCCGCTACCCGCGCGATTTTTCTCTCCCGTTTCCGGGGACGGAGTGCGCGCTCGTCGGCACCGCGCACCCGAGCCGCGTCCCCGCCGAGAGCAAGCTGCTGACGATGCAGGTCGGGACGGTGAAGAAGGCGGTGCGGCTCTTCGGCCCGCGCGTCTACATGAAGTCACCCGCGGGCGTGCGGCCTGGTCCCGCCGCGAACGTGGTGTCGACGCCGCTCCGGTTCGACCACTGCTATGGAGGGTACGAGCCGGGTGAGCCACAGCACCGCGTCGCCGAGAACCCCATCGGCCGCGGGTTCGCGGTCGATCCGGACAAGCTCGTCGGCGTCGAGGCGCACCGCCTCGAACCCGCGCATCCAATCGGCCTCCACGCCGCCGCGGGGTGCTTCGCGCCCATCGATTTCGCATGGGCACCGCGGCGCGACCTCGCGGGGACCTACGACGATGCGTGGCGGCGGACCCGAGCGCCCGCGGCGCCTCGCGATCAAGACGCGCGCTACCACTCCGCCGTGCGACCCGAGCAACGCTCGGCGACGCACCTCACGCTCCCGCTCGGGATCGTGCTCCTCGGGTTCGGTGGGGACGACGAGATCCACCTCGAGATCCCCGCGTACGGGATCGACGTCGTCACCGAGATCCGCGGCGGGACGGGCGACTCGTACCCGGCGCCGCTTTCGCGCGTCGTCGTCGATCTCGACGAGCGCGTGATCGAGCTCGGGTTCATCGCGCACGTCCCTCTTCCCATGAAATGGGAGAAACTCCGCTCCGTTCGCATCCTCGCGAACGGATCTCTTCCGGAGAATGTGCAACCACCTCGCACCTCGTCCGTAGTGGCCCCGTAGTTCCGGCGTTCGCGCAAGAGAGCCCGTGGCTCGCGCTCTTCCCAACCGAGAGGCTCCGCACATGGCTGAAGCGCGCAGACTCAGAATGGTGATGTCCGGCGGGGCGCTCGGCGCGCTGCCCGTGATGCGCGCGACGGTCCGGGAGCGCGTGAGCGAGCCCACCGAGGCGGTCGTCGAGCTGCACGCCGCGGGCGTCGATCCAGGTTTCGCGGCGGCCATCGACGAGGAAGTGGGCCTCACGTGGACGCGGGACGACGCGCCGGTGCGCACGATTCGCCTGCGGATCCGCGGCGTGAGGTACCTCGGCGTGAAGAAGGGAGTGAACGTCTACGAGCTCTCTCTCCGCTCGTCGTTCGACTTCCTGAAGCTCACGAAGAACACGCGGAAGTTCCGGGACCAGTCCTCGAAGGAAATCATCGCCGCCGTGCTCCGCGGCAAGGTCGACGTGTCGTTCGAACTCGCCGCGGATCCTGCGAGCCTCCCGTATACCGTCCAGTATCGCGAGAGCGACTTCGACTTCGTCTCCCGCCTCGCCGAGACGGACGGGTTCTTCTACGAAGCGACGGACGAGGACACCCTCGTCGTGCGCGACACGAGCGCCGCGGCCGCCCCGTTCCGGGCGCACGCGCCGCTCTCCCTCGTCCGATCCGCGGGCGCGCTCGCTCACGGGGACGAGGCGTTGTTCGCGCTCTCGCGCCTCACGCGCGTCGACTCGGGCCGAGCGACGGTGAACGACTACAACTGGAAGACACCGGCGGTCGATCTCATCCAATCCGCCAAAGGCGCGCGCGACGAGCTCCTCGAGGTCTACGACTATCCGAGCGGCTACCGCACGCCGGACCAGGGCCAGGCGATCGCGAAGAAGCGCGTCGAGGCGTTCGAGTCGGAGAAGCGCGCGATCCGCGGTCAGACGTCGTTCGTGGATCTCCGTCCGTGCCGAACGATATCCGTCGATCACGCGGACGGGATCGGGTTCTCGGGCGAGTACTTCGTCACCGAGGTCACGCACACGTACGACGACGTCGAGGACGCGCGCGGGGCGAACCGATTCGAGGCGATCCCGAAGTCCACGCCGTTCCGCCCGAGGCCCGTGACGCCACGGCCCGAAGTGGGCGGCTACGACACCGCGATGGTGCGCGGCCCCGTGGGCGAGGAGATCCACACCGACCACCTCGGCCGGTGCAAGGTCCAGTTCCACTGGGATCGGGAGGCGAAGGGGACGGACGAGGACTCTCGGTGGATCCGCGTCCTCCAGGAGACGTCGACCTCCATGACGCTCGCGCGCGTCGGCTGGGAGGTCGCGGTCACGTACGTCGACTCCGATCCGGATCGCCCCGTCGCGATCGCGCGGATGATCAATGGACAAATGGTCCCGACGTACGCGCAGCCCGAGAAGCAGAACGTCATGACCATCCGGACCGAGACGTACCCCGGGAAAGAAGGGTTCAACGAGATCCGCCTCGACGACACGTCGGGCGCCGAGCAGATGTACATGTTCGCGTGGCGCGACCACGCGATCGAGGTGCAGCACGACAAGCGCGAGTGGGTCGGCCACGACGAGCGCGTGACCGCCGGGCTCGCCGTGTCACGGCACGTCCACAAGACACAGAAGGTCGACATCGGCATCGACCTGAAGCGCACAGTCGACGTGGACGAGAACCAGCTGGTCGAGGGTAACCGCGTCGAGACGATCGGTGGGAACGAGACGATCTCCGTGAAGAACGCGGTGCTCCTCGACGTGGGTGGAACGGACACGGAGAAGGTCGGGAGCGTGCGACTCACGATCGCGGGCGGGATCAAGCCCCCGCCGAACCCCCTCGACCAGCTGGTGGACGCCGCGAAGAGCGCCCTGCCCTCGAAGCCCGATCCCAAGGCCGCGCTCGCTGCCGCCGCCAAACAGCCCGCCGCCGCGCCGAAGGCCATCGGCGCGGCCCTCAAGCCCGCTCTACCGTCCCCCGAGTCGCTGAAGGCGTCGCTCACCAACGCGATCAAGCCCCCCTCCCTCGAGAGCCTCCTCAGCGGCCAGATCAACCGCGCCGTCACCGAGCTCGCGAAGAAGCGCGTGGGCGCCGCGATCATCGCCCTCGCGGGAGGCAATGTCTCCGTCAGCGCCCAGAAGATCCTCGCCGAGGTCGCAGGCGGCGCCCGCGTCCTCGTCGCAGCCAAAGAGTCGCTCAACACGAACAGCACGGGGAAGTTCGTCCGCCTCGTCGGCGCGATGATCTCCCGCAAAGCCGGCAAAGACATCACCACCTCCGCGCGCGAAGCCGCCGTCACCATCGGCGGCAACGCCACGTTCGACGCGAAAGACAAAGTCGAGCTCCGCGGTCAGAAGATCGAAATCACCGCCCTGAAGAGCGTCCACCTGGAGAAAGGCGACCTCAAAATCGACATGACGCCGTCGAAGATCACCATCACCGGCGACATGAAGCTCAAGACCAAAGACAAGATCAACGTCCACGGCACCCCCGACAACGTGTCCAAATGAGCCCCGCGACGCCGCACACGAGGCCCCTGTCGGAGGGGGCGCGAGCCCCAGAACAAGGGGAGGCGTCGGAGGGGGTGCACCCCCCCGTTGACCCCGGGACGAGCGAACGAAGCCAAGCGAGCCCGCGAGCGAGGCCCCCAAACAGACTGCCGAAACCACCAGAGGG
>JAXLYP010000043.1:0-65764 GCA_046351395.1 Polyangiaceae bacterium
CGAACCAAATCGAGATCTGCCCACAAGGTGAACAGGAAGACCTTCAGTTCTACAGCTGAGTCGCAAAAATACTGCACGTGACTGCGTCGCAGGAATACGTAGTCGAACAGCACGCGCGGCGCGCCCATCTGAAGATAGGCTCGAGAGAGTGCCGACGCGGCGCGAAAGGTCGAGCCTCCACCAAGGTGCCGGCGGGGTTCCTCGGGCGCGAAGGCGCGCAGCCGATCGCCCTCGATGCATACCGTCCCTGGTAGGAGCGCCGAGAGGCACCGGCTGACCGTCGTCTTGCCGACGCCCGGTGGGCCGTTGATGATGACGATCTCGCTCACGGGACTCTGTCTGCTCAACGTACCGGAATTCAGCTCCAAGCGCCACCAGGGGGACGGTTCAGACTCGGGATTGCCTTTCGGTGGCGCGCGTGAGCTGCAATTCCTGTTGAACAGTCCGGTTCAGTCCTGGGAACGGGACGCGAACGCGGCGAGGCGTGTCCGAAGGGAGTGCGTGTCGCGAGCTCGAGGCGCCGGACCGGTGTGGGCACTCTGCCGGGGAGGCGGGCGGGGCCGCCCCTGTTCAGGCGAACCCGCGGTAGCCCAATTGGGCTGCAGGCGCTACCAAGGGGACGTTTTAGGCGACTCGAGGAGGTTCCCGTGGCACCTGTCGGCTTCAATTGGATGTTGGGCGGCCAGCTGCTCTGACCCTACGCTTTGGGAGTTCGGAGCGTGACGATCTGGAGGGGTTGGCCCGTAAACGGCGACGTCGCCCCCCGACACGCGCGAGATGCGCCGACATGCCGTGAACGAGGACATCGCCATAGTCTCCCCAGGGGGTAGGAGCGGCCTCGAGAGCCCAGAATGTCGCCGCATCGGGAGGCATGACGTACTCAGCCCAGCGTACCGGCGTTCGGCTGCACGACGACGGCTCAAGCGGGGAGGACGATTCCGTGGCGCTCGTCAGCTGCGATTCCCTGTTGGGCAGTCGCAAGGAATAGCTGCTTGCCTTCGCTCGATGTGCCGGTGAGCGGCGACCAGATAGTCTCGAGTGAGTGGGAAAGCGCCCACGGCCGCGCGGACTGCGGCGTGGTCGAGGAGCTCAAGGCGCACGAGCGCGACCGCCGCCTCGCTTGCGACCTCCGGGGATGAATTGAGCAGCGCTGCAAGCTCGGCCGCGGTCTCATCCGAGATGGACTCGAGATGGCCAAGAGCGGCCGCGGCCTCGGCTCGTAGCCCGGCGAACTCCGAGGAGAGTTCCGCGCGCAGGAGTGGCTCCAGTGGGGCGGCAACGCGACCGAGGCGTCGTGCCGACACGAGCGCGCATCGGGCCACCTCCTCGCTTGCAGCCCGGAGGGCGACGCCGAACGGGTTGCGCGCGCTTCCATCAAGAACCGACGCGATTGCCGGGACGGCGAGCGCGCCAAGCTCGACGAGCCGGTTTGCCGCCTCCGCTCGTTGAGCCGGCTGAAGGAATTGGTCGAGTAGCAGGCGTGCAGAGTCCGGCATTGCGTCAATCAGAGCGCGCGTCGCGGTTTCTGTAGCGTTAGATCTGCCCATCGTAGGGGAACTCAGCTGCGAGCGCCACCACGGCGGCAATTCACACTCGTGAGTACTTCCGCGGGCCGCTGCAATTCCCTGTTGGGCGGCCTCCCCATGCCGCCGGGTCGCCTATCTCGCCTTCCTGCCAGCGACGAGCTAGTTGATGTCGACGCGCCGGATCCGGGGCTCTTGTAGTCGTAACCGGGCGGTAAGGCGGGGCCCGCAAGGGCCGTCCGAACCTTCTTGCGCGTGCGGGACGGCAAGGAGCCAGAAGGGCGCCGTCATGAGGTGATCTCCACGGTCGGAAGAGCCTCGCGCTCGCGACGATCCAATCACGTCCGCTTGCGGCCCGCGGGGCAGAGACCCTGCGCAACGACTGGCGCTCGGAGCGCGGGTCGCGGCGTGTATCTGCCCAACGTACTTGCGTTCAGCTGCAAGCGCCAGAAGGCGCGCGCAGCGCGCGACCGCCGGCGATTGTCATATGCAATGCCAGTACGTGCCGCGTTGAGGCTCAGGTGCTGAGCTCGTGATCGAACGTTCCACCGAAGCACTTGAGCGTCAGCTCCGGCGTCGACGGGATAGCTTCGCCTCTGAGGGCCAGAAACGCGTCCAGATCCGGCCGGTCGTCCTCCAGAACCTCGGCACGGCGCTCGCGCGGCGAGCGCACCACGACGCGGCGTTCGCGACGCACACCGAGGCGGCGACGACGTTGCGCGCGCTCGGGATCCGCGGCTCGAGGGCGCGAGGGACACCCAGCGCGCCCGCGTGATCGAGCTCGTCGGCGCCGCGTGGTCGCGGGGGGCGCGCCATCGCGGACGCGATGCGACTCAGCGTGCCGGCGGCGAGGCCGAGGTCGAGGTCGAGGTCGAGGTCGAGGTCGAGGCCGAGGCCGAGGCCGAGGCCGACGTGGCGCGCTTCGGCGAGACGTCCGCGCCCGCGAAGAAGTCCTTCTCGAGGTCCGGGTGGCCGTGCGTGCCGATCATCGCGGACGCCTTTTCCATCGGGCTCGCGAGGACGTTCGGGCCGTGGCGCACCGCGAGGGGCACGGTGTCCGCGTCCTTCGGATCGAACACCTGCTCGTCCGTGAACGGGGGCGCGTCGCGCAGCCACCAGAGCTCGCGCCCGTCCGCGAGGCGGCGCGCGACGAGGTAGCCCTCGCGCAGGAACCAGAGGAACGCGCCGTCGTCCGAGACCACGACGGCGCTCTCGGGCGCTGTCAGGAGCTCTCGCAAACCGAGGCTCCGCGCGTCGAGCAGGAGCGTCCGACGCCCGGCCGAGAGGACGACGAACGGATCGCTCGTGGCGACGACCCGACCGACGCCCTCGACGCGTCGCACCTCCGCACCAGTCGTGCCGTCGACGATCCGAAGACCCGCGAAGCCTCCGGGCGGGGGCGGCGTGTTGACGAGCGCGAGCCCGCCCTGGACCCAACCGACGAACTCCTCGCCCGTCTCCAGCATCCAGACGACGCGCCCCGTCTTCACGTCCCAGGCGGCGGCTCGGTTCACGAGGAGGCGGTCGCCGCGCGGCGAGAACTCGATCGCGTACGCGCTGGGCGCGTCGAGCCTCCGCGACGTCCCCCGCGCCACGTCATCCACTTGGATCAGGGCGCAGCTGTCGCCCTTGCAGGCGGGAGTCCCTGGAGGAATGACGCCGAGCCCCCCTTGGAAGGGGGAGAACCAGGTCAGCAAGATGGCGACGTGGGTGCCGCTGACTGCGACCGAGGCGCTCGGGGAGTTTTTCATGAGCACGCGCGACGAGCCGTCCCGGAGGACGGTCACGTCGTCCTCTCCCTCCACCGCGACGAACGTCCCGCTCGGCGAGACATGGAGCCGCCCCAACGGAGCGCGGTTCGTCCACGTCACGCCGCTCGCGCGGTTCGTCACCGTGATCGCCCGGAGGCCGTCCGCTTCGGGCGGGGTCACCGTCGCCGTCACGCCCCCATCGGGGCTCGCGCCGTCCGCGTCGAACCAGGTGCGCGACGTGGTGTCGAGCGCGCGCCCGCCGAGGAGGAGGAGCCGACCCGCGCTGTCGGCCGGCGTCTCGTACGCGTTCTCGCGCGGCATGGGGAGGGCGCGCCCGTCCCGCAGCTCGTGGAGCGAGCGGTCCGCGTCGTCCCAGTACCACTGCCCCGCGAGCGGTGTGATCGACGCGGACGAGATCCGCGTCACGAGCGCACCCGACGCGAGGTCGAACACCTCGTGCGACTCGCCGCCCGACACCGTCAGCCGCGTGGGCCCCACGTCGAACGTCGGCGCAGAGTCGAGCTCCTCCCTGCGCCCCACCTGGTGCAGCTCGGAGAGCTTGTCGTCCGAGATCACCGCGAACGACGGGCGCCGGCACGTGGTGACGACGAACCGACCGCTCGTCGCGATGCTCGCGTCCGAGACCTTCTCCTCCCCGCAGGGGCGCGCAGCGGCGATCTCCGCCCCCGTGCGCAGATCCGCCAGGCGCACCCAGGAGGTGCCCCAGAAGAGAGCGCGCTCGTCGAAGAGCCGGACGTTCTCGACCGCTTTCGGGAGTTCGAACGGACGCACCTTCCCCTCCGCGAAGAGGACGCGCTGCAACGGACCGTCCGACTCGCTCGTGTCCGTGACCAGCACGTCGCCCGTGGAGGCGATCTCCGCGCGCGCGATCCGCATGCCGTCCGGGAGCGGGAGGGGGCTCGCCTCACCCGTGCGGAGGTCGAGCGTGAACCCCCGACGCGCGTCGTACACCACGGCCCACCGGCCCGACGGCGGGAGCGCGATCGTCGCGTTCGCGAGGCCGACGGCGGTCCGACGCAGGCGATCGGTCGCGAGATCCCACACCTCCACGCCCCTCCCTTCCTCGCAGCTCGGGTAGACGAAGAACCGCGCGTCCGCGGAGGGGTAGACGAGGCTGTCGCACGCCCGATCGAGCACGCCCCGCACCGCGCCGGTCTCCGCGTCGATCACATCGATCGCGCGCCCGAACCGCACGACGATCTTCGCGCGCGGGATGAACATCTGTCGGCGATCCTGCATGAAGCGCTGGGGGACGAGGACCGGCGCTCCGTCGATCGGCGGCGGCGGCTCCTCCGCCTCCCCGGTGGACGCGGACGCAGACGCGATCGGCCGGGCGCCCGAGCGAGGCTGCGCCGGCCCGCAGCCGAGCGCAGAGATCGCCGCGGCGACGGACACCGCCGCGAGCCGCGCCGCGCGTACCCGGACGTGGGCTCCCCGCGCGAGTGCGGCCGACGCTCGGCCGCCCGCGTTCACTCGACGGTGACCGTCTTCGCGAGGTTGCGCGGCTGATCCACGTCCGTCCCCTTGAAGTCCGCGACGAAGTACGAGAGCAGCTGGAGCGGCACGGACGTGATGAACGGGGAGAGCGCCGGGTCCACCTTCGGCGTGTAGATCACGTGGTTCGCGATCGCCCCGATGTCGCTGTTCCCGCGCGTCGCCACCGCGTAGACGCGCGCCTCGCGCGCCTTCGCCTCCTGCGTGTTGGACGCGATCTTCTCGTACGACTTGTCGTCCGGCATGAGGGCGATGACGGGCATGTCCGCGTCGATGAGGGCGATGGGGCCGTGCTTCATCTCGCCCGCCGCGTAGCCCTCCGCGTGGATGTACGAGATCTCCTTGAGCTTCAGCGCGCCCTCGAGCGCGATGGGGTAGCTCGGCCCGCGCCCGAGGAAGAGCGCGCTCTTCGCGTTCGCGAGCCCGCGCGCCAAATCCCGGATGGAATCGTCCAGCGCGAGCACGCTGCGCATGTGGTGCGGCACCTCGACGAGCGCCTGGAGGATCTCCTGCGCGCGCTCCTTCGGCAGCGTCTTTCGCTTGTTGCCGAGGTGCACGGCGAGCAGGACCATCGCCGCGAGCTGCGTCGTGAAGCACTTCGTCGAGGCGACGCCGATCTCGGGCCCCGCGTGCGTGTAGAACGCGCCGTGCGACGCGCGCGGGATCGCCGAGTCGATGACGTTCGCGACCGCGAGCACGCGCGCGCCCTTCTCGCGCGCGACCTTGAGCGCGGCGAGCGTGTCGAGGGTCTCGCCCGACTGCGACACTGCGACCACGAGATCGTCCGGGCCGACGACGGGATCGCGCCCGATGAACTCGCTCGCGAGCTCGGTCGTCGCGGGGATCTTCGCGAGCGACTCCATCAGGAAGCGGCCGTACAGGGTCGCGTGGTGGCTCGTCCCGCACGCGATGAAGTACACGCGGCGCACGCGCTCCGCGGTCTCGACGTCCATGCCGATCTCGGCGTCGATCACCTCGCCCGTCGCGAGGTCCACGCGGCCGCGAAGCGTGTCCTCGATGGCGCGCGGCTGCTCGTGGATCTCCTTCAGCATGAAGTGCTTGTAGCCGCCCTTCTCCGCCTGCGCGGCGTTCCAGGTGATCGTCTTCGGCTGGCGCTCGACGGCCTTCCCCTCGAGCGTGGTGAGCTTCGCGCCCTCCGGCCGGAGGACCGCCATCTCGCCCTCCTCGAGGAAGAGCATGCGCTTCGTGTACGGGAGGATCGCCGGGATGTCGCTCGCGCAGAACGTCTCCCCGTCGCCCAGGCCGATGACGAGCGGGGACGCGTTCTTCGCGACGACGATCGTGTCCGGCTCCCTCTCGCTGATGACCGCGACCGCGTACGCGCCGTGCACCTCGAGGAGCGCGCGCCGCACGGACTCCGCGAGGTCGTGGCCTGCGGTGGACTCGCGCAGGACGAGGTGGGCGACGATCTCCGTGTCCGTGTCCGATGTGAACTTCGCGCCCTGCTCCGAGAGGCGCCGCTTCAGCTCGAGGTGGTTCTCGATGATGCCGTTGTGGACGAGCGCGATGTGCCCCGCGACGTGCGGGTGCGCGTTCACCTCGGTGGGCCGCCCGTGCGTCGCCCATCGCGTGTGGCCGATGCCGAGCGTCCCCGTGAGGGGCTTGTCCCGAAGCGCCTTCGCGAGGTTCCCGAGCTTGCCCACGGCGCGCACGACCTCGACGCGCTTGCCGTCGTGGATGGCGACGCCCGCCGAGTCGTAGCCGCGGTACTCGAGGCGCCTGAGGCCGTCGACGAGCATGTCCGCGCAGGTCTGGGGCCCAACGTAACCAACGATTCCGCACATAGGTCGCGGACCTTACCACGGCGCCGCGCGCGCGAAAGCGGGCGCTGCAGCGTGGCAAGTCGCCTCAGGGGCAGGCTTGCTGCGGCCCGAGCGGCGGCCCGACGGGGCCGAGCTCGACGGGCTTCGCCTCGAACGTGATCCCGATCGAAACGCCGTCGCACGTCTTGTTCGGATCCTGCGTTCCATCCGTCAGGATGTCCGAGGATTGGCGGATCTGGGTGAGCAGATTGCCGAACACATTGGTGCCGCAAATTTGGAGCAGCGCGCCCGCCTTCTTCACCTCCGCGACGAACTCCTCCGTGTTCAACACGCCCCCGATCACGCCCCCCGTCGCGCTCTTCCGATCGGCGGAGAGCTTCGCCCGCACGTGCGCCGCGTGGAGCGTGAGGTTCAGCGCGGTCGTGTTCGCGCCGCTCCCGAACGGGAAGCGCAGGACGACGGTCCCCCCCGCGCCCGTGTCGAACACGTCCCCGGAGAGCGTGGCGTTCGGGAGCTCGAGGAGCGTCGACGAGGGGTTGGCCGGGTTCGACAGGGCCTCCGGGGCGACGGGCCACGCGTCCGTCCCGTCGAACTTCGGGGACGCGCCCAGGGACGTCCCGACGAAGAGCTTCGTGAGGATCCCCGTCGCGTCCCCGGAGGGCGGCAGGCACTCGAGCTTCATCATGTTCGTGAACGCGCCCGCCTGGATACCCGCGTCGATGTCCGTCACGAACGTCGGATAGAGCGAGAGGACCGTGGGCAGGACGTTCTTCCCGAACGAGTTGTCGATCCCCTGGTCGCCGTCCGGATACGGCGTGGCGGGCTGCGCGCCAGCGTTCGGCTTGCACACGTCGGTGGAGACGCCCGTGGACGCGAGGCCGTCGAGGTCGAAGCCGACGTGCTTCCACTCGCCGCTGTTGCCCTCGCCGAACCCGTAGAGCGACGCCGCGAGGACGGGACCGTCCGTCGCGGTGCAGGGGCCCGCGCCGCCGGTGCCCGAGCCCGACCCCGAGCTCGACGTGCTGCTCGCCCCTCCGCCGGTGCCCGCGCTCGAGGAGCTCTGGCCGGTGGTGGAGGTGACACTCGACGAGCTCGTGTCGGTGGCGGCGTCGTCGCAGGCCGCCGCGGCGAAGAGGAGCATCGAGAGAGCGGTTCGAAGTCGCGTGTCCATCGGCCATGATCGCCCGACCCTCGCGGCGGTGTCGAGGGCTCTCGCGGACGCGCCGCCTCGCGCTCCACGCGTCGGCCTCACGCACGCGCTTCGTCGAAGAGCCGCGCCGCGACCTCGGCGCCGTGCGAGCCGATCGAGCTCGAGCGCGCGGGCGCGCTCGGCGACGCCCGCCGCCGTCGCGCCGCGGATCGCCGCGGCGAGCGCGCCGTGGCCGAGCTCCGCCACGGGGACGGACGCGCCGATCCCGAGCGCGCACACGCGGCTCGCCCAGTGCGGCTGATCGCTGAACATCGGGACGACGATTTGCGGCGCGCCCGCGATCGCCGCCGCGTGCGTGGTGCCGGCGCCCCCGTGATGAAGGACCGCCGCGACGCGCGGGAACAGCGCTCGGTGGTTCACGTCGTCCACCGCGAGGCGAGTCCGACGCGCCGTCGACGACGTCGAGATCGGCCCACCCGCGCGAGAGGATCGCGCGGCGCCCCGCGGCGCGCGCGGCCTCGATGAGCGTGCGGCTCGTCCCCTCCGCGGCGGGCATGCTGCCGAGCCCGAGGTAGACGGGCGGCTCACCCGCGGTGAGGAACGCCTCCACGTCTGCGGGGAGGGGGGACGCGTCCGGGAGCATCCACGCGCCCGTCTGCGTGATGGTCATCCCGTCCACGGAGGGCGGCGGATCGAGCGCGGGATCCGTCGCGAGCCAAGGCCGATCGGTGACGACGTGCCGAAGCACGTCCTCGATCGGACCGAGGCCGAGGCGTGCGCGGTTCGCGTTGACCCGGTCGAGCGCGCGCGCGTTCCACGCGCGACAGCTCTCCTCCGAGGGGAGGGCCGTCGGCGCGTAGAGCGCGCACACGTACCGGATCCCGCGGATCTCCGCGATCGATCGCGCGGCGTACTGGTGCGCGTTCGCCCCGAGGATCACGTCGCACCCCTCGGCCGCAGCGCCCACCGCGTCGAACTGGTCCGCGATGAGGTCGGGGATTGGCGCCGCGGGAGGACCGCCCGACCGAGGCGCGCGCATCTCGATGCCCACCGGCCTCGCCTCCACGCCGAGCTCCGTCGCCCACGCAATGAAGTTCGGCGGGATCGCCACGCGGACCGCGTGACCGAACGCGCGCAACGCCGACGCGAGCGCGAGCACGGGCTGGACGTCTCCCCGGGTTCCTACGACGGACAAAAGCACTCGCATGCTCGATCTCCCTCCGCGAAGACCGACCAACATAGCGGCGCCGGGAGGTGAGGCGAGCTCTCGGGTGCGGGCGGCGCCCACCGCGCGCCGTGAGCCGTCGGGGCCTGCGGAGCGTCAAGGAGGAGGAGCACGCGGGGACAATGAAGTAAGCTCGCGGCCGACCCCATGAGGAGACGATGATGCGGCACAGAATTGAGGAGCGCGCCGAGCGCGCTCGATCCGGGCGCGGCGCCGTCGGCACGACCGCGATGTTCGTGGGCCTTTTGGCGCTGAGCGCGGCCTGCTCGTCGAACGGCACGGCGAACGTGCCGAACCCCGACGAGACGTCGGACGAGGTGCCCGAGACGTCCCCGCGCCCGAAGGACACGGCGGCGAGCGAGGGCCCGAGCTCGGTGCCGGAGGCCCTGCCGGGCGCGAAGTCCGTGGCCTGTCACGTGGACGAGAGCATGCCCATCGCCGCGGCGGCGCCCACGCCCCCGCCGAAGGGCCAGCCCGCGAAGGGCGCGCCGAAGGGCGACCCCAACCCACCCACGGTGCAGGGCCAGGGGATCTCCATCTCGCCGAAGGAGATCATGTGGCGCATCGACGAGAAGCGCGTCGGCGACATCTACGCGAAGGTCCTCGACAACGACTTCAAACCGAAATACGCGAAGGTCCAGCCCGGCCCGGAGTCCATCGCGCTCGACGCGGAGCTCCAGCAGCAGAAGGACGTGTTCCGCCGCAGCCTCCTCGAGTTCGGCTCCATCCCGACGGGGATCGACGCGGGCCCGCTGAAGGGCGAGTACACGTACAACAACGGCGAGACGATGATGCGCATCACCCGCAAGGGGAAGGTGCGCGACTTCTTCTTCATCCAGCACAAGCTCTGGAAGATCGTCGATGAGATGCCGCTCGGCCCGGGCGCGGAGTGGGGCGAGAACTTCGCGGCCGCGGTCGTCAAGATCTCCGGCGTGTACGGCGTTCCGGGTCGGATCTGCGAGCCCGACTACGAGGCGAACCGGCCTCGCCGGGAGGTCGACTGGCGGGACGAGAACACCCAGGTGCGCGCCATCGAGTGGGACGACAAGACGTTCGCGCTCGTGTTCGTGGACCTCGGCACGGTGGGCATGCTCGCGCAGTGGCGGCAGGGCAAGGGCATCACCGTCGGGGGCGTGGACCCCTCGGTGCAAGACGTCATGCACACGCCCGCGCCGCCGCCCGTGAAGGAAAAGGACAAGAAGGACGACAAGAAGAAGTAGCGCCCTCCCTCCGCGAGGGCGCGCGACGCGTCGGGACGGCACCTCCGCTGCCCATATTCTCTTCGAGATGTGGGCGGAGGGCGCGCGTCCCGATGCTCGTTTCGAACGCGCGGCTTCTCGGCAACCGACCCCGAAGCGCGCGCGTACTCGCGGGCTCAGGGGTGAGCATGAAGAACGGGTACGCGCGGATCGGGTCGGTCGTGGTCGGGGTGTTCGTCGCCGTGGGCTGCACGAACGGCGGGTCGGACGGTGGGGGAGGGCAGGGGGGCAACGGCGGAGCGCCCGCCGCGGGCCCGGCGTTCGCGATCGCCGCGACGCCGACGACCCCCATCGACGCGGCGCCGGACGCAGCGGGGGCGACGATCTTCTTCCTCGGGGACGGGGGCGAGGGCCTCGGCCTCTACAGCGTCGCCGCGACGGGCGGCGCAGCGAAGAAGATCCTCGTGGGCGCGCCGCTCGCCTCGCCCGCGGGCCTCGCGTTCCTCCCGAGCGACGGGAAGGTCTACGTCGCGGACAAGACGGCGGGCCTGCTCGCCGTGAACGTCGCGAGCGGAGCGGCGACGGCCGTCGCGGGCGCGGAGGCGTCGCAGCCGCTCGCGCTGGACGTCGATGACGCGTCGAAGACGATCTACTTCACGTCCGGAAAGGACGGCACGCTCTACTCGTTGCCCGCCGCGGGAGGCACGCCGAAGGCGCTCTCGGAGCCGGGCAAGTTCGTCGACGCCGAGGGCGTCGCGGTCGCGCACAAGGCCTCCGCGGAGACGGTCTACGTCGCGGATCGCAAGGACGGCAAGGCGGGCACGCTCTACAAAGTCACGGGCGGCAAGAGCACCCCGCTCGGCGGCGCGTTCGTCCCGGGCACGCCTTCGGGGATCGCGCTCCCGCTCGACGAGTCGGTCATCGCCGTGTCCGCGCTCGACGCGACGGGCGCGTCCTCCGAGGTCGACTTCTTCGACACCTCCACAGGCGCGCGCACGACGTACAACGACGCGATCAAGCAGAACCACGGCTCGGGCGGGCTCCACCGCGCGTACAACGCGAACATCTTCGCGTGGTGCGGGATCGCCGCCACATCGGGCGGCGTCGTGTACCGCGTGACGCTCTAGAGCACCGAACAGGTTGAACCCCGAACGAATGCGCTCGAGTTCGAGGGAGAGGCGCACGCCCGAGGAGCGAGCACCACGAGACGACTCCTCGTCATCTGAGGAGCACAGCGACGAGGCCGTGTGGTTCTCACCGAAATCGGGCGCATACGTCGGCGTCTCAACCTGTTCGGTGCTCTAGCCCTTCGGCCTCCGCGGGACGCGGGCGCGGCGCGGGTTCCGTGACATCATCGGGCGCGATGGCTGCCGCGCCCGAAACGAAGATCCGCCACCCGCTCCGGCTGCCTCGCGGGAGCGTGCGCGCCCTGCTCGCGCTGTGCGTCGCGGGGACGACGTACTGGCTCGTCGCGCACCCGTCGCTCCTCGTGGGGGACGCGCTCCCACCCTACCTCGTCGGCGCGCTCCCGATCGTGCTCGCGTACTACTTCGCGCAGCGCGCGAGCGGCGCGGATCCGGCCTCACCCGCGCGCGCGGGCAGCCGCCCGCTCTGGCTCCCGGGCGGCACCGTGCGCGTGTTGCTCGCGGTCGGGTTCTTCGTCGCGGCGGGGTTCTACCTGTTCGGCGTCGGGGTCTCGAACGTCACGCAGTCGAAGCTCGCGCCGTTCCTGTTCGAGGTGGGGATCTTCCTCGCGGGTCAGCTCTCGCGCGCCGTCCTCGAGCGGCTCACGAAGGGCAAGCCGCCCGCGCCGTGGCGCGTCCTCTTCGACGACGTGAAGGCGCTCGTCGCGCTCCTCGCGGCCGCGGGCCTCGTGCTCGTCCACACCCTGCCGGAGACGGCGCTCCCGGAGAGCGTGCGCGGCGTGTTCGCGAAGGTGTTCCCGCTCGTCATCTCGTTCTACTTCGGCGCGCGTTGAGCCGATGAGCCCGCGCGTCTACGCTGGACGCACCCGCGCCCCCAGCGCAGGTGCTGGTCACCGCTCCGGGGTTACCCCGGGGTCGAAGTCGAAGTGGGCCGAGTCGAGGCACGCCGCCCGCGTCCCCAGGAGGACGGACAAGGCGTGCGCAGTCCGGGAAGGTGGGGGCGCGGGCCTTTGAAGCTCCGGCGAATCACGGCGGAGGCGCTCGCGGCCGAGTGGGTGTCGACGGAGTGGACGGCCCCGGGCCTGCTCGAGCGCGCGACGCGGGTGCTCGACGCGATCCCCGCGTGGCTCCCGCTCGTCGCCGCCGATCTGATCGCCGCGTGGCCGAGGGCGGCCCCTCACGAGGGCGTGATCAGGCGCGCCGTCCTCGCGCACGCGCGCGCGGCGCTGGACGTGCCGCGCGTGATCCGGCCGACGTCGATGACGACCGCGGCGCCGATCCCGACGGTCGGGGATCTCGCGCGCGTCCTCGGGCTCGACGTGCACCAGCTCGACGCGTTCACCATGCGCCGCCACCGCGAGAGCAACGTTCGGTTCTACCACTACGACTACGCATGGCAGCCGAAGCGGAGCGGCGGTCACCGGTTGCTCGAGGCCCCGCGCCCACGCCTGAAGGAGATCCAGCGGCGCGCGCTCGCGCGCGTGCTCCATGCGCTCCGCGTCCAGGACGCGGCGCACGGGTTCGTGCCGGGGCGATCGATCGTCACGTTCGCCGCGCCGCACGTCGGCCGCGCCGTCGTGGTGCGCGTGGATCTCGCGGACTTCTTCGGGAGCATCGGCGAGCCGGCGGTGATCCGGCTCCTCCTCGGCGCCGGATACCCGGATCGCGTCGCGCGCGCGCTCGCCCGACTCACGACGTCACGCCCACCGGACGCGGTGCTTCGAACCGCGCCGCGCGGCACGCGGGTCAACCACCTCCGGATGCCCCACCTGCCCCAGGGCGCGCCGACGTCGCCCCTGCTCTCGAACGCCATCGCCGCGCGCCTCGACGCGCGGGTGGAGGGTCTCGCGGAGGCGTTCGGCGCGCGCTACACGCGCTACGCGGACGATCTCGCGTTCAGCGGTGACGCCCGGTTCGAGGGCGGGCTCGGCGCGTTCTTCACGGCGCTCGAGCACGTGATCCGCGACGAGGGGTTCCGCGTCCGCACGGACAAGACGCGCGTGCTCCGCGCCCACGCGCGGCAGGCGCTCGCGGGCGTGGTCGTGAACGAGCGCGTCGGGCTCGCGCGCCGCGACCTCGAGCGGCTCGAGGCGATCCTGTTCAACGCGACGAAGACCGGGTTGGACGCGCAGAACCGGGAGCGCGATCCCCGCTTCCTGGAGCGCCTGCGGGGGCGCGTCGCGCACGCGGCGTTCGTGGATCCGGAGAAGGCGAAGCGCGTGCTCGCGCTCTGGGCAGCGGTCGAGCGCGAACCTCGCCCCGCGTGAAGGGGAGGCACGTTTGTACGCGTCCCGCGCGTGGACGCGATCAGGGCGCGCACGGCTCGGACGCCGCGCTCGGAAACGCCGCGTCGACGGCTTGGAGCGTGTCCGCGAGCGTGCGCTCGAGCGCCGGGATGCGATCCTCGGGGGCGCTCGCGCGCTCCTCCTTCAGGGCGTCGACGAGGTACCGGCGCGCGCGGCACGCGGGCACGTACCGATAGTCTCCGACGGAGGGCGCGGTCACGTACCGGTCGCGCGCCTTGGCCTCCGTGATGCCCTGGAAGAGCAGCACGCGCACGTCGAAGGAGTCGCCGATCTCGGCGCAGCAGCACTCCGCGAACGCGTAGCACTCCGGGCCGAGGAGCTCCCCCGCGAGCGCTTGCGGGCCGAACGCGGCGTACGGAAAGACGCGCGTCTCGCCGGACGTGTCGGCCGGCGCGGGGGGGAACGTCTTCAGCGAGTGGTTCGAGTTCGCCCCCGCCGTCTTCGGGGCGGGGAGCCCTTTCCCGAGGAGCGAGATCACCCGCCCGAACGCGGGCGCGGTGACGTTCTTGCCGACGAGACCGTCCCCGCGGAGCGCGACGTAGACGACGAAGCGGGGCGCATCCACGGGCGCGACGCCGACGAAGCTCGCCGATCCCTTGGCGCCGGCAGCGCCTTGCACGGTGGCCGTCTTTCCACCGACGCGCACGCCCGGGACGGCCGCGTTCGCGCCGGTCCCCGCCCCGGTCGTCGCGGCCTCGAGCAGGTCGAGCACGGCGCGCGCCCCCTGCGGCGTGAACGGTGGGGCGCTCGAGCGGGGCGGCCTCGGCGCGGGCGGCCCGCCCCCGACGTCCGCGATGCGCGCGATCTCGGCGTAGGCGAGCGCGACGTGGATCGGGGCGACGGAGAGCGTGTATCCGAGCGCGAAGCTCGCGCCAGCGAGGGTGTTCTCCGCGCTCGCCCCGGGCATGGAAGCGGGCGGGGCGTGCACACCCTCGGTCGCGATCGCGCGTTCGAAGCCGAGGGCCGTGAGGAGGGTGCGCGTCGCCGCTTCGCCGAGGCGATCGAAGAGGCGTGAGCCCCCGACGTTCGAGGACACCGCGACGATGTCGCGCGGCGCGAGCGAGCCGAAGGCGGAGTGATCGGCGAGGCGCTGCCCGCTCGGGAACGTGCGCGAGCCGTTCCCGCAGTCGATCGCCTCGTCCGCGCGCACGAGCGCGTGATCGAGCGCGGCGCCCGCGATGAGCGGGAGGAGGAGCGCGCCGGGCGGCGTGGGCGCCCCGAGGAAGTCGGGCCCGACGAGCGCCTTCACCGTGTTCGTCTCGACGTCGATGACGACGCCGCCGGACGCCTCGACGTCGCGCCCCTTCGCGGCCTCGAGGAGCTGGTCCTCGAGGACGCGCTGGAGGTCGGGATCGAGGTCGACGCGGACCCCGACCTCGTCTCGTTCGACCCGCGGCGATGCGGACGGGGTGGCGGTCGCGGTGGGCGAGGCGAGGGGGGCGCTGCGCTCCGGGGTGTCCGCCGAGCCGCACGCCGCGCCGAGGCCGAGGAGTCCCGCGGTGACGAGCGCGCGCCAGAGCTTCGTTGTGCGTCGAGACATGCGTCGGCTCTGCCTGAAATCCTCCTTCGCGTAACGCCCCAAGCGCATCCCGAGTTCCGCGGCCCGCGGGCGACCACGTTTATGAGAGAATGTGCCTCATGAATTCCACTTCCTTCCGCCTCGATCTCGCGCGTCGCGTCCTCTCCATCGTCGCGGGCGCGGGTGCCGTCGCGGCGAGCGCAGCCGCCTGTGGCGGCAAGGTCACGTTCGTCGAGGGCTCGGGCAGCGGCGGCGCGGGGGGAGGGTTCTCGTCGAGCAGCCATGTGGCAGGCAGCGGCACGGGGAAGAGCGTGGTGGCGTCGAGCGGGGTCGGGCCGTCCACGGTCGCGGCCACGAGTGTCGTCGCGACGACGGGCGGCGGTTGTGGGACGGGCTTCGAGTGCTTCGTGGCGCCCCCGGGTGGGTGTCCGGCGGAGAAGGACGCGCTCCAGTATTTCTCGGTGTGCACCAACTCGGGTTGCGCCGTGGAGTCGGTGGACAGCGGCCCGATGGTGAGCGGGGATCAGTGCTGCTACGCGGTCCACGCGACGTTCTGCGGCGTCGGGAGGCCGTTCGTGGTCGACGGGGAGATCTCCGTCGCGCGGGTCGTCCCGCGGGACGCCTGGCGAAGAGGACCGCGCCCGAGCGTCACGGGCCTCTCGGCGGAGGAGCGCGACGAGCTCGCGCGAGCGTGGCGCCGGGACGCGCTGCTCGAGCACGCCTCGATCGCGTCGTTCGCGCGGTTCGCGCTCGATCTCCTCGCGCTCGGGGCTCCGGCGGATCTCGTCGCCGACGCGCACCGCGCCGCGCTCGACGAGATCGCGCACGCCGAGCTCTGCTTCGCGCTCGCGAGCGCGTACGACGGCGCCCCGACCGATCCGGGGCTTCTCCGCGTCGTGGGCGGGGAGGAAGCGCGCGCGAACGATCTGATCGCGCTCGCGGTGAGCACGTTCGAGGAGGGGTGCATCGGTGAGACGGCGGCCGCGCTCGTCGCCGCGGAGCAGCTCGGGCGCGCGAGCGACTCAGCGGTTCGCGCCGCCCTCACGCGCATCGCGGAGGACGAGTCGCGGCACGCGGAGCTCGCGTGGCGCACGCTCGCGTGGGCCGTGCGCGCGGGCGGGCGCGAGGTCGTCGGGGCGCTCGTCGGCGCCCTCGATCGAGCGACATCGCGATCCGCCCCGGCCGTCGAGGCCACCCCGCGCGCGCGCCTCCAAGCGCACGGCGGGCTCGACGAGTCCCGACGCCAGGCGATTGTCTGCGAAGTGCTGCGCGACATCGTGGCTCCGGCTTTGTCCGCGCTCGCGTCCGCCTGAAGATTTGCGGCGCCGCAGGAGCGCCTCCGCATGGCCCCGCTGGGAGATCGCCGGGATCGTCGGCCCGAGGGTCCGCGGTCCGTGACGCGAGGGCTTCCATGTACTACGTTGCGCGACGTGATGCGTCGCTCGATGTACCCGAAAGTCTTCGCGTTCGCGGCCGTGGCGTTCGGCGCGTGCACGTTCCCAGACTACATCCTCCCGGGCGACGGGACGTCGTCGGCGAGCACGGGCGGCGCGATGGCGTCGACGGCCGCGGACACGACCGAAGCGTCGACGGGCTCGACCGCATCGATGGGCTCGACGGGGTCGACCGCGTCTGCGGGGGGCGCGGGGACGAGCTCGGGATCCCCGACGAGCTCGGCCGAGTCGACGACCGCGTCCACGGGAACGGGGACGAGCGCGACGTGCGCGGAGCCGTGCGACCCCACGGGCGGGGTGACGTGCGTCCAATCGTGCGTCGCGACGAGCATGGATCCCGACTGCGATTGCGATGGGGACGGCGAGATCCTCGACACGCCAGCGTGCAAGTCGGCCCACCCGGCCGCGCCCATCGATTGCTACGATTGCAACAAGAGCGCAAAACACGGACAAGCGGGGTACTTCGTGGTCGACAGGGGGGACGGGGACTTCGACTACGATTGCAACAACCTCGAAGAGCCGCAATACACGACCGCGTGCGGCGAGGGCCTGCTCACGTGCACGAAGCCTTACCGGTATGACATGACGCCGGGGTGCGGGAAGAACGGGAACCTGTTTGCGTGCACCGCGGTGCTGAACGTCGTCGCGTGCACGGCGGCGAACACATCCAATGTGGCGCCGCAGTCGTGTCATTGAAGGCGCGGGTCGTCGATCGCCCGTGCCTCAATCAGCGCCTCGGCGGTGCAGTCGCATGGCCTACGCCATGGGTCTCCCCGTGTGCGGTTCGCGGCCGTCCTGTGCCATCGTGAAGAACCGTCTGCTCGCGGCCGGTCAATCACTCCCAGCCGGGGGTGACGCCTTCGCCTTCTTCGCCGACTTCTTCACCTTCTTCTTGGGCTGCTTCGCGGACGAATTGAGGAGCGCGGCGAAGCGCTCGACTTGGTCGTCGATGACGGCTCCGCGCGCGCCCGCCGCGAGTCGGTCTGCGAGCTCGATGATGCTTCCTTCGCCGAGCTCGACCTCGGGGACGGAGCCGGCGCGCACAGGCCCCTCCGTCCAATTCTCGGGCAGCCTGCGCGCGCCGATTGTCTGTTGAATGAGGACCACGGGCCCGGACTCGTTCCAGACGGCGAGCTGGGCCTCGAGGTTCCGGGTCCGTCCGTTCCGCACCCACGCGAAGCGACGCTCGACTCGAAACGGTCCTCGCGCCTCGACTCGCACGGGCGACGCAATCGCAAGCTCGTAGACTGGCGGCACGACGCGAACCGTGAGCTTGTAGCGCGTACTGCGGACGTACCAGACAATCAGCGCCGTCAGGAGGACGACGCTTCCCAGCACGAACGGGAACGCGGTGGGCATCCAGGCGAGCTGGCGGTCGAGAGGTTGCCCCTTGCGGCCGCCGAGTGTGATGACACCCGTGAGGGCAGCGAACAGTCCACCGCAAACTTCCATCGCGATGAGGAAACTCAGCTTGGACGTGCGGTACGGCGGATGCGCGAGACCTTCGAACGCCGCGCCCGAGTCGTCCGGCCCTTTCCCCATGAGGTGAGCCTATCGCACGTGGCGTCGGTGTCGACGTCCCGTGACGTCTCGATGACCACCTCGACGCGAGCGAAGGAGCCGGACCGGCTCGCTTGCTCGCACGTTCGGGGCGTCGCGGTCGGGGCTTCGCATGTAAGGGGCGGCGCAAATCCCGGCGAGCGCAAGTCGGATCAGGCGCCGCGCACCCGTCGCGTGGTTCTCCGTCTCCCTCCCGATCGCGCCCGTGAGCGCATCGGACGGAAGGCGTCGCGCGGGGCGAATTCGCGAGCGCGCCGAAGGCGCACGATCAGCCGCGGCTCCGTCTGCGGAATTATTCCTTGGATTCCGCCAGCCGACCCAGCCATTCGTCGAGCAACAGCCGCTCCCCCGCCGAGAGCGTCCGCCGTGTGTCCGGCAAGACGGCCCGCAGGGCGATCTCGCGTGCCGTCGCGGGGCTCTCGCACGAGGTCATGCCTTCAACGAGCCCATCCGGAGCCGTGTCCTCCGGAGAGCCATTCTCGTGCTGGGGTCACGAACTACGGGGTTCGTCGCCCCAGGTGCGCCCCGATCGCTCGTGCAACCCTGTCGGTGGACCCGTGGGCGAAGGCTGCCGCCCGACAGGCGGCGACGGTCTCGTCCAAGGGGCCCGCGGCTTCTCGAGCGAGGCGCTCCGCGTCGTCCCAGAACGAAGGGATCGAGGCTGGCGTCCAGAGAATGGCCTCGCACGCGTGGAGCGCGGCGCGCGCAGCGGAGAGCGCCGTTTCCCGTCGCGAGCACTCGGCGGCGCTGCCCGAGGCCTCTTCCACGTACCCGGCCATGCGCGCCACGTCCGAGCAGAGGGCCGCGAGAACGTCGCGGAGCGGCGCCGACGACCCCCCCGTGAGCCATGCGTCGAGACCTGCGAACGCCCGGTCCACCGAGGTGCTGGGGGTGTGCCATTCGTGCGCGTCGGGCGCGCTGTAGAGGGTCCAGTGGGGGCGCGTCGACACAGCGGCGGAAGCCGCGGCGGCGGCCTGGATGGGGGCTCCCCAGGAGGAGAGCTGCGCGATCCACGGGTCGAACGCTGCCGCGCTGGGAAGCGCGGAGAGGTGCTCTGCGAGCCCAGCGCGAAGGGTCATCCGGCTGCCCAACATACAGGATCCGACCCGGGCGAGCTTGCTCCTCCACCTGCAACGAACCACACACTCTGCGGACAGCCAGTGCGGCGCGGATTGGGCGCGAGCGACGATGCGGGTCCTGGGCGGAGGGCCCACTCCCCCGTGCCCCTCGCGGAGGCCCCGCGCCGTGTTCGCCCATCTTCGTCGTGTGACCGCGCGGAATGTCACGCCGACCGCGGTGCTCGACCGCACCGTCGTGGAGCGCGACGGTCAGGGATCGACGCCTCGGCTCGTCGGGCGCGCCAGGTCAACGATGGGCTGGGCGAACGACGCGAGAGACGGTTTGAAGGCGGGAGCGCCCGTGAAGGTCCGACCGCTCGGCGGATCCATGCGAGGCCGGATCGAGAGCGGACAGCTCGTCACGATCGCGCCCGCGAAGGGCACCGAAGTGCGACCCGGCGACGTGGTCTTTGTCCGTTGGTACGAGGGCTTCCTCCTCCACCTCGTGAAGGAGGCGCGCGACGGCGAGCTCCTCATCGGCAACAACGTCGGGAAGATCAACGGGTGGGTACCCGAGAGCGCCGTGCTCGGGAAAGTCATCGCGGTCGAGGATTGAGCCTCCGAGCGTCCGTCCACGAAACACGCGAAGGGGCGGGCGCTCATTCCACCACGCGTATCGCGCACGTCGTCGCGGAGTAGAGCTCACGAACGAGGGTTTCGTCTCGCTCTCAGTCGACAGGTCGCGATGCGGCACCTCGAATCGAACGCGGGATCTGAGGGCAGGCCGAGACCCCGCCGCGCGTATCCCCTCCGTCGAGAGGGACGATGGACGAACGGCGTTGGACCTTGCGCCAAGCATGGAGAGGCGCGCTCGGAATCGCCGCGGTGTGCGCGGCGTGCGCCGGCGCGTGCGAAGACGGGGCGAGCGTGTCCGCACCGCCCGCACCGGCGCTGGGGAGCGCGGCCATCCAGGCCTCCTCCTCGGCACGGGACGGGGGCGCGAGCGAAGGGCCGCGCGTCGCGTCCGACGCCGCCGCGCCCTCGACCTCGGTCCGCGAGGGCTCGATGATCGCGCGCACGGCAGAGGACGACGCGCTCCTCGTGGCCGACGAGGACACGAGCGCGCTCCTCGCCATCCCCTTGCCGCTCGTGAAGACCCCCAACGTGAAGACGGTGGCGCTGCCCGGGCGGCCCGCGGCGATCATCGTCTCGGGTCGGCGCGTGTTCGTCACCATTCGCCGAGTGGACGACGATCCGGACGAGCGCGGGGCGCTCCTCCTCTTCGAGCGGTCCGAGCACGAAGGGGAGGGCGTCGACCTCCGGGAGGTGGGGCGCGTCCTCCTCCCGCCCGACGCGTGGGGGCTCGCGCTCTCGCCGGACGGCTCGCTCGCGCTCGTCACGAGCGCGTGGACGCATCGATTGTCTGCGATCGATGTCGCGCGGCGCGCCGTCCTCTGGTCGGTCGACACGGCGCGCGAGCCGCGCGGGGTGACGATTCTCCCGAGCGGCGACACCGCGTACGTCTCCCATCTGGTCGGCTCGGCGGTGACGCGCGTCGACCACCTCCGCGACTCGGCTCCCGTCGTGAAGCGCGTCGACTTTCCCGCCTCGCCGATGCGATCCCCCGATGGAGAGTCCTTGTCGGCTTCGCTCGGCTATGTCGCCCTCGGCTCGCCGACCGGAAACCGGGTGTACTTCCCGCGCCATGCCCTCGGCGCGCTCGGGGTGGACGCGTGGTTCGGCGTGCCCACGGTCGACGTGCTCCTCACCGCCACGGACGCGAACCCGGCTCCGCGCTGGGGGCCGGGGCTCCCCGCGACACAGGTCGCGTCGGTCACCGGGCAGGGGAATTGGATGCCCGGATTCTGGGGCGTCGTCGAGTCGCACGTGCCCGCCATGGCGCAGCCGCGTGCTGCCGCGTGGCGCGCGCGGACCGAGACCCTGCTCGTCGCGAGCGAAGGCGCGAACCAGCTCGTCGAGCTCGACACCGCGTTCACCGACCCGTCGATCGCCGTCGTGCGCAAGTACGGTACCGCGGGCGCGCCGAGCGGGGTCGTCCTCTCCGCGGACGAGCGGACGGCGTACGTCTTCTGCCGTTCCACGTTCGACTTGTCCGTCGTCGCCCTCGCGGAGCCGAACATCCCCGAAGCCGTCGCGCCATCGCGCACGGTCCACCTTCACGACGACCCGCTCGGGCCCGATGTGAACCCGGGCAGGCAGCTGTTCTACAGCCAATTGGACTATGTGGCTCCCGACGTCGGATGTGCCGCCTGTCACCCCGAAGGTCGCGATGACGGGCACACCTGGCACGAAGCGACGTTGGTCTCCGCGCATGAGTCGGACGGGATACGCAACCATTCGTTCCTCTCGGGGTACCGGGAGGCGAACCTCTTCCTCACGATGTACAAGCTCGGTGTGCGCAAGAAGAGCGGCGACAAGTCGGAGACGATCGACGTCGCCCCGCTCGGCATCGGCTATCCAAGACAGACGCCGATGCTCGCCGGCCGCCTCTCGTCCGCGGGGCCGTATGGCTGGCATGCGGAGTCGACGAGGTTGCAGGAGCGCGTCGACGCGGGCTTCCGTCTCCACCGGTGGAACCGCATGGGCAACGGCGGCGGCACCGGCAACGCCGCGCTCCACCTCGTGCCGTTCCTCCGGAAGGGGCTCGTCCCACCTCCCGTCGCGAAGCACGAGCTCACGCCGGAAGAGGCGAGCGGCAAGCGGATCTACGAGGGGGCGACCGCCGACTGTGCCCGCTGTCACGGGCCGGACGGGGAGCCGAAGGATCGGTCGCCGACCGCGCTCACCGTCCTGCCGACGATGAGCGGGTTCGAGGCGGAGGACGACCCGAAGTTCAAACCACCCAACCTCCAGTTCGTGGGCGGCTCCGCCCCGTACATGCACGACGGACGGTACGACAGCCTGGAATCCCTGATCGACGACAACCACGACCGGATGGGAAGGACCGCCCATTTGACGGCGCCGGAGCGCGCCGCGCTCATCGCGTACCTGAGGACCCTATGAATCGACGCGCGAAATGGACGTTGCTCGCGAGCAGCGCGCTCGCCAGTGTGGGCGCGGCGTCGCTCGCCACGGCGGTGATCGCCAGCCCCAGCGCCGCGCCCAAGGCGTCCGCCTCGGCGTCGGCGAGCGCCCCCCCTCGACCTCCGCCTCCGACGCGCCTCACGGCGGCCGACCTTCCGGAGGTCGAGTCGCCCACGCCGAAGCTCAATGAATGGAGTTCGGGGAAACGGATCATCGTCGATGGAATGCCGCCCGGCGGGTGCGAGGCGACGCTCGTGCGGGAGTGGATTCGACTGTACTGTGGCGCGACGTCCGAGCCGACGGGCGCCCTTCACCAGGTCGCGGGGGATCCGAAGGGCGTGTTCGTGTTCGTGTTGGACACGGGCTCGCGCTGGCGCGACGGATCCGACGCGAGCATCGTCTTTCCGCTTCGCCGCGGCGACGACCGCGTCTTCCAGTTCTTCAAGCTCCAGCGAGCGAACTACGGCGCGTGGACGGAGCTCGGTCCCCTGTTCGAGGCGCGCTGGACCGCGGACGAAGCCGAGCCGAGGCTGGTGATGCGATGACCGCGGGAGCACGTTCTCGGTGGGTTCTCGCGGCGGCCTGGGGGGCGCTCGTCGGGGGCGTCGCGTGCGACCCCCAAGAACCCACTCCCCCGACGGTGGTCCCTTCCGGAAGCGCGGCGGCCGTCCTGAGCGCGCCGCCGCGCGCCTCCGCGATGGCGCCCGTTCCAGCGCGGCCGGGCCGGGACACGCTCTCCCGCGCGATCGCGAAGCTCCCGGCGCCTCGGCTCGCGCGGCGAACGTCGCCCAAAGCGCGGCTCGACGCGCTGAAAGCCGACTGTGAGGGGGGAAACATTGGGGCGTGTGCGAGCGTCGAAGCCATCTATCGTGCGGAGAGCTCAGTTGCGGGGTGTGGAGTGGACCGACCCATGGGGTCGGCGTTGAGGGTAGGACCGACGGACGCGGAGACGGACGCCCCTTCGCGTTCGCACTACCACGAGCTGGTCGAAGCAGCGGGCGGCGTCCCCCCAACGGATCCCGCCAGCAGCGCGCGCTGGAAGGCGCTCTGGGCGGCACTGGATCCGACGCCCGATCATCCGGGCCCGAAGGGGACGCTGCCCTCCGGGTGGAAGGAGCCCGCGGCAAAAGTCTGTGTCGAACAACGCAGCTGTGATTTCCTCCTCGAGGCCTTGGACCGTCGGCCGTACGATCTCGCGGAGGCCGCGCAGCTCCGAATCGCCGCGGGTCCAGGCATCCTCGAGGCCTGCCTCGACGGGGAGTGCGTGTGCGGAGAGGCGGCGATGCACCTCGGCCTCGAGGACGAGCGCGCGGTGGATGCCGCGCGGTTCGGATGCGAAGCGGGCGAGGCGGACGCGTGCTTCGCGCTCGGCCAGCACTTCGAGTTCGGCAAAGGCGTGGACAAGGACCTCGCGCTCGCGAGGGATTTGTACGACATGGCGTGTCCCGCCGTCATACGGTCGGACGGTCGACAGGAGCACTCGAAGCGCGCGTGCGACCGTATCGCGGCCGCCTTTCAGGACGGCGACCTCTTCGAGAAGAGCCACGCGCAGGCGCTGTTCTACGCCACGCGCGCCTGCCCGCATCCCGCCCAAACGAACGCTCTCCCCTGTGTCCGACTCGCCACCGAGCTGCGGCACGATCACGGGAGGGTCGGCTTGGGATGGGACAATCCGGACCGTCTCCTCTACGATTCGGGCCTCTGCAAGCGCACGAGTGCACGTGATGCGTGCGCCGAGTACGGCAAAGGGAACCGCTGACGGGCGTCGCCCTCCCACCGTCCGGCGCCGAGGTCGCGACGCCGGCGCAGCCACGGACGCGAGGGGACCCGCGTCGATCAGTCGTCGAGCTCGCCGAACTTGCCGCGCTGAAAGTCCGCGATCGCCTCGTCGATCTCGCGCTCGGTGTTCATCACGAACGGGCCGTATTGGACGATGGGTTCGTCGATGGGCTCGCCGGCCATCAGGAGGAGCTCCGCATCGGTGCGCGCCTCGAGGGAAACGCGCTCCCCGTCGTGCGCGAGCACGATGAAGTCGTGCGTCGAGGCGTCTCTATCGCTCACCGCCAGATCGCCGCCCATCACGAGGATGCCCGCGTTGTAAGCTCGGGGAAACGCGAAGTCCGCGCGGCCCCCTGCGGAGAGCTTGACGTGGAAGAGCCCGACGGGGCTCTTCGTGAGCGCGGGGCCGCGGACGCCCCGGTATTCACCGGCGATGATCCGGACACTTCCGGCATTGTCTGCCAACCTCACGCGCCCCATCTGGGCGTCGACGAGTCCTTGGTAGCGGGGCTCGGTCATCTTGTGCTTGCGGGGTAGATTCACCCAGAGCTGGGCCATTTGGAACGCTCCGCCACGCTCCGCGAAGGATCGCTCGTGATACTCCTTGTGGAGGACGCCGGACCCGGCGGTCATCCACTGCGCGTCCCCGGGGCCGATGACGCCACCACCGCCCGCGCTGTCGTGATGGGCGACGCTGCCTTGGAACGCGACGGTGACGGTCTCGAATCCGCGGTGCGGATGCACGCCCACGCCGCGCGGGCGCTGGCGTGCCGCGAGCGGCGCGTACTCGTATGTGGGGTGATAGTCGAGCAGGAGGAACGGACTGAGCTTCCTCGCGGCGTTCGGGATGGCCGAGAAGTATCCGGCCACTCGGAACCCATCCCCGACCCAGTGAAGGCCGGGCGCCCGGTAGATGCCCTCGACGCTGCGGAGCCGAGCCGACGCGTCGTCCGTCGAGACGAAGTGGGGAGCGGGGGCCATCGAAGGCGTGGGGAGCGAGATCGTTGCGGTGGTCATGATGAAACCTCGGTCCCCACACTTTCGACATGACCGGAGCGTCGAACAATGGCGCCGCGCGCGCATGGATTGTTGCCGTGTGTGGAACGAAAGCGGTCGAGCGGCTGAGCACATCCGCTGCGGTTGAGCAACCGAACTCTTCCCGTTGGGGAAGATAAAAACGTTGACTGAGACTCATCCGGTCACGTCTTTTTTGCGCGGCCGTGGTGGAATCTTGAGCGACTCGATGGAGAGCGAGGATCCCCGCACAAAAGAGACCCCGCTCGCACCGACGGGCCTGGAGACCGGGGCGCTCCTTCTCAACAAGTATCGCGTCGAGCGGTTGATCGGCCGAGGTGGGATGGGTTGTGTGGCTGCCGTCCGGCACGTCGACCTCGGCGAGCTCTTCGCGATGAAGGTGCTCCTCCCAGAGATCGCGCAGCGTCCGGGGGCGGTCGAGCGGTTCGTTCGAGAGGCGCGCGCGGCGGCCCGCCTGAAGTCCGATCACGTCGTCCGCGTGGTCGACGTCGGGACGCTCGACACCGGCTCGCCGTACCTCGTCATGGAGTACCTCGAGGGCAAGGATCTCGCGACGCTGTTGGAGGAGCGCGGGACGTTGTCGCCGCGACAGGTCGTCGACTTCACGCTCGAGGCGCTCGACGCGATCTCGGAGGCGCACGCGAACGGGATCATCCACCGTGACCTCAAGCCGTCGAACCTGTTCGTCTCGGTGCGCAAGAACCAGCAGCTTCTCCTGAAGGTGCTCGACTTCGGTATCTCCAAGGAGCTGAACCCGCGCGATCAAGCGACGACCCACTCCGCAGGGTTGATGGGATCTCCGTATTACATGTCGCCGGAGCACATGCGTTCGGCGAAGCGCGTCGACGCGCGCACGGACGTCTGGTCCCTCGGGATCATCATGTACGAGCTCCTCTCGGGGACGATCCCGTTCGATGGCGAGACGCCGACCGAGGTCTGCTCCGCCGTGCTCGAGCAGCCCTTGCCCTCGCTGCTCGAGCGCGCCCCGCACGTGCCGCTCGAGCTCGTCACGATCGTCGAGCGCTGCTTGCGCCGCTCGGCGGACGAGCGATTTGCCTCGAGCGCAGAGCTCGCGGCCGCCCTCAAGACCGTCAGCGACGAGCTCGTGGAAGCCCCCAAATCTCTGCTCGCGTCCGGGAGCTGGCTCCAGGCGCGCGTCTCGCTCACCTCGATCCCGCGGGACATCACGCCGTCGGCCGTCGCGCCGCGATCCTCGCGCCCGTCCCTCTCGGGCCCGCGAGCGTACGGGGCGGACATGCCGACCATGCCTCCCCCGGCGGACGCGGGCGAGGACGCCCCTCCGGCGACACGCAGCAACCGACCCGGGAGCGGGCCGCCGAGCTCCGATCGCCCTTCGCTGCGCGCGCCGAGCCTCGAGCCGTGGGGGTCGCCAGCGCATCCTTCGCCTAAGCGCACCCGGTGGTGGATTGGCGGCGCTGCTGGGATCGTGGTCGCTCTGGCGATCCTCGGCGGGGTGATGATGCGATCTCCAAACGCCACCCGAGAGGTGACCTCCGCCGCGGCGTCGACCGGCCCGGTGGCGGCGGTGGTCACCCCCGCCTCGCCTTCGACCGTCGCGAGCGCATCGCCGACCGCGACCGCGACCGCGCCCGCGTCGGCATCTGCTTCCTCAGGCGCGCTCGACCGCACGGCGCCGACCCAGACCCACGCGACCCCACGACAGACGCAGTCACCGACGGCGATCCCTCCCAAGCCGAACACGCCGACGCCGCCGCCGACAGAGGCCACCGGTCCGGCGCTGAAACGACCCAAATTCTGATGCGAACGACCCTGATCCGGGCTGCCGTGCTCGCCATGTGCCTCGTGTGTCCCGCCGCCCGCGCAGACGACGTCGGTGGCGCGAAGGCGGAGGCGATCCGCAAGTACGAGGAGGGGTCGAAGGCCTTCCAAGAAAAGCGATACAAGGACGCGATCGATCTCTTCCTCGAGGCCGACGCCGCGGTACCGAACGCCGATCTCGCCTACAACACGTCGCTCGCGTACGAGTCGATGGGAGACGCGGCGAACGCGCTGCGCTGGGCGCGCGAGTATCTCCGCCGAGCGCCCACCGCGGACGATCGCGCCGACGTCGAGAAGCGCATCGGCAAGCTCGAGCAGCGACTCAAAGACAAAGGCGTCCAGCAAGTGACGGTGCTCACGACGCCGGCCGCGGCGACCGTGTTCATCGACGACCGCGCGGTCGGGGTGACGCCCTGGACCGGCGAGCTCTTGCCGGGCAACCACCGCGTCGAGGTGCGGCTCGAGGGGTACGACAAGAGCAGCCAGATCTTCGAACTCCGCCCGGATCGCGCGCTCGACGTGACCGTCCCGCTCACGGCGACCAAGGCGCCCACGACACCCACGCCGAACGTTCCGACGCCGACGCCGACGCCAGCGCCCGTGCCCGCGCCGGACGAGAAGCGCGGCACGAGCGTGCTCGTGCCCGTCGGCGCAGCGATCTTCGGAGCTGGCCTCGTGGGGATCGGGGCCGCCATCGGTCTCGAGGTCGCGCGAGCGGGCGCCGAGGAGGACGCGTCGCTCGCGCCCGTACAGATCGACGCGCAGGCGTCCCTCGAGGAGATGGAGAGCTACCAATTGGGTGCGCGTGTCGCCGTCGGCCTGGGGAGCGCCGCCGCGGCGACCGGGATCGCGCTCTTCATCGCGGGGCTCGCGTCCCCTTCGAAGACTCCGAGGGCGGGGGCGGCGACTGTCTGGTTCGGGTGCGACGCGCACGGCTGTGGCGGCCTCGTCGGCGGCGCCTTCTGAGCGCCCCGCTCAATTGCAGGCTCCCGCGCCGTTGCACACTGGCTGGCCGGGGCAGTCGTTGTCGGGGTCGAGGCCCGACGTGATCGGTCCACACGTCCCGTTCATTCCCCCGTTGTTGGCGCCCACGCACGACTGACAAAGTCCCGTGCACGACGTCGCGCAGCATACGTGGTCCTTCGCGGGACAGTTTCCGCTCTGGCACTGTGAGCCATTGTTGCAGGTGGCGCCGTTCGGCGCGAGCGTGCAGCCGCCCATGCCATTGCAGGTCGCGCTGCCTGCGCACTCGTTGCTCGGATCTTTGCCGCTCGCGATGGGCGCGCAGGTGCCGCTCGCGCTGCCGGTGTTCGCGCCGTCGCACGATTGGCAGGTCCCGGTGCAGGAGGTCGCGCAGCACACGCCGTCCTGCGCCGGGCAGATGCCGCTTTGACACTCGGTCCCTGCCGTGCAGGACGCGCCGTTCGGCTTGAGCTGACAGGCGCCCTGTCCGTTGCAGGTCGCGGCGCCCACGCACTCGTTCTCGGGATCCGTCCCGGCCTTCACGAAGCCGCACACGCCGTCCACGCCGCCGGTCTCGGCGCCGACACACGAGGAGCACGTCCCCCCGCAGCTCGTGGAGCAGCAGACATTGTCCCCGACCGGACAGAAGGTGCTGAGGCACTGCGCCCCGCTCGTGCACGGCTCGCCTGGGTCGAGCGCGCACGTCGTGCAGTCACACGATGCGCCGCAGTTCACCGTCGGGAAGACCGAACTGCCATTGCACGACGCAGCGCACGTGCTCGCGCCGCAGCCGACCGTCGTGCCGGAGCACGCGGTGCCGTTGCCACACGAGAGCGAACACACGCCCGTGTCGCACCCGAGCGCGAGGTTCGTACAGCCGCTGCTGCACACGACGTCGCAGGCGTAGCGCCCGGGGCAAGCGACGGTCGCGTTCGCGCAGGAGTTCGCTCCGCCACACAGGACCTGACAATCGAAGCCGGCCGGGCAGACGATGGATGCGCCCGAGCAAGCCCCGGCGGCGTTGCAATCGATGATACAGACGCCGTTCGCGCATCCGCCGGTGCACGCCATCGGACAGGCGCCTCCGGGGGGCGTGGGTTGCGCGCCGCATTGGAATGCGCAGCCGGATCCGCTGCATGTCTGTCCGCTCGGACACTCCGCGTCGGGATCCTGTCCGGTCATGATGGGGCCGCACGTCCCGTCGGGAGCCGCGGTCTCGGGCCCGCTGCACGCCTCGCACGTGGCACCGCACGCCCCGCCGCAGCACACGCCGTCCACACACTGCTGGGAGGCGCACTCGCTGCCGGTCACGCAAGGCTGGCCGTTGGGCTTGTTCGCGTTCGTGCAGTTGCCCGCGCCATCGCAGAGGCCGCCCGCGCCACAGGCCGTCCCCCCGGGGGCTGGCGGGTTCGAGGGGACGCCGTTCGCGCAGAGATCGTTGGTGCACGTGTTGCCGTCGACCGGCAAATCCGCGTCGTCCGCGGAGGGGGATGTCGGGTGGCCGCTCCCATCACAGAGGACGATCGCGCAGTCGCCCGTGGTCTGCGCGCCCGCGTCCGCAGGCGCGCCCGTCATGCGATTCACGACCACACACTGGTTCGACGAGCACGCGGCGTCCTGACAGACAGTCCCCGTGTTCGGGCACTGGCTCGAGTGGTTGCACTGGACGCACGCGCCCACCCCGTCGCAGACGGAGCCGCCCGTCGTACAGGGCGTGTCGAACGCGAGGGGAGGGTGGAGCGGAGTTCCCGCGCTGCAGATCTCCGACGTGCACGACGCTCCGTCGTCGGCCGGGGTGTCGCTGTCGTCCGTCGTGGTCGCCGTCCCCCCGACGCCGTTGCACGCGAGGCGCTGACAGTCCCCGGAGGCCTGGAGCGCGGCAGGCAGCGCGGTGCCCGCGGTCGCGTACTGGAATCCGCAGGTGCCCGCGTCACAGGTGCGAGCGCCGCAAAAGCTGTCGGTGCCCGAGCAGTCGGTGGGCAGGGTGCAGCCGATGCATTGTCCGACGGAGTTGCACGTGCCGGCCATGCACGTGGCGCCGCTCGTCTTCGGCGTGAACTGCGGGGTCATCCCGAGGCACGTGTCCGTCGTGCAATCGTTCCCGTCGTCGGGGAGATCCCCGGGCTCGGCCTGCGCGATGATCGCGCCCGCTCCGTCGCACACGCGCTTCTTGCAGTCGGCGGCGGTCTGCGCGGCGACGGCGGTGCCCTGGTCCGTGAAGGTCAGCTCGCACTTGCCTGCGTTGCACGCGCGCGCGCGGCACTCGTTGTCGGCAGGGAGTGCGGTGCAGTCGCTCGCGGAGAGGCACTCGACGCAGACGCCCATTGCATCACAGACCTTGCCGCCGTTCTCGGCGCACGCGGCGCCCACCTGACGGCGGATGTGGCTCGGCACGCCGCTCGTGCAGAGATCCTCGGTGCAGACGGTCGCGTCGACCGGGAGATCCGCGTCGTCGTGCTTGGGGACGATGTGTCCGAGGCCGTCGCAGACCGCGAGCTCGCAGTCCCCGGCCTTCTGCTCGTCGGCCGGGAGCGGAGTCCCGCTCGGGACCGCGATGGTGCCGCAGTCCCCGGCGATGCACACGGGCGTCTCGCACAGGTTCGGCGGGGCCTTGCAGTCCGTGATCGACGTACAGTGCTGCGAACCACCAGAGCCACCCATCCCGGAGCTCGTGGAGGAGCCGGTCGAGGTGGAGCCCGTGGCGTCCCCCGAGCCGCCCTCGGGGACGCAGACGTTCGCGGCGCAGACGTACCCGGTCGCGCACTTCCCGTCGGGGGTGCAGGCCTTCCCGGCAAGGATCTGCTCGTACGGCGCGCTCTCGCAGCTCACGATGGCGAGCAGGGCCCCGAGCGCGACGAGCAGACCCGCGGCCGAGGCGCGGGGGGTCGGCGTCTTCTGCGCACGAGGACGGAACATTCTCCCCACACTGGTCAAGCGACAGCTCGTCTGCAATGGCCGAAGTGAAGGGGACGTCAGTGGTATTCCGTTAGGATACTTCTGGCTCGGCGGTCAAGGCAGACATTCCTGCAGCGGATCAGACTTGTGCGCGCCGACAGCCATGCCATCGAACCACGGACAGTCGCGCCCGGCCTCCGTGCTTGGTGGCTCAATCGCAGAGCGCAGATTGAGTGCAAACAGTGGCTCCCGTCGGGATTCGAGGGGCGTGCCCTCGCCGCCCGCGGGGTCGTTTGGAGCGTCCCGGCCGAGCTCCCCGCCCGCGCTCGTGGGCTCGCGTCGTCCGCGCACGCATTCCGATCGGCTGGGCGCTGAACCAGCCTATGCTCGACGCGGGGAGGCCGGAATGCGGAGCGAAGAGGGCGCGAAGGTCCGTGAGTACCTGTGGAGCAACCACCGCGAGTACCGCGAGTACGGCGGCGAGTTGCTCGCGTACTACGAGGACCTCGCGATCGCGCGCGGGGCGCTCGACGGGGTCCTCGCGTTCGTGCCCTCACCCACCGACCCGACGGCGTTCAAGCTCCAGGTCACCGGGCATCCGGTCGGGTATTTGTGTACCGCCGGCGTCCAGTGGGCGCTCCGGCTGATCGAGCGCCCCGAGCGCGTCCGCTCGCTCGACTTCTCGGGAGACGGGGACAATCCATCGTTTCGATCGCTTGCGCTCCCTCGCCTCCCGGCGCTCGAGCGCCTGCGCCTCTCCGCGCTGCCAATCGTCTCGCTCCTCGGTCTCCGTCACGCGCCGAACCTCGTGGAGCTCGAGATCACCCGGTGCGACGATCTCGAGGGGCTGCCGGGCATCGAGCGCGCGCTCGCACTCCGCAGGCTCGTGGTGGTGCACAACCTCGCCAGGTTGACGGGGCGGCTGCCGCCGAACCTCGAAGAGGTCGTGCTCCAGGCCAGCGACCCTTGGATCTACAGGAGGGACGTGCGGCAGCCGATCACGCCCGACCCGTCGGTGCGCCTGCCCGGAAACGCGAAGCTGAGAAGCGTGGTCCTGCGGGGGCCGCTCGAGCTCGCGGATCTTTCGGGGTGCCCGTCGTTGGAGGACGTGGACGTGCGCGCGTGCCTGCGGCTCGAGTGTCTCCAGCTGACGGGAGCACGCCTCTGCCGCTTCGCGCCGCGCATCGTCGCGCGACCGCAGGTGCAGCTGACCTTTCGCGAGGCGCTCTCCATCCCTCCCGAGGGTGGAGATGGCTTCGCTCCCTTCGAGGCCCTCCGCGAGCTGGATTTGGGCGGGGCGACGTCGCTCGTGGACCTCGACGGGATCGAGAACCTCCGCGCGCTCGAGCGCCTCTCTCTTCGGGACGCGCGTCGCGTCACGGATCTCACGCCGCTCGAGCGTCTACCCGCGCTCCGCACCGTCGAGCCCGCCGCGGCGCCGCCCGCCGCGCGCGCCGTGCCGACCGAGGCCGAGGCGCTCGAGACGCTGCGCGAGGCGCTTCGAGGCGGGAGTCCGCTCGTCGAGCTCGCGCTCGCGGACGTCGATCGCGCGCTCGCCGAGATCGACGCCCGCGTCTCGCGACAGCTCGACCCCATCCTTCGACATCCGACCGTCCGCGCACTCACGGTCGCGTGGCGGGCGCTCCGGGTGGTCGTCGAGGAGGCCGACCCTTTGGAGAACGTCAAGGTCGAGGTCTTGAACGTGAGCCTCGCCGACTTGGTCGACGACTTCGAGGACAGCCCGCCGCCCCACAAGCCGGGGTTGTACAAGCTCGTCTTCCAAGCCGAATACCACTGGGCGGGAGCGAAGCCGTTCGGCCTCATCGTCGCGAACTACGATCTCCATCTCGGCTCGCGCGAGCTCGCAGTGCTGAAGGACTGCGCTCGAATCGCCCAGCACGCGCACGCCGTGTTCGTGACCAGCGTCGCGCCCGACGCGCTCGCTCCGCCGGCCCGCGAGGCGACGCTCGCTGCGGTCGCCGAGCTCCGGAGGGAACTGGCGGTCAGGAATGTATCGCTCGTGCTCGGGCGAATGCAATGGCGGGATCGCTTCTCGCACGAGGCCGAGCGCGACCTCGAAGGCCCAGCGACTCCCGCGATGGCGCTGCGATATCTGGCCTGCACGCCGTTTGGCTGGGCCGTCCCAATCGAGGGGCCGCTCCCGGCGCTCCGGCGCTATGGGGACGTCGTGGGGGCCTCCCGTGACGAGGCCGCCGCGCTCGCCCCCCTGGGGTTCTGTGCCGTCACGTCGACGCCGAGGGGCGACGAGCTCGGGGGCTTCGACGTGCGAGAGGATCTCGCGGCGATGTTCGCCGTCACGCGGATCCTCCAAACGCTGCGCGCCGCGGAGCGCCAGATCGGCTCGACGTCCAACGACCAGGTCGTCCTGGTCCTGCAAGCCGTGCTCGATGGGTTCGTCCGGGCGAACGCAGCGCTCCTCCGTGCGGCCACGATCCGCCTGATCGAGTCAGGCCCTCGAACGCTCCGATGCGAAGTCGAGATCGCGCTCGCGTGGCGCGCGAAGCCCGTCATCGAGCAAGTGCTCTACGACCGCGAGTGAGCCTGCGTGGGGTCGATCGAACAACACCCCAATGCCGTTGGGCCGCCTGATGGTCTACGGGCCGGTGGGCGAGCCTATCTCTTCGATCGACACCTCCAATGGATCGCCCGGCGTGGGGGTCTCCCCGAGCTGGACGACGATCTCGTAGCTCGGTAGGTCCTGCTCCTCGTCCTCCTCCGGGGACGGCCAGCACCGGAGCTTCGCGCGGAGCCGAACCGTCGTGGCGCCCTCGTCGAGCACGAGCACGAAGCGCGCGTAGTCGTAGCCGCCGACCTCGGCGATCGTCGCGCCCTCGACGTGATCGGGGGCGATGGGATCGAACACCGCCGGGTTGAACGAGCCGCCGCTCGACTGATCGATCACGACGACCAGCTCGACCGTCCCCTCGCTCAGCAGCCCCGCATACGCGGTCGGCTCGCGCGCCCCACAGATCGGTGGGCTCGGCGCGGGGTCGCAAGCGACGGCGCTCGAGAGGAAGGACACGCTGCACGTCCCGAGGAGGACGCCCGTCGTGAGCGAGCGCACGCGGCTCAGCGTCCGGAGCCGAGCGCGCGAAGGAAGCCGCGAAGAAGCCACTCCTCCTGGGTAGCGAGGGCGCGGTCCGCGTGCGCTTACATCCGGCCTTACATTGCGGACGGTGCGCACCCGCTTCTGGCCGACGCGCGTGCGTCGGCGGCGCCCGACGAAACCGCGCCGGGTTCCCCCTCGCGCAGTGGATGTTCGAACTCGCGACGGCGCACGGCGGGTTCGACGTCGAGCTCGTCGACCTGCGCGACGCGGGTTCGTGGAGCCCGCTCGCTGGCGGGCTCCTCTCGGGCAGGTTCGACCCCGAAAAGAAGGGCCCGGCCGACGCGCGCCGCGCTTCGTTCGACTTTCCGCCGGTCGATTCCGCGCGACTTCCGCGCGTCCTCGCCGCGCTCCGGCAAGTGGCCGAGGAGACCCACACCTCCGTCGCGCGCATCGCGCTCGCGTGGCAGCTCACGAAGCCCTTCGTCACGCGCATCATCATCGGCGCGAAGCGCCTCGAGCAGCTCGAGGACAACCTCGCCGCGGTCGACGTAGCGCTCTCCCCCGAGCAGGTGAAGGCCCTCGACGACGCGAGCGCGCTCCCCGCCGAGTACCCGGGGTGGATGGTCGACTGGCAGAACAAGGACGTGCGCGGCGCCGCGACAGGGATGACGGCCGCCGAGCGCGCTCGAACGCAGGCCGTCAAGGAGTAGGGCCGCGAGGACGTGGTCGCGTGGCTCGATCGCGACGACGCGAGCGCTCACCCTCGTCAGCATCGTCCTTGGGTACGGGCCCGCGGGCTCGTGCGCCTGCCCAAGCTCGAGGCGCGATCGTTCATGATTCACGGGTCGATCCGTCGTCGCGTGGCGTCGGCGAGTGCTTGTCCGACAGCGGCGCAGAAGACGCTCAAGCCAGCCCGGCAACGTGCCGTACCGCGGACGAGCGCTTCAGTGGCGCTCGGGGCGACAAGGACGTCGCCGACGGTACTCCAAGGAAGGACCCTTCCCATGGCACTCTTCATTCAGACGAACGTCGCGTCGCTCTTCGCACAGAAGAATCTTGCCTCGATCCAAACCGCTCAGGCGGGCAACTTTCGGCGGCTCTCCAGCGGGCTGCGCATCAACAGCGCGGCGGACGACCCCGCCGGGCTCGGCATCAGCCAGAGGCTCGGCGCGCAGATCGCTTGTCTCTCCGTCGCGGAGCGAAACGCCAACGACGCGATCAGCATGGCGCAGACGGGAGAGTCGGCCCTCGGCCAGATGAGCACGATGCTCATTCGCATGCGGGAGCTCTCCGTTCAGGGCGCGAACGGGGAACTCACTGCCGTCGATCGCGGCTTCCTCGACACCGAGTTCTCCAGCCTGCGCGACGAAATCACGCGCATCTCGGTCTCGACGAAGTTCAACGGCAAGGATTTGCTCGCGGGCGCGGCCGCGGTCACGACCTTCCAGGTCGGCATCGAGAACACGGCCGCCGATCACATCGACATCACCTTCGGCGGCGTCGATACGACGGCGCTCGGCATCAACACGACGACGCTCGCGGGCGCGACCGCGGCCGCCTCGCAGGCCGCCATCGACGCGATCGACACCGCGATCGGCGTGGTCTCGACGAGGCGCGCAGACTTCGGCGCGTCGATGAATCGCATCGGCGAGACCGTCGCGAACATGCAGTCGATGCGTACGAACATGACGGCCGCCAACAGCCGCATCCGCGACGTCGACGTCGCCGACGAGACGGCGATCCTGTCGCGCAACCAGGTGCTCTCGCAAGCCGCCGTAGCCGTCCTCACGCAGTCGAACCAGACGCCACAGCTCGCGCTGAGCTTGCTGCGCGGCTAACTCGGCCGGGAAGCGCCTGGATCGCCCCGTCTCGCGCGCGCGCCGTCGCCCTCCGAACCGGCCCGGAACGCCGCGGGTCCTCACTCCTCCTCAGTCATCCGGAACCGCGCCGGCAGAATCCCCCGAGCGCGCCGAAGGCGCACGAGCTGCCGCGGCTCTGTCCGCGGAATTCGATGCGCGCCGAAGGCGCACGATCTGCCGCGGCTCCGCCCGCGGAATTCACTGGCGACGGGCACCACGGGCGTGCCTTTTCGGCCGGCTCGTGCCCGGTGGAAGCCCGCCTCACCGCGGGCCGAGCCACGCTCCTTGACGAGCTGCTTGCGGTCAGGCTGAGATGCGTCGAGCATGGGCGACAAGGACAAGCGCAAGGTAGCTGCGGCCCCGAACGCAAAGGTGAAGGCGTTTCACCCGGAGGGCGACCCGGACTTCGTCGTCCGCGAGAAGCGGATCGTCCAGTGCGTTTTCTACGCGTACAACAGTCCGGGCATGGTGGCGACGCAGTACGCGACGCGCGCCAATGGACTGCTCGAGGAGCACGGTATGGAGCTGCGCCTCTTCAAGCCGAACGGGTCCTGCATCGACGTGCCCGGTGTCTGGGGCGACTACGACAACACGCCAGAGACCGCTCTCGGGATGCTTCGCCGGGCGAAGCGAGAGCATGACCCTGGCCCCAAGTTCCTCCCGATCATCTTCTGTTCAATCAAGAAGGACGAGGATGGGGCGGGGGAGACATTTCCCCGGCCGACCAACGAGAAGCCGTCGTCCACGCCCGCCGAGCGGTACATCCTCCTCTACGCGAACCGACCTTCGGGTGACTTTGTTACGTTGCTCCACGAGATCGGCCACGCCGCTGGACAATCGGGCCACGACGAGTGGGGTATCGGTAACCCGGACGAGCGCTACAGCGTGATGGGAACGCCGGCAAAGGTGGGCGGGCTCTTCATGGGGGAGGACGGGGAGAAGAACAGGCAGGACATGCAGCACGGCAAATGGGCGCGCAACACCCTCTACAAGCCGCTCGTGGAGAAGATCGCCGCCGCCCCCTGGACGCTCAAGGCGGAGGACTGTCAGCTCCGGAAAATGGAGCTCGCATGACGTCGTCGACGTGGCCGCGCACGGCGGTCGTTCGGCAGCCCATCACCGGCCCGTCGCGGCTCGTCGATCCGGGAACCGCATGAACCCACCCTCGAACGCTGGAGGTCTCGTTCGACCGTTCTCCCTGGCCGTCGATCCGTTCCCGGTCGACCGGTTCCTCGTCCACCAGCTGCGCGGTATCGAGGCGCTCTCCAAGCCGTTTGCCTTCGACGTCGACGTGACGTGCGCCGACCTCGAGACCGCCGATCAGCTCGAGGGCGCCCTCGGGAAGCCGTCCGCGCTCGCGATCCACCTGGAGGACGCGCCGCCGCGCCTGATCCGGGGGATCATCGTCGGCGTGCGCGAACTCGGACCCCGTGACGGGGGCCGCGTCGTGCACGCGCAGCTCCGCCTGGTCCCGCGCCTCTGGCTCCTCGGTCAGCGGCGGCGCTCGCGGATCTTCCAGAACCTGCGCGTCGACGAGGTCGTGGGCGCCGTGCTCCGCGAGTGGGGCGTCGACGGCCGCTTCGAACTCGCGCGGGCGTACCCGGTCCGTGAGTACTGCACCCAGTACGACGAGACCGACCTCGACTTCGTCTCCCGGCTCCTCGCCGAAGAGGGCATCTTCTTCTACTTCACCCACCCGGAGTGGAGCGATCTTTCGTCCGCGCTCGCGGGCGCAGCCGAGACGCTCGTGCTGATCGACGGGGCGCACGGCTATGGCGGGATCCGCGACAATGAGGTCGCGAAGCTCTCGTACGTCCACGCGGAGGGGCTCGGCGGGTCGGCGTGGGACAAGGTCACGCGCTTCATCCCGGACGCGCGCGTGCGTCCGAACGCGGCCGAGTACCGCGACTACGATCCCGCGCGGCCGCTCGCCAAGCTGAGCGCGGTCGCGACCGCGCAGGGCGCCGCCGCGGGCGGAGAGGTGCTCGAGGTGTACGAACACCACTCGCGCTACCGACTGCCCAGCTGGGAGGCCGCGCCCGTGGACGCGTCGAACATCCTGCGCGTGGCTCGACGAGCCGCGAACCGAGCCCGCGGCGAGAGCCGCTGCTCGTCGCTCGCCCCTGGCTTGCGGTTTCGGCTGGAGGGGAGCCCCACCGCCCACGCGAACCGGGCCCACGTCGTCACGAGCGTGCGACACAGCGGCGCCGTCGGGCGTGACGGCCCGAGCTACCAGAACGAGTTCCGAAGCGTGCCCGCCGAGGTGCCGTTCCCGGCTCGTCCGAAGCGAACGAAGAACGCGCTGAACGCGCTCACGGCGACCGTCGTCGGCCCCGCTGGGGACGAGATCCACGTCGACGACCGTGGGCAGATCAAGGTCCAGTTCCACTGGGATCGCGAAGGGAGCCACGACGAGCGGAGCTCCTGCTGGATCCGGACCGTTCAGGCGTGGGGCGGGGCGGGCTGGGGAACCCAGTTCATCCCGCGCGTCGGAATGGAGGTCACCGTGATCTTCGAGGGCGGAGATCCCGACCGACCCATCGTGCTCGGCTGCCTCTACAACGGGACGCACCCGCCGGCGTTCAAGCTCCCGGAGAAGAAGACCCAGAGCGGCATCCGCTCGTCGAGCACACCGGGCGGGAGAGGCTACAGCGAGATCTCGATCGACGACGCGCTCGGCGCGGAGGTCGTCCACGTGCGTGCCCAGCGCGACCTCACCGAGGTCGTCACCCGCAACCGCGACGCGCGCGTGATGGGCGACGACGCGACCGTCGTCGACGGGACCCGCCACGAGGAGGCGCGCATCAAGACCGAGCGCGTGCGAGACCTGCGGCGCGAGGACATCGACGGCGAGTCGATCACCCACGTGGGCAAGAGCGCGATCGCGGAGATCGCCGGCAACGTCAGCCAAGTGGTCGGGGGCGTCCGTGAGACCCGGATTGGCGGCGCGGACGCGCTCGCGGTGGGAGGTCGTGCCGAGCTCGCGTATGCGGACGACCTGACGACGCGCGTGCGGGGTGCCAGGTGACCGTCGTCGGCCGCGACGAGGCCCGCCTGCTCGTCCCTGCTGCACGTGCAGGGTGTGAGCCGGATGTACTCGGCCGACGCGACCGAGATCACCTCCGAGAAGGAGATCCTCCTCCGGTGCGGCAAGAGCATGATCCGCGTCGCGCCGGATCGGATCGAGCTCGTGTCCCCGAGCGTCGCCGCGCGAGGCGACGGCGGAGGCCTCACCACGGACGAGGCGGGCTTCAAGATCAGCGCGAAGAACGAGGGGGTCTTCAAGGGCAAGTCGCTGGTCATCAAGACGGAGGACGCGTCCATGATGCTCGCGAAGGAGGTCCACATCGACGGGCCGAAGATCCTCTTGAACTCGCCCGAGCAAGCGACCGATCCGAAGCCCAAGGAGGAGCCGCCGCCGACACGCATCGTGCTGCGGGACGCCGATGGGCGGCCGCTCGCGTACCAGCGGTTCTTCGTGAAGTGCGCGGACGGCGCCGAGCAGAGCGGCATCGTGGGCAAGGACGGAGTCGTCGACGTCGAGATCCCCGCTGGGGGCGAGATCGTGTTCCCGGATTTGAAGAAGGCGAAAGGAGCCTGACGTGCCGCCTTACGTGATCAAGCAAGGCGACTATTTGACGAAGATCGCGCACGAGCTCGCGTTCGACCCCGACGCGGTGTGGAACGACGACAAGAACGCCGCGCTCCGCGCTCGACGCCCGAACCGAGACATCCTCTACCCGGGCGACATCCTCGAGATCCCCGACGCCGAGCCGAACTCCGCGGGCGTGCAGCAAGGGACCTCGAACGAGTACACGGCGGGTGTGCCGAAGGTGAAGATCTCGGTCGTCCTGGAGGGCCCCGAAGGGCCGCTCGCGAATGAGCCGTTCACGATCGTGGGGCTCGCCGAGACGTCCGGGACGACGGACGGGAATGGCGAGGTGAACGTCGAGATCCCCGTCGACGTGAAGGAGTTCACGATCACCCTGACCCAGCAGGAGTACGCCTACACCATCCTCGTGGGACACCTCGATCCCCCGACCGAGGACTCCGGGATCCGCCAGCGGCTCACGAACCTGGGCATCTATCGGCGTGCTTCGCCGTCCGAGGATGGGGGCGCGCTCCGCGCGGCCATCCGTGAGTTTCAACGTCAGCACTCGCTCCCCATCACGGGGATCGTCGACGACGCCACGCGTGAGGCGATTGTCGCGGCGCACGGCGCGTAGCGACGGCTGGGGCTGCGATGGAATGGAGTGTCTGCTTCGCCTGCGCCGTGCCGGGGTGCGCGCCTGATCTCGGCGCCGGAATTCTCCTTCGGGTTGGCCCCCAGCGCGGTGAAGCGATGGCCGTCCTCACGCGCGCCCCTCTTTCGGCGTGGCTCGGGCCGATCGATGCGCTGGAGAAGGCCGCGCTCGGATCGAAGACCCCAGCACGGCCCCCATCTCGCGCGAGGAGTACGAAGTGCGGTGCCGATCTCCCACGCCGTAAAGCGGGTGACGCCGATGCCACTCGCCGGCTCGGGTAGGGGCGTCGGCCCTGGGCGCGAAGCGGAGCGCGGGTCAGCCCGCTCGTGCGGCGCTCCGGGCGTGGCCGCGCATCCGAACGCGGCCTCGCCCGCTTCTTCCGAGGGCTCCGGTCGGCACGGGGCTCCTCGATGGCCCCGTTCCTCTGGCTCGATGAGTTTGCGAGGGTATGCTTCGGCCTCGACGCCTGAAGCGCGTCGCCCCGAGAGCCATGAGCGCGGCCGTCTCCGATCACGTGAATCAGACAATCGCTGGCGCCCTCCTCGTCACGGCGCTCACCGCGTTCGCCGCCGACGCCTCGGCGGAGGAGGTGGACGGGCAGCTCTGGACGCAGGTTGTCGGGCAGGGAACGATCGCCGGCCCGCTGCGGTGGTACGCCGAGGCGCAGCTCCGCCTGAACGAGTTCGACCAAGGGACGCAGGTGCAGCAGCTGATCCTGCGCCCGGCGATCGCCCTTTCGCTCCCGGAGGGGGTCACGATTCACGCCGGTTACGCCTGGACGCCCACGTTCAACCCGAAGTTCAACGACGAGCAGCGCCCCTGGCAGCAACTGACCCACTCCGCGCCCCTCGACTCGATCACGCTGGTGAATCGGCTCCGCTTCGAGCAGCGCGTCATCGAAGGCGTGCCCGACGTCGCGTTCCGCCTGCGCTACATGGCTCGCACGCTCTGGCTGCCACGCCACTCCGTCGTCGGCGCCGTCGTCTGGGACGAGCTCTTCCTCGACCTGAACTCGCCCGCGCCCAGCGTCCAAGGCGGCTTGGCCCAGAACCGGTTTGCGGTCGGAGCGCACGTGCGCACCCTCAAGCAGCTCTTTCTGGAGCCGACGTTCGTGGTCCAGACCCTCGATCGCGGTGGTCCGGCGCCCACCCGCACCGCCCTGACCGGGCTTCTGGCGGTCTTCATCAATCTCTGACCGAGCGAGCGAGCGTGACCTCCAGCCACTCCTCATCTCGGGGCACAGCCGGATCCGGATGAAGATTTCCGGCCGGCTGTCCTAGCTCCGCGCGCGAAGGATCCGCGGAGCGTCGATACGCGAGCTCAGCTTCGAGACGTCCGACCCCTCGCGGTGTCGGCCGAACTCGCCGTCTCCCGCGTGCCTGACCTCACGCAGCGGTGGGGCGGATTTGCCTTCGGATCTTCTTCTTGAACGTCTCGGTGCACTCACCGCGGGCTGTCTCGTACTCGATGATCTCGGTCGTGAGCCTGGCCTTGGTCTCGCTCGAGATGCTCGGGCAGGCCTTCACCTCGTTCGCGAGCGCGATGCCAGCCACCGTCGTTGGCCAGGTCTGCTTGGCGGCGACGGGGGCCTTGTTCGGTTGGCGATGGTGAGATGGCTTCGTCTTCGTGACGTCGCGCATCCCACCGTCGTCGGACTTCTTTCCTGATCCGTGACAGCTCGGGCACGTCGTCGTGTTGCCGAACGAATTGGCGATTCGTCCATCGCCCCCACAGATTCCACAGAGCTCGGCTACCATGAATGGATCCTCATTGAGCGTCTCGTATGCTCGGAGCGCCGCTCCGCTCGGAGCGGAGCGCGCGGGAGAGCGCTCGCCCACATTCGCCCGCCACCGCCTCGGCGAAGAGAAGGGTGGACCGGTCGAGGTGCGTGGCGGCGTCCGTGAAGTCGAAGAACAAGACACCAATGTCCCGGCCTTCCGCGGCGAGTGGAATGCAGAGCGCCGCTCCGATCCCCCGCATCTCGAACCAACCCGTCTCCACCCTGCTGGCTCCGCTCGCCGTGATGAACACGGACTCATGGTGGCCGAGCGCACGTTGGACGCTCGGCCACTCCTCGAGCGACAATTGGAAGCTCGAGCGCGTCCAATCCCAGGTGCCCGGCGCTCCGGTGAGCTCCGTCCCGGACGGCTCGACGAGGAAGAGCGAGGCGGCGACCGCCCCGAGCGCTCGCTGCGTCCTCGCGATCACCGCGCTCACGGCTTCGCGCGGCGCGCTCGCGTCGGTGAGATCGTGCAGCAGCTCGAAGAACAGCTCGGCCCGGGTGCGCTCCTCGACCTCGCGGGTGACGTCCTCGGCGAGGACGGCGATGTACGGGGCGTCCCCCTCCACGCGGAGAAACGTGAACGTCACGTGCAGGGTCCTTCGGACCTCGGCGCGCACTCCGTCGGGCACCGCCATCGCGACGCGAGGCACGACGCCGGGCGCGCCCGGCGTCGCGACCCACTCGAGCCATTCGGGCGCCGCGCACGCGAGGGGAAAGACGTCCGCGAATTTTCTCCCGAGGGCAGGCTCGTCGCCGGCGAGCGCTTGGTAGCGCGCGTTGAGCATCGCGTGCACGTGATCGCGCCCGCCGAGGAGCGCAATGCCGAGGAGCTCGGCGTCCATCAGCGCCCTCAGGAGGGCGCGCGCGACCGCGTCGGAGACGAGTGGATGTTGGGGCGCGGCGCCCTTCGAGGGCCCGAGCGTGTCCATGGAATCGGAGTCTCCGACAGCGCCCAAGACGCGGTCGATCTCCGCCCTGATCCCGCGGGTCACTTCGGCGTCCACAGGGCCGCCCTTCTACGATCGATGCGGCCGTGCGAGACGACGGCCGGCGTCCGAGGTGCGCCGGTGCACCCAGGGTACGGGAAGAAGATCATTGTCGGGGCCTCGCGCTGCGCTCTGGCCCGCAACGTTTCTTTCTCTCCTGACTATCGCACGAACGGTGTGCCCCCGCTCTGCAATTCCGCGCTCATTGGATGACATCGTCCGCCTCGAGCCCGTTGCGAGCACCCCGCGGACTGACGGAGGCTCACTTCTCTTCCGTCAACCAACGCTTCAGATCGACGGGCAGCGTCGGCCACTCGCGCCGCGCGCGCTCCGTGATGAACGCGGGGTCGACGAGCGGGGCCCCGCGCGACTCCACTCCCGGTCCTCCCTCGCCGGCGCGTTCGCGCGCGGGCGACGACTCTCCGCACCCCATCGCGCACGCGACGCTCAGGGCGAGCGCTCGCCGTGCGGCGGAGGCGCGATCAGGGCGCTCGCGCGTACGCACAGCGGTCGTGATCCGGCGCTTCCATCGGCGCGCCCTGGACGATCGAGAGCTCCGTCACGAGCGCCTCGCCAGGCCCGTTCACGCTCCCGTCGGGGTCGGGCACGAGCTTCAGGCTCGTGCTGGTCGACGTGTACGTCCCCTGGTGGACGACGATCCCGGACCAGACGCACACCGCTTTGGGCGGGCAGGGCGAGACCAGATCGCGGGAGGAGAAGTGACCGCCCGCGTCCAGCGTGAGCTCGCGCGGGTATTTGCGCCCGCCGCACGACGGGCTCACCCACGTGCCGACGAGTGTCGTGCTCGATCCGCCGCCCGTGGAGCTCGCGCTCGGGGCCGCCGACGGCGCTGCCGTGGGCAAACTCGCGACGGACGTGGCGGAGGGGGTGGACGCGGCGGATCCCGACGCATCCGGGCTGTTGCCCTCCGGTGTGCCCGCGCACCCGAGGCCGACCATCGCGAGCGACGAGAGCGCGCTCAGCGCGGACGCCAAGGTTCGAAGGCGGCGCGCGGGCCCTTGGATCGATCGATTCACGCGTGGGTCATAGCACGTGCGGGGACCCCGAGCGCTTCGGGCTCCATCGCACGCCCGTGGCGAGGATTCCGGGCGCGAGCCTCCACGTGCTCGGGCGCCTGCGGATCGACCGACCTCCACACCCGCAACGTCGCGAGCGTCGCGCGGGCGCAACCCCTTTCGCGCGCCACGAACTCGAATCGTGGATCAGCGACTCGCCATCACCATCGCGATCACGACGACCCCGACGAGCGCGGCGACGGCGACCATCACGAGCCACGTCTTGTTCCGCTCCCCGCGCGCGAGCACGCGCGAGTCCGCGACCGTGACCTCGACGGCCGACGTCGGCGCGGGGGGGACGCCAGCGGACGCCTTCGTGTGCTCCGCGATCACCGGGCGGGCCGCCGGGGACGCTCCTTCCGACGCCGTCGCGTCCGTCTGCCACTTCGGGGCGAGAGGCTTGGCCGCCTCGGCCGTCGACGGCGGCGCGGCCGGCGCTCCGTGCGGGGCCGTGGGGATCTGATCGCTCCGCATCACCTCCGTCGGGGGCGCGCTCGCGGCGGACGCGAGCACCTCGGACGCCTTGTGCGTCGGCTCCGAGGAGGAGACCGACGCGAGCTCCGCTCGGATCGCCTCGAGCTCCCCCTGAACCGCCTTCGCGTCCGACGGGCGATCCTCTTTCTCCGGGGCGAGCAGCCAGTGCACGAGCTTCGCGAACCTCGGCGACACGTCCGGCACGAGGCTCGTCAGCGGTGGGGCCTCCTCGGTGGTGAGCTTGAGGAGCGTCACCATCGAGTCGTTGTCCGCGAACGGCGGCTTGAGCGCGGCGCAGCAGTAGAGGACGCACCCGAGCGCGAACAGATCCGAGCGCGCGTCGATGTCCTTCACGCCGCGCGCTTGCTCGGGGGACATGTACGAGGGCGTCCCGATCATCGCGCCCGTCTCCGTCAGCGTCTGTCCTTCCGCGCGCAACCGCGCGACGCCGAGATCGAGGAGCTTCACGTTCGCCGTCGACTTGTCGAGGAGGAACACGTTCGCGGGCTTCACGTCGCGGTGCACGACCGGGAGGGCGTGCGCCGCGGCGAGCGCGTCCGTGAGCGCGATCCCGACGGCGAGGGTCTCCTCGAGCGGCATCGGCCCGCGCGCGAGGCGCTCCTTCAGGGACTCCCCCTCGAGCCACTCCATCGCGAGGTACGGCTCGCCCGTCGCCGTCTCGCCGTGCGCGAAGTAGGTCACGACGCGCGGGTGGCGGAGGCGCGCGAGCACCTCGGCCTCGCGCCGGAACCGCGCGAGGCTCATCGGGTCGTGCGTCCTCAGCACCTTCACGGCGACGGGCGCCTTCGAGACGAGATCCTTCGCGCGGTAGACGACGCCCATCCCGCCCGCGCCCGCCTCCGCCTCGAGCACGTAGCGCTGGCCCACCCGATCGCCTATCTGCATCGGGGTGACACTCTACTTCGACCTCGCGCCCTCGTAGAGCACGCTGCAGTCCGCGCCGCTGAACGTCACCACCTGACCCCCGGACCGCACGCGCCACGCGCCTCCGCCGCGGAGCCCCTCGTACGCCATCTCGACCGCGCCGCCCGACGGGAGGCCCGCCTCGCGCGCGCGGCGGAGGAGATCCCCGGCGCTGCACGGCGGGGCCTGGAGCGCCACGTTGCCCCCGACGGTGGGCGCGCGCCGCATCATCAGCGCCCCGTCGTGGATCGCGAAGTGGATCTCGCCCACCTGGCCGTCGGCCTTGCGGTAGCGGAACTGGAAGAGCTCCGCCGGGTCGGCGCTCGGATCGAACGCGCCCTCGGACACCGCGGTCCACGGGATGTGCGTGAGCACGCTCGTGGGCTCGAGCTCCTTCGCGCGCGCCGCGAGCGGCGTGATCGCGAGCACCAGATCCGTCGGGAAATCCGCGGGCAGATCCGTGCACGTCGCGTAGGCGATCCCGTCGAGCGTGCACGGGCCCGTGGCCGCGGCCTCGCCCGCCGCCGTCGGGCTCGACGTCGCCGAGGACGCGCCCGTCGCGCTCCCGCCCCCCGCGGCCAACCGGAACACGAGGAACGCGAGCGCGACCGCGCTCAACACCGCGACGGCGACGAGGATGGGCGTGCGCGCGCGCGCGGCCTCGGCGTCCCCCGGGAGGTCGGGGCTCGCGGCGATCTCGGGCCTCGACTCGATCTTCTCCACGCGCGCGCGCCCCCGCTCGCTCGGGCCCGCGGCGGGGCCGATGAACGCGGCGAGGCGCTCGGCCGCGGCGGCCCCGTCCCCGGGGCGCTGCGCCGCGTCCCGCGCGAGCATGCGCGCGACCAGCTCGTCGAGGGCCGCGGGCACGCCGTCCACGATCGACGCGAGCCGCGGCGCGTCCTGGTTCGCGGCGAGCTGGAGCACCTCGATGGTCGTCGCGGCCATCGAACGGGCGGCGCCCCGCGATCGCGCGGAACAGGATGCACCCGGAGCCCGTAGACGTCGCTCGCGGGCACCGCTCGACCGCCCGCGCGCATCTGCTCGGGCGGCATGTACCCCGGCGTGCCGATGAGCTCCGAGGTGCCCGTCAGGTCGGTCGCGCCGCTCGCGGCCGCGCCCCGCGCGATCCCGAAGTCGACGATCTTCGGCCGATCGATCGCGCCGTCCGCGAGCAGGACGTTCGCGGGCTTGAGGTCACGGTGGACGATCCCTCCGCGTGCGCGGCCGCGAGCGCGCGCGCGATGCGGTGGCAGAGGAGCACCGCGTCGTCCGCCGGGAGCTGCTGCTCCCGATCGAGCAGGGCCGCGACGCTCTCGCCCTCGACCCACTCCATCGCGAGGAACGCTCCCCCGTCGGGCGTCTTTCCGTGCGCGACGTAGTGGACGATCCCGGGGTGATCGAGCGCCTCGAGGACCGCCGCCTCGCGCTCGAAGCGCGCGTGATCCGCCGCGTCCTTCACGAGCTTCACCGCGACCGTGCGCCCCTCCTCGCGATCCCACGCGCGGTAGACGGAGCCCATCCCTCCGGCGCCCACGAGGCGCTCGAGCTCGAAGCGATCGGAGACGACGGTCGGCGGCCCCACGACGGTGAGAACGTACGCCAATCCCCCGCGTAGCGGCTCAGAACATCCGACGGCCCATCATCACGAGGAGGAGCACGAGCACGACCGCCGCGGCGGCCGCGCCCATCGCCGTCTGGCTCGTGAGCCAGGCCGGGCGGCGCCGGAGGAGGCGCGCGCGGTCCTCGCGCCTCGAGAGGCTGAACGTCGCGGAGAGCGCGTGCTCGGCGAGCTCGTCGAGGGCGATCGTGCCCGGCGGCGTCCGCTCGAGCATCTCGAGCGCGCGGAGGTAGGGCTCCGCGGTCTCGGCCCGCGGACGACGCCGCCGCGATCACCATGGGCATGGGCTGGAACGCGTCCCGGAACGCGATCGCGACCGTCGCGAGCGCGTCGGTCTGCGCGGCGAGCGTCGGGGTCGCGGGTGGCGTCGCGCTCAGCGTGCTGTCCGCGAAGAGCGAGCAGGTCACGCCGCTCCTGCTCGCGAGCTCGAGCAGCGCCTCGCCCGTCGCGCGCGGGCGCTCGTCGGCAGCGCGAACCGGCGGGCGGCGCCGGGCCAGTCGAAACGCGCGACGAGCGTCGACGAGAGCGTGATCGCGACGGGGACGGGTCGGCGGCTCATGGGCGCGGACTCGCCCGCCGCGATCGCCCTCCGCCACGCGACGAGCGCCTCGTGCGCGGCGCGGCGATCCGCGGTCTGCCCGTATTCACCGAGGCTCTGGCGGATGAATCGCCCGAGGCCGGGCTCGAACTGCGCGACGCGATCCCACCCGCGCCCGCGCGCGGAGCCCTTCCGCGCGGACGACGCGCCGCACCCGATCACGAGGCGCGCGAGCGCGAGCGCGTCCCCCGCGGCGTCGTCGGGCGGGGCCTCGCCGAAGCCCACGAGCTTGAGGCGGGACGGGATCGCCTCGACGTGAGCACGTTCTTCGGCCCGACGGCGCCGTGCGAGAACCCCGCGTCGTGCACGGCGCCGAGCGCCTCGGCGAGGCCGAACGCGATGTCCTCCGCCTCGCGGATCCCGAGCGGACCATCGCGGAGCAGCGCGAGGAGCGTCGTCCCCTCGATCCACTCGAACGCGAGGAACCCCGCGCCCCCCGGCGCGTCCCCCGCGGCGACGAACCGCGTGAAGCGGTGGTGATCGAGCGCCGTCACGCGCGCGGTCGCCTCGCGGATGCGCGCGAAGCGCTTCCGATCGGCGACGAGGAGCAGGCTCACGTGCTTGCCCGACGCCGGATCCCAGGCGCGGTAGCGGCGGTAGTCGTCGAGCGACTCGACGAGGTGATCCACCTCGAAGCGATCGATCGTCGCCGCCGTCATGCGCGGATCAGCACGAGCACGCACGTCCCGCCGAAGAAGAGCACGGAGCTCGCGACGAGCACGGTCCGGTCGAGGCGGCGCGCGCGCTGGGGCTCGCCGCGATCCGAGAGGTGCACCGCGTACGTCGACGTGAGGAGCGCGACGAAGATGGTGAGGTAGCTGAGGATGTACACGTCGTCGAGGAGGACCATGTGCCCCGTCTTCGGGAGATCCTTCTGGACGGTGAGCTGGAGCGCGACCGCCGACAGGAGCGACATGATCGCGAGCACGAGGCGACCCTCGAAGTAGCGCGGATCGATGAGGTACACGATCATCGTGATCAGCATCACGACCGCGATCGGGAGCAGCGTCGTCGCGAGGTAGCCGGCGACGGGCCGCCGGATGTGGATGTTGTATTGGAACTGCGCGTACTTCGAGTGGTCCTTGTAGAGCGGGTCGCCCCAGTTCGTTTGGTACTCGTGCTCGAACACGCCGACCGTGATGTGGTCGATGCGCCAGCCCGCGACGGTGAGCTGCGGGTCGATGCGGTTGGTGCCCTCGTCGGTGACGTACTCGAGCGCGTCCGTCGTCTGGTCGTTGTCCTCGAACGCGATGCTCAGGATCTGCTCGTCGAACGGGTACGCGCTCACGTCGAACTGGCGGGCGAAGCGCGCGTCGATGCGGACGCACTGGTAATTCCAGCCGTTGCCGAGCTTGGTGGGCTTCGGATTGCCCGCCTCGTCCACGTACACGGGCGTGCGGCTCACGTTCCATCCCTCGTACGCGTTGAGGAGCTCGAAGCTCTTGCTCGGGTCGAAGTCGTCCCCTTGCCAGCGGAACCAGACCCAGAAGTCCATCAGGTAGATGTTCCGCGCGAGGTCGAACTCCGGGAGCTGGAACGCGTACGCGCCCACGTAGACCTTGCGCTTGTCCTGGGGCTTGCGTGACTCCCCCTCGTCCGGGTCCGAGCTTGCGAGGTTCGCGGGCGGCGGCGATCGCTCGACGAACACGGTCGCGGGGGCGGAGGGGAGCGGCGGCGGCCGCGCGACGCTCCCGACCGAGGGGGGAGGGGACGGCTGCGCGCGCGCGAGTCGGAGTCCCACCGTCGCGACGGCGAGGAGGGCGATCAGCGCGAGGACGAAGCGCGAGCGGGAAGCCCATCCACGTTGCATGCGCGCATCATCCCATGGAGCGGCGCGCCCCGCGCGGAGACGAACCCGAGGAGAGCGCGCGGAGCTCGATGCGCGCTCCGACTCCCTCGCTGTACCGACGCCCTCACCCTGCGCCGCGGGCCTCGAGGGGGGCCAGCTCCGCGAGCTCCGCGTCCGCGATTCGGTCGTCGATCGCCTTCGGCGTGAGCGCGACGCCGCTGCGGGGGCCGCTGCGAAACTGGAGCTACCAGCTTCTCGGGGCGCACTGCCCCCCGCCCCGGGTCTCGGTGCGCACGAGAAGCTGCTCTTCGTAGTCGCGCGCCTTCCGGTCGAGCGGCTCGCCGTGGATGAAGCACGACACGAAGCGCGCGGTGAGGGCGACGTCGACGGAGGACTTGAGCGCGGTGCCGGTCGCCTTCACCGTGTCGACGTCGGCGGAGAGCATCACCCAATCGCCGAGCGCGATCTCGGAGGGCCAATCCTTCGCGGTCACGACGAAGCGCCGCACGGTCTCGTGCTGCTCTGCGGTGCTGCAGCTCTCGTACGCGTGGCCGACGTCGCCGTCGTCGTAGACGTGCGTGATGGGTCCATAGCCGACGCATTTGTCGCGGCTGAAGGTCACGCGCGACTCGAGCGTCACGAGCGCGCCGCCGTCGCGCGCCGGGTCCAACGCGACCACGAGACCCTCCGCCCTCACGAGCCGCGGCTCGCCCTTGGGCGCGCCGCCGACGACGATGTCCTTGGTCTCGAGCGAGAGGTCGTAGAGCGCCGTGTCCGGGTATCTCGCGCCCATGGAGACCCACTCGGGCTTCTTCGCGAGCGCTCGATCGGCGGGGAGAACGAACGCCTCGTCCTTCGAGGGATCGACCCCCTCGGGCCACGCGAGGCACGCGAGCGAGTCGTGGTAGCCGACCACCGGCAGCGCGGGCAGGAGCTCCGGCACCTTCCCCGCCATCGCGAGCGCAGCGAAGTTCTTTCGCTCGCGCGCGTCGTCGCTCCACGCGCGAAGGCCTTCGAACCCCACGCGCGCCCTGGAGTCTGCGAGCGCCCAGGTGAGGTTCTCCTTTCGGTACGCCTCGTCGATGTCGAGGGCCAGCGTGTGCAGGACGCCGGGCCGCACGCCGTCCTTCCCGCCGGGGAGGGACTTCGCGCGCGTCGCGCCTTCCTTGAAGAGCGCGGCGAGCGCCGACGTCCGCGCGTAGAAGTCCTTCTTCTCGAGCGCCGCGCCACGCTTCGCCTCGAGCTCGTCGTCGAGCGCCTTCCATCGCGCGCGATAGGCTTCGTACGCCGCGTCGAGATCGGCCGCGTACGAATGGACGATCCGCGATTGGATCCACGCGCCCACCTCCAGGAACGCCATGCTCTTCCCGGGCTTCCAGCGCGTGATCCATTGCGGATCGGGGTTCTCCCCGGCGAGCACCACCTCGTCGTCGGGGCCGTGGCGATCGAGGTAGCGACTCCACATCGCCGACGGATCGAGCTGTTCCTTGGTCACCGTCGCGTAGGTGATCTTCGACGTCTCCGCGTAGAACTTCGCGAGGCGCCCGTCCTTCGGCGCTCGCGACGCGTCCGACGCGCTCGCCGACCGGGCCTCGGGTTCGAGCGGCGCAACCGGAGCGCCATCGCCCGTGCGCGCCGACCACGTGGCCGAGCTGCACCCCCCCACCGAGGCGAGCGTGAGCGCGAACGTGCCGAGGAGAGCGAAGCGTGTACGAGGTAGCGTGTCCATCCGAAGAGCCTCCGAGCGAGACGATGATGTAAGCCTCCCCGCTGGAGCCGCTTCTTGGAACGCGCCAAGGTGTTCTACCTTCGCGCAATGCGGCGAGAACGGAGCCTCGACGCCTACGTCGCTCGCCCGTTCGGCGCGTTCTTCGCCGGGGCGGGGTTCCTGCACTTCTTCCAGCGCGACGATCTCTGTGGGCTGGTCCTCTGGGGTTGTCCGGACGCCGCCGCGATCCGCGAGCTCACGCGCGCGCTCGAGGTGGAGCTCCCGGGACGATCGCCGCGGCACGACGCCTTCGTCGACACGCGTCGGTTGACCGGCGTCGATCCGGCGGCGTTCGAGGTCCTCTCGAGCTACGTCGGACCGCTCGCCGCGACGTTCGCGTCGAACGTGGCGCGCCAGGCGATCGTCCGCCCGGACGGCGTCGTCGGCGCGCTCGTCGCGGGCTTCTACGACGTCACGCCGAGCGCGACGCCCGAGGCGACGCGCGTCTTCATCGATCCGATCGCCGCGCTCGATTGGCTCGGGCGGGAGGATCCGGCTGCCCTCCTCGCCGAGATCGACGCCGCGCAGGCGCTGGGATCGAGCGGGTCGACGTTGGTTCGAGCCCTCCGCGATCGTGTCGCGGCGCACCCGCGCGAGGTCGGGCTCGCCAGCGCCGCGAAGGCGCTCGGAGTGTCCTCACGCGCGCTTCAAAGCGAGCTCCGCGCGTCCGGGACGACGTTCCGCCGCGAGGTCCACGCGACGCGCATGGACGCGGCGCGCGAGCTCCTCCTCACGAGCGAGCGCAAGCTGTCGGTCATCGCGCTCGAGCTCGGGTTCGCTTCGCTCCAGCGCTTCTCGACGGTCTTCCGGAAGGAGACGGGCCACTCGCCGACCGCGTGGCGGACGTTGCATCGACGGTGACCGCCGCGTCGCGCGCGCTCGCGAGCCGCGATCGGTAGCCGCTCGGCGACTCGTCGCGGAGGCTGCGAAACCAGTCGCTGAAGCTCTGGAGCGAGGCGAAGCCCAGATCGAGCGCGATGTCGCCGATGGTCGTGGAGCCTCCCTCGAGCTTCTTCGTCGCGAGGGACATCCGCGCCCGATCGACCTCCGCGCGATACTGCGTTCCGACGTCCCCAAGCTTGCGCTGCAGCGACCGCACGGACGTACCGATCGCCCTCGCCGCGTCGGCCACGCCGAGGGACGGCCGCTCCTCCAGCACCGCGCGGAGGCGCGTCACCACGGCGTCGTCGGAGGACAGCGTCGCGGCGACGTCCTCGAGCGCCTCGCGCGTCGCGCGATCCGCGCCGAGCCATTCGAGCGCTCGCTCCGGGTGCGCGAACGAGCGCGAAGGACACTGGAGCGGGAGGACCTTCGGATAGCCCGCGAAGACCGCGCCGATGGCGCCGGGGCCGTGCGCGACGGCGACGCGCGTGATCGTGCGCGAATACGAGACGGCGCGCCGATGGAAGAAGCGAAGAAGGAGATCGGCCGCGGGGCCGTCGAGCTTCTCCACGCGCGTGGCGTCGAAGTACACCGCGTGCATCCGCGTGCCCGCGAGCGGCACCCCGTACGCCCTCGCGAGCGCCGCGAGGTCCGTCTCGCTCGGTCGCCGCGCGAGGAACGTCGCGAACAGCGACTCGCTCGGGCACGCGAAGACCCAATTCTCGCCCCGGAGATAGCGGCCGACCGGCGAGGCGCGGAAGCTCTCCGTCGACGGCGCCGCCCGCATGCCCTCGATGGTACGGCGCGCGCTCCTACTTCTGAAGGCGGAAGCCGACCGGGATGACGAGCGTCGCGCCGCCGCCGTCGGGGGCTGCGAACTGCGCTCCGAGCACGCGCGCCTGCACGCACGCGACGAGCGTTCCGGACAGGTTCCCGCCGCCCGAGGCCGAGGCTGCCTTCACCTCGCCCGCGGGGCCGACGGTCGCCGTGACGTGGACCGTCCCCGCGCTGTCGGGGTTCGAGGCGAGCTCGCGGTTGTAACAAGCGCGGAAGCCAGCGGCCATGCTGGCCACCACGGCTCCGGCGTTCGCGATGGTACCCCCGCGGACGGACGGACCGCCGACGGAGGCGCTGCCCGTCCTCGGCCCCCGCGTCGCCACGGCCGCGCCCCCGTCTGCTCGTCGGTCGTTCGCGCCGGTGTCCCCGTCCTGGGCGAGCGTCGCGCCTCCGACGTCGCCCGGCCTTCCGCGGTAGCCGGGGCCGCCCAGGTGCAGCATGCCCGACCCGATCCCGACGTTCGATCTCGACTCGTCCTCGAAGGTCGGGAGCGTCGCGTTGCCGTCCAGGACGTTGTTCGTCGACTCGCCCGCGCCGTTCAGCACGCTCTGCATGCTGACGTTCAGCGCGTCGAGCTGACTCGTCAGCTGGGACGCCTGGGCGTCGCTCAGGGCCCTCGACGCGCCGCCGCTCGGCTGAGTCCTCGCGCTCCCCTGGGTGCTCGTCCGCTTCGCCGCGTCCTTCGGCGCCTCCGCCGTGGCGGTCACGGTCGCTGCGGCGCTCCCCACGACGTCGGGGTCCTCTTTCGTCGCGGGGGGCGGGGCGGGCAGCGCGGCGACCTGCTTCGCGAGCTCGCTCAGCTCGAGCGCTCGCGCGCCGAGGTCGCGATCGTACGGGTCGGACCAGATGGCCCCGATGACGCCGAAGTGCAGGAGGAACGAGAACGCCGCGATGACGGTCGTCGTCCAGTCGATGTCGACGCTGGACTTCACCGACGGCGGAAGCTGCGGGGTCGCCTGCACCGGCGGTGGCGCGACGAACTGGAAGAGGAGCGTCGTGTCCGCGATCACGATCTTGCCACGCGCGTCTTCGGTCAATGGGACCTGAGACGCCTGAACGCCCCCTTGCTGGACGCGCTTGCCTCGACCACGCAGCGTCGCCAGATCGCAGATACCCGTCTCGAGGGCGACGCGACCCGTCATCCCCTCCACCAGGTTCAGGAAGCAATCGCGCCCGACGTGCTCGAAGAGCTTGAAGCTCCGTGGGATCGCGCTTTGGGGCACGACGAACGTGCTCTTCTCGCTCGGACCGATCGTCACGTCGGAGCGCCGCTCGACGAGCCGCTCGTCGATCACCTTGCCGCTCCGGACGACGCCGATGCGGAGCCTCTTCGCGCCGAGCGGCCGCTCGATCGCCCGCATGACAGCGGTCATGGGACCAGTGCCCGACGCGGCGCTGGGGGCGTGGTGCTGAGAACTCCTCGGCGTTGGATCCATGAGGCTCTCCCGTCGTGATCGCACACGTGTGGCGCGGCTCCGCCGTGTACGGGGAACGCAAGCGCTCCTCGCATCGACACGGATCCCACGCTCGTTCGTTCGGAGCGCGACAGCGCGATCGGAGGAATGTTCCGCGCCTCGGAAAACTTTTTCTGAGTTCGCTCGCGCGGCCGCGCGCGACGGACGGCGTCAGGTCTTCGGGCGCGGCTGCCAGAACGTGATGCGGTTGCCGAACGGGTCGCCGATCGTCATCTCGCGGTTGCCCCAGTCCTGGTCCAGGAACCCGGGGCGCGCGTGGCGGTACGTCTTCGCGTTGAGCTCGGCGCAGAGAGCGGCGACGTCGTCGACCTCGACGCGGAAGTGGGACCCGGGGCACGCATCCCCGAAGTGCTCGCTCAGGTGGACGCGCACGCCCTCGCGCGAGAGGCCCATGTAGAACGGCGTCCCCGGCTCGAACTGGTGGCGGAAGTCCTCCTTGAAGTCGAGGAACCCGACCCAGAACTCGAGCGCCTTCTCGACGTCGAACATCCGCAGCACGGGCACCGGCGATCCCTTGAACATCCCGCGTCGATGCCTTCGATGGACGCGCGCGTCGAGGCGCGTCACGATCCTGCGCGCGGCGGCTCTGTCCTCGGTATGCGGGCGCACGTCAGGTTCGTCGGGGTGATCGTCGCCGGCTCGTTCGGGTGTCGCAACGCGCCGGCCGCGCAGCGCGAAGCGCCGGTCGTCGGGCGCGCCGAGACGATCGCGAGCGCGTCGGCGAGCGTCGCTCACCCCGGGGCGCCCGCCTCCCCCGTGCCGTCGGTGGTGAATCCACCGCTGCCGGCGGTCGCGAGCGCCGAGCTGCTCCCTTCGGCAAGTGCCGACGAGACGCCCGAGATGCCCGAGACGCCCGAGCAGAAGCAGTGGCGCGAGGAGTACATGAACGCGGGGTGCAAGTTCCGCCGCAGCACCAACAAGGTCGCCTCGTGCGCGGCGGCCGTGCCGCCGACCACGACCACGTGGCAGCCGAGCGCGCGCGACGTCGTCGCGGTCGTCCGCAACACGCGGTCGATGGGAGGGAGCGAGTCCGGCGGCTGCTACTGCGTGGTCGGCATCGCGGCGGCCGTGAGCGCGTGCGCCGCCAAAGTGGGGACGGGCGCAGTCCAGATGCAGATCGGGAAGGAGGGCGACGCGACCGACTGCACCCTCAGCGTCGAGGGCTTCAAGTCGTCCGACGGGCGCAAGTTCGTCCGGCTGAACGCGCAGAACCGCGACCAGGCGACGTTCTACGGGACGCTGATCGTCCACGAGCTGATCAACGGAAAGAGCGACTACTACGTCGGCGGCTTCAACACGATCGAGGCGAGCCTCTTCACCCTGCCCGCGAGCGATCCGGACGCCGATCTCGCCTCCGCGCGCGCGCGCGCCGAATGGCCGACGCTCCCTGCGGATCTGAAGACCTGGCTCGCGAACTGACGGTCGAGGCTTTGATCGAGTCGCTTGCGCGAGCGAAGGAGGGGGTGACGCACGTCGCGGTTGAGCGAAAGAAGAGCACGCTCGTGATCGACGCGGATCTCGATCGCGATGGCTTTCTCGGGCATGCACGCGCGTTCGCCGTGCTGGCAAGATCGTCGGCAATGCATGGGATGGCGACGTGGGCGTCCGCTGCGCGTCGTCGGGGGAGTGACGCCGCGCGTTTGCGCGCCCACGCGAGACCAACCACCCGCAAGGAGCGCGCGCCTGGACGACGCGGACAGCGGGGCTCGACTCGAGACCGCCACTCCTCGCGCGCGCAATGTCTGTGCGACGCAGCTGCTTCTCGGCGCGGCAGTTGGGATCGTATCGAGAAGGTCGCCGCAGCGCTCGCCGGAACTGCGTCGATGCGTTCATCCGCCACAGCTCGGTGAGCCGCGCCGATCGCGCTCTCGTGGAGCAGCAGTTCGCGAGGGGGACCAACACCAGCATCTGTGCACCTCGACGATGGAGCTCGGGATCGACGTCGGCGACCTCGATCAGGTGATCTTCTTGAGCCAGCTGTTACGGCCAAACGATGCCGAGCTCGGCGAGCGCTGCCTTCACCTGTGCGAGCGCCTCTTCGGCACGCCCCGCGCCGCTCGGGTTGGCGAGAAGCTTCTCCTGCTCGTTGCCGGTCAGGATGTGAGGATGCGTGCGCGACGCCTCCTCGAGGGACTTCGCCAGCTCGCCCAAGCCCTGCACTTTGTGAAAGCGCACGCGTGAATGAATCGCCGCCTCCATCCTTTCGAAGGAGAACATCTCCAACGCGCCGATATCCCACGGTTCGCTGCGTCCGTCGGCGGCGACCCAGAGGGCGATCTTGAGGCTTGGCGCAACGGGTAGCGCGGCGGCGAGCTGGCGGAGCTCGTCCGGCAAATGCGGAAGCAGATCGTCGACGGTGGGGGCGACCTTGCGCTTGCGCGCGCCGGCCTCGAGAATCACGACGCCCTCGGCGCCCCACGCGGCGCGGACACCCGCGCCCTGCGCGATCGCAGAGCCCGCGGAGAAGTCACCGCTGAACCTCATGGCGGGGCGAGGCACGAACGCGTCGAGGATCCCCCAGATGCGTAACGCGGATACGCACCCGTCTCGTGATCGCATCCCCTTCCGCTCGTGCCATGGCTTTCGAAACTCCGGTGGCGGTGGCGTCGGCTCGTCGTATGCAGGCTGCGCGAGTCGGGGATCGCCCGCGGTGAGGAGGTCCGCGCGGGCGAGTTGGAAGCCGCCGTTGATGCCGTGCGCAAAGAGGATGGAGGTGCCCGCCTCGTTCGACACGAGCGACCCGCGCCGGGGCCAATCCGATTCGATATCCGCACGCGCCATCGCGCCGACTCCACGCTGGTAAGTCTCCCCATCCGTGATCCAAAGGTAGATCCCGCCGTTGCCGCGCGTCGCGAACGCGACACGCGAGCCGATGGGAGTGATCGCGAGCACTCGCTGCGAGCGGTCCAGCGGGATCTCGAGCGGGCGGGCGCCCCCGACGTCGCTCGTATCCACCCGGTACACGAGGGCCCGGTCCGTCCCGCAGGTGACCACCCAGACGCCGCCCTCGGGCCGAGGCGCGACGAACGTCGCATCACTCGCCGCGACGATCTTGCCGTTCATCACCTCGGGCACGGGTTCCGGTGCCTCACGCTTCGAAGCGCGCTTCGGGGGACGCCCGCTCGGCGGATAGATTGGCGGTTCGGCGAGCGTCTCGAGCGGACGCGACCTCCGCGCCAAGTAGAGCCCTAGCGGGTGCGGTATCGGGACCTCCGGCAGTGTCGCGACGAGGAAGGAGCCGTCAGCGAGTGAGCACCCGACAGGGAAGCCGAAGCCATTGAGCTCAAACCCACCGAGGTCCGTGACGACGGCGTCGGGTGTCGCGTCCGAACGGTAGGCCACGCGCCACGATCCTTCCCCATCGCTGGTGACGACGAAGAGCCCGGGGCCGTCGACCTCCCATCCGAACGCAAAACCCGATCCGATGTCGGCAATATCGGTCGTTCCGGCGGAGCCGACCGACAGTGTGCCGCCCGTTCGGACGGCGAACACTCCATCGGGTCGCACGACTGGAGCCCGAAAGTCGTGCCGGAACTCGCCTGCGCGGTGCACGACACCCGCGCCGACCTGGAGCGGCCATGGACCGAACGCAGCCGCTACGCTCAAGAAGACGTCGTTCGTGCCGACGCGATCGAACCAAGTCGCTGCGACGTGGTCGCCGCGCAGTCGCGCGAGTCGAGGTTGCGACCGCGGGGTGTGGGCGCGGACGAGGATGGGGGCACCCGCCCACCGCAACTCCGCCGTCGACGGATCGATGTCGCGCACCAGCGGCAAAGTACCGCGCGTTCACGCTTCGTTCAACGGAGCCGCAGCGAGGGCGGCGGAGCGACCTCTCAGGCGCGCGACTCGAGCACGAGGTCGTCGTCGACGCTCTATCTGCTGACCCATTCGAGGGCGTCGCCGCCACCAAGCTCTACGAGAAGCTCGGCTCCCTTCACGACGCCGCCATCCTCGAGAAGTGCGGCGCGGCCTGCGCACGCCGCGACGTCGCGATGCGGTACGCGCGCTGACGAGGCATCGTATCCGCCGTCTCGTCGATCGCGGGCTGCTGCGCGCCGCCCGCTGTCACGTGCCCGAGCTCGCTCGTCGCGGGGGGAGAGCCGCGAGGTCCGTGAAGTAGCAGAGGCGTCACTCGAGCGCGGGCGCCCGGCACGCGAGCCACGCGCCGAGATGCTCGCGCTCGGCGTCGTCCGGGGCGCGTGCGGCAGGCGATGTTCACCCCAGCAGACAAGATGCGCCGCTGGATGATCCCACCCCCCGGTGGACCCTCACGACGTGCGAGTGCGAAGCGCGGGTCGGCGGCGCGCTCAACCTTGCGTGGAGGAGCGACGAGGCCGACCCGGCGACGACGCTCCGAGGCACCTTCACGGAGGTGGTCGTCCACGAGCGGGCCGTCCACACCGAGACGATGGCGCTCGGCTCTGGCGAGGAGGTCGGCTCGCTCGTGGAGAGCCACGCGTTCACCGGGTGCGGCGGCGTCACCACCATGCGGATCACGCAGACATACGCGTCGAAGGAGGCGGGGGACGGCGCGATCGCCTCCGGCATGGATCAATGGCTGGACGCTTGCTACCGACAGCTCGACGCGCTGCTCGCGAGGCCCGCCTGACCCGAATGGATCGAGCCTGATCGAGAGGTCGCTTCGCTGGAGCCGCGTCGGGTGATATCACCGGGAGCTCAGGGGGCGCCGACGCCGAGCCATGATCCAGATCGAGTTCCTCACCATCGACACGGCGCGCTGCTGCGGGGGCGCGTCGGGGCGGTTCAACGTCCGCGGGCGCGTCACCGCGCACGACGGCCGAGACGTCCACGACGTCAGCGGGAGCGGCGTGAACTACACGCTCGGCTCCGGGCCGGTCACGCTCCACGGCTGGATCTACGACAACGAAGAGTCGGCGAGCTTGTGGGAGGGGTTCCCGCTGCGGGTCGTCGTGACGATCTACGACCAAACGACGCATCAGGCGACGACCGCGAGCGTGCACGTCACGCAGCCCATGTTCCAGAACATCACGATCCCGGTCGGCTCGATCGTCGTGACCGCCCAGATGCATGTCCCGGTGAGGAGCCGCAACGGGACGAACCGCGGCGACGACGGCCATTTCAACTTCGGACACCAACAGCCCGCCGACGTCTTCCTTTTTCGCAGCTTGCCGCCCACCGCGACCATCGAGGACGGCGGCGAGTACCAGACAGTCAGCATGCAGTGGCGCCGCATCCGCGCGGAGATTTACCCGGTTTTTCCGCACGGCCTCAGCGCCATCCAAAGGCCGGCGTGGGCCATCGCCGACGGCGGACAAGAGGCGGCGGACGCGAACGAGGACACGTCGACCGCCCTCAACATGGTGTCGAACCCGAGCGTGATCCCGATCCTCACGAACCCCACGGCGGACACGGCCGCGGAGCTCCGGATCACCAGTTACTTCCCGCGCGGCCTCGGCTTCACGGCGACGGATCCGCGCCTGCGCTGGAACGCGACCTCGCTCGCCGGTGGAGCGGCCGTCACGTTCGTCCCGAACGGCGGCAGCACGGACACCGGCACCTCCGTCCGCGTCGCAGGCACCGCCGCCGGCGAGGTGAAGGTCGAGCTCCTCTTCAACGAATTCGTGATCGGCGTGTACCGCGCGCTCGTTCGGCCGCTCGTGCGCATCCCCTACCGCGTCGTGCTCCTCCACGCGCCAGGGGTGCCGAACCTGCCGCAGCCCGCTGACCTCGTGAACGACATGGCAAGGGTCAACCGCATCCTGCGCCAGGTCGCGATCGAGCTCGTCCCCGACACGTCGGCGCCGGGCGGCGCAAACATCTCGACGACCTCGGCGCCCGGGATCTTCATCGCGCACGTCGGCCGCAACGACACCGTCGGCGTACCGATGGCGCGGGCATCGGCGCACGCAGCCCCGCTCGACGCGCGGCCGAACATCGTAAATTTCGCCGTGGTTCACTCGAAGGACGGGCCGGGCACGTGGCTCGCCTTCGCGTCGCGTTGGCCGGAGACGACCGGCCCCAACCCGGTGACCGACACAGGCGTACCTGGCACTTCGTGGATCGGGTCGTCGGGCATCGAGCCGCTGAATACGCCGGCGACGAGCTCGATCAACGTCATGGCCGCGAGGATCTCGTCACGCGCCACCGACCCGAAGGTGACGCTCGCGATCGCGCACAACGGCAACTACCAGAACCGCCCGATCTACCGGGCGGGGACGATCGCCCACGAGCTCTGCCACGGGCTGAACTTGAACCACCGCGCGCCAACGACCGTCCCAGCGCCAGGCCGCCCTGATCCCTTCCCCGACGGGCTCACGGCGCCAGGGCTGGCTGCGCTGATGCACCCCGTAGGGCTCGCGGAGAGCGTGTTCATCGATATCATCCAGGCCCGCGCCATCTGGGCGAGCCACTTCGTCACCCACTATCAGGCGAACCCGCTCCCGTGAGCCGATGATCCAAGTCGAGTTCCTCACGGTCGCGACTGCGAGGTGCTGTCGAGGGACTATCGCCTCGCGCTACCGCGTCCAGGCGCGCGTGCTCACGACCGCGACAGACATTCCCCACACCGTCGGTCCGGGCATGGAGTTCGATCCTGCGTCGGGCGTCGTCACGCTGCACGATTGGATCTACGAGGACGACGCCTCGATTAGCCTTTGGTCGGGCTTCCCCATCACGCTCGAGATCGCCGTGACGAACCTCGACACGGCAGAGACCACGACGGCGCGCGAGCGCGTGGTGACGCCGCAGCAGCGGGACATCGTGCTCCTCACCGCGTCCGTGGCCGTCACTGCCGAGATGCGCGTGCCCGTCCGCGGGCGGAACGGCAGCTACACCGACGGCCACGGCCGCTACAACTTCGGGCACCAGAACCCCGAGCACGTGTTCCTCTTCCGGGGCGTCCCTCCGAACGCGACAATCGAGGACGGCGGCGAGTACCAGACAGTCGCGATGCAGTGGCGCCGCATCCGCGCGGAGATCTACCCCGTCTGGCCGCACAACCTGAACGCCGTGCAGCGGCCCTCGTGGGCCATCGCCGACGGCGGGCAGGACGCGCCCGACGCGGACGAGAACGCCTCGACCGCGCTCAACATGGTCGCGAACCCGAGCGTCATCCCGCGCATCGCCAACCCGACGCCGGACACGGCGACGGAGCTCAAGATCACGACGTACTTCCCGCGCGGCCTCGGTTTCACCGCGACGGATCCGCGGCTCCGGTGGCGCGCCTCTTCGATCGCCGACGGCGCCGAGATCACCTTCGTCCCAAACGGCGGCAACACCGACGCAGGCACGTCGGTGCGCGTGGCAGGCGTGCGTGACGGTGAGGTGCGCGTCGAGCTCCTCTTCAACACGTTCGTGATCGGCGTGTACCGCGCGCTCGTTCGGCCGATCGTGCGCATCCCTTACCGGGTGGTGCTGATGCACGCGCCCAGCGTCACCAACCTCCCGAGCGCCTCCATGCTCGAGGACGACATGCGCCGCGTGAACCGCATATTGCGGCAGGTCGCCGTCGAGCTCGTGCCCGACACGTCTGCGCCGGGGCGACCCAACATCACGGCGACGTCCTCCCCCGGCATCTTCATCGCGCAGGTCAGCGCGGCCGACACGGTCGCCGTGAGCGAGGCGACCGGCTCGCGCGCAGCCCAATACGACGCTCGGCCCAACGTCGTGAACTTCGGCGTCGTCCACTCCAACGCGCGCGGCGAGCACTGGCTCGCGTTCGCGGATCAGCAGCCCCCGACCGCGGGGAGCAGCCCCGTGGTGGACACCGGCGTCCCCGGATCGTCATGGATCGGATCCACCGGCATCGAGCCACTCAACGCCCCCTCGCGCACAGAGATGCCCCTCCTCGGGCCGCGCAACTCGTCGCGGAGCGATCCACGCGTCACGCTCGTGATCTCCGCGGGGAGCTTCAGGCCAGACGCGTTCATCTACCGCGCCGGCACGATCGCCCACGAGCTCTGTCACGGCCTGAACCTGAACCACCGCGCCGTGCGGGACCCGTTCCCGGATGGGTTGACCGAGCCGGGGCCGGCCGCGCTCATGCACCCCGTCGGGCTCCCCGGGAGCGCGTACATCGACATCGTCGAGGCGCGCGGGATTTGGATGAGCCACTTCGTCACCCACTACCTCGCGAACCCGCTCCCATGACGGCCGATCTGCGTTAGCGTTCGGCGGGGATGCGACGCCACCTAGTTCGCCATGGGGAATGCGCAGTGAGCCTCGCCGCAAAGCTTGGCTGCTCTGTCTCGGACATTTGGGATCGACCGGACAACCAGGAGCTGCGCGACAAACGCCGCCACCCGGCGCTCCTCGCGGAGGGGGATGTCATCGTGATCCCCGCGCCGCGCACGAGCGAGCTCACCGTGTCGCAGGGAGAGACCAATCGCTTCCGCGCGCACGTCCCGACCACGAAGCTGCGCCTCCGCCTCGTCGCCCCGGAGACGGACGAGCGCACGATGCGCGGGGCCGAGACGCACGAGGAGGCCGGCGGCACCGTGCATCGGCACGCCGAGGTCCCGAAGGAGCGCAACGAGCAGCCGATGGGCGGCGTCGCGTACAGGCTCGAGATCGGCGGGCGCGTCTACGAGGGCGAGACGAAGGGTGACGGCAAGCTCGAGGTGAGCGTCCCGGCGGCCGCGACCCTGGGCAAGCTCACGATCGCGCCGGGCACCAAGCACGAGCTCGTGAGCACCGTCCACGTGGGTCAGCTCGGCCCGCACGACGAGCGCGACGGCATCCTCCACCGATTGCAGAACCTGGGCCTCACCGTGATGCACGACGCAGACAATCCCGCGAAGGCGCTCGCGGTGGCACTGTCTGTTTTCCAAGCGAAGTACGGCCTCACGATCACTGGGGAGCTCGACAGCGCGACGCGCAGCGCGCTCCTCGACAGGCACGGCGTCTAGCTGGCGGATTGGACATGAGCCAAAACATCGAATACGCGTTCGCAGCGGGCGTCCTCGGTCCGAGCCACCTCCGGGTCCAGCGGTTCACCGGGCGAGAGGCCATGTCGAAGCCGTACCGCTTCGACGTCGAGGTCGTCGCCGCGCTGCCCCCGGCCGCCCTCGAGCCGCTCGTGCTCGGCCAGCGCGGGCGCTTCGCGATCCGGAGCGACGGCAAGGTCCGATCGATCCACGGCGTCGTCGCGGGCATCTCGTACGGCGGCCCGGTCAAGGCCGATCGCGAGGTGTATCGGTACGATCTGCGGCTCGTCCCGGGCCTTTGGCTCCTCACGAAGCGGCGGGGATCGCGCGTCTTTCGCGATCTGCCCATCGACGAGGTGATCGACGCGGTCGCGCGCGGAGCGGGGCTCGGGACGCGGTTCGAGCTGCGCGCGGAGCTCCCGAAGCGCGCATACACGACCCAGTTCGAGGAGACCGACGAGGCCTTCATTCGCCGCCTCGCCGCCGAGAACGGGATCCTCTTCTACTTCGAGCAGCCGCGCTTCGAAATCGACGACGCGCTCGCGGAGGCGCTCGGCGACGCTTCGCCCCTGCCGGCGCTCACTGGCGCGGCGGTCGATCAGCTCTCCGAGCTCCTGCCAGACGCGATCTCCGCCGAGCTCCACGAGAAGATCGTCTTCACCGATCAACCGCGCTACCCGGCGATGCCCGCCGGCGGCATCGTGGGCGACGTCATGGACGCCGTGACCGGCAGCGCGCCGTCGCTCCACTTCGAAGTCGGCGGGGCCCTCACGCGCGGCGACGATCTCACGCTCGCATCGGCGGTGCTCAAGCGGCGCCTCCGCGAGACCGCGGCGACCTACAAGGAGTACGATCCGAGGCGTCCGCTCGCGCACCTCCAGGCCTCGCAGCGCATCGGCCCCGAGCCCTCCGAGGCGCTCCGGCGCGCGACCACGGGGCTCGTGAGCGGCGACATCGGCGCCGCCGCCGGCGAGCTCGGGCAGCTCGCGACCGAGGTGCTCGGCGTCGTCCGCGGCTACGTCGAGCCCCACCACCTCGAGGACTACGAGCACGAGGGCCGCGATCTCTACCCGAGCTGGGAGCGCGGGCAGGAGGAGCCTTCGCGCATCCTGCGGCAGCGGCGCCGGCGCGCGCAGATCGTGATGGGCGAGAGCGGTTGCCCGCGCGTCGCGCCGGGGCACCGCTTCCGCATCGAGGAGCACCCGGTCGACGGACTGAACGGTGAGTACGTCGCTGTCTCCGTGCGTCACGAGGGCGTCGCGAGCTTCCGCCTCACCGAGGGGATCCTCGGGTACCGGTGCGCGTTCGAGTGCGTGCCGAGCGAGGTCGCGTACGTGCCGCCTAGGCCGGCGCGTCGATCGGTGCAGGTGTGCCTCACGGCGACCGTGATCGGCCCGGGCGGCGACGACATCCACGTCAACGACCGCGGCGAGATCCAGGTGCGGTTCCACTGGGAGCGATCGACGCCGACCGACGGCGGGACGTGTTGGATCCGCACGATGCACGCGTGGGCGGGCGCCGGCTGGGGGACGCAGTTCATCCCGCGCGTCGGCATGGAGGTCATCGTCGTGTTCGAGGGCGGCGACCCCGACAAGCCCATCGTGCTCGGTAGCGTGTACAACGGTGTCACGCCGCCCCCGTTCGCGCTCCCCGCGCACAAGACGATCAGCGGGTTTCGCACGAAGAGTTCGCCCACCGGCGACGGCTTCAACGAGCTGTCGTTCGAGGACGCGGCGGGCAACGAGCGGATCTTGATGCACGCCGAGCGCGACTACGACCGCGTCGTGAAGCGCGACCGCAGCGCGACGATCGCGCGCGATGATCGCACCGAGGTCGCGGGGCACCGCGCGGTGGTCGTCCAGCACACCGACACGCTCGAGGCGGCCGATCAGAAAGTGCTCGTCCGCGCCGACAGCACGACGCGCGTCGACGGCCGGCGCCTCGTCTCGGTGGGAGGGGACGCGACGGAGGAGGTCGCGGGCGCCCGCCGCAGCGCCGTCATGGGCAACGACCGCACGACGGTGTTCGGCGTGAAGGAGACAGTCGTCCACGACGACACCACGGTCCGGGTCCTCGGCGGCGTCGCGATGCTTGTCGGTCGAGACGAGGCGAGGCGCTCCTGCACGCTCGCCGTCGAGGGGCCCTTCACGGTGAGCGCCGCCGAGACGCTCGAGCTGCTGTCCCACCAAGACATCGTCCTGCGCGTCGGCACGAGCTCGCTCCGCATCACGGACAGCGCGATCGAGATCGCCGCCGGCGAGGTGACGGTGCGCGGCAAGGACGCGCGGCTCCTCCTCAAGGAGGGGCAGGGCAAGGTGAAGGTGAAGGACAACTTCCAGGTCGTGTCGGACGATCAGATCATCCTGAAGTCGTCCGGCGCGAGCCTCGGCTTGAAGAGCGAGGCGAAGCTCGACGGCTCCCAGGTCCTCTTGAACTCACCGTCCGAGGCGAGCGACACGATCGAAACCAACGACCCGCCCGACACGAAGATCGAGCTCACCGACCAGGACGGCAAGCCGCTCGCGTACACGCGCTTCCGCATCGTGCTCGACGGCAAGAAGGGCGAGTACACGGGCTTCACGGACGGCGAAGGCAAGGCCACCGTGCCGATCGCGGCGTCCGGCAAGGTGACGTTCCCCGATCACCCCGACGTCGAGTCGAGCTGATCGTCAGACGACGGCCTTCTCAGTGGCTGGAGGCGTCTTTGCGAGCGGGAGCATGACGCTGAACTCTGCTCGCGGCGCCGTGCGCGCGTGGCGCCCCTCATCG
>JAXLYP010000044.1:0-55182 GCA_046351395.1 Polyangiaceae bacterium
TGGGCTTCTTCAAGGCGTGGCAGATCGGCCGCATTGGCGGTGAAATCGGGTTTCATTTCCCGCTCGGCGTGTTCGAACCCCACCTCGAGGTCGGCGGCGGGTACGCGGCGCTCGGGAACTTCGACGGCGTCGTCGCGGAGCGCATCTCGATCTCGGGGGGCTACGCGCGCGCGAGCGCGGGGCTCGACCTCTACCCCGTCGGGCAGTTTTCGCTCGGCGCCGTCGCGAGCTTCGATTTCATGGGGCTCACGCGCCCCGGCGTCTCCGTCGCGGATCTCGCGGCGCTGAAGAGCTCGAACGCGATCACGGACGCGCAGTCGCAAGTGCTCGCGACGTCGGGCTCGGGCTATGGGTCGACGTTCAGCATCCAGGGCGTGATCGGGCTCCACATCCCATGATCCCGCCCGACGTCGCCCCACCCCTCGCGACCCCACGTCTCGCGCTGCGAGCGTGACGGCCGATGAGCGCGAAGGCGGCCTTGTTCATCGCGCTGACGGGGATCCTCCCCGTGCTCGTCACGCTCGCGCTCTCGCTTCGACGTGACGAGGGACAATCTCAGCGCCGGCTCTACCTCGTTCTCCTCACGCTCGGGATCGGGGTCGTGGCGTCCCTCGGCTCGCTCGCGCTCCAGCGGGGAATCGCGGTTCGGGTGGGGATCGACGCGCCCGATCAGAGCGGCTCGGATCTGCTCGGGGCAGCTTACTTCTTCCTGGTCGTGGGGCCTCTCAACCAGCTCCTCGTCGCGCTCACGTGCGTCCCCGGATTGCGCTCGAGCTACCACCACACGCCGTACGACACGATGCGCGTGGCGAGCGCAGCGGCCGTCGGGTTCTCCGCGGTCCAGATCAGCGCGATCGCCCTCCAGCTCGAGCCCACCGGCGTCGCGCTCGCGCGCGAGGTCTCGAGCGTGACCTCCCACGTCGCGTTCGCCTCGCTCTGGGGCTACGCGCTCGGGCGCTCGGGGCGAAAGACGCTCACCGGGACCTGGTTCGCGCGCGCGTTCGTGGGCGCCGCGGTCCTCACGGGGATCATCGACTACCTGCTGTTCTCTCGCGGTGTCAGCGCGCTCGTCGCGACGACTCCGCTGCTCGTCTCGACGACGGCGGTCACGCTGCTCATGCGACGGGACCTCCGCGCGCTCTCGCGGCTGCCGGTCCGAAAGCGGCGCATCCTCCGGGTGGATCCGCCGAGCCTCGAGCAGATCCGCGACGCGCTCCGCGCGCACAAGCGACCGGTGGCGATTCGTTGGGTCGTGTTCGGCACGTTCGTCACGACGGGGGTGATGACCGCCGCCGTCGCGCTCGGCGTCTACATCGGACACCGTGCGGGCATCGACTTCTCGGCCGTCGACAGCGGCGCGTCCGAGAGCGCGGTCTCGGCGCTCGTTCTCCTCGGCACCTCCGTGCTCGCGGCGTTCCCGATCTCCGGGTTTCTGCTCGCGCGCGCGTCCGGGGCGGAGGGGGTGCTCGAGCCTGCGCTCGGCGCGGCCTTCGCGATCGGAGGCATCGTCATCCTGCTCGGGCTCGCCGCACCCGTCGCCGTCGTGTTCGCGCTCGCGTTCGCCCCCGTCGCGTTCGCCCTCGCCTGCGTAGGGGCCTGGATCGGCCAATCGCGCTGAGCTCGTGGAGAGCGCCGCCTACCCGCTTCCTACCCCATAGAGGTGGATGGACGGACGGCGCTCCTCAGACACGAGGACGCACGGGGCACGAGGTTCCGCGAGAAACGAGGCTGCGCGGAGGACCCGCGCCCAAGAACAAGCGTCTACGGTGGGCTCCTCAGGAAGCTGTTCCTTCGGCGGACCGTGGGCCTTGGCTTGCGCCTACCGCCGACGGTCCCGAAGAGATCAATTCGCGAGGAAGATCGCCTCGATCTCCGTCTTCACTTGCTCCTCGGTCTGGCTGCGCGCGATCGCGATCTCCTTCACGATGAGCGTGCGCGCCGTGTCGAGCATGCGGCGCTCGCCGAACGAGAGCTGCTTGTCCGTCTTGAGACGGTAGAGGTCGCGGAGGACCTCCGCCACGTCGTAGATCGAGCCCGTCTTGATCTTGTCCATGAAGCCGCGGTACCGGCGGTTCCACGTCTGGTTGTCGAACGCGATCGTCCGCTCTCGGAGGATGTCGAAGATTTCGCGAATCTCCTGCTCGGAGATGACTTGTCGAAGCCCAACCGCGCCAGCGTTGCTGACGGGCACCATGATTTTGCGGTCCGTATCGAGAATGCGAAGCACGTAGAAGCGCTGCCGGTTGCCCGCGATGTCCTTCTCTTCGATGTTCACCACTTCGGCAACGCCTTGGGCCGGGTACACTGCCTTGTCTCCGACCTTGAATTGAATCTCCGAACGCGCCTGCATACTCGTCTCCTTTGGCCGGGGCCGACTCCACACCGCAAAGGCAGCGGATGACTCCGCTGCCTTCGAAACACGGCTTTCGGCGTGGTTGGGCCGAGCCTGACTACCGCTGCGCGTCTTCGATTTCGAACGCGCGCATGAGCCGTCAACACACTCACCTGTTGCAACATTCCTCCAGCGCTCCTACGAGCGTGGAGGGTCACCCTACCGCATCGATACGCTGAGGGGTACTTGGCACACTGCGCCAAGCGGGCGCACTCTACTCACCCGAGATACCCCTGTCAAATTTGGTGGGGCCAAACGCAGCGGTCCGCAGGGACTCGGCCAGGCCCCAGCGAACGCCTCGATCGGAGACCACGATCTCCGCCGCACCGGCGTGACGCATGATCCGACTGCAGAGCTCGGCGCCCGCGGCGATGACGTCTGCGCGGTTTGCGGCGAGCCCGCGCATCGCCCTCCGCTCAGCGAGCGGCGCGGCGCGAAGCCGGGCGGTGACGCGCTCGACCTCGGCGGCAGAGAGGACGAGCCCATGGACGCGCGCTCCGTCGTACGGATCGATGTCGCGCGCCATCGCCGCGAGGGTCGTCACCGTCCCTGCGATGCCGACGAGCGGGCGCCCGTCCAGTCGAGGCGCGCGCTCGAGGATGCGGTCGATGTCCGCCTGACACGCGCCCCATTCTTCATCGGTCGGCGGATCGGTCGCGAGGTGGCGCTCGGTGAGGCGAACACTCCCCACGTCCAGGCTGACGCCATCCTCGACGGTCGAGCTGAAGGATGAACTCCGTGCTCCTCCGCCGATGTCGAACACCACGCGACGGGGATCGGCGCAGGTTCTCGTCGAGCCCCGAAAGTCCTCCGAGGAACGTGAGTCGCGCCTCCTCTTCGCCGCTGATGACGCGGGGCCGAACATGAGCAGCTCGGCCGCGTGATCGGCGAAGACGCCCTCCGCCTTCCGCGTCCCTCATCGCGCTCGTGCCGACGGCGTCCCGCCGCAGTCCACCGACTCGGCGCGGAGGGCTTCGCCGTACCCGCGAAGGCACGCGGTGCGCTCGACGCCTCGGGGAGAGCTTGCGGGTCTTGTCGACGCCCTGCCCAGGGCGCGTGATCGTCGCCTCTTCGCGCACGGGGATGAGCGCTCCGCCCCGGACCTCGGCGACGAGGAGCAAGACCGAGTTCGTGCCGATGTCGATCGCGGCGACCTTCGCCTGATCGCCTCGGGGACGATCATCTCCTCCACGTTCAGGGACGGCGTTCGTCCCGCGTCGGTTGGCTTGGCGTCCGTCGGCGGAGTCGATTCCCGCTTGGATGGGATCGGTGTCGCCGTAACGGCCGACCACTGGTTCGACCGCAGCCCCCCGCCGCCCTTCTCGACCAGGAGACGAGGAACACGAGCACCTCGCGCGCGCATCGCGCTGTGAGCCCCAGTTGTCCTTGAAGGCCCGCCGTTCAGCGCCTGGCCGCTCGTGGCCCCGCGACCTGGAACGTGCGAGCCGAGAGTCCCGGGTCGCTCCGGATCACGTCCGCGACCTGCGTCAGGATCTTCTTCCCCTCGGATTTCAGGGTCTCGGCGCCGGAGTCGAAGAGCACGTCCCCGGGGAGCTGGATCACCATGCGGTTCTTGCGGATGACGACCTTGAGGCCGAGCTTCGTCAGCGCGTCGAGCTTCTGCTTGAGGAGCTCGAACTTCTTCCGGATCTGATCGAGCTGCTCCGCGCGCTTCTTGTAATCGTCCAGCGCGCGCGCCTGCTCGGTCAGGTTCTCGTTGAGGTTCGAGATGTCGACGCCCGCCTTCTTGAGGTCGTCCTTGAGCTGCTCGATGCGGGCGAGCGCCTCGGTCAGATCGTGGTGCGCCTGCTTGTTCGACGACTGCTCCGCTGCCAGCGCGCTCTTCAGCTTGTCGATTTCACGGAGCTTCTGGTCGAAGTCCTCCTGGGAAGGCCCGCAGCCGACGGTCGGCAGCGTCCAGATCAGGCAAGCCATCAGCAGCCCTCGAAGGGGGCGTCGTCGGTGCATCAAAAGTCCTCCTCGCGCGGTCCCACGACCGCTCCGGCGTCGGCACGAAAGCTACTCGACTCGGTCCGCTCGCGACAACACCAGCCAGCGACCCGGGACGCTCTCAGATGGCGCTTGCGCACCACCCCACGCATTGTTCACGGTGTCAACACGAAACTGTTCTATGCGCGTCAAGCCTTATTTTATAGGGTCACAGCGTTTTTGGTGGGCTCCACTACATACCAGTTGTAGCTGGTAGGTTGTTCAACCTACGCAACACTTGCGGAGCGAACTTGCCCCTTTCCGGGGGTCTTGGAGGGGGGCGGAAATTTTTTCTTGACCGTGCCCATGCGTGGCAATATACGTCGTGCAACATCTGTTAACCCGAATGTCGATCCAGGCGTTTCGGGTTGAGAACTCTAGGAGGACTCAGATGGCTGCTAAGAAGACTGCGAAGAAGGCTCCCAAGAAGGTGACGAAGACGGCGAAGAAGCCCGCTGCGGGCAAGGCTGCCAAGGTCGCGAAGGCGAAGAAGGCCGCCCCGAAGAAGGCTGCTCCGAAGAAGGCCGCCAAGAAGGCTGCTCCGAAGAAGGCCGCCAAGAAGGCCGCTCCGAAGAAGGCCGCCAAGAAGGCCGCTCCGAAGAAGGCCGCCAAGAAGGCCGCCCCGAAGCGCAAGGCCGCGCCGCGCGCCAAGAAGGCCGCCCCGGCCCCAGCACCAGCGGCCTCCATGGGCTCGCACGACGAATCTGAATGAAGCTTTGCACCCCGTCGCGGTGAGCGTCTCGGCCCGTTCGGCCGGCGTCTTGCCACCGCGGCATTGATCACCGCGACTGGTTGCAGGGTCCTTGATCGGCGCGCCAGCCTCCACGCGAGGCCAGCGCTCTCTCGGGGGCAGCGAAGGGCAGCGTCTCCGAGAAATCTTCGGGGGGCTGCTTTTCGTGCTTTGTGGAGCGGACATCGAGCGCATTCCCCCCGCGCCGAACGGGTGGGCGCCGCAACGACCGGCGAACGGTCACGAGCCGGCGGGAGTGGGGCCCCACGTGAGGCGAGGCGAGCGCTGCGCGCGCCGACCGCACGTTGGTCGGGCAGAGGCTGGCGGTCGGCCGTGAGGCTCAGCCCGCGGCGCGGTCGCTCAGGTAGAGGCGGAGGGCTCGGGCCGCGCCCTGCTTGTCGAACGGCGTCTCCGCGAGATCGTCGCGCCGCGAGATGCGGTCGAAGAGCTCCGTGAGGAACTCGTAGAACGCCTCGGCCTCGGCGATGGCGGCCGCCATGCTCCGCGGGTCGAAGAGATCCGTCTCCTCGAGCGCGTTCATCGCGGACATGAACGCGTCGAAGCGGGGATAGTCACCCACGCGGAGGAGCGGGTACCCCATCGAGCGGAAGTACGAGAGGAACTCTCTCACGAACGCGAAGCTCGCGAGCTTGCCCCACTGGTCCTGGGCGGGGTCGGCGTGTCGGGCCTTCTGAGCGAACGCTCGCGCGATCTGCGCGAACATCCAGATGTCGCGCCGGAGGCGCTCGCTCGACGCGCGCCGAGCCTCCTTCTCGTCGAACACGCCCTCTTCGAAGCGCGCTCCGAGGGACTTGCCGAGGAAGAGGATCGCGTTCTGGAGCGCGGGTCGAAGGTTCCGGACGACCTCCCGCAGGCGCGCTCGGATCTCGGTCTCGCTCGGGGCCGTGTCGACCGCTGGGAGATCGTGCTCGAACGCGCGTCGCATCTCGATGCGCAGGTTCGCCGCGACGCCCGAGAGCGCTGCCTTGATGGAGATGAGGCGGTGACCCTCCGCGAACAGCTCGTCGTATCGACGCGCGAGATCGGCGGCCGGGACCTGCATCAGATCCGCGTGATAGCTCTCCGCGAGGAGCGAACCCGAGCGCCTCCTGAGGTAGCCCGCGAGGGCGCGCGCGTCGCTTCGGAGGACCGCGAGGACGAGGTACGCGCGCCCGCCCACGCGCCGGTCCGAGTGATCGATCGCGATCGCGTCGAGCAGCCGCAGGTACCGCAGCATGCGGAAGAGCGAGAGGAACGTGAGCGCGACCAGGCGGTGAGCCTCCTCTCCCGGTACGCGCTGGATGAGCTCGAGGACCTCCGAGGAGTTGATCCGATCGAACTCGGGGCGGAACTCGAGCGCCGCGAGCGGGTTGAAGTACGCCGAGAGCGCGGTCTCCCGCATGACGGCGGCGAGCTGCGCGTAGAAGAGCCGGAAGTTGATGCGAGAGAGGCGCAGCAAGCCGCTCGCGACCTCCACGAGGTTCGTGAGCCCGTGGCGCAGCACGAACAGGCTCGCCTCGGGCGACTCCTGGGAGAGGGACGTGTAGAGTAAGCGGCTCCGCGCGTTGTCCTCCGGCAGGACGGTCTCGAGGTAGCGGTGGAAGACGAACGTGCGGTCCCGATCACCGAGCAGTCCGCGAGCGAGCTGCACGATGCGGAGGATCCCCTCCTTCGCGTGGAACAAGTGCTCGTGGAAGTCGAGCGACACCGTCGTTCGGCGGCGCGTGGCGCCCGGGTGGTTCCGTGGGTTCGCGAAGCACGCGACGCCCTTCAACAGGATCTCGAACTCGAAGAGCACCTCGTCCTTGCGGTCGGACGCGAGCCTCGCGAACCACGCGTCACGGGCTTGCTGCTGCTCGCGCCGAAGGCCGCGCGTGCCGCGGAGGAGCTCGGCGTAGGCGTTGCGGCCGCGGCTGCTCGCGCTCGACCCCGTCGCCTCCGCGTCGTCGCGGACGTTGCTCATGCGCGCCTCACTGGCGACCGCGGAACGGGAACGTGTAGCGGAACGCCGTGTCCATCCCGTCCCCCGACTCCGGGTACGTCAGGCCCTTCGCCACGGCCACCATGCACTCCTCGACCGCGGGCTCGACTTTGTCCGACTTGTCCGGATCGAGCTTCGCGCTGCGGAGCTCGCCCTTCGGGTTGAGGTCGAGGACGATCATCAGCTTGGTCTCGGTGCCGCGCGCGTGTTTCCCCCCGGCGTCGAAGCAGCAGCGGAAGCGCTCGTACGCGCTCTTGATGACCGCTTGCACCGGCGCGAGCCGGTCGCTCACGCCCGCGTCCCCTTTCGGAGACGCGTTCGTCATCGTCATCCCCCCGTCCGGGAGATCGCTCGCCACCTTCTCGAGCGGGAGATCCTTGCACGCGGCGAGCTGCGTCGAAGAGGCGGTGCCCGAGGGCTCCGTGGTCGCGGCGCTCGAGGGCCCCGTGGCGGTGGACGCCTCCGAAGAGCTCGGCCCCGGCGTCTGACTCTCGACGGAGTTCTTCGGGGAGCAGGCGAAGACGAGGGACGCGGAGGTGATCGCCGAGACGACGAAAGCCAAGGCGAGGGGACGCGTTCGCATGGGCCGCGATACTACAGCCGCGTCCATCCGCCTGATATTGTTCTCGTCGTGAGCCGGCGGCCATCGTCCATCGCCCTCCTTTTTCTCGGCGCGCTGGTGAGCCTGGTGGCCTGCGAGCGCGCCGAGCTGAAACTGTGCGGCACGATCCCCCAAGGGGGATGCCCCATTGGTCGGGGCGGGACCTGCGACGATCCGTCCTGCACCGGCGTCTACGACTGCGTCGACGGCAGTTGGCGAATCGTCGTGGACTGCCGCGGCGCGGGTGGAGCGGGAGGGGCGGGCTCCACGGGGACGGGAGTCACGACCACCAGCGGGTGCACTCCGCTGATGTTCCCGCCGGACGAGGCGAAGGACTGCACGCCCGATCTTCAGCCGCCCGACTGCCCGATCGCCGCGGCGGAGCAGTGCAACCCGTGCCTCACGGGCTGCGTGGACTTCTTCACGTGCACGAAGTCCGGCTGGAAAGATCTCGCCTACTGCTCCGACGAGGGGGAGCTCGTGATCGTGCCCTGATGCGCGCCCCTCCACCCCCCGGACCGCCCTGGGACGCGCCGCTCGAGGAGGCCACGTTCGCGTTCGTGGATCTCGAGATGACGGGGCTTGGTCCGGCCGACCGGATCATCGAGATCTGCGTCGTGCGCGAGCGCGGCGGGGTAGGGGAGACGGCGATCGACACGCTCGTGCGGCCCGACGACGCGCGCTTCGGGAACGCGCACATCCACGGGATCACCGCGGAGGAGCTCGCGACCGCGCCCACCTTCGCCGAGCTCGCGGACCGGGTGGAGTCCGCGCTCGCGGGCGCCGTGTTCGTGGGCCACGGCATCCGCCACGACGTGCAGTTCCTCGCCGCGGAGATGGCTCGCGTCGGCCGCGCCTACGAGGTCGCGTTCCCGATCGACACGCTCACGCTCTCCCGACGATCCTTCGCGCTACCCAACCACAGCTTGGATGCACTCGCTGCGGAGTTTCAAATTCCTCGCGGACGCGCGCACCGAGCCGCGGACGACGTGGAGGTCCTGCGCGCGGTCTTCCGTCGGGCGGTCGCCGCGCTCACCCCTTCGACGGTGCGTGACCTCTTCGAGACGCGCATCGGCGTCCGAGAGGCGCGGCCGGCCATCGTCGACCGCGCCCGTGAGCTCGTGGGGAGCGGCGAAATCGTGCGCGTCCGGTACCGCCCCTCGGGGCGCGCGCCCGAGCTCGTGGAGATGGTCCTCACGGCGGTGATCCCCTCCCTGAAGGAGGGCGAAACACCGCGGGTCGTCGGGTACTTGGTCCCGAGCCGCGGGAGGCGGGAGCTCCGCGCCGACCGCATCCTCGCGATCGACGTCGTCGGCTCGGGGGCGCCGAACGTCGAATAGTTCGATTGTTGCTGATTCGCGTGGCAAGCCATGCGAACTGGCGTCGCGCGCCCCGGCTGCGCTAAGGACTCCCCATGTTGCACCCTCCGCACACAACGGCTCGCACCGCGCTCGCCGTCGGGCTCGCGGCCGCTGCGATCGGCTGCGGGACGGTTCCTCCTCCCACGGTCGCTCGTCCCGCGAAGGCCAACGAATGGTTCATCCGGGCGCAGGAAGACTTCTCGTCCGCGAAGGTCGAGGAGGCGCACGACGCGATCCAGAAGGCCCTGAGCTTCCCGCAGGACGCGACGAACCCGCGCGACTGGGACGACGTCCACACGCTCGCGGCGAACATCGCGCTCGCTCGGCTCGACTTCGCCGAGTCCCTGCGGCAGCTCCTGGACGTGCCTGGCTCGGAGGCCGAGGGGCTCCGGGGTCGCGCGTATTGGTACGAGGGATCGCTCGGCCCCGCGGCCGACTCGTTCGACAAGATGCTCGACGATCCGAAGGTGCGCGACCCCTGGGCGAAGCAGATCGCGCTACTCGCCCGGCGCGGAGAGGGGCGCACACCGTTCGCGATTTCGGGCGGCATCGTCGCCGCGGTCGAGATGGCGCACGTCAGCCCGGCCGCGCCCTACCTCGTGATCCCCGTCGAGATCGACGGGGCGGAGGGCCTCGCGATGGTGCAGACGAGCACCGCGGAGGTCGTCATCGACGCGCCCGGCAAGACCGACCCCAGCTGGGTGTCGATGCGATTCGGCCATCGCCTCGAGGTGAGCGACGTCCCGGCGCTCGCTCAAGACCTCTCGGGGGTTTCGAAGGAGCTCGGGGTCCCGATCAAAGCGCTCATCGGGATGAGCCTCATTCGACACCTCAACGCGACCGTCGACTACCGCGGGCGTCAGTTCGTCGCGCGCGCGTATGCGCCCCCGCCCCCTCCGAACGCGACGCGCGTGAGCCTGTTCTACATGCGCGGCGGCGGGATGTTCCTCTCGACGCCGCTCGGAACGGGCGAGGGCTCGCAGGCGGCGCTCTTCGTCGACAGCTCCATGCGCTTCCCCCTCGCCCTCGACGAGAACGGGTGGCAGAAGGCCGGGCTCAAGGTAGACGAGCTGAAGCTCGTCCCCGGCGACCCGGAGAAAAAGATGCGCGAGGGCGTCGTGCCGAGCATGAAGCTCGGGGCGTTCGACGTGTCGCACGTGCCCGGCGTGTTCGGCGGCGTCCCCATCGAAGAGATGGAGAAGGGGCTGAACCTCAAGATCGACGGGGTCATCGGCAGCGCGCTGCTCGCTGCGTACCGCATCACGTTCAGCGATGGCGGACGGATGATGTGGATCGAGGACGACACCTTGATGCACGAGATCGACGACATGGAAGTGTCGCCCTTCGGTCCCCTCGACGAGGCGGATCTCCCGGGCGCGCCGATCCTGGGGGCTCCAACCGAGGGGGGCTCGGTGCCGCCTGCGAATCCATGAGCGACACGAGCCCGATCGTCGCCGTCTACGCGGGGAGCTTCGATCCCATCACGCTCGGACACCTCGACCTCATCGAGCGCGCGGCGAAGCTGTTCGACGTCGTCATCGTCGCCATCGGCGTCCACCCGACGCGGAAGGCGATGTTCACGTTCGAGGAGCGGATCGCGCTGCTTCAGGCGGTGACGCGCGGGATGAGCAACGTCCGCGTCGATCGGTTCGGCGGCCTCCTCATCCACTACTGCAAGGACGTCGGCGCGCGCGTGATCGTGCGCGGCCTGCGGGCGGCCACCGACTTCGAGTACGAGCTCCAGATCGCGCACGCGAACGGGGACATGGACCCGACCGTCGACACGATGTTTCTCCCGACGCGCGCGAACTACGGCTTCATCAGCGCATCCCTCGTGCGTGAAATCGCGACGCACGGGGGAGACGTGAGCCACTACGCGCCCGCCCCCGTGTGCGAGGCGCTCGCGGCGAAGTTTCCTCGGCGCGCGTGACCCTTCGCTGATCAGCGCTCTGCGCAGGCCGGCTCGCTCGCGAAGACCGGCTCTGCGATGGGTCCCGTGAGCGGGACGACGGCGAACGACTCTCGGCACGCGCGGAGGTTCGTGAGCCCGCGCGTCCACTCGAGGACGCTCGTGCGATCCGCGGGCGCGCTCCGGAGCAGCGCGATCCCGGGGCCGTTGCCGCCGTTCCCGACCAGGACGATGTGGTCCTCGCCCTTGAAGCACCCGTCTTCGATGCCCGCGTCGAACGGGCTGAAGGACTCGATCACGCCCGCGCCCGCGCGGCCGCCTACCGGCGTGCGTTCGACGACGCCCATGTCCCAGACGAGGGCCTGCTTGTCCTGCGACGTGCTGAGGAGACGGGCGCCGTCCGCCGAGAACGTGAGGGACATCACGGCCGACGTGTGGCCGTTCAGCTTCTTCACGGGCGCGCCTCGCCGTCGGAGCGCGATCGTCTGATCCGCGGAGCCCGAGGCGAGCGTCTTGCCATCCGGCGAGAACGCGAGCGCGATGATCGCTTGCTCGTGGTCCCGAGCCTCGGAGATCTCCCACGAGGTCGTGTCGATCCAGCGCACGCGCTCCTGGTCGGCGATCGCGAGCGACGCGCCGTCCGACGAGAACACGAACCGGGAAGCGATCCCGATGGTCTTCTCGGGCTCGAAGACGACGGTCCCGTCGGGGCGCACGACGCGGATCGAGCGGTCGAGGTACCCGGCGACCAGGAGGTCGTCCTGCGGTGCCCAAGCGAGCGTCGACAAGCGCGAGCTCGGGCCCAGGCTGGTGTGCGTGATGGAGCCGCGCGCGTCCCGAATCTGGAGCGATCCATCGCCGAGTCCGAGCGCGAACGCGGATCCGGACGTGCTCCACGCGGCCGCCGTCACCTCCACCTCCGAGGTGATGACGAGCGGCGCGTCGGGGTGCGCGAGCTCGAACAGCTCGATCCTCTTCGGCGTCCGGCGTACGAGCAGATGGCTGCCCTCGGGATCGAGCAGCGCTTCCTCGGGGCGGGCCCCCGGGATGCGGACCAGCGGCGGGGACGACAGGGCCTCGGCTGCGGTGTCCGTCTCGTAGACCGCGACGGCCCCGTCGCCCTCGCCCAGCGCGACGCGCCTCGCGTCGCGAGAGAACGAGTGGGGCATGTGGAGCGCGCCGTCGGTGCACCAGTAGTGCTCGACGCGGTTCTGATGGGTCGCGAACACGCGCGCCGTCCGGTCGTAGCTCGCCGTGAGGAGGTGCGCCGAGTCGGGCGTGAACGCGAAGTCCTGGATCTCGGAGTCGTGTCCGGAGAGCTCCGCGAGGCGCACGCCGGACGCGAGATCCCAGAGATCGACCGACGTGCCGCGGATCGTCGCGAGGAGCGTCCCGTCGGGCGAGATCCGAAACTCGGCGTGCTGCGCGTCGGTATCGATGATGCCGAGGCGGTCTCCGTCGCTCGCGCGCCAAATCGTGGTCCCGCGTGGGCCCGACGCGACGAGGCTCGTGGCCTCACCGCTCGCGCTGGGGACGAACCCGATGTGCGCGACACCGAGCGACCCCGCCGGCTTCATCGATTTGACGAGGGCTCCCGTGTCCGCGTCGATGAGCTCCACGGTGCCGCGGTCGAGCGCGGCGAACGCGACCCTCGTCCCGTCCGCCGAGAGAGCGAGGGTGGCGATGTGATCCGTCGACGGGAACGTCCGGAGCAGCGCGTGCGTCGAGAGGTCCCAGAGCTGCACGGCTTCGCCGTCGGTCGTCGCGACTCGCGTGCGGCCCACGTCGCTGTCGTGGAAGCCGCTCTTGTCGTCCCCGATCGTCGCGGTGAGCGCGCCGCCCTTCGCGTCGAAGAAGCGGAGGATGCCGTCGCGGCTCAGCACGGCGAGCTCGGCGCCGCCGCGGACGTACGTCACCGTTTGGACTGGCTGCGAGAACTCCGGCAGCCGGAGGCGATGCGCGCCGGTCTCGGCGTCCCAGAGGTCGACCCAGCCGTTCCGCTTCTTCGCCTCCGTCCAGGTCGTCGCGATCTCCGTGCCGTCGGGCGAGCACGCGAGCTGCGTCATCACGTCCCCCTGCGGAGGGACCGTCGCGATCAGTCGCGCGGTCGACGCCTCCCAGATCTTGATCGTTTCGTCGAACGAGGTCGTCACGACGCGATCGCGCCCGGCGAGTCCGCACACGCGGAACACCCCCGAGGTGTGGCCCGAGAGGACCACGCTCGGCGCGGTGGAGCGGCCGAGGCGCTCGAGCTCGAGGGAGAGCGCCGTCGCGGACGTCTCCCCTCGCTCGGTCTCGAGCGCGGTGGCGCCCCGGAGCAGCGCGAGCGCGTGGTTCGTGCGCCCCGCGGGCTCGTGCCCGCGCGCCTCCGCGACGAGCCCCCGGATCTCGGTGTCGACCTTCGCCTTCGCGGTCTCCTCGCGTTGGGCCTCCGCCTCCTTCCGCGACGCCTCGGTGCGCCGCCACTGCCAGAGGGCGAAGACGGAGAACGCGCTGGTGGCGACGAGCGCCGCCGCGCCGAGCGCGCGTCGCACGCGCCGGCCTCTCCGCTCCTCCCGCTCGCTCGCCTCCGCGAACTCGTGCTCGAGCCCCGTCAGGGGCTCGCGAGCCCGCCGCCGGTAGCGCACGAGCTCCGAGAGGAGCTCCCCGCGCCACGCGAGATCGCGAGGGCGCCCTCGACCGTTCCTCTCTCGGGCCGCCTGTCGCAGCGCGTGCGCGAGCTTCTGCCCCTCCTCGTCCTCGCCGAGCCATCGGTCGAGCTCACCCCAGTGCTTGATGAGCGCCTCGTGGACGAGCTCGACGGTCGCGCCGCCCTCGTCCTCGTTCACCGTCACGAGGCGCGCCGCGATGAGCGTGTCGAGCACGCGGGACGCGAGATCCCGGTCCTTCGCGGCGTCGAGGATCTCGGCGAGCGGCGTGACCGTCCGCGTGCGCTCCCCGGAGACGAGCCGCAGGAACAGGGAGCGGCACGCGGCCGTCTCGGGACCGGTCATCGCGGCGAGGACCGCGTCGGCGTGGTGCGCGAGGGCGCCCTCGACGCCCCCGAGCGCGCGGTACGCGTCCCACGTGAGTCGGCGCCACTTGCGATCCCGCCTCTCCCAGAGTTTGTCCGCGCAGAACTGCAGGAGGGCGAGCGCCGCGGGCGCCGTGGCGACCGCGGACGTCATCGCGCGGACCAACTCCTCGTCCTCGAACGAGTACCCGAACGCCTGCGCGGGGGCGACGAGCGTCCGGATCAGGCCGAGCTCGTCGGGCGTCGTCACGACCTCCACGCGCTGGCTGTACACGTCCCGAAACGCGGGGACGGTCGCGAGGCGCCCGAAGAAGTCCTCGCGCACGCTGAACACCACGCGCACGGGTCCGTCGTGGGTCGCGAGGGCGACGAGCGCGCGCGCGAACCGATCTCGCGAGGCCACGTCTGCCGTGAGCGTGAGGAGCTCCTCGCCCTGATCCACGACGACCACGTGGAGCTTCTCCGCCTCCCGCGCGCGCTGTTCGATGAGCTCGACGAGGCGCGGCTGATCGGACACGAGGAGATCGCGAAGCGATGTGCGATCGAGGCCCGTCGTCTCGGAAATTTTTGCAGCGAACGCGCCCTCCGGGTCGATCCCCGGCCGCAGGAACGTCCGCTGCGTGTCGCCGAGCAGCGGCAGCACGCCAGCGCGAAGGAGAGAGGTCTTGCCGCTCCCCGACGGCCCCGTGACCGTGAGCATCCCGTGCCGACGGATCCGGTTCGCGAGCGCCTCCGTCTGCTCCTCCCTGCCGAAGAAGAGCGCCGCGTCGTCGGCGCCGAAGGACGCGAGCCCGCGGTACGGCTTGCCCGTCGTCGCGACCTCCGCCGCGGGCGCCGGCTCGTCGTCCGAGAGCGCGCCCTCGATGGAGGACCACACCGTGGCCTCGCGGTGCTCGGACATCGACGGGAAGGCCACGTAGACCGCGCCCGACTTCACCCCTCCGTCGAGCATGAAGAGCTCTTCGATCGCGTCCGGCGATGCGCGCCGGAAGAGCACGACGGGGTTCAGGGCGAGGACGGGACGCCCGTCACGGTCGACGACGAGGGCCTCGCCGGCGGGGAGATCGGTCGCCGTGGCGAGGGTGAGGCGCCGAAACCGGCCGCGGTGCGGGCTCGCGCCCATCGCGACCGCCGCGGGAAGCCGGTCCACCTCCCCGCCACCCTCGGGCCGAGCCGATGGGACGACCACGCGCAGACGATCCCAGAGCGGGCCGAGCAGCTCGAGCGTCCGCGCGAGCTGGGGCACGCGCCGCGCCAGGATCTCCTCGATCGCCGCGCGCGTGCCGCTCGCTCCGTGCGCGACCGTCTCGCTCTTTCGCATCACCAAGAGCTCATCGAAGAGCTTCGGTAACTCGGCCTTTCGCGCGTGCATCAGGCGGACGAGCTCCGCGAGCGGGTGGCTCTCGTGCGCGCTCGCCCACGGGCGCAGGCCGTCCCGGATGAGCGCCACCCACTGCCCGTCCGTGAGCCCACGCGAGCGGATCCCTCTGAGGAGCGCGGGCATCTGCGCGCTGTCGCCGCCGGGCCCGGGGCCGAGCTGGAGGCGGGCGGCGAGCACGAGCGCCGCGAGCAAGCGGACCTCCGCGCGGAACACCTCCACGACGCGATCACGCGCCTCGAACACGCTCTCGGCGGCGAGCAGCGCGACCACCGCGTCCGCGATCGGAAGCGGGTGGGTCGCGACCACGTGCGCGGCGAGATCCTGCGGCAGCTCGGCCCGCGGCGAGCCTCGCGACGCCGGGCCGCTGACGGAGCTGGGGGGCGGCTCGCTCGTCGTCATCGGACGCTCAGCCGTAGCTCGCCCACGGCGTCGGCTGGAAGAGCAGCACGAAGAGCGCCAACGAGACGAGCGCGATCGCACGCCGTCCGGGCGAGAGCGTCGACGGATCGACCGGCGGGTGGTTCATCCCGCTGAGGCGCCGCATCGCGAGGATCAACGCGAACCACACCAGCCAGAAGCTCGAGTTCCCAATCGCGGTCCCGATCCCTTCGAACCCGTTGGCCGCCGAGGGAACGACGAACCGGATCAGGTTGTAGCCGAGGGGCACGAGCAGCCCGAGGTGCAGCCACTTCGCGAACCGGTCCTGCCGCGCGCCGAACAGCGCGTACGCGATGTGCCCGCCGTCCAGCTGCCCGACGGGTACGAGGTTCAGCATGGTGACGAGGGCGCCCGTCCACCCGGCGAACGCGACGGAGCTCATGGAGAGATCGCTGCCGGCCGGGATCGGCCCCGCGAGGACCTTCTTGAGCGCCCAATACAGGATGCTCTGGCCCTCCTGGATGTACGTCCCGCCGAGGGGCTCGACCTTCGACGTCGCGATGCCGACGCACCACACCGGCAGCGCGACGAAGAGTCCCGCGAGCGGTCCCGCGGCGCCGATGTCGAGGAGCGCGTTCCGCGAGCGGATCCGATCGGGCATCGAGATCACGGCGCCCATCGTCCCGAACGGGCTGACCATGGGCATGGGGATGAAGTACGGAAGCGACGCGCGCACCTGGTGCAGGCGCGCGGCGATGTAGTGCCCGAACTCGTGCGTGAGGAGGATCGCGAGCAGCGGGAGGGCGAACTTGTAGCCCTTGGGCAGCGCGACGAGGATCGGCACGAGCGCCGGCGTCTCCGGGAGCGCGTTCGCGTAGACCGCACCCGCGTAGAACACCGTCACCGCCGTCAGCGCGAACAGCGCGACGTGCACCGCGATGGGGGTCGGCTTCGAGGGGCGAGGGTTCGACTCCTCCAGCGCGTCCTCTTCGAGGGCGTCGGACGCGACCGTGTCTTCCGAGGCTTGGGTCATGGCTGTGTGAAGGGCGCCGCGCAGTCCGCGTGAACTCCAGTTAACAGACGTGGCGGGCGAGCCCAATTCTTAGCGAGAAAACGAGACCATGCTTTGCGTGCCCAGGTGGTACGTGATGTGCTTTGCAGCCAGGCGGACATCCTTTCGGGCGAACGGCCGCCATCGTCTCGCATTCGCGGCTTCGGAGGAACTTGGTGATGAGAAGCAAACGCGCTCCTTCGGTCTTGGCCTCCGCTCGCAGCGTCGCCGCGATCGCAGCGCTCTTCGGGCTGCCCCTCGTCACGGCCTGCAACGGCTGTGACGGCGAGCTCGTCTGTGACGTCAACAACCACTGCCAGATCTGCAACGCGTACGGCTGTCACGACGCGGACCCCGGAACGACGACGGGGATCGGGGACGGCGGCTCGGGCGCATCGGGGTCGAGCGGCTCGACGACGCCCCAGGGCTCGACCAGCAGCGGTGGCGCTTGCGACCCCACGACCACGACGTGCGCCTGCACCAACAAGTCGGATTGCCCGTCCGATCTCTACTGCATCGACGGGCTCTGCCTCGAGGGCTGCAACTACGACTTCGAGTGCGGCGCGGGGAAGGTCTGCGCGGACGGGAAATGCACGCCGGGCTGCAGCGACACGGTCGCCTGTGAGGCGGGCTTCCACTGCGTGAGCGGCGCGTGCCAGATCGATCCCGCGAACCCCGAGTGCACGACGCCGACGGACTGCAACGGGCAGCCCTGCGTCAACGGCCTCTGCACGACGGGCTGCACGGTGAACACCGACTGTCCGTCGGGCCAGCTCTGCAACGACGCGACCCACACCTGCTTCGACGATCCGACGCCGAAGCCGCTCTGCGGCGGCTCCGAGACGTGCCCCGGCCAAGGCCAGATCTGCGGTGCCGACGGCTACTGTCACTATCCGTGCACGAGCGTCCCCGAGTGCAAGCTCTTCGACAATCGCTTCGTCGCCTGCGAGCAGGGGATCTGCAAGACCGAGGAGGAAGTGAACCCGGAGTGCGATCTCGACAACCCGTGTCCCGGCGGGAAGAGCTGCATCTCCAACAAGTGCCAGTGATCTTGTCGCGGGATCGGCGCTCGGTTACCGCTGATCGTCATGCAGCCCCGTAAGACACTCCGGCGCATCCTCGCCGCGGCGGCCTTCGCCGCGGCGCTCGTCCCTGCGCTCGCGGCGTACGCCGAGGGCATCGCCGTGGTGGACCTCCAAGGGGCCGTCATGCAGACGGAGGATGGGATCCGCGCTCAGGCCACGATGAAGAAGGCCTTCGACACGCGCCAGAAGACGCTCGACGCGCGTCAGGGCGAGCTCGTGAAGGTCCGCGACGACATCCAAAAGCAGGCGCTCATCTTGTCGCGCGAGGCGCTCCAGCGGCGCATCGACATGTGGCAGCGCGACATGGTCGATCTCCAGCAGACGTTCGTGAAGTTCGAGCAGGAGATGCAGAAGAAGCAGCAGGAGCTGACCGCGCCGATCATCCAGAAGATGGTGGCCGTCATCGGCCGCGTCGCGTCCTCGAGCAGCTTCGACGTCGTCATCGACAAGCAGGCCGCGCCGTACTCCCGCGCCGATCTCGACATCACCGACCGTGTCATCCAGATGTACAACTCCGGCGACACGGGCGCGGCTCCCGCTCCCACCGAGCCCCCGAAGAGCCCCTAGCTCGGGCGCACGGCCAACGAGGCCGGAGCGAACGAGGACAGAGCGAACGAGGACAGAGCGACCGAGGACAGAGCGAACGAGGACAGAGCGACCGAGGACAGAGCGACCGAGGGTCTGCGTGGACTCGCCGCTGTCAGGGGTTGAGCTCGTCCTTGCAGTCCGAGTCCTCGAACTTGCCGGGCTCGTAGTCGGACGCGTTCAACCAAGCGGTGAGGCACCGATCACCGGGCTTGCCTTGATCCCAGATCCGGCCGCCCTTGTGCTTCTCCGAGAGGCGCGGCTTTCGGACGAACGTGAGGATGTCGGGGGTGGCGGGCTGCCCGGTGTCGTCGAGCACGGTCTTCTTCATGACCTTGTCCATCAGCTCGGGCTCGAGCGCGCAGACGGCTCGGTAGTTCAACATCTGCTCGTTCTCGGTCGTCGGCGTTTTTCCGCCCGGGTAGTAGTTCGGGTCGTCCGCGTGATCCGGATCGGGGGCGCGGAGACCGACGTTGCCGTAGAGGCGGAGCGGCCGCGCCGTGTTGCCGTGGCAATCGAGCGTCCCGCATCGCTGCTCGAGCACGGGTGAGACCTTCTGGAAGTCCTCGAAGGGCGGGCAGTTCACGGTGGAGACGAGTGTCGCGTCGATGCAGCTGCCGACGCCGAGACCGGTCGCGGCGACGACCACCACGGCGATGACGCTCGCGCGTAGGAAGGAGGGCTTCTTTTCGGTCATGGCATCCCCGTCGAGGATGACGTCGTCTGAGAGCCGTCGTTCGGCGGCTTGCCGCCGCACGTCGCGCTGACCTCGGGGAAGAAGTTCGTGTCCGGCGGGGTGTCCTTGTCGCCAGAGGCGTTGCAATAAATCCAGCCCGCCGACCCGTAGTAGAGGATGTCGCCCGTCGGGCTCTTGGTCGGCCCGTGGCCGTAGAGCGTGTGACAGTGCGCGCACGAGCCGTCGCGGCTGATGTAGCTGCCCATCGCCTTCACCTTCCGCACGACCTGGCCCTCGCTGTCGAGCATCGCCTCCCCCGTGTTCGGGTCGTACACCGGATACCGAATCTCGGCGGCGAGCGGGAACTGGGGGTCCCAGTCCTGCTTTCTTACATAGAAGTTGCCGATGCAGTTCGTCGTCAGCGTGCGCGTCTCGCCGATCGAGTCCGTGAGCACCACCTCGACGTTGTCGACGGTCTTGAATGATTCGCCCTTCTGATCGGCGAACACAGTGCCGCCCACGGCGAACTCGGGCGCGCCGTAGTAGGGGCTGTGGCAGAGGACGCACGGCTGCCCTGGGCGGTGGAACGGCCCCTGAGGCACACCGTCCTGTTCGCCGCCGAGCGCCTCGATTTGCGCATCGACGACGGGGTTCGAGCAGGCTGGAGCCACCGCGCCCGCGACCGCGGCTCCCACGATCGCGGTCGCGATCGCTCCGCGCGCGTACCTGCGGCCCCGGGACGACGGCGCGTCCGACGCAGCGAGGAGAGGATCGGTGCGCTGGCTCATTCGAATGCGAGCTCCGCACCCAGCGCGCCGAAGAACCCGAGGCGCTGGAGGATGAAGAGGTGGTCGAGGAAGCGGGTGTAGAGGACGTCCCCCGCGAGGGTGATCGCGAACGTGTTGTCGGCTCCGAACATGAAGCGTGACCCGACGCCCCCCGTGAGACCAATCAGCGGACCAAGCTCGCGATCGCCCGTACGGAGCGCGGGGACCGTCACGCCCGCTGGCGTGACGGTCGCCGGGTAGGCGAGCGCCCAGAAGTCCGCGCCCGTCTGGAAGTGGCCGCGGAAGTGGGGCCAGAGGCGGACGTGATCGCCGAAATCGATCGGGAACGTGATGTCCGTCGTCGAGGCCTTGAGGCCCCACGTGTCGATGTAGAGGCGCTCCTCGCCCCGGAACGTGAACGTGGTGAACCGGTGCGCGAACCGCGCGGCGAGGGCGAAGCGCTGGCGATCCGTCGGCAGCTGCTCGAGCACCTTCTCGGGTTCGCGGTACTGATTGACTGCGTCGATCGTGAGGCCGGGTTGAACGGCGGGCACGTCGCCCGGTTTGAACATGGGGATGTAGCGGTAGGGCTTCGAGCTGTCCCCGTTCTCGAAGATGAGCGTCGTCCCCAGGCTGAGCGTCGACGCCTTGTCGAGGACGAGGCCGACGCCCGCGGTGATCGCGTTGCGGATGATGGGGCGCGAGTACGTCGACCACTGGGTCCCCGCCCGGCCCGAGAGGTCGTACGAGAACTCGTAGCCGAGGGTCGGCGTGATCGTCTTCTGCTTCAGATCGACCGAGAAGTTCAGCCCGCCCGACGCCGAGATGTAGTCGGGCTCGACCGACGCGTTCGCGCTCAGCCCGAGCGTCGCGTCCCCGAACTTCTTCGAGCCGCCGATCGCCGGCACGTACCGCACCTCGGTCCACCGCGGCGACGCCGTCGCGACGATATCCGTGGACGCGGCGGTGACGACGTCGACGAGGAAGCTTCCGTCCACCTCCCAGCCGCCCGTCGGCCCGGAGATCGAGAGGCCGATGGAGGGGGTGACGACGTCGACGTGATCGTCGTCGTGGTAGGCGGCGACCTCGCTCGTGATGACCACGTTGATGGGCGTCTTGGGGCTGTCGTCGCCGATGCACTTGGCGAGGTCGTCCTTCGACTTCGCCTGCCGCATGCACTGCATGACCGCGCTCTCGTCGAACACGGACTGCTTCGGCGCGAGCTTGATCTCCACCGTCTCGCTCGCGCCCTCGGAGAGGCTCAGCTCCTTTTCGAACTCGAGATCCGCGCCGTCCTGCGTCGCGGTCGCGACGATCTTGTGGGAGCCCGCGTCGACACGGAGCTCGCCGTCGAGCTGGTCGTTCGCGATCTCCTGTTCGTCGATCTTGACCGTGAGGCCGTCCGTCTTCGCGGGGGCCTTCAGCGTGAGCTTCGGCACGCGACCGTCGAGGTCTTTCACACGCTCCGACGAGGTCTTGGCGGCGTCCTTCATGCCGGCGTCCGCGCCGGTCTCCGCGACCACCTTGAAGTCCGTGAGCGCGGCGGCAAGCTTTCCGCCCTTCTCGTTGCACTGCGCTCGCAGGAACTTCGTCCCGAGCCGATCCTCGACGGCGAGCGAGTCCGAGGCGTAGCCCGCGCAGTCCTCGTAGTTCTTCGCGGTGTCCGCCTGCTTCGCTTGATCGTAGTACCAGTACGCCTCCGCGGACTTCCAACCCGACGGCGTCTTGCCGCTGCCGGGGAACTTCTTGCGTGTCGAGGTCACGGGAGCGCCGCTGGATTTGCCGCCCGCCGCCTCCCAAGCCTCCTTCACCTTGCCGGTGTCGTGACCCTTGATCAGCGTGGCGTTCGGATCTTCCTTCAGCGCGGTCTTGAAGACTTCCTTCGCGTCCTTCGCCTGATCGAGCCCGTCGGCGAGGACGGTGCCGACCGCCACGAGGACCTTCGCCCGCACCTTCGAACTGCAGGCGCCCTCCTGGCAGACGGTGGACGCGAGCTGCAGCTTCTCGAGGGCGTCGACGTAGTTCTTTTGGGCGTACTCGCTCTCGAAGACGCTATCGATGAGCGTCTGCACCTCGGCGTCGTTGTTCGATTGCGCGAGGGCGATCCGCGGCGCGAACGCCACGGTCAGCGCGAGACAGACAGCGACGGGTGACGCGCGACGGACGATCGCGGAAACGAGAGACACGCCCTGGCGTTCTATCACGAGGTGCCGTTCGAACGCGCCATTCTGGTGAGCGCTCCACGAATGAATGCGCGCCGGGGTGGTCGTGACCGTGCACGGCGCCCGTGTGTGTCGCAAGTGCCGCGACCCAGCGTGATCCGTGGCGCCTCACCTCACCGATGTTGGGGCGTTTCGGTTTCTCGCCGACCCGCGGGGGAGAGAGGCGGTTCGCCTCAGTTGCAGCCGCAGCCGCTGCCCGCGCCCGCGCTTCCGCCCGTCGCGCCTTCGTCGATCGCGCGGAGGTGCATCACCCCGGGACCGACGAGATCGACCGCGGTCATCGTCGGATGCGCGAGCTTTGCGCGCTCGTACGGCATCACCTGCGCGCAGCCGATCGATGCGAGCGCAGCGCCGACGAGCAGCCCCGCCGAGAGGACCTTGAAGACGAGCGCGCTGCGGGCGCTCCGCTCGGGCGCGGTTCCTCCGCGCAACTTCATGATGTGCTTCGTCATGGTTTCGCTCCACCGGCGCCGCCGGTGCCCATCGTGGTCCCTGGGGGGTGCATCCCGCAGCTGATCCACTTCAGGATCAGCGTTTGATCCGACTCGAGGGTGATGCCGCCAGGCTTCGGCATGGGTGAGCCGCCGCCGGGCGCCGCGACGATGTTGCATTGGGCCCACGCGTGATCGTTGTTCTCGCCCCAGTAGGGGTCGCCCTGGGGATTCTTGTATTCGGAGAGCGTGTTGTAAAGCTCGAGCGGGGTGATGGTGTCCGCGAAGTGGAGGCCGTTCGCGGCGGCCGCGTCCTGCGCGGTGCCGTGGCAACCGGTCGCCGTGCAGTTCCCGCTGCCCGATTTCTTGGAGCTCGGGTCGACCCCGAAGATGGGGAAAACGTTCGTCTCGAAGCTCACTCCGGCGCAGTCGGTCATGTCGAACTTCACGAGTGGACACTCGCGCGCGAGCGTCTTTTTTTGCGGACCGCCGGGCGGTCCGTACGGACAGTTGTCCGAGAGGTCGCTCGCGAGCGTGTCATCCGGGCAAATCTGGTCGCCGACCCCGCAGCTCGCGGCGACCGTCCCCACGGCGATGGCGAGCAGACCCAGAGCGAAGAATCCGCCTCCGCCGGCAGAAGTCTGCAGTCTCGGGCGACGCCATCCGTAGCTGGGCACGTTCGAAGAGTAGCGCACGAGAGGCGCGCGCTGGAAGCGAAACGCGGTAGTCTCGCCGCCCCCAACAGGTCGACCGTGAGCTTTCGAGGCACGCGTCGGCGTCCCAACCGAGACGGTCAGCCCCTTCGACCCCTCGTTCCTCTCAACCCGCGCCGTAGGCGCTCGATACCGCCGCGGCTCGACCGCGGAACTTCCACACGGAGACACCCCACACCATGGCGAAACCACTCCTCTCCCTCAGCGCCGCCGCGCTCGCGCTCGCGCTCGCCGCCTGCAGCTCGACCCCATCCACGAATACGCCCGAGGGCGGCTCGACGACCGGCACTGGGTCGGACGGGAGCACGGGCGCGGGCGAGACCGCGTCGACGAGCGGTGGCGGAACGGCGTCCGCCGATGAGGGGACCACCGAAGGCAAGCACGCGGTCGACGTGAAGTCGGCCACGTACATCGCCGGGGACGGGCCGAAGTCCATCGCCGACGCGAAGGGCAAGGTCGTGATCCTCGACTTTTGGGGCACCTACTGCAAGCCCTGCAAGGACTCCTTCCCGAAGTACCAGGAGCTCGTCGACAAGCACAAAGGCGATCTCGTCGTCATCGCCGTCTCGACCGACGATCCGGACGACAAGAACGCCGACGACCTGAAGGAGTTCGCGAGCAAGCTCAAGGCGAAGTTCGTGATCCTCTGGGACAAGGACAAGAGCATCGCGAAGAAGTACAACCCGTCGACGTTCCCGACCTCGTTCGTGATCGACAAGGAGGGGAAGATTTCGAAGATCCACTCGGGCTTCAACCCCGGCGACGAGAAGGCGATCGACGCCGACGTGTCGGCGCTCCTCAAGTAGTCCGCTCGATCGGGCCCGCGAAGGCGCGACGCGCCTTCGCGGCGGCCCTCGATGCCTACTCCACTTCGCCGGGCCCGCAGACTTTGTCGCCGGGGGTGCTGAGGATGAGGGCGTAGTCACCCGTCGCGACGTCGCGCGGGACGACGACGCTGCCGTCGAACTGGCCGTTCTCGTCCGTGCTGAGCGCGCCGACCGGCACCGTGTTCTGCCGCCCCTCGGGCCTGAGCCTCACGTTGACGCGGACGTTCGCGCACGGATCCTTCGCCTCGACCTTCCCCCGCAGGTGCACGCCCGAACCGCGGCGGATCGACTTGTCGATCGACTCGACCTCGATGCGCGACGGCGGGAGCTCGCTCGCGTTGGTGGAGCCGTTGCTGGGCGTGGCAGAGGAGCCATTCCGGGGTCGTTCCCGTTGCCGTTCGGGTCGAGCACGGAGGAGCCCCCGTTGTTCGCGCGCGTCTGGTTCGCGAGGTTTTGCCCCGATCGCTGCTGCGAGTTCTCGGGCCACGCGAACGGATCGGCGGGCGGCGCGTACTGGGGGCGCGTGAGGTCGGGTTGGGTGTCGAGGTTGAGGCTCGCGCCGCCGAGATCGATGCGGTGCCACAGGTGCCCGTCGAAGACCTCGACCCACGCGTGCGCCTCGTTCACGACCATCCGCGTCGGGATCTTGAGGTCGAGCGCCGTGATCAGGAACGCGAACGCGCGGTGTCGGCAGACGCCCTTCTTCGAGAGCGCGAGGTCGAGGTAGACGTTGTTGTTCTCGTGCGGCTTGTCGTTCGAGGGCTCGAACGCCCGGAAGTAGTCCACGAGCATCCGGACCTGGGTGGAGTACGACTCGTTCCCCGTGATGCCGATGACGTCCAACACGCGCTTCGCCGCGGCGTGGTGGCTCGCGGGCTGCTCGGCGACGAAGCGATCCAAGCTGTGGGGCGTCACGTCCGGGATGGGGCTCCCGAACACCGCGCGTGGGAGGGCGATCTCCATGACCACGTGCACGCGCGCCTGCTTCGCGCCTCGGATGAAGAGGTTCTCGGCGCCGTCGCGCAGGATGGTGTGATCCACCTCGGGATTGAGGTGGACCTTGAGGATGCGCTGGTTGGGGCCGACCGCGGGGATGCGGACCGGCTGATCGGGGATCAGATCGACGGAGAAATCCGCGTAGAACGGCTCGTCGCCGTCCGCGAGATCCCCGTTTTCCGGGACCTGCTCGAGCTTCGTGCTCGCGACGTGGAGGAGGTAGTTCTCGTCGGCGCTGTCGAACGCGCGCAGCCGCTTGAACGGCGAGGTCGACGGGCTGAACGGATCTTCGTAGTTCTCGACCTGCGGCTGGGTGGTGTCGACGTCCGGCGGGTAGGTCGAGTCCGGGCTGTCGTCCGTCGTTCCGCCCCCGTAGAGGTGCTTCGCGTCCGGCGGCTTCGTGGGATCCGGCGCGGTCGCGATGCCGCTCGGGGTCTCGATCGCGGCAGGGAGATCTCCCACGAGCGTCGTCGTCGACATCTTCGCATCCTCGACCGGATCTGGAGGGATGTACTCGTGGAGCGCCGAGCTCCGCGGAATGTCCTCCGCGAGGAGGCCCGCGGCCGGCGCGGTCAGCGCGAGGATGACCCCGCCCGCGACGACGAACGTGCGGGCGAAGCCGAGCAAGGAGTGCCGCGAGCGCTTCCCGATCATAGCGAGAAGGAAAGCTGAGCACGCGATACGTTCCCGGGCAAGCCGCGTCCCCGACGAAAGACGCCCTCGTCCGAGTTCCGCCGTCCGAGTTTCCGCCGTCCGAGTCAGCCGCTCAACCGACGGCGACCGTCCGAGTTCAACGACGCGGCGTACGGGGACGCGAGGGGCCGCCGTCGTTCGGTCGATCGTTGCGGGGAGCTGCGGGCGGCGCCAATTGAAAACCCTTCAAGGGGGCGAGCGACGCACGCTGGGCGATGAGATCCCCGCGCGCCACGACGAGCGCGATCTCGAAGAGCTCCGTCCGCGCGAAGCGCCCGGCGCGCCCCGACTCGAGGCGCGGCAACACGCCCAGTACACGCCGCATCGTGTCCGCGAAGCGGCGCGGGATGCCGAGGCGCTCGACGAGCGGCTCGAGGAAGTCCGCGACCGCGCTCGCGCGATCCCGCGTGCCCTCGCACGCCTCTTTCAGCGGCTCGAGGAGAAGCATCGTCCAGAGGACGGCGTCGTCGAGCGGGCCGCTCGCCGCGATCTCGTCATCCACGAAACGGAGCAGGCGAAACGCGCGGGCCCCGGCCGAGCCGTCCTCGTCGTCCGAGGAGAGCGCGTCCGCGAGGAGGGACGAGAGCTCGGGGAGCAGCACGTCGAGGACGCCCGTCTCCCACGCGAGGAAGATCGTGCGCCTCGCCGCACCGCCGCGGAGGAGCCGGAGGATCTCCTCCGACACCCGCGGACGCGCCGCGCTCGTGAGCGACTCACGGCAGCGAACGATCGCGTCGTAGACGGACGGGTGGATGCCGAGCCCCAGCTTTCCCGCGAACTTCAGCGCGCGGAGGATCCGAACGGGATCTTCGAGGAAGCGCACCTCGGGATCCCCGATCGTGTTCACGACGCGGCGCTCGATGTCCGTCATGCCGCCCACGAAATCGAGGATCTCGTTCGACTCGGTGTCGTAGAGGAGCGCGTTGATCGTGAAGTCGCGGCGCTCCGCGTCCTCGTGGGCTTCGCCGAACGAGTTGTCCGTGCGGATCAGGAGCTCACGACCGAGGCCGTTGATGTCGTCCACGTCCTCGGGGCTGACGGGCTCCGCCCCGTTGCTCAGCACCTCGTCGCGGGGATTGCGACGGAACGTGGCGACCTCGATCACCTTGCCCGCACCGAAGAGGACGTGCACCAGGCGGAACCGCCGCCCGATCACGCGCGAATTTCGGAAGAGTCGGCGAACCTCCTCGGGGCGCGCGCTCGTCGCGACGTCGAAGTCTTTGGGGCGGTGGAGGAGCAGGAGATCCCGCACGCAACCGCCCACGAGGTACGCCTCGTATCCGGCGCGGACGAGGCGCTTCACCACCTTCAGCACGTCCGCGTCGATCTTCGAGACGTCGATCGGGCTCGGGTACCGGCGTGGCTGCTTCGCGTTCGAAGGGCGCGGGATCGCGCGCTCCACGGGCGGCTCGGCGGTGGCGACCACCTCGAACGTGGGCAGCGCCTCGGGCTCGGCCGCTGCGTCCCCCGCTGTGCCGGGCGCGGAAGACGGGCGAGGCGAGCCTCCCTGCGTGCTGCGAGACGACCGAGTCGCCCGCTTGCGGGGGCGTTCTTTGGAGGAGCCTTCGGCGTCGTCGCGCGCGCTCCGAGTGTCGCGGGTCTGGAGCGACGACGAAGCCTCACGGTGCTCGAGCGGCGACGAAGCTTCGCGGCTCTGGAGCGGCGACGAAGCCTCGCGGCTCTGGAGCGGAGACGAAGCGTCGCCCTCTTCGGGGCGCGTCGGACTGACGGTCATGGATGCTTTCGTGATCGGGACCTGACCAAAGTAGCAGATACCCGGGATGAAGGAAAGTGTCCCACCCGCCTGGGTCGCGGCTCACTCGGCTTCGAGGGTGCCGCCCAGCGCTGCGTCGACCGCGGACATGCACACGAAGCGATCCTGCGGGCGCTTCCGCACCATCTGTTCGATGACATCGGCGAGCTCGCGGGACACGCCCTGAACGCGCGGAACCTCGCGGGTGGCGTGGAGATGGACGACCTCCTGCCAGTTCGAGCCCACGAACGGGACGCGGCCCGTGAGCAACTCGACGAGGAGGATCCCGAGCGCGTACACGTCCGCGGAGGGGTGCCCCGGGACGCGCTCGAGCTGCTCGGGCGGCATGTACTCGGGCGTGCCGACCGCGAGCGCGGAGCGGATCGTGATCCGGCCTCGCGGAGCGGACTCCGCGTCCGACTCGACCCACGCGCTCCCGAAGTCGATGACCTTCGGGATCTCCCGGCCGTCGCTCGCGTGCACCAGGAACACGTTCTCGGGCTTCACGTCCCGGTGGACCACGCCCGCGGCGTGCGCGGCGTCGAGCCCCCGCGCGATCGCGCGCGCGACGCGCACCGCGCGCGAAGGCGCGAGGGATCGCTGCCGGTGGAGCGTGTCGGCGAGGTCGAGGCCACGCAGCAGCTCCATCGAGAAGAACCGGAAGTCTCCGTCCGTCTGCGCCTCGCCGTGGACCTCGAGCACGTTCGGGTGCCGAATCCCGGACGCCGCCTTCGCCTCCCGCTCGAACCGTCCGAGTTGGAGCGCTCGCTGATCGAGGTCGGCCCGGAGGAGCTTCACGGCGAACGGCTCTCGACGGGACGGATTCGTCGCGACGAACACGTGGCCGAGGCCGCCCGACGCCACGTGCTGCACGAGCCGGTGCCCCCCGACGACGGTCCCGACGAGCGACTCCGGGCGTCGCGCGCTCATGGTCCCTCGAGGCGCTTCAGGACTTCGCTCACGCGGATACTCTCCTCCGTCGGCGCGCGTTCGTCCAACGCGCGGGCGAGATCGTCGAGGGGATCCCGCTCGTCTACGGTGAACCCGTACGCCCCGGCGATCGCTGCGACGAGTCGTCGTGGCGATATGCCCCGGTCGCGGATCGAGCGAATGGTGAGGCTCCCGTCGCGCTTCGAAAGGCGCGCCCCGTCGTCCGCGACGACGAGCGGCACGTGGACGAACGACCGCGTCCGCCACCGCGGATCGCCGAGGAGCTCCGCGAGCCGTCGCTGCCGGGGGGCGCTCGACGCGAGATCGATGCCCCGCACGACCTCGGTGATGGCCATGTCGACGTCGTCCACGGTGCACGCGAGCTGGTAGCTGTACACGCCGTCGCCGCGGCGGAGGACGAAGTCGTCCCCGCCCTCCATGCGCAGACGGACGGCGGGCGGGCGCTTGAACGGACGGGCGCGCATCCCGAACGCGCGGCACGTGCCGGGGTAGGGCGGGCCCTCCTCGCCCTCATGCGGCGCGCTCGCGACGCGCGCGATCTCCGCGCGCGAGCAGTCGCAGAGGAACGTCTCGCCCGTCGCGGCGAGCACGTCGATCGCCCTCGCGTAGAGGTCGAACCGCTCCGATTGTCGGTACGGGCCCTCGGTGAACCGGATCCCGAGCCACGCGAGATCCTCGAGCATCGCCTCCTCCGCGCCTTCGCGCTTCCGAGGCGTGTCGAGATCCTCCACGCGCAGCACGTGCCCGCCCGACGAACGCCGCGCGAGCGCGTCACTGAAGATCGCTGCCGCAGCGCTGCCGACGTGCAGCGCGCCCGTGGGCGATGGAGCAAAGCGGCCTCTGTACTTCAGACGATCAGCCTCTCACCCCCCGAGGGTGCGCCGCGACGCCCTCCGGCGCATGGGCTGGGGCCCCATGCGCAACCGTGTCGCGCATTCTTCGAGGAGGGAGCGACAAAGGAAGCGTGGGTCCCAGCGCCACGCGCTGGGCGGGGAGCTCACCTCCCCGAAATCAGTGAATGACGCCGAACTTCTTGCCGACCTTCTCGAACGCCTCGAGGGCGCGATCGAGGTGGTGTCGCTCGTGCGTCGCCATGTAGCTCGTGCGGAGGACCTGCTGCTTCGGCGGGACGCCCGGCTGGATGAACGGGTTCACGTAGATGCTGTAGTCGTCGAGCAGGCTCTTCCACATCATCACGGTGCGCAGATCCTGGCGGATGTAGATCGGGATGACGGCCGTGTCGGTGTTGCCGAGCTCGAAGCCGAGGCGGCGGAGCTCCGTCCGCATGTACGTGAAGTTCTCGCGGAGCTTCTCCTGTCGCCAGGGCTCCTCTTGCATCACCTCGAGCGCGGCCATCGCCGCGGCGACCTGCGCGGGCGGCGCGCTCGCGGCGAAGAGGAACGAGTAGGCGAAGTGCTGGATGTAATCGAGCACCTTGCGGTCGCCGACGAGCCAGCCGCCGATCGACGCGAGGCTCTTCGAGAACGTGCCTCCGATGAGGTCGACTTGATCGGCGACCCCGAAGTGCGCCGCCGTCCCGCGCCCGGCCGGGCCGAGGACGCCGAGGCCGTGGGCGTCGTCGACGAACAGGCGGGCCTTGTGCTTCTTCACCACCTCCACGATGCCGGGGATGTTCGCGATCTCGCCCTGCGCGCTGAACACGCCGTCCGTGATGACGAGCGCGCCGTCCGCGTCCTCGATCTCGCTGAGCGCCGCGTCGAGCGACGCCGGGTCGTTGTGCTTGTAGCGGACCATCTTCGCGCCCTGCGCCTGCGCGAGGCGGACGCCGTCGTAGATGCTCGCGTGGTCGTCCTTGTCGATCACGGCGACGCTGCGCTTGTTCGCGAGGAGCGCGGAGATGGTCGCGATGTTGACCTGGTAGCCGCTCGTGAACACGAGGCCGGCTTCCTTGCCGTGGTAGGCGGCGAGCTTGTCCTCGAGCTCCTTGTGGAGCTTCATCGTGCCGTTCACGAGGCGCGAGCCCGTCATGCTCGTGCCGTACTTGTCGATCGCGACCTTCGCCGCCTCACGGACCTTCGGGTGCGTCGTCAGGCCGAGGTAGTTGTTCGACCCGAGCATCGTGACCTTCTTGCCCTCGAGCTGGGCCTCCGGTCCGTTGTTGAAGTCGAGCGGGCGGAAGAACGGGTACACGCCCATGGCGCGCGCGTTGTCCGCCGTCATGAACTTGAAGCACTTGTCGAACACGTCCTTGCCGCCGACCTTCGCGAGGCTCGCGCGCTCGGCCATCGACGCGGCGAGCTCCGCTTCGTCCGTGTTCCGCGGGCCGATCGGCTGCGGCTTCGGCGCGGACGGCGCGGCGGCCGTTTCGCCACCGGTGACCGTGTGCGTGGCGCCGTTCGCGGCGTGGCCGTTCGTTTTCGCGGCGTGGCCGTTCGTCGCGCCGTTCTTCGCGACCTTGATGTCGTCGTCGCTGTAGGCGAGCGCCGGATCGATCGACGGCATGCCCTGGCCGTCGCGCAGCACGAGGAGCGCCTCCTTCGCGAGCCCGCGCGCCGTCTCGAGGCGCGTCCGGGCGTCCATTACGCCGGTCGTGAGGCGCATCACGCGATCGTCCGAGAGGAACCGGAGCACCGGCCCGGACGTCGCCACCTTCTTCGCTCGCTCGCTCAATCGATCACGCAGACTCATGGACTTCCCTTCGGGCCGGCACGTGAAGCTCGGCACCTCGACTGGTCTGAGCGCCGCGCTAGCGACGGCCGTGCCAGAGCGTCGGGCGAGTAGGCTGCTCGGAGGAGCGCGTCAACTTTGGACCCGCTACCCGCACCGCGAGCGAGCGTTCCGTGTGCGATGAAGGGGATGCTGGCGAACAGGGAGCTGGGTGGGCTTTCACTCCTCGCGCTGGGGCTCGCGGGGTGCAACATCGAGAACGGCGCGGCGGAGACGATGCTCGTCGGCGGCCCGGTCGTGCTCCTCCTCGGCGCGCTGATGATCCGAGGCTTGGCCGCGCTCCACGACGCGGGCCGATCGCGGCGCGAGCCGTTCGAGTGGACACCGCACCTCGTCGGGCTGCTCTTCGCGCTCGGGGTCGCGGCCACGGCCGTGGGCCGGGAGGTCGGGTTGCAGGTGCTTTTCGGGGTGTGGTTCTTGGGGGCGATCTACCTGCCGGCGCTCGCGATCACCTGGCGGGCCTTTCGGAGCCGCTCGCCCGAGCTCGCGAACACGCGGTCGTGGGTCATCGCGGCCGCGGTCCTCTATGTCCCGCCCATCGTTCAGGTCACGGGCCTGGGACGCGGGTTCGAAGTGTCGATGATTCTCCTCTGGTTGTCGGGGTGGGGCGCGATCTCGGCGGTCGTGCTCCTCGGCTTGCTCGTCGAGGCGTTGGTCCGGTGTCTGGGGCGCTCCGGGGCGGCTGAAGGAACCTCACGTAGGGGGCCGGCTGAGGTCGCGCCCAAGCGAACAGCGCGATGAGATCGAAACCTTTTTCATACTGCGCGGGGCCGCGCTAGAAAAGATTGCGTGAAGCGTGTCCTGGTCGTCGACGATGAAGAGAACCTCCGCCTCGTCGTGCGGTCGTTCCTCCGCCGCGATGGCTACGAGGTCGAGGTCGCCTCGGGGGGCGAGGAGGCGCTCGCTCTCATCGAGAGCTTCGGGCCGGACGTCATCCTCACCGACGTTCGGATGCCGAAGATGGGCGGGCTCGATCTCCTCTCCACACTGAAAGCGAAGGGGAGCGAAATCACCGTCATCGTGATGAGCGCGTACGGCAGCGTCGATCTCGCTATCGAGGCGATCAAGGCGGGCGCGTACGACTACATCCCGAAGCCCTTCAAGGCGGAGGAGGTCCTGCTCACCCTGAAGAAGGCCGAGGAGCGCGAGTCGCTCCGACGAGAGAACCGCGCGCTCCGCCAGGAGATCCACAAGAAGGCGCAGTTCGAGGACCTCCTCTCGAAGAGCCCCGCGATGCAGGCGGTGTTCAAGACGATCGCGAAGATGGCGGACTTCAAGACGACGGCGCTCATCACGGGCGAGAGCGGCGTCGGCAAGGAGCTCGTCGCGCGCGCCATCCACAGCAAGTCCGGCCGCCGGGGTCAGCCCTTCATCGCCGTGAACTGCGGGGCGATCCCCGAGCCGCTGCTCGAGAGCGAGCTCTTCGGGTACAAGCGCGGCGCGTTCACGGACGCGACCACGGATCGCACCGGGCTCTTCGAGCAGGCGAGCGGGGGGACGCTCCTCCTCGACGAGATCGGCGAGCTCCCGCTCGCGCTCCAGGTGAAGCTCCTCCGCGTCCTTCAGGAGGAGCGCGTGCGCCCGCTCGGGGACACGAAGGATCTCAAGGTGGACGTCCGGATCCTCGCCGCGACGCACCGCGATCTCGTCGCGGAGACCAAGGCGGGGCGCTTCCGTGAGGACCTGTTCTACCGGATCAACGTCCTGCCCATCCACATCCCACCCCTGCGCGAGCGGCGCGAGGACATCCCGCTGCTCATCGAGCACTTCATCGCCCGCAACAACGCGCGCTTCTCGACGAACCTGCGCGGCGTGGACGCGGAGGCGCGCAAGCTCCTCATCGAGTACCCGTGGCCGGGGAACGTGCGCGAGCTCGAGAACACGATCGAGCGCGCGATGGTGCTCGCGGAGCGCGACGTGATCGTCTCCGAGGACCTCCCCGAGCGCATCCGCGAGGTGCGCGACCCCATCCAGGTTCAGCTCTCGAGCGGCGAGCTGTCGATCAAGAAGACGAGCCGTGCGATGGAGGAGATCCTGATCCGGCGCGCGCTCCAGAAGACCAAGGGCAACCGCACACGCGCGGCCGAGGTCCTCGAGATCAGCCACCGGGCGCTGCTCTACAAGATCAAAGAGTACGGGATCGATCTCTGACAGGGCGGGCGGACCCGCCGGCGTGCCTGGGATCGCGTGCGCTCGCGCGGTGTGGCCCGGCCACCCATCGCTGGGTCGCGAACGGCACGGGCGGCGACGGGGACGTCTCCGCGACTTCTTCGCCCATCGGGACGCTTACCCACGGGCGTCGAGCGCCCTAGGATCCACCGATGCCGACGCTGATCTCCGAGCTCGCATCGCTCCTCAGAGAGGCCCATCCGAGAGATCCGGACGACCCAGGAACCGAAGCGCCAAAGGCCCTGCCGGTGCTCGACGACCGGCGTGCGTATGCGGCGCTGAGACGCGCGCTCCGCAGCGTGCACCCGATGGTGACGACCGCAGAAGTCGCGCTCGACTGCCTGATCGACTCGCTCGACCGCGACGTCTCGACGGTCCTCGACGCCGTGCTCCACCACCCCGCGATGCGTTCGCTCGAGGCCGCGTGGCGGGGACTCCGCTGGGTGGTGGACGCGGTCGATTCGCGCGAGAACGCGCGCTGCGAGCTCCTCAACTGCAGCAAGGAGGATCTCCTCGCCGACTTCGAGGACAGCCCCGAGGTGCCCAAGTCGGGGCTCTACAAGGTGATCTACTCGTCGGAGTACGGGCCGTTCGGGGGCCGAGCCTACGGCGCTCTCTTCGCGAACTACACGTTCGGTGCAGGACCTCAGGACGTCGCGCTGCTGCACAAGTGCGCCGCGGTCGCGAACATGGCCGCGCTCCCGCTCCTGACGAGCTTCCAGCCCCAACCGGCGGACGCGCGGGCGTCCGGCCCGCAGTACACCAAGCGGTCCGCCTTCTTCAGAGCGGGGGAGGCGCGGTTCGTCGCAGGCACGTGGCAGCGGATCGCTGCGCGCGCGCCCTGGGCCACGACGTGGAAGAGCGGGCTGCGCTTCGAGGAGACGAGCCGGACAGCCGGTGACCGGGTGTGGATGTCGGGTGCGCTCGCCGCGGTCGTCCTCGCGGCGCGGAGCTTCGCCAAGTGGAGGCTCGCGACGGATCTCGATGGTCCTGTCCAAGCGCTCGAGCTCGACTCGCCCTGGTCGCCCGAGCTCGACGAGCGGATGGTGGAGCACGGCGCCATGGCGCTCGCTGCGGGGGACGAGGGCGTGCGGATCGTCGCGCCGCGGACGTGTGCGTCCGCCGATTCGCTCACGCCCGCTGGCATCGGCGGCGCCGCTCTCACGCCCGCGGAGGCCGTGATGCACCGCGACCTGCGCGGGGTGTTCGCGATCACCCGCTTCGTGCAGCTGGCGAAGACCGTCCATCGCGAGCAGATCGGGACATGGAGGGAGCGCGAGGACCTCGAGCGCGAGCTCGGCGAGCTGATGGAGCGGTTCCGCGGTCGCGGCCTCGAGGGCCAGGAGGTGAAGGTCCAATACGTCGAGGGGAACGTGGGTTGGTACCGGTTCGAGCTCAGGGTGCGCGCCGGGTGGTCGAGCGGTCCGGCCCTCACGCTCGTCTCGGGCGACCAGAAGCTCGACCTCGAGTGACGACGCCCTCGTCGCCGACGTCCCTGGGAGATCTCCTCGTGCGTGTGCGTTTCGATCGCATCCGCGAGAGCTGCGATCGGATCACGATCGAGCGGCGGGACGGTTCATCCACGACGTGGACCTGCCCGACGTACGGCGGGACCATCCCGCACGACCTGGTGCACCTCGTCGTCGAGACCGTGTTCGACCTCGACGGCGGGCTGTGGGGGACCCTCGCGAGCGGGAGCGACATGGCTGGCGTCCGCGCACGAGCGGGGACCCCCGAGGGGGCGGAGCTGCTCACCGCCGAGGCGCTCGCGATCGTGAACTGGTACGACGCTGCGCTCGACGGCGCGCAGCGGTGCGAGGCCGTGCTCGAGGCGTGCGCCGACCTCCGCGCCGCGCCGCCACCGACCCTCTCTCCGGCGCGTGCCGAGCGCGCGACCGCTCTTCTCAAGCCGCTCAAGGCGCGGTGTCGAGCCCGCTCGCGGAGCGTCGCGCCGAGGCGGTCGAGATCGTCGGTGGCATCGAGGGTCCACGTGAGCGTGTCCGCCGCCACCTGGCCAGCAGCCCGCGAGAGCACCGATGCGGCTCGGCGCTCTCGGCCGCGCGGTGCAGGAGCTCGTCGCGCCCGCAGAAGCTGGTCGAGGAGCTCCTCATGCGCGGAGAGTGGAGGGTCACATCTCCGCGCACGCGCTCCGGCACGCCGCCCACTGCCCACAAAGGGGATCGCCCCTCCCGCAGTCGAGCGCGGACGGGGTCCCGCTAGCGTTGCAGTTCGCGCCGTACGAACTGTCGATGCATGCCTGGCACGACGGCGACCACGTCGTGGGAGAGGCCGAGCAGACTTCGACGCCCGCGCACTCCGCCGTGCAAAAGCCAAGGTCGACGCAGGTGCACCCAGCGCGGCGCCGGTACTCCGTGGCCTCGTCGGGGAAACTCTCGGCGCAGCTCGCCGTGCACTCCGGCTCACTGGGCACGCTGCAGCTCGCGAGGGGTCCTGCGACGAGGAGCGACGGCAGCAACAGGGCCCAGGCCCACCGCCGACCGTGGAGGCGTGGGTCATGGGAGCGGCGGCGATGTCGCGGGCGGGGCTGCATGGGCTCATCCCCAATCTACCCGCACTCTCCCGCGTTCCTAGCCCTGGACTGTCGGTGAGCCGAGGAACGCGGTGTCGATACGACGCATCTCCGGACGTCGGGGAGGGACCGTCTCCTCGTCGCTGCGGGCGCCGCCGCAAAAAAAGCGGGGAACCCTTCGCGCTCTCACGCGTGTCACGGGAGAGGAACATCGATGACAGGTCGAACTACGCGGATGGGTCTCGTGCTCGTGATGACCGCCCTCGCGATCGGTTGCACCTCCGAGCGCCGCACGCGCTGCGACGAGGACGAGGAGACATTCGGGAAACGGAGGAAGGAGGCGGTACGTCTGCCGTCTTCGTCGCCGGCGGGTGAGCCGTCCGAGGAAGTGCGTGCGCTGCCGGCGCCGTCCGTCGCGGCCGCTCCCCCCAAGAAGCGACCCGACCCCTGGGACCTCGAGGGGATGATGCGAGACGTCTTCACGGACGACGACCGTCGAGAGGACCCGCCCGCACCGGGCGATCTCGCGGTTGAACCACCTGGGGCCGCGCGCCCGGCGCCCAGTACCGCTCCGCCCCCGTCGCCTCCCACAGGCACGGGGAATCGGTGCGAATGCGACCCCCTCGATGCAAAGTGCGAGTGCTAACGCGGCGAGCGCGAATCTGAATCAAGTTGGCAGGAGAGGTCGGAGGAGAGTCGCAGGAGGATGGGAAGACACGAAGGCAGGCGAACCACCATGGCTCCGAGCGCCGACTGCGGCTCCGGTCGGCGGATCACTACCGCGTCCGGCTCGGGGCCTCGCAGAGCGGCGGGCGCTGTGCGTCGCACCTCACGTCGTTCCAGCGACCCGTGGCGATGATGAGCTCCGCGCAGTTCTCGACGCCGGAGTTGTTCGGCTCGCCGGGGCCCCAGCCCGTGTAGGCGAGGCGCTCGCCGCTCGACCATCGGAACTCGCCCTCGTGGTCCTCGTCCGTCGCGCCGATCCACACGCTCGGAGTGGCGATGGGCATCGACGTCGCGCGCGAGAGCTCGCGCGCCTCGCCCGGCGAGGAGAGATCCGCGAGCGTCTCGCCCGCGCCCGCGCACGCCTCCTTCGCGGTCATGAACGTGCTCGGGTTCTTGTGGATGCAGTACTCGCCGAACCTCGTCATCACGGGCGTGCCATCGCAGCGGAACGGCGTGCGGGCCTCCGTCGCGATTCGCTCACATACGAACGCGCGCAGCTGGTTACAGGGGAGATCGTTCATCTGATTCGGGTCGATGAGGTACTCGCCGCAGTCCTCGCTGCCGCCGGAGTTGTTGGGCTCGTTCGCCGCCCAGGGCAGGTGGGGCGAGGCGGTGTATCCGCCGCCGCTCGGCCACTGCCAGCTACCCCCGACCTTCTGCAGGCCGATCCAGAACGCATGGATCCCGCCGCCCGCTCCGAGGTTCGAGAGCGCGTTCGCGACCGCAAAGTTCTCCTCGGCGGACGTGATCTTCGCGAGGTCGAGGCCCGTCGCTCGGCACTTCGATTGGGCTTCCGCGAAGGTGACGGACTCCGTCATGAGACAGTAGTCGTGTCCGCCGCTCGCCAGCGCGACGCCGGCGCACACCGGCCGGCGGCGCTGGACCTCGCGCGGGCGCGCGATCGGCGCTTCGGGCTCCTGCTCGAACTGCGGAGAACAACCGGCGAGGGCAAGGAAGACGAAGAGGAGGAGAGGCGCGCGAGCCACAGGGGATATCCGACGTTGCACCGACGCACTCACGCGGCCGAAAGCAGGATTCCGACCCTCGGCGTCCGCTCTCGCGTGGCGTGCGGCGCGATCCGCGACCGCGGGCGAGGGGAGTGACGCGCACGACGAGGGCGACGCGTCCGCCGAATCCACGCGACGCGCGCTCACGGTCGTCGTGTGGCCGGACCGTCCGGGAAGTGCGCGTCGCGATCGAGCGCGCGCGCTGAGTCGAAGGGGCGCCGGAAGTCGGGCGGGTCGTGAGCTTCAGGGTGGTCTGACCCATGCGCGCACCGGAGCCGCGCCCCCAGTCGTGTGGATGACGCTCCGACGAAGCTCTCTGTCTGTCGCCGCGCCCGCGCGACAGTCCGGTAGCATCTCGCTGGGTGATCACGCGTCCGCCTCGCATCCTCCGCGTCTCGAGTGAAGTCCTCCGGTCGAACCCGCTCGGGGATCCCTTCGAGCGCGACCTCATCGTGTACCTCCCTCCCGACCACGATCCGGCGCGCCCCACGCCCGCGCTCCTCGCGCTCGCCGGGTTCACGGGCAACGGCGCGATGCTCTTCAACGCCGACCCCCTCGGGGACTCCCTCGGCGCGCGCCTCGACCGGCTCATCGCCTCGGGCGCGTGCCCGCCCGTCGTCGTCGCGGCGCCGGACTGCTTCACGCGGTTCGGCGGTAACCAGTACATCGACGCGCCCTGCACGGGGCGCTACGAGGCGTACCTCGTCGAGGAGATCCTCCCGCGCGTCGAGCGCGAGGTCGCGGTGTCCCGCTGGGGTGTGTTCGGCAAGAGCTCGGGCGGGTACGGAGCCATCGTCCTCGCGATGCGGAACCCCGATCGGTTCCAGGCGTTCGCGGATCACTCCGGGGACGCGAACTTCGAGCTCGCGTACCTCCCCGACGCGCTCGAGGCGCTCGATCAAATCCGCGGGAGGGGGAGCATCCGGGCGTGGCTCGACGCGTACTGGGCCGGGGACCAGCGCCGCCGCCCGGCGCAGGTGAAGGCGCTCGGCTTCATCGCGATGGCCGCGCACTACTCGGGGTCGGACGATCCCGCGCGCCTCGCCTCCGACGACATGGGCATCGACCTGCCGTTCGATCTCGAGACCGGCGCATTCCGAGAGGACGTGTGGGCGCGCTGGCGCGCGTGGGACCCCGTCCGGATGATCGGCGCGCACGCGGACGCGCTCGCGAAGCAGCGCGTCCGGTTCGTGGACTCGGGCACGCGCGACGAGTACGGCCTGCACTGGGGCGCGCGCGCCGTGGTGAAGGCGATCCGCGCGCTCGGACTCGATGTGGTGCACGAGGAGTTCGACGACGGGCACATGAACATCCCGTACAGGTTCGAGCGCAGCATCCCCTTGCTCGCGAAGGCGCTCGAGGCGTGAGGCGCGGCGACTCGTGATCGAGCGCGTCGTCGGGGATCGCTTCGAGCTCCTCGGGCGCGCCGGCGTCGGCGGTGCGGCCGAGGTGTACCGCGCGCGCGATCGGCACTCGGGCGCGACCGTCGCGCTGAAGCTCATGTTCGGCCTCCACCCGGACTCGGAGCTCCGGTTCGGTCGCGAGTGTTCGCTCCTCGCGACGGTCGACGATCCCGCGATCGTCCGCTACGTGGCGCACGGGCGATCCGACGCGAGCCACTGGCTCGCGATGGAGTGGATCGAGGGCCCGTCCCTTTCGAAATGGTTCAAGCGCAACGCGCTCACGCGCGCGCAGGCCGTGGAGCTCGTCGAGCGCGTCGCGACGGCGGTGGGCGCGCTCCACCGGCGCGGGATCGTCCACCGGGACATCAAGCCGGGGAACATCCTCCTCGAGGACGGCGATCCCGCGCGCCCGAAGCTCATCGACCTCGGGATCGCGCGAGGGAAGGACGACGAGGCGTTCACCGCGACGGGGATGATCGTCGGCACGGTGGGGTTCATGTCCCCCGAGCAAGCGGGGGGGCTCCGCGACGTGGACGCGCGGAGCGACGTGTTCTCGCTCGGGTGTTTGTTGTTCCGATGCATCGCGGGGGACGTCCCGTTCGCCGCGGACGACCCGCTCGCCGCGCTCCTCCGCCTCACGATCGAGGAGGCGCGGCGCTTGTCCACGGTCGTGCCCGACGTCTCGCCCGAGCTCGACGACGCGGTCGCCCGCATGCTCGTCCGCAAGCGGGACGCGCGCCCCGCGGACGGCGTGGAGGTCGCGCGAATGCTCCGAGCGCTGCTCGAGGGCGGAGCGATCGACGAGTCATCGGAGCTCTCGCGCACGAGCCTGACGGAGATCCCCTCCGCGGTGACGACCACCGAGCGCCGCATGATCTTCCTCGTCCTCGGGCGATCGACGGCGTTCGAGGCGGGGCGCGAAGCGGAGGCGTTCCAGTCGTTCGGGAGGGCCCTCGCGTCCCTCGGGCTCCGCCCGGAGCTCCTCGTCGACGGGACGGCGGTCGTCGTCGTGTCGGGGACGAGCACGACCGCGGGCGATCTCGCGCTCCGCGCGGCGCGCGCGGCGCTCGCGATGCGCGCGGCGTTTCCAGACGTCGTCGGGGTGGTGACGACGGGGCGCGCGGCACTCGTCGGGCTGCACGGCATCGGTGAGGCGATCGAGCGCGGCTCCGCGCTCCTCGGCCGGGCCCGCGCGTCGGGCGCGCCCGGGGAGCTCTTCGTCGATCCATCGGCCGAGCGCCTCCTCGCGGAGCGCTTCGAACTTCGTCCGTCCACCTCGCGCGGCGCGTCGATCGCTCCACCCTCGAGCGCGGGTCGCGAGCCGAGGGCGCGCGTCCTCGTCGGCGAGAAGGGGCGCGCGGGCATGGGGCTCACGACGGCCGCGAGCGCGTTCGTCGGCCGCGAGCGCGAGCTCGCGTTCCTCCGGAGCTTGGCGGAGGAGGCGGAGAGCGAGTCGCGCGCGACGGCCGTGCTCCTGCTCGCGCCGCCTGGGACGGGCAAGTCGCGGCTCGCGCGCGAGCTCGTGCGGAAGCTCGACCTCGGGAAATTCGGGGTGTGGACCGCGGAGGCCGATCCGCTCGCGACCTCGTCGCCCCTGCACCTGCTCGCGACGCTCGTCGCGCGCGGCATGGGCGTGAACCGGAGCGACACGCGCCCCGAGAGCCGGGCCGAGGCGTACGCCCGGCTCGCGACGTGGGTGTCGCGCGCAGCGCCGGACGATGCGGGGCGCGTCACGTCCTTCGTCGCGGAGCTCCTCGGCCTCGGGGATCTCGCGCCGCCGTCTCCCGCGCTCGAGAGCGCGCGCCGGGACCCGACGCTCATGGGGGATCAGCTGCGGCGCGCGTTCGTCGATCTCGTGCGGGGCGCGACCGCGGTGCGGGGCCTGCTCCTTCTCCTGGACGACGTGCAGTGGGCGGACCACGCGTCGATGGCGTTCCTCGACGCCGCCCTCCGCACGCTCGAGGCTCGCCCCGTCGTCGTCGTGTGCCTCGGGCGCCCGGAGACGAAGACCGCGCTCCCCCTGCTGTTTCAGGGGCGGAGCGTCCACGAGCTCCGGCTCGAGCCGCTCGGGCGCGCGGCCGCGTCGCGGCTCGTGAGGGCTCGGTCGTCCGCGTCGGACGACGTGCTCGAGCAGATCCTCGAGCGCGCGGGAGGGAACCCGTTCTTCCTCGAGGAGCTCGCGCGCGCCGCGACGGAGGGCGACGATCTCGCCGCGCTCCCGGACTCCGTGCTCGCCATCGTGGACGCGCGGCTCGACGCGTTCCCCTCGGAGTGCCGCCGCGTCCTCCGCGCGGCGAGCGTCTTCGGGCGCGCCTTCTCGAGCGCGGGTGTGCGCGCCCTCCTGCCCGGGATCGACGTCGGCCGGTGCCTCGCCGAGCTCGAGCAGCGCGAAGTCGTCGAGCGCGTCGCGGACGGCGACGAGGGGCCCGACTGGGTCTTCCGGAACGGCCTCCTGCTCGACGCGGCGTACGCGCGCCTCCCCGTGCACGATCGGCAGCGGGCGCACCTCCGCGCGGCGCATTTCCTCGAGCACGGCGGGGAGCGCGATCCGGCGATCCTCGCCGAGCACTTCCTGCGCGGGGGCGATCCCGCGAGCGCGATCGGCCTCCTCGCGTCCGCCGCGGAGCTCGCGCTCGAGGCGAGCGATCTGCCGCAGGCCGCGGAGCTCAGCAAGCGCGCGATCGCGTCCGGCGCGTCGGGCACGGAGCTCGGGATGCTCCACGCGTACCTCGCCGAGGCGGAGCTCTGGCGCGGGCACAACGCGGAGTGCCTCGTCGCTGCGCGCGAGGCGCTCGCCATTCTCCCCGCGGGCAGCGCGGGGTGGTGCCGCGCAGCGGCGGCGGGGCTCCCCGCGGCGGGGCGCACGAACGATCGCTCCGCGCTCGAGGAGATCGTCGAGGCGCTCGTCGCGCTTCGAACCACGGGGCGGGAGCTCGGGAGAGTCGAGGCGCCGGCGGACGCGCAGGGGACGGCCGGCGCGGAGGGGAGCGCGTCCGCTGCGCCGGAAGTGTGGTCCCCGGATCGGATCACCGCCTGGTCCCAGGCCGCGATCCAGCTCGTCTTCCAGGGCCGCGTGGACGAGGCGGGCGCGCTCCTCGACGCCATCCCCGTCGCCGCCGCGCAGCGCGAGCCGGGTGCGGGCGCGTGGGTCGCGCGGGCGCGCGCGTGGCGCGCGCTCTCCGCGGGCGATCCGGGCGCGTTCGGGATGCTCATGCGGCGGAGCGCGGCGAGCTTCGACATGGTCGGCGACCTCCGCAACGCCTGCGTCCAGCGGAACAACGTCGCGTACGCGTGCATGAACCTCGGGCAGCTCGAGGACGCCGTGCGCGGGTTCCGCGGTGTCCTCGTGTCCGCGCGCGAGCTCGGCCTCGGGATGGTCGAGTCCGTGGCGCACCACAACCTCGGCCTCGCGCTCGCGTGGCTCGGCGAGCTCACCGAGGCAGAGACGACGGAGCTCGAGGCGGTCCGCGCGTTCGAGGCGCAAGAGGACGCCCGCATGCTCGCAGCGAGCTGGGCGTACCTCGCGCGGATCCGCGCGCTCGCGCACGACTTCGATCGCGCGGAGGAGGCCGCGCGCAAGGCGGTGGAGATCGCTCCGCCGCGCTCGCCCACGAGCGCCGCCGTGCTCGGCGCGCTCGCCGAGGTGCTCCTCGACCGCGGTGGCGACCCGGACGAGGCACTCGCGGTCGCGGAGGAGGCGCGCCGGATCGTCGAGGAGGTCGGCGGCGTGGACGAGGGCGAGGCGCTGCTCCGCGCGCAGCACGCCCGCGCGCTCGAGCGCGCCGGCCGTCACGAGGAGTCCGCGCGCGCGTTCGCCGAGTCGGCGGCCTGGCTCACCGAACGCGCGAAGCGGATCACGCCCGAGAGCGCCCGCGAGACGTTCCTCGCGCGAGTGCCGGAGAACCGCGCGCTCCAGCGGCGCGCATCGCCGGGGTAGAACGCCCGAGTTTCGATCCACCCACCGGCGGGTCGCGCTTCGTTCGCGGTTTTCGGCTGGGGTGGTTTACCTTCGCCCGCATGCCGAAAGCCCCGATGGAGGCGTGGCGCCTCCGCGACGATCCGCTGGACGACTTCGAGACGAAGGAGATGCACTACCTCGAGCGCACGCGCCGCGTGTTCGTCGCGGGGAAGGGGCCCGCGGTGATCGTCATGACGGAGATGCCCGGCATCTCCCCCGAGGTCGCGAAGTTCGCTCGAATCGTCCGCGACGCGAATTTCACCGTGTACATGCCGGATCTGTTCGGGGACGCGGGGCGCGTTCCGTCGATCCCCTACGGCCTTCGCGAGATGGTCAAGGGGTGCGTCTCGAAGGAGTTCCGCGCGCTCCGCGCGAACGTGACCGCGCCGCTGACGCTGTGGCTGCGCGCGCTCGCCGCGGACGTGTTCCCGAAGTGCGGGGGCAAGGGCGTCGGCGCGATCGGGATGTGCTTCACGGGGAACTTTGCGCTCTCGATGATGCTCGAGCCCGCGGTGCGCGCGCCGGTCCTGTGTCAGCCCTCGCTCCCCATCGGCCGGAAGGGCGGCATCCACTCGAGCCCGGAGGATCTCGCGGCGATCAAGGAGCGCCTCGAGAAAGACGACTTGTCGGTCCTCGGATACCGGTTCGAGGGCGACGCGTTCTGTCGCAAAGAGCGGTTCGACGCGTACGAGAAGGCGCTCGGCTCGCGCGTCCACCTCCGCACGCTGCCGAGCTCGGCGGCGAACCCCGCGTCGCACATGGCGAACCCGCACAGCGTCGTCACCCAGCACCTCATCGACGAGGCCGGCCAGCCGACGCGCGCCGCCGTCGACGAGATCCTCGGGTTCTTCCACGAGCGGCTCGATCCTTCGTAGGGCCCCGCTGCGCGCCCTGGGGGCCGCGAGCCCTGGGGGGCGGCCTCCCCGATTCCCCGCATCCACCCGTCTCGGTGTGATGGCTGGATACTGGACGGGATTCGCGGCGACGGGTACGCCATCCGCAATGGGTTTCGTGGCTTGGCCCGCGTACGATCCGGCGAACGAGTCGGTCCTCGTGTTCGAGGACGGGGCCGACGCGGACACCCAAGGCTCCTCGATGAAGTGCGACTTCTGGGACGGCATCGCGGCGGAGTGAGATGGTGGCTGCACCAGGCGAGGTGATCGCGGAGCGCTTCCGGCTCGACCAAGAGATCGGGCGAGGGGAGCGAGGGGTCTTGTTCCGCGCGACGGATCTCGCGACCGGGATCGGTCGCGCCGTGAAGGCGCTGGATCCGAGCGTGGCGCAGGGCGAAGACGAGGCGCGGCGGATCCAGGTGGACTCTGCGCTCCTCATCGACACGGGGGCGACGAGCTTCCTCCCGGTGCTCGAGTGCCTCACCGACGCGCGCGGGAGCGTGTTCGTCGTGACGGAGCTCTTGGAGGCCGAGCCGCTCGATCGGCACCTCGGGGACATCGAAGAGTTCGGCGAGCGCATTCGGCTCGCCGCCGCGCTCGAGCTGCTCGGTCCGGTCGCCGAGACCCTCGGCCGCGCCCACGGACACGGCCTCGTCCACGGCGCCGTGAAGCCCTCGAACGTCCTCCTGGTGGATCCCGACAGCGGCGGGGGCGTGCGCCTCTCCGACTTCTTCATCGCGCGCCCGCCGACGATCGACGTCACGACGGATCCGCGCGTCGTGCTCGGGTCCACGGCCTACCTCGCGCCCGAGGTGCTCGCGGGCGCGCGGCCCGACGCGCGCTCCGATCAGTACGCGTTCGCGAGCGTCCTCTTCCGGCTGCTCGCCGGGCACCCGCCGTTCCCGGCGCGGTCCACGCTCGAGCTCTTCGCGCTCGCGACCCAAGGCCCGCGGCCCACAATCACCGCGTCCCGGACGGAGCTGCACCCCGCGATCGATCGCTGGGCGGCCGAGGCGCTCTCGGTCGATCCGCGGCGGAGGTACCCGACCCTGCCGGCGATGTGGCGCGACTTCGTGGGGGCGCTCTTGAAGACGCAGAACGCGGGGCTCGCGCGGTTCAGGCCCTGAGCGCGCGAGCTCGATCCCTCGCCCTCAGCGTCGCCAAAGCAGGAAGTACATCGCCCCCACAGCGCGACCACGGCCGCTCCGACGAGGGTGAACACCAACGCGAGAGCGCGCGCTCGCTTCTTCGTCCCGACGACGACCTCGGGGTGCTTCGAAAGGTCGGCGTTCGGGCCGTGCACCTCGAGGACTGCGGCGCGGATCGCGGCGGCGAGCTCGAGGGTGAGATCGACGACGCGTCCCACCGCGTCGGGATCGGGGTCAGAAGCGGATGGCGCCGCTCAGGATCTTCGCGTGGACGTCGGCGTCCACGGGCTCGTAGCTGCGGCGCCGATCGTCGCGGAAGAAGATCAGATCGCGCGTCTTCGAAGGGTCGAAGCCGTCGCGGACCATGTCGGTCTTCTTGAGCTTGAACGTCATCGTGACGGCGGCCTCGGGCAGCAACCGGACGAACGCGGGAACGGCGTACGCCGGAAGGAGCGCCGCGACGTGCTCGTAGAAGGCCTCGGGCGCGAAGTGCGCGCCGGGCTTGAACGCGAGCGCGGCCATGCCGGCGCGCCCGTCCGTGCCGGGGATGGTGACGCCGAACACGTTCGCGCTCTCGACGGGGGCGAACTTGCCGATCGCGTCCTGCACCTCGGTCGTCGCCACGTTCTCGCCCTTCCACCGGAACGTGTCGCCGATGCGATCCACGAAGTAGTAGAAGCCGAACACGTCCTTCCGCATGAGATCCCCCGAGCGGAAGAACGCGTCCCCCTTCTTCTCGACGTCTCGGATGATCTTCGCCTTCGTGGCCTCCTCACCGACGTAGCCGTCGAAGCGGCTCGTGACGTACTTGTCGTCGATGCGACCGAGGAGCTCGCCCACCTCGCCGGGCTTGCAGCGGATGCAGCGACCCTTCTTGTCGCGCACGGGCATCTCGGTGTCCTGGTCGAACCGCGCGAGGAACGCGTTGTCGAGCTGGGGGAGGGGAGGCATGCGCCCCACGCTGCCCTCCACGCCGAACAGGTTCATCATGTTCACGTTGCCCTCGGTCGCCGCGTAGAACTCGTGGACGACGCCCGTCTGGAAGCGCTCGACGAACTTGGGCCAGACGTCCGGGCGCATGCCGTTGCCGACGATGCGCGTGACCCTGTGCTCCCGCTCGCGCGGGTGGGGCGGGCTCGCGAGGAGGTAGCGGCAGATCTCGCCGATGTAGACGAACGCGGTCGCGCCCGTGTCCGCGAGATCGTCCCAGAACCGGCTCACGCTGAGCTTGCGCGCGAGCGCGAGCGTCGCGCCGGTCTTCAGCGTGGAGCCGACGCCGATCGCGAGGCCGCTCGCGTGGAAGAGCGGGAGGCACACGTAGAGCACGTCCTCCTGGGTGAGGCCGAGCGTGAACATCCCGAACCCGAGCGCCGCGGTGAGCGCGCGCGCGTTGAGGATCTTGCCGCCCTTCGGCAGGCCCGTCGTGCCGGACGTGAAGATGTACGCGAAGAGCTCGCCCCCGACGCAGCGCGCCGCGCGCCGCGCGCCGACGCCGCCTGCGTCCCGCGCGGAGTGAGCCGCCTCCAACGCGCGCAGCCGGTGCCAAGTCGCCTGGGACGACGCGCCCTCGCGGTCCGGCGCGTCGGTCGCGGGCCCACCATGCTCCGCGGACGCGCCGGATGGCCGGGTCTCTTCGAAGAACCGCAGCAGGCTCGCGCCGCGGTCGTCCGCGCCGATCGCGTCGTCGACCGCCGCGATGAGGTCGCGCCCCGCGACGACGCCGCGCGGACCCGTCTGGAAGATCGCGTGCGCGAGGCTCGCGCCCGTGAGGCTCGTGTTGATGAGGCTGCTCGTCGCCCCGAGCCACGAGAGCGCGAGCACCGTGACGATGTACTCGGGGTGGTTGTGCATCACGATCGCGACGACGTCCCCCCAGCGGACACCCGCCCGCTTCAGCGTCGTCGCCCGGCGCTCCACGCGGTCGCGCATCTCGCGGTACGTGGTGTCCTCGCCCTCGAAGCGGAGGAACACGCGGTCCGGCGTCTTCTCGGCCCAGCCCTCGAGCTCGAGCGCGGGGCTCATCACCGTCTCGAGGTCGAGGAACAGGATGCCGAGCGCGCCCTTCACGCGGCCGGTGAGGTTCGAGGCGATCGTGCGCCCCACGCCGGGCGAGAACTTCGGGAGCTTGAAGCGTTCGATCATGGTCTTCGCGTCCATCCGAGAGGAGATTCAAACCGCCAAGGCGCGAGAGACGCCGAGGGGAGGAGAAGGTTTGGGCGAGGCCCGACGTTCCCTCGGCGTGCGCGGCGCTCCGCCTCGGCGTTCCTGGCGGCAACTCCGAGTCTCACAGCGTCTTCCTGAAGTAGTACTCGACCGTCTTCGAGAGATCGTGGAGCTCGCGCGTGTCCGGGCCGCGGACGTAGCCGCGCTTCTCGTAGAAGGCGTGCGCCGTCGTGAACCGGGTGTCGCTCCAGAGCTCGATGAACGGGGCGCCGCGCTCCTTCGCGGCGGCCTCGATGCGGTCGACGATGCGCGCGCCGAGGCCGGTGCCGCGCTCGCGTCGGTGGACGTAGAGCTTCTTCAGCTCGAGGCCCGCGCCGCTCTTGCCGTAGCCCCCCATCCCGACGATGCGTCCATCACGCTCCGCGACCCAATACTCGCCGCCGACCTGCGCGATGTACGTGGCCATGCCGCGGAGCTCCGGCATTTCGCCGTCCACGTCCGTCACGCAACCCCGGTACTCGCCGAACACCGAGGCGATGAGCTCGATGAGATCGAGCGCGTCCTCGTCACGCACGGGCCGAATCATCGTCTGCTCCCAAGAAACGCGCTTCTCGTGAAGGCAGCGGGAGACTACCCTCCCGGGTCGTGGGGTACGACTACGATCTGATTGTCATCGGCGGCGGTCCCGCGGGCGAGAAGGCCGCGCTCGAGGCCGCGACGCTCGGCAAGCGGGCGCTCCTCTTCGACCGCGGGGCGTTCCCGGGCGGTGCGGCGGTGCACACGGGCACGCTCCCTTCGAAGACGCTGCGCGAGACCGCGCTGTTCCTCTCCGGCCGGGAGCAGCGGCACACGTACGGCGTGAACGTCGAGGTCGACAAAGGCCTCTTCGTCCCGAAGCTCCTCTCGCGCAAAGATCTCGTACGCAAGCTCGAGGTCGGGCGCATCCTCGGAAGCTTCGGGGACGCGCGCGTCGAGTACCGGCGGGGCGAGGCGACCATCGCGGATCCGCACACCGTCGCCGTCTCCGGCGAGGACACGAAGCTCACGACGGAGTTCATCCTCATCGCGACCGGGTCGTCGCCGTTCAAGCCGGACAACATCCCGTTCGAGGATCCGGACATCGACGAGAGCGACAGCATCCTGAACCTCGATCGCATGCCCGAGCGCCTCATCGTGCTCGGGGGCGGCGTCATCGGGTGCGAGTACGCGTCGATGTTCATGGCGATGGGAGTCCAGGTCACGCTGGTGGACAAGAAGGTGGAGCTCCTCGATTTCCTCGACGCGGACATGAGCGAGGCGCTCAAGCAGTCGTTCATCGAGCAGGGGATGACGGTCCTCCTCAACGACGGGGCGAAGCACGTGCGCCGCGAGGGGAAGGAGATCGTCGTCGATCTGAACTCCGGCGCGCGCATCGCAGCGGACAAGCTCCTCTTCGCCGCGGGGCGGAGCTCGAACACGAGAGGCCTCGGCCTCGAGCACGCGGGCGTGGAGCTCGGCACGCGGGGCGCGGTGAAGGTGAACGAGGTCTTCGCGACGAACATCCCGTCCATCCTCGCCGCGGGGGACGTCATCGGCTTCCCCGCGCTCGCGTCCACCTCGATGGAGCAGGGGCGCGTCGCCGTGCAGGCCGCGTTCGGCGTGCTGCATTTGCCGCGCCCGGACATCGCGACGGTGCTGCCGTATGGCATCTACACCATCCCCGAGGCGAGCTGCGTGGGCCTCTCGGAGGAGGACGCGCGCGCGAAGGGGCTCGACGTCGTCGCCGGCCGCGGCGCGTTCTCGGAGAACGCGCGCGCGAAGATTCAGGGCTTCACGGATGGGTTCGTGAAGATCGTCGTCGAGCGCGGCTCCCGCAAGATCATCGGCGCGCACGCGATCGGGGATCGCGCGACGGAGCTCATCCACATCGGCCAGTGCTGGGTCGCGGCGGGCTTGCTCATCGACCACGCCGCGAGCATGGTCTTCAACTACCCGACGCTCTCCGAGTGCTTCAAGGACGCGGCGCTCGACGCGCTCCAGAAGATCGACGAAGCGCCGAAGAGCCGGCTCACCGTACGACCGCCGCCGGTGATCGCGGCGCCCGCCAAGTAGCCCCGCATGAACCCCGACGCGTCAGCACCCTCTGAAATCCGAGCGAAGCGAGCTCTGTCGTGGCCCAAGGACCACGCCGGGGTCGCGCCGCAGGCGAGAGAGGGCGGCGGCTGCCTCATCACTGCTACTCCAACGACGCCCGCGTGAACCCTGACAAGCCAACACCCTCTGAAATCCGAGCGAAGCGAGCTTTGTCGTGGTCCAAGGACCACGCCGGGGTCGCGCCGCAGGCGCAGAGGGGGCGGCTAGCCCCCTAGACAAGATGAAGAAGAACTACGTCCTCGACACCAACGTGGTGCTGTACGACCCGCGCGCGATCTTCAAGTTCGAGGACAACGACGTCATCCTCCCGATTTACGTCATCGAGGAGATCGATCAGTTCAAGCGTGAGGGCACGGAGCGCGGGCGCAACGCGCGCATGTTCTCCCGCTCGCTCGACGAGCTCAGGAGCCGCGCGAACGGGTCCACCTCGGGCCTGCTGTCGCGCGGGCTCGGCCTCGAGGCGGGCGGGACGCTGAAGGTCTGGGTGCACTCGAAGCGCCCGAACCTCGGCGTCGGGCTCGACAAGCACTCCGCCGACCAGGCGATCCTCCAGACCGCGATCGACGTGCGGGACGCGGACACCGAGAAGCCGACGGTGTTCGTCACGATGGATACGAACTTGCGCATCCGCGCGGACGCCGTCGGGATCGCGAGCGAGACGTACGAGAACCAGAGCGTCCGGGACGACGACGTCGAGCAGCCGTTCCACGAGCTGCCCGTGGACGGGGAGCTCGTCGATCGGTTCTTCGCGGACGGGCACGTCGCGGTGCCCGACACGAGCGGCCTCTACCCGAACTCGGCCGTGATGCTGACGGACGCGAACAGCTCGAACCACACGGGCCTCGGTCGGTTCGACGCGACGCGCGGCGAGGTCGTCGCGCTGCGGGTCGCGCGCGAGGGCGTGCTCGGCGTGCGGCCGCGGAACCGGGAGCAGAGCTTCGCGCTCGACGTGCTCCTCGACGAGTCGATCCGGCTCGTCACGCTGCTCGGCAAGGCGGGCACGGGCAAGACGCTGCTCGCCATCGCGGCGGGCCTGAAGCGCACGACCGAGGACGGACACTTTTCGCGCATGGTCGTGTCCCGACCCATCATGCCGCTCGGCCGGGACATCGGCTTCCTCCCCGGGGACGTGGACGAGAAGCTCAACCCGTGGATGCAACCCATCTACGACAACCTCGAGTTCCTGTTCTCCAACTCGAGCAGCGGGAAGGGCCGGTCGGACGCGAACCGCGGGTTCCTCGAGCTGCTCGAGAGCGGCGTCATCCAGGTCGAGCCCCTCACGTACATCCGCGGGCGGAGCCTGCCCCACCAGTACTTGATCGTCGACGAGGCGCAGAACCTCACGCCCCACGAGGTGAAGACGATCATCACGCGGTGCGGGGAGGGCACGAAGATCGTCCTCACGGGAGATCCCCAGCAGATCGACAACCCCTACGTGGACCAGGCGTCGAACGGGCTCTCCGTCGTCGCGGATCGCTTCAAGAAGGAGAAGATCGCGGCGCACATGGTCCTCTCGAAGGGTGAGCGCAGCGAGCTCGCGGAGCTCGCGGCGAACCTCCTCTAGCGAGCGGAGATGGCGAAGGCGCCGCCCAAGAAGACCCCAGCGAAGGCGCGCGCGGCGCCGCCGAAGCGCCGCGCCGCGAAAGCGCGGGACGCCGAGATCGACCCGGCGCCGGGGACCTTTCGCCCGTTTCAGGCCCTGAAGAAGCGCGTCGCGAAGCCGAAGGGGGACGCGCCTCCAGCGCGGAAGCCGGGCGCGGTGCCCGCGCGCGGGGCCACGAAGCCGGTCGAGCCCGCGTCGTTCGCGGCGGTGATGCGCGGCGTGAAGCCGCTCGATCCCGCGCAGGTGCGCGTCGCGCCTCCCCCCGAGGACGAGGAGGTGGCGACGACGCTCCGCTCCCTCGTGCTCGAGGGCCTCACGTTCGAGGTGATCGACGACGGCGCGACCCTCCAGGGCCGGCGGCTCGACGTGGATCCGCGCTTCCTCCGGAAGCTTCGGCAGGAGCACTTCGCGATCGACGGCACGCTCGACCTCCACAAGCACTCCGTCGCCGAGGCCCGCGTCGCGGTGGTGGCGTTCGTCGCGCGGCGCGCGCGCGAGGGCGACAAGGTCGTGTCGATCGTGCACGGCAAGGGGAAGCACTCGCACGGCGGGGAGCCCGTGCTGCGCGGCGAGCTCGCCGCGTGGCTCAGCCAGGGGGACGCCGCGCGGCACGTGCTCGCGTTCACGTCGGTCGTCGATCGCGAGGGCGAGAGCGGCCGCGTCGTCGTGATGATCCGCTGACGACGCTCGGCGGGCGGTCGCTCACGGACCCAAGCCTCGAACGCGGTTTCCTCGTCCCTCGTCGCGCGCCGTCGACCGATCGAAGGACGGGATGGAGGCGAGCCAGTCTATCACCGCGCGCACCTTCGGGACACGGCGCTTCGTGCGGTGAACGACGAGCCAGAAGTCGCGCGCGGGCAACGCCCCATGCAGTTCACCACCCGCGGCCGCCGGGTCCACCTCGACGACGTCGTCGAGACGGGCGGCGAGCCCGCGCGGTAGAACGGCGACGCCCACGCCCGCCTCGACCGCGTAGGCGAGGGCCTCGACGTCCTCGAGGGAGACGCGGGGCGCGCGACCCCGGAAGGTCCGCTCCGCGTGGCGCTGCTCCGGTAGGTGCCCGAGCGAGCCGGTGAGGCCGATCCACGGCGCGCCCGGTCCGAGAGGGAGTCGCCTCGACGCGAAGTAGGCGTACCTCTCGACGTGAACGCTGCGGGCGACGAGGTCGCCGCGCGCGGGTCGCGCCATTCTCAGCGAGAGATCGGCCTCCCCCGCTGCGAGGCTCCGAACGCGGTTGTCGACGACGACGTGCAGGCGGAGCCCGGGGTGCGCGCGGAGGAGGCGTGGAATCTCCTTCGCGAGGACCCAACGCGCGATCTCGCCGACGGTCGCGAGCGTCACGTCTCCCTGCGTACGGGCCGCGTCGTCCAGGGCTGCGTCCGCCGCGACCGAAGCCTCGAGCATGCGCTCCGCCGACGACAGGAGCAACATGCCTCGCTCCGTCGGCCGCGCCGGGGGCCCGCGGGTCAGCAAGGGAACCCCCGCGACGCCCTCGAGCTGCGCCATCTGCCGGCTCATCGTTGACTGGCTCACCCCGAGATCGCGCGCGGCGGCGCTCAGGCTCCCGAGCCGCAGGACCGCCTCGAACGCCCGCAGCAGATCCCATGGAATGCGCGCACCCATCCAAAAACGGATAGCAGGGTTGCAGCGGCGCCGGGTGCCATGCGTTTTTGGCGGCGCTATTCCCAACGCATGTCGAACCCCGCCGCCCAAACTTTGCGCGTCCACCAAATCCGCAGCGCGACCGTGCTCCTCGAGATCGCGGAGCACCGACTCGTCGTCGACCCGATGCTCTCCGACGTCGGTGCTCTGCCCGGGTTCAAGCTCTTTGGAGGTGGCCGTCGCGCCAACCCGCTCGTCCCGCTGCCGCCATGCGCCGACGCCTGCTTCGCAGCGGCGAACGGGGTGCTCGTCACGCACGAGCATCCCGATCACCTCGACGGTCCCGGGAGGTCGTGGGCGCGGTCGCGCGGGCTCCCGGTGTGGGCGAGCGCGGTGGACGTCCCGAGCCTCCGGGCGCGCGGGCTCGACGCGCGGGAGCTCGTCGATGGCGCACTCGGGATGCGGGTCGAGGTGATCGAGAACCGACACGGGCGCGGCCTCGTCGGCTGGGCGATGGGCCCCGTGTCGGGCTTCTTCCTCGCGGCTCTGGACGCGCCGAGTGTCTACCTCACGGGCGACGCCATCCTCACCCCGAACGTTGTCGACGCCGTCGATCGCCTCGACCCCGATGTCATCGTCGCGCCCGCGGGGGCGGCGAACTCGGGCGAGGCGGAGACATCCTCTTCTCGGTCGACGAGGTCGAGCTCGCGAGGCGCGCGCGGCGACGTGGTGCTGAACCACCTCGAGGCGCTGACCATTGCTCGACGACCCGCGCGGCGCTCCGGCGCGGATCGCGGACGGCTCTCCGCGCGCGTCCACGTCCTCGAGGACGGCGAGGCGCTCGTCTTTCGCGACCCGCGCGTTCGGCCGAGCCCCGGCGCGACGCGCGCCGCCCGGGTCTACAGAAGTGGCTCACCGCCGAGTTCGCGTGAGCGCGACCGTCCGCGCGGCGATAATGGCCACGTGGGCGCTTTGGTAGGCTTCGCGACCAGCTCGACTCGACCTCTTCTCGAGGCGTGCAGCAGGGCCCCCGACCCCGATGGGTACGAACGGATGATCCAATGACGTGGGAGGAGTACGCCATCGCCGGGGTGGTCGTGGTGATCCTCCTCGGCGGGCTCTTCGGCTTCCGCCGCGGCTCCGCCGCGCATAGCATCGCGGCGCAGATCGCGCGGTTTCCCGACGCGGCGAGGCCCGCGAAGCTTTGCTCCGTGCCCGTTCCGCGCGGCGCCCCGGTCGAGCTCACGTGCACGGCGCAGGCCTGCGAGCACTCGCTGTGGCTCCACTACGACGTGGAGAAGCGGTTCGGGGGCGACTGGACGGCCGAGGTGATCGTCGAGATGACGAGCCCCCGGGCCGAGGCCCCGGCGAGGTTCACCATCGGGTACGACGGCGAGGACCACCAGTCGCGGCCCGGCCTCACGGGGCTCCTGTTCTTCCATGACGAGGTCGCCGTGCGCTCCAAGGAGAACATGAAGCTCGCGAACCTGCCGGGGCTCCGCCCGGGGGAGCGGATCGCCCTCCGGGTGACGGTCCAGGGGGAGGCGCGGATGCGCTTCGCGGAGGCGTACGTCGGGGTGGCTCCGAGCGCCCCGGCTGGATAATCTCGGCGCCGCCCGCCGACCCCGAAGATCGAGGACGCATGAACGTCGACGTCATCGAACCCGCCCAGTTCGTGAAGCACCCCTGGCGCAACGGGGGCGGGACCGCCCTCGAGATCCTCCGCGTACCCCCGGGGGACGCGTCGTTCGACGTGCGGATCAGCGTCGCGGACATCGCGCTCTCCGGTCCGTTCTCGATCTACCAGGGCTACGACCGCTGGCTCCTCATGATCGAGGGGCACGTCGCGCTCTCGCTCGGGAGCAGCAAGCAGTCGATCGACCTCGCCGCGCCCGACGCGGCGCCGCTCCGCTTCGCTGGCGAGACGCACATGGAGTGCACGCTGAAGAGCCCGAGCGCGCGGGCGCTCAACGTCTTCGCGCGGAAAGGGAAGCTCGATCTCGCGCTCGTGGTCGCGGAGGAGCGGACGCTCGAAGGCCCCGGAGAGTGGGCCGTCGTCGGGATTCAGGGCGCCGTCGAGGTGAAGAGCGAGGAGCCGAAGACGCTCTCCGGGCTGTCCACGGCGCGCGTCGAGCTCTCCGCGGGAGAGAAGGTCACCGTGAGCGCGACGGTCGCGTGCGCGCTCGTGGTCCGGCTCTCCCCGAAGAAGTAACTCAGCCCTGACCGCAGTTGAGGACGGCGCCGCCGCCCTTCGCCATGCAGCTGTTGCAGTTCATGCCCGCGACGTCGAGGCAGCTGCAGTCCACCGAGCCGAGGCCGGGGCAGATCGCGTGCGGCTTGCAGGCGTAGCTCACGACCACGCCCTCCATCTCCTCGCAGTACTCTTTGCTCGCGTCGCACGTGAGGCCGTTGGGCCCGCACGGGAACGGCTGAGGCGTCGTCATCCCGCTGGACGAGGAGCCGGTCATCGAGGCGCCGGTCGTCGTCGCCGAGCCCGTGGTCGTCGACACGCCCGTCGTGGTGCCGGAGCTCGCCTTGGTCGTGCTCGTGGTCGTCCCGGTGCCGGCGCCGCCGGTCGCGTCTTCGACCGAGGTCTCGCAGCCGGCGAGGAGCGCGAGGGTGAGCGTGACGGAGGCGAAAGCGAAGCCGTGAAGGTGTTTCATGGGCGCGATTG
>JAXLYP010000045.1:0-49030 GCA_046351395.1 Polyangiaceae bacterium
ACCGAGCGACGCGCGAGGATGATGATTCGGTTGAGGGAATCGTCGTGGATCCCAAGCATGGTGCAGCTCTTCACCAGCTTCCGCGACGCGGAGCTCTCGCCGTGCTCGCCCTCGATCAGGACGAAGAACTGCCCGGGTGGGGCGGGCTTCACCTCGCGCAGGAGCACCTTGACCGGTGCTTCGATGTTGATGCGCGCTGCCGCGAGGAGAAAGAGAAGGGTCGTCTTCCCCTCCCCCGGCCCACCGGCGAGCAGCACGATCGTCGCTCTGACCGCGATGTCCTGCCAGACATAGGGGACGGGCTCGAAGGCCCGCGCCGCGATGGTGGCGCGCCCGACGAGCGCTATCGGCCCGAGGCGACTGAGGCCACGTAGCGGCTCGACAGACGTCGGCTGCTCGGCGGGATCGACCGCGGGCGCCGCCGCGTGCTCCGCGTCGCGCAGATGGCGCTTGAGCGATGCGACCTCTTCAGGCGCCGGGCGACGGTCGAGCGCGAGCAAGGCGCCGAGCTCGACCTGCATCGCCTCGAGCTCGGCACGCACCGAGTCCGCGGGCTTCATCTGCACGATCTTCGCGTGCAGCGCCTTCGCCTTGCTCACGTCGTTGGCGGCAGTCATCGGCCCGCCTGAAGCAGATACCCGGCATGGAATCGCGGGTCTCGCGCGCGCTGCGCCTGCGCGAGCTTGTGGTCGATTTCGCGGTCGCTCCACGGAGGATCACACCGCGCGGAGTAGTCCCGGAGGATCTCCCGAGCTGCCGGGATCGGGAGGTCGAACCCGCGCACGACGACGAGCGCGACGCGCCAGAGAGCATCATGTCCCCCAGCCCCCGACACCGCGATAGGCATCTTCGCGACGTAGTTGATCGCGCGCTCGGCCCTCTTCTCGTAGTCGCCGGCCCACGAGCCGACGAACTGGGCCCCGGTCGGCTGCTCGGGGGCGGAGAGCCGCACCATGCGTTCGAGCACCCACGCCGAGGGTTCGGCCAGCGGTGCACCGTCGTCGCACCACACGTAGTCGCCCGGGTAGTCGCCCCCATCGTCGATCCTGGAAGGAGGGAGGACGACATAGCCGCCGAACCCAAGCACGTCGATCGCGGGCGCGAACCGCCCGATGGTCCGTAGAATCCGAACCCCGTCGGGGACAGCAAAGAAGAAGTGCGTCCCACGACTCGGCGTGAGCGCCTGTCGCGTCCAGCCAATCGGGCCGCGCTCGCGGACGATCTCGACGAGCTCCACGTCCCCTCGCTTCCCCTTCGACGGCTTCACGTCGACGTCGAGGACAACGAACGACCCGCACGCGGCTCCGATGTTGGCCTGCGGCTCCGCCGTCCACCACGCTCGGATTTGCGCCTCGTCCGTGGTCGCTGACTTGAAACCGTCGGATGAGGCAGGCGGCTTCTTCGACTTGGGCGCGAGCGGGAAGACCGGCCAACCGAGCGCGGCGTAGTCCAGTGCCGCGCGGAGCAAGGCGCTCACGGTCCCGTCCCGCCGGCGGCCTGCCGGATCCGGTCCTCGCTGATGGAGTACTTCGTCCGCTTCGGAGGCCGCCGCTCCCTCGCGATCAGTCCCTTCGCCTCGAGCGAGCGGAGGTTCGCCGCGAGCGCGCTCGGGCTCAGGCCGCTGGCCCTGCCGAGTTCGTCGAACCGCAGCTCGTCGTCGGGGTGCTCGGCGATCGCGATCAGGGCGAGCCGCTCGCCGAGCGTGACATCGAGTGCGCCGACACGGAGTGCGGCGAGCAGCTCAAGGACGATGGGGCGCGCCGGACGGTCGGCGAGGGTCGTTGTGCTATTCGTCATCTCGACAGCGCCTCGAACGCTGATCCGCAGAGGGCCCGAGTCGAAGCGGGCCCTTTGCTTTGTCTGGGGGCGAGAGTGCGGCGCGCGGAGCGTCATGTCCGTCCGGCGCCGCGCGCTCTGCGCTCCAAAGTGACCGTCGCGCCCGCTCGAGCATGCCGAGCAGCGCGTCGCGGACCGGGCCGTCGATACGGGTCGGGCCGAGCTCGCCGCCGTCAGGGTCGAGCCCAGCATCGGTGCGACGCGCGCGTGAGAAGGCCCCGAGTTCCTCGTCGGTCAGGTCATCGGCGCGCGCCGTCTGGCGGTCGGGCGCAGGCTGGCTAGGCTTCATCTCGACGCCGCTCCTTCGGCGCTCCTGGACGCTCTCGGCCTTCGCAACCGGGAGCGTCGCCCTTTTGTGCATCAGGTTCGGCAGGCTGGCGCTCCGGCGCGGACGTCGGCGCGGAGCCTGTTTCCTCGCTGTTCTCACGCGTGGGAACGGTTGGAGCCTCGGCGTCGAGTAGGGCGAGCTGCCTCGGATCGCGTCGCGTCGCCGTGTGCGTCTGCGGGAGCGCGGCGGGCGCGATGCCGGTCAGCGCGCAGAACACGTCCAGGTCGACGACGACGAGCGCGGGCGCCTTCGGCTCTCGCAACACCAGGAAGGGGACGGCGCCGCGTTGGTAACTTGCGGCCTGCCGCAGGCCACGGCGTAGGAACTTCGAGCCGGCCGTGCGGTACTTGCACTCCCCGACCAGGACGACGTTCGCGACGCGGATCGGCGCGATGTCTGGCTCCGACCGCCGTGATCCGATCCTCGCGGTCCTCGTCGACCCGACGGCCTTCGCGGTCTTCCGCTCGTGATCGGCGCCACGCCGAAGGGCGCGGCGGCGAGGCTCGACTGCGGTCACGACGCGAGCCCTCCGGTGCTCAGGTCGGTGGGCGCGAGCATCAGGAGCAGGGCGCGGCCGACCTCGATCACCGCGAGAGACATCCGCCCGAGCCCCGAGTGGCGACGGCCATCGACTCCTGCTGCGATCGCGGCGTTCCGCATGCGGAGCCAGGGGAAGACGTAGAGCCGGAGGAACATGTCGACGCCCCTGCGCGTGTCGTCGTCGAGCGCATCCCAGCGTTCGCTCGTCTGAGCGGCCACGGCGCTCGCGATACGGCCGGCCTCGTAGGCCAGCGCGGCGATCTGCCCCCGTTTCATCGCGCACCGATCCGCTTCTGCGCCGCCTTCAACGCGTCGACCACGAGCGGCAGGTCCTCCGCGTCGATCGCGATGGTCCTGCGGACCGAGCCGCCGTGCGCGGTGACCGCGAGCTCGACCCCGTCCCCGACGAAGTCGACGACGAGCTCGCCGCGGAGCTGCGGGAGCCGGAGGATCTCGACCGGCGCCGTCTTGAGCGGCCGCGCGCGCACGGGCATGTTGCTCGCTAGTGGCCCTTCACACGACGGCTCGGAGGCAACTCCGGGCCGTCGGCCTTTGGGGAGGTCTTCGATGGGCGTCGTGCGTGTCCACCGGCTCATCGCGCACCCCCGGCCTTCTTCGTACAGCCCCAGTCCGACGCGCCCTCGAGCTGGCCGTCGTCGTTCGCCGGCGCTGCCTTCTTGGGGCGCTGCCGCGGCGGCTCCGACTCGAGGACCTTGCCGCGCTCGCGGAGCGCAGCTTCGAGATCGGCGACGAGCGCAGCCACGCCGTCGGGCGTGGTGATCGTGGGCACCTCGAGGAGACGGAGAGCCCGGCGGAACGCCCTCGGCTCCAGGCCGACGACGTCCGTGCAGTTCGCCTCGCTCGCGATCAAGGGTCTCGGCGCGATGACCGTCTGCGACTGGACGATGGTGACGCCGGCGGGCTCGGCTGGGCCCACGACCAGCGCGGACGCAGTTGCGTGCCGAGGGCCGCTCACGACGCAGCGGCCTTCTTCAGGCCGTCGGAGATCAGCCGACGGTTGGCCTTTGAGAGGCGCTCGTTCGAGAGCGCGCGCCGTAGGGCTTGCTGCGCGACACCGAACTGGTCGGCGCACTTCGCGAGACCGATCGCGCGCGTGAGGTGGAGGAGCTGGATGGCATCGGCGTCGTCGAACTGTCGGGTGGGGTCGTGGGCCATGGCGGTCTTTCCGGGCGCATGACAGGTCACGCGCCCAACTGAGCGGGCTGTCTCGTGCGCAAGCGACCTTCCGCTTTTGAGTGCGGTTGCTCCAGCCGGCACTCGTGCACACTTCGTCGGAATCCTGCGCGAGTAGCCGCGCACGAATCCGTAGAACCACCTGCAAAATCAGGCGGTTCAGAATTGGCTAAATAGGGAATGCACCCGTCCCCGATTCAGACCCTCGGGAGGAAAATCGACCGAGCGGGGCCTACTTCGATCGGCGGCGGGCGCGCCTCAGGCTCTCAGGCGTCGCCGTCGTGAGGCCGACCGAGACGAGGAGCTCGTGCAGGATCTCCGTCGTCGACTGCACCGGTGGAGCACCTGCCTTCGGACGGCCTCGCGTCCGGAACCGAGCCACCTGCCAGCGTCGGATCAGGTCCGGGAGCGCCTCCGGGAGCAGGCCCCGGAAGGACGGCTCGAGCTTCATGAGGCGGGCCTTCAGCGAACGCCCGTGATCCTGCGAGGGCGCGACCGTCGCGTACTCGTCGAGTTCGTCCTGTACCGCCTCGAGGAGGTCGGCGGTGGTGGTGACGCTCTTCCACGCGGCGGCAGCTTCCTCGGCCGCAAGGACTGCCCGCGTCCGCACCGCCGCGATCTCGGCCAAGCGTGAGCGCGGGAGGACGGCTGTGTCGGGGGTTGGCTCCTCGAGCGTCGCGACGAGCCCACGCAGGAAGTCGAGCGCAGCCCTCACGCGTTCGTCGTCGGGGACGCGCTCGATCCTGCCGTCGTGCGCGCGCGGCTGCCGCTTGTGACGGCGCTCGACTGGTAGGGGACGATCCCCGCGCGTTGCCATCGGACGATCTCATCGCGTCCTCGAGCGGAGGTCCACGACTGCAGCTCCATCCGGATTGTCTGCTTCGAGCAGCTCGCTCTCGAAGCCGAGGAGCGACCGCGCGAGCGCGAGATCCCCGAACGCGAGCACCTCGCCCCGGAGGGCGGCGATCACTCGGAGAACGTAGCGCCTGGGCGTTTCGTCAGGTGCCTGACGAAACCAGGCGGTTCCGACCTCCTCCACCCCCACCTCGGTCCGCGACGGCCCCGGTTTCGCGCGGAGATCTGCGATTGGCTGTGTCGCGGGACGAATTGCAAAACCGTTATACGCGGGTTCGAATCCCGTCCTCACCTCCACGAAAACCCGGCCGAAGTGCCGGGTTTCTTCGTTTGGAGCGGTTTAGGTTCGCGGACACGACGGGACGAGATCGGACACGAAAAAGCAGGTCGCGTTGGAAATTACGCGGAGACCTGTCCAGCGTCGACACCCCAAGGTCGAGGTGCGGCTTGCTTCTGGCACGCAGCACTAGTCGAGCTGGTTGCCTCCCTCCGTGCTCCGTGCTCGACACCGCAGTGCCTACGACCACGGTACAGCGCGGTGCGGGACGCGAACGCCTGTCTCAGAACTCGACGTCGAGCTCGTAGGCGGCGCAGACGTCGGGGGTCACTGGCCTCACGCGAACCCAGACCTGCGCGCTGCTGTCTTGAAAGGAGTCGGGGCACGGATCGAGCGCGATCGCTTGCTCGGCACAGCAACCGAACGCTCCATTCGGGGCCAAGTCCTCCGTCGCTCCGGCTGGGCAGGTGTGGGCGTCGACCCCCACTTGGTCGCAGGCCCAGTAGAGGCAAACCTCCAGGGCCGCGCGGGCGATGACACGAGCTCGCGTGAGCACCTGGCACGAGAGCGCTGGCGTGTCGATGCCCCGGAAGCTGATCCAGTCGTCGTTCCCATCCGCCGTGACCCCGTCGTACACGACCCCTTCGCAGTCGCTGATGCTCCCGAGTTGGGTGGCATCGGCCTGCGTGTCGTTCGGGTCGTCCCCCGGCTCCGCTCCGCACTGCAGGCAATCGCCCTCCTCCGAACAGATCCCGCCGTCGCACGCGCTGCCGGGAGAGACGGGGAAGTAGCTGCAGGATCCATCGTGGCACCGGAGGCCCTCACACGGGTCGCCGCGATCGCAGTCGTCGTCCACGCTGCACTCGTCGCCTTTGCAGTGGGACGACGCGGCGAGGAGCACGACGCCGAAGGTCCACGCCAAGACACTCCCCGCGGCTCGGACGACGCGCCATCGACGGCTCATGGATCCGCACCTAGCCGGAGCGCGCGGCGTGGCGGCGCCAAACGACGGACGCTCCGCGCCAAATGTCGGCGAGGCCCCCACCCGACGCGCCGAGCACTTCGTTCCCGCCGTTCCCTTCGGCTCCGCGCTTCACATTGGCCAGGAGCATCCGCCCGGCCCCGCGCCACGAACCGGCGCATCACCTCCGCGAGCCCCGGCAACAATCCGATCTCGCCCCTGGCGCGAGACTCTTCGACCGAGCTCAATCGAGGCGTGGCTCCGTGAACAATCCCTCGATGACGGCGGCGAGCGCCGCGGGCGCAAACGGTTTGCCGATGAACGTGGCTCCCACGGCGGCGGCGTCGTCGGCGCGGTCGCCCCCCGACATCAGCACGGCGCGGAGGGCGGGGGATGCGGCGCGCAGCGCGAGGACCAGATCGCGACCATCCATCTGAGGCATGACGAAATCGATGAGCGCGACGTCGAACCGCTTCTCGGATGCCGCCTCGAGGGCGGCCGCCCCGTCGGGGACCGCGACGACTTCGTAGCCCCGACGAGCGAGGAGCCGCTGGACGACGCCTCGCATCGCCTCGTCGTCGTCGACGACCAAGATGCTCCGCGCGTCCCGCCCCATCACCCGTCGTCCCCGCCGTAGTGGTACGCGACGCACGGCGGGCACAGCCCGTGCGACACGTTCGCCGGCGGGTTCTCGACCAGCGCGGGCACCCAATCCCACGCGTAGGGGGGAGTGTTGCGCCGCACCCGGCGACAATGGCTGCACTGCGTGACGACGCCATTGCGCCCATAGTGGGCTTCGAGCACCGAGGCCCCCTCCGTGCCGTGCGGCGCCTCGTGCACCAACGAGTGGACGACCAGGAGCTCCTCGCCCTCGCAAGGCATGACCCGAAGACGGAAGCGCCGCTCCCGGTCGGGGCTCGCGCACGCGTACTCGTGCTCCACGATCTGTCGCGTTCCACGCGCGCGCTCGAACAGGTCCGTGTAGAACCCCGAGAGCACGGGGGGGACCGCGGCCATCAGGGACGCCCCGATCCCCCATTCCCCCGTTCCCCAGCGCGCGCCGTTCGCGCGCGCGAACGCCCAGTACGCCGGGTTGAGGTACGCGATCGAGAGATCCGGCGCGACACCGATCACCGTCGACGGATCCTCGTCGAGCGCCGCGCGATCGAACGGTGCAAACGCGCGCCTCATGTGTCGACCTCCGCTGACGTGGCACGTTCCCCAAGGGAAAGCCGCCGACCGTTCATGGCAGACAAAACTCGTCGTCGCTGCCGCTGAACGCGATCGGCCCGCACCCGCCGAACGGCGGGTTCGGACACTCCGCGCTCGACGCACAGACGTCCGTGCAGACATTGCCCGAGGCGATCTCGACGCACAGCGAGCTCTTGCAGTCGTTCTCCCCCGCGCACGCATCACCCGCGAGCCCCGGGCCCCGAGGTCCGGGGACGCAGCAGGCCACCGGGAGATCCACCGTGCCCTCGTTCTCGCACCGCGTGTCCACGTCCGGGCAGTCGTAGCTCGAGAAGCAATCCGTCGCGCCGATCTCGGCGCAGTCCTTGATCGGGCCGCCGCTCGACGAGCTCCCCCCCGACGCTCCGCTGCTCGCGTCCGACGTCGAGCCCGTGGCGTCCGACGACGTCGACGCGGCGCTCGTCCCGTCGCCCGAGGACGCGCTCGCGCCCCCGGTGCCCGTCCCGCCCCCCGTTTCGCAGCCCGTGGCGAGCGCTCCCGCGACGAGCGCCGAAAGGAGGAGCGCCGTGTTTCGTTTCATCCCGAACCTCACGCTGGCACCGTCGGGGCGGTTCGCACCGCCGTTCCGATCGTCAGGCGCGCGTTCCCCGCGGCCTCGCCGACCCAAAATGAAAGGAGATCGCGGATGATCCGCGCCCGCAGATCCTCGTCGATCGGCTCCGCGCGGAGGCCCCGGAGCGCGTTCTTCAGGTTCCCCGCGATCGCCAGCGCGACGCGCGCCGCCGTGTACTGCACGCCGTGCCACACGCGCCCCGGATCCACCGTCTCCGCGCGCATCGCGAACGAACGCACCAGGTTGTGGATGCGCTCGAGCTCGAACGGGCTCGCTCGGCTCGACCGGATGAGCGCGGGGATCGCGTTCGGCCCCGACATCGGCTCCGTCGTCGGCGTGGGTCCGCTCGCCCGCACGATGCTGTCGATCAGCGTCCGCATCCCGAGCGCGCCCCCGCAGTACGAGAGCACGTAGAGCTCCGGGCGGTACCGCGCGAAGTGGTACCCGAGGGCGAACTGCAGCTGGGACACCGGCATCGGCCCGAGGAGCGGCGAGCCCACGATCGTCGCCATCTCGGCGCCGTGAACCGTCGACACCGGGACGCTCACGGCGCCCTGCATGTACAGCGCCGGGACTGGAATCCCGAGCACCCGCGCCGTCACCGCGAACACGCGCGCGATCTTCAGCGCCGAGTTCGTATCCATCCGACACGAGGGATCCGGTCGCACCTGGTTTTGGCTGTTCCCCACGCTCATCGCGTACCCGCGCGCCACGAACAGACCAATCTGCGCGAGCTCCGGATCGACCCATGGGTGCGTGATCGACGCGAGCGTCGTCGGATCGAGCGCCTGCGTGAACCCCGGTATCGCCTCCATCTCGTTCGGCTCGACGTTCGCCACCCCGCTCACGGCGCGGAGCACCGCGTGCGCGCGGAACGCGAGGTCGTAGGAGCGCAGGATCCGGGCCGTGTCGACGAGCTTCCGGCACGCGTCGAGCCGCGTCGGGTCCTGCTCCACGACCTGGCGATACGAGGCGAGCGCCGCCTCGTAGTTCCCCATCGACTCCGCTTGCTGCGCCATCGACATGAGGCGCGCGACGATCTCTCGCCGCTCGTCCGGGTGGGAATCCGGGAGGGACGAGATGCGCGGCGCGACCCCCGAGTCGCGGATCGCGGACGGGCCCGCGGGCTGCGGCGCGACCGGCGGGGGATGCGGCACCGACGGCGCGTGGGAGGGCGACGGACCGCGCGCCGGGGGCGGCGCCGGCGCGACGTGCGACGGCGATGGGCCGCGCGGCGGCGGCGCGGCGACGTACGACGGCGAAGGCGCGTACGGGTACGCCGGCGCGTTCGCCTGAACGACGCCCGAGTCCGACACGGGGGAGCGATCCCACGACTCTCGAACCACCTCCAGCGCCTCGTCGATCGGGACGTTCAACAGGGTCGAGCCGCTCACCGGCTGATCCACGGGCGGCGGCGGCGCGGGCGGCGGAGGGAGCGGCGCCACCTCCGGCACCGCCATCGGCCCCGAGCGCGGGCTCGCGTGCAGCGGCGGCGCGTGGCGCACGGACAGGACCGGCTCGAGCGCGCGGTAGGCCTCCGCCGCGTCCCGGAACCGGTCCGTCGAGGCGCGCTGGAGGCAGCGCCCGAACCACTCGTCGAACCCGCGCGGGACGAGCGCGCCCACCTGGTACTTCGCCGCGCGCTCGGACGCCGACTCGAGGGGCTGCATGAGGAGCTCCCGCATCATCGCGAACACCTGCGGACGCGGGCTGTTCGCGGTCAGCCAATAGAGCTTCCCCGTGAGCAACCGGAACGCGATGAGCCCGAGCGACCACACGTCGCTCGCGGGGGTGATCTGAGCGCCGATCGACGCCTGCTCCGGCGCCATCCAGAGCGGCGTTCCGAGCGCCTGCGTCGGGTTGTGCTTCGTCGCCTCCATCGTCATCTTCGCGATGCCGAAGTCGAGCACCTTGATCTCGTAGCGCACGCCGACGCGCTTCGCGTTCGCGAGGAAGATGTTCGCGAGCTTCAAATCGCGGTGGACGATGCCCCCCGCGTGCGCGGCGCCGAGCGCGTGGCAGAGCTGCGCGAAGATGTCGAGCACCTCCGCGGGGGGGAGGTGGCCGACCCGATCGGTGTAGTCGCTCAGGTCCTCGCCCTGGAGGAGCTCCATCGCGATCCAGGGCATCCGCGTCTCCGCGTCGATGCCCGCTCCGATCACCTCCACGACGTGATCGCTCGCGATGTGCGCGGAGATGCGCGCCTCCTGCTCGAAGCGCTTCTGCATCTTCGGGTCGGCGACGAGCTCCGGCATCATCAGCTTGAGGGCGCGCTTGCGCCCCGTCGACATCTGCTCCGCGATGTAGAGCGTCCCCATGCCTCCGCGGGAGAGGGCCTTGACGATCTTGTAATCGCCGGCAAAAAGACTTCCCGGTGCGGGCTCGGCGAGCGCCATGGACTCGCTCGGGAGCTTACCCCGGCGCGGCCCGAGCCGCGAACGGTATCCGCGTGGCCCCCACGACCGGGGCGCGGTACGGTTCGACCGCATGAGGTCGATCACCGCGAACTCCCGCGCGCTCCTCTTCGCGCCCCTCGTGCTCGTCGCCGCGACGGCGTGCGAGAAGCCCGCCGCGCCGACGATCAAGCCCATCGACGCGAAGGTGAAGAGCGTCACCCTCACGGGGCTCGATATCGACCTCAAGCTCGAGGCGACGAACCCGAACGTGATCCCGCTCTCCGCGCGAAAAGTGAAGGCGCACGTCTGGGTCAACGGCGACGTCGACCTCGGCGAGCTCACGATCCCCACGAAGGTGAGCATCCCCGCGAAGGACACGATCACGATGAACGTGCCCCTCTCGGTCGAGTGGAAGAACGTCGCGGCGCTCGGCCTCGCCGCGGCGACCAGCGAGACGATGCCCTTCAAGATCGACGGCACCGCGGAGATCGGCGGCGAGTCGATCAGCTTCGACGTCCCGTTCCAAACCTCCGGCTCGATCACGCGCGGTCAGCTCACCGAGATCACGACGAAGGCGCTCCCCAGCCTGCCGATCCCGAGCGGTTTGAAGCTCCCGTTCTAACGCCCGCGGAGGAGCGAGGCGGGTTCGATCGCTCACCACGCTCGCGGCGCGCGGCCCCGCCTCGACGGGCGCCGCGAAAGGAGCGCCTTCGGCGCGCGCCTCGTTTCTGTATGATGCGCGGCGCTCATGCTCGACCACTTCTCCGAGCTGCTCCACCTCATCGCGCGATGGGTCCACCTCATCGCCGGGATCATGTGGATCGGCAACTCGATGTTGTTCAACTGGCTCGACCGGAACCTGGAGAAGGCCACCAAGCCGAACTCGCTCGGGACGATGTGGATGGTGCACTCGGGCGGCTTCTACGAGGTCGAGAAGAAGTTCCTCGAGCCCTCGCAGATGCCGAAGACGCTCCACTGGTTCAAGTGGCAGAACGGCATCACCTGGCTCTCGGGGATCTCGCTCCTGATCCTCGTGTTCCACATGAGCGCCGCGTCCTCGATGGTGGATCCGGAGATCGCGGACATCTCGGCGCGCACCGCGATCCTCATCAGCGTGGCGACGATCGTGGGCGCGTACGTCGCGTACGACGTCATCTGGCGGTCCCCGCTCGGCAAGCGATCGACGCTCGCGTTCCTCCTCTCCGTCGCGGTGGTGATCGGCGCGTCCGCCATCTATTTCCGGTTCCTGAGCGGCCGCGCCGCCTACATCCACGTGGGCGTCCTGCTCGGGACGCTCATGACCGGCAATGTCTGGTTCGTCATCCTGCCCTCGCAGCGCGAGCTCATCGCCGCGACGAAGGAGGGGCGAGAGCAGGATCCGAAGATCGGCTACCAGGCAAAGGAGCGGTCGATCCACAACAACTACATGACGTTCCCGCTCCTCTTCATCATGTTGAGCGGGCACTTCCCGTCCACGTTCACGCACCAGAAGGGCTGGCTCATCCTGCTCATCCTCGCGCTCGGGAGCGCGGGGATCCGGCACCTCATGAACGTGCGCTTCACGCAGCCCATGTGGCTCCTGCCCGCGATCTCCTTGTTCGTGATCACGGCGGGGATGACGTGGATCATCATCGGCGACAAAGACCTCTTCAACGACGGGCCGAAGCGCACGACGCCCGTCGCGTTCGGCGAGGTCGCGGACATCGTCCACAACCGGTGCACGCGCTGTCACTCCGAGAACCCGAGCGATCCGGTGTACAAATCCGCGCCGAACGGGGTCATGTTCGACACGCCCGATCAGATCATGCGCAGAGCGGCGGACATCAAGCAGCGCGCCGTCACGATGAAGAACATGCCGCTCGCGAACGTCACGAAGATCACGGACGAGGAGCGCGCCGCGCTCGGCGCGTGGGTCGACCAGGGCGCGAAGGGTCCCGCCGAGGGCGAGGAGCCCGCCCCGTCCGCGTCGAGCGCGCCGAAGGGAGCACGGCCATGACCGTCTTCCGATCTCGGCGCGTCGCGCTCCCGAGCGGCTTCCGAGAGGCGACCGTGCACGTCGAGCGCGGCCGAATCACGCGCATCGGCGCCTACGACGACGTCGAAGCGGGCGCTCCCGTCGAAGAGGTGGAGTGTGCGCTCCTGCCGGGCGTCGTGGACACGCACGTGCACGTGAACGAGCCCGGCCGCACCGAGTGGGAAGGGTTCGAGACCGCGACGCGCGCCGCGTGCGCGGGCGGCATCACGACGATCGTCGACATGCCCTTGAACAGCATCCCACCAGCGACGAGCGCGCGCGGCGTCGCGACGAAGGCCGCGCTCACCGAGGGCCGCGTGCACGTCGACGTCGGCCTCTGGGGCGGGGCGATCCCGGACAACACGACCGGCAACCGCCGCGGGCTCGCGGAGATCCTCGCGGAGGGCGCGCGCGGGTTCAAATGCTTCCTCGTCCCCTCCGGGGTCGACGAGTTTCCGTTCGTGCGCGAGAGCGACGTCGAGGCCGCCCTCGCGCAGCTCCGGGGGACCGGGGTGCGCCTCATGGTGCACGCGGAGCTCGCCGAGCCCATCGACGCGGTCGCGGACGCCGTCGCGAAGCTCGATCCGCGCGCGTACGCCACCTACCTCGCGTCCCGCCCACCGAGCGCCGAGGATCGCGCGGTCGAGCTGCTCTACCGACTGTCGAAGAAGAGCGGCGTCCCCATCCACGTCGTGCACCTCTCGTCCGCGGGCGCGCTCGAGACCATCGCCCGAGCGCGGGACGAGGGCGTCGACCTCACCGCGGAGACCGCTCCCCACTATCTGCACTTCACCGCCGAGGGGATCCCGGACGGCGCCACTTGGTACAAGTGCGCGCCGCCGATCCGCGAGGAGCGGAACCGCGAGAGGCTGTGGGACGCCCTGAAGCAGGGCCTGATCTCGATGGTCGTGTCCGATCACTCCCCCTGCATCCCCGAGCTGAAGCGGACGGACACGGGGGACTTCATGTCCGCCTGGGGCGGCATCGGCGGGCTCCAGTTCGGGTTCTCCGCGGTGTGGACCGAGGCGTCGAAGCGGGGCGCGTCCCTCCTCGACGTCGTCGAGTGGATGAGCGTTGCGCCCGCGCGGCACGCGGGACTCGAGGGGAAGAAGGGCGCCATCGCCGTCGGGTGCGACGCCGATTTCGTCGCCTTCGACGACGCTTCGACCTTCACCGTCGAGCGGGATCGCATCCAGTTCAAGAACAAGCTCACGCCCTACGACGGAGAGACGCTCCGCGGGGTCGTGCGATCGACGTGGCTCCGCGGCGAGCGCGTCTTCGACGGCCTCGAGCCGAGCAGCGCGCGCCGCGGAGAGTGGCTGAAGAGGGCATGACGATCACGGATCACCCCGCGTTCCTGGACTCCTACGATCTCGCGTCGATCCGGCTCGGGGGGAGCGTGTTGCTCGCGAGCGACGACTTCTTCGCCGAGAAGGAGAACCTCCTCCTGCCGCACCCCGCCGTGTGGAAGGAGCACGAGTACACCGATCGCGGCAAATGGATGGACGGCTGGGAGTCCCGCCGCAAGCGCACGCCCGGCCACACGTCCGGCCCGGGGACGCCATGGAACGACTGGGCGATCATCCGGCTCGGGGTGCCCGGCATCCTCCGCGGGGCGGTCGTCGATACGTCGTTCTTCCGGGGGAACTACCCCGAGTCGTGCTCCATCGAGGGGACCGCGGCGCCCATCGACGCGCACCCCGACGTGCTGCTCGCCGAGGAGACCGAGTGGGTCGAGGCGCTCCCGCGCGTTTCGCTCCAGGGCAACTTCAAGAACCTGTTCGAGATTGTCTGTCCGTACGCGTTCACGCACGTGCGCTTGCGCATCTTCCCGGACGGCGGAGTCGCGCGGCTCCGCCTCCACGGGGACGTCGTGCCCGATTGGCCGAGGCGCGGGCACGCGCGCGGCGAGATCGATCTCGCCGCCGCGGAGCACGGGGGGGACGTCCTCATCGCGAGCGACATGTTCTTCGGCGAGCGCCGCAACCTCGTGATGCCGGGGCGCGCGAAGAACATGAGCGACGGCTGGGAGACGCGACGGCGCCGCGGGCCCGGGAGCGATTGGGCGATCGTGCGCCTCGGCGCGACCGGGACGATCTCGCGCCTCGAGATCGACACGAACCACTTCAAAGGCAATTTCCCCGACCTCTGTCAGATCGAGGCGTGCCTCGCGAGCGGCGCGACGACGGAGGAGCTCGTCGCGTCGTCCGCATGGAAGACGTTGCTCCCGAAGGTGAAGCTCCAGGCCCACACGCGTCACTTCTTCGAGGGCGAGCTCGCGGAGCTCGGGCCCGTGTCGCACGTGCGCATCAACGTGTATCCGGACGGTGGGGTGAGCCGCCTGCGCGTCTACGGTACGCTCGACGACGACGCGCGCCTCGGGCTCGGCGTGCGCCGCCTCGACACGCTCACTCCGCGGCTCGCGAAGGCGGCGCTTCGGAGCGCCTGCGCGTCCACGCGGTGGACCCAGGGCATGCTGAGCGCGCGTCCCTTCGGCAGCGTCGACGCGCTCCTCGCGGCGGCGAAGCGCGTATGGGACACGACCGGCCCGGACGATTGGAAGGAGGCGTTCCTCGCGCACCCGCGCATCGGCGAGCAAAGGGCGACGACGGATCGCGGGGCGGAGGAGCGGAGCTGGTCGCGGCGAGAGCAATCCGGAATGGCCGCGGCCTCGCCCGAGCTCACCGCCGAAATGGCGGACGTCAACAAGCGCTACGAGGCGCGCTTCGGCTTCACCTACATCGTCTGCGCGAGCGGGAAGACGGCCACGGAGCTCCTCGACATCGCGAAGGGCCGGCTCGACAACCCGCCCGACAAAGAGCTCGAGGTGGCGTCCCAGGAGCTCCTCGCGATCGCCCTCCTCCGCCTGAAGAAGTTGGTGACTCCATGACCGTCCCCCACGAACCCGCTGGTCGCATCAACGGGATCACGACACACGTCCTCGACACCGCGTGCGGCAAGCCCGCCGCGGGGGTCCCCGTTCGGCTCGAGCTGCGGCAAGGCGAGGGTTGGGTCGAGCTCGGGCGAGGCGAGACGGACGCCGACGGCCGCCTTCGCACGTTGCTCGACGGGCGGGTGCTCGAGGCGGGCGTGCATCGCATCACGTTCGACACGGGCGCGTACTTTCGGGGGCTCGACGTCCAAGGCTTCTATCCCGAGGCCGCGATCGTCTTCGAGGTGCGCGACGCGACGGAGCACCATCACGTCCCGCTCCTCCTCCAGCCCTACGGCTACGCGACCTACCGCGGGAGCTGAGGCGCGCACGCGAGGGCCCTCCGCGAGCGCGCCCCGCTCCGCGAAACCTCGCGGTTCGACGAGGCGCGCGCGCTCGTGCCGGCCGCCGAGAACATCCAGAGCGTCCGTCGCGGCGATGCTCAAAGCATGGCCGCCTTGGCCCGGCACGGACGCGGACGCTACCCTCCGCCCATGGCCACTCCCGCCTCCCATCTCTTGGTGCTTTTGTCTGTAACCCTCGCGGCCGCGTCGAGCGCGGGCTGTGACGACACCTCGGGCACGGGCGGCTCCGGCACGATGTCGAGCGGCACCGGGACGAGCGGGACGACCACGGGCTCGTCCATGAGCACCGGCACCGGCACGACGATTCCACAGTGGGAGGCGTACTGCGACGCGCACGCCGCGCTCTCGTGCAGCGCGACCTTCAGCGCCGCGTCGTGCAAGAGCCAACAGGGCTGCGCCACGGGCTACCTCAAGGACGCCATCGAGGCGGGCCTCCTCGAATGTCTGTCGAAGGACTGCAACGAAGACAACTGCCTCGCCATGACGTTCTCCACGCCGCTGAGCGCCGAGGGCGCCAAGTTCAATACGGACTGCACGGCGAACGCGAAGGCGTGCATGACGTCCGACGACCTCTGCCTCGCCGCGGGGTACCTCGACGACGCGCACCTCGCGCAGCTCAACGGGTGCCTCGCCGCGGGCGACTGCGCGGCGAAGTCGGCGTGCTTCAAGCAATTCACGGACGTCCTCGACACCTGCACGGGCTGGCTCTGAGCTTTGTTGGCCCTCGCGCCGGCGCGTTGAAACACTTCCTCCACAGGATCTGGAGGAGACACTTTATGCGCGGAGCGGTGGGCCAGTGGTTCGTGACGAATGGTCGAAAGACAGTCGGGCCCGTGGCGACGAACCTGTTGCTCCGCGCGGTCGCGGAGGAGCACGTCGACCCGAAGGTCATGGCGTGGCGCGAGCCCTGGCCCGACTGGCGCGCCCTCGAGACGACGCGTGAGGTCCAGGCGCTCCGCAAGACGCAGTCGATGCTCGGGCGGGGGTGGATCCCTCCGCGGTGGTGGGAGCCCGACGCGGCGACTCCCCTCACGCGCCCGCTCGTCGCGCGGTGGATGGAGGACGCGTCCGACGAGCAGGAGCTCCTCTCCATGGCGATGCAGGCGCTCGCGCTCGAGATGCGCGCGTCCATCGGCATGCTGCACCGGCCGGACGGCGCGCTCGGCGCCCTCACCACGCGCTCGCTCTTCGGAAACCGCCAGATGGAGCAGCTCGGGGACGTCGTCCGCCCCGGCGATCCGGCGATGCGCGTCGCGCGCCTGGGCGTCGCCGTGCTCGGCGACCCCTCCGAGTCCCGCGCGGGGATCGCGTCCGTCACGCGCCTCGGCGAGAGCTGCGAGGGGGTCGCGCTCGCGCCGATCTACAAGGGCCCGCGGCTCGCCGCCGTGATCGAGCTCGGGAAAGACGCGGTCCCGTTCCGAGAGAGCGACCGCGCGCTCATCAAGTCGTACACCAGGCTCGTCTCGGAGCGCCTCCGGATGTAGAACCGCGCGCCATGAAGGTCCACCACCTGAGCTGCGGCTCGATGTGCCCGCTGCTCCTCTCGACCATCAAGACGCCCGGCGCGCGTCGCAACGAGATGGTCACGCATTGTCTGTTGATCGAGACGGGCGATTGTCTGGTCCTCGTGGACACCGGCTTCGGGCTCGCGGACATGCGCGACGGAAAGGCCCGCCTGGGCGCGGCCTTCTGCGCGGCGCTCCGGCCTCGCTTCGACGAGGCGGACACCGCGATCCGCCAGATCGAGGCGATGGGGTTCGACCCGAGGGACGTGCGCCACGTCCTGCCGACGCACCTCGATCTCGATCACGCCGGCGGCCTCTCCGACTTCCCGGACGCGGCGATCCATGCGTACGAGAAGGAGATCGCCGCGGCGGAGGCGCGGGCCACGCTCGCGGAGCGCGAGCGGTATCGCCCCGCCCACTTCGCGCACGGACCGAAGTGGGTCCGCCACGACGTCGCGGGGGAGAAGTGGTTCGGCTTCGACTGCGTGCGATCCCTCCCCGGGCTCCCGCCCGAGATCCTCATCGTGCCCCTCGTCGGACACTCGCGCGGTCACTCCGGCATCGCCGTCGACACGCCCGACGGGTGGCTCCTCCACGCGGGAGACGCCTACTTTTCGAACGCCGAGATGCACCCGACGAAGCCGAGCTGCCCGTTCCTGCTGCGCGCCTTCCAGACCGGCGCCGCGACGGACAACATCGCGCGCCTCCGCAACCAGGAGCGCGTCCGCCTCCTCGCGCGCGACGAGAAGGTGAATGTCTTCTCGGCGCACGACGCGTACGAGCTCGAGCGCTTCGCGTGAACGAAGACGCCTGACGCGGCGCGCGGCTACGAGAGCCCGCGCCGCGGGTCAGCGGAGCGCGAGGATCGCCTCGCGGATCCCCGGATCGGCGCTCCCGAGGAGCCGGGTGAGCCGGGCCTCGAGCGCCTCGTTCGGGCTCTTCGATTTCCGCGCGAGCGCCGCCTCCCGAACCATCGCCGCGAGCGTCGCGAAGCCCTCCTGCTCGATGAGGATCGGATCCTGGCTCAGGCGATAGGCCGCGAGCGCGCCCTCGGTGTCGCCCGTCGCCTCGAGCGCGAGGCCGGCGTCGAGCGCGGCGAGTCGGCGGCGTCGATAGGGCGCGCGGTTCGTCTCCCGCCACCGCTCGACCGCGGCTCGATCCCCGCGCGCGATGCGGAGCAGCGGGACCGTCGAGATCAGGATGGCGTCCCGCATCGTCCGGTGCCCCCCCGACTGCTCGACCGCGAGCGCCTCGATTTTCTCGAGCGCCTCCGTCGCGAGCCGCTTTCGATCGGCGGGGGACGCGTCGCCGCGCGCGAGCGCGATCTCGGACAGCACCATCGCCTCGCCCCCCGGGGTGTATCCGCGCCGCTCCCGTGACAACCGCTCGAGCCAATCGATCAGCGCAGCATCGGGCGGCGGTCGCCCGAGCCACCTGCGCACCCGAATCAGATCGAGGACGAGCGTCGTGCCCACGAACTCGCTCACGCTCGCGCGTTGTCGATCGATCTCGCGGAGCTCCGCGGAGCTCCCGTCGTCGATGCGGCCCTCGAGCATGTACGACGACACGAACGCCTGCGTCGCCGACGTCGACACCGAGCTCCGCGGATCCCCGAGGAGGGCGTTCACCGCGTTGCGCGCCGCCTCCGGGTTGCGATCGGCGAGCTCCACCCAGGCACGCCCGAGCCGCAGGGACGCCCCGGCGGTCGCCGGGCCGTCCATGCCGAGCTTCTCGCCGAACGCGATCGCCCGCCGCGCGTCGTCGAATCGACCGAGGAAGATGTGGTGGCCGATCCAGTTGTTCCAGGCCGCGCTCTCGGGGAACACTTGGCGGAGCCGGTCGAGGTACTTCTCGTCGCGATCGAGCTGGTGGTCCTCCTGCGTGTTCACCGCGTTGTTGAGCGGCACGATGCTCTTCGTGGGCGCGAGCTCGAAGAGGCGGTCCGTCACCGACAGCCCCTCCTCGGTCGCGTGCAGCGCGACGGCGACGGCCGCGTAGATCCCGGCCACTTCGGGATCGGAGGGCGCCTCGGCGTAGCCCTGCTGGAGGAGCGCGAGAGCGTCTTTGTGATCCTGCGGCGACCGCAGATAGAGCAACAGGCCCCGGATCGCGCGGGATCGCGCGCGCGGAAACCGCCCTTTTTCCTCGAGCGCGCTCGCGCGATCGAGCCCCTTCTCGATCGCCGCGGCGCGCGATTCACCGCCCTGGACGACGGTGGCCGCGAGCAGCATGTAGGCCCACGGCGAGTCCGGATCGGCGGCGATGAGCTGGCGGAGCGCGGCCTCGTCGTCCGGGACCACGTTGAGGACGTACTTGCGCCAGACGCGCTCGATGTCGCGCGCGCTCGCCCCGTCCTTCGCTCCCCAGCTCCGGATTTGCTCGTCGGTCGGCGGAGGAGCCTCGAGCTCTCGGGCGAGCGCGGACGCGGACGCGACCATCGCCTCCATGGGCGTCGGGCCTTCGCCCCGGCCCGCACGACCTCCCAGCGTCGACGTGACCACCACGTGGTCGCGAGCGAGCACCGCGTGGACCTCGAGCGGCGCGCCGGTCTTGTCGCGCCAGTCGACGCCGACGTCCGTGGCGAGGCGCGCGCACGTGCCGACGCCGATGGCGCGCGCGAGATCGTCCGTCGCCCCCGGCCCCTCGAGCGTCGCGTCCCGACAGTCGATCCCCGTCACCCGGAGCCGACCCGTGGCCGCGACAGCGCTCACGCTCGCGCTCGCCGATGGCGTGGGCGCCTCGCCCGGCGGACGGCGCAGGATCAGAAACACGAGGAGGCCCACGGCGACCAGCGCCGCGAGCGCGAAGGAGATCGAGCGTCCTGCGCGGGGCGATTCACGGACAGGCGCCGGTCGATGTTCGCCCGTCGACGGACCGCGCGCGTCGGACGCGCGCTCGGACGCCGGCGCCCGTTCGACGCCGACGCTCTCCGCGAGGCTCGACTTCGCGCGCTCGCTCGCGACCTCGCTCGGCGGAGGCGTCTTCCTCTGCTCGAGGAACGCGTCCGTCGACACGTCGGCGCCCGCGTCGACGGCGGGCGCGGTCGGCTCTGCCTTGGGCGCGACGGTCGGGTAGGGACCGCGCGGTGCGCGCGACAGCACCTCGTCGATCGGCGACCACGCGGCGCGCGCGTTGCTCCATCGATCTCCGGGCTCGCGCGTGACGCACCGGCCGAACCACGCGTCGAACCCGTCCGGGACGAGCTGCCCGACATCGAGCCGCTGCGCGCGCTCCGAGGCGCTCTCGAGGGGGAGCGCCGTCACCTCGTTCATGAGCATCATCGCGCTCGCTCCCTCCGCGAGGGCGGCGCGCCAGTAGGGCTTGCCCGTGAGGAGCTGGAACGCGATGAGGCCGATCGCCCAGACGTCGCTCGGCGCGGCGACGTTCGAGCCGGGAGCCATCTGTTCGGGGGACATGTAGAGCGGCGTCCCCATCGCGGCGGTGAACCGCGTGTGTGCTTCGGAGACGAGCTTCGCGATCCCGAAGTCCAACACCTTCACGGTGAACGGCGAGCCCACGCGCCGCGCCGTCGCGAGGAACACGTTGTCCGGCTTGAGGTCGCGATGCACGACGCCCTTCTCGTGCGCCGCGCCGAGCGCGTGGCAGAGCTGCTCGAGCACCTCGCGCACGAACGCCGGGCCGAGCGCCCCCTCGCGCCGCACGAGCGCGCCCAGCGTCTCCCCCTCGAGCAGCTCCATCGCGAGCCAGGGCATCCCCTCCCCTTCGTCGATGCCGGTGTCGATCACCTCCACCACGTGCTCGCTCTCGATCCGCGCGCCGATCTGCGCCTCGAGGACGAACCGCTCGCGGAGCTTCGCGTCTCCGACGAGCTCCGGCTGCATCACCTTGAGGGCGCGCTGCTTCTTGGTCGCGATGTGCTCGGCCACGAACACCGCGCCCATCGCGCCCGCCGAGAGGGGTCGAAGGACACGGTACCGGCCGCCGACGACGGCGCCCTCGGCGAGACTCAGCGAGGCCAACGTGCGCGCATCATACCGCCCGGCCGGCGGCGCGACGCGCCCGCCTCACCGGGGGGGTGGTCAGGGCGAGATCTCGAGCTTCGCGACGAGCGGGAGGTACTCGTCCTTCGTCGCGGACCTGCCCGCGGCCGCGATCCACGTGGTGCGATCCTCCGGCCCCGACGCCTGGCCGAAGAGCGGCACGAGGTCGACGCCGACCGTGTCGTCCACGTTGAGCGCGCCCACGAGCTTGCCCGCGAGGGTCCACACGCGGAGGGAGGAGCCATTCAGATCCACCACGGAGAGGCCGAGCGACGAGCGGAACACATCGTGGACGGAGAGGCAGCTCCCCTCGCCATCCTGGTCGCCGACCACCACGACGCGCTTGCCGCTGAAGTCGTTGAACGCGGCCTGCGACGTGCGGAATCCGTTCCCCCGATCGAAGGTGCCCATGAACGTGATGCCGTCCTTCTCGACCCGCGCCGCCTCGGTGAACGGATCGTCCTTCCAGACCTCGAGCGACGTGTCCTCGGGGCACTCGGTGCCCGCGAGCTTTCGCTTGCCCAGGTAGACCACGCTCGATCGGCGCCCCGCAGCGGGGCGATTGGTGGTGTCGCACACGTCGCTGATGACGCCATTCAGGATCCGCTTCTGCCCGAACCCGGTCGAGACATAGATCGCGCCGCGCTCGTCCACCACGAGCCGATCGTCCGCCTCGCCGAGCTCCATCTTCAACACGCCGTCCTTTCCGAACGTGCGGTCGAGCGCGAGCTCACAGGCGCCCTCCCCTTGGTCGCGATAGCGCCGCACCGCGCCGCTCGCGTCGATGAGAAGCACGGCGTCGTCCGGCGCGAGCGCGAACCCTCGGATGGGATCGTCGAACGATGAAGCTCCCGGCGGCGCGCCCGCGGCGTCCCACGAGCAGATCGCCGCCTCGACGCTGTGACCGCCGAGCGACGCGGGCTTCTTCTCGACCGTCTTGTAGTCGAGCTTCGCGACGGGCACCTTCGGGCCCGTCGACGTGCGAGGGGGAGCGGCGCTCGCGGACGCCTGGGCCGCGACGGGCTTCGCGGAGGCGGCGGCAGCGCTGCTCGACGCCACGGCGCTGGTCGCCCGCTTCGGCGGGGCCTCCTTCGATCCACAACCGACGAGAGCCACGGCGGCCAACGCCGCCACGCACGAGACCGAGGAAGCAGGTTGCACGCGCCCTCTCTAGAGCACCGTCCCTCTCGAATCACGCCGTATTTTCGGAGCTCGCCTCAGCCGGTGGCGTTCGCGGACCGGACCCAGCCGTTGACGCACGCCTCCATCGCGAGCGCCTGCTCGCGCTTCGATACATAGCGAACGACCAGCTGCCTCGCACCGCCACGCGACACGACGGAGAGTCCATACGTGGTGAGATAGTGCTGATTCCAACACTTCACCGCCACGACGCTCGCGACGTCCGCGAGCGAGACAGCCGCCGACCTGTCGAAGAACCCACCCGACCGACCGACGAGACGGCCGTCTTCGATCGACACGTGGGCGCGGACGCGCGCGCGATCGACCCCGAAGCACGACGCCGGGATGCCGAACATCACGATGGCCGGCGCCAACTCGACCGCACCATGTCCCGGCTTGAGCACGGCCCCGACGACCACCAGCAGGATGACCACCGCGGCGATCGCGAACCAGTGGATGGCGACGCGCACCCCCGGAGCGGTCGTGGAGATCTTCTGGTGCCCCACCTCGAGACCGGGGGGAAGGACGCTCGGCGGGGTGGTGCCGCGCGGCTCGAGCGCGCCGCACCGCGCGCACGCATCCTCCTCGAGAATGGGTGCACCACAGCTTCTGCAGGTCGTCACCCCGAGGTGTACGGCCCCCCGCCGATCGACTTCCCCTCCGCAGCAGCCCACCGGGGTGGGATGGAGCCACGCGGGGAGCACGGACCGGTCCCTACCGCGACGGGAGGTGCTCCCCTCCCGATCACGGCGGTCGCGAGGATCGCTCACCACCACCCGTCGAAGAGATCCCGCAGGGCGGGGTCGAGCGGCGGCGCGTGCCCGAACCGCTGATAGTGCGACTGCACGTCGGCGCGATGCGCCTCGAGCCGCTGCGCCGCGAAGCGCTTCGAGTCCGCCGCCTTCTGCTCCGCGATTCGCCGCTCGGCGCGCGCCATGCCGCCCTCTTCGACGAACTGGATGATCGCGTTGATCTCGCCGGCGTCGAACCAGACACCGTGGTCCTTGCACACGTCGACGATCACGCCGCTCACCTTCGCGAACACCGTTCGGTTCATCGGCCGCTGGCAGACGAGGCACGGGATGTACTGCACCGGCGCGGGCTCCGGCACGCGCGGGCGGCGGGGGAACGCGAGCCGCACGTCGTGCCCTTCGGGGCTCACGATGCGCCGCACGACGTCCGCGCCGAGGTAGAGCCCGAGGCAGAGGCTGCACTCGAGCGCCATCACGTCGTGGAGCATGCGCTCGACGATCGTCCCGCGGCAGCGCGGACACGAGGCCGCCTCCGGCAGCGCGCGGTACGGATCCCGCCCGCGCGACGAGGGCGGCCCCATCGGCGGCGGGCACGCGCAGGCGGGGCCGCCGTCCTCGGACTCGACCGGCAGCCCGCACCCGAGACAGACACTCGCCTCTCCCACGCCCTGATTATTCCACGACCGCGCTTCGCGGGAGCGACTCTCGGAGCTCCTCGGAGAACGTGAACGCGACCTCACCCACCCAGAACGCGAACGGCCGCGCGTCCCCGACGATCGCTCCGGCGGCCCGAGAGACGATGGCGCTCGTCGGTCGGAGCGGCACGCACTGGTCGGGCTCGATCGGGAGGTGGATCTCCTGCCGCGTGAACGTGTGCGCGTGCGGCTGCGTCGCCATCGCGCGGTTCTGCGGGACGATGTACGCGAGGAACTCTCGGTAGGTCGGGAACACCTCGCGGAGGTGCTCCGGAAAGAACGCGTCGTTCGCGTCCGCGCCGCCCTCCCCGACGAGTTCGAAGGTGGCGCGGAGGTCGGGCGCCGAGCCGGCGCCGCCGTCGATCGCGACGGACACCTCGCGATCGTGCCGCCCGACCTCCGCCCGATGGAGCACGTGCATGGGCATTCCTTCCGTGAAGAGGCGCGCGCCCGCCGCCTGCGGCAGGAACGAGATCGCGTTCGTGACGAAATAGATCCCCGCGCGCCCCGTGCTCGGCTCGCGCACATGGATGCGCCAGTTCGTCTGCACGGCGCTCGGCGAGAAGCGACGCAGGGGGCCCAAGAACCGGAAGCCGAAGTGACCGTGCTGGTACGTGAGCACCGAGAAGATCGCCCGGTCCCGCCGCGGCCCCAGACGGTCGAGCGTGAGCCCCTCGGGCACGAGCGCCTCGAGCCGGTCGGCGTCGACCAGCCAGTTCACGTAGACGACGTCCTCGATGTCGCTCGCGAGCGCGAACACCGGGAGCGGCTCGGTGAACGCGAACGCGAAGCGGCTGTTCATCAGGCCCTCCAGCGCGCGCCCGAACCACCCGCGCGTCGGGTAGCGCCACGGCGCCCAGCGCCCGTGCGGCTCGTCCGGGATCATCCGACGAAGCGCGGCCTCGGCGACGAGCGCGTAGACGACGAGGAGGACGACGAACCCGACCGCGTTCAGCGCGACGACGAGCTTCGGCGGCACCTCCACGCCGAGCAGTGCGACGAGCGGGGCGACGACCGCGGCCGGCATCGTGAGGTAGAAGAGCGCGGTCGCGACGCCGAGCGGGCGCGACCACACGCGCGCGCGGCGGAACGCCTCGAGGAAGAGCACCGTCCCGATCGTGTAGAGGGTCGCGCCCCACCCCGCGGTCAGCCGGAACACGCCGTCTTCCCACGCGCGGAACCCCGCCACCGTGTCCACCCCCGCGGCGACTCGCTGCGCGCGCGCGATTCCTTCGGTCACGTAGAGCGCTTGCCCGAGCTGATCGGGCACGACCGCCGCGAGCGTGACCCCGAACGAGAGCCAGCGGAGGGCGCGCGGCAGCCACGGGGTGCGCGCCACGAGCCACGCGAAGAGGAGGTCGATGACCGCGGTGAGCTGCCAGGGCATCCAACCGACCCGGAACGACCACGGAGAGGCCGCGATCGCCGCGATCCGCGCTTCCTCGCTCGACGCGGCGCCGCCGGGCAGGAACCTCGCGAGGACGAGCGGCATCGCGAGCATCGCGACCGCGTGCACGACGAACATCGCGACGAAGGCTCGGGCGAGCGCGCGGTCGTGGCGGCGGGAGGGCGTCAACGAGGAGAGGATAGCCGCTCATCGGAGGTCGACACGGCGCGCCCTTCATGATCTCTTCGGGGCGAAACTCCGGATCCCCGAGGACCGATGACCCGCTCCCTCAGCCCCCCGCCCGACGTCGACACCGTCCTTGGTTTCGCGCGCGCGGCGCGCGGACCGCTCCCGTGGAGGGGCACGCACGGGCGACGGTCGAGGGCCGCGGGGTCGAGCGCGCGCCCGGTGCACGGCGCGCGCTGAGGTCATGTCCTCCTCGCGCCTCGGCTGGACGCTCACGATCGCCGCCACGCTGACGATGACCGTCAGCTATTTCGATCGCCAGGCGCTCGGCGCGCTCGGCCCCAAGGTGCGCGCGGGGCTCGAGATCTCGAACACACAATTCGGCTGGCTCGTGAGCGCGTTCTCGATCGCGTACCTCATCGCGTCCCCGCTCGCCGGCGCGTGGATCGATCGGGTCGGCCCTCGCCGCGGCCTCCTCGTCGCGGTGCTCGCGTGGACCGCGGTCTCCGCGCTCCACGGCGCGGTCCCGAACTTCGCCGCGCTGTTCGCGCTCCGCATCGCGCTCGGGCTCACGGAGGCGCCGAGCTTCCCCGGAGCGGCGCAGACGGTGCAACGCGCGCTGCCCCGGGAGCAGCGATCCCGCGGGTTCGGCGTCCTCTTCATGGGCAGCTCCATCGGCGCGCTCCTCGCCCCCCTCGCGGCCACGACGATCGAGAAGCACTTCGGCTTCCGCGTCGCGTTCCTCGTCACCGCCCTCGCGGGGCTCTCGTGGATCCCCATGTGGCTCGTGGTCACGCGCGGCAAAGAGGCGCGCGCGCGGCTCGGGGAGGCGGAGCTCGAGCGCGCGGCGCGCGTGCCGCTCGTCGAGCGGCTCCGCGGGCTCGCGCGGGCGCTCGGCCACCCGGCGGTGCAGCGCGGCGCCATCGTCGTGGTGACGAGCGCGCCGATGATCGGGTTCGTCCTGAACTGGACGGCGAACGTGCTGAAGGACACGTACGGGATCCCCCAGGAGGACATGGCGAAGTACCTCTGGCTCCCGCCCGTGCTGTTCGACCTCGGCTCCGTGTCGTTCGGGTTCCTGGCGTCGCGCGCACAGAAGCGCGGGGTGGACACGCCGCGCGCGCTCCTCCTCGGGGCGGGGGTGATCGGGAGCGCGATGCCCGTCGCGCTCCTCCTCGGCGACTCGCCCTGGGCGATGACCATCGCGCTCGGCGTCGCGCTCGTGGGCGGCGGCGGGCTCTTCTCGGTCCTCACGAGCGACATGCTCTCGCGCGTGCCCGCGCCGATCCTGAGCTCCGCGTCGGGCCTCAGCGCGGCGGCCCAGTCGCTCGCGTACATCGTCGCGAACCCGCTCGTCGGCTGGGCCCGCGACCGGACGGGCGGCTTCGCGGCGCCGATCCTGGGCCTCTCCGTCATCGTGCTTCCGGGCGCCATCGCCTGGGCGCTCTGGCCTCCACCCCCGAAGGTGATCGATGAAGAAGCCCGCGAGTGACTCCCCGAGCGCGCCCGGCGCGGCGGCGGCCCCGCCGCCGCATTGTCTGTTCTGCGCGATCGCCGAACGTCGGCTCGACGCGCACGTGGTCGCCGAGACGGACAGTGTGCTCGTGTTCCTCGACAAGACGCCCGTGTTCAAGGGCCACTGCCTGGTCGTCCCGAAGGCGCACGCGGAGACGCTCGTCGACCTGCCGCGCGCGTCGGTGGATCCGTTGATGGGGGTGGCGCGCGGGATCGCGCGCGCCGTCGAGCTCTCCCTCGGCGCGGACGGGACGTTCGTCGCCATGAACAATCGGGTGAGCCAGAGCGTCGCTCATCTGCACGTGCACGTCGTCCCGCGCCGCAAGAAGGATGGGCTCCGCGGGTTCTTCTGGCCGCGCGTGAAGTACGCGAGCGCGGACGAGATGGCGGACTTCGCCGCGAAGATCGCGGCGGCCTTCGATCCGGCGTTCTGAGGCCGAGGTGAAGGCGCGGGCCGGGGCTCGGCCGTCGGCCGCGCGGACGTGTGGTAGGGTCCCCTCATGTCCACGCTGATCGAGCTCGAGACGGGTCGTTCGCGCGCGGTCGTCGCGCCGCAGCGGGGCGGCATGCTGACGGCGTGGGAGGTGGACGGCGCGCCCCTCGTCTACCTCGACCAGGCGACGTTCGACGACGCGATGAAGAACGTGCGCGGCGGCGCGCCCGTGCTGTTTCCTTCCCCGGGGAAGCTCACCGAGGACGCGTACGCGATCGACGGACGCGCGGGCTCCCTGAAGCAGCACGGCTTCGCTCGGAACACCGCGTTTCAAGTCGCCGAGCGGAGCGCGAGCAGCGTGAAGCTCGTCGCTCGATCGACCGAGGAGACGCGCCGCGCGTGGCCGTGGGACGTCCGCCTCGAGCTCGCGTACACGCTCACGGAGGACACCCTCCGCATCGGTCACGTCGTGACGAACGAGAGCACGACCCCGATGCCGTTCGGGTTCGGCTTCCATCCGTACTTCCTGTGCAGCCAGGCAGACAAGGCGGCCGCGCGCGTCCCGACCGCGGCGCGGCGCGCGTTCGACAACGTCACGAAGACGGACGTCGACGTCCCCGAGCGCGGCGTGGACCTCACCGCGAAGGAGGTCGACCTCCACCTCCACGGGCATGGCGCGAGTTCGGCCGAGCTCGTGCTGCCCACGCGTCGCATCCGCGTCGACGCGTCCCACGAGTACGGGCACTGGGTGATCTGGACGTTGTCCGGACGGGACTTTGTCTGCCTCGAGCCCTGGACCTCACCCGGGAACGCGCTCAATACAGGGGTGGACCTCATTCGCCTCCCCCCCGGCGAGGCCCGGGCGATGTTCGTGGCGTTCAGCGTCGCGAAGGTCGACGGATGACCGACCTCGTCGTCCACCCCGCCGCGGGCCCGCTCCGCGGCATCGTCCCCGTCGCGAGCGACAAGAGCATCGTGCACCGCGCGATCATGTTCGGCGCGCTCGCGGACGGCACGTCGACCGTCACCAAGGCTTGGATCGGGGACGACCACCGCTCCACGATCGACGTCTTCCGCGCGCTCGGCGTCGAGATCGACGTCGACGAGAAGGCGAAGACCGTCTCGCTCCGCGGTCGCGGGCTCGATGGATTGTCTGCTCCGACGCGCGAGCTCGATTGTGGCAACTCCGGGACGACCATGCGCCTCATGGCGGGCATCCTCGCCGCGCAGCGCTTCGCGTCGACGCTCGTCGGCGACGCGTCGCTGAACCGGCGGCCGATGGCCCGGATCGCGACCCCTTTGCGCCAGCGCGGCGCGCGCATCGAGGGCCGTCCGAGCGAGAAGAAGGTCGGCGAGATCACCGCGCCGCTCGTCATCGGTCCTCTGCCCGCGCCGCACGTCCTCTCGGAGACGACCTACGCGTCCCCGGTGGCGAGCGCGCAGGTGAAGAGCGCGCTCCTCCTCTCGGGCCTCTACTCGGACGGCAAGACGACGGTGAGCGAGCCGATGGTCTCGCGCGATCACACGGAGCGCATGCTGTCGGCCCTCGGCGTACCCATCCGCCGGCTCGGGCCCATCGTCGAGCTCGACGCGCCCGCGTGGGGCGGAGCGCTCCCGGCGTTCGAGCTCGAGGCTCCCGGAGATCCGTCGGCGGCGGCGTTCGCGATCGCGGCCGCGCTCATCGTCCCGAAGAGCGAGGTGCGGACGCGCGGCGTCGGCGTGAACCCGACGCGCATGGGCCTCTACGACGTGCTGCGGTGGATGGGCGCGGCGCTCGAGGTCGAGCACCGCGGGGAGGCGCTCGGGGAGCCGATCGGAGAGATCACCGCGCTCGGGTGTGCGACGCGCGGGGCGCGCGCCTCGGGCGAGGTGATCGCGCGCGCCATCGACGAGATCCCCATCCTCAGCGTCGTCGCGGCCCGCAGCGCGGGCACGACCACGATCCACGACGCGGAGGAGCTCCGCGTGAAGGAGAGCGATCGCATCGCCGCGATCGTCCGGATGCTGCGCGCCTTCGGGGCGTCGGTCGAGGAGATGCCGGACGGCGTCGTGATCGAAGGTCGCGAGGGCGGGTTCCGCGCCGCCCGCGTCGAGAGCGGGGGGGACCATCGCATCGCGATGAGCGCCGCGATCCTCGCCCTCCTCGGGGATGGACCGAGCCGCATCGTGGACGTGGACTGCATCTCCACGAGCTTCCCGCGGTTCGTCGCGACGCTCCGGGCGCTGGGCGCCACGATCGACGTGGAGCGCTGAGCGAGAAAAGGAGGAAGGGAGGCGGAGCCTGGGGGGTCGAACGTCCCGCTCCGCCCCCCCTTCCTGCTGCAGCTCTACGCGGGGCGCGCGCGAATCTTCCCGTCGACGCCTCGTCTCGGCTTCGTAGAGCGGCCGATCGCGCGGCGCGCGGAGGGGCGCGTGTCGGGTGGGAGGAGGGCCTCCCCGATCGAAGCCGAGCCGCGCGCGTGATATAGAGGCGCACATGTCGAAGCGCCCTCGAGCCCTCGTCGCGATCGATGGTCCCGCGGGCGCGGGCAAGAGCACCGTGGCGCGCCTCGTCGCGGAGCGGATGGGCTTCGTCCTCATCGATACCGGCGCCATCTACCGGTCCGTCGCTCTCGCGGCGGTGCGCGCGGGCCTCGCGTTCGAGGACGAGGCAGCGGTCGGCGAGCTCGCGGAGCGGCTCGCGGCCGAGCGCGCGATCGAGCTCGTCTCGCCGCAGCGCAAGGAGGAGGACGACGACCGCGGCCCCGACAGCTGGTCTCGACCGAACGAGGGGAGCGGCGTGCGCGTGCTGCTCCGCGGCGGGGACGTGTCGGAGGCGATCCGCACCCCGGAGATGAGCCTCGGAGCGAGCCGCGTCTCGGCGATCCCGCGCGTTCGCGCGGCGCTCCTCGCGATGCAGCGGCAAGCGGGCGAAGAGGGCGGCGTGGTGCTCGAGGGCCGCGACATCGGGACGGTCGTGTTCCCGGACGCCGAGGTGAAGTTCTTCCTCACCGCCTCCGTCGAGGAGCGGAGCCAGCGGCGCTTCGCGGAGCTCGAGCGCAAAGGCGTGTCGACGACGCGCGAGGCCACCGTCGCGGACGTGATCCAGCGCGACAAGCAGGACATGGAGCGGCCGATCGCCCCGCTCAAGCAGGCGGCGGACGCGATCCGCGTCGACTCGACGGGGCGCACGATCGTGGACGTCGTGGACGAGATGGTCCGCCGCATCCTCGAGGTCGAGCTCGCGCGCGAAGCATCCCCCGGCGCCGCGCGATGACGGCGCGGGGCGCTCGCGCCGTGGGCTCCGCGAGCCTCGCGCTCGCGCTCCTCGCGTGCGGCGCCGAGGTCCCTCGCGGCGGGGTCCGCGTGGCGGGCGACGGTGTGGCGGGCGACCGGGGCGCCGATCACACCGAGCTCCCCGACACCGCGGCCGAGCCCCTCGAAGGGCGGCGCCGCGTCGAGCCCGAGGAGCTCCTGCCGGGCGACCTCGACTTCACCGTCCGCATCAACATGCTCCGCGTTCGCGAGAGCCTCGGGCAAGAAGTCCGAGCGTTCCTCGGGGAGCTCGAGAGCGAGCCGCTGCTCGCGAAGGCGGTCGAGCGGGCGCGCTCCGTCACGGTCTCGATGCGCGTCTCGGATCTCGAGCTCGGCGATCGCGTCATCGCCGTCGAAGGGGAGCTCGCAGGGCTCGCCCCGGACGAGGAGCTCTATCGGCGCGAGGACGCGAAGAACGATCGGGTCAAGCTCTGGACGCGAAAGCGCGAGGTCATGCGCGACGAGACCGCGGCGATCGTCGCGCTCGACGAGCGCGCGCTCGTCTTCGTGAGCCCGGTGGAGCTCGACAGCGTCAAGCGCGTGCTCGCGCACGGCCCCGACAAGGATCGCCCCGATCCGGCCGCCGACGGGTTCGCGAGCGTGGAGTACAAACCTCGGCGCCTCTCCCCTTCCCTCGCGCGGAAGTACCCGAGCATCGCGAAGCTCATCGGCGAGCTCCGGACCGTGCGCGGCACCATCGAGGTGTCGGACGACGGCGTGAAGGCGGACGTCATGATCACGGCGAAGACGGACGAGGGGGCGACGCACACCGCGAAGTTCATCGACATCCTCCGCTCGAACACGGACGAGGACGGTCTCTCGAAGCTCCTCCGTGGTATGGATGCCGAGCTGACCGGGACCGCGGTGCACGTCAAATGGGTCCTCCCGCCGGCGCTCATCCTCCCGCTGCTGAGAGGCGGGGAGGCGACGCGACCGGCCGCGAGCCCCAGCAACGGCGCGGCGCCTCCGACCCCCGAGCAGCCCCCGCGCGAACGACCGAGGACCGATGGCTGACGACGATCCGAAGCCACACCCCACCGATCCGGATCCCCTGCCCCCCGTGGAGCCCGCGCCCGCGAAGGTGACGCTCGGCGGCACCATGGTGATGCCGACGGATCCGCTCGACGAAGCTCCGCGCTCCGTGAGCCCGACCGCCGCGAGCGCGGGCACGACCATTCCGGAGGAACTGCCCGCGGGCGCTCGCGCGATCTCGAACACCATGCCGGACGCGCTCGAGGCGCTCGAGCGGACGACCGTGGACGACGGCGCGCTCTCGGCCGCGACCGAGGGGGGCGAGCCGACCACGGGTGATCGCAACACGATGGACGACGAGGTCCCCGCGGATCCCGCAGCGGCCCCGGACGCCGACGCCGACGCCGAGGGGGACGTCGACGGGGAGGAGCCGCCGCCTCCGCCCGTCGAGGGCCAAGTCAAGAAGCGCCGAAAGCTCTGGCCCTTCTTCCTGATCGGGGCGCTGCTGCTCGTCGCGATCGCGACCCCGATCGCGTACATCCTCGTCTTCCGGTACGACCCGACCGCGGTGAAGCACATCCCGGGCGGCACCGTGATGGCGTTCCGGATCGACGCGAAGGAGCTCTACCTCTGGAAGCCGTTCCGCGAGCACGTCGTCGGCAAGTTCGACGGCTCGAAGGAGGCGAAGGAGCGCGCGTCGAAGCTGAAGAAGCTGACGGGCATCGACCTCACGAGCGACTTGCGCGAGATCGTCGTCGCGACGCCCGACGCCGTCCGCTGGGTCGTGCTCATCGGCGGGTACTTCCACGAGGCGAGGTTCAACCGCTCGGACGTCGTGAAGGGCCTGAAGACGTTCCTCGAGGAGCAGGGCGCGACGGATCTCACCGTGAAGGGCGGCATCCTCTACGGGCCGAACGGCCTCGAGGTGACGCAGGCGGAGGACTCGACGGTGATCATCGCGAACGACCACGGCCTGCTCCAGGCGGCGATCCCCGAGTCGGACGAGTGGACGAGCCTCGGCCTCGCGGGGTCCGGCGGGATGAGCTTCGTCATCACCGAGAACGCGCTCCAGCGCTTCAAGTCGAGCGCGAGCAGCATGATGCTCGACCCCGGAATGTTCGGGCACTCGAAGCGGCTCGGTGGCTATTTGAAGCTCGGGTCGAAGCCGCAGCTCAACATCGAGGTCGTGCCGCGCCAGGTCTCGGTCGACGTCCTGTCGAACGAGATCGAGGGGACCCTCGGGAACCTCCGAGGCATCGCGCTCTTGCTCCTGCCGGACACGTACGGGGTGAAGCGCATGCTCCAGAGCATCAAGGTGAAACCGCGGGCGGACGTCGTCATGCTGACGGCGGACTGGCCCTACGACGGGCTCGAGGACGCGATGAAAGCCGCCGGCGAGAACGTCGAGAAGTTCACGAGCGGCAGGGCGCTCCTCGATCTCGCGCTCCCCTCTCCGGGGGCTCCCTCGGCGGTCGCGGCTCCGACCGTCACGGAGAGCGCGCCGCCCCCTCCCGCGAGCGAGGACACTCCTCCAGCGCCGCCGTCCGCCAGCGTCGCTCCGACGTCCACGCCGACCCCGAAGCCCGAGACGCCGGCTCCCTACAAACCGCCGCACGCCGACCCCACCACGATCTGATCATGTCGACGCCTCTTCGCCTCGCCGAGCTCCGCGCGCCGAACGAACCGCCGAGGATCGTCCTCGGCACGATGAACTTCGGTGAGCGCACGAAGGAGCCGGAGTCGATCGAGGTGATTCGGCGGGCGCGCGAGCGCGGCGTGACCTGCTTCGACACGGCGAACATCTACTGCTCGGGCGAGAGCGAGCGGATCCTCGGAAAGGCGCTCGAGCTCTCGTCCTCTTCGAAGCGCGCGGAGGTGGAGATCGCGACGAAGGTCGGGGCCTGGAAGAAGGAGGGCCTCGGCGCAGACCGCGTGCGGGCCTCGATCGACGAGAGCCTCGCGCGCCTCGGCACCGATCACGTGGACGTCTACTACCTGCACGTCCCAGACGCGGGAACGCCCATCCGCGAGACGCTGACCGCGCTCGCCGACGTCCTCCGCGCGGGCAAGGCGCGCGCGTGGGGCGTCTCGAACTACGCGTCGTGGCAGATCCTCGAGATGCTCGGCGTCGCGCGCGAGATCGGCCTCGCGGCCCCCGCTTGCGCGCAGCACCTCTACAACTGTCTGCATCGAGAGCTCGAGATCGAGTACCTCGCGTTCCGCGCGGCGTTCCCGATCCACCTCACGGTGTACAATGCGCTCGCGGGCGGGCTCCTCACGGGCCGCCACGCGTTCGACACGGCGAAGGCCGAGAAGGGCTCGCGCCTCGACACGAACCCGCTCTACAAGCGGCGGTACGTCAGCGACGCGATGTTCGCGCGCGCGGCCGACGTCGCGAAGATCGCCGCGACGCACGGCGTGTCGCTCGTCGATCTCGCGTACGCGTTCCCGGGCACGCGCTCGGTCGTCGACTCGGTGCTCGTGGGCCCCGCGAACGCCGCGCAGCTCGACGCTGCGATCCAAGGGGTCGCGACGCGGCTCGAGCCCGCTTGTGTCGCCGCGCTCGACGCGCTCGAGCGCGCCTGGACGGGGACGGACACGCACTACGCCCGGCTCGCGAAGACTCCGTGACGCGCGCGCTCGAGGACGCGGTGGCCCACTATCGAGCGCACGGCTACGCGCGCCTCGGGAAGATCGCGGACGCGGCGGAGATCTCCGCCCTCCGGGACCGGATCGACGCCATCATGATGGGCGAGGTCGCGTACCCGGGGATGTTCTTCCAGATCGACAGCGCGAGCGGCGACTACGACGATCTGACCTACGGCAAGGGCTACGAAGGCCCGTCGCTCCGGTACAGGAAGGTCGAGAAGCTCGAGCTCGACCCCTTGTTTCGCGATTACATCCGCCGCGACGAGTTCCGCGCCGTCACGCGCGCGGTGCTCGGCGAGGCCGTCACTCTGTATCGCGCTTGCGTGTTCAACAAGGCGGCGGAGCACGGCGGGAGCAACATCCCGTGGCACCAGGACGGCGGGGACTTCTGGGGGCTCGATCGGGATCCCATCCTCCAGATTTGGACCGCGCTCGACGACGCGCCGGAGGACGGCGGGTGCATCGAGATCGTCCCCGGGTCCCACGAGGACGGCCTCGCCACGCCCATCGGCGGGGTGGTGCCTGCGGACGTGTTCGCGCGCAAGGCGCCGGAGCAGACAGTCCTGCTCCCGGCCGAGGCGGGGGACGTCCTGCTCATCCACAACCACGCGTGGCACCGCTCCGGCCGCGGACGCGTCGGGAAGGCCCGGCGCGCCCTCACTGTCTGTTACATGGATGCGGCCACGCGCTGCACGCGCAAGAAGCGCGCGCCTCGCTCGTTCTTCAGGGTGTTCTGACCCTCAACGGGAGGACGGATCGTCCACGCGGCCGATGAAGAGCGCGAGCCCGGACGACTCGTCCCGGAGGACGAACAGGAACGGGTGATCCGCGACGAACTCGCCGTCGTTCATGATCGCAGCCGTCGCCTTCGCCATCGACACCGCGCTCGCCGCGGCCGCCTCCGTCCCCTTCTCGTCGAGCTTGAGGAACGCCTTGTGGAACACCTTCTCGATGTGGAGCCGGTCGTCCGGTTGGGGCGGGTTGAAGATCGACGTAAAGTCGGCCTTTCGCTCGTCGAACGCGGTCTTCATGCCCAGCTTCGCGAGCGTGTCCCCGAGAGAGAGCGAGCTCGCCGGGTCGATCTCGAACTTCGGGAGCGTCACCGCGACGCGCTTGTTGTCCTCGAGCGAGCCCACGAGCCCCTCGATCCCCTCCGCGGTGAGCGACTTCTCGAGCGCAGGCAGCCCGTCCTTCGCGTCGGGTAGGAGGAAGAGCATCGACATCGAGCCGCCCTTGTAGGGCATCGAGAGCGCCTTCACGCCGTCCTTCGCCGCGAACTTGTAGGAGGCGTGATCCGGTGAGTGCATCATCGGGACCTTCTTCGCCTCCCCGGCGCCGGTGGTGAAGTCACCGTCGTACGTGGACTCCTTCTCGAATGTCTGCTCCCAATCTCCCATGAAGTAGAGGGCGTTCACGAGCACGAGCCGAGTGTCCTCGCTGACGCCGCCCTCGGGGATGAGGTCGCGGATGCGCTTGTCCGTCTTCGCCGAGACCCAGTCGTTGATCTTCACGCGCGCCGCGCCGAACGCCTTCTTGAAGTCGACCTGCACGAGGGGCGCGCCGAACGCGGCCCTCGTCTGATCGAGGAACGGCGGCTCGAGCTCGATCGAGGCCTCTCCGAAGAGCTGGTTCGCGATACGGAATTGGAGGGGGCGCGCCGGATCCTCGAGCGCAGCCGAGAGCTTCCCCGCCGCGACCGCGACGTCCGCCGGGGAGCCCTCGAAGTGGAGGACCTTCTTCATCTCCTCCGCCGTCTCGCCCTTCGCGCCGGCCCACGTCATCGCGAGCGCCATCGATACGCTCGCCGGGGAGACGAGCAGGTTGCCGCGCTGGTCGGCGATCGCCTTGTAGAGATCTACGCCGAACGCGTTCGAGCCTTTGGCGAACGTCTTCGCCTCCACGGGTGAGGGCGGCTCGAGCGCCGGCCGCGGCTCGACGGGGATGCCCGTCGTGCAAGCGGCCGATCCGCCGGCGAGCGCAGAGCAGCAGAGGAAGAGCGTGGAGGCGAGGAACGATCGTCGATTGAGCATGAGCGCGAGATCTCGTGGAGGGATGGGAGGGGTTGGGTCGGTCGGACGGGTGGAAGCTCGACTGGGGAAAACCATTTCGTGCGCTTCGGAACCGGCGGCCGGGAGGATGGCGGCCTCGTCGAGGGGACAACGCGGAAGCCGCGCGAACCTTACGACGCGCCCAGCGCTCGAAGCGCCCACACCCCTTCCCGGGCGGCCGCGGCGTCCGAGCGGTCCTTCCCGTAGAGCACGAGGGCCGTCGCCGTGATGAGCGCGCGGAAGCGGGCGCGCGCCCAGGTCTCGGCGTCGATCGAGCCGTACTCCTGAACGAACGCACCTCGGGACGACGCGGGCAGAAAGGACGCGACGATGGCGAGGTCGACCGCGGAATCCCCGACGTGCGCGTCCCCCCAATCGATGACAGAGGTGAGCGCCCCCCGCTCGTCGACGAGCAAATGCCTGGAATAGAGATCCCCGTGGCACAGCGTGCGCGGAGGCCCGGCCCCAGGCGCCTCCTCGACGATGGCCTCGAAGACGCCGATGGGGAGCGGAAGGTCGCCCGTGGCGTCGAGCTTCGCCAAACGCTCACGGACGAGCGGGGCACGGCGCGCCGGATCGAGGCGCCCCAGCCCCTCGGGCGCCACCCCGGGCGCGTCCGATGGGGGCACGTCGTGGAGCCGACGGAGGAAGCGGCCGAGCGGACCGGCGGTCGCGCCTCGGGCCTCGCTCGAGAGCTCGACGTCCGACGCCGGCCGCCCACGCAGCAAGCGATAGCCGGCGAACGGCCATGGGTAGCGCGCTGTCGGCCGCCCGACGTGCCGCGGATCCGGCACCGCGAGGCCGAGCCCGCGCGCCGCGAGCGAGGGCAGGAGGGCGATCTCGAGCTCGACGAGCGGGACCGCGACGGCGCGTCGAGGAAAGCGAAACAGCCACTCGCCGTCCACGAGGAGCGCCGTGTTGTCCCAACCCTCTCCGAACGGCTCGACGCGGTCCGCCTCCAGATCGAATTGGCTGCGGACCAGCTGCCGCGCGAGCTCGGCGTCGACCACGCGCTCCGCCGCCCACGGCTCGGTCACGGGAGTGACTCGCGGCGCACCACGCCGCGCTCCTCGCTCGGGCGGGGCGGCATCACTACTGCGGCACGTTGCAGTTCGCGTCCACGGCCGCGCCGGTGTTGTTGTCCGTCCGGCACTCGGCCCACTCCGGGTGAGGCGCGGCGCCGTCGTCGACGATCGCGAAGATCGTCCCCGAGAGCGCCGTCGGGAGGCTCAACGTCAGCGTCTCGGCCTCGAAGGGGTAGAGGATCGTCTGCGTGCTAAGGCTGCCGACCTGGGTGCCGGCGCCGGGCGTGCCTTGGTAGAACCCGACGGGCACGCCCGCGGGGAGCGCGGCCTCGCCGAGGTTTCGCACGGTCGCGACGATGTTGTATCCGCCGGCGCACGCCGGCTCGACCGTCACGACCGCGTCGGGCGCGGCGAACTCGCTCCCGGGCTGCTTGTTTTGCCTAAAATTGTCGAGCCCAGTCTGCGTCCAATTGGCGGGTTCGTTCTGCGGGATCGTCCCGTCTTCGTTCACGTTGGTCACGTGGTACGCGTGCTCGTTCCAGATGCGCCGCGTGCGCACCCACGAGCCGTCCGCGGCGGTGAAGATTCGCACGCCCGATTGGCTGTCGTGCGTCCCGTCGTTGCATTGGATGGTCGGGGTCGCGTGCGCGTAAGCGTTCGAGACCGCGACGATGTCGGCGTGCCCGTCGTTGTCGACGTCCGCGACGACCGGGTTCTCGATCAGGGTCGCCGTCGTGTTGCACGTCTCGAAGAGGACATTCCCGGTCGAGCCGTCGTAGATGCGGAGGCGCTGCTGATCGCTGTAGACGACCTCCGCCTTCCCGTCGCCGTCGAAATCGAAGACCGTGCTGCCGGTCGACGCGGACGAGCAATCGACGGTCGGGTTCGCCCAAAGGATGGTCTCGGGGCCCGCGACCATCGGGTCGATGAGCTTCTTTCCGTCGAACACGATATAGCCGATGCCGCCGGCGGTCGCGACGTCGGGCGTGCCGTCACCGTTGAAGTCGGCGATCGTGGGCGGTCCGCCGCCGTGGGTCGCGCCCCAGCCCGTGCAGTTGTTCATCGCGAACTTGGCGTTGATGTCGATCGCGGACCGGACCATCGCGAACTTGCTCGCGGCCGCCGCGTCGTATCGCCAAACGAGCAGGGCGTGATTCAGGTTGTCGACGACCGCGATCTCGGGCGTGCCGTTCTTGTCGAAGTCGCCGATCGCGGGCCACGGACTCTTCCAGTCCTCGGTGCCGAACGAGAAGCTCGTGTTGGCGGTCCCGATGTCGACGACGAGGACGCCGCTCGCGTCGAAGATTTGGCTGCCCGTGACGATGTCGAGGACGCCGTCCCCCGTCACGTCGCTCACGACGAAAGAGCCCGCGAGCGGCGCGGAGAACGCGTGCTTCAACGCGCCTGTCTTCCCATCGAGGATGCCTCCCTCCACGATGACCTCGGGCGCGCCGTCGTGGTCCAGATCCGCGATGGATGGCATGAAGCACGCCATCGCCGGCGCGCTCCAGAGCACCGTGCCGTCCGGCTTGAACGCCGTGGGGACGGGGCTCGCGCCGGCCGTGCACCCGATGATCTCGCTCCCGGGCATCCCGTCGAGGTCCCCCGCGGCGAGCTGCTTCGTCGGGTTCACGTTCATCGCCGTCCACTTGGAGACGACCGCGCCCTTCACGACGCTGATCGCGTGGAGCACGCCGCCCGAGTGGTACTGCCCGTTCGAGAACGTCGAGAAGACGATGTCCGGAATGTCTCGGCTCGTGATCTTGCCGTCACAGTCGTCGTCGTCGAGCTGGGTGACGACGGGCGTCATCATGATGTCGTCCGAGAACGGCGCGACGACCATGCCGCCGTAGCTGTACTTGAGGACGGGGGAAAACGCGGGGAACGCGGGGATGACTTCGCACTTCGCGACGCACTCGGGGTTCTCTGGATCGGGCAGCTGCCCGGGCGCACAATCCGGCGGCTTTGGAAGACACTTGCCCGTCGAGACGGGCGCCCCGGCGACGCACATGGGATCGGGCGGCGGGAGCGGCACGCCGAGCGAGAACTCGCAGTACTGGCCCGTGGGACACTCGGTCGAGTCCGTGCAGTCGGCGCCCGGGGTCGCGCACGCGCCGAACGAGCAAGCCTCCGTCGCCGCGCAGCAGTGGCCGTTGCACGCCTGGTCGATGGGACAGCAGACGTTCCCCTCGGTGCAGACGCCGCCCATGCACGGGGACCCTTGCGCGCACCCGCCACCGGAGCCGCCCGCCGCGAACCCGCTCGACGACGACGCCGAGGTCGCGCCACCGCTCGAGCTCGTGCTCGAACCGGTCGAGCCGCTGCCGGACGACGACGAGGTCACCGCGTCGTCGCACGCCACGAGGAGAATGAAACCCAATACCCAAGCTCGTCGACGAAAGCGCATGTGACCCTAGAATACGCCGCGACGGCACCTCCGAAAGGGAGATCGTCGGTCGACCCGCGAAGGGTCGACGGCCACCCGGGCAAGGACCGGCATGACCCGACCTCGCTCCCTCGTTGCATCCGCTTCGCTCGTGTTCGTCCTCGCCGGGCTCGGTCTGCTCGGGCTCCTCCCGAGCTGCAGCATCGGCGCCGTTCCGACCGTGGACTGCGCGACGGCGACGATCCCGACGTATTCGCAGCTCTCGAGCGTCATGGCGTACTGCACGGACTGCCACGGCGCGGGTCGCGCCGAAGAGCGCGTGCGCTACGACACCTATGCGTACGCGAAGCAAGCAGCCCAGTCGGGCGCGGAGACGATCGCGGACGGCTCGATGCCGGAGGATTCGTCCCTGCCCGACAGCGCGGCGCAGCAGTTCTACATTTGGGCCGCCTGCGGTACGCCCGAGTGAGCGCGGAGGCCCGCCGACTCTGCGCTCGTGAGAAAGGAGAGCGGGTCACACGCCGAAGCGCATGACCCGCTCGTGGCGCGGGGATCTCGCCTCAGCGCGTGACCTCGCGGACCGTCCCGATGTCCTTCGCGTCGTCGCGCCGAAGGACGCGCTTCGCGCGCGAGACCTCGTCGTCGTTCTCGGTGTGGACCGCGATGAGGATGCGGCCGTTCTTCGCGTGCTCCTCGTACTTCTTCGCCTCGATCTCGGGGATACCGAGCCCGACGAGCGTCCCGGTGAGCCCGCCGACGACGCCGCCCGCCGCCGCGCCCGAGAGCGCAGCGAGGATGGGGCCCGCGGCGATGAAGGGCCCGAGCCCCGGGATCGCGAGCGCGCCGATGCCCGCGAGCAGGCCAATCGTCCCACCGACCGCGCCGCCGACGCCGGCGCCCGTCGCCGCTCCCTCCGGCGCCTTCGTCTGCTTCGCGAACGCGAACTCGCGCGTCGATTGGACGTCCGGGAAGAGGACCGAGAGATCATCTCGGCGGAAGCCTACGCGGAGCAAATCGGCCACGACCGTCTCCGCCTCGCCGTAGGTGTTGACCAAGCCCATCACTGCCTTCTTGCTGGTTGCCATTGTACGTTCCCTTTCCGCGGCCGAGCCGCGGCAGAATCGAGCGCCTCGGCGCTCCACAACTTGCGCGACCGGAGCCGCGCGCCGTCGCCCTCAGGGCGCGACCTCGAGCTGATTGTCCACTTGGCGCACGCCGTCGACGTGCTCGACGGCGGCCGCAATGTCCGCCCGCTCGCCCTCCGATTTGACTGGTCCGCGCAGCGTGACATTGCCGTCGGTGGTGATGATCTTCACGTTCTTCGCCGTCGTGGACAGGCGATCATTGCTCATCAAGTCGCGCCGGATCGCGGCGGTGATGTCGATGTCACCCTTGTTTTGTCCTTGATCGAGCGGCGTCTTCGTCGCCGAAGCCTCGGTCTTCGTGTCGCGCTGGTTCACCTTCGTGTTGTCCGGCGCGGGCGCCTTGTCTTGACAGCCCGAGCCGAGCGCCGCGACGAGCGCTCCAGCTGCGAGCGCGCGAAAGAGGATCACGTTCCTCATGAGTCGTCTCCTTGTCGTGCGTCGTAGGACAGACGCTCTCTGCAAAGCGGGTGCCCCTCGCCGTCGTGCTCGGAGCGAAGAGCGACGTCTCTGGAAAAAGGGGCTGACTTTTGGGCGAAGCTCAGCCCGGTCGACGCGGGATCCCCGTCGGCGCGACCGCGGCAGCGAACGCCTCTCTGTCACTCGTGTTGAGGATGTCTGCCGCGGCGAGGCCGCTGCGCCGCGCCACCCGAACCGCGTACCGCACGCTCTCGAGCCCGCGGGTCGAGTGGGCGTCCGACGAAAGGACGAAACGGATGCCTCGGCGCCGCGCGAGGCGCGCCCACTCCGGCGCGAGGTCCAGGCGATACGGGTCGCCGTTGATCTCGATCGCGGCGTTCGACGCGGCGACCACGTCGAGGATGCGCGCGACGTCGCACTGGATCGGAGGCCGGCGGAGGATCAGCCGCCCGAGCGGGTGGCCCCAGATCTTGAAGCAAGGCAGCTGCATGCACCGCACGATGCGCTCGGTCATCGCCTCGGGCGTCATGCGGTGCCGGCTGTGGATGCTCGCGATCACCACGTCGAGCTGCTCGAGGATGGAGTCGGGATAGTCGAGCGCGCCGTCCGCGAGGATGTCCGACTCCGTCCCTCGGAACACCCGAATGCCGACCTTCTCCTCTGCCTCGGCGATCTCGTCCCACTGCGCGCGAAGGCGATCGATCGGGACGCCGCTCGCGTAGTGCGCCGAGGGTGAGTGATCGGTGATCGTGATGTAGGCGAAGCCGAGCTCCTTCGCGCGCCTCGCCATCTCGAAGACGGTCTCCCGGCCGTCCGAGTGGGTGGTGTGGCAATGCACCGCGCCCAGAATGTCCTCGCCGCGGACGAGGGGCGCGGCGTCGACCGCGCAGCGCTCCTCCACCAGCCGGGGATCGTCCCGCACCTCGGGCTCGACGAAGCGCATCCCCGCGCGGCGGTAGAGCTCGACCTCGTCGCTCGCGTGGCGCTCCTCCGCGCTCCGGTCTGGCATGCGCGCGCGCACCTCGAGGACGTGGAGCGCGGGCCCGGTCTCGGTGAAGAGCGTCTCCGCCGCGCGCTCCGGCACACAGGCCGCGACGCGGATCGAGACCCCGGACGCGAGCCGCGCCGTGGCGACGCGCGCAGAGGCGGAGTCCTCCGTCGACACGATGCGCGCGAGGAGCGGATAGTCACCGAAGTGCTCGATCACCCGCGCAGGGTCGGACGACGGACACACGAGGCCGATCTCGCCCGTCGTCTCGAGCCCGCGCCGGATCTCGCCCGCCGGCCAGATGTCGAGCACGGCGCGCTCTCGGGCGAGGTGCATCGAGACCGCGTCGAAGATCTCCACCGCGGTGAGGTGTCGTACGTGATCCGGCTGGCGTCGATAGTCCTCCACCGCACGGGCGAGAGACTGCTCCGTCTTGAGGCCGAACCCGCGCACCGTTCGCACGCGGCCTTCTTCGCAGGCGCGCGCGAGATCGTCCACGGAGGAGACGCCGATCGCGGCGCGGAGCCGCTTCGCCTTCTCGAGGCTCATGCCTCGGACGCGGTGGAGCTCGAGGAGACTGCGGGGGAGCTCGCGTCGGAGCTCGTCGAGCAGCGCCGAGCGGCCCGACGTCGCGAAGCAGACAATCTGCTCCGCGATCACCGGGCCGACGTACGCGAGCCCCTCGAGGGACCCTTCGTGCAGCCGGCGCTCGAGCTCGAGCGTCGGCGTCGCCTCGAGGGTCTCCGCTGCGCGCCGATAGGTGCGCGACGGGAAATACTCCTCGTCACGGATCCGGACCAAGTCCGAGATCTCGCGAAGCCGCTCCGCGATCCAGAATCGGTCGAGCGGCTGTTCGGTGATCACGCCCCACGATGAGCGCGCGCCGATGGGCTCGCAAGCCCATCGGCGTGCATCGAGCGGCCACGCGACGGAGTTCGGGACATCGCGGCCGAGCGAGACATCACGCCCGAGCTTCGGACGGGATAGCGCAGCGCGCGCAGGCGCCGATCAGCGGTCGTCGGCGGCGGTGGGCGCGCGTCATGCGCGGAAGGGAGCCGACGTGATCGCAGGAACGCCCCGGAGCATTGCCACGTACGCGCATGGATAGGATGCGCCTCGAGAGATTGTCCAATGCTCGCCCGAGTCAGTAGATCGAGATGCTCGCCTCATCGCGGAGACCGACCCGCCGACCTTCCGGGGCGGGCGTACTTTTGGCTCGGCCGGAGGAGCTACGACGCGCTCCCGCACTCGCTCGCGATCGCGCTTCTCGGCGCTGCGATGGCCCGCGGCGCGGTCGGCGCGGACGACTGAACGAATCGCGGGGACAAAGCGCCCCGCGTGGCATTCATCCGCAACGGCACGATCGAGGGCTGTTCGGCCCGGCGCTCGCGGTAAGACGGCACTTCGAGGTAAGGGCGCATCAGACGCGCTCGTGCCCGCGCGCGGTGCTCCGCGCACCGTCAACGCGACCGACGAGAGGGGAGTCTTCCGTGAACGAAAGATGGGTCCAAGAGCGCAGCGAGCGCCATCGAATCTCACCGCAGCGACTCGAGCGCTTCCGCGCGCGCATCGCCGAGCTCCGATCGAGTCGCGAGCGCATCCACGCGAAGTGGACGTCGGACGGCGCGCTGCCCGCCAGCGTGAGCCCCCGCGCGCTCTCGACGGAGGCGTTGGAGCTCGCGGCGAACCTCGAGCGAGAGCTGGACGTGGCGAACGAGGAGCTCGCCGTGCAGGAGGAGCAACTCTCTTCCACCCTGGACCAGCTCGAGCGCGAGCGCGGCGGGTTCCAAGAGGCGTTCGAGTGCAGCCCGGACGCGTGCATCGTGACCGACAGGATGGGGGTCAGCGCGTCGTCGACGCCGATCGCGCCCTCGCGATGCTGTCCCATGAACTGCGAGGTCCGCTCTTCGCGCTCCTCGGGTGGACAAGACTCCTCCGCGAGACCGGGCTCACGCCCGAGCGGCGTCAGCGCGCAGTGGACATCATCGAGCGGAGCGCGCTGACGCAAGCGGCCCTCGTCGAGGGGCTCCTCGACGTGTCGCGCATCCAGAACGCGAAGCTCTCGATCGAGGCGACCCCCGTGACGCTCTGCAAGCTGGTCGAGGAGGTCGTCGAGTCGCTCCGGCCGGCCGCGGAGGCGAAGGGCGTGGAGCTCAAGATCGAGACGCAGGGTGGCCTCGTCGTGCGTGGCGACGAGCTCCGGCTCTCCCAGGTCGTGATGAATCTGCTGTCCAATGCCATCAAATTCACGCCCAAGGGCGGCGTCGTCACCTCGACCGTTCACGGTCGCGGGGACCGCGTCGTCTTTGCGGTCGCGGACACTGGGCGCGGGATCCGACCGGACGCGCTCGACGAGATCTTTGGCTGCTTCGTTCAGGACGCTCCGCCGGACTCGCGCGCGGGCGTCGGCCTTGGACTGTTCATCGTGAGGGAGCTCGTCGAGCTCCACCACGGCCGCGTCCACGCCGAGAGCAAGGGACAGGGGCTCGGCGCGTGCTTCACCGTCGACTTGCCGAGACACGTCGCGGCGCAGGCGCTGACCGCGGCGGAGTAGCGCGACGCAGCTCAGCCCACGTCGCTGAGATCGTCGTCGTCCTGGAGGGAGATCGCCGGAAAATCCCCCGTCTCGCGGATGGCGACGCGCGGCGCGAGGATGATCTTCCTCCCGGGCCATTGAGCCCGAGCGAGGACACATATCGCGTCCCGCTGTGACGGCGTCGACTGCCCCGTCACGAACACGAACACGCATGGCGGAGCGTCGCTCTCGCGCGCATCGACGACGCCGAGCGACACCGTACGGGCCAGGAACTTCTCCGCGTTCGGACACCTCTTCAGCATGGTGATCGCTGAGCTCTAGCGAAAGGTGTGCCTTGTCGCCCCCCAGGGCGCTCGAGGTCCGAGACCCCACGAATGGCGGGAATCATGCGTGGTGGGACGCGGTTGCGTGCGGGGCCTGCCGCGGCACTTTGCCCCGGGCGTCGCGGTTCGCCTCGGGTGAGGCGGTTCGTCGCTGAAGGCGACACGAGCGACCGCACTCGCCCCAAAGCAGACAGTCACCGACACGGATCGTCCCTTGCCTGGGTAGAGCGACATGAAAGCAACCGATTTGTTGGTCTCGCAGCACCGCGAGGTCGAGAAGCTGTTCAAGCGCATCGAGAAGTCCGATGACCCGAAGGAGCAGCGCGCGCTGTTCGACGAGCTCGCTACGCTCCTCGTCGCGCACGACGGCATCGAGCGCGAGCTCTTCTATCCGGCCGCCGAGAAGGCGATGGGGATGCAGGACATCCTCGGAGAGTCCTTGGTCGAGCATGGAATGGTCGAGTTCGCGCTCTACGTCGCCGACGAAGCCCGCATGAAGAAGGGGTTCCACCATCGCGTCACGGTCCTCCAGGAGATCGTCGAGCATCACGTGAAGGAGGAGGAGTCCGAGCTCCTCCCCAAGGTGAAGAAGGCCCTCTCCGCCGAGGAGAACGAGACGCTCGGGATGGAGATGGAAGAGAAATTCGAGGCGTCCAAGCAGGAGCCCTACCGCGGGCCGCTGCACGAAAACCTCCAGCAGGTGCTGGAGGGCGCGATGAAGACGAAGCCGGCACCCTGGACGACGGCGAACGGGTCGGGGGCGAAGTCGCCGCGAGTGTCGGCGACGCGCCGGTAATGGCACTCGGCGACGAGCGGAGCGCGGTCACGGGAGAGCCTCGCGCCGCGCGCGCCCCGTGACCGCGGTCAACGCGTCGGCGATCGCGCCGAGCGGCAGCTCGGCGTCGGACGCGCCCGCGTCCCTCACTGCGCGGGGCATGCCGAAGATGACGGCGGTCTCCGCAGACTCGGTCCAGACGGTGCCGCCCGCGGCTCGAAGCGCCCGCGCCCCGAGCACTCCATCGTCGCCCATGCCCGTGAGCACGACGCCGAGCGCGCGCGCGCCGAAGGCGGCCGCCGCGCTCTCGAACAGCTGATCCACGGAGGGGACGTGCAGCCCCGCGGGCTCGGTCGCCTGCCGCGCGACGGCGAAACCATCGCGCCGCGCGACGAGTAAGTGCGCTCCCGCGACGGCGAGGACCGCCATTCCCGGCTCGAGCGCCTGACCGCTCCGAGAGATCCCGACGGAGAGCGTGGAGCGCTCGCGCAGACGATCCGCGAACGTCTCGACGTAGCCGGATGGCATGTGGAGGACGATCGCGACAGGCGCCGCGAGATCCCCTGGGAGCGCGGTGATGAGCGCCCGCACGGCGCGCGGTCCTCCGGTCGAGGCGCCGACGACGATGATCTCGGGGGGCGTCCCGTCGCGGGTCGAGGGCGAGGCACGGCCCACGGCGCCCACCCCGGGCGAGCGAACGCTCGCGCGCGCGGCGGCGAGGACCTTCGAGACGAGCTCGCCCCCGAGCTCGTAGAGTCGGTCGGTCGCGAGGCTCGTCGGTTTGTGGATGAAGTCGATCGCGCCGCGCCAGGCGCGCGAACGACGAGCTCGCTTCGGCGCGTCGAGCGTGCTCACGACCACGAAGCGCAGCGCGCGGGCCCGTGCAGGCTTGCAGCACGTCGAGCCCGTCGACCACGGCATCAGCAGATCGAGCGTCACGACGTCAGGGCGGAGCTCGGCGATGCGCTCCAGCGCGTCCGCACCGTCGCGCGCAAACCCTACGACCTCGACGCGAGGATCCGCCACGAGCACCTCCCGCAGCACTTTGCGCGCGAAGGCCGAGTCGTCGACGGTAAATGAGCACACGGGGGCGGTGGTCTTGAGCCCTCGCGCGGCCGAGCGAGATAGAAGAAGGCCCCTCCCGCTCCTCACAACGGAGCTCGGTCCCGTAGCAGAGCAGCGACTCGCTCGCGCCGACGAGCAAGCGCCCATCCTTCGCGAGCGCGCGAGCGAGCGAGCGAGCGACGTCGACGACGTTGTCGTCACGAAAGTAGATGAGGACGTTTCTGCAAAGGACGAGGTCGAACGCGCCCAGGCTGGCGATTCGCGCCCGATCGAGGAGGTTCACCTGTCGGAAGTCGACTCGCCCGAGGATGGCCTCGTCGATCCGGTGAGCCCCCGCGGGCTCGGCAGCGGGCGAGAAATAGCGGGCGTACCCGCTCGGGAGTGCGCGCATGGATCGCTCCCGGAAGACGCCGCGCGCCGCCCGAGTGAGCGCGTCACGGTTGGCGTCCGCGCCCACGATCTCGACCCGGCCCCCGATACCGCGCGCGTCCGCCATCATCGCGAGCGAGAGCGGCTCCTCGCCCGTCGAGCAGCCAGCCGAGAGGATGCGCGCGCGCCGACCGGGGTGGGCCGCCAGCGCCGGCTCGATGATGGCGGTCATCGCGGCGTCGAGCGCGTACATCTCCCGGAAGAAGTACGTCTCGCCGACGAGGAGCGCCTCCGAGAGGCGAGCCCACTCCGTGCCCTCGGGGTCGTCGTACCGGAGCGCGTAATAGTAGTCGAGCGCGGAGCCGAACCCGCGAGCGACGAGGCGCTCGCCGAGCTTGCTCTCGAAGATCGGCTTGTCCTCGGGTCGATAGTGCACGCCGAGGCGATCCTCGACGAGGGCGGCGAGGATCGCGAACGTCGTGGGCGAAAGCTCGCTCGTCATCTCCGAATGGCTGCGACGGAGATCCTCCGGACCTCGGGATCCGCGTCCGACACGGCGCGCTGGAGCGCCTCGCGGCTCTCGGCGGTCGCGAGGGACGCGAGCCCCGCGGCTGCCGCGCGCCGGGCGTGCACGTTCTCGAACTGCAGCGCCGCAGCGATCGCCGCGTGGGCGCTCGCGCGGCGCAAGCGCGTGAGCGCGGTGACGTAGACCGAGGCGACGTCCGCCGAGGCGGTCTCGAGCAGCTCGAGGATCCCCTCCACGCGCTCGTCGGCGGCGACGGCGAGCGCGGTGAGGGTCCGCTCGCGCACCGCGGGCTGGAGGAGCAGGTCGAGCAGCGCCTTCGTCGCGGCCGGCCCCGTACGCGTCGACAGGTACCCGATCGCGGCGCTCCGCACGGACTCCTCGGCGTCCGACGCGGCCCAGCGAAGCGCGTCGACCACCTCCGCGCCGTCGAACTCGGCGAGCGCCGAGACCGCGACGAGGCGCGTCGCGGCGTCCGCGGCGAGCGCGGCCTGCTTGAGGATCGACAGACCCTCGGGCCGGCGCGCGATCCCGAGACCGACGAGCGCCGCGCGGCGAAGGTCACCGTCGCTCGACCGGGCTGCGTCGATCAGCGCCTCGCTCGTGCGGGTCTCCGCGCCCGCCGCCGCGAGCCGAGCGAGGGCCTCCACGGAGGCGATCCGAACCTGTCCCGCGGGATCCCCGAGCTTCGCAGCGACGCGATCCGCTCGATCCGACGCGCGGAGCTTGCCGAGCGACTGGCACGCGTAATACCGCACCCAAGGGTCATCGTCGTCGAGCGACACGTCCAGCGCGTCCACGACCGCGGGCGCGGCTTCGCACTGGCCGAGCGAACGGGCGCAGGCGGCGCGGACACGTGGGGCGCCCTCGCGCAGGGCGCGAAGGAGCGTCTCGGTGGCGCGCGGGTGATCGATCATCGCGAGGCCGACGACCGCGGCCTCTCGCACACGCTCGTCCTCGTCGTCGATGGCACCGACGAGCATGTCGATCGCCTCCGGATAGCCGAAGTAGGCGACGATCCGCAGCGCTGCGCGTCGGGTCCCCGGATCGTTGGAGCGCGCCTCCGCGAGCGCGAGTCGACGCGTGTCGATCGTGCCGAGCGCCTGGATCGCCGCGGCCGCTGCCTGCGACACGCGAGCGTCGCGATCGCGGAGCAGGTCGAACAAAGGGGTCACCGCGACCGTCGCGCCCACCCGCGCCAGCGCCTCGCACGAGAGAGCGCGGACGGCGCCGTCCGGGTCGGAGAGGCACGCCACGAGCGCCGGCCCCGCGTGCTGACAGACGACGAGCGGGATCAGCGCGGCGCGGCCGACGCCTGCTGCGATCCTGGCGATGAGCGCGTCGCACGCGTCCCGCCCGA
>JAXLYP010000046.1:0-48379 GCA_046351395.1 Polyangiaceae bacterium
GAGCGCGAGCGCAGCCCCCGTCGTCGAGGCCCCGCCGCGCGTCGAGACGGTGCCCGAGCTCGCTCGGTTCTACGGCGCGCTCCGCGGCCTCGCCGATCATTCGCGCAAGTCGCACGTCCGCGTCTACTGGATGGGCGACTCGCACGCGCAGGCCGACTTCTGGTCGGGCGCGCTCCGCACCGCGCTGCAGGACAAGTTCGGCGATGGAGGGCCGGGGTTCCTCCACCTCGGGTACAAAGACTACCGGCACGACGGCGCGAAGTTCACGGTCCACGGCAAATGGCGCATGCGGCCGAAGAAGCCGTCGGGCGTGAAGCACGAGGCGGACGGCGTGTTCGGCCTCGGCGGCATCGCGATGGGCGGGACCGCGGACGCGCCGAGCGCGAAGGTGGAGCTCACGAAGCTCGGGGCGGCGCCGCTCTTCGACTTCGTGTACCGCATGAAGGAGCCACACGACCGCATCGCCATCGAGGCGACCGGCGTCCCCTCGACCACGCTCACGGCGAGCAAGGACGAGCCCGAGGGCGTGCTGCGCCACGCGACGTTTCGGGGGGAGCTTCCCTCGGACGCGGACGGCCACGCCGAGTTCTGCGCCGCGCCCGCGAAGGGCTCGCCCGACTTCCTCGGCCTCGTCGTGGAGACGGACGCGGCGACGAACGCGGGCGTGGTCCTCGACACGCTCGGCATCAACGGCGCGCGCTACGCGACCGCGCTCGCGTGGGATGAGAAGGCATGGGAAGCCGAGGTGAGCCGCCGGCCTCCGGATCTCGTCGTGCTCGAGTACGGCACGAACGAGGCGGGCGAACACGCGGAGAAGTACGACAAACTCGGAGGCCAGGTCGACGCCCTGCTCGCCCGGGTGAGGGCGTCCGCGCCGAACGCGGACTGCGTGATCGTCTCCGCGACGGATCGCGTGGACGCGGAGGAGACCGTCCCGAAGGTGAACGCGGAGCTCAGCGCCGCCGCGACGCGGCTCGGCTGCTTCTGGTTCGACGCGTACACCCGCATGGGCGGCAAGGGCGCGATGGCGAGGATGCGCGACGAGGAGGAGCCCCGCGTCCAGAAGGACGGGATCCACCTCACCATCAAGGGCTACCGCGAGTACGGCAAGGTCCTCTACGACGCGCTCATGGCCGGTTACTGAGCCGCTCTCTCGCCGCTCTCTCGCCGCTCTCTCGCCGCTCTCTCGCCGCTCTCTCGCCGCTCTGTCGCCGCCGCCGAACCGCCGCGCGACGATCGCTTACACGCGGGCGAACGTCATGTCGATCTCGAGCCGGTACGAACCCTCGAAGGCGTCAGGGCACCGCCCGCCCCACTCCTCGGGCGAGAGCATGGAGAAGTAGAGCCCCCCGGAGGTCTTTCGGTAGAGGTGGTACACGTGGCCGGGCCGCTTCTTGAAGGAGCACGTCGCGCGGTGGAGGCGCGCGCTCTCCTCCGCGGCGGCGAGCGCGGCGCGCGCGCGCTCCTGCAGCGCGCGGATCTGCTCGGCGATGATCGAGAGCTCCGCCGTCATCTTCACGCTCAGGATGGCGTCCGCGGCTTGGATCTCGCGCGCGACGTCGACGAGATCGATGACGGGCGCGAGCCGTGAGACGGGGTAGGGGGACGCGCGCTCGAGCCCCTCGTGGTTCGGGCCCTCGTGTCGCGTGAACCGATCCTGGGGCTCGGCGCTCGGGCCTCCGTTTCGCGGCGCGTCCGACATGGGCTGCTGCTATCCGTGGAGGACCGCGGCGGGAAGGGGGGAGGCCTGCGCGCGCCGTTCGGTTGTGGTTTGATCGAGCGAACTGCTAGCCTGGTGCCGCCCATGGCGCTTTCGCGCACACCCCAGCCCAACGGACACAAGCTCGGGCGGTTCGAGCTCCTGCGGGAGCTCGTCACGAGCAACGTCGGGACGAGCTGGCTCGCCGCTCCGGACGACGGAGCTTCCGCTGCGGAGGCGCGCGAGGTCACGATCCACAAGGTCCACAAGCACATGGCGAAGGCGCCGAGCGTCGTCGAGGCGCTGGTGCGGGCCGCGGAGCAGGCGAAGGACCTCCAGCACACGAACGTCCTCGCCGTCCTCGACGCGGGCGTGCAGGAGGGCGAGCCCTGGGTCGCGGTGGAGTACGGCGGTGAGTCCCTCGCGAACGTGCTCCGACTCGCGGGCGCCGATGGTCTTCCCGTGCCCGTCGCGCTGCGGATCGCCATCGACGTCATCGAGGGGTTCTCGGCCGCGCACGCGCATCAACCGGCGCTCGGGCACGGCGAGGTCGGCCCCTGGTGCGTCTACATCGCGTCGGACGGCGTCGCGCGCGTGAGCGGCTTCCAGTTCGACCAAGCGCTCTGGCGGTTCGGCGCGCACTACGTGAAGAACCTCGAGCGCCTCTCGTACGCCGCGCCGGAGCGCGTCCGGGCGATGAGCTCGACGCTCGGCCAGAACCTCTCCGTGGCCGACGAGGAGAGCGATCTCTTCAGCGTGGCCGCGCTCGTCTTCGAGCTCGTGACGAAGCAGCGCCTCTTCGCCTCGAAGATGGAGGCCGCGGTCGTCCAGAAGGTCCTCACCAGCACGATCCCGCAGGCGTCCTCCGTCCGCGCGGATCTCCCCGCCGAGGTCAACGACGCGCTGAAGAAGGCGCTCTCGCGCGATCGAGGCGAGCGCTTCAAGACGTTCGACGAGTTCGCGACCGCGCTCGAGGCCGCGGGGACCGCGTTCATCGCGACCCGCGAGACCGTCGCCGAGCTGGTCCAGGCCGCGCGCGCGAGCGGCGCGAAGGCCGCGCCCGCCGCCCGCGGGACGATGCCGTTCTCCGATCGCATGTCGGCGGCGCCGAAGCCCACCTCCAGCGCCGCGACGCCCACTCCCCCGCCCGCCGCGGCGCAGACCCCGGCGCCCGCGCCGGTGCGAACCCCGGCGACGACCGTGCCGATGGCGGGCGCGCTCCCTCGCCCGCCGCTCGCTCCGCGGACGACCTCGACCGCGGGCATGCAGGCCGTGTCGCCGCAGCGGAACGGCGCGACGCTCCCGGGTGCGGGCGAAGCGGGGCCCGTCTCGCAGCGCCCGAAGCTCGGCCGACTCCCGGCGAAGACGCTGCTCGGGTTCGGCAAGGATCTCACCCCGAGCCAGCCGCCCGTCGCCGACACCGCGCCCGAGGAGGCGCCGAACCCGCGGGCGAGCTCCGTCGAGCTCACGGACGCTGACATGGTCGAGGAGGAGGCGAAGCCCGCGAAGGCCGCACCCGCCGCGCCCCCGGCGACGAACGGCGTGCCGGGCGCGCCGATCGGGGGGCGGAAGCGGACGGCGACGCTGCTCGGCATCCAGGCTCCGGTGGACGAGATCCTCCCCATCGCCCGACCCGTCGCGACGACCGAGCCCCTCTCGCCGCGCGCTCCGTTCGCGAGCGACGCCACGACGGAGCCCAAAGCGCCGACGAAGGCGACGCAGCCCGTGCCCGTGCCGAAGGCGAAGCTCAAGACGCGCGCCGGGCATCGGGGGCACGGCATCGATCAGATCCACCCGGGCGCCGTGCTCGAGGCGCAGGGGGCGGCGTACGAGCTCATCGCGCCGATCGCCCGGGGCGGAATGGCCGTCGTCTGGGCGGGCCGGGAGGTCGGATCGTCCGGCGAACACGGCATGGGGACGCGTCTGGGCAACATGGTTGCAATCAAGACCATGCTGCCGGAGCTCGTCGACGAGGAGGACTTCGAGACGATGTTCGTCGACGAGTCCCGCGTCGCCGCCAAAATTCAACACCGCAACGTCGCGGGGATCCTCGGCCTCGGGCAGGCGGACGACCTGCTCTACATCGCGATGGAGTGGGTCGACGGGGAGACGCTCTCGACCATCCAACAAGCGGCCGTCCCCCTCGGCGGCATCCCGGCGAACATCCTCGTGAGCATCGCCGCGCAGACGGCCGCCGGACTCTACGCGGCCCACCAGCTCAAGGACGACGCGGGCAACTCGCTCGAGCTGATCCACCGGGACATCTCGCCCGCGAACGTCCTCCTGAGCCGCGCTGGCGTGGCGAAGATCGTCGACTTCGGGATCGCAAAATCCAAGGGCCGGCTCCACGTCACGCGCGCGAGCGGTCTCGTGAAGGGAAAGACGCCCTATTTGTCGCCCGAGCAGATCGGCGGCCTGCCGATCGATCACCGGAGCGATCTGTTCTCGCTGGGCGTCCTCCTCTACGTCCTCGCGACGGGCAAGCACCCGTTCCGGGGCGACACGGAGATTCAGACGCTCGAGAACATCGCGATCCATGCGCCGAAGCCGCTTCGTCAGGTGGACGAGGAGGTCACCCCAGGCTTCGAGCGGATCGTGCTGAAGCTGCTCGAGAAGGATCCCAAGCGCCGCTACCAGAACGCGCGCGAGGTCGAGCTCGACCTGCGCGCGCTGGACGTGACGTTCGAGAGGCCGGCCTCGGAGGCGGACGTCGCTGCGTTCGTCGCGGAGGCGGTGGGCGACAAGCTCGACGCGCGCCGGAAGATGCTCGAGGAGGCGGTGGAGGGGTTCTCTCCGAAGTCGGACGAGCGCGCGCCCGAGACACCGAGCGGGTTCGAGGAGGAGTCGACGATCGACGAGCGCGCGAGCGGTGTGTCGGCGAAGGAGCTCGTCGACAAAGTGGAGGTCGCGCGACAAGCCGCGGACGCGAGCAGCGCCGCGGAGGCTGGCCCGACGGACGAGCCCATCCAAGTGCCCGCGCCGGGCGCGCTCCCGGTCTTCGACTTCCCCAACGACGAGTCCGTCGACGCGCCCGCGCCGTTCGATCTCACGGCGCCCGACTCTCCCGTGTCGTCTCGCCCGCGGCCTCTCGCTCAGGGCGCGGCCCCCGGGGACGCGGACGCGGTCCCGTCGGTCAAGCCGCGCGGCCGTGGGCAGCTTCTCAAGCTCATCGTTCTCGGCGTGGTCTTGGGCCTCCTCATCGTGGGCGGGATCGAGCTCGGGAAGCGCCTCTCGGCGAGTGATTCTCCGCCGACGGGGAGCGCGGCGCCGAGCGCGTCGGTCGCTCCGACCCAGCCAGCGAGAGAGAGCACGAGCGCGGCGCCGCCGGCCGCCTCGCCGACCACGCCAGCGACGGAGACCGCCCCGCCGGCGAGCGCCCCGCCCTCGGCGAGCGCCGCTCCGAGCGCCGCGCCCTCGGCCAAGCCAACGGCGCAACCCCCGACGTACCGCAACCCCAACCGCCCTCCGGGCACTCCACCCATCGCAGCTCCGACAGGCATATGAGCGACCAACCCTCCTCCTCCCTCACCTCCGCTCGTCGCTTCGCCTCCGCTCGCGCCGCGGTCCTCCGCGGAACTTCGCCGGCCCCGTCGCGATTCTCGGCCCCGTCACGATTCTCGGCCCCGTCGCCAGTCTCCGTGTGGCGGGTCGCGTGCCGGCCCATCTTGACCGCGTCGCTCTTGCTCGGCGCGGCGATCGCCACGACGCAGATCCACGTCGAGACGGCGTCCGCTGCGCCGTCCCCCGCGGACACCAAGAAGGCGACGGACCTCTTCCTCGAGGGGCGCAAGATCTACGACGCGGGCGGTCCGTACCCGACGGCGCTCCAGAAGTTCCAGGCCTCGTACGACACCGTGTCGAGCCCCAACTCGCTCGTCTACGTGGCGCGCTGTCAGACGAAGATGGGGAACCACAAGGAGTCCTGGCGCACGTTCAAGCGCGTGATCGCGGAGGCGGACGCGCGCGCCGCGGCGGGCGACCAGAAGTACAAGCCCACGCGGGACAGCGCGGCCCACGAGATCATCGACGTGCAGAACCTGATCGGGATGATCAACGTCACCGTCTCGACGACGTCGCCCGGGGCGGTCGCGCGCGTCAACGGCGCGCAGCTCGCGCCGGCGGATCTCGGCCAGGACTTCCCGGTCGATCCGGGCCCGGTCGAGCTCACGCTCGAGGTCCCCGGGTTCGCGACGTCGAGCCAAAAGCTGAACCTCAAGAAGGGCGAGCGTCAGGTCGTCACGCTGACGCCGGGCGCTTCGACGGCGGTCGTCGTCACGCCGCCTCCGCAGCCCCCGCCGAAGAAGGGCAAGACGCCGTTCCTCCCCGTCGCGATCGCGTTCGGCGGCGTCGGCGTCGCGGGCATGGTGATGTTCGCGGTCGGCGGCGCGATGTCGACGTCGACGTTCAGCGATCTCGAGACGCAGTGCGGGACGAAGTGCACCGACGCCTCGCACAACGATCTCATCGACGACGGCAAGACGCAGCAGACCGTCGCGAACGTCGGCGTGGTGGTGGGCTCGGTCGGTCTCGCAGCGAGCGCCACGTTCTTCATCCTCGCCGCGACCGTGAAGCCTAAGGCCCCGAAGACGGGCGAGGGCGAGCCGACCGTCGCGCTCGATCTCGGCCCGGCATGGGCCGGCCTCCACGGCACCTTCTGAAATTCGCGCGCTAGGGGCGCTAGCGAAGGCGTGGCGTCGGTCGGCGTGCTCAGCGTGGGCAGACCACGCTTCCGCGCGCCTCCCATAGCCACGCCTCCGCTAGCACCCCTATCGCGCGAATTTCCTGCCAGCTCTTGGTGACTGGCGCGGCGCTCGCTTCGCTCGCGCGGAGAGGGCAGAGCGCGGCTCGCTTTCGCTCGCGCGGAGAAGGGGGCAGAGGGGCAGAGCGCGGCTCGCTTCGCTCGCGCGGAGATGGGGGCGGAGGGTGAGCGCGGCTCGCTTCGCTCGCGCGGAGAAGGGGGCAGAGGGCAGAGCGCGGCTCGCTTCGCAGAGCGGGGAGCTTTCAGGACGGGAACTTCGGTGCTCCCGAAGTGATTCAGGATCGCGCTGCTGCTCAGAGGTAGCCTTGGGCTTGTAGCTTGAAGAGGCGGGCGTATTTGCCGTCTTTCTCTAGGAGGGATGCGTGGGTGCCGACCTCGTCGATCTCGCCTTTGACGAGTACGACGATGCGATCGGCGGAGCGGACGGTGGGGAAGCGGTGGGAGATGACGATGGTCGTGCGGCCCTTCGCGAGCTCGCGGAAGCGGTCGAAGACGATCTGCTCGGCCTCGGCGTCGAGGGCGCTGGTGGGCTCGTCGAGGACCAAGATGTCGGCTTCTTCGCGCATGAAGGCGCGCGAGAGGGCGACGCGCTGCCACTGGCCGCCGGAGAGCTCGACGCCGTCGCTCTTGAACCAGCGGCCTAGGGGGGTCTCGAGTTTGTTGGGATAGGCCTCGGCGATGTCCGTGGCGCCGCCTCGCTCGAGGGCGCGCCAGACTCGGTCTCGCTCGCTCATGTGCGCGACGCTGCCGACGCCGACGTTCTCGCCGAGCGAGAATGGGTACTTGTTGTAGTCCTGGAAGATCACCCCGATGCGCGCTTTGAGCGCCGCGTCGTCCCAGGTGGTGATGTCCTTTCCGTCGAGGAGGATGCGGCCCTCCGTGGGCTTGTAGAGGCCGGTGAGGAGCTTGATGAGCGTCGTCTTGCCGGAGCCGTTCTGGCCGACGAGCGCGAGCGACTGCCCGGCGGGGACCTCGAGCGACACGTGGCGGAGCGCCCAGCCCTCCTGTCCGGGGTACTGGAAGCCGACGTTCTCGAGCACGATCGCCCCCGGGCTCCGGCCGTTCTTTCGGGGCGCGCCGTTCGCGATGGTGCGGGCGGCGCCGTTCGCCGTCGCACCGTCGCCCTCGACGGCGATCGCCGTCGCGCCGTTCGTCGCGGGCCCGTCGGTCGTGGGGAGTGGGTCGCCCTCGATCGGGGCGCTCGCGCTCTCCTCGGAGGCGGGGGACGCGTCGAGCGCCGCGCTCCGGTCTCCGCGGCTCGTGGGGATCCCGAAGAACTTGAAGAGGTTCGACATGTAGAGGTTGTCCTCGTACATGCCGCCGATCGCCTGCAAAATGGACTGGAACGCTTGCTGTCCTTGGCGGAACGCGGCGACGTACAGCGTGAGGTTGCCGAGCGTGATCGCCCCCGCCGCCGCTGCGACCGCGAGCGATCCGTAGCAGGCGTAGAACGTCCCGGTCGCGAGCAGGCTCAAGACGAAGCCCACGATGGCGCGCCGGATCGCGAGCTTGCGATCGTCCTGGTAAATGGCCTCGCTGAGCTCCCGGTAGCGACCGAGGAGCATCTTGCCGAGCCCGAACGTCATCACCTCCTTCGCGTGCCCGTCGTTCCCGAGCACGTACTCCAGGTAGTTGAGCTGCCGCGCCTCGGGCGCGCGCCAGTTCCGCAGCCGGAACGCCTTCGCGGAGTAGCTCATCTCGGCGATCGTCGAGGGGAGCGCCGCGAGCGCGAGCCCGCCCACGAAGAGGAGGCTCTCGTGGACGAGGAGCGCGACGTAGCCCGCGAGCGTGACGACGTTCTGGACCAGCTGGAACGTCTCGTTCACCACCGAGAGCGGGCGGGAGGAGGCCTCGCGCCGCGCGCGCGTCAGCTGATCGTAGAACTCGGGATCCTCGAAGTGGCGGAGCTCCAGCGTGAGCGCCTTCTCGAGGATCGCGACGTTCACGTCGATGCCGAGGCGCGCACCCACGAGGCCGCGGACGAGCCCGGCGCCGCGGATCACGAGCACCTGCGCCGCGATCGCGGCGAGCTCGAGCAGCACCCACGTGAGCGCAGCGGATTTGTTCCCGGCGACGACCGCGTCCACGATCCGCTTGCCGACGTACGCGACGACGAGCGGCACGAGCGCGGCGAACAGGGTCACGCCGGCGAGGAGGAGCGTCCCGCGCTTCGAGCTCTTCCACACGAGGCCGAGCGTGCGCGGCACGAGCGAGAAGCTCGCGTGGCGGCGCGGAGCGTCTTCAGCGGTGAGCGGATCAGGTCGTCCGCGCTCCGTCCCGGCGATCGGGGCGCCCGGGGCGGACCGCCCGGCGCGCGCGCGGGATTCGTCGGGGGATGGGCGGCCATTCGCGCGAGAGGGTGTCCGCCTGGCCGGCCCACAAGCGCGCCGTCAACGACGGCGAACTCCTGCGCGGTCGCGCGCGCCGCGATCAGGTGCGGAGATCGGCGTCGAGAAGCGACCGACATGCCGAGCTCGTCCGCGGATCGCGCGACCACGGTGCTCGACGTCGAGGGGCGCGGGCGCGTTCGGGAGCGTGAGCGTGAGCGACACGCGCGTGCCGGTGGATGTGGGAGAGCGTGCGGGCGAGGTGCACGCCCGTCGCGGAGATGATGCCGTAGGACCGCTGGAAGTACACCGGTGCCGCCCGTCCGCTCGACGACGTCGAGCTCGAGGCGCGCTTGGTGGGGGCTGGTTCGACGCTCCGGCGTCGCGTTGGGGGTCGATCGCACCGAGGGGCTCCTTTCTGAGGCGGTTGCTCCGCCCGGACGCGAGGCGTCCACCCCTCCGCCCTGCCTCGGCCGCGCGCGTCGGGCCAACATCCGTGAGACGCAGCACGGGCGCGCGGCGCGCTCGCTCAAGGGCAGGTGAACGCGTTCCCGGCGTCGCACTGGCCGGACGTCATCGGATCCTCGGGCGTCCCGCACGAGATCGTCACGCAGTGATCCTGGAACGCGGACTCCACGAACTTGAACACGGTCCCGCCCGCCTTCAGCGTCGCGAAGTCGGCGGCCGTGAGCGTCACCAGGTGGGAGTGCGTCGCGGTCCCCTTGATGTCGTACGTCTTGTCCACGCCCGCCGCGATATCCGCGGTCGTGACCGTCATCGCGTGGTTGTGCGGGCAGCTGATGTCCGCGACGAGATCGACCGGGCACGCCCCGCCGCTCCCCGTGCTGGTGCTCGTGGTGGCCCCGGTGCTCGACGACGTCGTCGCGCCCGTGGTCGCGCCGGTGGTCGCCCCGGTCTTCCCCGTGGACGAGCCGGACCCGGACGATGACGCTCCGCCGGATCCCGTGGTGGCGTCGTCGCAGCCCTCCGCGAGGAGAGCGGCGCCCGCGGAAGCGATCGCGATCGTGAGGAAGTTCTTGCGCGTGAGCTGGGTCGTCATCGAGGCCGGAGGCTACGTCAGCGCGCGTCGCGGCGTGGGAGAAATGCTCCCGCTCACAGCACCTCGGGCTCGGACTTCGCGGGCAACGTGACCGACGCGGGGAGCTTGGTGAGCTGCCTGACCTTCTCGCCGCCCGCGCCGTCGACGAACTTCCACGTCTTGCCCTCGTCGTCGGAGACGCCGACGAGGAAGCCGCTCTGCCGTACGCGGGCGTCGTTGGTCTTCACCGTCAGGTGCGTCGGCAGGATCGCGAACGTCCTGCCCTCGTTCGTCACGAGGTCGGACGGCGCATCCACCGTCGCCTCCTCGATCACGGCGCCCCGCTTCTCCATCTCGTTCTTGGCCAACGCCATCGCGCCCGCGAGCTGCTCGCGCCCGCCGAGCGCTGCGATCACGTCGTCCGGCATGCAGGTGGCGAGGCGGTCGTAGTCCGCCTTCGCGAGCGGGACGATGCACTCGCGCGCGGCCGCGAGGCAGCGCTCGTTGCGCGTGGGCGTCCCCGTCGAGACCGGGGTCGAGGAGCCGCTCTTCTTGAGCGGTGCGGGCGGCTCACAACCCGTCGAGGTGACGGAGGAGAGCCCAGCGGCAACCACGAAGAGGAGAGCGCGCACGCCGGATTCGATAGCGCCCCTCACCGCGCTTGGAAACCCCGATGTGCTCGAGCCGACAGCACCGAGCGTGGTCGGTGGTCGAGGGGCCGAGCGCATCGATGGACTGTCCGTGCACCCCACGCCGTCGGGCACCGCTCCGCCTGCCGAGCCCGCGCCCGGTCGGCGTGATCGGCATGGTGGTCGCGGGACGCGGGCCACATGCGGCCCGCTGACACGTGGTCTCGCGCCCGAAAGAACCGATCCGGCCGGTGCCTCAGTCGGCCGTGGGTTCACGTCGCGTGAGGGCTGCGTTGAGGGGACGCCACACCTCCCACGGACTTTGCGCGAAGCGGTCGAGTTGATGCAACTCCGAGCTGTCGGCGGCCACCGACGTCTAGGTGATGGCCCGCACGTCTCACGCGTCCGTGCACGTCGGCGGGAATGCATTTGGCCGGGCAATTGCCCGATACGTTGACGATTTCAGGTCGTCCTGCGGCGGATGAGCGTTCACCGTGATGAACGCTCTTTTTGAGGATCTCATGAAACGAAAATGGCTTTTGGGTCTAGGCGCAGCGCTGCCAGGTCGGTCGCCGCGATCTCCACGGGTTGCGACGACTCCTCGGGCTCGGGCGGCGCAGGCGACTTCGTCGTCCACCGGCGCGAAGGGCTCGACCGGCAGCAGTCCGGCACGACGCGTCGGGAACCACCTCGGGCTCGACGTCGGGCGCGACTGGCTCCGGGTCCACGGGCACGGGCAAGTAGTTGTCGTTCAGAACAAGGTCCCGAGGACGGTCACGTGGGCGTTGCCCACCACGTAGGTGAAGAGCGCGCCAGTACGCGGCCCGCGGAATGCGCGTCGTGGTTGATGCGGTCCTTCGCGCGCCAGCTCCGCGAAGGCGCTGCAGGAGGAGGTGCAGCCGAGACCGAACGCCTACCTGGGGATCGCGACGGGGATGGCCAGGCCCAGGTACATCTTGCCGCGGGTCGAACAGGATCGCGCCGAAGATGATGGCTGGACACGTCTCCTTGATGCGCCGAGGAAGGCGTGCCGCTTGCGGCTCCAAAACCGGATCGACGTGGGGATGTGCGCCACCACGATGGCGCGCTCCAGAGCGCGGAAGAACCCCGCGTCGCCGAGGTCGCGCTTACCTTGTCCCCGAAGAACAGGAGAGACGTTCACCACGAGGCGACTCCACGTCCGAGCGGAGCCACGCGGCCGTGACGAGCCGGTGAATCTGGCCCTCGCGGAGCCGCCTGGGACGAGGACGAGTGCAAGCAGTAGACGGGCTTGACGATCCACGCGAGCACCGTGACTACGGGTAAGGACCCCAAAAGCATCCAAAACGTCGAGCTCGGGGTGGGCAGGCTCACGCTGCTCGATGGCGGCGCGCGGTAGGCCACGACTGGCGCGCTCGCCCGGGGCGGGGAGCGCGCGCCGTCCGCGTGGACGCGGTCGACCGGGAGCGCGCGCGCCCTCCGGGCTCCGCGCCGCGCCGCGCTGGACGCGGCGTCGGAACGCGTTTTCACGGGTGAAGTACACGTCCTGCGCGCAGCCTGGTCCCAGATTTCCGCACGCCGTCCTTCTCCGTAGCTCGACGTGCGGAGCGTGCTCGATGAGCAGCGTCCCCGCGCTGAGCACCTTCTTCGATGTAGCCCTCGCCGCGCGCGGCCCGAAGAACGTCCACGTCGTGCCGGCCTCCAGGCGTGCGATTGCTCCTTCTGCGCCGCCTTGTCCCACTGGGCTCGTGGAGTCGCGAGCTGGCGAGCACGGCGACGCCGGACATGCGCGACCCGAGCCCGGATCCTGTCCGAGGTGGCCGAGCAGGGCGCACTGATCTGGCGCTCGCCATTGGTTCGTCTCACCTTCTTGGGGTGATCTCGAGGGGAGAGGAGGTCGAGGAGGCGCGCGCCCCTCGACCTCCGGCTGCTCAGACCGCAACCGCCTTCGCTTCACGACCGCTTCGTTGCGACGCTCGGCCGCGAGCGTGGACGCGAGCCCCGGTCGGGTCGCTCCGTCGCGCTTCTTGCCGGCGAAGTAGACCTCTCGCCAGATCCGGTGCGCCACCGCTTCACGCCGTCCTTCCCAGGACGTGGTGCGCAGCGTGCCCTCGACGGCGAGCAACGTGTCCCCGCGCTCGGCGCACCTTGAGGCCCTCGGCGCGCGCGCCGAACACCACCACGTCGTGCCACCGTGCGCTCCGTCGCGGTCTGCTCTTCTCCTCGTCCCACCGCTGCCGAGCTCGCTGCCATCCGGAGCTGGAGGATCGCGAGCCCGGTCTGCGCGACCTTCAACTCCGGATCCGTCCCGGCGTTCCCCAACAGCGTGACCTGATTCATCTTTCGCTCATTACAGTCCTATCCCGCTTTCTCTTCGCTCTTCAGTGGTGGTGCGTGTGTGATCAGCACTCGGCGACGGGCTGGGCCGCGCCCGCGGGGTGCGCGTTCGCGAGCGCGCCCGCGGTGATCACCGCCTCGCGCAGCGCGTCCGCCACGTCTCGCTTCGACAGGCCCTCGCGTCGCGCGCGCGCCCTGGCCCTGGCCGAGGTGCTCTCCCGAACGAGAGGTGCGAGCCGTTCTTCTCGACGATCCCGAGCATCATCGCGGAGTCGACGAGGTCGGTCGCCGCGTCGATCCCGGTACCGCGATCTCGAACTCCGCCCCTGGAACGGCGGAGCCATCTTGTTCTTCGTCACCTTCACGCGCGTGCGCGACCCGATCGCGACGTCCTGCGACTCCCCAGGTCGCCGTCCGTCGCACGTCGATCCGCACGCTCGCGTAGAACTTCAGCGCGTTGCCGCCCGCCGTCGTCTCGGGGCTGCTGAAGACGACGCCGATCTTCCGGCGCAGCTGGTTGATGAACACGATGCACGTCCCCGTCCGATAGGCGACGCCGGTGAGCTTGCGCAGCGCCTGGCTCATGAGCCGCGCCTGCAGGCCCATGTGGGCGTCGCCCATCTCGCCGTCGATCTCCGCCTTCGGCACGAGGGCCGCGACCGAGTCGACGACGATGAGATCCACCGCGCCCGAGCGCGTGAGCATCTCGACGCTGTCGAGCGCCTGCTCGCCGCAGTCCGGCTGCGACACGAGCAGCTTCTCCGTGTCGACGCCGATGGCGCGCGCGTACGCGGGGTCGAACGCGTGCTCCGCGTCGATGAACGCGGCGACGCCGCCCGCGCGCTGCGCCTCCGCCATCGCGTGGAGCGTGAGCGTCGTCTTCCCGCTCGACTCCGGGCCGAAGATCTCGACGATGCGCCCGCGCGGGTAGCCGCCGATGCCGAGCGCGTTGTCGATCGCGATGGAGCCGCTCGGGATGACCCCGAGCGACTCGGACTGCTCCTCGTCTCCGAGCGACATGATCGCCCCCTTCCCGAACTGCTTCTCGATCGACGCGATGACATTCCGAACCGTGCGAAGCTTCTCTGCGATGCTCATGACCGTGTCCTCCGTGCGCCCGTCCACCGGGCTCGGCGCGGCCCTTCGCGAAGTTCGTGCCGAACTCGGATCGCCTACAAAACAAGGCGATTTGCGATCTCGGGGGATCGCGGATTGGCGGATTCGGGTGTCGCCCGCCAGGGGTGGCGGCCGCCACTCGGCCCCCGACCGAGGCTCCGTCCTGGTATCCTCGCGCGCGTGATCGCCCAAGAACGCCGTCCTCGCGCGCTCGTCGCGCCGCTCGTCCTCCTCGCGTCCCTCATCGTGGCGAGCGCCGCGTGCGGAGCGCGCAACGATCTGGAGGGCAGCGGCGCGTCGACCGCCGCGGGGAGCTGTCAGCCCGACGGGTTCCCCTGCGCGGACGACGCGATCTGTTGCAGCGGCACCTGTGACGACGCCGGCAAGTGCGGCTCGCCCACCTGCTCGGCGGACGGCGTCGCGTGTCAGATCGCGGGCGACTGCTGCTCGGACGCGTGCGTGAACGGGGTCTGTGGGGTGCCCGAGTGCAGCGAGAACGGCGTCCCCTGCGGCGCCTCCCCCGAGTGCTGTAGCGGCGTCTGCGGCCCCAGCGGCACGTGCGCCGCGAGCTGCATCGGGACGGGGTCCCCGTGCACCGATCCGAGCCAGTGCTGCTCGCTCACGTGCGCCGGCGGCCAGTGCATCAACGGGTGCTTCGACACCGGCGTCAACTGCGCGACGTCCTCACAGTGTTGCACCGGCAACTGCGTCGCGGGTGTGTGCCAGCCCCCGTGCGCGCCGAACGGCTTCGACTGCAAGACGACGGGGGACTGCTGCAGCGCGAACTGTACGAACGGAGTCTGCGGCGGCTGTTTCCCGGCCGGCGCCCTCTGCGGCACCCCGGCCGACTGCTGCACCGGGATCTGCGCGGGCGGCGTCTGCGCGGGGCCCTGCCAGCCGAACGGCGGCAAGTGCAACGTGGACGTCGACTGCTGCAACGGGTCGTGCGACGCCGGCATCTGCCAGCCGAAGTGCTCCCTCGACGGCGTGCCGTGCAACTCGCCCGCGGACTGCTGCTCGATGGGCTGCACGAACAACGTCTGCGGCGTCGCCACCTGCAGCCACGGCGTGTGCGACGTCGGCCCCGCGCTCAACGCGAATTGCAGCATGTGCGCCGCGTCCGTGTGCTCCGCCGATCCGCTCTGCTGCAACCAGGAGTGGGATGGGATCTGCGTCCAGGAGGCGGACAACCTGTGCGGCTCCATCTGCAACACGTGCACGCCCGAAGGAGGCGCGTGCGCGACGGGCGCGAACTGCTGCACGGGGAGCTGCGTGGGCGGGGTTTGCAAGCAAGCCTGCCAGCCCGACGGGACGCCCTGCATGAGCCCGCAGAGCTGCTGCAGCGGTTCGTGCGGACCCTCGGGCGTGTGCGGCGCGCAGTGCAAGATGGACGGCGCGTCCTGCATGACCAGCGCGGAGTGCTGCAACGGGAACTGCGCGAACGGCACCTGCGGAGGGATGACGTGCCCCTCGCCCGGCGGCCCCTGCGGGGATTGCATCGCCGACAACTGCTGCACGCAGTTCCTCAACTGTCTGCAATCCGGGGGCTGCATCGACGACATCACGTGCTTCGGGCAGTGCGTCGCCGGGGGCGGTCAGCCCCTCCAGTGCGGCTTCCAGTGCATCCAGAGCCCCCAGGCGTTCCAGATGCTGATCTGCCTCGGCTCGAACTGCGGCGGCGGCAACTGCTTCTGAGCCGTGTGATAGAGTGACGGCGCGCACATGGGCATCGACGTAGGTACGCTCCTCGAGGGTCGGTACCGCATCCTCAAGCAGCTGGGTGCGGGGGCCATGGGGGCCGTGTTCCTCGCCGAGAACATCCGCATCGGGCGGCGGGTCGCCATCAAGGTGCTGCACGGGCACGTCTCGGGCGCGCACGGCGCGTCCGTCCGCTTCCAACAGGAGGCGCGCGCGGCGACCGCCGCGGGCTCGGAGCACATCATCGATATCCTCGACTTCGGGGACGTCGATGGAGGCGAGCTCTACATGGTCATGGAGTACCTCGAGGGCGAGTCCCTCAAGGACCGCATGGCCAAGGGCAAGATGCGCGAGGCGGACATCGTGCACATCGCCCGCCAGATCCTGAAGGGGCTCGCGAAGGCGCACGCCGCGGGGATCGTCCACCGCGACTTGAAGCCCGACAACGTGTACGTCCTCAAGGAGTTCGGCGGCCAGAAGGACTGGGTGAAGATCCTCGACTTCGGCATCTGCCGCCTCGTCGGGGACGAGGCGGAGGCCGAGCCCTCGATGACGCAGACCGGGATGGTGCTCGGCACGCCGCACTTCATGAGCCCGGAGCACGTGAAGGGCTCGCACCACGTGACGTTCAAGAGCGACCTCTACGCGGTCGCCGCGATGATGTACCGCGGGCTCACCGGCGAGGTCCCGTTCAACGGTTCGAACCTCACCGAGATCATGTACCGCATCGCGTACGAGCCGCCGCCCGATCACGGCGTCGCGATGCACGGCGTGGACGCGCGCCTCGTCGCGATCATCCTGAAGGGCATGGCCCGCGATCCCGCCGATCGCTGGGGCTCGGCGGAGGACTTCGATCGCGCGCTCGGTCAGCTCGCGCTCGGACCCGGCGCGGACATGGGCGAGTCGATGTCGGCGACGCGGCGCACGAACCCGCCGCCCTCCGCGCTCCCGCCGTCCGTCGCTCCCTCTGTGCCGCCGCCGACGGACACGAACCCCGCGGTCGCGAAGTCCCTCCCACTCGTCCTCGGCAAGACGGCGATCCCGGCGGATCAGACCACGAAAGACTCCCCCGCCCCCGCGTCGGGCCGGGGCAAGCGCAACGGCACGCTGATCTTCGCGGGCGCCGCGTTCGGCGTCGGGTCGATCGTCGCGGCGGTGCTGTTCACGATGTTGAACAAGAAGTCGGAGACGGCGAACGCGTCGCCCGCCACCGACTCGGCCGCGGCCGCGACGATCTCGTCTCCGCCCGCGTCCACGTCGTCCCCGCCGAACGACGTCGCGAAGGTCGACGAGCCCTCGAAATCGAGCGCCCCGGCGACGCCCTCATCGAGCTCCTCCAACGCGCCCACCGCGAACACCGCCCCGACGGCGCCCCACCCGACCGCGAGCGTCGCGTCCGCGCCCTCGCAGACGGTCCCCACCACCCCCACGACACCGGCCACCCACACGTCGACCCCGCACGCGTCGACCATCGCCACGGACAACCCGTACAACAAATGAAAACTTCGTTCGTCCACGCCCTCGCGGTCGCCGCCGCGACGCTCACCGTCACCCCGGCGTTCGCCGATCCGTCGGCCGACGCCAAGCAGGAGGCGAGCGATCGGTTCCAGCACGGCGTCGCGCTGTACCAAGCCGGGAACCTGAACTCCGCCCTCGCCGAGTTCGAGCGTGCCTACGAGCTCATGCCGCACCCCGTGGTGCTGTTCAACATAGGGCTCACCTACGCGGATCTCGATCGACCCGTGGAGGCCACGGCGTCGCTCGACAAGCTCGTGGCTTCTCCCGGCTCCCTGTCCGCGGACCGCCTCACGCGCGCGAAGGACGTGCTCGAGGCGCAGAAGTCCAAGACGGGGACGCTCGACGTGAAGGTCACGGTCGAAGGCGCGCAGATCGAGGTCGACGGGGTCATCGTCGGCATCGCGCCGCTCAAGGAGCCCCTCCACATGACGACGGGACTCCACGTCGTCGGCGCGATCGCGCCCGCGCACGCCCCCCAGCGCAAGAGCCTGACGATCGCGTCGAAGGCCGCGCAGACGATGGAGCTCGACCCGCCCGTGCTGGACGCGCGCCTCGCGCACCTCACGGTGAAGACGTCCCTCCCGGGCGCGGACCTGTACGTCGATGGAGAGCTCACCGCGCGCACGCCGCTCCCGGCGTCGCTCGCGCTCATGCCCGGGGCGCACGAGTTCGTCCTCAAGCGCGAGGGCTACCGGGACGCGCGATCGAGCCTCGTGCTCGGTGAGGGCGCGAGCGGGGAGATCACGCTGAACTGCGAGGAGGACACGATCTCGACGGAGACGCGCGGCGGCGATCTCGATCTGCAGATGACCGAGTCGCTCGCGTCCGTCACGGTCGATGGGGTGTCCCGCGGGCTCTACGTCGCGCCCCTCCGGCTCGCCGCCGGGCCGCACGACTTGGTGGTCGAGCGCGCGGGCTTCCGCACGATGATCCGTCAGGTGAGCATCGAGCAGGGGAAGGCGAAGACCGTCCCCCTCGAGCTCGAGCCGACGCCGGATTGGCGCGCCGCCTACGTCGACGGCGCGACGACGCGCCGCACGGCGAGCATCGTGACGATCATCGCGGGCTCCGCGGTGACGCTCGGGTTCACGGGGTTCCTGATTTGGAACAACGTCTCGAACATCCCCGACCGGCAAGCCGAGTTCGACGATCTCGCGAACAAGTGCCTCACCAACCAGACCGACGTGACGACCTGCCAGACGCTCACGCGCCGCAGCGACGACGTCAACTCCGCGCTCACGCTCAACGTGCTCGGCGGCGTGGGCGTGACGGTGGGCGCGATTGGCGCGGGCATCGGCGTCGTCCTGCTGGCGACGGGCCCGAACCCGCACAAGTACGAGCAGAAGCCCACGGAGACCCTCGCCATCCAACCGATCGTCGCGCCCACGCCGGGCGGCGGCTACGTCGGCGCGATGGGCACCTTCTGAGGCGACGACGCCCGACCGTCGAGGAGTGTCAGGGGAGCGCTCGCTGATTTAGTCTTCGCGCGTGTGCTGCTTCTCCGTGCCCGGCGCGGCGGGCTCCCTCCTCCTCCGATGGTTTCGTCCTCGGGTCCACGTCGAGAAGACGCGCATCCTCGCGAGGTTCGTCGAGCCGAGGCGCCAGTTCCTCGTCTACTCGATGGACCTGCGTGTGGGCGCGGAGGTCGCGATGATCCTCCCGGTGCCCGTCGTGCCGGGATCGGGCGAGCACGCGCTCGACTTCGTGAACCTCGAGGGAGAGTCGGACCTCTTCGATCGCCTCGACGGGCTGTTCGAACAGGCTCCGCTCCCGCAGAAGGGGGGCTTTCGCCTCGCGCCGCCCCGACAGCGGCTCGTCGTGCACGAGGTCGGATCGTTCGTCGCCTCCTTCGTTCCGACGGAGAGCGATTTCGATCGCCTCGATCCGCGCTTCCGGCTCCCGCTCCGATTGTCTGACGTCGTACCCGCCTATCGGGATTATGGGTTTGCCGTGTTCCAGTTGAAGCCCGGCAAAGTGCGGGTGCACCCCATGGCGTTCACGTTCGAGACGCGCGCCCCGCGGAGGCTGTTCTTCCCCACGGTCCACGTGCACGACGGCCGCATGCGGCCGAGGGCCAAGTTCGATCACGCGCTCTACTATCAAGGTGGCAGCGCGCTGCAGGCGGACAGCGTGTCCGACCGGCCCCCGAGGTTCGACGCGAAGGGCGCGCTCGACACGAGCGCGCTCGTGTGTCGCACGAAACTCCGGGGCGACCACGCGAACGAGGATATCTGGATCGACGCGTCCTGAGGGCGCGGCTATGAGGCAGCGATGACCGAGCCGCAGCATCGATCGCGCGTCCTGCTGGTCGAAGGCGGCGGGCTCCGCGGCGCGTTCGGCGCGGGCGTCCTCGAGGCGCTCTTCGCGCGAGGCGCGGACGCGTTCGACGACGTCGTGGCCGTCTCGTCCGGCGCGCCCACGGCGGCGTACGCGATCACCGGCCAAATCGCGGACGGCGTGCGCATCTGGGAGGACTACACGAGCGGAGACCAGCTGATCTCTCCGCGCAACCTGCTGCGCGGTGCGCCGCTCATGGACATCGATCGGCTCGTCGGCGTGTTCGAGCGCGTCGTGCCGCTCGCCGCCGAGCGCCTCCGGTCCGCGCGCGCGCGGCTTTGGATCGGCGTGACCGACTGTCGAACGGGGGAGGGGAGGCTCGTCCGCGCGACGCCGTCGAACCTGTTCGCGCTGCTCCGCGCGACGATGGCGCTCCCCGTCGCGTACGGCAAGGTCGTGCGCGTCGGCGGCGTGCCGTACGTGGACGGAGGCGTGGCGGACGCGGTGCCCATCGCGCGCGCGACGGAGCTCGCGGGCGCAGGGGGCGCGGGCGAGCGGCGCCCCCTCGCGATCCTCACGCAGCCCCGCGGCTACCGCCGCACGTCCGGGCGATTGTCTGCTCTCCTGATGGCGTCGACGTATCCGCGCTGGCCCGCGCTCGGGCGGGCGCTCCTCGCGCGCACCGCGCGCGCGAACCACGCGCTCGACCGGGTGGACCAGCTCGAAGGCGCGGGCGCTCTGCGCGTGATTCGCCCGCCGCGCCCGCTCTCGGCGAAGCGGCTCAGCACGAGGCGCGAGGACATCGTCGCGTCGATCGACGCCGGGCGCGCCGCCGCGCGCGCCTACCTCGGGGCGTGACGCGGAGCCCGCGCGTTCGCAGACAATCGCCGTTCCCCGGAGCAGGCCCAAATCAGCGAGCTCGATTCAGCGGCGGTCCGCCGCGGACTTGCACGTCGCCGCGGATACGTTCTCCGCATAGAGGCCCTCCACGTTGCCGGGCGGATCGTACTCGCACACGTAGACCCCGGTGCCTCCGCAGCTCGCCGTGCCGCAGCCGAGGCGCGCGCTGTCCTTCCAGACGAGCTGGGTGAAGTGGCCCGTCGTCATCGAGAACCCGCCGTGCGCGAAGTCGTACTGGGAGCTCTCGCCGTACCAAAGCTCGACGGACTTGGACGCGCCGACGAGCCCCGTCGTGCCGCCCGCGAGGTTCTCGCCGAGCTCGCCGTGGCTGTGCTGCAGCTTGCACCCGTTCGTCGCGAGCTTGTCCGCCCAGGCCTGCGCGACGGACGCGAGCTCCTCGGACCACGCGAGGGGGGGCGCGCAGTGCGCTGCGCGGTGGCGATTGTGGGCTTCGAGGATCTCCGTGGGCCACCCCGCGGGGACGGCGGACTCCTTGAAGGTCCCCGCGGAGGCGCCTCCCGCGCCGACGGAGCCGCACGCGGAGACGATCACGAGGAGGGCAGCGAGGGGGGCGGCGGCGCGCGCGGGGCTCACATCCACATCGTCGCACGTCCTCGAGTCGGTGTAGCTTCTCCGGCGATGAAACGACACGCGCGCTTCTCGTTGGGCCTCGCGCTCTCTTGCTGTTGGGCCGGATGCGGGACGTCTCCCGCGGTCTCGCCCGTCGCCTCGTCGACGGTGGGGCAAAGTGCCTCCTCGACTCCAGCGCCGAGCGCGTCCATGACGAGTGTCATGCCGACCCCCGGAAGTTTCGAAGACGACGTCGCGTTCCTCGCGGCGCACGGGGAGCTCCTCGTGCTCGAGTCGAAGAGCGGCGGCCGCGTCGCCGTGTCTCCGAAGTACCAGGGCCGCGTGATGACGAGCGCCGTCGGCAAGGACCAGCGGAGCCTCGGCTTCGTGTTCCGGAAGTTCATCGAGGAGGGGAAGACGGGCACGCAGTTCGACAACTACGGGGGCGAGGATCGGTTCTGGCTCGGCCCCGAGGGTGGACAGTTCGGCCTCTATTTCCCGCCCGGGAAGGAGTTCAAGATCGCCGACTGGCAGACGCCGAGCGGGTTCCAAATCGGCGAGTGGACGGTCAAAGAGAAGGCCGCGGATCACGTGACGATGACGCGCTCCATGTCGGTCACGAACTACGCGGGCACGAAGTTCGACGTCGACGTCGAGCGCACCGTGCGCCTGCTCGACGACAAGGCCGTCGCCGCCCGCCTCCACCTCGACGCGCCAGTCGGCGCGGGCATCCAGTGGGTCGCGTTCGAGACGGAGAACAAGATCACCAACATGGGGAACGCGCCCTGGACCAAGCAGGGCGGCCTGCTCAGCGTGTGGATCCTGTCGATGTTCAACCCCTCGCCGGACACGTTCGTCGCCGTCCCGTTCGACGCGAAGGCCACGGGGGACGTGGTGAACGACAAGTACTTCGGCAAGGTGCCCGCCGACCGCCTCGAGGTGCAGCCGAAGGACGGGTTCCTCCTCTTCGCGTGCGACGGGAACCACCGCAGCAAGATCGGCCTCGGGCCCGCGCGCGCGAAGGACTTCCTCGGGAGCTACAGCGCGTCCCAGCGCCTCCTCACGATCGTGAACTACGACCGACCCGCGGGCGCGAAGGACTACGTCAACAGCATGTGGGAGAAGCAGAAAGACCCGTTCGGCGGGGACGTCGTCAACAGCTACAACGACGGCCCCACCGAGCCCGGCAAGCCCTCCCTCGGGGGCTTCTACGAGATCGAGACGAGCTCCCCGGCGGCGGCCCTCAAGCCGACCGAATCGCTGGTCCACACCCAGCGCACGTTCCACTTCGTGGGGGACGCCGCAGCGCTCGACCCCATCGCGAAGAAGACATTGGGGATCGACACCGCCCGCATCGGCGCAGGGATCAAGAAGTAGGACCGACCATCGTCGCCGCCGCGGTGTCACAAGGACGGCCCGCGCGCTCCATCGAGCATGGCGGAGCGACGTAGAGCGGCGACGGCCTCGTGCATCGCGTCGGTGTGCGTGTGGGTCGCCCTGTCGATGGGGTGCGGTGATGCAGCGAAGAAGAGCTCCATGAACGACGATCGGAGTGGGAAGACGCGCGATCGGTCGAGCTCGCCGGCCCCGTCCTCGAGCGAGCGGACGCCTGCGTCCGAGAGCGAGGCGTCCGGGAGTCCGTCCGCCGAGAGCGTTGGGAACCCCGCCGACGAGTACTTTCGGCTCGTGGATCGTCTGCTCGCCGTCCTCGAGACGACGCCGGACTGCCACGCGTTCGGGCGAGCCTTCGTCGACTATCGACGCGACTTCCCCGAGGGTACCGCGACCCGCGTGGTCCACGCGAACGACCTCGATCACCCCTACGAGATCGGCTTCGGCGCGGGGCTCCGCAAGCCCGTCGAGCTCGAGGCGTTTCGGGCTCTCCACGCGGAGAGGGTCGCCTCCGTGCGTCAGCGGTTCGAGGCGCTCGAGCGGAGGATGAGCGAAGGGAAGGGGAGAGAGTGCCCGGAGATGGTGGATCTCCTCGAGGACTTCCTGTGCATCGACATGCTCAGGGCGAAGCTCCCAATGTAGCCCTCGAGGCGAAGACCGGTCCTCGCGCCACGTTGAGCCAACCGCGACCCGAGGCGTCAGGGGTGGGGGCGGGCGAGCACGGGGCCCGCGCGCGCGAATCGCACTCCTGGAGGTGCCAAGGACTGGCACGTGGCCTGCTACCCTGCCCAACCATGGTGGATTGCTGGTTGGGGCGCTCGTTCTCTTTCGTCGCTGTGCTCGGCGTCGCGCTGCTTGGGTGTGAGTCGAGCGTGCAGCTGGGGACCGGGGGGAGCGGCGGGGGCGCCTCGTCGTCATCCTCCTCCTCCCAAGGGCCGACGACCACGTCATCCGGCGGGGAATGCGCGACGTTCGCCGACCAGCCGGGCAAGGCGAGCAAGGTGATTCGGATTCACAACGACTCCGGCGTCAACGCGTTCTTCAAGTCTTCGTGCGGCCAGCTCGACTACCGGATCAACGGCCAGATGCAGGGGAATTTCCCGGCGTCCACCACGTGCCTCTCCACGTGCGAGGACCTCCAGACGTCCAGTCCGATCGAGTGTGACGCGTGCGCGCCGGAGTCCCGCCGCGTCCCCCCCGGGGGCACCATCGAGTTCAATTGGGACGGCACCGGCCTTCGGGACACCAACATGCCGAAGAGCTGCTTTCACGATCCAGGCGTGGGCCCGGGCTGCGAGCAGGTCATCGCCGCCGACCCGGGCTTCATCTATTCGTTCCAGGTGAGCGCCTGGTCGGCCTGTGGGGGCGGTGCGCCGTGCGACTGCGACTCCGAAGGGAGATGCAACGCGGACGTGAGTGGAGCGAGCGTGGGGTGGCTCCCTTCGCAGGGCGAGTTCATTCTGGGCAACAGCGGGGCGTTGGAGCTCACGCTCGAGCCTTGCGCGTTCGGTTGCCCCCCGCCCTGAGCGCTCGCCCGGAGCTCTCCGATCCCGCACCCGCGATCGCAAGCGGCGCCGCGGGGCGGCGTCCGAACCGACGAATGCGCCGGGCGATGGCGGAGTGGGTCCACGGACTCCATCGGCGCGCGGGTCGTGCTACCGAACGGTCGCATGAAGCGTCCACTCGAGGGGAAGGTCGCCGTCGTCGCGGGCGCGACGCGCGGCGCGGGTCGCGGCATCGCCACGGCGCTCGGCGAGGCCGGGGCGACGGTCTATTGCACGGGTCGCAGCGTCGCCGGGAGCCCCGGTATGAAGAATCGGCCCGAGACGATCCACGAGACCGCGGAGATCGTGACCGCGCGCGGCGGGCGCGGGATCCCAGTCCAAATCGACCACACGATCCCGGGGGACGTCGCGCGACTCTTCGAGCAGACCGGGGAGATCGACATCCTCGTGAACGATATCTGGGGCGGTGACGATCTCGTCGAGTGGGGGAAGAAGCTCTGGGAGACGAAGCTCGAGGATGGGCTCACGTTGATCGATCGGGCGATCAAGACGCACGTCATCACGAGCTACCACGGCCTCCCGCGCGTGCGGCCCGGCGGGGTCGTGTTCGAGATCACGGATGGCGACGCGTTCTTCTACCGCGGCCACTTCTTCTACGACCTCGTGAAGACCACGATCATCCGCATGGCGTTCGCGCTCTCCCAGGAGCTCCACGATCGGGGCGTCACCGCGGTCGCGGTGACCCCGGGGTTCCTGCGCTCCGAGTGGATGCTCGATCACTTCGGCGTCACCGAGGCGAACTGGCGAGACGCGGCGTCGAAGGTGAAGGAGTTCATCGCGTCCGAGACGCCGCTCTTCGTGGGTCGCGGGATCGCCGCCCTCGCCGCCGATCCCGACATCGCGAAGAGGAACGGTCGCGTCGTCGCGTCCTGGGATCTCGGGGACGACTATGGTGTGACGGACGCGGACGGATCAAGGCCGCACTTCTTCCGTTGGCTGAAGGAGAACATGCCCGAGGTCGCGGCCGGCTGGAGGAAGGCGGACGACGGCTTCTACGCGTATTGGACGAAGATGCCGTATGTGGCTCCGGGAGAGCCGCCGGCTCCCTGAGGGGTGCCGGTCGTCTTCCTCTCGGCGGTCACGCGCCGTGGACTCTCGCCCCGCTCAAGGCAGGGAGGCGCCGACCTGGGAGAACAGGAAGGCGTAGAAGTCGACGGTCTGGTCGATCTGCTCGTCGAGCGGCGTGCCGAAGCCGTGGCCGGTGTTGCCGCTGATGCGGAGATAGACGGTGCCGTCCGGGTTCGCGGCGCGCATGCGGGCGACCATCTTGCGCGAGTGGTAGGGGTCGACGCGGGGATCGTTCGCGCCGGTCATGAACATCGCGGCGGGGTACTTCGTGCCCTCCTTCACGTGGTGATAGGGCGAGTACGCGTACATTGCGGTGAACAGGTCTTTGTCTTGGACGGTGCCGAACTCGGGGACGTTGAACTCGCCGTTCGGCGTCGTCTCGACGCGCAGCATGTCCTGGATCCCGACCATCGCGACGACCGCCTTGAAGAGGTTCGGCGCCTGCGTGAGCGCGGCTCCCATCAGGAGCCCTCCGTTCGAGGCGCCCGCGATGGTGAGCTTGTCGCTCGTCGTGTACTTCTGGTCGATCGTGTACTTCGCGCAGCCGATGAAGTCGTCGAACACGTTCTGCTTGTGCGTGAGGTTGCCGCCGACGTGCCAGGCCTCGCCGAACTCGCTGCCGCCCCGGAGGTTCGTGTCGGCATAGACGCCCCCGGCGTCGAGCCACACGCGGATGGTCACGTCGTAGTACGGGGACTCGGAGACGCCGTAACCGCCATAGCCCGTGAGGAGGAGCGGATTCGAGCCGTCGAGCTTCGTGCCCTTCTTGCGGAGGATGTTGATGGGGACCTTCGTCCCGTCCTTCGACGTGCACGTGTCGCGGACGACCTCCGCGTCGTCGAAGCTCGCGGGCGACTTCTTCGCGAGCGGCGTCGGCGCGAGCTTCGCGTCTTTGTCGGTGTAGAGGCTCCAGCCGCCCGGGTGGAGGTAGCTCTCGGTGCGCAGGAGGAGGTCGTCGCCCGTGCCGATCGGCAGCATCCTCCACACGCTGGAGACGGGATCGAGCGCGATCGGCGCGCGCGCCTTGCCCGCGCGGTCGAACGCCCGCACCTGGTACGGTCCGCCGACGAGATCCCCCGTGTAGACGCGCGTCTTCGTGACGACGAACCCATCGATCACGACGTCGCTCTCGGGGACGGCGACAGTCGCCTTCGCGAGGTCGTCCTTCGGGGCCATCTTGAGGAGCTTGCCCTTCGGCGCGTCCTTCTTGGAGCGCAGCCAGATCTCTCCGTCGGGCGCGAAATGCGCCTCGACGATCTTGTCCGGGATGGAGGCGAGCCTCCGCCACTTCGTGAGGTCGGACTTCTTCGCGTCGGCGCCGAGGTCCAAGATCCATTGGTCGAAGTCGCCGCCGTCGCCGTTCGCGACGGACGCGAGGAGCCATTTCCCATCGTCGCTGACCTGCAGTTGAATCTCCGCGACGCGTGGGAGATCCTTCGTGAGGCTGGGTTTGTCGGCTTTCGGGTCGCCACCGAGGGCGTGGAACCAGGTCTCCTGGAAGAAGAAGAGATCCTCGTCCTTGCGCTCCCCTTTCGCGGGGTAGCGCGTGTAGAAGAAGCCGCTCCCGTCCTTGAGCCACGCGAGGCTCCCGCCCGCCGTGCCGCCATTCACGCGGAGCACGCGGTCCCCCGTGAGCTCCTTGCCCGTGTCGGTCTCGTAGACGTGTACGTCGCCGCTCTCGCTCCCGCCCTCGGACATCGACACGGCGACGTGCTTGCCGTCCGGCGAGACGCGGAACCAGTCGATGCTCGTGCCGCCCTTCGGGTCGATCACGTTCGGATCGACGACGACCTTCTCCGTGTCGAGTTTGTCCGTGCTCGCGAGCACCGTGATGAACGGCTGCTGCTTCGGAGGTTGGGACTTGAGCGCGAACAGCTTGCCACCCGCCCAGTCGAGGCGCGGCCAGTCCGGCGACTCGGAGCCCATCAGCTTCTTGAGCTCCGCCTTGATCTTCTCGCGCCCCGGGCGCGCGTCGAGGAACTTGCGCGCGAACGCGTTCTCCTTGTCCGACCACGCCTTCACGTCGGCCGCGTCGCCGTCCTCCATCCAGCGGTATTCGTCCGTCACGGTGACGCCGTGGTACGTGTCCGAGACGGGCTTCTTCGCCGCGATGGGCGCGCCGTTCGGATAGTCCGCGGCGGAGGCGGCGGGGGACGCGGACGCGGACGCGGTCGTGATGGGAAGACTCGGCGGAGCGCTCGGACATGCCGTCACGGCGAGGAGCGAGAGCGGAGCGAGCGAGCGGAGGCGAGCGTAAGAGCGAGTCACGGACGCGTCCGTACCACGGACGCGGGAGCGGATCAGTCGCGCCCGAGGGCGGTCCAGGTCCGGCCGTCGTCCGCGGAGCGCTCCATCACGTCTCCGCGCCTGACGTCGAGCCCGTGCGGTCCGGTGACTGTCGCTGAACCGAGCGCCACGCGGCACGTGCGCGTCCACGTCTTGCCGCCGTCGAGGGTCGCGTAGCACGCGAGCCCGTCCTTGTCGGTGACGGCCGCGAGCCCGCTGGGGGCCGGGGGCCACAGATCCTGGACGTCTCCGGGGAGATCCACCGATCGCCACGTCCGCCCGGCGTCCTGGGTGACGCGCGCTGCGCGCGGTCCTGCGGGTGCCGTGATCGCCCACCCCGTCTCGTCGTCGACGAAGCCCAGGAGAAAGAGCGCGTCGTCGGCGGTCTTCTGCCAGCTCTGTCCGCGGTCGTCGCTCCGGAAGACAGCGGCCGCGTCGCCCCCCACGAACGAGAGCCAGACGCGCGCACCATGGAACGCGAGGCGCGCGTACCGCGGGACAATCGTTGTCTCGATCCGCGTGGCACGCCACGTCCGCCCGCCGTCCTTTGTCTGGTAGAGCTGCGGCGCCATTGGCTGGACTTGCCACTCCGTCCCGTCCGGCTCGCGACCATAGAGGAGCGGGCTCGCGGGAGGCGCGACGACGACCTCGTTGCTCGGCGCCGCGGAGGCGGTCATCGACGCGATTGGCTCCGCGCTGATGGACGGCCGCTCACACGCGAGGAGGCTCGCCGCGAAGAGCAACACGGCCTCTGCGGGATGGGGCGGGCGCAGGGCGCGCCGGTGGAGTGGAGGCTTCGTCATCTTCGAGCCGTCCTGAACGCCGAGAGCTGACGCGGAGTTGCGCTCCTTCCGTGGCTCGGCAATCCTTGGATCATGGCCGGCGACGCCGCGAAGAAGCGGGCGACGTACCAGGACGTTCTGGATGCGCCGCCGCACCACACCGCGCAGATCCTGTTCGGGACCCTCCACGTGATGCCCCGTCCGCGGGCGCGCCACGCGGTCGCGACGGCGGCTCTTGGTGCCGAGCTCGGCGCGGCCTTCGGGCGGAAGCGGCGCGCGCCTGGGGGCTGGGTTTTGCTCGACGAGCCGGAGCTCCACCTCGGGGACGACCCGGACGTCGTGGTCCCGGATCTTGCGGGTTGGAGGCGTGAGCGGATGCCGGAAGTGCCGGACGTCGCGGCCTTCACGCTCGCGCCCGACTGGATCTGCGAGGTGCTCTCCCCGGGGACCGAGCGGATCGATCGGGGCGAGAAGATGGACATCTTTGCGCGCGAAGGTGTGCGTCACGCGTGGCTCGTCGAGCCACGTAGGAAGTACTTGGAGGTGTTCCGGCTCGAGGTGAGCGCCGGCGTGGCAAGGTGGCTCCGCATCGCGCTCCACGCGGGCGACGCGGTCGTGCACGCGGAGCCGTTCGAAGAGCTGGCCCTCCAGCTGGACCTGCTCTGGACGGACGAGGGCGAGGCGGCCGAACCGGGCGCGTGAGGACTGTCCGCTTTGGAGCTCCCCGACACGCGGGGAGTGACCACGAGCGTCGTCACGAGCCACCACCGAGGAAGTCGGCCCACTCCTGCCCCCAGCTCAGCGACCCGATGGGCGTGATGGCGACCGGAGCGATCCCGATCGGCGCGCTGGGCCGGATCGGCGGCACCGGGGGCATCGGGGTGAAGCTCGAGACGATCGGCGTGATCGGCCCCCCGGTCGCGCCGCGAACGAACGCGACGGCGCCGCCCTGGTGATCGCGGAAGAAGCCCTTGCTGAAGGAGCCGAGGTGCCGCCCCGACATCGACTGGACGATCTCGCCTCGGAGGTAGGCGACATAGCTGTTCGTGGAGCCGACGATATGGTCGCCGGTCAGCCAGCCGACGACGGAGCCGCGACGGTCGAAGATGGGGTCCATCGAGGGGGCCTCGGTCAAGGCACGGACATTCTGGACGGCCTACGGCGACGGCGCCGCGAACAACGTGCGGCGGACATGGTCGACCGCGGCGAGGTGCGCGGCGTCGTCGTCGACGAAGCGCTCGGGGAGCGCGATCACGAGGCTGCCGCGCCCGAACTTCGCGACGCGGGCGGGGGCGAGGATCGCCGGCATCGGGCCGAGGCGATCCGAGAGGTAGGTCATCCAGCCGACCGTGATGTCGTCGCGATCCGGCGCTGGGTTCGCCGGGAACAGCTCGCTGCCAGCGAACCCCCAGTCCGGGTCGAGCACGTCGGCCATGCAGAGAAGGATCGAGCCGACTTCCATGACCCCGAGCGCCGGGATCGCGAGCTCGACCCGGTTCATTCGACAGGGCGCCGCCGCCTCGAACGCCACTCCACAGACCACATGCATCTCGGCGTGCTCCGGCGCGTCCTTGTCGTTGCCGAGCTACTGGTCGAACGCCGTGTGGCTTGCCTTGCGCACGGTGAACACCACCTCGCCCTCCGCGAGGGCGCGCTCGCAACTCTCGAGATCATCGACCGAGACGGGCTCGAGGGACGTGTCTTGGAAGCTCCAATCGCCGAGCACGGGCGACACCCCGCGGAGGCGCGTGATCAGCTCGTGGAGGCGCCGCGCCGCTGCGCCGCGATCCTCCTGTCGCATCCCCCAATAGCAGTGCACGCGGTAGCGACCCATCAGCGCCCCGACAGGCTCCCCATCGCGACCAGATTGGCGATCTCTCCAAGCATGTACCTCACCACACGATCGTCGTTCGGAAAATCACGGTGCGCGGCCGCTGCCATGGCGGGGGTCGGTTCACGGGCGAGTGGCGTCGAGAGAAGATCCGCGGGAGGGCACGCGCTCACCGCCGGCACGGAGTTGTCACCCGTGCGCACGTGGTGGTCTTCCGCGCTCCCGATGCGCACGTAGTTCTGCCCGCGCTCGGACACCACCGCTTCGCCCGTGATGGACGCGCCCGAGATCGTCTCGAGCCCGCCGCCGTGCACGATGTACGTGTTGGGTGGGATCCACATTCGACCGCCCTCGATGAGCGCTTCGTGGAACGCCATGGCGAGCTCGATGTTCGTCGTGCATTTCTGCCGGTCGGCGGGGACGTCGATCAGACCGGTGAAGACGTCCGTGTAGAGCCGTCGCACGTCCGAGCAGTCATCGAACGTGGCTCCGCGCCGCGTCGGCCCGCTCGCCGGTATGCCCGTCAATCGCTCGTCGAATTGGAGGAAATGGGGGACGTGTCGCCCGTAGATGGCGTTGGGCATCAATTGGAAGATGCCTGGCATGTTCCGGTAGAACGAGCGGCTCGACTCCTCCGACAGGCCGCCCGTCATGAACCAGCGCGTAATGGCGTCCATGAGGCTGTCCTGCGCCCTCGCCGCCGCGCTTCGGCTCCCGAGCCCGACCGCGCCGAGAGCCGCATCGACCGACGAGACCGGCGTCACGGTCATGCCGCGCTTCAGGTAGAGATAGGGCTCGGGCGCGCCGATCGACGGCGTCGCGCACAGGAACAGCGCGCGCGCCTCCCCGTGCAGGACGCGCAGATAATGTCGCGCCACGTGGCCGCCCATGCTGTGCACGATGAGGATGGGCGGTTGATCGTGCGACGCGAGCGCGGCCTCCGCGGCCACGCGACCGAGCCTCGCCGCCGACGTCGCGTTGTCTTGGCGAAAGTCGTATCCGCAGCAAAAGATCATCGGTCGGTAGTCGTAGGGCTCGAGCATCGCCGGGAGCTCGGCGTGGAGCCGCCGCACCAGGTTCCCGTAGAAGTCGGGGATGAGATTGCTGTAGTGCAGCACGTCGTACCGGAGCCGGAGAGACTCGGCTTGCCGCAGCCCTCTGCCCGTCGAAGCCACCAGCTCCGCGCGCTCGACGCGGGCGAGGCTGGGTCGGAACTCGACCGGCTCGAGCGGCGAGTCGATCTCCGCCATGCGATCCGTGTCGAACGCCATCGCCCCAGGGCTGTTCCCCATCGGCGATCCCATGGGGTTCCACACGAGCTCGTGCGTGACGGGATCCTTGAGGCGCGTGCCCCCGATGCCCGGCACGACGATGATCGGCAGGATCCGCGACGGCGTCGCGACGACCCCGCCCTCCGAGCCGACGGTCCCCGAGTGCGAAGTGGTGCCGTTCGACATGTCGCTCTAGGCTCCGTGTGCGTCGCGCAGGGCGGCGACCGTCGCGTCGTCCAGCCGACCGGTGACGGGGATCCCACGGGCGCGCTGGAATCGCCTGAGGGACTCGCGGGTCGCCTCGTCGAGGTCGCCGCCGTCGTCGCAGATCGGGCCTCGGTAATAGCCGAGGTTGGTGAGCCGCAGCTGAGCTCCCCGCGCCGTCGATGCGCTGGGGAGATCCCGCAGTTCGAGGAGCCAGTGGAGCCGGTGGCCCGTCGGGTACCGATCGATCCACACCGTCATGTCGGCGACCGCGGCGTCCGTCGGGATCGCCTGCTCGACGAGGCCGTCACCGTCGGTGTCCGCTTCGTGGAGCGTCCCATCGACGAGCAAGTGGTAGTGCTTGTTCGCGTAGGGGTGACCGCTCCCGTCCGTCACGCGTACACGGAAGGGCCGCGTCTCGACCGCGGAGTCGCGGCTCGCGTCTTCGCTCCTGCTCGCTCCTGATCCGAGCGCGATGCTGGCGCCATGGAGGGCGGCGTCGGTGTCGAGGAGCAGCTTCGCTCCCTCCGCGAGCACCTTCACTTTGTCTGCGGAGAGTTCGGCCTCCTTCGTGAGGTGGAGGGCGGGTCCCTTCCCGGTGAAATGCGCCTCATCGGTCTCAGCGACGACGATCTTCTTCGCGCGGATGGTCACGACCTCAGGCGTGAGCTCGATGGCGCTCGATCCGCATTTCAGCTTGATGGCGGTGTCGGACGCGACCGTGTACCGGCCCGTCGCGGTCGCCGCGTGCACTCCATGCACGAAGAGCGTCGAGCTCGAGTGCGCGCCGTCCGTGCCGACGAGGACCCCGTGGTGCCCGGCGACGACGAGGCGATGGTCCCCGTTGACGCTGACGAGAGCCTTTCCCTGCGTCTGCTCCATGCGGTTGCCGCGCACGGAGGACTGGCTGCTTCCGTCCACCTGATCGCTCCACTCCCCGCCGACGCGGCGGGACGCGTTCCCGCCGACGTGGGTCGCGAGCTCGCCGGCCGTCACCGAGCGCTCCCCCGCGACGAGCAGCGCGTCGTTCCCGGCGACCGTCACCCGCCGATCTCGCGCGACCGTCACGCTCCGATCGCCCCCCACGTCGGACGTGTGGTTGGCCAAGACCGACTCGGTGAGATCGCGCTGAGCGCGGAGGGCGACGAGCTCGACGCCCGCGCGATCCACGAACCGGAGCTCGTTGTAGCCACCGCCGCCCGGGGTCGAGCTCGTGCGAACGCCGGTCGTGTCGCGCTCCTCGGGCAATCGATAGGGGGGTGGGTGTGTTGCGTTGTGGAGCCGGCCGACGACGACGGGTTGATCGGGATCGCCGTCGAGGAACGCGATGAGCACCTCGTCCCCGACGCGCGGGTGCGCGATGAACCCGAAGCCCGCGCCTGCCCAGCCTTGGCTGACGCGGACCCAGCACGAGCTGCCGTCTCCGCGCGCGCCCTCCTCGTCCCACGGAAAGAGCACGCGGACGCGACCGTGCTCGTCGACGTGGATCTCCTGACCCGTTGGGCCGACGACGGTCGCGCTCTGGACGCCGCCGACGTGCGGTCGCCGCGTCGTGAGCGCGGGGCGGTGAGGCAGGTCCGCGAAGCGCGCGTCGACGCGCATGTGCTGCCCGCCGTCGCGCGCGCCTTCGAGGGTCGTCGCGACGATGAGGATGCGCGCGCCGTCCCCGAGCTCGCTGCGCGGGTGTCCCTCGATCGCGCGGAGCTGCCCCGGCTCGACCTCGGCGACGTTCGTCTCGAACGTGAGGGTGCGACTGTCTGCGCGCGTCGCGTCGAGCCGGCGCTGCGCCACCGCCGCGAGGATGGAGGCCTGCGCGGTGCCCGAGGTGCGCCCCATCGCGACCCCGACCGAGGCGCCGGGCCGGTAGTGTCCTTGCTCGAGGAGATCCGCGCGATGGGAGTCGTCCACCCCCGTGCTCGCCGCACCCATCGACGCGTCGCTGTGGAGGTCGAAGGACGGACGCTCGAAGTCGTAGTCACGGACGCGCGCGGCGCGCGCGCGAACGCTCGCGCCCCGCATCACGGAGGCGGCGAACGGGCGACCGCCCGCGGTCGACGTGTCGCCGAAGAACGGGATCGGGGCGCCCCGCAGCTCGCCGTGTTCGGGGCGATCGCTGAGGATCACGCCGGCGTGCTCGTCCGCGGACGCGCTGAAGTACGTGATGCCCGCTTCTTCGAGGGTGCGCGAGACGAACGCGAGATCCGACTCGTTGTACTGGACGCGAAAGTCGAGCACGGGGTGCGCGAGCTCGAGCCGCTCCGTGACCTCGATGCCCCACTCGCGGAGGATCGCCGAGGCGATCGCGGGCGCCGTCATGCGGCGAAAGACGCGGCACGCGCTCCGATGCGCGAGGAGCCCGAGCACCGGGAGGATCGTGAACGCGTACGTCGAGTGCCCCGTCGGCTCCGCGTGGAGGATCCTCGCTTGACCACAGATCCCGCGCCACGAGAGCGAGCCGCCGCCGCCCGTGGCGAGCGTGAAGACGATCGCGCTCCCCGTGAGGGCATCGAGGTCCACGTCGAAGCGCTCGGCGCGCGCGGCGATCGAGATCGAGAACGGCGTCGAGAGGCGCTGCTCCACGCGGAAGTGGCGTACGGAGAAGACGTCGCTTCGATCCGGAAACGAGAGCTCGAAGTTCGGCATGGGCGCGTCGCGGCTCCGCGGAGCGTACCAACGCGGGCCTCGATTCGTTGCCGCAATTCGGTGGAGTTCCGCACCGGCGGAATCGAGCGCCTTGCGGTTCGATGGGGCGCTGGGTTGTGGGGCTCTGCCCGCCCGGCGTAACCTAGACTCGCGTGAGCCGATCGAATGTGTAGAGGGGGTGGCTGCGGTGACGGCGACGGTTCCGCCACGCCGGGCGAAGAGCTGTCCGCGGTGGCGCTCCGACTCGTCGAGGAGCTCCGTCGCGACTCGTTGATGGGCATTCGCTTTCGCGCCGGGCGGACGTGGGTCGGCGGGGAGGCGTACGGGACGATCGCGTGCGCCATCGAGCGGGGACACATCCACGTGCGCTGTGAGGGCTCCTCCGTGGGGGACGCCTGCTATTCGTTCACGGAGACGGAGACGCTCGACGCGAACACGCTCTACCTCCCCATCGGCGTGGACTTCGACGACCTCTTCCGAATGGGGCTCGTCCTCCACGAGTGCACCCACGCCATCCAGGACTACCAGCGCCAAACGTTGGGGGTCATCGAGGCCGAGTGCGCGGCGTACGTCGCACAAGCATCGTTCTTCCTGGTCCACGGGACGACCTGGGAGGCCGTGACACGCGAAGCGCGTCTCGCGCGGCACCGGTCGCCGACGAACCCGCCGATGGATAGGTTGATCACGCGCTCCACGACGATCGCGACCCGCGTGATGCACCATCGGAGCGAGGCGACATTGACGGAGTCCGAGATGGCGTCCCTCGGGGAGGCGATCTCGGCGCTACCCACCTACAGTGATCGAGTGACCGAGAGCTCGACCTTCGACGGACTTTGAACGATGCGCAATCTTCGAAACGCAGTCTTGGTCCCGTTCGTTCTCTTGACCTCCGCGTGCGCGGGCGGGCCGGAGACGATCCTCCCCACCGTGTCGGACGCGCTCGCCGCCCCCTCCGGGGCCGTCGACCTGCGCTCCGCGCGGGATGTTCTGAAGCTCGTCGCGCCGGTGTCGCGAGCGGTCGAAGTCGCGCGCAGCGCCATCGAATTCGGGGCGCTCGAACCGACCGAATGTCGGTCGGACGACACTCGGGGCAGGGTCGATCTCCATTGCGTGCTCGGCGAGTGGCCCGGGAGCGGCACCGTCGAGTACGAGGTCAGCAAGTCGGAGGGGGTTACGACGGTGTACGCGACCCTGCACCGTGTCTGTACGGCATGGGGCTGCATCGACGGAGTGGCTGCGCTGCGTCGAACGCAGAACGACGACACCGCCGACGACGTCGTCGCGGTCGACGTCGATCTCCTCGACGACGACACGCCATCCGGCGTCACGCCCTCATGGACCCCCGAAGCCGGCAGTGTCCACGTCTTTGGAGGGCTCGACGCGTCGGTGAAGTCCGGGCCGGGCAAAACCGAGTTCGGTCGCCGCGTGATTGTCTTCGGGGACGACGGGAGTTGGGTCGTGGACGTCGTCAGCGACCAGACCGGCGATCATCAAGACGTCCACGGCGCGAACGCGTCCGTTCGCTGCGACGACGCGACCTGCGCCCTCATCTGATCCGCGCAGAGCCGTTGCTCCATCGCGCGGAGCGTCGCAGCGGCGGACTGGCCCTCCTCGGAGGGCGGTGCCGCCGACGTCTGGATCTCGTACTACGGGCCGACGTGGGCCGCGAGCGCAAGTGAGGCTGGGTCGCGTAGCTCGATGTGGTCTTCGAGCTCGACCCACACCTTGGAGCCCCCCACGATCCGCATCGGCGTCCCGCATCCGACGCCCGGGATGGACACGAACGGGATCTTGCCCGTCGTCGCGTCGAGCCTCCCGATGCCGCCGAACCCACCCCAATCGACGTGGATCCCGTCGGAATCGAACAGGAGCGGCTGTGCATATCCGTCTGGAGAACAGAGGTCGAACGCGTCGCTCAAGACGAGGGGCGTGATGGCGCCCGTGGAGACGTCGATCGTGCCCGCGAACGATTGCGTCAGGAGGACGGCGCGCGCCGCGTCGGGCGAGAAGAACAGGGTCGGGGGTTCGTCGTGGATGGGGAAGGTTCGCGTGCTCCCGTCGGCGAAGTCGTGCACGAGCAGATGGAAGCGCGTGTCGGTCGCGTTGATCGACGCGGGGTAGGGCGCGATCGCGGGCGCGGGCACCAGGCGATCGATCTGGGTGACGACGACGGTCCCCGCCGCCGCGACGAGCGTCCCCGGCACCGTGACCGTGAGGCCACAGTCGGTGGCGTCGAACACCTGCGCATAGTCGGACACTTCAAACGGGTGGTAGGGCCTCCGACCGAGCGCGGCCGCGTCGAGCCCGGGGACGGGCATCACGGTGACGGCTTCCTTGGGCTCGACCGGTACGTCGCAGACCTTGCCGAGATTCGTGGGTGAGACGAAGTGCACGGCCGACGGATCGTTGATCACGATGGCCGTCTTCGTCTCGTCCACGTCGAAGGGCCCATCTCCGCTCGCGAAGACGCCGCGCGTGGCCCCGGTCGTCGTGTCGAGCAGCTCGAGCTGCGCGCCGCTCGGGATCAACACGCCGCTCGTCACCGGACGGATTCCGCGCAGCGTCGCTGCATCGAGCTCCCGGTCTTCGCGCCACAGCGTCGCGCCGGTGTCCACGTCGAGCGCGCGGGCGACCCCGCCGAGCCGGGCGTTCGAGGAGTTCTCGCCGTAGCGCGAGAGGGCGAGCGTGAAGAGGACGTGCTTCGAGGCGCCTCGCGCGAAGGCGAACGCGTCCGGCAGGGTGCCCGGGAGGGACTTGAACGAGAGCGCCGACGTGTCGACGACGGTGATCCGACCGGTTCGACGGGATTCCTCCGTCGCGAACACGTATGCCTCGTCCTCCGTGCTCGGAAGGAAGCGTCCGTCCCATTGGGAGGGATGGTGTGGATCGCCGTCGGGCGGCGACGTCCCGCGGCCAATGGGCAGGTCAGGCGTGGGCTCGGCGTCGGGGCAGCCAGTCAGCGCGAGGCAAGCGGCCAGGAGGAAGACGGCGCTGGACGTTTTCATGGTGCCTCCTCGCAGACATACGGCGTGGTGTCCGAGATCGAATGGGCGTCGGAGCTGAAGAGCACGGCTCCGTGCGTCCAGTCGAGGGGCTCCGCCGATCCCCCGTCGCCGCCGCCCGCGCCGCCTTCTCCGAGCCCACCGTTGACCTCCGTCGAGGGCACGTCCGACGTCGGCTCCACGAAGGGGACGAGGTGGAGATCTCTGGGGTCACCGTCCGTGATCGCGAGCGCGGGGACCGACCAGTCGTCGATCGAGATCAGCGCGACGTTGCACACGCGGGCCGGGATGGGGACGTTCTCGTAGGGCTTCACGGTCACCGTCGTGGGTGCGTCGAACCACTCGGGCTTGATGTCGCACGGCGCCGCGGTCTGGATCGCCACGCAGTTCACGGGAGCGTCCGGCTTGAGCACGGCGATCGACGCCGTGGCGGTCACCCCGCCTCGGTTGCCGAGGTACATGGCCGTGCGGAACGCCGCGACGCAGCCAATGTTGTCTTTCGTCCCCGTGGCGGGGCAGCGTGGGGGAACCACGCGCGGGGGTTGGTCCGCCATGCAGGCAACGGCGCCCGCGACGGCCAAGGCGACCTCGCGGGGCCGATACGTGCTCCCGCGGACTGCCAAGTCGATCGTCCGCGCGGCCCGATCCGTCATCCAGATCGACCACGGCAGGACGCTCAGGGCGAGCAAGTCCGTCGGGTCGACGACGTTCCTCGTGCGGAACGCGGTCCCGTGGAGGTGGGACAATGTCGGTGACGTCTTGATCGCGACGAACGGCAGCGTGACGAACGCATGCCCGAGCGCGATGGCCCAGCGCGACCGGCCCCGGAGGACGGCGCCGAGCAGGACGGACGCGAGCGTCGCGGCCACGAACAAGCCCGAGAAGTCGCTGAGTTTCCCGGTGAGCCACCCGGGGAGCAGACCGCTGCCCTTGAAGACGTGGTCGTTGAGGAGGAGGACGGCCACCGCCCCGATCCACCAGGGCGAGGCGAGGGCGCGGGCGAATCCACGCTTGGGATAAGGAAGGCCTACCATTGGAAGCTCCTACGTCGGGTTCGATCGCAATGTGGGCGTCGAAATCATGCCATCGACGACGGAGCGCGACTTCCTGCGCGTCGCCGAGGGCTCGAGACCGACGATGTCGAGGTTCGACACTCGATCTTCTTTCGACACGAGGGGGCCGAAGTCCAGCATGGGATTTTTGTCGCCGCGCCGCTCGACGGCTTCGCCTGCGTTCCTGTCGCTAGCGCGACCGGCGCTCCAACTCCCAGCCCGTCCGTCGATGGGGTAGCTTTGCGGCGGGAGGTCGTCGATGGGGTGGTTGGGAGCGGCAATGGATCGCATGGGCAGCGTCGTTCTGCTCGTCACAGCGAGTGCGTGTACGACGGTGCCCGGTCCGGACGACGCGTCGACCAGTGGCTCGACGACCGCGGTCGGCGGCTCGTCGAGCGCTTCGGGGAGCACGGGCTCGACCGCGACCACCGCGTCGACAAGCACGGGGTGCAGCGACACGATCTGCGGATCAACCTGCGCAGACACCTTGACGGATCCGAGCCACTGCGGCGCGTGCTTTCACGCCTGTTCCGCGGACAACCTCTGCTACGCGGGTCACTGCGGCGACGAGGTGAGGGAGGTCTCGGCCGGGCTCCACGACGCCTGCGCGGTGCGCTGGGACGGCTCCCTACTTTGCTGGGGGCTCAACCAGTATGGCGAGCTCGGCGACGGCATGCTCGACGGGGACACGTGCGTGAACGGAGCGTCGTCCTATCTGTGTCGCGCCACACCGACGAAGGTGACGTCCCTTTCGAACGTCGAGCATGTCGACGTGGGGAGCGATCACGCGTGCGCGGTCGAGGCCGATGGTTCGCTGTGGTGCTGGGGGCTCAACGCCTCGGGGCAGCTCGGACATGCGGGCGGCGACCTCGCGTGTCCGGCGGCGAGCGGCGGGAGCATGTCCCCCTGCAACCCAGTCCCCAAGAAGGTGTCTGCGTTCCCGCCATCGGCGAAGGTCGTCCAGGTCGCGTGCGCGAAGAATTACACGTGCGCCGTCAGCGACGCGGGGAGCGTCTATTGTTGGGGGGACAACGAGCGGGGCGTGCTCGGGATCGATCCGACGATGGTGGTGAGCAGCCCCGCGCCGCTCGAGGTGAAGGGGCTCGCCGGCAAGCAGGTGGTCGAGGTGAAGGTCTCGATCGGAGGGGGGCAATCGACGTGCGCCCGACTCGCGGATGGGACGATCTATTGTTGGGGGCTCTGGTCGAACGGTAGCCTCGGACACGACTCGGCCGACACCCTCAACTGCGCGGGCGTGGCGTGCAGCCCGACGCCCCTCCTCGTCGCGGACGCGCAGCACAACCCGCTCACGAACGCTGCGGAATTGTCGGTCGGTCGGTTCAGTGCGTGCGCGCGGAAGACCGACAACACGTTGTGGTGTTGGGGGACGAACGCCGCGGGCGATCTCGCGATGGGAAGCTCCGACGGGAACGCCCATCCCGTCCCGACCCAGGTGACGTTCCCGGGCGGCGTGAGGACCGCGGGGCGGAAGGACTACAGCACGCTCGCGGCCGACCTCAATGGCTTGCTCTTCTCGTGGGGCGTGAACGGCTACGGCACGATCGGCGACGGGACGTTCACGGGCGACGGCTGCGGAATGACCTGCAAAGGGACGCCGGTCAAGCTGTCGAGCCCCACGGGCGTGCGCGCCGTCGCTCCAGGGCAGAACTTCTCGCTCGTGCTCACGGAGGACGGCTCCGTCTTCGCGTGGGGGCACAACACCTACGGACAACTCGGGCACGCGCCAGGGATGCCGGGGGACGGCGCTTGTGGAGCGAGCTCTGGCACATGCAACCCGACACCCGGGATTGTCGTCTTCCCCTGACGTCCAGTCCAACTTTGCGCGCCCAGTCTACATGGGCTCCACGCAGGGGCTGGCGTTCGACGTCGAACACGCGCGGCGCTCGGGCTCGTCGCGCATGTCCCCGCGCCATCAGGGCGGGCAGGGGGGCGCGATCAGGTTCCACCGTGATCGACCCCGGCGTCGTCGAGGCAGCGGAGCCCACCGAACTTCGCAGCACCGAGGCAGTGATCGGCCAACATGCACGATCCGAAGTGCATCGACGCGGGCATGTCCGCGGGCTCGTCCTCGAACACGGCGCAGAGGGCGAGCTCGGGATCGCCGCAGTGCCGTCAGTGGCGGATCTACACCGTACTTCTTGAACCAAGTGCGCACTTCGCTTCGCGCCCATGGGCTCGTACGCGTTCTTGCTCGTCGCGGGGAGCGCCTGCTCACGTGGGGGATCGAGCCCGATTCGAAAGTAGAGGAAGCCGTCAGTCCAATGCGCCCCGCGGCGCGCAGCGGACACTCTTCTTCCTTTCTTACGCGACGAGGATTGTCATGGTCAGCCATGTGAGCGAGGCGCTGGGCCGCCTCGACGCAGCAGCCACGTTCGTCGAAGGCGTCCCTTCCGACGGCGGGGCGCGCGCGATGGATCTCATTGCCGGCGTCTTTCGCGGCAAGGACGTGAGGGTCCACTCGTTCGAGGGGACCGAGGCGCTCTCGGAGCTCTTCCACTACGAGGTCACGTTCACGAGCCCCCCGAGCAAGATGGGCCTGACGCCGATCTCCTCGTCGGCTCCGCGGAGGCGGTCCACCTCGAGCTCGAGCACTCTGTCGTTGGGCAGTCGGCGATCCTCGTGCTCCGTGGCGGTGAAGACGGCGCGACGCGCGTGATCCAAGGCATCGCCTCGCACCTCGAGCGGCTCGGACCCGCAGGGGTCAGCGGCGGACGCGCCCAGCACGGCTACCGTCTCGGGATCGCGCCGCGCATGTCGATCGCGTGCCTTCGCACGAACACGCGCATCTTCCAGAGCACGACGGTGAAGGCGATCGTCGACGAGGTACTCGGCAGCCACGGGGTCGTCACCCGCTGGCCGGAGGGCGCGGCGGTCGCAGGGCGCGAGTTTGCGGTGCAGTACCAGGAGACGGACTACGCGTTCGTGTGTCGCCTGCTCGCCGAGATCGGATACTTCTTCTTCTTGAATCGTCCCCCTCGCGCTCGCGGGGACCCCACGCCCGAGACCGTGGTCATCTGCGGTCGCGCCGATTCGTACCTGCCCCTCGATCGAGAGAGGGGCGCGCCTCGTCGTCGCTCCCGTTCCGCGCCGACAATGGAATGGGCGAAGCGCACGAGCACATCCGCGAGCTCCGTCTCGCGCGGCACCTGTCGGCCGAGTCCGCGACGCTGCGCGATCATGATCTCCTCCGTCCGCTCCACACGCTCGAAGGCAGAGCGGAGGCGCCCCGTCCTCCCTCGCTCGACGACGCGCGGGCCGTAGCCCTCGGGGACGTCGCGACGCGCGAGCGCTACGAGCCGTACGGCAGCTACCTCTTCCCCGAGGTGAGCGGCGACCAGGCCCGCACGATGCTCGAGCAGGAGCGAAGCCGCGCGCGCGAAGCGATCGGCGCGAGCGGCGTGAGAGCGCTCGCACCGGGACGGTGGTTCACGCTCGAGGACCACCCCGACGCGGCCTTCCATCGCGAATACGTCGTGACGCGCGTTCGCCACCGCGGGCGCACGCCCGAGTGGAGCGCCGCGCTCGCGCGTTCCGCAGGCGCCGCGAACGCACGCGCGGGCGAGCTCGCCGCGGGCCGCGTCTACGAGAACGAGTTCGAGTGCGTGCCCGCGTCGGTGCCCTTCCGACCGCGACGGCCGAAGCACCTCGTCCTCACGACGGTCGAGACGGCGACGGTCGTCGGCCCGACCGAGCACGAGATCCACACCGATCGTCTCGGACGCGTGAAGGTCCAGTTCCACTGGGACCGCCACGGCGCTCGGGACGAGCGGAGCTCGTGTTGATTGCGTGCTCCAGGCCTGGGCGGGCGCTGGCTGGGGGCATCAATTCCTGCCGCGCGTCGGGATGGAAGTGGCCGTCGCGTTCCTCGCGGGCGATCCCGACAAGCCCGTGGTGCTCGGGAGCCTCTACAACGGGGTCGCGCCGCCGCCGTTTCCGCTCCCCACGAGCGCGACGCGGAGCGGGATTCGAACCCGCAGCACCCCGCGATCCGACGGCTACAACGAGCTCAGCTTCGAGGACGCGGTCGGGGACGAGGAGGTCTTCCTCCGGGCAGAGCGCGATCTCCGCGAGCACGTCCGTCGCAACCACGCGACGCGCGTCGACGGTGATCGAGGGCTCGAAGTGCGCGGCGCGCGCAGAGAGTCCGTCCACGGGGACGCGTCGTCGTCCGTGGGCGGCGATCTCCACGTGAGCGTCCAGGGCCTCGCGCGCACCGAGCTCCAGGGGAGCGCGAGCACCCATGTCCAAGGCGATCGCGAGTCGATCATCCAGGGCCGGGAGCGCGTGCGGATCGTCCGCAGTGCGGACGTCGAGGTGAACGAGGACGCGACGCTGCGGTCGACGGGCTGCACCACCGTGGTCGTCGGCGCCCACGACGCGCCGCGATCCTTCGTCCTGCACACCGAGGGTGTCGTCTCGATCCACGGGAGCCACGACGTCCGCATCGAGAGCACGGCGGACGTCGTCCTCCGCGCGGGCCGGAGCTCGATCCGCCTGTCGGACGACGGCATCCACCTGAGCGGCCCCGTCGTCCGGATCGACAGCGAGAAGGCTTGCCTCGTCGCCGGTAAGGACATTCAGGTGCGCAGCGACGAGGCGATCGGGCTCGAGGCGCCCAAGGTGATCCTGGAGTCGAGCCAAGGAGGCTCGGTGGGCGTATCGTCGGAGGTGAAGATCGACGGCGCGCAAGTGCTCCTGAACTCGCCCGCCGAGTCGCTCGAGGCGCCCGCCCCGGTCGACCCCACGACGCCGACGGTCCTCCGCCTTTCGAACAGCGAGGGCGAGCCCATGCGCGGTCAGCGCTTCCGGATCGTCCGCGAGGACGGCTCCGAGACGGGCGGGGTCACGGACGCCGAGGGCTGCGCGTCGCTCATCCTCGAGGGGGGCGCCCACGTGATGTTCCCCGATGTCGGCGTGTCCGACGAGCTCGGCGAGCCGACCGGTCAACGGCGAGCGTTCGTGATTCGCCGAGGCGATCACCTCGAGCGACTGGCCGAGCTGCACGGCTTCGACCCCGCCGAGGTGTGGCAGAGCGAGGACAACGCGGATCTCCGGCGCGCCCGCACCAGTCCGCAGATCTTGAACCCCGGGGACGTGGTCATCGTCCCGGGCCGTGCGCCGACGCGACAACCCCTGCGGATCGGAGCGTCCAACTCGTTCACCGCGCGCGTTCGCATGCTCGAGACCCGCGTGCGCTTCTTCGACGCGCAAGGGCCCTGGGCGTCGCGGAGCTGCGTCATCGAGGGGCTCGGCGCGCCCCGGGAGGCCACGACCGACGGCGACGGCGTCCTCACGATCGCGGCGCCCGCGTCCGTCGACGCGGTGACCGTCTCGTTCCCGGACGTGCACGCGAGCTACCACCTGGCCCTCGGGGATCTCGATCCCATCACCGAGCCGCGGGGCGTCCAGATGCGCCTCTCGCTGCTCGGGCTTTACATGGGAGCGGTGGGCGCGACCTGGACGGAGGCGGCTCGCGGCGCGCTGCGCGCCTTCCAGACGGCGCATGGCCTCACGCCGACCGGGGCGCCCGACGAGGCGACTCAGCGGGCGCTGGTGGATGCCTTCGGTAGCTGACAGACAATGGCTTGCCTCAGGTGCGTCGCGCGGCCGACCCGTCGGGTGATCCGCGCCGCGGCTCTAGAACGGAGAAGGAAGATGGATAACGGGTCGGGCCGTGGCGGCGGAGTCGTGCACGGTGGTAGGGGCAGCGTCTCCACGCAGCCAGTCGTTCGAGTCGTCGGGATCAAGGTCCACGACACGGTCTCGATCTACGAGAACAGCGATACGATGCCGGTCACGCCCGCTCGCGCGGGGCTCACCGGTCCGGCGTGGGGGAACTACGCGGGCTGGGGGCAGGAGGGCGCGATCGTCGGGAACGAATGGGAGGGTGGCGAGCGCGCTCGGGCGTGCGTGATCGGCAACCGCCCAGTCAGCCTGACTGTCACGCTCGCGATCGCGCCCACGAGTGGTGTGGCGATCTCCGGGACGCTCGGCGGGACCGCCACGGTCGACGGCGAAAGCACCATCCTGACCGGACGAGCGACCGGCGCGTTCACGTTCGCGCCCAACGCGACGCGCACCCGCGTGACGATCGCGTTCAGCGGCAACCTTCCCCACGAGGTCGGTAGGGTGACCCTTGCCATCGAGTGGACCAGCCCCGCGACTACGTACCGCTTCCGGGATCGCACGACGCCGATCCGCATCTTCCTGCTCGCGGACGATCCCATTCGCCCGGACTACGACAGCGCGAACCCGAGCGACAATGGCTCCACAGGGCGCGTCCATGGCGACACTGTGAGCGGCACGCAGCAGCGCCTCGACAAGCTGTGCGCGATTTTGGGTCGATCGAACAGACACAGTGTCGCGACCCCGCAGGACGTGAACGCGCTCCTGTGGGCGCTGCACCGCGGGATCAACGACGCCAGTCCGCCATTTTTCGATGCGGCCCACAACGAGCATATCTCCGACGACGGGTTCACGCGCGAGGACGCACTGGACGACGCCGCGCACAGCTACCCCGTTCAGCACAACTGGATGATGTGGGCTCAGTCCCCAGTTCGACGTGGCTGGACGCGCGCCGCCGGCCCGCGCGCAATGTATTGGAACGACGCCTCGTGCATCGGACACGTGCAGCTCTTGAAGACGATGGCCGCCTCCGTGGGGCTGTTCGCGCGGCGTGCGTGGGTCTTGCCGACCACCACCCTGGCGCCGGCGGTGGGGGCTCTCTCGGAGATTCAGGGCCGCCCCGATCTCACGTGGTCCGGGACGAGGCCGGTCGGCCGGAACATCGCCGTGACCGAGGGCGACTGTCACCGACTCGGAGAGCTCACCTCGTTTCGCCAGTGGTGGATCTTCCCGGGGTTCGGGAGCCGCGGCGCCGTGCTCGCGCGTCCCGTCCTGATGGAGCCGGGCGATTACCACGGTCAGTTCGAGAACTTCGAGGCGTGCCTCAAGACGGCGAACGGGCGGTTCCTGCCGGGGGGCTACCCAACCTCCAGCATTCGAACGTCGGGCGCGACCCCCGGAGCGGATCGGATGGGAGAAGCATTCGTGCGGGACGGAGGCTTCGCGAGCGCGATCGACGTGCTCCGATGGTGGGCGAACACGGGCCGGGATGGGGGCTTCGTGCGGTTCATGCTTTGGTGCGCCATCGACGACGTTCCACTCGGCAACAACGTGGTCCGCCGCGATTTCTACTATTTCGATCGCAACGGCATACGCATCGAGCGCTCCGAGTTCGGCACGGCCCGGCAACGCAATCGCCACCTTCCCGTGCCCGGGGGCGACCCATGATCGCTCCCGCGTCGAGCCCCACCTCGTCGAGCTTCGAGCTGCCTTCGAGAGGAGTGTCCCATGCCTTCTGAATCGCGTCCTGAACCGCTGAGTCCGGTCGAGCTGGCGTTTCGAAACCTCTTTACCCGGCCCCCGCCCGCGGGCGCCCCCGACGACTACTGGTATCTCGCGGCGATCGACTACCCGAAGGTGGAGTCCGCGGCGAATGTCTTCACCGACGCCAAGGTCCTGCGTGAGCCGCTGGCCCTGAGCGAGCGCTGGACGACGAAGGTGGTCGCGGACGCCTTCCACCCGAGGGATCCGCCGACCTGGTTCGCGCTCCGGAAGAGCGCGCTCGGCACCGACGCGCTGTTCACGGGGTGGATAGCGCGCGAGCGCTGGATTCAGGTCGCGAGCGCGCGCTATGAGCTCCACGTCCGCACCCCGCTCGGTCCGATCGAGGATCGATCGCAGGCCGGCATCGTGGCGGGCGTGCTCCGCGTCGCGTCGACGTTGCTCCAGTGTCACGTCGACGCGCCCGAGCACTACGCCCTTCGCATGTTCGACGCGTATCTGACCGGCTCGTCGATCCTGAGCAGCGCGTCGGGCTGGAGGGCGTTCACCTTCGCGACCGACGGGGTCGGTGTGAAGTACAGCGTGCTCAAGTTCCGCGAGCGCGCCGAGTCGAAGGGCTCGCCGACACCACCCGACCCGAGCGCGTGGTTCGGCCCCTGAGGGGGCTTCCGCGTTGCGCCAACTGTCGCGCGGACGCGCCGCCGGCGCCTGCGCGTCCAGGCTGCGAGGGCGATGCGGAGGCCACACCCTGGTGCGCCTTCGCCTCCCCTGTCAGCGACAACTACTTTTGCCGGCGGCAGGGGGGCGCGATCAGGTTCCACCGTGATCGACCCCCGCGTCGTCGAGGCAGCGGAGGCCACCGAACTTCGCAGCACCGAGGCAGTGATCGGCCAACATGCACGATCCGAAGTGCATCGACGCGGGCATGTCCGCGGGCTCGTCCTCGAACACGGCGCAGAGGGCGAGCTCGGGATCGCCGCAGTGCCGTCAGTGGCGGATCTACACCGTACTTCTTGAACCAAGTGCGCACTTCGCTTCGCGCCCATGGGCTCGTACGCGTTCTTGCTCGTCGCGGGGAGCGCTCGCTCACGTGGGGGGATCGAGCCCGATTCGAAAGTAGAGGAAGCCGTCAGTCCAATGCGCCTCGCGGCGCGCAGCGGACACTCTTTCTTCCTTTCTTACGCGACGAGGATTGTCATGGTCAGCCATGTGAGCGAGGCGCTGGGCCGCCTCGACGCAGCAGCCACGTTCGTCGAAGGCGTCCCTTCCGACGGCGGGGCGCGCGCGATGGATCTCATTGCCGGCGTCTTTCGCGGCAAGGACGTGAGGGTCCACTCGTTCGAGGGGACCGAGGCGCTCTCGGAGCTCTTCCACTACGAGGTCACGTTCACGAGCCCCCTCGAGCAAGATGGGCCTGACGCCGATCTCCTCGTCGGCTCCGCGGAGGCGGTCCACCTCGAGCTCGAGCACTCTGTCGTTGGGCAGTCGGCGATCCTCGTGCTCCGTGGCGGTGAAGACGGCGCGACGCGCGTGATCCAAGGCATCGCCTCGCACCTCGAGCGGCTCGGACCCGCAGGGGTCAGCGGCGGACGCGCCCAGCACGGCTACCGTCTCGGGATCGCGCCGCGCATGTCGATCGCGTGCCTTCGCACGAACACGCGCATCTTCCAGAGCACGACGGTGAAGGCGATCGTCGACGAGGTACTCGGCAGCCACGGGGTCGTCACCCGCTGGCCGGAGGGCGCGGCGGTCGCAGGGCGCGAGTTTGCGGTGCAGTACCAGGAGACGGACTACGCGTTCGTGTGTCGCCTGCTCGCCGAGATCGGATACTTCTTCTTCTTCGAATCGTCCCCCCTCGCGCTCGCGGGGGACCCCACGCCCGAGACCGTGGTCATCTGCGGTCGCGCCGATTCGTACCTGCCCCTCGATCGAGAGAGGGGGCGCGCCTCGTCGTCGCTCCCGTTCCGCGCCGACAATGGAATGGGCGAAGCGCACGAGCACATCCGCGAGCTCCGTCTCGCGCGGCACCTGTCGGCCGAGTCCGCGACGCTGCGCGATCATGATCTCCTCCGTCCGCTCCACACGCTCGAAGGCAGAGCGGAGGCGCCCCGTCCTCCCTCGCTCGACGACGCGCGGGCCGTAGCCCTCGGGGACGTCGCGACGCGCGAGCGCTACGAGCCGTACGGCAGCTACCTCTTCCCCGAGGTGAGCGGCGACCAGGCCCGCACGATGCTCGAGCAGGAGCGAAGCCGCGCGCGCGAAGCGATCGGCGCGAGCGGCGTGAGAGCGCTCGCACCGGGACGGTGGTTCACGCTCGAGGACCACCCCGACGCGGCCTTCCATCGCGAATACGTCGTGACGCGCGTTCGCCACCGCGGGCGCACGCCCGAGTGGAGCGCCGCGCTCGCGCGTTCCGCAGGCGCCGCGAACGCACGCGCGGGCGAGCTCGCCGCGGGCCGCGTCTACGAGAACGAGTTCGAGTGCGTGCCCGCGTCGGTGCCCTTCCGACCGCGACGGCCGAAGCACCTCGTCCTCACGACGGTCGAGACGGCGACGGTCGTCGGCCCGACCGAGCACGAGATCCACACCGATCGTCTCGGACGCGTGAAGGTCCAGTTCCACTGGGACCGCCACGGCGCTCGGGACGAGCGGAGCTCGTGTTGGATTCGCGTGCTCCAGGCCTGGGCGGGCGCTGGCTGGGGGCATCAATTCCTGCCGCGCGTCGGGATGGAAGTGGCCGTCGCGTTCCTCGCGGGCGATCCCGACAAGCCCGTGGTGCTCGGGAGCCTCTACAACGGGGTCGCGCCGCCGCCGTTTCCGCTCCCCACGAGCGCGACGCGGAGCGGGATTCGAACCCGCAGCACCCCGCGATCCGACGGCTACAACGAGCTCAGCTTCGAGGACGCGGTCGGGGACGAGGAGGTCTTCCTCCGGGCAGAGCGCGATCTCCGCGAGCACGTCCGTCGCAACCACGCGACGCGCGTCGACGGTGATCGAGGGCTCGAAGTGCGCGGCGCGCGCAGAGAGTCCGTCCACGGGGACGCGTCGTCGTCCGTGGGCGGCGATC
>JAXLYP010000047.1:0-44284 GCA_046351395.1 Polyangiaceae bacterium
GCGCGGCCGTGGACGTGCACGAGTACCCACCGGCGCGCGTGACGCGCGCCGTCTCCGGCGGAGGAAACGCGACGAAGGAGCAGGTGCAACGCAGTGTCACCGCGATCCTGCGGCTCGACCCTCCGCCGCGCATCGACGCCGCGGACGCGCTCGCGAACGCGTTCACGCACCTCGCGATGGCTCCGTTCCACGAGGCGCTCGCGCGGATGGGGTTGCCGGCGCCCGCTCCGCCCCCGCGGCGGCGCGCGGCGCGCCGCGCTCCGCGCTGACCCGGGCGTCGTTCGGCCTCGGGGGCCGCCGACGTCCTCAGAGCGAGACGCCGGGTCGGTCCGGCTCGTCCGCGAAGAGCTCGTCGAACGCCTCGTCGAGCGGTCGCTCCTCCTCGAGCGGAGGCTCGTCGCGCGCGATCCCCACCAAGAGCAGCCCAGGGTGCTCCCTCGACGAGACGATCCGCCGCCCGATCACGACGGCGCAGAGCTTCACGCCGGCGTGGCGCGCGGGGACGTCGGACACGAGGTGGACGTCGTGGAGGAGGAGCACCTCCGTGTCGCTGGCGACGAAAGTGACGTCCCTCGGGCGGCTGGGATCGGGCGCAGCGAAGCCCCCGCGGAGACAAACCGGGAGCCCTCGGAACGGCGCCGCCTCACGGACCGCCAGGGTGACGTCGATGGGACGCGCCGCGCTGACGTCCTCCCATCGGAGGTGCGCGTCCGCCCACCGCGCGAAGAGCTCACCGCCGATCCTGGGGACGTCGCGCGCCGCGTACATGCGGTCGGCCCGAAAGTCGTCCCCCATGCGCGGGACGGTCCACTCGAGCGCCTCCGCGAGCGTCCGGGCACCCGCGACGCGCGCTCGAAGCGTCTCGTCGTCGACGCGAGGGGAGACGCGGTCCGCCGCGACCATCACGGCGGGCGGCGTCGACGTCGATCTCCGCTTCGCGGGGCCGCTGCCGTCCTTGCAGGCGGCGACGCCGGCGATCAGGAGGAGCGCGAACCACGACTGCGAACGCACGCACTAGCGTACCCCGCGCCACCCCACGGCGCCGCCGCGCGCACGACCTCGACCGCGCGAAGGCAACTCAATTGCACTGGACGGGCTTGACGTCGTACGTCACGTCGCCGCCCGCGAGGCCCGTCACCGTCACCCGGTACGTCTTCCCGGCCTCGGCCTGCCAGCCCGTCTTGGTCCACGAGATCGCCTCGACGCCGAAGCCCTGCTGCAGCTTCTTGAGGGTGATCGGCAGAGGCGTGTTGTCGTCGACGCGGAGCACGCTGATCTGCGCGTCGTTCGCGCCGGGTGCGTGGAACGTCCACGTCCAGCCCGCGATCTCGACGGGGACGAAGCCCTGGTTCGGCACCGCTACCCACGGCGGACTCGGGCCGCCGCCGGACTGCCCGAACACGGCGAGGCACTCGGCCGACCCGTACTGCCCGCCGCCCTCCCAGTAGCCGATCCCGACGGGGCCGAGCGGAGGGTTCACGAGCCAGCGCCGGTGCCCCATCGTCGTCTCGTTCCCGTTGTCCTCGATGAACTGGTCGATCGACTGGGCCGGGCCGTTGCCCCAGGCGATGTTGCTCATGCCCGCCCCGCTCGCGCCTTGGGCCGTGTAGCACTTCGTCGAGGAGGGAGGCGCGTGCGGGTTGCCTCCGCTCGAGAAGTCCCACCAACTCTCCATGTTCGCGCACAGCTGATCCGTCTGGTTGAGCCCCGCGTCGGTCGTCGTGGGGCCGAGCCCGTTGAGCCAGCGGAACATGTTGAGGCGGTTCAGCGTGTCGGTGATCGCGCCCTGCTTGAGCGTGCCCGCGTCGCAGTCCATACCGTTCGTGACGAGCGGCGCGGGCGTCGTCACGACGTGTCCCTCCGCCCATTTCGCGCAGACCTCGGCCTGCGTGTGCACGGACGGATCACCCGGCGGAACGGCGACGCACGCGCCGTTCATCTGAGCGAAGCCCGGGTCGCAGACGCACGTCATCGTCACGTCTTCGCAGTGCTCGTTCGCGCCGCACGCGCCGCCGCACGGAGGTCCCATGCCGGTCGAGCTGGACGCCGTCGCGCCCGTCGCCGTCGGCGAGGACGAGCCGCTCGACGCCTTCGAGGACATCGAGGCGCCGGTCGAGCCTTGTGGGCCGCTCCCGCCTTGCGCGCTCGTGGCCGCGCCGCCGGTGCCTTTGAGATCGTCCGCGCCCGTGATCAGGTTGCAGCCCGCCACGACCAGCAGCGCGACGGCCGCGCCTCCGGCGTGCGCCGCCGCTTCCACCCAGCCCGCGCGCGCTCGACCCATTGCGCGATCCTATACCGTGTCGGCGTTCGCGGTCGCGTTCGACAGCGCCCCTTCGAACGCGGCGGGCTCCGTGTAGAGGCGCATGCGGTCCCCGAGCTCCGCGAAGCGGCGCACGAAGGACGCGGTGATCTGGATGAAGCGAGAGCCCGTGAGCATGCTCACGTGCCGGAATCGCTGTCGGTTCCGCCCGAGCCAGTGCGCCCAGTCGCTCGAGACCTCCATCGAGGCGAGCCGCGTCGCCCGCGCGTCGATGAAGAGCTCGATCGGGACCCCTCGCTCGATGTCCTTCTCCAGCTCGACGAACGGCGCGTTCCCGAGCTCGCCGATGTCGTTCCCGGAGATGTCGAGGACCACCACCCCCTTCGCCGGGCGACGGATGACCATCGCGCAGTGGATGCCTTCGAAGCGGAGCGTCTCGTCGTCAGTGGACACCGTAGCCCTCGTAGGTGGAGCCCGCGACGACGCGCACGTCGTCGACGGGGGGAGGCAGGGCCATCCACTCGTCGGCGTGCTCGGGCGGGGGGTGGTTCGTGTTCGCCTTCGTGCACCGATAGATCGTCCCGTCGACGTGCAGCACCGTGTCGCCCGGAGCGTACGCGCGCGGCGGGTTGCTCGGGTTGCGCGGCGTCGACGGCGTCCAGAACTCGATCCCGGTGCCGCTCACGTCGAGCACGTCGCGGAGCGCGATCGGCTCGACCGCGCCCTTCGTGTTGCCCGTCGCGGTGATGCTGCCCTTCGTCCCGTCGGGCCCGTCGAGCCCGTACGTGATCGCCTGCCCGCCGTCCCACGTGTTGTTCGTGAACGAGATCTGCGCCTTCATCCCGCCGTTCGTGCTGAACAGGATCTTTGGGTCCATCGCCGTCGGATCGATCTCTTGGTACGCGAACGCGAGGCCGCGGAACACGTTGTGATCGATGGAGTAGGTGGACGTCGCGGTCACCGTGCCGTTGAAGTACGCGGCCATGTCGACGCGGTTCTCCGCGAAGTAGTTGTCGTGGATCGAGAGGTGGATGTCGCCATCCCCCGGCTCGGGCGCGCCGAACTCGTTGAGCAGGAGGTTCGCGCTCCCGAGGAACACGTTGTGGTCGACCTCGACGCTCCCCTCGCGGACGTGGATCTGGGAGTTGTTGTCCTGGTATGCGCCGAGCCCGTTGTCCCGGAAGTGGAGCGCGCCGTTCAGCATCACGTTGTGGTGGACGTGCGATCCCTCGCCGAGCTCCTGGATCTGGAGGGCCTCGTTGCCGGTGCGCACGAAGCGGTTGTTGTAGATCTGCATCCCGCGCATGAGGTTCGAGGGCGGCCCGCCCGTCCAGCCGATGTAGATGCCCTCGCCCGCGGTGTCGTGGACGTACGTGTCGTGGAGGCGCACGTTCGCCATGGGCTGATCGTCCTGCGCCGCTGCCTTGTCGAGGAAGCGGAAGCCCGCGAAGCCGGAGCGCGTGACCTCGACGAACTCGACCTCGACGTCCGTCGCGTCCGAGACGGAGACGCCCATGTGGAGGTACGGCGCGTCGAGATCGAACGCGTCGTCGCTCACGAAGCCGTAGTGGCCGCGCGCGGTCGGGTAGTCACCGCAGCGATGGCCGTCGAACGCTTCGTCTCCCGTCTTCGCGTCCGGGTCGTAGCGGCCCGTGAGCACCCAGTTCGAGCCGCCGCTCATCGTCCAGATGTAGTTGGCGTTGTCCGCGGGACCGACGGCGACCTGGCCCCCGATGTTCGTGATGACGAGCGGGTGCGCGGGATCGCGGTCGGGGAGGTTGCCCAGGTTGAGCTGCGCGTAGTGACCCGCGGGGATGTAGAGCCGATCGATCGTCTTCCAGTCGACCTCGGGGAACGCCGCTTGGACGTCCGCGTACTGGAGCGAAGGGGAGCCCGCGGGCAGCGTGAACGTCGACCCCGGCGCGGGCCATCGCCCGAAGGGTTCGCACGCGGGCGCGCCGCCCGAGCCCGTGGTCGCGCCGGTCGAGGCCGTCCCGGTCGTCGCGCTGGTCTGTGCGCCGCTGCCCCCCGATCCCGACGTATCCGAGCCGTTCGAGCACCCCCACGCGGTCGCGAAGACGCCGAGCGCGAGCAGCTTCTTCATCCTTCGATTCATCGCGTGGTTCGGGGCCCGAGACAACCTCCGATCGCACGCGCCGCGGTGGTTCGTCGGCGAGCGGCGGGGGCGAGGTTGCGTCAGCGCGCGCGTGTCGGTAAGCGTCGGAGCGATGCGCGTTCGGTGGCTCCTCGGAGCGTTGGGATGGGCGTTGGTCGGGTGCGGCTCGGACGCGGCGAAGAGCGCGCCATCGGCGTCCGCCTGGAGCTCCTCGGCGGCGTCGAGCGTCGCCGCTGCGCGGTCGGCCGAGCCGCTGCCGGCGGATCACCGCGCGACGTTCGCCATCCGGCGCATGGCGGACGACTTCCCCGTCGTGAGCCGGGCGCTCAAGAACCTGCCGGTGGGCGGCGCGTTCTTCGACGAGGACGTGCCGCTCGGGGCGCGCCGAATGGAGGTACCCTGGACATGATCGCGAAGATCTGCACGGGCGGGCTCCACTGCGACATGGATGGGAAGCGCGCGTTCATCCAGTGCTACAGCCCGTGAGCGAGGTGCGGACGTTCATCCGGATCGTGGCCCAACCGGACGAGACGCCGAACCGCGCGATCCAGCGGCTCGGGGAGTACCTCGCGGGCTTTGCGAAGCCCGACCGCGAGGCGGAGTACGCGTACGGCGAGCTGCTCGAGATCGACTCGGAGACGAAGCGCGTGCACGCGGTCGGCGCGCGCAACTACGTCGTGGTCGGTCCGTCACCGGTGACGGAGAAGGACATCGAGTCGGCGGCGGCGATCCTCGACAAGGGCCCGGCGACCGTCGCCATCACGTTCACCGCCGACGCGGCGAGCCGGCTCGAGAAGTTCACGACGGACAACACCTACCGACGGATCGCCCTCGTCGTGGACGGATTCGTCGTGTCTGCGCCCATGGTGACGGCCCCGATCACCGGGGGCGCCGTGTCGCTCACGTTCGGCGCCGAAGAGGCGACGGAGGTGATCGGGAGCAGGCCCGCGCGATGGCCGCGTCGCTCAAGGTGCCTTCGCCGCCGTGACGTTCCACGCGAGCGCGCGCGCGACGTAGGCGCCGTCGATCGCGGGGGCGCGGAGGCCGAAAGCCGCGATCTCCTCTTCGCTCTCGCGGCACGGCCAAGGCCCCATCGCGAGCGCGAATCCAGGCTCCGGGAAGAACGACGCGAGCGGGGCGAGCGGCGTCCCCCGGCGAGGACGCTCGCGCGGAACGCGGTAGGGCAGGGGCGCGAGCGGAGATTCACCCTCGAGCGCGCCACGCCGACATCGTCGCCGAGCGCGGCGTACGTCATCGAGCGCGCGAGGTTGACGACGTGCAGGGGCCTCCGAGGGCGGCGGAGGCGCGAGAGGCCGCGACGATCACGCGCGACGTGGTCCACCGGCGCCATGTCGATGCGCTGGTCGCGATCGTCGAGGCAGGTTCCGCGCGCGAGGCAGTGCGCCATGTAGCGCTGTAGATAGTCGTCGACGTTCCCTGTGCCGCGCTCGAAATGGCTCGCGATCATCGCAGGGCGGACGATGGAGTTCGAGGTCCGCGCGCGCGACGAGGCTCTCGGAGACCACCGGCGAGCGCGTACGGTGAGCCCGCGGCGGCGTCGCGGAGATCGAGCGTGGTGCGCTCGTCCCCCGTGGAAGGCGCCGTCGAGATCGTGGAGACGAAGTGGAAGCGCGCGCCTGCGCGCGAAGCGAGCTCGAGGAGCGCGCGCGTGCCCTCGACGTTCGGACCGCGCAGCGCCTCGTAGGGAGCGAGCCAGCTCACCGTCGCGCCCACGTGGAGCACGCCGTCGACCCGCGCAGTGAGTCGCGCCTCCGTCTCCGCGTCGAGCCCCAACCCGGGCGCGGCCAGGTCGCCGCGGACGACGGAGAGGCGGCGCGCATCGACCGCGACGCGCGCGGCGTCCATCGCGGCGCGGAGCCGGCGGGTCGCCTCGCCCGCGTCGGCGCCGCGCACGAGGCAGACGACGTCCACGTCTCCCGTTCGCAGGAGCTCTTCGAGCACGTGCACGCCGAGGAACCCGGTCGCGCCCGTGAGAAGGACGGTCTCCGTGGGGCCGAGCGCGCGCGCCCGTCGGCGCTCGAGCCGCAACGGGGAGGCGAGATCGCGCTCAGCGGCTCGCACAGCGAGGACGCCGTCCGCCGGCGCGCCAAACGACTCGAGGCGAGCGGCGAGCTCCGCGAGGTTCGCCGAAGCGTACCAGTCCGAGAGCGGGACGTGCCGACCCAGCTCCTCCGAGGCGACCGCGAGGATCTCGGACGCAGCGAGCGAGTCGACGCTCGCGGTCAGCGGATCCTCCGCGGAGATCGGTCGGCGCGCGACGCGCGAGGCGATCGCCGCGAGGCGTGACGCGAGATCGGCATCCTCCGCGTCGCTGGCGCTGGGCTCCGCGGACATCGGTTCGAGCGCGGCGAGGGCGCTCGCGAAGCGCTGCTCGAACGCGCGCCGGGCGAGCTTGCCGCTCGCCGTGAGGAGCCCGTTCTCGACGGTCGGCGGATCTGCGAGGAGGAGGATGCGCGCGGGGATCTCCGCGGTCGCGAGCCCGGCGCGGAGCCCGTGACGCCGAACGTCGGCCGAGACCCGAGCGAGCGACGCGCCGTCGCGCGGGTGGATCACCGCGGCGAGCGAGAGCGCCCCCGGCTCGGCGTGGACGTACACGCAGTCGATGGAAGGCGCGCTCGCGAGCGCTGCCTCGACGCGCTCGGTCGATACGAACTCGCCGTTCGCGAGCTTCACGACGTTCCGGAGCCGACCGACGACGCGCACGGCGCCGTCCGCCTGGCGCTCACCGAGATCGCCCGTGCGAAAATAGCCGTCGGCGTCGACCGCCGAGCGCGTCGCGCCATCGTCCCCCCAGTACCCCAGGATCGCGTGCTTCGAGCGCACCGCGATCTCGCCGACGCGCGGCTCTTCGGTCGGCGCGCGCGCGCTCGACGCTTCGGTCGGAAGGAGCCGCACCTCGACGTGCGACTGAACCTTCCCATCGACCGCGATCGTGCCGACCTCGGTGCTCCCGTACCCCTCGGTGACCCAGACGTCCGCGAAGCACGTGCGCAGGAACGCGAGCACCTCGGCGCGGACGGGGGCGCTCCCCACCGAGACCCCCTGGAGCCGGCGCCCGAAGGCGGCGCGCGCGTCGGTGAGGGCGCGCGCGCTGTGCTCCGCGTAGGGGACCTCGGGGGCTTCCTTCGCGAGCCGTCGCAGGGCGCGTTGGTAGCCCGCGTGGAGCTGATCGTAGAGCCGCGGGACGGCGCCGAGCGCGGTCGGCTCGAGCGCGCGGAGCTCCGCCATCACGTGCGCGCCGCCGCGAGAGAACGCTACGGCGCCGCCCTGGAGAAGGATGGCGGGTTGGTACATCCGCTCGCTGAGGTGGCTGAGCGGCTGGAAGGAGAGGTGCACGGCGGGCTGCGCGACCCCGTACGACTGGACCATCGCGTGGAACGTCGCGTAGCTCCGCATCGCGCCCTTCGGCTGCCCCGTGCTGCCGCTCGTGAGGCCGATGGTGTAGAGCGCGTCCTCGCTCGGCTCGTCGAACGGCGGAGCGCTCGACTCCGCGGGGGACTCGGCGAGCGCGTCGAACGGCGCGCCGCACACGGTGACGACGCGGAGGGTCGGGCACACGCGCGCGAGAGCGCGCACGCGCGCCTCGTTTTCGGGTTCGACCAGGGCGATCGCGAACGGCATCCGCGCGAAGACGTCGGCGAGGCGATCGTCCGGCTCGGTCGGCGCGATCGGCACCACGACCCAGCCCGCGAGGACGCACGCCACGTCGGCGACGACCCATTCGCGGCGGTTCGAGTTTACGAGCGCGACGAAGGGGCGCTCGGTGATCGCGCCGAGCGCGCCGCCACGCGTGGGCGAGTCCGCGTGACTGCCTCGCGAGATCCCCGAACGTGTGCGTGGGCTCGTACGACCCGGGCGTGTCTTCGCCAGGGCTCGTGCGCGGCGCGAGGAACGCTGGGCGATCGGCGAACATCGTGAGCGCCCGGCGCCACGAGCCCCGGAGCGTCGACGCGAAGGGGCTCACGCCGAGGATCTCGCACGATCGCACGTGGAGCGCGGCGTTCTCCGCCTCGACGCGGAGGAAACGAACGACCCATGACGGACGCGCCCAGGCGACCGCCCCGTGCGCGGATCGCTCGACCTCGAGCGCCGGCTCGTCGATTCGGATCGGCGTGTCGGGCAGCGCGCCGCTCGGCAGCGGGTGCCACGCGCCGCGCACGGTGATCTTCGCGCTCGGGGGGAGCGGTCCCAACCCGAGCCGGACGTAGGTCACGATCATGGGCCGCTCGAGATCGATCTGCCAGTAAGGCCTCGCCTCGAGCTCGGTCGGCGCGGTCGCGAGCGTGGGCTCACGCGCGGCGCGCCGCGCGTCGATGCTGGACTGCGTGGTGAAGCGGTGGTCCGAGAGCTCCGCGACCGGGACGCGCGGCTCGGGTGCTCCCGGATGTTCGACCGCGAGCGAGCGCACGAGGAGCTTCGCCTGTACACGCGCCGGCGCCTTCGACGCGATCGAGAGCGGCGCCGCCCCCGGCCTGAGCAGATGGGGTGGAGCGCCTTCCGCGACGACCTCGAGCACCCACGAGTCGCGCCATCGAAGGTCCGGCGGAACGTCGAGGGAGAGGGTCCCGGTCCCGGAGGGGATCTCGACCTCGAGCGAGAACACCTCGGAGCGGACGTGGATCTCCACACTCCCGGGCGCATCGACGCGCAACGACCGCTTGGCGATCTCGGCGAAGAGCCACGCCTCGGGGGGCGTCCAGCGGCGTATCGGGGCTCCGCCGCTCATGGCGCGGGCGGGACGATGACGAACTCGATGCGCCGGTTGTACCGCTTCCCCTCGTCCGACGTGGGCGGGTAGAGCGGGACCGAGCTGCCGAACCCCAGCGCGGTGAGCCGCGCTGGGTCGACCGCGCGGTTCACGAGCGCCTGCATCACCACCTCGGCCCGCGCCCGGTCGAGGGACTTCGCGCTGTACGGCCGGGCATCCCCGTCGTTGAGGTGGCCCTCGATTCGAAGCCGCAGGGCGGGGTAGCGCGCGAGCAGCTCGGCGAGCGCGTCCAGGACGGGCTGGCTCTCCTGTTTCAAGCGCGCCTTGTCGAGGTCGAACCGGAGCGCGGGCGCAAAGATACGCTTGCCGTCGGCGCTGATGCAGGGCCGATCGGGGAGGCGCGTCGCGTCCGTCGTGTCGGCGCAACGATCCGCGTCGAGCGGGAAGGTCGGAGCGGAGCTCGAGTGGAGGGGAGGCATCGGGTGTCCCGCCTCGGTCCTCGGCCGCGGGACGGAGGGCGTCGAGGGCGCGGGCGCCACGGCAGGCGGCGGCGGATCGCACGCCGCGAGAAGAGCGAGGGCGGCGGCGCACCCCACGGCGCGGAGCGCGCTCACGCGCCGACCCGGATGCACGGCGCGCCCGCCTCGGCAGCCGCCTCGAGCGCGCCGATCTCCGCGGCGACGTGTCCCTGATCGACGAGACGACGAACGAGCTCGGCGGCGCCGCGCTCCGGGACCGCGAGCAGCAGCCCGCCCGACGTCTGCGCGTCGGCGAGGAGGAGGCGATCGACGTCCTTCACTCCGGCGTCGAACGCGACGCGCGCGCCGACGTACGCGAGGTTCCTCTTCGTGCCGCCAGGGACGTGACCCCCGAGCGCGAGCTCCCGTGCCTTCGCGTGCAACGGGATCGCGCTCGCGCGCAGGATCGCTTGCACGCCGGAGGCCTCGACCATGTGGCGGAGGTGCCCGAGGAGCCCGAACCCCGTGACGTCGGTCGCGGCGTGCGCTCCCGCGTCGCGCCCGAGATCGCGCGCGACCGCGTTCAAGCGGCACATCTCGGCGACGACGGGCGCCGCGTCGCCCTCGGTGATCGCCGAGCCCTTCAGCGCCTGCACGACGATGCCCGTACCGATGGGCTTCGTCAGGACGAGCCGATCCCCGGGCTTCGCGAAGCGGTGGGACCACACGCGCTCCCGCTCGACGCTCCCCGTCACGCTGAGGCCGGCCTTTGGCTCCGGGTCCACGATCGTGTGCCCGCCCACGATCCCGCACGACGCGGCCGCCGCCTGCTTCGCGAGGCCGACCAGGACGGCGCGCAGCACGGCGAGCGGATCCTCCCCGAGATCCGCGCCCGTCGGGAACCCCACGAACGAGAGCGCAACCTCGGGCACGCCGCCCATCGCGTACACGTCGCTCAGGGCGTTCGTCGCGGCGATGACCCCGAACGTCTCCGGGTCGTTCACCATCGGCGTCACGACATCGATCGTCATGACGAGCGCGCGACCGGACGCGCCGGACGCGGGCTCCGGGCACACGATCGCTGCGTCGTCGAACGGCCCGGGCGACGGATCCGTCCAACGATGTTCGAACGTCGGGAGGTGACTCAGAACCTGGACCAGGCTCTCGGCGGGGAGCTTGCGGGCTCAGCCGCCGCCTTGAACCAGGTCCATCAATCGCTTGGGCATGTCCTCGTCCGTTGAATCTCGGGAGAAAGAAGCGTGGACCGCGCGTTCCACGGGCCCGACCAGGGTCGGTGCTCCAGGCTTACCACCACCGAAGCCCGGCAGGAGCGCTCCACGTTTGCGCGGGCGCGCGCTCGACGAACGCGGAAAGGAGCGGCCGCGGCGCGGTCAATGCTTGCCCATTTCGCGCGGTTCGCCTACGAGGCGGCGCACTATGGCGCTCGAACGAACCCTCTCGATGATCAAGCCGGATGCAGTGGAAAAGAACAAGACGGGGGCGATCATCGCTCGCCTCGAGGAGGAGGGCTTCGTGATCTGCGCGTTGAAGCGCAAGCACCTCACGCGCGCCGAGGCCGAAGGCTTCTACGCGGAGCACAAGGGCCGCGGCTTCTTCGACGAGCTCTGCACCTTCATGTCGCGCGGGCCGATCGTCATCATGGCGCTCGAGCGCGAGGACGCGATCGCCAAGTACCGCGAGGTCATCGGCGCGACCGATCCCGCGAAGGCCGCGGACGGCACCATCCGCAAGCTCTACGGCAGCAACGTGGGCGAGAACGCCGTCCACGGCTCGGACAAGCCCGAGACCGCGGCGCGCGAGATCGCCTACTGGTTCGCCGGCAGCGAGACGTCGCCCAAGGCGGGCTGAAGCCTCACCGACGGCGTCGCTCGCCCCGAAGAGACCTCCCAAGGAACAAGGGAGGTGTCGGAGGGGCGCCCGCCACCTCTGACCCCGGGAGGAGCGAGCGGGGCGAAAGCGGAGTGAGGGGCTCGGACGGCGGAGCCGAGACCGAGCGAGCGCGGCGAGCGAGGACGACTAGCAGGGCTTGCCGTCTTTCTTGTGGGAGAGGCCGGACGTGCGGGACGGGCAGATCTCTTTGATCTTGGCTTTCTCGGCCTTGAGGATGTCCCGCATCTCGGCCTGCTTCTCCTTGTTCTTGCGTGAGAGATCCTTGTCCTGGTCGGGGTCGTTGGCGAGGTCGAAGAGCTTGTAGGCGTCGGCGTCGCCGAACTCCATGATCTCCCAGTCGCCGTGGATGAGCGTGCGGCGGCGGTCGTTGTCGGTGGTGCGCGCGAGATCGGTGACGACGTCGCGCGCCGGCGTCGCTCCGCCGCGCCACTCGTCGACGAGGCTCGTGCCCTGGAACGCGGGGTCCGCCTTCACGCCGAAGATCTCGAGGAACGTCGGCGCGAAGTCGATCATGCTGCGCGGCTCGTCGATGGTGCGCGGGACGACGCCAGGTCCGTGGACGATGAGCGGTACGCGCGTCACGACGTCGTAGAGCTCGAAGCCGTGCGTCCGGATGTCGTGCTGGTTGAAGGCTTCGCCGTGATCGGCCGTGATGACCACGACGGTGCGCTTCCCCCACGGCTGCGCGTCGACGAAGTCGAGCAGCTTCTTCACGTAGATATCCGTGTAGTAAATCTCCCCGTCGTAGAGCGGCTTCGCCTTCTTGCCGAAGCTCTTCTCTTCGTGCGGCTGGTAGAGCTCGTGCGGGTCCATGAAGTGGTACCAGGCGAAGAACCGCCCCTTCGTGTTCGCCTCGTCCGAGAGCTGCTTCGTCGCGAGATCGAAGAGCCCGGGGGACGTGATGTTCACGTCCTGCTTGTTGTCCGCCTTGATCCCCTCGACCAAGTCCCAGACGTCGAACCCTTGGTGGAAGCCCGCCTTCTCCTTCTTGAAGTAGAAGTGCGCCTGCCCGGAGATCGTGCGGATCCCGGCGCTCTGGAGCTCCTCGGGGAAGAACGTCTCGTCCTCCGGGTACACGTTGAAGAAGCTCCCGTTCCGCTTGAGCTCGCTCGGGTACCGCCCCGCGAGCATGCCCGCGATGCTCTGCGACGTGTACGAGCTCACCGCGTAGAACCGCGAGTACGTGAGGGACGTCTTCTCGAGGGCGTTGATGTTCGGCATCACGTCCTCCGCGTAGCCGTGCGAGAGCAGGCGATCGGCGCGCAAGCTGTCGATGGAGATCACGAGGACGTTCGCGTCCGCGGGGATGCCCGTCGGCGGGGGCGTGGGCGGCTGCTCGGACGCCGATGCGACGGCGGTCGGCACGAGAGCGGAGTCGAGCGGCGGGGCGGACGGCCCCGTCGGAGGCCGCTGGTGCTGGGAGGTGCGCGTGTTCGCGCTGCTGCAGCCCGCGAGTCCGGCGACGAGAACGAGAGTGAGGCGACGCATGCGCGGCTCTTAACGCAAGAGGCGTCGCCTGTCTTCGCCACTTGCGCGCCCTTTTTTCTGCATGCTCGCGACGCGTGGGCACGTATGCTGCGCTTTCGATGAGCGATTACGGTTCGCCGCCTCGGAGGCCGCCGCCACCCCCGCCGCCTCCGCCCGCACGAGCCGCGACCGCGCCGCCTGCTCGCGATCGACACGATCGCCCGCCCGCGAGCGTGCCTGCGCCGGGCGAGCGGATGAGCCAGGCCTCGAAGGACTTGATCGCCGAGACAGCGCTCGGGCTCCTCGAGGAGCAGGTCCAAGCGCGGATCGTGCACTACAAAGCGGATCTCGAGACGAACCCCGAGCTCGACGCGATCACCGCGCAGGTCGTCGCCCAGCTTCGGCAGATGCAGCAGGCGATGGCGACGAGCGGCGATCGCACGGTGCAGCAGCGCGACGCGATCGCGGCGGAGCAGGAGCGGACGCTCGGCGCGCTCCTCGGCCGACTCTACCCGGTGGGCGCGCCTTCGCTGCTCGTGGAGCGCCGGATCAAGATGATCCTGAGGCAGCTCGCGAAGCTCTTCTTCCAGAGCGAGCTCCACGATCGAACGCGCGGCAAGGATGGCCAGGCGAAGACGATCCAGCACGCGGAGCAGGGGCTCTTCTACCTGCTGAGCCGGTACCAGCACCGGATGCAGAACGAGCTCGCGAACTTCGACTTCGAGTCGGACGAGGTCCGGGACCGCAGCATCGAGCTCCTCAACAAGCTCACCAAGGACATGCAGGACGCCTTCCTCGCGCGGCGATCGAGCGAGCTCAAGCGGCTCGTCCAGGTGTTCAACGCGGTCCTCGTCGAGTTCGCGACGAAGGTCCTCCCCGCGTGCGCCGCGGAGCTCGCGCACGAGGTCATCCACCAGTCGGGCACCGCGGACGGAAAGAGCTACGGCTACAAGGTCGTCGCGGAGAGCTTCCCGCGCTTCCGCGCGACGTTCGAGCGCCGCTTCATGGTGCGGCTCGTGGGCTTCGGCGAGGACGAGCTCATCCGGCGCCTCGCGGACACGGCCGGCTCCGAGGAGCGCACGGAGACCGTGAAGTTCGTCACGAACCCGGAAGTGTTCTCGATGATTTGCGGTGAGCTCGCGACCGCCGCGTACGAGTTCCTGTTCTCGGAGGGGTTCCTCGATCTGCCGCCCGAGTGGCTGCACGCCGACCGCCCGAGCTGAGCCCCCGAGCGCGCTCGCTCACGGCGCGGCGGTGTCGGTGAGCGTGAACGGCAGGAGGAACGTCGCCGCCGAAGATTCGGGGTTCGCGGGGACCTTCACGCCGCGGACGGAGAGCGTCGCGTTCGCCGCGATGCGGCCCGACACCCAGAGCTCGTCCCCGGCGACGAGGACGCGGTCGGCGCGCGTCGAGCCCGTGGACCCGAGCGCGCTGAGGTAGAGCGGGAGCGGCTTCACGGAGGCGTCGTCCACGCTCGAGAGCCAGAGCTTCGCGAGGAACGCCTGCTCGCCCTGCGCGTCCGCCGAGAAGCAGCCGAAGTCCGCGTGGCCCGTGAACCGCCCGACGAGGTAGAGGCCCCACTCGCCCGAGTGCCCCGCGCGGGGCTGAGCGTCCGCGTCCGTGACGATCTCGTCGCCCGTCCCTCCGAGCGCGACGGCCTGCGTGAACCCGAGCGTCGTCGCATCGAGGATCGCGACGAACGCGTCGATCCCGCCCGCGCTCGACAGCGTGAACTCGCCCGCCGTGATCGTCCCCGTGAACGTCCCCGCGACGACGAGGTGGTCTCCGATCTCGCGGATCGCCACGATGTCCGCGCTCGATCGAGGGCCTGGGACGACGAGCGCGGCCGTCCCGAGCGTGGGCGGGATCGCGTCCGAGATCGGGACGATGAACCCCGTCGGCGCGCCGCTCGCGCCGAGCCCCGAGCAGATCTGACCCACGGCGATCGCGCGCGTTTCCGTGGCGAGGAGGTCGAAGGGCACGAGCTCGTCGTCGCGCGCGAACGACGCGCAGGGGGCGCCGATCGAGACGCACTTCGAGAGATCCACGGTCTGCTGCGTGAACGCGGTCGCGTACACGCCTTCGGCTCCCGATCCGCAGAGCCCGCTGCCCGCGTTCGCCGCGATCACGCCCCACGTCGTCTTCGTGTCGGGATCGAGGGAGGCGATCGCCGCGACGCGCGAGTACACGTTCGTCTTCGACGGCTCGAGGGAGTCCACGAGCTCGCCGTGCATCGCCACCGCGTGGGCCTCCGCGACGAAGGCGTGGGGCGCCTCCGAGTCGTTTCCGAGCTGCCCGGACGCCGGACCACTGCCGTCCCCCGCGATGAAGGCGGCGTCGTCGCCGACGTAGTCCGTCGCCTCCAAGTAGTGGCTCGCGATGCCGTCCGTGATCTTCGGCGAGTTCATGTACGGGTCGTCCTTCGCCTGCGGCGTCGCGAGGCGACGGATGCGCACGCCCGCGTGCGGAGGCGTGGCGCCGTTGATCCCGCGGTTCACCGACCCGATCGCGGCGACCTCGGACCCGATGCGGCGGAGCCGCTGGTACCGCACGCTCGAGGTCGCGGTGTCGAGCTCCGGCTGGCCCATGGGGAGAGGCGATCGGAGCGCGACGCACGCCGCATTTCCAGCGCTCGTCTCGCTCTCGAGCGTCCAGCAGTCTTCGACCGCGCCGGACATCGGCGTCGGGCAATCCCCGCCCGCCCCGCTGCTCGAAGCGCTCGTGCTGGACGCGCTCGTGTCCGCGGTGCTGGCCGCGCTCGATGCCGTGGCTCCGCCCGACCCCTTCGCGGTGTGGTAGTCGCCGAACGCGCAGCCGCTCGCCAGCACGAGGACGCCCGCCGCGCGAGCGGCGAGTGGGGTGGGGGCGCGCGTCAAAACGACCCCCGCACGACGACACCTCGCCGCTCGTCGTCGATCCAAGGTCCGACGACGAACGCGTGCGCGGGGGCGGAGCGCGAGCCCGAGAGCGCCGCATAGAGCACCCCGCCGCCGATGGTCGCGAGGACCCCGACGGCGAGGAGCGGCGCGCCGCCCGCGACGAGCGGGATGCCTTTCGCGCTCGCCTCGTTCGCGGCGAGCGTGTCGGCGTCCGTCGGGCACGTGCGACCGTCCGCGTCGCACGACTCGGGGATGTCCGCCGCGTACGCGCCGGCGACCCCGAGCATCACGGCGCCCGCGATCGTCGCCGCTCCGCCCGCGATCCTGACGACGACCCCGGGCGCGCGGGCCGGCGGGGCCGATGCGGGCACGGGCTGTGGCGCGAGCCGCGGCACCTCCTGTGGGCGCGGCTTCTCCGGCTCCTTCGAGGGCACCTCGATGGGGCGCGCGATCACGGGAGGGGTCTCGCGATCGAGGCTCCCATCGGCGAACGGGTTTGCGACCGTGACGACGGCGGCGTACGCGCCCTCGGAGCTCGCCACGTCGACCGCGTACGTCCCCGCGTCCACGAAGCGCGGCGCGTCGAACGGCCCGGGGAGCGGCTGCGCCGCGCCTTCGCGATGGACGGACACGTTCCCGACGACACCGCTCGGGAGCTCGATCGTGAGCCGAGGCCCGTTGTCGCGGAGGGCCTTTTCGTACTGCTGGAAGCGCGCGCGGTAGTGCGCGGGCGCCTTGCCCTCCTCGGGGACGGGCTTGCCCACGTAGTACGCGTCGAGCGCGGCGCGCGCGCGATCGGCCTGCTCCCCGAGGCCGGCGCGCACGTAGCAGGCGAACTGATCGATGGAGTGCTTCACCGTCTGGAAGTCGTCGGACGGCTCGATCCGCGGCGCGGCGACGAAGTACGTGCAGGCCACGTCGAACTTCGCGTCCGCGAAATCGATCGACGCCTGATCCGCGTCGTAAGCGAGCGCGGCGTGGTCGAACGCCACGGCCGCCACGAGCGCCGTGAGCGTGCGACCGAGCCGTCGCGGCCCTCGGGCGAGCGACTCGAGCCTCATCGCGTTCGTCCCTATCACGTCCGGGCCTCAGTTACAGAGCGGGGACGCCATGTGCTTCGGATCCGCCCCGCACCACTTCTTGAGCGCCGCTGCGCACGTCGCGTTCGCCGGGTTCGCGCGGCAGTACGGCCCCGTCGGATCGTAGTTGATCGCCGGGACTGCGCTCGGCGGCGCGGTCAGCGTCTTCCCCGCGCTCGACGTCTTCTCCGCGCTCGGCGTCTTCTCCGCGCTCGGGCGCTCCGGCTCACGATCGGAGCGCGCAGGGACCGCTTCGGATGCGGGCGGCGCGGGCACGTCGAGCGCGCCGCTCGGGGGCGCCTCCACGGAGGCGAGCGGTGAACGCGGTGGATTCGCGCCGTTCCGACCGACGAGGACGACGGTCCCCACGATCCCGCCGGCGAGGATCACGGCTCCCGCGCCGAGGAGCCACGGGCTCGTCGAAGCTCGGGAGCGCGGGAGCGTGGTCGGGCCGACGGTCGAAGGATCGGCAGAGGCCGAGGGCGGGCCGAGGGAAGCGCGCGCGGTCGTCGCGAGCGCCGCGTCCCCCTCGCGCTCCCGGACCTCGGATTTCGATCTCGCGACGGCCCCCTCGATCGAGCCACGCGAGACCTCCCGGAGCACCGAGGCGACCTCGGCCATGCGAACGGTGCGATGCTCGGCGTCCGCGACGAGCATGCGCTCGACGAGCCCGAGGAGCGCCTCGGGCAGCTCGGGGGCGACGTCGCGGAGGGGCTTGGGATGGCCCACGAGGAGGGTGCGCATGATCTGCCCGAAGTTGTCCCCCTTGACCGCGCGCTCGCCCGACAGCGCCTCGTAGAGCACCACGCCGAGCGACCAGACGTCCGACCGCGCGTCGATGGTGCGCTCGCCGACCGCTTGCTCGGGGGACATGTATCGCGGCGTCCCGATCACCTTCCCGGTCGTCGTGTCGGGGCCGTCCCCGCCCGCGCCGCCCATCGCCTTGACGATCCCGAAGTCCAGCACTTTCACTCCGCCGGACTTCGTGAGGAAGATGTTCCCAGGCTTCAAGTCGCGGTGGACGAGGCCGAGTCCATGGGCCTGCGCGAGCGCCTCCGCCACGGGAAGGAAGAGCGAAGCGACCTCGGGGTAGGGGAGCTTCCCGTCGCGCGCGAGGCGCGCGTCGAGGGGCTCTCCCTGAAGGAGATCCATGACGAGCGCCGGATCGCCGTCGTCCGTCTCGAGCACGTCGTGCACGGGCAGGACGGCGTCGTGCTCGATCGCGCACGCCGCCTGGGCCTCGCGGATGACACGGCGGCGCGCCTGCGCGTCGAGCCCGTTCTTGACGAACTTGATGGCGACGCGTCGCTTGGTGACCGCGTGCTGCGCGACCCAGACCTCGCCCATCCCGCCCTCGGCGAGTCGGTGGAGCAGGGTGTAGCGCTGGGCGACGACGGCGCCCTCGGTGAGGACCATCCCGATTCGGGACCGAGAGTACTTCGCGCCGCTCCGAAGATCACGAGAGGGCGGCGTTCACCGCTCCGAAGCGCGTTGGAGCGCCGATCCCGTTCGGTGCTCTCGATCAGGCATGGAGGATGGCCTCCGCCTCCGGCTCGAGGGTGGCCGCGGGGCTCATGAGCTCGACGAAGCGCGCGACCTCGCGGACGAACGCGTCGTCCGGGTGCACGAACTCGAGCCCACCGACCCAACCGGCGCCCGCGCGCGTGCGAATCCAGCGGACGCGCACGCGGCTCGTGATGATGCGCCCCGTGAGCGGTGCGCAGAAGGACGCTTCGTAGACCCACTCCGCGTCGCACGGGTGCCGAGAGAGGAAGAACAGGCCGCTCTCCGAGACGTCCGCGCAGCGCCCCTCGACCGTGGCGTCGCGCGAGCGGAGCGTCACCGGCGCGAGGAACGGGACGCGGGCGTGCCGACGCCGCTGAGCGGTCGTGGAAGGCCGCAGGAGCCGCAGAGACGGCGGCCCCGCGAAGCGGCGGAGCGCCTCGCCGAGCGCGTGCGCGGAGGGGAACCGGTCGTCTCGAGACTTCGCGAGCGCCTTCACCACCACGGCCTCGAGCTCCGGATCGACCCCCTCCGTCTCGAGGGGCGGTGGCGGCGCGGGGCTCTGGCTCTCCCGAATGACACGAGCGTAGTTGCCCGGGTACACGACCCGTCCGGTGAGGCACTCGAACAGCAGCGCGCCCACCGCGTACACGTCGGTCCGCTCGTCGAGCTCATCGGCGAGGAGCTGCTCGGGGGACATGTAGACGGGCGTGCCCACGATCGCGCCATCCTCCGTGACCTTCCCGCCCGACACCAAGGAGGACTTGCTGGTGCCGAAGTCGATGAGCTTCGCTTGCTCGCCGCTGCTCGATCGGCTCGCCAAACTCGGTCGCGTGATGAAGACGTTGGCCGGCTTGATGTCGCGGTGGAGCACGCCCGCCGCGTGCGCCGCGTGCAGCGCCTCACAAACTTCGACGGCGATCCGCGCCGCGTCCGTCGGCGCGAGGCGGCTCCGCGCGCGGAGCAGCGCCTCGACCGTCTTGCCCTGAAGGAGCTCGGTGGCGAGGTACGGCTGGTCGCCCAGGGCGATCCCGGCGTCGAGCACGCCCACGATCCCCCGGTGTTTCACGCTCCCGAGGACCCGAGCCTCCCGCAGCAGGCGCTTCTTCCGCCGCTCGACGACCGCCGCCGTACCGTGCCCGACGATCGTCTTCAGCGCCACGCCCGCGCGGGTGTAGCGGTGCGTCGCCTCGAAAACGATGCCTTCACCGCCGCTGCCGATGATCCGTCGAAGCTCGTACCGTCCATCGACGACGTCCCCCACCTCGAACGCCGCGCGCGGAAGCTCCGCGTCGACCGCTTTCCTGCTCGATTCAGCCACGCTGCTCGGGTCTCCTGCGCTTACATCTCGAATCGGCGCGCCGTCCGCGGCGAAGCGCGCGGCCATGGCGCGCTCGGACCGACCCAGTCTTTCGGAACGGCCGGTTATCGTCGATTTCACGCGATTTCACGGCCTCGCAGGAGGGCACTTTCGCGGCCCCCGGGGGCTTCGCCTTACCTCGGGCGGGTCGCGACCACCGACCAGTAGGCGAGCGCACCCCGCGCGAGGAGCTCGGAGATCCCGATGCACGTCCCGTCGTGCGCCCGCTCGCGCGCCGACCGGGGCTGAGCCTGGCGCGCGCGCGCGCGGCGCGCGGAGCGGTCGACGCCCGCCTGGACCCGCTTCGAGAGATCGACGACCCGCTCGACCACGAGCCCCGACGCCTGCATCGCGTCGCCGATGGGCCGATCGAAGTACCCGGGGATGACGAAGCCGCGCCGGACGTCCTCGTAGAACGCGGCCTCCGTGCGGTCGAGGGGGCGCGCCGTCCGGAAGAAGTCGAGGAGGACGAGCGCCCCGCCGGGCGCGAGGACACGCGCCGCCTCGGCCAACGCGCGTTCGGGCTTCTGCGAGTGGCAGAGGCTCTCGACGAAGTAGACCGCCTGCACGGACGCGTCCGCGATCGGCATGTCCTCGTACGCGCTTCGTCGAAAGGACACGTGATCCCGCACGCCAGCGCGGGAGGCGTTCGCTTGGGCGAGGCCGAGCTGGACCTCGCCGATGTTGAGACCGACGAGGGTCCACGAGGGATTGCGCGACGCGAGGTACACCGCGACGCCGCCTACGCCGCAGCCCGCGTCCACGATCCGAAGCTCGGGACCTCCGTCCACGAACGTGCGGATCGCTTCCTCGAGGTGGAGGTTCATCGCGAGCTTCGCGATGTCGTGCGTGTGGGGATCGGCGTCGTTCCCCGTCGCGTCGTCGTAGAGACCGTAGTGCATCGCCTGCGAGACGGGGTTGTGGCCGTCCGAGAGGCGCTTCACCCAGACCTCGTCGTAGTAGTCCACGACGGCGCGCTCGAACGCTCCGAGCCGAGTCGATTGCCCTTTGCCGTTCGCCGTCAGGCGTTGCCCCTCTTGCCCATTTGCAGTGATCACGGCGGCATTGTTGCACCCACCGCAAGCCGATAGGATTTCAGCCCATGTCAGGGCCGCGGCGCGTTCATGGGAGTTCCGGTGGGGAACCGCGGCGGCGAGTGGCGGCCGAGCGGCGCTCCTTCGAGACCGATCGCAGGCAACGTTGACGCGCTATCGGTTGGGCCGTGTCCTGGGCGAGGGGGGCACGGGGGTCGTGCGCGAGGCGTGGGATCTCCATCGACGGCGCGAGGTCGCGCTGAAGGAGCTCCGCGTTGCGCGGGAGGACATGCGCCCGGCGCTGCGCCGCGAGTTTCGGCGCGCCATGGCCGTGCGACACCCGAACCTCGTGCGCGTCTACGAGCTCGTCTCGAACGACGCAGCGTGCTTCTTCACGATGGAGCTCGTGCGAGGCCACGGGATCGTCGCGAGCGCCGGCGCGCCGACGGTCACGGCCGACGCACCGGACGCGCCACCCCCGGTCGAGATGGCGCGCGCGCTCGACCGCGGCGCGCGCCCGCCCGCGCGCGACCTCTTCGCTCAGCTCGCGCGCGGCCTCGTCGCCGTGCATCACGCGGGCCTCCTCCACCTCGATCTGCAGCCCGGCAACGTGCTCGTGGATCAAGGGGGAAGGGTCGTTCTGCTCGACTTCGGGATCTCGACCGCCCTTCGGGACGCCGGGCTGCGCGCCGCGTTCGGGACGCCGGGGTTCATCGCGCCGGAGCGTCTCGCCGGCGCGACCGCGGACGCGCGCAGCGACTGGTATTCGTTCGGCGCGCTCCTTCGGCTCGCGACCGACGGGACCGACGAGGCGCTCGACCGGCTCGCGATCGCCCTCACGCACCCCGACCCCGCAGCGCGCCCCGGGCCCGACGAGATCCTCGCGGCGCTCGATCCCAGGCCGCGACGGCCCGCGCCCACGAAGACGCTCGTCGGGCGCGACGACGAGGTCCGCGCGCTCGTCGGCGCCGTTCGAGCGGGGCTCGCGGGCCGCTCCGTCCTCGCCGTGGTGAGCGGCCCGGGGGGGATCGGAAAGAGCCGACTCCTGCGAGAAATCGAGGCGCGAAGCGGCACCGCGCCGTGGCTGCGCGGGGCGTTCGGCGCGGCCGAGCAGGTGGCGTTCCGGGGGCTGACGGACATCGCGGACGATCTCGTGGAGCAGCTCGCGCGCGAGACGCGGGACACGCTCGCCGTGATGGCGCCGAAGCTCCGTCAGGCGCTCGTTCGCGTCCTTCCGGTGCTCGCGACGCTGGCGGGACCATCGGCGCCGGAGCTCGCCGATCCGGGCGTCGACGCGATCACGCTTCGTGCGCGGACGTCCACCGCGCTCGTCGAGCTGCTCCGGGGTGTCGCCCAGCGCCGACCATTCGTTCTCGCCTTCGAGGACGCGCACCTCGCGAGCGACGACGTCGCGCTGGTGCTCGCGGACGTGCTCGTCGCGGACCTCCCCGTGCCCATTCTCGTCACGACGCGGGGCGCAGGATCCCGCCTCGATCGCTCGGTCGACGCGGTGCCGCCGACGCGCCTCCGCACCGTCGTGCGCATCCCGCTCGGTGAGCTCTCGGAGGACGCAGCCCGCGAGTTGCTCGGCGCGTCGTCCGCGCGCTCCTCGGACGCCCCGCGCGGCGAGGAGCCGGCGGGAGGTCGCCGCGGTGTGCCGCGCGTGCCGCTCCTCATCGAGGAGCTCGGGGCTCAGGAGGACGCGTCCCTCACGCTGAGCGAGAACGTGCGTCGGCGCCTCGAGCGCCTCGCGCCTGCCGATCGCAGGCTCGTTCGGATCGCGGCGCTCGGACCGTACCTCCGCGCGCTCGTCGCGACGACCGCGGCGGGGGAGGGGGTCGACATCGACGCGCTCGAGGAGAAGCGCCTCGTGCGTGTCCGCGGCATCGAGGAGGAAGCTCGCCTCGAGCCGTGGCACGCGCTCATCGGCGACGCCGTGCTCGAGGGGATGGACAGCGGGCGCGCGGCGCGATCTGCACCGCGCGATCGCCGAACGCGCTCGCGCGCGTGACGCTGACGATCACGCGGCGCGTGCGCGGCACCTCGCCGCCTCCGGGGACGTCGAAGCTGCCGCGCTGCACGCCGAGCGGGCCGCGAGGAGCGCCGAGGCCGCGCTCGCGTTCGACGCGGCGAGCGCCCTCCGGACTCGCGATCGCGGGGAGGCGCGCGGGAGTGAGCGGCACCGCGCGCTCCGACGGCGGCGCGCGGCCGCGTTGCTCCGCGCGGGGCGTACGCGCGACGCGGCCGACGCGTACGCCGATCTGGGAGACTCGGCGCGGCCCGGTGCCGCCGCGGAGGCAGCGGACGATCGGCGGCTCGCGGCGGAGTACCTGCTGCTGTCAGGCCACATCGAGGGCGGTGTCGCGCGTCTCCGCGACGTCGTCGTCGACCGAGGGCTCGTCTGGCAGAGGAGCGCCGCGGAGGCGATGCTGCGGTCGGCGGCCAGGCTCGCGAAGCTCGGCGCGCTCGGGACGGCCCCCGCTCGCCGGCCAGCGCGCGGCGCCAGCGTCGCGCGCGCGGACGTCGCGTTCGCAGCGGCGCGGGGGCTCCTCGCCGTCGACGCGGTGCGCGGGGCGTACTTCGCGCTCGCGTCGCTCGCGGAGGCGATCGCGTGCGCGGACGAGGTGCGGACCGCGCGCGGCCTGCTCGTCGTGGGTGGTGGCGTCCTCGGCGCACTGCCGGGTCGGATGGGGCAGTGGGGCTTCGACATGATCCGCGACGCCCGCGCGCTCGCCGATCGCGTGAACGACGTTCGGCTCTCGGGGTTCGCGGAGGTGAGCGCGTGCCAGGCGCACATCTACGCGGGCGCGTGGGAGGCCGCCGTGAACGCCGGCGAGGCGGGCGTCGAGATGCTCCGCCGGGGCGCGGGCGGCGTGACCTGGGAGATCGACATCGGCCTCATGGGCGTGATCCGCGCGCTCGAGGAGCTCGGCGATCTCGCGGGCGCGCGCGCGCGCATCGAGGAGCTCAGCCGGGACGCGGAGCAGCGCGACGACCGCTACGCGGAGGTGACCGCGCGGCTCTACCGAGCGTTCCACCACATCCACGAGGGCGAGCCCGACGTGGCGGAGCGCGAGACGCGGATCGCGGCGAAGCTGTGGGTGACTCACGGCTACACGCTCCAGAGCTTCTACGTCGACCGCGTCGACGCTCACGCGGCGCTCTACCGGGGCGACCTCGCGAGCGCCCGCGCGCGCCTCGAGCACGGGCTCGCGGGCATCCGCGAGGCGGGGCTCCGCTCGATCCCGATCGTCTCCATCGACGCGCAGATTCTGGCGGCGCGCGTCGGACTCGCGGAGCTCCGCGCGCGTCCGTTCGACGGAGGCGCGAAGCAGGCTGTGCTCACCGCGTGCCGGGCGCTCGAGGGCTCCCGAAGAGGGGACGCTCCGGCGCACGCCGAAGCGCTGCGGGGCGCGCTCGCCTCGATCGATCTCGACAGAGCGGGGGCGGACGCCTCGCTCGAGCGGGCGGCGCGCCTCTTCGACGCGCTCTCGATGCGCCTCGCGGCCGCGTGCGCCCGCGCACGCACGAGCTCGAGCTCGGCGGACGAGGCGATGGAGTACCTGCGCGCGTCCGGCGTCACCGACCCTGAGACATGGCTCGATGCGATGCTCCCGGGTCGACGCGCGAAGGCCCCATGAGCACGAGCTCATCCTGGCGACGCTCGCGCACGATCACCTCCACAGTGCCGTCGAATGAGAGGCGCGGCGTGTTGACGAGATCGCGCGAGGACGGTACCCGATCAGAATGGGATGCTTGTCCGTCGGCGAGAGCAAGGTGACGCTCCCGGCGCGAGCGGTGATCGGCCGGGCCCCGACGAGCACGATCCGAATCTCCGATGGGCGCGTGTCCGGTGAGCACGCGCGGATCGCGTGGACGCGTGACGGTTGGGTGGTTCGCGATCTTGGTAGCCGCAACGGAACATTTCTAGACGGGACGCGCATCCCTGCGGGCGAAGACACACCCGCTCCGCTCGGCTCGGCGATTGGCGTCGGCAGCAGCGACCCATCGCTCACGCTCCACCTCGTGGACGCGGGGCCGCCGATCGGTGTCGCGCGGGATGTCGTGAGCGGCGCCACCGTCGAGGGCACGCCGACGGCGCTCGCTCTTCCGAGCGAGGACGCCGCGGAGCTCACGCTCTTCGCGACCGCGAAGGGCTGGCTCGTCGACGAGAACCCCGAGAGGATCCTCGGCGACGGCGATCGGGTATCCGTGGGCGGGCGCACGTTCGAGCTGATGCTCCCGAGCGCTCCGGTCGAGACGACGGACACGGGAGCGGATCGCTCGCTCACTCGGCGCGAGGTGCACTTCCAGGTATCGCGGGACGAGGAGCACGTCGACATCCAGCTCGATCCGGAGGCCGCGCACCAGATCGAGCCGCGCGCGCACCACTACGTGCTCGCGGTGCTCGCGCGGCTCCGCCTGCAGGACCGCGCGCGCGGCTTGCCGCTCGCAGAGGAGGGCTGGGTCCACGTGGAGGATCTCGCGTCGATGCTCCGCCTCGAGCCCGGCCGCATCAACGTCGACGTGTACCGCTCGCGGCGCCAGTTCCTCGACCTGGGCTTCCACGACGCCGTGGATCTCGTGCAGCGGAGGCGGAACGCGAGGCAGCTCCGCCTCGGGCTCGCGAACATCCGCGTCTCCACGCTCTGACTCGCGTCGCGCGATCGCGTCGAGCGGGCCTCCGGCGACGTCGTCACCCGTGGGTTAGTCGCACTTCTTCGTGGGGCCGCACACGTTCGAGTTGCACTGCGAGTCGAGCCCGCAATACGCGCCTGGGGGGGACTTGCAGATGTGCTGCGCGCCCGCGACGACGCACGCCGTGCCGCCGGCGCAATCGTTGTCGCAGTCGCCGCACACGCCCGCCTTGCACTTGCCCGTCGCGCACTCGAGGTCGCCCTTGCACGGCGTTCCGGTCGCGTACTTGCAGACCCCGTAGAGCAAATTCGGCGGCGCAATCCGAGGTCGTCTGGCAGGGAGTACCGAGCGCGGCCGCCCGCTCCCGTCGCACGCCTTCGGCGGATCTCCAGTGCAGCTCGGATCCATCGATCCTGCGGGGACGAACGCGCACGTCGGCGGCGAGCCGGTGGTGTCGCACGTCGAACAGGGTTCACAGGGCTCGCAGCCCGTGCCGGAGCTCGCGCCCGTCGTCGCACCGCTCGAGGTTTCGTTCCCCGAGGTCGTGCTGGAGCTCGTCGAGGCGGTCGTCGATGACGTGGAGGACCGGGCACCCCCAGCGCCGCCGGTCGAGACGGGCAGCTCTTCGATGCCGAGCACCAGGCTGCACCCCCCAAGCACCGCGGCGGCCGCCGCTGCGCCGGCCGTGCCCCTCACGAGACGACCCGCGCCGCGGCGCTCCGCGCTTCGATGGATGGGTGCCCGACGCATGGTCGCCATCGAAGAGCTATCCGATTGCGCGACGCGGGAGCAAGGTCGCGGGCGCTCGGCGCGCGCGAGTGGCCTTGTGTCCGTTTCGACACGACTCGCGTCGGCCCGTCCGCGCCCGTGGAGCGCGGACAAGGGATTCCCGGGCGAAAGCAGGGCTCGCGGGGTGGTACATCGGCTGCACTCCGCGAGGGGCACATGCCCTCCGACGGACCAAGTCCCCGCCTTCGCTCGCTCCTCTGCTCCAGCGCCTCGCTCGCGCTCTTCCTCACCGCGTGCCACTCCGACGACGGAGAGCGGCGCCCCACCTCCGCGGTCCGCGCGACGACGGCGAGCGCGGTCTCCGCGCCCGCCGACGCGGCGCCCCCTGCGCCTCCCGCAAAGAAGATCTACGCGCCGTCGCGGCAAGGCTGCGAGACCGTCGCCGTGTACGACGAGGGCGAGGAGCGCGGGGCCGTCTGCACCGAGGACGCCCCGACCGAGGGGCTGACCGTGATCGACCTCTCCGACACGTGGACCCCGCGCGTCTTCGCGAAGGCCGCGAAGGCGAAGGAGGCCCCCGCGTACCGCGCGGAGTACCTCAAGCTCGCCGCCTCGCCGGGCGTCGACCTCGCGCTCAACGGCATCGCCCCGAACCTGTCCCTCGTCGCGGCCCGCCTCACGGACGAGAAGCGACGGGCGTGCGACGCGAAGGTCGACCTCGCGGCGGTCGAGAGGATCGCGTCGGAGGTCGACGAGGCAAAGCGCGCGGGCGCGGACGACGGGGCGATCGCGGAAGCTCGTGAAGAAGGCGGAGGCTTCGGTCCCCTCAAGGCGATCCAGTCGGAGCTCGCGTGCGCGGGGTTCCTGAAGGGTGGACAGGCGTCGGGCACCCTGGGCGGCGCCACGACGTACGCGCTCGAGGCGCTTCGACGGCGCAACATGATCGTGGGCCTCGGGCTCGACGCGGACACCCTGCGCGCGGTCGCGCTCGGCGGCGAAGAGCTCGCGTTTCGAGGCGTGCTCCGTGTGCTCCGCGAGCGCGTCGCGGACGCGGGTGGGCTGCTCGAGGACGGCACGGCCGTGGAGCGCAAGGACACCGTCGTCGGCCGCGACCTCGACTTCTCGCGCTTCGCGCCGCGCGTCGCCGAGGCCCTTCCGAACGGCGCGCCGGACCTCGTGGATCAAGCGACCGACGCGGCCGCCCGCGCGCTCGGCTGGACGGGTCCAGCGGAGGCGACCGCGTTCCTGAAGGCGCACGAGGTGAAGGGCCTGCGCGTCGCCGTGAAGCTGCCCGCCGCGCCGAGCTACCACAGCGCGGCGATGGATCTTCGCGTCGAGATCGACCGCGGCGACGTCTTCTACGACGCGCCCGGCGCCGCCGCTGCCGCGAAGAAGAGCCTCGGCACCGTGCGTGGACCGACGTTCGTGATCTACGCGAAGGACGGGGAGCGCGAGGTGGCGCTGATGCGGTGGGCGACGACGATCGGCGGCTGGAAGAAGGAGCGCACGGAGGACGGCGAGATCGTCGTGAAGTACAAGGAGAGCGACGTCGGCGATCGGGTCTGGCAGAAGCTCATCGCCGCGCCCGCGTGGCTGCCCCCGGAGTCCACGCCGGAGTCGGACCTCGTCTACGAGGACAAGGACGGGAACGTCTCCCTCAAGTCGAGCCTCATCCAGCCGGGGTACGCGAACGCGTACGGCCTCGCGATGCTCATCCACGACGAGGTCGTCGTGCACGGCGCGAAGACGACGTACGCAGATCATGGAATCCGCACGCACGGCTCCGTCGACTATCGATCGATCCGGAGCGGGACGAGCCACGGCTGCCACCGCCTCTACAACCAGCTCGTGCTGCGCCTGACGGGGTTCCTCCTCGAGCACCGGAACACGATCCCGCGCGGGAAGATGTCGAGCGGGTACACGAAGACGGTCGACTACAAGGACCACACGATCGAGGTCGAGGTCCCGACGCGCGGCTACCTCTACGAGCTGGATCCGCCCGTCCCCGTGCGCGTGCTCGAGGGCAACGTCGCCGGCCCGGCGAAGGAGGTCTCGAGCGTGATCCACATCGAGCAGGATCCGCCGAAGAACGGCTGACGGGTTACCATCCGCGCACGATGGCGCCGACCCGGAGGGCCCTGTTGCTCGGCGCCGCTGCGCTCGCGGCGTGCCGCGCGACGAAGGACGAGCGCGCGCCCGTGCCCCTCACCGCGAGCGCTCCCCGCGAGCCGGGGCCCGAGGCGCCGCCGAGCGCGGCGCCGAGCGTTCCCGCCGAGCGCGCGTCCTATGCGCTGTTCGACGCGTTCCCGGAGCTCGCGAAGCACGTGCCGCGCACCGAGCTCGGCCGCTTCCCGAGCCGCGTGGAGGAGGCCACCGATCTCGCGCGAGAGCTCGGCGTCGAGCGCTTGTTCATCAAGCGGGACGACGACGTCGCGGATCTGTTCGGCGGAGGAAAGGTTCGGAAGCTCGAGCTCTACTTCGCGGACGCGATCGCCAAGGGACGCACGATCGTGATCACGTCGGGGGGCGTGGGATCCAACCAAGCGATCGCGACCGCCCTGTTCGGGCGCTCGCTCGGGCTCGAGGTGCGTCTCTACCTCGCGCCCCAACCGAAGAGCGCGCTGGTCGAGAAGAACCTGCGCGCCGACAGCGTGTCCGGGGCGAAGCTCGCTCTGTTCCCGAGCGTGAGCGAGGCCGAGCGCGCCGCGCAGAAGGAGGTCGCCGCGGCGAGCGGCGCGTCGGCGCCCTACGTCGTCTCGCCCGGCGGCACGACGGCGCTCGGCACGCTCGGGTTCGTCAGCGGGGGACTCGAGCTCGCGGCTGCGGTGAAGCGCGGGCAGCTCCCGGAGCCCGCGCGGGTGTACGTCGCGCTCGGTCTCGGGGGATCGGCCGCGGGCATCGCGCTCGGGTGCGCGCTCGGCGGGCTGGGCTCCGAGATCGTCGCGGTGCGGGCGTCGAACCCGGGCACGGTCTCGATCGGCAAGCTCCACGCGATCGCCGCGGACGCTGCGCGCGCCGCGAACGCGCTCGATCCGTCGTTTCCGGCGAAGGTGAAGATCCGCGCGCGCATCGACGGGCGCTTCGTGGGCGCGGGCTACGGGTCACCCACCGAGGCGGCGCGCGAGGCCATCGCGAAGGCGGCGCGCGCGGGGCTCGAGCTCGATCCGGTGTACACGGGCAAGGCGTTCGCGGCGATCGTCGCGGACGGCGAGGCGAGCGGAGGAAAGGCGGGGAAGGGGCCTTCGCTCTTCTGGAACACGCAGAGCTCTCGACCGCTCGCGGAGGGGCCGATTCCGAAGGGCTTCGAGCGGTTCTTCTGACGCGGGTCGCGTCGATCACGCCCCGCGGAGGCGACGGAGGAGCGCGATCATGGATCGCCGTACCTCGTCGGCGCTCGAGACGGGGGCGTCGAAGGGGACGCGCGCGCGACGCGCGCCCTCCGGCGTCGACGCCTCGACTTCGAATCCGTAGCGGTCCACCGCGATCATGTTCGCGCTCACGGCGCCCTCGATCCTCGCGAGCTTCGTCGCGTACGCGAGGGTCGCGTCCGCGTGGTCCTCGTTCATGTGCGAGAGGATGCCCGCCGCAGCGGGGGCGATGGGATCGGCCTCCGCCGACCGATACGCGTCGGCGGTGACCCAGCTCATCCGCCCGAAGCCGCCCACGAACCGCAGCGTGATCGGCTCGAGGCGATAGAACGCGAAGTCGGCGAAACCCACGTACGCGGCGGCGCCGGGGACACGCACGAGGAAGATCGCTCGCGCAGCCACCGCCTCCGCCGCGTCGAGCCGGCGCGTCTCGCCGAGGAGGGTGACGCGGCCGAGCGCGAGCGGATCCGCCCCCGGCGGACCCACCTCCGTCACGAGGACGCTGCTCGACGCGTGCGCGGCGAGGTTCGTCGTGTGCTCCGCGAGCTTCGACAGAAGGAGGATAGGGCGGCCAAGCTCGTCGGACGCGAAGGCGACGAGAGACCCATACGGGTGACCTTGGGCCTCCGGCGCCACGGCGATCGTGGAGAGCGCTGCCGAGCTCGCCGCAGCCACCAACGTCCGGCAGCGCTCCGCGTGGGACGGCGCGCGCGCCGAGACCGCGTTTTGTGCCGCGACCGCGTTTTGTACTGGAGAGGAGTCGGTCATGATGGCTCGACCGAGCGTGACCCCCGAAGAGGACGGTTCCAGTGCCGACGGAAAAAGGGGTGGGTCGACAGGGACTCGAACCCTGGACCTACGGATTAAAAGTCCGCAGCTCTACCGACTGAGCTATCGACCCGCGGCGCAAAGATGTGGGAAAGACGGCGGACCCTACCATACGCTCGAGCGATAAGGACCCTGACGTGAACCCTCCGAATGAAAAAGAATCGTTCGCCGCCCTCTTCGAGGGCTCCGACACAGCGAAGCGCGGAGTACGGAGGTTCTCGCGCGGGGAGCGCCTCGACGTCACCGTCGTCGCGATCGGGCAAACCTCCGTGTTCGTCGACCTTGGTGGGAAGGTCGAGGGGTTCATCGAGCGCGTCGAGCTCGCGGAGCCCAACGGAACGCTGCGGCTCGCGGTCGGCGATCATCTGTCCGTGATGGTCGTCGAGTCCGACGGGGAGCGCGTCCGCCTTTCCCCCGCGTTCGTGAGGGCCAAGCAGGAGGTGTCGATCGACGCGCAGGGCAACCCGATCCTCTCGCCCGCGAAGCAGGGGCCACTCCTCCTCGAGGGCGCGATCGTCCGGGGCGTCGTCACCGGCGTCGAGCGGTACGGCGTGTTCGTCCAGATCGACGGAACGCGTGGCCGAAGCGGCCGCGGCTTGGTGCCCGCTGCGGAGACGGGCTCGCCGCGCGGCGCGGATCTGCGAAAGACCTTCCCGGACGGCTCGCCCGTGGAGGCGAAGATCGTGGCCATCGCCGAGGACGGCAAGATCCGCCTCTCCATCAAGGCCGCGAAGGACGACGCCGAGCGTCGCGAGTTCGAGGCGTTCTCCGAGAAGCGCGCCGACGCTCCAGGGGACGAGAAGCCCAAGGACGGGGCGGTTCTCCCGCCCGCGAAGAAGGGACAAGCGCCGAGCCCGCGCAACTTCGGAACGCTCGGAGATCTCCTCTCCAAGCGCAAGAAGCCCTGAGCGACCTCGGCTGATCCGAGCGCCTTTGGCGCGCTCGCCGATTACGCGCGGCCCGTGGAGCCGTATCCGCCCTCGCCCCGCGCGGTCGGCGCGAGGTCCCGCACCTCCACGACCTCGGCTCGCACGACGGGCGCGATCACGAGCTGCGCGATCCGATCGAGCGGCGTGAGCGTGACGGGTGCTTCGCCGAGGTTGATGAGGACGACACCGATCTCGCCGCGGTAATCCGCGTCGATCGTCCCGGGGGCGTTCAACACGGTGACGCCGTGCTTGAGCGCGAGCCCCGAGCGCGGTCTGACCTGCCCCTCGTACCCCCGAGGGATCGCCACCGCGATGCCCGTCGGGACGAGCTTGCGCGCGCCCGGCGCGAGGTCGAGCGGCTCGGTCAGCGCCGCGCGGAGATCCATGCCCGCCGCGTCCTCCGTCTCGTATCGCGGGAGAGGGACCTCCACCCCCGAGCGGCGCACGACCTCGACGATCACGCGCGCGCGCTCGAAGCTCACGACGTCGACTCGAAGAGGGTCGCGAGCTCCGCGTCGTCGCGAAGCGCGCGCTCCGTCGCGGTGCCGCGGATGCGCGGGCTGTCGCGGAGGTCGCTCGCTCGCCGACGGTCGCCCGCGCGGAGCCACGCGCGGATCGCCGCGAGGAAGTCCTCGGGGTGGCGATCCCGCTCCGCGAGCCGCTCGAGGAGCTTCGCCGCGTCCCGTGTGGCGCCGCCCTCTGCCACGAGCTCCGCGATGCGCCTGCAATCGTCCGCGGAGAGCCCGTCCATGCGGTCGAGCGCGATGCGCGCGGCCGCCTCGAACGCGTCGAGCCGGAGGAGCGCCTGGATGAGAGGGCCGAACACCTCTTTGCGCCGATCGCCCGTGGTGTACGCCTGCTCGAGCGTCGCACGCGCCTCCGTCAGCTGACCGCACGCGAGCGCGACGTTCCCGACGAGCGCCGGATCCGGATCGCCCATCGAGCGGAGCTCCGTGAGTTTTTCGCTCGCCGCGGCCTCCTCGCCCCGCATGAGGTGCGCCCAAACACCGATCGAGAGCGCCTTCGCGCGTTCCCCGGGTGTGGCTCGATCCCCGAGGATCTCGGCGACGATGCCGAGCGCGTCCCCCGGACGATCCTCGTCGAGCGCGGACTGCGCGCGCGTGAGCGCCGCCGCGACGCCGCTCGGGGGCGGCGCGCTCTTCGGGCGCGGCGCGGGGATGAACCCGCGGAGCGCGATGATCGCCGAGACCGCCGAGGATCCGAAGAGGTACGCCGCCCAGATGTTCTTCTGCGAGAGGAAGTAGATGCAGGCGGCCCCGCCCGCGACGCCCGAGATGATGAGCGTCGCGCGGAGGCGCTTCGGGCCGAGCGCGTACTGGAGCACGTGCCCACCGTCGAACGGCAGGACCGGCAAGAGGTTCACGAACCCCCAAATGAAGTTGATGTAGATGAGGTCCGTGTACGCGAGCCCCGGGAGGCTGAGCGGCACACCCACGAGCCGACCGAGGAACCCGGCGTCCGGCGGCGTGAACACGAGCGGATGCCCCGTCATCGCCGCGACTTGGCCCGCCCCGAACACGATCGCGCCGAACGCGAAGCCCGCGAACGGCCCGGCGAGGCTGATGACGATCCGTGCGCCGCGCGACACGGGGAGGATCTCGCGCCACGTCGTCGTCCCGCCCATGCCGTGGATCTGGATCTCCGCCGGGAGCTTCTGCCACCGGATGGCGAACGCGTGCCCGAGCTCGTGGACGAGGATCGAGACGAACAGCACGGGGATCCAGATCATGAGCGCCCGGATGTGGATCGCGTCGAAGCTGCCGCCCCCGAGGAACGAGAGCCCGCCGCCAAGCAAGAGCGCGCTGAGGAGAAAGCTCCCGCGCACGTGCACCTCGAACCCGAACAACCGGAACGACATCGCCCGGGGATCCTAGAGCACCGCTGCCTTCGAATCACCGAGTATTCACGCGCTTTCAGGTGAGCTCCAACCGAACTCCCGCGAATCCATCGCTGATTCGAGCGGTCGGCGCTGCGTTCGAATCGTGGCGTGTTCGCTCGAGCTCGTACGACGCGAGCGCCGATGTGGCGAGCGCGCGCGGGCCGCGCCCGTCGGGCTCGACGAAAAGTTGGTGCGCTCGGCCGCGCGCGCCAGAGTGCGGCGCATGATGGTCAAGAGAACCCTCGTTCCATCGGCGCTCGCCGTGCTCCTCGCAGGAGCGGTCGGGTGCGGTGGGTCGGCGCCGGTGGCCCGCGAGAGCGCCCCCGTCGCCGCGACTCCCGCCGCCCTCCCGATCGCCTCCGCCGAACCGTCGACGTCGCCCGTCGCGGCCCTCGTACCGTCCGAGCCCCCCGTCGCAGAGGCGCCCCCGCCTCCACCCCTACCGGAGGGCACCATGATCCTCCACGTCGGCGACTCGTTCGTCCACTCCGGCCTCACGCAGGCGCTCAAGCCGAAGTTCAAGGCGCTCGGCGCGAAGTACGAGGTGCGCGCCGAACACAGCACGAACAGCATGGACTGGGCGAAGCGCGTCCCCGGGCTCGTCGCCGCCATCCGCCCGGATCTCGTGATCGTGACGCTCGGTGGAAACGAGATCGGATCGAAGTGGCTCGACGTCGAGGCGAACGCCGTGGGCCGCATCGTCGCGGCGATCGGCGATCGCCCGTGCATCTGGACGACGCCCCCCCTCTGGCGCGAGGAGGAGGGCGTGTTCGACACGATCGCGAAGAGCCTCGGCCACTGCCGCTTCTTCGAGACCGACGTCCAGGTCGGTACGTTCATCCCTCGGCGCGACGACAAGATTCATCCGACGGCGGAAGGCGGCGCGATGTGGGCGGAGGCGCTCTACGGCTACCTCGTTCGTGAGCGCGCCGGCGCGCCCCTCCCGTGGTCGCTGAAGGACGGCCCGCCCGACGAGAAGGCGACGAAAGGGAAGCGCAACGCGCTCCCGCACTGATCGCCGCGCTTCTTGCGCGGCCCGAGGCGTGGGATCATCAACACCATGCGCGCTTTCCTTCATTCGGCCGTCCTCCTGACGCTCGTCGCCGTGTCGTCGGGCTGCACCTCCGACACGACCGATCTCTTCGGCAGCGGAGGGAGCGGCGGAGGGACCTCGTCGTCCAAGGCGTCGACCTCCGGGTCGACGTCACAGAGCGGCGCGACGACGAGTGGAACGAGCGCGACGAGCACGACCAGCACGACGACGTCCTCCGGCCCGCCCACCTGCGGTGACGGGATCCAGAACCAACCCGACGAGCAGTGCGACGGCGCGGATCTCGCGGGCCACACCTGCGCCGAGGCGATGTTCTCGAACCCGGCCGGCGTCGCGTGCACGCCCGACTGCAAGCTCGACTTCAGCGCCTGCAAGGCGACCTGCGGGGACGGCGTCCAGGAGCCGACGGAGGAGTGCGACGACGCGAACACCATCGACACGGACACGTGCAGCGCGAAGTGCGTCGTTCAGGGAGACTGCACGACCCCGATCGCCATCGCCCTCGATTACGGGACGGTCGACGTCACCGGGTCGACCGCGGGCATTGCAAACCAGGTCCAGTCGATGACGTGTCAGGAGTCGACCGGGGGCGACCTGGTCTTTCAGGTCACGCCGCTTCACCCCGGGTTCGTCACGATCTGGACGGATCCGGCGGGCACCGACTTCGACGCGATGGTCTACGTGCGACCGAACGGGTGCGCGGCCCCGAACGACATCGCGTGCGGCGACAACAACGACGCAGAGCCCGATCTGGTCTCGTTCCCCGTCGGCGACGGCGCGCAACCCCTCACCGTCGTGCTCGACGGCTACAAGATGCAGGACGGGAATTTCTCGTTGCACTTCGATCTCTCGACGGGCGCCGACTGCGCCGATCCCGTGCCCATCCTCGTGGGTGACGACAACGGCTTCCAGGAGCGCGTCACGGGGAGCACGTTCAACATGGGGCCGAGCGAGGTCGGGTCGTGCGGCGGCAACGGCAACGACGTCGTCTACCGCGTGACGCGCATCGCGCCCGGGCTCGTGCTCGCCAGCACCACGCCGCAAGGGACGGCGATGCAGGGACCGTTCAACTCGGTGACCTACGCGCGAAGCCCGAGCTGCACGGACGAAGCGGACGAGCGCGCGTGCGACGCGCCCACCAACAACAACAACTCCGCGATCACCGTCGACGCCGACGCCGACCCCATCTTCGTGTTCATCGACGCGCAGAACACGCAGGGGCCCTACCAGCTCGTGTTCGATCCCAAGCCCTGATCCTCACGGCTCCTGGCCGAGCGCGTGGGCGAGCGCCGCCCGCACGTCGGCGGTGAGCTCCTTGCGCTTTCCAGGTCCGTACGCGGCCGCGTCGATCGGCGGGAGGATCTGCGCGCGCACGTGCGCGCCCATCTGCACCGCGACGCTCGACGCCGAGAGGATGCGCTCGGTGCCCTCGAGCGCGATCGGCAGGATCGGCACGCCCCCGTCGATCGCGAGGTGGAACCCGCCGCTCTTGAACGGCCCGAGCGCCCCGTCGCGGCTGCGCGTCCCCTCGGGGGCGATCCACACCCGGACGCCGCGCTTGAGGAGGTCGCCGCTCTCCTTCAGGCTCGCGACGGCCTTCTCGCGTTTGTCGCGATCGATCTTGATGAAGCCCGCCGCGAGCATCGCGCGCCCGAAGATCGGCGTGTAAAAGAGCTCCTTCTTCGCGATCATCCGCACCCGCCCGGGCACGCAGCAGAACACCGTGGGGATGTCGTAGTAGCTCCGGTGGTTCGTCATGATGACGAACGCGGGCTCTTCGCCCGTCGAGCTCGCGCGGGGGATGTTCTCCGCTCCCTCGACGGTGAGGGTGACCTCCGCGTCGTCGAGCAGCCGGCGAGACCACCACGCGAGGCGCTCGTCGCACGCGTCGAGGGACGTGCGGTTCATGAACGCGTCGGCGACGGTGGGGAAACAGATCTTCGCCGTCACGGCGACGGCGCTCAGCGTGTTCGTGATTCCCATCGATCTCGGTCCCTCACTCGAACTTCTTGTCGCACTGCGAGACGCAGGCCGCGTCCGCGCACTCCTTCACGCACGCCTCCCAGCCCTCCGGATCGCGCGGCGCGCTCCCAGCCTCGCCCATCTGGGGCTTGTCGGGCTCGAGGTGGACGCTGAGATTCCGGCACTCGCTCGTCTTCGTGCAGATCTGCCCCTTCGGGCAGTCGCCATCGTAGTGGCACTCGACGCACCGAAAATCGAAGCAGACGTGGGTCTTCGTCGCCGGCTCGTCCTTCGCGGGCTTGCAGTCGTCGTTCGTCTTGCACACCGGGAAGCGGCTCGCGTCGCAGCTCGCGGCGATCGCGAGCGAGGAGAGGGCGAGGAGGAGGAGCACCGCGGCGCGTCGCACGGGCCGAGAGCTTACACGGGCCAATCGATGCGCGCGATGAACCCGGAGCTCGCCCACCCGGCGAACCAGGCACCGATCTTGGCTTGGATGGCGGCGATCCCTGCCTCGTCCAGGTCGGCGGTGATCGCGGCGCACGCGTCCACCAGCGACCTGCCCCGGTGGAGCTCTTCGAGGAGCTGGAACGCGGGCTCCTCGAGCTCCGTCCAGCGCACGACGTTGTCCCGGCGATAGAGCGCGAGGCGAACACCGCCCTCCACGGGATCCGTCGACGGCATGGGCTCGGTCTTGGTCTCGTCCTTCAGGGCGTAGCAGATGCGGTGTGCGGCGCGGCGAAGCCGGAGCCGCGCGACGCACGGGTTCAACACCACGCGCGCGGTGCTCCAGCCGTCGCCCGGGATCGCGGCGATGCGCGCGGCGTCGAGCGGCTCGGGGGTCGGGCCGTCGAAGACGTCGATGAACGCGAACTCGTAGCGGACGAGATCGAGCGCGAGCTCGCGGTCGATCGGGAACGCGTACCCCTCGCTGAACGGGACGATGTGCTTCGGCAAATCACGGAGCGACGGATCCGTCGGGACGTGCGCCTCCAAGTAGCCGCGCGCGAACGCGTCGAACCCATCCTCACCCAGGAAATGGAGCAACGCGGGGAAGTCCTCCGCGAGGCTCGCGCGGTGACGAAGCCAGAACTGCTCGCGGTACACCTCCACTTGGCGCGCCGGGGACATGCGCGCGTTCCCCGTGACGAACTCGGCGCACGCCGCCGAGAGGGCAGCGTCGTCCGTGACCGGATCCAGCCGCTGGAACGCGCGGTTCAAGAACGCCTGCGCGCGCGCGAGCTCGGCCGGGGCCGCGGGCTCGGGGCCGAGGACGTCGCTCATCGGAGCGTGGCCTCCACGCGCGACGCTCGCGAACCGCCCGCGAGCTCGCTGAGGATCGCGCGCGCCTTCTCGGCCTCCGCCCACACGACCTCGAACGGAGGGATCTCGTCGTCCCACTCGACGAGCGTCGACACGGGGCCGATGCGCGCGATCGCGCGCCGATAGAGCGCCCAGACCTCGTCGCACACGTTGCCCGTGTGCGTGTCGATGATGATGTCCGGGTGCCGCGTGTGACCCGCGAGGTGGATCTGGACGACGCGGTGAGCCGGGATCGCGTCCACGTAAGCCTCTGGGTCGAACCCGTGGTTCTGCCCGGACACGTAGATGTTGTTCACGTCGAACAGGAGGCCGACGTCCGCCTCGTCCGCGATCCCCGCGACGAAATCCCACTCCGTCATCCGGCTCGACGTGTAGGTCAGGTAGCTCGAGGCGTTCTCGAGCGCGAACCGGACCTCGAGGAAGTCCTGCACGATGCGCGCGCGCTCGGCGACGTAGCGCAGCGCCTCCTCCGTGTAGGGCAGGGGCAAGAGGTCATGGAGGTGCGCGCCCCCGGCGCCCGTCCAGCACAGGTGGTCGCTCACCCACGGCGTGTTCGTGTGCCGCACGAGCGCCTTCAGCTTCTTCAGGTACGCGAAGTCGAGCGGCTCGGGGGAGCCGATGCCGAGCGACACGCCGTGCGTCACGAGGCGGTATCTCGCGAGCGCGCGATCGAGGTTCGCGCGCGGTCGCCCCCCCTCGGCGAAGAAGTTCTCGCTGATGATCTCGAACCACGTCGGCCGCGCGGTCGTGGGGAGGGCCGCATCTCCGAGGACCGCTTCGTAGTGCGGGATGCGGAGGCCGATCCCGACACCGAGATCCGGGCAGCCGAGGCGAGGAGGAGGAGGAGACATCGCGACGAGGGTTCTGGCGCTAGAGCATCGAACAGGTTGAAACCCGAACGAATGCGCTCGAGTTCGAGGGAGAGGCGCACGCCCGAGGAGCGAGCACCGCAAGACGACTCCTCGTCATCCGAGGAGCACAGCGTCGAGGCCGCGTGATTCTCTCCGAGATCGGGCGCATACGTCCGCGTTTCAACCTGTTCGGTGCTCTAGACGTTCCACGGGCGCGCTCGAAGCTCTTTCGGGAGCCGCTCACCGAGCGCGGGACAGCAGTCCGCGGAGGATTGTGGCGGAGTCGAGCGCTTCGGCGTGCCACCGAAGAGTCCGCGGAGGACCGCGGTGGAAATCGAGCGCTTCGGCACGCCCGACGAATGAAGCGACACCCTCGACCTCCGAGGAGGCGAGGGTGTCTTTTCTACCTTGGGAAGGCGGGTCTCACTGCTTCGCGGGGCAATCCGCGGGCATCGGCTCGGAGTGACAGCCGCCCTTGTTCTTGCAGGAGTTGAGGCCGCGGCACTTGTTCTCGTCCGTCTTGCAGCCGCCCTTGCCCGCGCAGGAGTTGAGCTTCGCGCAGCAGTGCGGAGCGTCCGCGGCCGCGGCGCTCGCCGAGGGCGACGCCGAGCCGCCCGCGGGCGCCGTGCCCTCGGGGGTCGAGCTGCCACAGCCCACGATGCCCACCACCATTCCACCAACCGCCGTCAGCGCAACCGTCTTCGCCATATCCATGACTGGTCTCTCCCGCATCGATCTCGATGCACTGTCTGCCCACGTGGGCGGGTTCGTTCGATGCCCCGAATGCGAAACGGTTCGGGGCCGGGTCTACACGGACGCCGCGCGAACAAAACGCGCCACCCGCTTCGCTGGATCGCCGCCCGTGGCGTTTCGCCACGAACGCGCTCAAAAATCGGCTCGTGGTGCGAGCCGAGCGCCGCCCCGCCTCGATGACGGTGCGACGGAGCGAGGATTGGACCTCGGATCTCCGAAAATCGGCAACTCCCTTGCCTCGGAGTCCTCTCTCGAGAACCCCTCTGCAACGCCAGATCTGCGATCCAGCGTTAGGTAGCCCAACATACGGCCCATTGTCACTATGGTTTCGCTCGCGGACCTCGCGGTTTCGCTCGCGGACCTCGCGCCATCGCCCACACGCAGGACGTTCGACGCCCGACCCGACGAAAGCGGCTCACCGCCCTTGAACGGGTCCGCCTTCTCCACTATGTTTCAAAAAATTCTGAAAGTTCTGGAGATTCAGATGACTCTCTCGCTGTTGGACGCCGAGCTGCTCTCCGCCGAAGCGATCGGGGACGTGATCGAGCACTGGGGGTTTCGAAAGGCGCTCGGTCGGACCTGGACGATCCTGTACCTCGCGACGGAGCCCCTCTCGGCGGCCGATCTCGCGGAGCGCCTCAGCATGTCCGCGGGCGCCGTGAGCACGACGCTCACCGAGCTCCAGCGCTGGCACGTCGTGCGGCGCGTGTGGAAGCCAGGGGAGCGCAAGGAGTTCTTCGAGGCGGAGACGGACTTCTGGAAGATGATCTCGAAAGTCGTGAGCGAGCGCGAGCGCTTCCTCGCCCGGAGCGTGCGGGAGCGGCTCGAGCAGTCGATCTCGATCGCGCACGATCAGCGCTCGCCGCGCGGCAAGCACGTCTCCGAGCGCCTCCGTCGGCTCGTCGCGTTCGCGAGCGTGGCCGAGACGGTCCTCGACTCTTTCATCCAATCCCAGCGCGCCGACTTCCACAAGTTCGGCAACCTCCTCGCAATCGCCCGCGGCCGCGCCGCTTCCTCGGGAAAGGCACCCTCATGAACGCTCGACCGTCGACCTCCGGCGCGAACTTCGCCGTCCTTCGATCCGTCTCCGAACCGAAGACGCCGCTCCTCGGCTCTCTCGCGGGGATCGCCGCCGACCGCGGCGCCGTGACGATCGAGGCGCGCATCACGGAGCTGCGCGACTTCCTGCACGAGGACCTCGCGGCGATCGAGGCGGGGCTCGCGGGGCTCGATCGGCGCGACACGCCCCTCCACGAGAGCGCGAACCACCTCGTGGGCGCGGGGGGCAAGCGCCTCCGCCCGCTCTGTGTCGCGCTCGCGGCGCGCGTCGGCACGGGGTTCTCGGACGCGGTGCGCGACCTCGCGATCGCCGCGGAGCTCGTCCACTCGGCGACGCTCCTGCACGACGACGTCGTCGATCTCGGCGAGAAGCGGCGCGGCGCGGACGCCGCGCGCATGATCTACGGCAACGCCGCGTCCATCTTCGCGGGGGATTGGCTCCTCGTCGAGGCGCTGACGCGCGTGCAGCGCGCCGGGATGCCGGACGTCCTCGATCGGGCGCTCAAGGTGCTCGGGCAGATGCTGGAGGCCGAGGCCCTCCAGCTCGCGCGCCGAGGGAAGGTGACGTGCTCGAGGTCCGAGTACACCGAGATCGTTCAGGGGAAGACCGCGTCCCTCTTTCGCTGGGCGATGTTCGCGGGCGCTCGGGCGGGCGGCGCGCCCCCCAACGTGATCGAAGCGCTCGAGACGTTCGGCGAACGCGTGGGGATCGCGTTCCAGATCGTCGACGACACGCTCGACGTGGAGGGCGACGCGGTCGGGCTCGGCAAGAACCTGTTCGCGGATCTCCGCGAGGGCAAGGTCACCTATCCGCTCATGGTCGCGCTCGAGCGGAGCGACGGGCTGCGCGACCTCCTCGAGCGAAACCTCTCCGTGGAGGGCGAAATCACCGATCCGGGAGTGCTCGCGCGAGCCGCGGAGGCCATGCGCGAGACGGGCGCGCTGCACCAAGCGCGCGCCTGGGCTAGAGAGTTGATCGACGAGGCGCGCGTGGCCCTGCTCGCGGTCCCGCTGGGGCCGGCGAGGCTCGCGCTCGAGAGCGTCGCGGAGAGCATCGTGACGAGGAGCAAGTAGCCATGATCATCACGCTCGAACGAGGCGCCGAGAGCGACCGCGTCAAGCGCGCCCTCTCCGGCAAAGGGCTCTGGATCGAGGGGGTGGAGCGCAGCAGCGACGGGACGACCTCCTTCGTCATCGGTAAGGGATCGACGCGCGTGCGCCCCGAGGACCTCGAGAAGCTCGAGGGCGTCGCGCGGGTCTCCGTCGCCGCCTCGCCCCACCCCAAGGTCGACGCGCAGGGGCGGCGCGTCGTCGTGGGGGACGCGGCGATCGATCCGCGCTCCCCTGTCGTCATCGCCGGCCCGTGCAGCGTGGAGTCGAGCGAGCAGATCGAACGCATCGCTTCGCAGCTCGCGGCTTCCGGGGTCCGGTTCCTGCGCGGTGGCGCCTTCAAACCCCGCACGAGCCCCTACGCGTTCCAGGGTCGGGGCCCCGACGCGCTCGCGTGGCTCCGGCGCGCGGCCGACAAGCACGGGATGAAGGTCGTCACCGAGGTTCTGAGCGAGCTCGACGTGTCGATCGTCGCGGAGCACGCGGACGTCGTGCAGATCGGCTCGCGCAACATGAGCAACTACGCGCTGCTCAAGTCCGTCGGGAGGGCCGGCAAGCCCGTGATGCTCAAGCGGAGCATGTCGGCGACCGTGGAGGAGTGGCTCCTCGCCGCCGAGTATCTGCTCTCCCACGGCGCGACCGGCGTCGTGCTGTGCGAGCGCGGCGTCCGCGGGTTCGACGCGTCGACCCGCAACCTGCTCGATCTCGGCGCCGTCGCTCTTCTCTCGCACGTCCACGATCTACCCGTGGTCGTCGATCCATCCCACGGGACGGGCCGACGCGAGCTCGTGCTACCGCTCGCTCGAGCGGCGCTCGGCGCGGGCGCGGCCGGCGTGATGATCGAGACGCACGACGCGCCGGACGAAGCCGAGAGCGACGGCGCGCAGGCCCTCGCCCCCCAACAGATCAAGGAGCTCGGACCATGGCTGCAGCGAGCGAGCACGTGAGCGATCCGCCGACGGAAGGGCCGCGGTTCGGCAGCGGTGCGATGTTCGACGGCATCGCCGAGCGCTACGACGCCGTGAATCGGATCATCTCGTTGGGCGTGGATCAGCGCTGGCGGCGGAGGGCCGTGCGCGCGCTCGGACTCGAGCGGTTCGAGGCGCCCCACGTGCTCGATCTCGCGACCGGAACGGGGGACCTCGCGATCGAGATCGTCAAGTCGCACCCGTCGGTGACCGTGCTCGGGGTCGATCCTTCCCCGAAGATGCTCGAGGTCGCCGTCCGGAAGATTCACGAGCGGGGGCTCGAGCGCCGCGTCGCGTTCGGGGAAGGGGAGGCGGAAGCGCTGCCCCTCGAGGACGCTTCGGTGGACGGGCTCACGATCGCCTTCGGCATCCGCAACGTCGCCGATCGGCCGCGCGGCCTGCGGGAGATGGCGCGCGTCCTCCGCCCGGGCGCGCGCGCGGCGATCCTCGAGCTCACCGAGCCCGAGCGAGGCCTCCTGAAGCCGTTCGCGCGCATGCACATCCACACGTTCGTGCCCGCGCTCGGAGGGCTGATCTCGGGGCGCAAGGAGTACCAGTACCTCGAGCGATCCATCGCCGCGTTCCCCCCCGCGTCCCGGTTCGTCGAGATCATCGAGGAGAACGGGCTCCGGTCCGTGGAGCTCGTGAAGTTGACCTTCGGCGTGGCGCACATCTTCGTGTGCGAGAGGGCGCGGTGACCACCCCGTCGCCCGCGGTCGAGGCTCCTCGCGCGCGACGCGCGTCGAGCGCGCTCGAGGCGGCGTGCGACTGGGCGTCGACGCGGAGCCCGAGCGAGATCGTCTCGGCGCGGGTCCCGAGCTCCGCGCTCGCGGACGACCTCCGGATCGACCCGGCGAACGCGGACGCCCTCTTCGTCTCGGGGCGCGGCGCCGCGTTCTCTGGGTTCGGCTCGGCCGCCGAGATCTCCGCGAGCGGGGAGGATCGGTTCGCGGACGTCGCGCGCGCGGGGGCGCGATTGCTCGGTGGGATCGCGCGCCACGGCGGGGCGGAGCCCCGGCTCATCGGAGGGTTCGCGTTCGAGGACGACGCGCCCGGTGATCCTTGGTCGGCGTTCGGCGCCGCTTCGTTCCGGTTGCCGCGCTTCCTCGTGGAGCGCGACGAACGAGGCGTGGAGCACGTGACGATCTCGGCGGAGGCGTGCGTCTTCGCGCACCCGGACGCGCTCGTCGACGAGCTCCGGGGTCGCGTCGCGCCCGCGCCCCTCGAGGCGGCCGCGCGCCCGACCCTGGAGGCCGCGCGCGCCGGGACGGATCGGTACGAGTCGCTCGTCGCGCGGGCGCTCCGGGCGATCGCCTCCGGCGCGCTCGAGAAGGTCGTCCTCGCGCGGCGCGATCGCGTCTCCACGCGCGCGGGGCGATCGCCCGCGGGCGCGGTCCGCGCGCTCCTCGCGCGCGCAGACGCGAGCTCCGCCGTGTTCGCGCTCCGCCAAGGGGAGCGGACGTTCCTCGGCGCGACCCCCGAGCGCCTCGTCGCGATCCGCGGGGATCGAATCTCCGCCGAGGCCGTCGCGGGGTCGCGGCCGCGCCGCGGGGACGACCGGGCGGAGCTCGCTCTGCTCCTCGCCAGCGACAAGGACGCGCGCGAGCACGAGGTCGTGCGGCACGCGATCGCGGAGGCGCTCTCGCGGATCGCGGGCGGCGTGCGGATCGGAGCGCGGACGACGCGCACGCTCGGGTTCGTCCACCACCTCGTGACGCCCATCGAGGCGCCGCGCGGCTCTACCCACGTCGTCGAGCTCGCGGGCGCGCTCCACCCGACCCCGGCGATGGCCGGCGCGCCGACGTCGGCGGCGCGCGCCTACATTCGATCCGAGGAGGGCTTTGCGCGCGGCTGGTACGCGTCGCCGTTCGGCTGGTTCGACGCGAACGGGCAGGGGGAGTTCGTGGTCGGGATCCGCTCCGCGCTCCTCGATCCGGACGGCGCGTGGGTGTTCGCCGGCGCGGGGATCGTCCGGGGATCCGAGCCCGCGCTCGAGGCCGCCGAGACGCGCGCGAAGCAGGC
>JAXLYP010000048.1:0-44017 GCA_046351395.1 Polyangiaceae bacterium
GCGGCGCGCGACGATGAGCGCGGCCGCCGCGCTCCACACGGCGATGAGTCCGATGGAGACCGCGTGGCTGTTCTGCGCGCCGATGTTGCGCCAGGGAACGAAGAGCCGGACCGCTTCGTACGCGATCGCCGCGACCAGCGACCCGACCGAGGCCACGAGCAGACTTGTTTGTACGGGAGCTTCATCCCGACGGAGCGATGCATCTCCGGGACCCGCGCGCGGACGAGCTCGTTGGGGCGCATTCTTGCACGCTCTCGATCGACGGGCGTCGCCCGAGATGGAGGCCGACATGCGAGGAAAGACGAGTTCGTACGCCTCGCGCTGAGCGAGGCGGGACGCGCATACCCATCATGGGGGGCGCGCGCGATGCCTCGCGTGCGTCGACACGGCCCAGATCACCCCGCCATGGTCGGGGCGGCATCCTTGCCCTGCGCGGACGGGACTCGTACCGTTGACGGTCCGCTCATGGGTGGGGTGCGCGGATCCGACGGGAGGCTTTCTGCATGGCGGACGTGAAGCGGGCGGAGGTGTTGGTCATCGGGGGTGGGTTTACGGGGACGCAAGCGGCGCTGTCGCTCGCGAACGCGGGGGTCGACGTCGCGCTCCTCGAAGCGGGGCCGAAGCTGGGCGGGCGCGTGAAGAGCTTCGACTACACCCCGCCGAACGGAGGGCAGCGGTTCACGTTCGAGCACGGCGCGCAGTACGTCGGCGTCGCGCAGACGGAGATCATGAAGCTCATCCAGGAGCACCTGCCGGACGCGCTCGTCGATGGCTACGCCGCGCGCCTCCCTTACCGGGATCAGATCGCGGTGCTCGACGGCGTGCGCTTCCAATACAACCGTGACAACTGTCTCTTCGGGATCGGCGGGGTGCCGCCGACGCTCGACCTCTGGAGCCTCATCGGGGCGCTCCTCCTCATCATGGAGATCGAGTCGATCGAGCAGCAGATCGACGTGGCGGAGCCCTGGAACTCTCCGCCGTCCGTCACGCCGCTCGACGCGATCACGATGGAGCAGTGGCTCGGTCGGCCTTGGATCCCGCCGCTCTCGCGCGCGCTCATGGCGATGAGCGTGCAAGCGCTCCTCTCCGTGGAGACCCGAGAGGTCTCCGCGTTCTATTTCCACTGGTACTGCGCCTGCAACGGCGGGTTCCTGAACGAGGTGAACGACGAGGAGGGAGGGCCGCAGCAGTATTACCTCTCGACCGGCTTCGACGCGCTGATCGATCGGACCGTGGCGCCCATCCGCGATCGAATCCACTGCGACGCGCCCGTGCAGACGATCCGCACCGAGAGCGGCGGCGCCCCGCTCGCGCGCGACGGCGAGTCGTACGTGAGCGTGACCCTCCAGAACGGGGACGTCTGGGAGGCGAAGAAGGTCATCGTCGCGATGTCCCCGGCGAGCTACGGCCGTCTCACCTACCAACCCGACCTGCCCGAGAAGCGCCGCGAGCTCGCCTCCCAGCCGATGGGCAGGACGATCAAGTGCAACGTGTTCTATCGGACGCCGTGGTGGCGCGACAGCCACGGTCTCCACTACACGGGCTACGCAGGAGCCGCGAGCAACGAGGTCCTCTGGGTCATGGACTACACCCCCGTGATCCCGGACGGCCAGGCTTCGTGCTTCTCCCTGATGACCTTCACCGTCGGGCGCTTCGTGGACGCGCTCGGACCGTTCCCATCGAAGGAGGAGGTGACCGCGAAGGTCACCGAGAACCTCAGCTTCCTCTTCAACGACACGCGCGCCCTCACCTCCTCGCGCGAGTTCGTCGGCCTCGTCACGTACACGTGGAACCCTGCGCAGTCGTTCGTCGGCGGAGGGCCGAACACGGTGATGGGCCCGGGCCTCTTGACGGGCCCGGACTGCGCCGGGCGCCTCCTCAACGAGCCGTGGGGCGACGTCTACTTCGCCTCCGCCGAGACCGCGCGGAAGGCCTCTCCGAGCTCCCCCGCCACGACGCACGACGGGACGGGCTACTCCGATCACCGGCAGAGCCTCGGTTACATGGACGGCGCGATCGTCTCGGGGCGGTTCGTCGCGGCGCAGGTGCTCGCCGATCTCGGGAAAGGGCCGGCCGTGGCGAAGCCCGCGGCGAGCGCGTCGCCAGCCGCTGCGGCGGGCGCCCCGCCCGCCCCGCCCGACGCTCCCGAGCCGCTCACCATCGATCAGGTGAAGGCGGTCGTAGAGGCGCTCAGCGTGGAGCTCTACAGCCAGTCCGCGCTCGATTTTCCGACGTGGGAGAAGAACCGCTGGTACCAGGACGCGTCCGCGCTGCTCACCTGGCTGTCCGTCGCGCTGGGCGGGGCTCTCGTGAAGGCAGGGCTCCTGCCGCCTCCCCCCTCGAAGCCGCCGCCGCTCTCGTGGATGATGCAGTTCATGAAGGTCGGACAGGCGCTCGTGGCGTCGGGCTACGCGTACGCGAACTCGAAGGACACGAGCGCGCCCGGGATCCAGGACGTGCGCGCGATGACCGCGATCGCGGACGCGCTCATGCAGCTCATGTCGTCCGAGCCCTACGGGACTCCGCCCCCGACGACCGGCGCGCCGAGCCACCGCATCCCCGGTCGCCTCGCCTCGCTCCTCGGGTTGCTCCGGCGATCCTGATCCATGGGGACGCGCGAACGCACCCATCCGACCCCTCATCCGGGCTCGCGCATCCGCTCGTCCGAGCCGGGCGCGCCGGTGCAGATCGGCCGCTACCGCATCGAGGAGCGCCTCGGGGCGGGCGGGATGGGCGTCGTCTACGTCGCGACCAACACGGACCGGGGCGAGCGCGTCGCGCTGAAGACCCTGCAGCACGTCAGCGCCGACGGCTTGCTCCGCTTGAAGAACGAGTTCCGCTCCGTCGCCGACGTGCTCCACCCGAACCTCGTGGTGCTCCACGAGCTCGTGGGCGAGGACGACGAGTGGTTCTTCACGATGGAGCTCGTCGCCGGCGACACGTTCCTTGCGTCGCTCCGGGGCGAGCCCGCGCCCGCGCCGCCGCGAACGGTGCTTCGAGGCGATCGCGGGGAGCCCGAGGGTGACGCGAGCGGCTCGCGCACGCGCGCCCTCCCCTCGATCCGCGCCGACGATCAGAGCGAGGGCGCGACGCTCGTCGCGCCGAGCGCGGACGGAGGTCGCAGCTTCGCGCCGCGCAGCGCGTCGCGCGACGAGGTGACCGCGCTCTCCGACTCGCCGACCGCGACCGCCGCGGAGACGCGGACCTCCGTCGCGGCGAGCCTCGACCGGATCGGTCGACGGGAGAAGCCGACCGCCCTCTCCCCCGAGGGGGTGACGAGGCTGCGCGACTCGCTCCGGCAGCTCGCGGAGGGCGTTCAGGCGCTGCACGACGCGCGCAAGCTGCACCGGGATCTCAAGCCGACGAACGTGATGGTCGATCCGACGGGGCGCGTCGTGATCCTCGACTTCGGGCTCGTCAGCGACGCGGGCCCGAACAGCGCGCGCGGCGCGCGCGCCCTCGAGGGGACGCCCGCGTACATGGCGCCCGAGCTCGTGTGCTTCGGGGCGTCGAGCCCCGCGTCCGACTGGTACGCCGTGGGCGTGATGCTCTACCAAGCGCTCACCGGCGTCCTCCCGCACGACGGGGAGACGGCGAACGAGATCCTGTCCGCGAAGGTCGCCGTGCAGCCGCTCCGGCCGAGCGAGCTCGTGGAGGCGCCGCCGGATCTGGACGAGCTCTGCGTATCGCTGCTCGCGCGCCAGCCAACGGCCCGGCCGTCCGGCGAGGAGATCCTGTCACGCCTCGGGGCGCGCGGCGCGGCTCGGAGAGGGCCGGAGGGCGCGCGCGGCGCGCAGCCTCCGTTCCGGCTCCTCGGGCGAGAGAGGGAGTTCGCGCGCCTCGTCGACGCCGCGTACGAGCTCTCCGCGGGCAAGCCCGTGATCGCGTACGTCGAGGGGGCCTCGGGGATGGGCAAGAGCGCGCTCTCGGAGAGCTTCCTCGCGGACCGCGCGGCGTCCGGCGCGCTCGTGCTGCGCGGTCGGTGCTTCGAGCGGGAGACCTTACCGTTCAAGCTGTTCGACGGCGTCGTCGACGAGCTCGCCCGCGCGCTCGACCAGCTCCCGCGGGACCTGCTGATCGAGCTCTTGCCGCCCCACCTCCACGATCTCGCGCGCGTGTTCCCGGTCTTGCTCGAGTCGAACGCGCTCGGCGTCGCGCCCCAGCCGATGGACGAGGCGCGCGATCCGAAGGAGCTCCGGCAGCGCGCGTTCCTCGCGCTGAAGCAGCTGCTCCACGGCCTCGCGGCGATCCGTCCGCTCGTGATCCACGTCGACGATATCCAGTGGGGAGACCTCGACAGCGTGCGGCTCTTCGAGGAGCTCGTGGCTCCCCCCGCCGCTCCTGCGGCGCTGTTCCTCTGCTCGTTCCGGAGCGAGGAGCGCGAGAAGAGCCCCTGCCTCGCGCGGCTCCTCGATCCGCAGAGCCCCGCGGCTCGATCGGGCGCGGTGCGACGCATCGAGGTGCAGCCGCTCGCCCCGGAGGATGCGTTCGCGCTCGCGCTGTCGCTCATGATCGACAAGGGCGAGGCCGCGGAGACGCGGGCGACCGCGATCGCGCGCGAGTCGCTCGGGAGCCCCCTCTTCGTGGAGCAGCTCGTCCGCTACGCGGAGACGCGGGCCATCGAGTCCAAGCTGCAGGGCGCTCCGGCGGAGGCGTCGACGAGCACCGAGCGCCGCGCGGAGGTGTCGCTCGAGGATCTCGTCGCGGCGAGGCTCGCGCCCCTGCCGGTGGAGGCGCGGAGGCTCCTCGAGATCGTCGCGACGGCGGGCGGGCCGATCCAGATCGGGGTGGCGCTCGCGGCCGCCGATGTCGGCGCGCGCGCGCACCTCGCGCTCGGAACGCTCCGCGGATCGCGCCTCGTGCGGGCGCTCGGCGTCCACGACGGGGACACCGTCGAGAGCTACCACGACCGGATCCGCGAGAGCGGTATTGCGCGCGCCTACCGGCGGACGTCCAGGTCGCGCATCACCGCTCGCTCGCTCGAACGCTCGAGGCGCACGCCGATCCGGATCCGGGGCGCCTCGCGTTCCACCTGCATTCGGCGGGGGAGCACGCGCGCGCGTCCCACTACGCCGAGCGGGCGGGGCTCGGCGCGCTCGCGGCCCTCGCGTTCGAGCGCGCGGCGGAGCTCTTCCGGCTCGCGCTCGACGGCGCGGCCGAGGGCGAGCGCGCGACGAAGCTCCGCGAGCGCATCGGCGAGGCCCTCGCGGACGCCGGTCGGGGCGCCGAGGCCGCGCCGTATTTCCTAGCCGCCGCCGAGCGTGCGCCCCGCGAGCGCGCGCTGACGCTGCGGACGCGCGCCGCGCAGCACCTGCTCTCGTGCGGGCACTTCGTGGAAGGGATCGCCTTGGTGCGCCAGGTGCTCGACGAGGTCGGCGTCACCCTGCCCGAGTCGGCGCGGAGCGCGCTCGCTTCGACCGTCGTCGGGCTCGTCCGCCTCGAGCTCCGGGGGCGCTCGTTCACTCCGCGCGCGGAGGCCGACGTCCCGGCCGGCGAGATCGCTCGGCTCGACGCGCTCGCCGCGGCTTTGAAGGGCCTCATCGCGTTCGACTCCGTGCGCGCCGCGAGCTCTCCTCCTCCGACACGCGCGGCTCGCGCTCGACGCGGGGGAGCCGCGGCGCGTGGCGCGCGGGCTCGCGTGGTACGGGATGATGCTCCTCTACGAGGGCTCGCAGCGCAGCTACGCGAAGGCGCTCGCCATCATCGCGGAGGCCGAGCGGATCGCCGAGCCGCTCGGCGACCCCTACCTCCACGGCGCGATCGCGATGTGCAGAGGGATCGGCCGCATGGGCCTCACGCACTGGCGCGAGGGGCTCGTCCTCGTGGAGCAGGGCCTCGCCACGTTGCGCGATCAGTGCACGGGCGTGGCGTGGGAGTGCACCACGGCGAACGCGGCGATCCACGAGGCGTACACGTGGCTCGGGCGGATCCCCGGATGCGCCTCACCGTCCCGGCGTGGCGGCGCCAGGCGGAGCGCGTCGACGACGTCTTCGCGTGGGTCGACTCGTTGATCTTCGGGGCGTTCGTCCAGCTCGCCGACGGGGACGTGGAGGGCACGCGGGCGAACACGCGCGCGGCGATGCGGCGCTGGTGGAAGGAGGCGTACACGTACCAACGCCTGGCTCGCGGCGAAGAACGAGATCTGGTGCGATCTCTACGAAGGGGATCGCGCGAGCGCCGCGCGGCGCATCGCCGACGGGTGGAGAGAGCTCGAGGCGGCCGGCCTGCACCGCGTCCAGATGGTCCGCGTCTACGCCCTGCTCCTCCGCGGGGCCATCCACGCGGTGAGCCCCAGCGCGAAGGATCGAGCGCGCGCGCAGCGCGACGCGGATCACCTCGTCGCGCTCGACGCGGAGTCGGCCCGGGGCGCCGCAGAGCTGATCCGCGCGCTCGGCTGCGCGCACGACGGTCGAGGCGAAGAAGCGATCGCTCGCCTGGGCGCGTCCGCCGCGTCGTTCGACGGCGCCGGGATGGCCCTTCACGCCGCGGCGGTCCGTCGCCGGCGCGGCGCGCTCATCGGCGGCGACGAGGGCCGCGCGGTCACCTCCGCGGCGGACGCCGTCCTCTCCGCGGCGTCCATCGCCGATCCCGCCCGCTGGAGCGCGACGATCGTCCCGGGCTGAGCTCGTCCCCCGGCCGAGCTCGACGCGCTCGTCGCCGGCTGAGCTCGACCCTTCCCTGGACGTGCTCGAGCGCCGCCCCGAAGACGCTGCTAAGGGCGCGTCCGGAAATAACTGGCGCATTCGGCCGACGCTGCATCCCCGCGGCCGGCGTTACTCCTCCTCGAAATAGCCCCACTATTCCTCGTCGTCGCGCCTTGGCCGCGGGGCGCATCGTCGCCCTCGGTGCAGCCACTTATTTCCGGACGCGCCCTAAGCGGTCTCACCGAGCGCGGTGGCGAGCTCGGCGATCTCGATCTCGAGCATCTCCCACTCGATCATCAGCTCGCCGGTGATTTTGCCGAGGTTCTTCTCCTCCGCCGCGATCCGCTGGATGTCCTTGTCCGGGGTCTTCATGTAGAAGTTCGGGTCCCCGTAGCCGTCGCGGATCTCCTTGAGGCGCGCCTCGGCCTTCTCGAGATCCTGCGTGACCTTGTCGCGCTTCTCCTTCGCGGCCTTGAAGCGGTTGCGCTTCTTCTTCGCGTCCTCCCACGTCGTCGGCGGAGGGCCCTGTGGGGCGCCCTTCTTCGCGGCGGGCGGCGGGACGCTGCCCGTCTTGCCGTCGCGATCCTTCTCCTTCGCCTTCTTGAGGACGACGTCGCGATCGAGGTGATCGTCGCCGAGGCGCTCGAGGTACTCCGCGTACGTCCCCGGGAAGTCGACGATCCCGTTGTCCTTGATCTCGACGATCCGGGACGCGACCTTCGACACGAACCAGCGGTCGTGGCTCACGAAGATCACCGTGCCCTCGTACGCGACGAGCGCGGCGGCGAGCGCCTCGATCGCCTCGAGGTCGAGGTGGTTCGTCGGCTCGTCGAGGACGAGGACGTTCGGCTTCAGCGCCGAGATCGTCGCGAACAGGAGGCGCGCGGCTTCGCCGCCGGAGAGGGAGCTCACCTTCTTCTCGACGTCGTTGCCGGAGAACAGCGCGAGTCCGAGTTGGCCCCGCACGTACGCGGTGCCCTCGAGCGGGAGCTTGTCCCAGAGCGTGTCGAGGACGGTCTTCGATCCGTCGACGAGGACCTCGTGGTGGTCCTGCGGGAAGTAGCCGACGTGGGTCTCGTGGCCCCACTTCACCTCGCCGTCGTCGGCTTCGAGCCGGTCGACGAGGATCTTGAGGAGCGTCGACTTGCCGAGGCCGTTCGCCCCGATGACGCCGACGCGCTCACCACGGCGGATCGTGAGGTTCACGTCCGTGAGGACGCGCTTGACCTCGCCGTCCTCGGCGCGGATGTAGGCCTTCGACACGTGCTCCGCGGTGAGGACGTCCTTACCGCTCGGGCGCTGCTGGACGAACTTGAGGCGCGGCGAACGCCGGCTCGTGTTCTTGAGCTCTTCGACCTCGATCTTCTCGATCTGCTTGAGGCGGCTCTGCGCCTGGCGCGCCTTCGTCGCCTTCGCGCCGAACCGATCGATGAACTCGCGCTTGTGCGCGATGATCTCTTCCTGCCGCTGGATCGCGGCCTCCTTCAGCGTCCGCACCTCCTCTTTGGAGACGACGAACTTGGAGAAGTTGCCCGGATACTCGGTGACCGTCTCGTAGTCGACGTCGAGCACGTGCGTCACGACGTTGTCGAGGAAGCGCTGGTCGTGCGAGATGATCACGGCGCACCCTTCGAACGAGCCGAGGAACTTCTCGAGCCAGCGGATCGAGAGGATGTCGAGGTGGTTCGTCGGCTCGTCGAGGAGCAGGAGGTCGGGCCTGCCGAGGAGCACCTGCGCGAGCTGCACGCGGAGCTTGAACCCGCCGGAGAGGACGCGGACGGGCTGCGCGTGGACGCGCTGCTCGATGCCGAGGCCCGCGAGCACCGCGCCCGCGCGCGACTCCAGCGTGTAGCCGCCGAGCAGGCGGATGCGCTCCTCGAGCTCGGCCGCCTCGCTCGACTTGCCGTCCGCGTGGAGCCGGACCTGCTCCTGCATCGCGGCCCACACCTGCTCGTCGCCCATCATCGCGACGTCGATGATCCGCTCGGTGTCGGCGACGAACCGGTCCTGGCGGAGGACGCCGACGCGCGCGCCCTTCGGCAGCGAGATCGTCCCATCGCTCGCCGGCTCGTCCCCCGACAGGATCTTGAGGAGCGTCGTCTTGCCGGAGCCGTTCGCGCCGACGAGGCCGTACCGCTTGCCCGGCGAGAGGGTGAGCGTCACGTCCTCGAAGAGCGTGCGCGCCCCGAAGGATTTCGAAAGGCCTTGGATGCCGATCACTTCAGGTCACCCCAGCGACGGAGGAGAGCCACGGCTCAGTTCCCGATCAGGAAGTGGGCGATGTCGCCGCGCTGGAAGACGTACGTCTTCCCCTCGACGCGGAGCTTGCCGGCGGCGCGGATCGCGGCCTCCGTCTTGTGCTTCACGAGGTCCTCCACGCTGTAGATCTCGGCGCGGATGAACTTCGTCTCGAAGTCGGTGTGGATGACGCCGGCGGCCTTCGGCGCGGGGCACTCGACCGGGATCTGCCACGCGCGGATCTCCTTCGGGCCCGCCGTGTAATAGACGGTGAGGCCGAGGAGCTCGTACGCCGTCCGCGCGAGCGTCGCGAGGGCCGGCTCGGTCATCCCCATGGACGCGAGCATCTCCTTTTGGTCGTCCTTCGAGAGCTCGGCGAGCTCGCTCTCGAGCTTGCTGCACACCGGCACGACCTCGGATCCCTCCGCCTTCGCGCGCTCGCGGACGAGGTCGACGAGCTTCCCCTTCCCCGTCGGATCCGACTCGTCGACGTTCGCGACGTAGAGGACCTTCTTCGCCGTGATGAGGCCGAACCCGCGGAGGATCTTGAGCTCCTCGGGCGCCGAGATCCCGAGCGCGCGGACGGGCTTTCCGACCTTGAGGACGTCGTAACACTTCTCGAGGAGCGCCGCGGTCGGGGCGAGCTCCTTCTGGTGGGTCGCCTGCTTCTTCGTCCGCTCGAGCGATCCCTCGACGACGGCGAGGTCGGCGAGGAGGAGCTCGGTGTCGATCGTGTCCATGTCGCGGATCGGGTTCACCCCGCCGTCGACGTGGACGACGTCTTGGTTCTCGAAGCACCGGACGACGTGGAGGACGGCGTCGACCTCGCGGATGTGCGAGAGGAACTTGTTGCCGAGGCCCTCGCCCGTGGACGCGCCGCGGACGATGCCGGCGATGTCGACGATCCGGACCATCGCCGGGATGACCTTCTCGCTCTTGATGAGGGAGGCGATCGTCTCGAGGTTCGGATCCGGCACCGGGACGACCCCGACGTTCGGCTCGATCGTGCAGAACGGGTAGTTCGCCGCCTCCGCCCCGACGTTCGTGAGGGCGTTGAACAGCGTGCTCTTCCCGACGTTCGGGAGACCGACGATACCGACTTCGAGCGCCATGTTTTCGGGCGCGTCCTAGCGCAGGCGCGCCGCCCCGTCCAAGCGGAACTCGACGCGCTTCGGCCCGCCGCGTCACGAAATAGGCACGTGATCGAGCGTGAAGTCGCGGCGCCGTTCGACTAGGGTCCGCGCTCCGATGCACCTGAAATATCGCTTCCGAACGGGCCTGGGCGTCTTCGCCCTCATGTCAATGGCAAGCTTCACGGTCGCCTGCGACGACACCGGGGACGGGACGAGCTCGACGGGGACCCCGGGGATCGTCTGCGGCGACGGCGTCAAGGAGGCGGGCGAAGCGTGCGACGACGGGAACCGGGACAACGGAGACGGCTGCTCCGCGACCTGCCAGACCGAGACGGTGGGCGAGTGCGGCGACGGGACGACGAACATCGGCGAGCAGTGCGACGACGGCAACATGGTCAGCGGCGACGGCTGCTCGATGACCTGCATGACCGAGACCGCGGCGATGTGCGGGAACGGGAAGAAGGAGGGCGCGGAGCAGTGCGACGACGGGAACACGACGCCCGGTGACGGCTGTTCGGCCACGTGCACGAACGAGGGGATGATGATCTGCGGGGACGGCGTCCCCGACCCCGGTGAGCAGTGCGACGACGGCAACAAGATCCCGCTCGACGGCTGTGAGAACGACTGCACCACCTCACCCGGTGAGGTCGTGTGCCCCGCGCTCACTCCGACCGCGAACCTCTGCGAGGTCACTCCCGGGGACGCCACCAAGCTGATCAGCGGGGACGTGCTGGGCCCCGCGACGATCTACCGCGGCGGCTCCGTGGCGCTGAACGCGATGGGGCAGATCACGTGCGTCGGCTGTGATTGCGCGGCGGCGAACCCCACCGCGACGAAGATCGTGTGCGCGGAGGCCGTGATCTCGCCGGGCCTCATCAACACGCACGACCACATCGGCTGGGCGAACGAGGCCCCCTACACCGACACGGGCGAGCGCTACGAGCAGCGCCACGACTGGCGCAAAGGGCTGAACGGCCACACCAAGATCACGAGCGCCGGAGGCGCGAGCACCACGCAAAAGGCTTGGGGTGAGCTCCGGTTCTTGATGAGCGGCGCGACGTCGCTCGTCGGCTCGGGGAGCGCGACGGGGTTCCTCCGCAACCTCGACGGAAGCGCGCAGGAGGGGCTCGGCGTCGACCCCGTCGACTTCGACACGTTCCCGCTCGGGGACTCGAACGGGACGCAGCTCGCGACCGGATGCGGGTACCCCGGCATCAACACGACGAGCGCGATCGCGGCCGACAGCGCGTACTTCCCGCACATCGCCGAGGGGATCGACGCGTTCGCGCACAACGAGTTCGACTGCGTCGACGACGATCGGATGATGCACGACCTCATCCAGCCTCAGAGCGCGTTCATCCACGCCGTGGGCCTGACGCCGTCCGACTACGCGCAGATGGCCGGCGGAGGGACGAGCCTCATCTGGTCTCCTCGGTCGAACGTCACGCTCTACGGCGACACGGCGCAGGTCACCGTCGCAAAGCGCATGGGCGTGAACATCGCGCTCGGCACGGATTGGGTGGTCAGCGGGTCGATGAACATGCAGCGCGAGCTCACGTGCGCGTCCGAGCTCAACGCGACGTACTACGACCACGTCTTCAGCGACGGCGACCTCTTCAGGATGGTCACGCTCAACGCGGCGAAGGCGATCCACGCGGAGACCGCGATCGGCAGCCTCGCCGAGGGCCTCACGGGCGACATCGCGATCTACGACGCGCGCGTCCACACGGACTACCGCGCGATCATCGACGGTGAGCCGAAGGACGTCGCGCTCGTGCTGCGCGGGGGCAAGCCGATCTACGGCGACGCCAACGTGATCTCCGGTGTCGCAGGCGGCGCGATGTGCGACGCCGTCACCGTGTGCGGCAACGCGAAGAGCGTGTGCGCCATGAGCGAGGTGGGTCAGACGTACGACGCGTTGAAGGCCGCGACGCCCAAGTACGAGGCCTTCTACTGCGGCAAGCCGCCGAAGGAGCCGAGCTGCGTCCCCACGCGCCCCGTGGCCAAGAACATGTCGACGGTCTACACGGGCGCGATCACCGCCGCCGACAGCGACGGCGACGGCATCCCGAACGCGATGGACAACTGCCCCACCGTGTTCAACCCGATCCGCCCGATGGACAACGGCATGCAGGCCAACGCCGACGGTGACGCCGACGGTGACGCTTGCGACCCCTGCCCGCTCAATCCGGACACGACCACGTGCATGGTCGTCGTAGGCGACGCGGACGGGGACGGCGTCCCGAACACGACCGACAACTGTCCGAACGTGGCCAACATGAATCAGGCTGACGCGGACATGGACGGCAAGGGAGACGTCTGCGACGCGTGCCCGAACTACAAGAACCCAGGCAGCGACGCGTGCGTCACGACGATCTACAAAATCAAGGACGGGACCCAGGCGCTCGGCCCCGTGGCGCTCGTGAACCAGCTCGTGACGGGCTGCGTCCCTTCGAAGGGGTACTTCCTGCAGGTCAAGCCGGGTGACGCCGACTACGACATGAATCAGGGGGTGCAGAACTCAGGCATCTTCGTCTTCGACGCGATGACGAACTGCTCGGCGCTCAAGGTCGGCGATCGCATCGACATCACGAACGCGACGGCGGCGAACTTCTTCGGACAGATCCAGCTGTCGGGCGCCGCGGCGACAGTCAAGACGAGCGCGAACGAGACCCTGCCAACGCCCGTCGTGCTCACGCCCGCGGTGGCTGGCGGTACGATGGCCAACACCTACGAAGCGGTGCTCGCGCGCGTCGACAACGTGACGGTGACGGACGTCATGCCCGCGCCCGGCACGGGTGACGTGGCACCGACGAACGAGTTCGTCGTCGGAGGTGCCCTTCGCGTGAACGACTTCATGTACCTCGTCACGCCGTTCCCGACCGTCGGCAGCATCTACAGCTCGATCACCGGGATTCTCGACTACAAAAACAACAACATGAAGCTCGAGCCTCGCTCGGCGGCCGACTTCGCGTTGGGCGCGCCAGTGCTTCAGGGCTTCAGCACGGCGAACACATTCATCCGCGTCAACAAGACCGCGGCGCCGACGATCCCGGTCCCGCTCGAGGTCGAAATGACGTCGCCGGTGGCGATGAACACGGACATCGCGGTGACCTCGAGCGATCCGGCGACCCTCGCGGTCGTCGGCGGCAAGGTCACGATCCTCGCCGGGACGAGCCACACCCAGGTCCTCCTCACGTCGGCCGCGACTGCGAGCCCTGGTGTGACCCTCACCGCGGGCGGCTTCATGTCGTCGGTTCGTGTCGTGGGCGACAGTGAGGTGCCAGTCCTCCAAACGGTCACCCCTCCGAGCGCGACCATCAACCCGGGCGGGATGGCGACCTTCAGCGCCATCCTCGACATCCCCGCGCCGCCGGGCGGGGCGAACGTGTCGCTGGTTGTGAGTCCGCCGAACGGGGGGACCACGAGCCCTGCGAACTTCCTCCTGATCCCCGCGGATCAATTGGCGGGCACCTTCACGTTCGTGGACGCTGCAACCGCGCCTATGCCCGCAGTCACCGTGAGCTACAACGGCACGAAGATCGTCGACATCGTCGTCAACAGCAGCTCGTGCAGCGCGACGAACATGCTGATCAGCGAGATCCGGAGCCGTGGCCCGGGCGGCGCTTCGGATGAGTTCGTCGAGCTCTACAACCCGACGAACGCGGCGATCACCCTCGACAATTCGTGGACGATGGAGGGCCGCAGCCACACGGCTGCGACCTACATGCCCCGGTGGACGGGGACGGGGAAGGTCGTGCCCGCGCACGGTCACCTCCTCATCGGTGGCAGCGCATACGCCCAGATGCCCACTGCGGACGACTCGCTCTCGACGGGCATCACCGACGCGACGAGCCTGGTCCTGAAGCACAGCGGTGTCGTGGTGGACGCGGTTTGCTACGCGTTCGACGCCGCGTCGGCGATGCCGTTTACGGCGGCGGGCAACACGTACGTCTGCGAGGGCGCTCCGTTCGCGTCGAACCCACACAACAACGCGACGAGCACCAACATCGACGGCAGCATCGAGCGAGCCCCGGGTGGGGATCTCGGCAACTGCACCGACTCGCAGGTCAGCGCGGACGACTTTGGTGCGCTCATGACCGCGGCGCCTCAAAACACGTCGAGCATGCCGAAGCCCTGATGCGCCTGGCCTCGACGCGGGGGACCCACTCTGGGCTGCTCATCGTGGCGGCCCTCGCATCAGCGCTCGGGTGCTCGAGCGGTGGCGGGGGGACGCCGAGTGCGAAGCCGGAGGCGAGCTCGAGTTCGTCGGCGGCGGCGCATGCGAGCGCGAGCGGGAGCGCCGCCATGCCGAGGGGATCGGTGGCGTCGACGCCAAAGCCGCCGCCGTTCCCGCCTCCAGCGGCGAAGCCGCCGCTCGAGGCGTCGAAGGCGGAAGGCGATGGGGAGTGGGAGCCCCTCCCGGTCAAGGGCTTGGAGCCATCGCCGCTCGCGAAGACCGTCCTCCACCCGAAGGCGGCCGCGCCGAGCGTCGCCGTCTATGTCGTCGCGATGGACCTCTCACGGCTCACGATCGGCCTCGCCGGCGGACGGGACGAACCGAAGAGCCTCGTCCCGCCGATCCGGCACCCCGGCCTCGTCCCCGAGGCGGAGATCCCTCGGCTCGTGGCGATCACGAACGGCGGGTTCAAGCGCAAGCACGGCATGCACGGGATGAAGCTCGGGGACGACGTGTACGTGCCGCCGCTCCCGAACGCGTGCACGCTCGCGATGACGAAGGACGGCGCCGTGAAGATCGCGACGTGGACGCGCCTCGCGGACGAGGAGCCGTCGCTCGCGTGGTACCGGCAGAACGGTCCCTGCCTCGTGGAGGACGGGGCGACGACGGAGGCGTCGCGCGCGCCGTTCCAAGGCGCCGTCTGGGGCGCCGCGCAGGAGGGTGACAAGGACATCCGGCGGAGCGCGTACGCGATCTCCAAGGACGGCAAGACCCTCTTCTTCTCGATCGGGGACGGGGTCGATCCCGACACCTTCGCGCGCGCGCTCGTGGCGGCGGGCGCGGAGGCCGCGTGTCAGTTCGACATCAACTTCTCGTTCACGCGCTTCGTCCTCCTCGAGATGGACGACAAGGGTGGGTTCACCGCGAAGAACGCCCTCATGAAGAACATGGTGTTCGCCCCGCTCGAGGGGTGGAAGACGCACGCCGAGCGGGACTTCTTCTACATCCTGAAGAAGCCCTGAGCGCAGAGAGGGAGCATTTCGGCGCGCCGCCGTACATGGGACGGGCGCGCGGAGCTCGAGCACGCGCCCGAGGCGCTCATCGACGCGACGCTCGGAGCGGCGCGACAGAGGACGTCTCGCACGGCCTTCGAGCCCCAGCCCGTTTCGAGCCTCCTCGGCCCCGTTCGAGCCTCCCCTACCCGACGCGAGCGACGCGAGATCGGGACGCGGATCTCCGCGGCGCTCGCGCTCCGCGCACAGGATCGACCCCATGCCCCAACGACGCGCGCACGCTCTCGCTTTCCAGGGCGATCCCCCTCCTTGGGGTGTTCGCCACGACCGGTTGCTTCGACCTGCTCGGCCTCTCCGACTTCCGGGAGGGAGAGGGCGGTGGCGGCGGCACGTCGCCGACGACGTCCTCCGGGTCCACGTCGGCGACGGCGTCCACTTCGTCCAGCAGCACGTCCGCGTCGACGGGCACGAGCTCCTCGAGCGGCACGGGGGGCGCGCCCGAGTGCACGCCGCCGATGAGTCAGAGCTGCTACTCGGGCGCGATGGGCACGGCGGGCGTCGGCGTTTGTCGCGCGGGGACGGAAGCGTGCGACGCGAGCGGGCACTTCGGCCCGTGCGCCGGCGAGGTCGTTCCGACGGTGGAGAACTGCCAGTCGGATCCGAACGAGAGCTGCACGCCGAACTGCGGCGAGTACGTCGCGCACCACACCTACGCCTCCGATGGAGAGGAGTACTTCGACCGCATCGCGCTCGCGAACAACGGGGATCTCCTCATCCTCGGGAACGCCATCGCCGGCCATCAGCTCGACCTCGGCGGCGGGGCCCTCGACGTGCAGGGTGACTTCGACGTGATCCTCGCGCGCCTCACCCCGACGTTCGGCCACGTCTGGAGCCGCACGTACGGCTTCGCGCCAGTGCACTCTGCGGTCTCGTCGGGGCTCATCGCGATCGACGGATTCGCGGGCACGGACGTCACGGTCGGTGGGACCGCGTTCCTCGCGGGCGACCGCTTGCTCGTCCGCATCGACGCGGCGACGGGCAACGTCCTCAACGCGGGCAAGAACGCGCTCTCCCCGTACGCCACCGGGGCCAGCGCCACCGGGTATTTCGAAGCGGCGCGAAGCGGTTCGAACGACGTGCTCGTTCATCGGAGCGGGTTGACGATCGATCAGACGCTCACGCTGTGGCCGACGTCGCAGCAGGTCCACGTCACGGGCATCGAAGCGTTCGCGGGCGGCGCGTTCGTCTACGGCGACTTCTCGGGCAACCTCACGGTGGGCGGGATGACCGTCTCCACGAGCCAGTCGGACGGCTTCGTCCTGAAGACCGTGAACGGAGCCGCGACCGCGCTCACACAGCTCCACGCGAACGGTTCGGCGAACGTTCGCAACGCGGCGTTCGTGGGCGGAGATCTGTACGTCGTCGGGAGCTTCACGGGGAGTCTCCCCGATCCCCTCTCCGGACAAACGGCCCTCAGCCAGTCCGGCGCGGACTTCTACATCGCGCGGCTCCAGTCTGCGGGGAACGGCCTCTCGCTGACGTGGGCGAAGGGATTCCCCGGCGCGGGAGACGCGGTCCCCGGCCCCATCACGGCGGATACGTTGGGGTTCATCACGACGAGCGTGCGCGTGGGCGGCGACTCGAACTTCGGCGGCGGAGTCGTCCCCGCGGTCGGAACCAACACGCACGTCCTCGTCAGCTACAAATCGGACGGGACGCACGCGTGGAGCCGGCCGCTGACGGTGTGGCCGAGCGGGCTCGTCAACGACGCGGCGGGGCGAATCTTCGTCGTCGGCGGGTACTCCCCGGGCGCGAACCCCGACTTCGCGGGCAAGAACTTCTTCGGCTCGGGGATCGATCTCACCGGCGGCATCGCGGAGGACGCGTTCGCGGCTCAGCTCTTCTCGGCCGCACCCTGACCCATCACCGCGCGCGTTCGTTCCAGGGCTCGCCCGCGATGCGCCGCACGGTGCACACCCAATCCGGCAGGCACGCGCTCGCAGGCGGCGCGGGATCGAGCGCAGGCCTCGCTCGCGAGCGCGGGAACGGTCGAGCGCGCCCAGGCTTGTGCGGCGTCGACGCCGGTCGACGACGCGGCGAGCGCGAACGTCGCGCGCACGAGCTCCGCGTCGTCGTCGTCGAGCGGGCCCATCGCCGCGATCCCGGCGGCGTCCTTCATCGCTTGCTCGGCGTGTCCGAGCGCGATCGGATCGCGAGCGCCGGCGTGAGCGCCCGCCAGGCTCCGCCCGGATCGGTCATCGCGGCGCGCTCGCCACGACGCGGACTGGTCGAAGACCCCGCCCGCCGCGTACCAGACGCCGAGGTCGCGCTCGAGCTGGGCCTCGATGAGCTTCACGCCGGGGAGCGCGCGAGCGGGGTCGATGATCAGCTGCCCGATCGCCGTGGCCTTCAGGAACGCGCCGGCCTCGAAGAGCGCTCGCGCCGCCTCCAGGAGCGCGAGCGTCACGTCCTCGGTGCACGTGGAACGGTGCGTGTCGCAAATCTCTCGGAGGGGCTCGTACGCCTTCATCACGTCCCCCGCCACGCGGATCAGGTCGGCCGGCGCGGAGGCCTTCGAGAGCGCGGCGAGCGCGGAGCAAAGCTCGGCGGTGGTTTCCGATGGATCCGCGCAGCGCGCCCTCGTGCGGGGCGAGGCGTCGCTCGGATCGGGCGCGCGCGCGCGTGTGCGGAGGATCGCGAGGAGCTCTCCGCGATCGGCCGCCGCGATGCTCCACCCGACCTCCGGATCGGCTTCGCCCGTCGGGGTGGGGACCTTCGACGCACGGAGAAAGGCGTCGCGAGCGGGGTCGATCGCGCCGTCCGCGCGCGCTGCGTCTCCATAGCCGAGCCAGGCGCTCGGGAGGTTCGGGCCGAGCTCGACGGCAACGCGGAACGCTCCGCGCGCCCTTTGCACGTCCCCTTCGCGGAGCGCGACGTAGCCGTCGAACGCGTGCGCCGCGGCGCCGATCGGGCCCTTCGCGCCCGTCGGCGCGAGTCCGCGGAGCAGGCCGAGGGCGACCGACCGGACGTGCACGTCGGGGTGGTCGAGCTGGGCCGAGATTCGGTTCGCCAGCGCGAGCGCGAGGACCATTCGGCTCCCCGGATCCGAAGCGTCGGCGGCGATCGCGCGCGCCGCGTCGAGGAGCGCGCCCTCGGCGTCCTTCCTCCCGCTGCTCAGGGCGTCGGCCGCGCTCCCGCGCTGGAGCTCGAGCCGCGCGACGTCGACGATCACGGCAGCGTCCTTGAATTTCGTCGCGACCACGCGCTCGCGCCCGCGTGCGATCAGCTCGTCCAGATCCCCTCGCGCGGTGGTGTCACACGGCGGCCGCGGCACGGCGCACGCGAAGGTCGTGCTGCGGGCCGGCGCCGAGGTCGGCGCGACCGCGACGATCGCGCCCGGAAGCGCGTCCGTCCCACAACCGGCGAGGAGCGCCGCCAGCGCCAGGCCGGCGCACCGGAGACGCTCGCGGAGAGGACGGTGGGGTTCGATCATGAGGGATCCGCTCGGCGCTCGTGCAGCGAGCGCCGTCGATCCAGCATACCGGGCCGTCGGCCCGCCCCTTTGAGGCCCGCTGGCGGGAGCGCCCTCCCATGGCCCCGGCTCCGCAATTCCGCGGCAGAGCCGCGGCAAAGCCGAGCGCCTTCGGCGCGCTCATGCAATTCCGCGGCAGAGCCGCGGCAAAGCCGAGCGCCTTCGGCGCGCTCATGCAATTCCGCGGCAGAGCCGCGGCAAAGCCGAGCGCCTTCGGCGCGCTCATGCAATTCCGCGGCAGAGCCGCGGCAAAGCCGAGCGCCTTCGGCGCGCCGGGGAATTCTCCGCCCGAAGGGATTCAGAATCGCGCTCACTGCTTTAGAGTCGCCACCGAGGTGAGGGGATGAACCCATACAGCGAGCACCAGTTCCGGGCGAAGATCGACACGGCACTCCAGCGGATCCGAACGATCCTCGACAACACTCGCAACCCCGAGCTCCCGGCGGACGTCTCTCACCGCTACGAGGACAAGTACCTCCTCGCGGAGCTCGTGGGCACGCTGGCGGTCGCTTCGATGCTCCAGTGCCTCGAGCTCATCGGCCTCTCCACCGAGGGGCTCGCGGAGCTCCGCGCGTGGGCGGCGACGCGCTCGGTCACCCTGCGCCTCAGCGCGCGAGAGGATTGCCGCTTCGACCGGGAGGAGAGCCGGAAGGTCGAGTCCCCCGAGCACGTCGTGGAGACGCGCGGGCTGCTCGGCAAGTCGACGCGCACGGAGAAGGTCGTCGTCACGGTGACGGACTATTTTTGGCGCTTCGACTTCGGCTACGACATCCTCGCGTACCGCGGGAACGCGCCCGAGAACGCGGTCGCCCTCATCACGCGGAGCGGCGGCATGGAGATCAAGACGGCCGCGAACCAGTCACCGCGGCCGAGCACCGTCGTCCGGCCACCCCTCGAGGTGGATATTTCCTGGCTCCTCGCGCACGTCGACGCCGAGGGTCGGCCGACGTTCTCGATCGATCGAACACGGAGCGCGTGCCACACACCGCGCCGAAACCCCGAGGTCGAGGCGGCGCTCGCCGCCCTCGCCGCGCTCCACGGGTGGGCGGGGCGCGTCGCCACGTACTTCCTCAGCGATCTCTTCCCGCCCGCGAGCCAGCATGGGCGCGACCTCTCGGCGATCACCGCGGACGCCCTGTTCGTTCCGGTCGTTCCGTTCTTCGAGGGCGGAGCGCGATCCGAGGGTGAAGGACTCGCGCCCTCGTTCCACCTGGACGCGCTCCTCGAGGAGGAGCGCCGGAGCTTGACCGAGAAGTGCCGCGCGCTCGCCGCGGCGTTCCCGAAGGACGGCTCGATCGTCACCGCGGTCGAGGCGGGGCTCCTCGTGACGCTGCTCCACGCGCAGGCCGTCGCGGAGCACTTCAGCGACTCCGTCGACTACCTCGAGGACATGCTCCGCAAGCAGCTCGTCGCCGCGATCGGCAAGGTGGTGACGCCGGCGGATTTCAGCGCGTTCATGGAGTTTCACCACCGGAAGCTCGTGAAGGAGCCCTACCGTCCGCGGCCTTTTTCGTACGCCGTACGTCGTCCGGAGCACGATCCGGAGGGCGTGCTCAGCATCGAGGCCGTGCGGGTCGGCTCGATCGCGGAGCCCGTGTCGACGACCGTGGCGTCGAGCGCAGCGCGGAGGCCGATGACGTTCGCCCTCGACGCGTCCACGCGCGTCTCGTTCATGGGCGAGCGGTACCTCCACGGGTGGATCGGCCATCGGTTCTCCGGTCAGGGCGCGCTCTCCGCGCAGCTCGTCGCGCGCGCGAGGCAGTTCTCGAGCTTCATCCTCCTCGTCGGTCGGATCGCCTCGGCGGACTCGTTCGAGCCGAAGTTCAGCGTGCTCGTCCACAACAAGGACGTCCTCAAGATCCCCCTGATGCTCGAGGAGATCCCCACGCCGAAGCAGTTCCGGGACGCGATCGAGTCCCTCTCTCCCGAGCAGCAGCGCTTCGCCAAGGCGTTCCGCGGGATGCAGCTCGAGAGCACGCTCTTCGGCGTCTGCGTGATCCAGATCAAGCCCCAGCTCGAGAAGCTCTTGAAGCTCCCGCCGGACAGCCTGACCAAGGAGATCAAGCTGACGCAGGAGCTCCTCGGCCTCTTCACGGAGTTCCAGATCCCGAGCGATCTCCTCTCGTACGACGGCCCCGCGGACGCGCCGCCCGCCGACAAGATCGCGCGCGTCGCGGAGTACACCGCGCGCATGCGGGAGATGATCGAGCTCTCCAAGAAGCGCGAGCTCGAGGAGGAGCGGGAGCGCGAAGCGATGCGGCTCGCGGAGCAGAACCGCACGCCGCTGCCGCCGATGAGCTACGGCGCGCCGCCCGCGTTCGGGGGCGCGGGGTTCGGACCTCCTCCTCCTCCGATGAGCGCGCCCATGCCGCTCGCCGCTCCGAGCGGCATGGCCGCACCCCGCCTCCGGCCCCGCCGCCGCCCGCCCAGGCCGTGCCCGCTCGGTCGGCGCCCGCCACGAAGGCGGCCGAGACCACGGCCGCGCCGCCGCCCGCGCCCGCGGCGCCGCGGCCGCACGCAAGCCCGCAAGCGTCCGGCGCTCCCGAGGTCGAGGGCGCGCGCGACTACACGAAAATCCCGGGGGATCTCGACAAGAAGTTCGAGGCGTACGACGAGGACTCGGCGCTCCACGCGACGCTCATCCATCCGGGCGCGACGTGGCGACGGACGTCGCAGAAGGGGCTGCTCACCGCGCCGAGCACGGACGTCCTGTCCACGGATCAGCAGGAGAAGGAGAAGAACAAGGCGTTCGATCTGCTCGACGCGCTCACGAAGTCCGGCGCGCTCGCGATCGAGGACGCCGCGCTCCACGTCGTCATCGCCTCGACGCATTCGTTCGACAAGACGCTGCTCGAGACGGTGATCCAGGACAACGTGAACCCCATCGAGAAGGTGGAGCGGTCGCTGATGATCGTCGGGGCGACGATCTTCGGGCAGCCCGTTGCCGAGCTCCTCGCGGACGATCAGCGGGAGCGGTTCTTCGGCACCTCCCCTCGACTGCAGGAGCTCGGCGGCGACGGCTCGGCGAAGCCCTCGCTCGAAGCGGGCTCGAGCTGAGCCTCGCGCGCGAGGCTCCTCGTTCGCGACGGGCCCTCGTGCCGCGGTCCTCGTTCCCAAGGCCGAGCTCGACGATCTTCGGCCGCCGGGCCACGCTCCTTCCATGGTCATCGCGATCGAAGGCAAGCCCAAGCTGAGCCGCACTGGCAACGTGGGGACGTTGACGTTCACGCTGTCCGAAGGCCCACCGAAGGAGTGGAAGGACGCCCTCGCCGTCCGCAAGATCGAGGGGCTCTCGCCCGGAAACCACGTGGCGGTGAACGGCTCGGAGCTCGTCGTGCGCGCGGAGCTCGATTTTCTCCCGGGCGTCCTGAAGGAGCTACCCGCCGCGATCCAAGCCGCGAACCACGACTACGACACGCTGGTCGCGCGCAAGGAGGCCGCGAGGAAGCAGGCGGAGCGCGAGGACGCCGAGCTCCAAGCGCGCTTCGAGGCGATCTGTCGGGAGGCGGGCTACGGAAACGGCGCCTGACGCCCGCCCGAGCGCGTCGCGAAAACTGGCGTCGGGCGCGCGCCGCGTTCTAGGCTCTCGCCCCGATGTCCCTCGCTCGAAACCTCCCGATCGCGTCGCTCCTCGCCCTCTCGCTCACCGCCTGCGGCTCGTCGCAGCCGACGGCGGCCCACACCGAGCCCACCTCCACGGCCGCGGCCGCGAGCTCGTCGGTCACGCTGTCGCTCGTCGACCCTGCCCCGAGCGTCTCCGTGCTGACGACCGCCGTCGCGAGCGCGAGCGCGCCGCCGCCCGTGAACACGCCGCCCGTGGCCGAGCCCCCGGGCCCCCTGCCCGAGGGCATGAAGGTGCTCATCGTCGGTGACTCGTTCGGTCAGGCGCTCGGCGCGGGGATGCGGAACGTCGCGGGCGAGTACAAGCTGACGGCCGATCTCCAAGCGAAGGAGTCCACGTTCATCCCGCAGTGGGCGGGCGGGAAGTTCGACATCCCGTCGCTCATTCGCGTGGGCAAGCCCGACGTCGTCGTGATCTCCGTCGGCGGCAACGAGCTCGCGATGGTCGACCCGACGGTGCGCGTCCCCGACATCGAGAAGATCATCAAGATCATGGGCGAGACGCCGTGCGTCTGGGTGCGCGTCCCCACGTGGGAGGCGAAGGGATGGAAGGAGAACGATCTCCCGGAGCTCATCCGAACCCACTCGGGCCCCTGCCGCTACTACGACTCCAACAAGCTCTCCGCTGGCCTCCCGCGCGGCAGCGATCACATCCACCCGACCGCCGAGGGCCAGAAAATCTGGGCTCGTCAGGTCTTCGACTGGATGAAGGCCGAGCGCGATCCGAAGTCCGACAAGTTCAAGTTCAAGCCCCGCCCCGCGGACGAATGATCCTCTGCAGCGGCGACCGCGCGTCGCTCGTGCGAGGTGCTCGCGGTCCGCGCCCCGCGGAGCCGCGAGCGCAGAGCTGCGCGGCGCGGCGTCGCTAAGCCCAAGGATGCTCGGGGAGACGCGCCCCTCAATCATTCATTGCTAGGGCGGTGTTCGTCTGGTACGTGCGCGCGCATCGAACGCTCGATGAACCGGCCGCGCCGGACGGAGAAACAACGTGGGTGAGTCGTCTCCCGTGACCGCCAAGACCGTCGACGCCGACCCCGGCGCGGATTCGGGTGAGCCGCCCATCAGCTCGCCCCCCACGAGCGGCAGCGAGCTCGCCACGCTCCCGAGCTGGACGACGGAGGACGCGAAGGACCTCTATCTCATCGATCGGTGGGGAGCGGGCTACTTCGACGTCTCGGAGAGCGGCGACATGGTCGTCGTCCCGAACGGCGTCCACGGGAAGAACTCGAAGAGCGAGCGGATCCCCATCCCCGAGGTGGTGGCCGCCGCCGCGCAGGACGGGCTCGCGACGCCGCTCCTCATCCGCTTCCAGGACATCCTGCGTCACCGCGTGAAGAAGCTGTCGAGCGCGTTCGAGGCGGCGATCGACGAGAACAAATACCGCGGGCGGTACCGAGGCGTGTTCCCCATCAAGGTGAACCAGCTCCGGGAGGTCGTGGAGGAGATCCTCGACGCGGGCCGCACCTCCCATTTCGGGATCGAGGTCGGCAGCAAGCCCGAGATGTTCGCCGCCCTGTCGATCCACAGCGACCAGGACTCGCTCATCGTCTGCAACGGGTACAAGGACGACGGGTACATCCGCGCCGCGCTCATCGGCCGGAAGCTCGGCAAGCGGATCATCCTCATCGCCGAGAAGCTCAGCGAGGTCCGCGCGATCGTCCGCAACGCGAAGGACATGAACGTCGAGCCGATGATCGGCCTCCGCGTGCGCCTCGTCTCGAAGGGCGCCGGAAAGTGGGCGACGAGCGCCGGGGAGCACGCGAAGTTCGGCCTGACGACGGCCGAGATCCTCGACGCGATCCAGATCCTGAAGGACGCGAACCTCACGAGCGCGTTCAAGCTCGTCCACTTCCACATCGGCTCGCAGGTCCCGGACATCCAGATCATCAAGCGGGCCGTGCGCGAGGCTGCGCGGCACTACGCCAAGCTTCGAAAGATGGGCCAAACCGTGGAGTACCTCGACGTCGGCGGCGGCCTCGCCATCGACTACGACGGGTCGCGCTCCACGTTCCACTCGTCGATGAACTACTCCCTCGAGGAGTACGCGCGCGACATCGTCTACAACATCGGCGACATCTGCGACGAGGAGAAGGTCCCGCACCCGGACATCATCTCCGAGAGCGGCCGCGCGATCGTGGCGCACCACTCGGTGCTCGTGGTCGAGGCGTTCGGCGCGATCGAGAAGGCGACGCTGCCGTCGACGTCGTCCGAGCCCGAGGCGACCAAGGACAACAAGCTCGTCCAGGAGCTCCTCTACATCCAGGAGCAGCTCAAGGCGGAGACGATCGCGGAGTGCTGGAACGATCTCCTGGCCGCCAAGGAGGAGGCGCAGAAGCGCTTCGAGCTCGGCCTCCTCGACCTGCCGGTGAAGGCGCGTGTGGAGGAGCTCTTCTGGGGGCTCGCGCGGCGCATGCTCGCGATGGCGGCGACGAACGAGGACATCGAGGTGCCGGACGGCCTCCAGGACCTCAAGCCCCAGATCGCGAACCAGTTCATCTGCAACTTCTCCGTCTTCCAGTCGCTCCTCGACCACTGGGCCCTCGGGGCGATGTTCCCGATCGTCCCGATCCAGCGCCTCCACGAGAAGCCCTCGATCGAGAGCACCATCGTCGACATCACGTGCGACTCGGACGGAAAAATCTCGAAGTTCATCGACACGCAGGACGTGCGCGACACGCTGCCGCTCCACGCGTTCGACGGCTCCCCGTACTACCTCGGCATCTTTCTGACGGGCGCGTACCAGGACATCATGGGGGACATCCACAACCTCTTCGGGCGCGTAAACGAGGCGCACGTGTTCCTCGATGACGACGAGGAGTGCGGCTACTACATCGAGGAGACGATCGCGGGGAACACGATCCGGGACGTCCTCGCGATGACCCAGTGGGAAGGCCACGATCTCGTCGGCAAGCTGAAGGCGCAGGTCGACAGCGCGATCAAGCAGGACCGCCTGAAGCCCACCGAGGGGATGCGGCTCATCGCCGAGTACGAGCGCGGCCTGAAGGATCAGACCTACCTCTCGCTCGGCCCCTCGAAGTAGCTCGCATGCGGCGCCGGCTTGCGGCGATCGCGGCGCTCCTCCTTTCCTTCGGCTGCTCGAACGAGAAGAAGATCGATCGCGACGTGCCGCATCGACGCACGGACGACGCCGAGACGCCGGACTCGGCCGCGCCGCGCGCGGCGCGCGACTACTCCGTGGTCGAGATCACGCCGGACGGGCGAGTCCTCCTCGACGGCGAGGTCATGGAGACGTCGACGAGGGACCTCGGAGACGGGCACCAAGTGGTCAACCAGCCGGGGCTCTTCAACCGCCTGAAGCAGCGGCGCGAGACGTGGGAGATTGCCCGGTCGGCCGACACGTTCCCGGGCGTCGTGGGCATCGAGGCCGCTGGGGACACGCGCGGCGTCGTGCTGAAGAGCGTCGTGCAGGCCGTCGCGTTCGCTGGGTACCCGCGCATCACGCTCCAGATCCAGGGCACGAAGGACTTCCACGACTTCGTCTTCTCTCTGCCGGGTCCCGCCGGCGAGCAGCGCCCCGAGCATCTGGCGGTCCACGTCAGCACGAAGGGCGAGGCTTACGGCGCCTATCTCGAGGCGTATGACGTGCACGCCCGGCAGACCGAGGTGTCCGACGGCGAGCTCGAGGGCGTCGCCTGCAGCATGATCGCGCGGGGGAATGAAGCCGGCGCCGCGCTGGGTGAGACCAAGAGGCGTTTCGCCGCGGTGATCCACTTTGAGGAGTCGGCCCCCGCGAGCCGGGTCGCGCGGATGCTCGCCGCGCTGGAGGCGTGCAAGCCGGCGCCGAACGGCCTCTTCGTGTCCGTCCCCTGATCGGGCCTCATCCCTGTGTCTTGAGGACGACTTCGAGGAGCTCTTTGGCCGCCGCCTTATCCCGATGTTCGTCCGCGATGGCGAGGAGGAACGGCGCCATGCTCGCGCGCGAGTAGACGACGCCCTCCGACCTCAGCGATGCGATCGCGGCCTCCGTGAGCGGGCTGTCCACGGACGAAACGAACGTGATCGTGAAGGCATGACCGTCCCTTGTCGCGGTCCACGTCGATGGATTCGACGACGTGAGGACGATGTCCGTGCAGCGCGCGGCCTTGAGCGCCTCCTCGACGTCGCTCGCGCGCGCGTCGCCGAGCGCCTTTTGATTCAGCGTGGTCTCGCCGGGGGTGAACGTCATCGGGTAGGTGACGGAGACGACCCCGCCCTCCGGGGCGGGGAACGACATCGCCCTGAAAGCCCCCGAAACGCAGCTCGTGAACGCCGGATCGGCGGGCTCTCCAGACGTCGTCACGCTGCTGACGCTGCCGCCGTGCCCGATGATGAAGGCGACAACGATCTTTCCTTCGAGGCCTGGCGCCGCGTCGAGCGCCGTGAGGTAGCAGAGTCGGATCTCCGAAAAATGCGAGCGGACGATGCGCTGGATGACCTCCGGTGGGAGCCGCCCGGTCGCCGTCGGAGCTGCGAGAGCGCTGGCAGCGGCCGAGGTGCTCCCCATCAACCCCTCCATGCCGAACGCCTTCGCGTCCGCGAGTGCGTTCATCCGCGCGACGTGCGGATCGGGCCCCGGGCCTCGGATGCCGTACCTCAGGACAGGCGGCGGCGCCTGGTCAGCCGAGTCCGTGGGCTCGGCCGCAACGGCAGACGGGCGCGCCGCGACCTCTGCGAGGTGCGCACGCATCGCATCGCTGTCCGCGACTTGGGCGCTCTTCGGCGCGGAGCCCCGATCGTCGTCGTCGCGCACCTTCTTTTCGGACTTCGAGCTGCATGCAGCGAGGGCGAGGACGGTGAGGAGCAACAGCGTGGGCTTCCGCATGGCGGTAGAACTTTACTCTCCCGACTTGTGTCGCGCCTCCACGAACGCGCCGCGGCTCCGCCGAGCGCCCCGCGACGCACTCGTCGGCGTCGCCCGAGAGCCGATCGTGCTCCCTGGTGTTCTCACTTAGAGCGTCCGAAGAAACGCTTCGAGCGCGGTGCGGTCGGCGGCGGGGAGCGGCTGTCCCTCGCTCGATGCGTGCAGCCCGCGCCGCGCGTCCGTCCCCTCCCCGACGACGCGGAAGCGATCGAGCACGTCCGCGAGCGTCGCGCTGGATCCGTTCGTGAAGTACGGACGCTTCAGACCGATGCGGCGCAGCGAGCTGGGGCGCGCGCCCTCTTCGTGCACGTACGGCTCGATCCCCGTGCGCTCGTAGCCGCTCCGTCCCCACACGATCGCCCCGCCGGAGAAGATCGCCTGCTTCCACTCCGCGAAGGGCACCTCCGTGGATGGATCACTCGCGCGGAGGCGTGGGGCGTGGCAGCTCGCGCACTCGCGCGCGAAGACCTCGCTCCCGCGCCGCTCCTCGCCGCTAAACGCGTCGCGCCCCGCGGCGTGGGGGTTCTCCCGCGGACTGAGGTCCCGCAGGAACTCGAGGAGCGAGCGGCGGAGGAACAGGGCGTCGTACGTCGGGATCGGTCGCTCGAGTCCGAGCCACGCGAGCCCGCTCGGGAACGCGGGCGACACCTCCGCCTCCGCGAGGGAGAAGACCGGCGCGTGATCGGAGCGCGAAGACGCCACGCGGAACTCGTTCACGATCATCGTGGCGAGGTCCTCGTCGAGCGCCCGCGTGAAGTGCGGCTCGTTGTCGAAGAGGCCGTAGAGGGGCTTCGTGGTCGCGGTGACCGCGCCTCGCCCGGTCGCGTGGACGCGCGCGTCGCCGAAGCCCTCGAAGTGGCATGTCTCGCACGTGAAGCGGCTCCGCTCGCCCTCGCTCGTTTGCCAGGGCGCCATCAGCGTCGTGAACACGAGCGCCTCGCCGACGCGTGATCCCTCCGTCCGAGGCGCGATCGCCGGCTCCGCGAACGTGTCGACGACGTCCCGCGCGCCGAGCCGGATCCAGGCGTCCACGAGCGGGTTCGCGATCGCGAAGGATCCGTCCGCGAGCGCGGTGATCGAGGCGCTCCCCGGGGGGAGATCGAGCACCGTGGTCGAGTGATCCGGCCCGATGCGGGCGGCGCGCGCGGAGCCGTACCCCGTGACGAGGAGCGCGCCGCTCGGCTCGAACGCGAGCGCCTTCGGGGTGACGACGCCGAGCTCCGAGACGTCGATGGCGCGCTCGCGCACGAGCGCGCGCGCGGCCCCCTCACCGTAGAGATAGACGAACGAATCGACGTACCCGAAGGAACCTCCCGTCCGATCGAGCGGGTGGTCCTCCGCGCCGCCCGCGGCCACGCGCAGCGCGCCCTCCCGCTCCTCGGCGGTCACGCCCCAGAAGGGGCCGTCGATCGTCGTCACGGCGGGCTCCCCGTCCACGTCCCCGTCCGCGGTCAGTCGAAACACCGCGAGGGCGTGGCCCACGAGGCTCGCGACGACGAGCCTCCGCGGCGTGACGGCGAGCCGAATCGGCCCGGCCGGCACTGGGATCGGCAGGCTCACGCGCCCATCTGCGCCGATGACGAACAGCTCGTCCGCGAGCGCGTCGATCGCGTACACCGCGCCGCTCTCGTGGGTCGCGAGGGCGCGCACGCCGCTCGTCTTGTGCGATCGAGGGAGCGCGATCGGATCGAGCGCCTCGAGGGTGCGCATGCTCATCGCGAGCTGAAAGACCTGCACGTCCATCCGGCTCTCGGACGCGACGAGGATCGCGCCATCGTGCCGCACGGCGAGCGCGTCGCTCCCCGGGGCGACGCGCGCGCGCGCCACTTCGTGGAACGCGCGGTCGAAGACGACGAGGCGAGACGCGCCGCGCGCGAGCCCCACGAACCCCTCCCCGAGTCGCGCGACGACGTGCGGGATCGGACCGAGCCGCCGGTCGGACGGCGGCTCGTGGCCGAGGGGCGTGGACGCGCGGAGCTGCACCTCGAAGCGCCGAAGCGCCTCGAGCGTGGGATCGGCCCCGAGCGAGGGCTCGGGAGGCTCGCCGTTGCACGCGCACCAGGACAGCGCCGAGAGCGTGATCACGGCGCGCGATCTCCGCGCGCAGCGCGCCGAGGGGAGCGCGTTCGGCGCGCTCAACGACGCTCTACCAGCCACCCCCCGCCTTGGCGGAGCCTGTGCTGCTCGCCGCGGGCTTGCTGCTCGCCGCGCCGCTCGAGTCCGGCTTCGCCGCGTTGGAGTCACCGCAGCCCGCGAGGGCTGCCATCGAGAGACCGACGAGAACGAGAATCGTTTTCCGGATCATGTTGTCCTCCAGCTTAGCCGGCGACCCCGACGCGGGGCCAAGAGAGCTCCGCTCCGCCGCCCGAGCGCTCACCAACCGCACTGCTCGCCCTTGTTCTGCTCCTTCAGCCAATCGTCGAGCGGCTTGAAGTAGTCGAGGATCGCGGTCGCGTCCGCGGACGTCTCCCCGCTGATCGCCTTCATCGCCTCGGGCCACGGCACGCTCGCGCCGAGCTTCAGCATCGCCGAGAGCTTCGCGCCGGCCTCCTTGTTTCCGTAGATCGAGCACTTGAAGAGCGGCCCCGTCTCCCCCGCCGCCTTGCAGAGGGCGCGGTGGAACTGGAACTGGTAGATCGCCGCGAGGAAGTACCGCATGTACGGCACGTTCGCGGGCACGTGGTACTTCGCTCCCGGGTCGAACGTGGACTCGTCCCGCGCCTCGGGCGGAGCGACCCCTTGGTACTTCAGGATCAGGTCGTACCAGGCCTTGTTGTACTGGTCGGGCCGCGTCTTCCCCGAGAACACCTCCCAGCGCCACTGGTCGATCATCTTGCCGAACGGCAGGAACGAGACCTTCTCGAGCGCCTTGTGCATGAGGACGTTCATGTCCGCCTTGTCGTTGCTCGGCACGTCCCCGAGGATGCCGAGCTTCTTCAGGTAGCCGGGCGTGACGCTCAGCGCGAGCGTGTCCCCGATACCCTCGTGGAAGCCGTCGTTCGCCCCGTTTCGGAAGAGGGGCGCGAGGTGGTCGTACGCGAGGAAGTAGTAGTCGTGCCCGAGCTCGTGGTGAAGGGTGATGAACTCGATCTCGTTCGGCTCGGCGCAGACCTTCACGCGCACGTCGCCGCGCAGATCGATGTCCCACGCGCTCGCGTGGCACTCCACCTCCCGGTCGCGGGGCTTGTCGAAGAGCGAGCGGCTCCAGAACGTCTCCGGGAGGGTCTTCATCCCGAGCGAGACGAAGAAGTCCTCCGCCGACTTGACCATCATCTTGGTCGTGTAGTTCTTCGCGACGAGGCCGCGCGTGACGTCGAGGTTCGCGGCGCCCGGGTAGGGCTGCACGAGGGACTCGATGTTCTCCCACGACTGCGACCACATGTTCCCGAGCACGTGCGCGGGGATCGGCGCCTTCTCGGGGATCTTCTCCTTGCCCCACTTCGTGCGGAGCTTCTTGCGCACGTAGCAGTGGAGATCGTCGTAGAGCGGCTTCACCTGTGTCCACAGGCGCTCGACCTCGTTCTCGAAGTCCGCGGGGGACATGTCGTACCCGGATCGCCAGAGATCGCCGACGTCCTTGAAGCCGATCTCCGCCGCGCCCTTGTTCCCGAGCTCCACGTAGCGCTGGAACTGAGGCCTCATCTGCACGGAGACGGTGCGCCACCCTTTCCACGCCTCGACGAGCTCGTCCCAGTTCTGGCTCTTCTTCAGCACGTCCGAGAGCTGGCCGAGCGTGAGGCAGGAGTCCTTCGACTCCTTGCCGGCGTACGCCTTGAGCTTCTCCGAGCAGTACTTCCCGGAGCCGTACTCGCTCTTCATCTTCACGGTCAGGGTCGCGAGCTCGCTCCGCTCCTTGGGATCGCTCGGCGCGGGCACCGTCCCCGCGATGCGCAGCAGCATGAACTGCCGCTGGAGATCCGGCGGGAGCTCCTTCAGGACGGGCAAGTAGCGGACGCTCTCTTTGATCTTCGCCGAGAGGTACGCCATCGTCGCCTCGGACGCGTCGCCGGCGAGGGCGTCCGTGTCGTCGGTGATGAAGTTCTCGTTGATCCAGCCCGCCCGTTGCTCCTGCGAGGCGACCTTCTCGTAGCCCGCGTTGACGTCCAGGATGAACGCCTTGGCCTCCTCCGCGGTGGGAGGCTTCGACGTGTCGAACCCGCCGAGCGCGGGGTTTTCGGTTGGGGTGGGCGCGGCCGACCCCTCCGACCCTGTCGGGCTCGGCGGGGAGGGCGTGAGCGGCGCCGGGGGGCCGCAGGCGATGAGCGCGCAAGCGAGGGCGGTCGAGGCGATCCAGGGGACACGCATGGTGGCGCCGCGGAGGCTACCGCCGCGCGGGGGGCGAGCGCATCCCTGAAAGCGCGCCGATGGCTCGAGGATCGCGGTCGAAGCAGCCCGAACGGGGGGCGCGCGGAGCCTCGCGCGCGGCTTGCTCGAGCGGGTGCGGCCCTGTTAGTCCTCTACCCTCGTGGCCGACACCCCTCCCCTCGCTCTCGAGCCGTACGCGACGCTTCGCGCGGAGATCGACGCGGGGGAGGAGGTCCTCGCCGTCATCGATCGCGAGAAGATCAGCGAGAGCACGTGGAGCTCCGCGCAGGCCTTCTGGCTGAAGAAGATGGCGGACGAGGCGGAGAGCAAGCGCTTCGAGACGACGAACCGCTACCAGGCGCTCTACATCGCCAAGAAGAAGATCTTCGAGAGCAGGCGCGCGCGCAAAAAGGCAAAGGAGCAGCAGCCGCCCGTGCAGGAGCCCGCCGCAGCGCCGCTCGACGAGGCAGCGAAGTTCCTCGCCGCTGCGGCGCTGACGGAGGTGCCCGCGATCGTGGTGCCGAAGGCCCCGCCCCCGGAGGTCGTCGTCGCATCGCCCTCGTTCGAGGTCCCCGCGCTCGTGCGCCCGCCCGCGCCGAACATCGCGCCGCCCGCGCGGGTCGGGCCGATGGCCGCGGCGGGCGCGCCGGATCGCACGGCCGCGGCGTCCAACCTCCCGAGCTCGGGCTTGCCGTTCGCTCCGAAGGCGCCGGACGCGCTCCCCTTCGTGCCCCGCCCGGCGTTCGTCTCCCACGAGACCTCCGACTCCGACGCGCCGCCGACGACCCTGCGCGCGCCCGCCGAAGGGCGCACCATGGCGGTCGACATCGACAGCCTGCTGCGCGAGCAGAAGTCGCGCGTCGGGACACCGTTCGAGGTCCCGAGCGCCAAGCCACCGACGCCAGTGGAGGTCCCGAGCGCCAAGCCCGCCACACCGTTCGAAGTGCCGGTGGCGAAGCCCGCGACGCCATTCGAGGCGCCCGCGGCGAAGGCCGCCACGCCGTTCGAGGTGCCCGCCGCGAGGCCCGCGACGCCGTTCGAGGTGCCCGCCGCGAGGCCCGCGACGCCGTTCGAAGCGCCCGCCGCGAGGCCCGCGACGCCGTTCGAAGTGCCGGTGGCGAAGCCCGCGACGCCGTTCGAGGTGCCCGCGGCCAAGCCCGCAGCGGCCGCGTCGGTCGCGCCGCCCTCCTCACCGGGGCGCCCCGCCCCGCTCCCCTTCGGGCGCGCGCCGGAGCGCGCGATCGAGGCCCTCGAGGACGATGACGACGACGACGCGCCGAAGACCATGATGCTCACGGAGGAGCGCGCGAAGGCGCTCTCGATGGATATCCCGATGAGCTCGCGCCCCGCCGCCGTGGCGATCGCGGCGGCCGCGGTTCCACTCGGCGCCGGGGACATCACCGGCGGCGAGGAGACGCTGCCGCCCAACGCGGCGGTCTCGGCGCTCCGGGACCCGGGCGCGGGGCTGCCGTTCCAACGGGCCCCATCGGTCGCGCCGCAGCCCGCTCCGATGCGCGCGCCTGCGAGCGTCGTGCCCGCGCCATCCACCGCGCAGCCATCCACCGCGCAGCCGCCCATCGCGCCTCCCCCGCCGCCCGATGCGGTCGCGGCCGCGACGAAGATCTTCAGCATTCAGCAGTTCGCCTCGCTCACGGCGGAGATCGCCGTGAACCCCGAACGCATCGCGGAGATCCGAAGTCGCTACGGCGTCAGCGAGGCGCAGCACAAGGCGGAGTCACAGCGCTGGACCGAGGAGTTCGCGACGAACACGGAGCTCCGACAACGGTACTTCGGCCTCGTTCAGACCTACCGCGAGTACCTGCAAAAGCAGAAGTAGGCTGCACGCGCGCGGTAGCGCCGGATACTGAACCAGCGTACGCTCTCGGAGCTCCGCGGCGTGGCCGCGGGGCGAGAGAGGGTGCATGGCGCAATCGACCGAGTTGAAGCTGATCTGCGGCAGCTTGCCGCCCGACGCCTCGGTGGTGGAGTTCCGGGCGACGGAGGCGCTCTCGACGCTCTACGAGGTCGAGGTGACCTTCATCACGAAGGACGCCGCGTTCGTCGTCGAGGATCTGCTCCGGGCCGGGGCGACGCTGACGATCGACGAGCAAGAGCTCCTTCGGTTCCGCCCGATCAGCGGCATCGTCGACCGCGCGGAGTTCCTCCATCACGACGGCCAGTCCTTCTTTTTCAAGATCCGGCTCCGCCCTCCCCTCGCCGCGCTCACGCAGCGCGAGGACAACCGCATCTACCAGAACAAGTCCGTCGTGGACGTCATCCAAGAGGTGCTGCAAGCCGCCGGCGTCTCCAAGTACGAGTGGCGCAACGCCGAGACGTACCCGCCGCGCGAGTACATCGTCCAGTACCGCGAGACCGAGTTCAACTTCGTGAGCCGGCTCATGGAGGAGGAGGGGATCTTCTACTGGTTCGAGCACGTCGACGGCGAGGCCGTGATGATCTTCGCGGACGGCCCAGAGCCCGTGAAGCGCGAGATGAACCCGCCGGTGATCCTGAGCCTCGCGCACGGGACCAAGGCGCCCGACTCGCTCAAGCATTTCTCGCGCACGCACTCGATCCGCACGGGGAGCGTCCACCTGCTCGACTACGACTTCGAGAAGCCCCAGGCGAAGCCCGAGGCGACGCAGTTCGCGGACACCGAGTTCCCCACGCCGTTCTTCGAGTACCCCGGCAACTTCACGAAGAGCGCGGACGGAGCGCGCCTCGCGACGGCGCGCATCCGCGAGCTCCGCAACGACGTGGACGTGGTCCAGGGCGAGTCGCACTGCTGCGTCCTCGAGGTCGGCGCCGCGTTCACGGTGGACGGGTCGCGCCAGGCCTCGCTCGCGGGGCGCTTCGTCATCACGCGCCTCGAGACGCACGGGCACGCGGGCCGATTCGGGGGGTCGAACGGCATCACCAATCGCTTCCACGGGATCCCCGAGGGGCAGTCGTGGGCGGCGCCGCGCACGGCGAAGAAGCCCCGGATCGGCGGCCTCCAGACCGCGACGGTCATGGGGCCGACCGGCGGCGAGCAGGAGATCCACGTCGACAAGTACGGCCGCATCAAGGTCCGCTTCCACTGGGACCGCGTGGGCCAGCGGAACGATCAGGCAAGCTGCTGGATCCGCGTGACGCAGGTCCCGCTCGGCGGGTCGATCATCCTGCCGCGCGTCTCGTGGGAGGTCGCGGTCGCGTTCCTCGAGGGGGATCCGGATCGCCCGGTCGTCCTCGGCCGCGTGTACAACGCCGAGAAGACGCCGCCGTACGCGCTCCCCGCGACGCAGACGAGCGGCTCGCTGAAGAGCATGTCGACGCCGGGCGCGGCCGGTCACAACGAGATCAGCCTCGCCGACTCGGGCGGCTCGCAGGGCTTCTCCACCCACGCGCAGAAGGATCTCAACATCACGATCGGCAACAACAAGACCGAGCACGTGGGCGTGAACGAGTCCGTCGCGATCAAGGTGAACCAGTCCGTCTCCATCGGCTCGAACCAGACGACGTCGGTCGGCGGCAACCAAGCGATCACGATCGGCGCGAACTCCGAGTCGAAGATCGGCGGGAACGAGAGCATCACGGTCGGCGGGAACGAGACGTTCAACGCGACGAAGAACAACGTCGAGAAGATCGGCGTCGATCGGACCTACGACGTGGGCGGGATGAGCACGATCATCTCGAACACGGTCCTCCAAAAGATCGCGGGCAACCTGACCCGGGACGTGGGCGCGGCGATGGTGTCGATGTCGATCGCGTCGCTGAGCTGCGTGTACGGCGGCGACTACAACGAGACCGTGTCGCTCGTGAAGATCGAGCTCTGCAAGGGCTCCGTGGGGGACACCGTGACGGGCTCGCTCGATCGCACCGCCGTCGCGGCGATCCTCCACGTCGTGAAGGGCGACTGGGGCCAGAGCTGCGACGGGAACGTGACGAGCCTCATCGGCGGTCTGCACTACTCGAAGGTCGCTGGCGACTACTCCGTGAAGGGATCCATGGTCACGCTCCTCGGCGCGGTGGGCGCGATGAAGGGCGGCGGCTCGGAGCTCAAGTTCGGCGGAGGTCCGATCCTGATGAAGGGGACGAAGATCGTCTGGGAGGGCGGGCTCCTCGCCCACATGTCCACCGCGCTGAAGCTGGGTTGAGGGAGACGCCATGGCCAACATGCAGAACGGGTTCGTCGCCGAGGCCGAGATCGCGGGGGTCGCGTACCGCGTCGGGAACGCTCGGATCGACGAGGGGATCAGCGAGATCCCCACGTGCGCGCTCGAGCTCACGACGCTCGACAAGAGCGACCTTCCGGCGCCGGAGTCGCTCCTCCGCACCGAGCTGAAGTTCACGCTGACCAACCTCGATGGGGGCGACCCGCACACGTTCCGGGGGATCGTCATCGACGCGGGGCGTACCGCGCGCGTGGACGGCGACTCGCTCACCGTCGTCGCCGCGCCGAAGCTCTGGCTCCTCACGAAGCGCCAGGACTCGAGGATCTTCCAGGACGTGTCCGTGGTGGACGTGGTCACGGACGTCCTGACTCAGGCGGGCGTCACGTCCGTCGAGAAGCGCCTCACCGGGACGTACCCGCCGCGGACGTACGTCACGCAGTACCGCGAGACGGACCTCGAGTTCGTGCTCCGGCTGCTGTGCGAGGAGGGCATCTACCTCGTCCACGATTTCAAGGACGACGAGAAGCTCGTCCTCGCGGACGACCCGAAGGGCACGGACGACTCCGCGGACAAGGAGATGAAGTACTACCCGCGGATGGGCTTCGACGCGCCGCCCCGTTCGATCACCGCGGTGTCGCTGTCGCACCGCGTGCGGACCGACAAGGTGTTCGTGCGCGACTACGACTTCGAGCGACCGCGCCTCGAGCTCGAGGCGACGGTCGAGGGGAAGGACAAGGGCGCGCACGCGCTCGAGGTGTACCTCTACCCCGGTCGCTTCGTGGATCAGGGCGTCGGCAAGCGCTACGCGCAGGTCCTCCTCGACTCGATGCAGGCGCAGCGGCAGGTCGCGTCCGGAGAGTCGAACTCCATCGCGCTGGCGCCGGGCCTCCGGTTCTCCGTCGCGGACCACCCGTACAACGCGGTGAACCAGGAGTACCTCGTCACGCACGTCCAGACGACGTTCCAGGAGCGCGGGGGCGCGCGGGACGCGAGCGGCGTGGATCTCGGCGGCGGCGGCGTGAAGTTCTCCACGAAGTGGACCGGGATGGCGACCGCGAACGCGGACTACCGGCCGCCGCGCCGCCCGCGCCCCGCGAAGGTCCCGAGCGTCCAATCCGCGGTCACTACCGGGCCGTCCGGGCAGGAGATCTACACGGACAAACACGGCCGCGTGAAGGTGCACTTCCCGTGGAACCGAGCGGGCAAGCCGGATCAGACGTCGAGCATGTGGATGCGCACGTCGCAGCTCCCGACCGGTGGATCCATGCTCCTGCCGCGCGTCGGCTGGGAGGTGCTCGTCCAGGCGAACGAGTCGGACATCGATCACCCGCTCGTCATGTCCCGCCTCTACAACGCGCAGAAGCCCCCGCCGTACGCGCTGCCCGCGAACAAGACCCGCGGGTCGATCCAGACGGCCACGACCCCGGGCGGCGGGAGCACGAACGAGATCCGCACGGACGACACGGCGGGCAGCGAGGAGATGTTCATCAACGCGTCGAAGGACGCGTCGATCAAGGTGAACAACAACACGACCGAGATGGTGAAGGTCAACGAGACCCGCACGATCGGCTCGAACCAGACGATCGAGATCACGAACAGCTCCGAGCTCACGGTCGGCGCGAGCCAGACGCTGGACGTGGGCGGCAACCAGGACGTCCACGTGTCGACGTACTTCGTCGAGGACATGGGGGGCGATCACACGCTCACGATCGCGGGGAACCGGGACCTGAAGATCGGCGGCGATCACAAGATCACCGTGGCCTCGAACAGCACGCTGACCGTCGGGTCGATGTGCACCGACCTCGTGGTCGGGAAGGTCTGCGAGCAGGTCGGCGGCAACTACAAGCTGGACGTCGGCGCGGTGCGGGCCGCGATCACGCCAGCGAACCACTCCCTGCAGGTCACCGGCAACCACACCGAGAAGATGGGCCTGCTCAAGGTGACGATCACGTTCGGCGGCAAGAGCGTCTCCGTGGGCGGGGACTGGATGGCGAAGGTGGGCGGCGCGATCATCGGCCTCTCGGGTAGCCACAGCGAGAAGGCCGGCGGCAACTACACGGGCATCGCCGCGGGCGCCCAAATCGTGAAGTGCGAGAACGCCACGTTCGAGGCCGAGAGCGTGCTGACGGTCGTGATGGGCGCGTCGCTCATGATCATGACGCCCGCGAACGTCAGCTTCCTCGGGCTCAGCGTGAAGATGGATGGCGAGACGGATCAAACCGCAGCGCTCATCGTCGACAACATCTGACGGAGACGACATGGCACGCACGTCCCAGATTGAGTTCACGATCGATCCCGCGGGTGAGGCTTTCTCGTTCAAGCCCGCGATCGCGCACCTCACCGAGGAGCTCGGGCGACCGTTCGAGCTCGTCGTCGAGATCCGCTCCGCGGCGGACATCGATCCGAGGAGCGCGCTCGGCAAAGTCGCGACGATCACGCTCGGGCGCGAAGGCGGCGACGCGCGCACGATCACGGGGTTCGTGGACAGCGTCGAGGTGCAGGGCACCACCTCCGTGGGCGACGCGGTCCACCCGTCCGTCGTGCGCGTGGTCTCCATCATGAGCCTCATGGACCGGGTCGTCGGGTGCCGGATCTTCCAGGACATGGACGTGAAGGAGATCGTCTCGACGATCCTCAAGGACAGCGGCCTGCCGGAGACGCAGCAGGACTTCCGGCTGAAGGGGTCGTACCCGAAGCGGGAGTACTGCGTGCAGTACAACGAGTCCGTCCTCGCGTTCGTCTCGCGCCTGATGGAGGAGGAGGGGATCTTCTACTTCTCCGAGCCCGGCGAGGACGTCGAGAAGGTCGTGTTCGCGGACACGAGCTCCGCGGCCGCCCCGATCGACGGGGACCCTTCCCTCCCCTATTTCACCGGCGCGCTCGACAACGCGTCGGACGTCATCCGCGAGATCGGAGAGTCGGGCGCGCTCCGCTCGGGCGAGGTCGTCCTCCTCGACTACGATTTCAAGCGCCCGACGCTCGATCTCACGTCGACGGCGGACGCGGCGAAGAACACGGACCTCTCGCTCTTCGACTTCCCCGGACTCTTCGTCGAGCCTTCCGAGGGGAAGCGGCTCGCGAAGGTCCGGCTCGAGGCCGAGCAGGTCCCCGGGCGCACGATCACGGTGCACGCCGACTGCGTCCGCTTGAGCGCGGGTCGGAAGGTCGAGATCGCGCACGCTCCGTTCGCCGAGGTCTCCGGGGAGTTCCTCGTGATGCGCGCGTCGCACAACTACGTCTTCGGGCGTGACTTCAGCGTGACCGCGAAGCTCCTGCCGATCGACGTCCCTTTCCGCACGGCGCAGACGACGCCGCGCCCCGTGATCGAGGGGCCGCAGACGGCGCGCGTCGTGGCGCCCGCGGGCTCGCAGCCGGAGACGATCCACACCGACGAGTTCGGGCGCGCGAAGGTGAAGTTCCACTGGGACACGTCCAAGGAGATCGACGACAAGGCCTCGTGCTGGATGCGCCAAGCGCAGCTCCAGACCTCGGGATCGATGGTGCTGCAGCGCCTCGATTGGGAGGCGATCGTCGAGTTCCACGAGGGCAACCCGGACCGGCCCGTGATCGTGGGCAAGCTCTACAACGGCAAGTTCATGCCGCCGTACGCGCTCCCCGAGGGCAAGACGCGGACGTCGCTGCGCACGCAGTCCTCGCCCGGCGGCGGGGGCTCGAACGAGATTCGCTTCGAGGACAAAGCGGGCGGTGAGGAGATCCTCATCAACGCGCACAAGGATCAGAACATCAAGACGGCGAACAACCACTCGAAGGAGGTCGGCAACAACGCGACCCTGAACGTGGGCGTGAACCAGTCGCTCACGATCGGCGCGAACCAGACGGTCCAGATCACGAAGGGCGCGCGGGAGAACATCACCGCGGACGTGAAGGAGACGATCGGCGGAAACCGCAAGGTGGACGTCAACGCGGTCTCCGCGCTCACGGTCGCCGGGAGCTCGAGCACGACCATCGGCGGCAACCACTTCGAGATGGACGGCAACCCCCTCGAGGCCCTCATCAAGCTCGCCGCAGAGAAGGTGAAAGAGATCGCGAAGGAGCAGGCGGCCAAGGCGCTCGAGAAGGTCAACGCGAAGATCCAGGACAAGGTCGATCAGGTCATGGCGCCGATCAACGACCTGAAGAGCAAGGCCGAGGCGATCGCGGCGCCGATGAAGGCGATCGCCGACGGCGATCTCAGCGGCGTCGCGGGGATGGCCGCGGACGCGATGGGTCTGCCGATGCCCCCCGGGTTCGGTGGCGGCGGTGAAGGCGGCGGCGGCGGTGGTGGTGAAGGCGGCGGCGGCGGTGGTGAAGGCGGCGGTGAGGGCGAAGGCGGCGGCGAGGGGGAAGGTGGCGGTGAGGGCGGCGGCGACGAGTCCTACACCGCACAAGCCGGCATCGACGCTGCGGTCGACAGCGCCATCGACACCGGCGTCGACGCGGGCGCGGACGCACTCATGAGCGCGCTCGGCATCGACAGCGACGGCGGTGGGGGCGAGTCCAACGCGAACGCGGACGGATCCGTGGGCGACGTCGCCGGGATCGACGCGACGGATCGCGCGAAGGGCCCCGGCCACAACCTGTGGAGCGTGGGCGCGGACTTCACGGAGACGACCGGGACGCTGCGCGTCGCGGCCGCGATCACGGGGATCACGAGCGAGATCAGCGGCAACGTCGACGAGACGATCGGCGCCGCGAAGGCCGTGCTCACGTGGGGCGACATCACGAGCGAGGTGACGAAGGACAAGACCGAGAAGGCGCTCGGCTTCATCACGATCAGCCGCGCGGACGAGTCCGAGGAGGTCACCGGATCGAAGACGCAGATGATCGGCGGCGCGATCCTGGAGAAGGTGAAGGGCGACAAGTCCATCGAGTCCACGGGGCCCGCCACGCTCATCGGGGCGTTCCACAAGGTCGAGGCCGGCACGAAGATCACGTTCAAGTGCGGCGGCAGCGAGGTCGTCGTCGACGCGGACGGCGTCACCGTGAAGTCCCCCATCATGACGGTGATGGCGAGCAAGATCACGCTCACGAAGGACGTGAGCCAGGTCTGACGGCGCCGAGCGACCTCTCACCGGACGCGCGCGGATGAAGGTCGGCGACACCATCGGCGGGCGCTTCGTCCTCGAGCGGCCGGCGGGTCGTGGGGCGATGGGGGTCGTCTTCCGGGCGCGCGACCTCTCGACGGGCGCGCCGGTGGCGCTCAAGATCATGACCGTCGTGCACGCTCGGGGCGCCGCGCGCTTCGCGCGGGAGATCGAGGTGCTCGCGCGGCTCCGACACCCGGGGATCGTCGGGTACGTCGCCCACGGCGCAACCTCGGCGGACGGGCTCTCGGGGCCGCCTTTCCTCGCGATGGAGTGGCTCGAGGGCGAGACCCTCGAGCGACGCGTCGAGCGGGCTCCGCTCACGTGGCTCGAGACCGTCGAGGTCGGCGCGCAGATCGCGTCGGCGCTCGCGGCCGCGCATGGGCAGAACGTGCTCCACCGGGATCTCAAGCCCAGCAACGTGATCCTCGTGGGCGGAGCCGTGAAGGTCGTCGACTTCGGGATCGCCCGCGTCCTCTACGCGAGCGCGCCCGCGGGTTCGGGTACCCCCCTCACCGCGAGCGGCGAGATGATCGGCACGCCCGCGTTCATGTCCCCGGAGCAGGCGTTCGGGAGTCGCGAGATCGACGCGCGGAGCGATCTGTTCTCGCTCGGGGCGGTCCTCTACCGCTGCATGTCGGGTGTGCTCCCGTTCGACGCGCCCACCGCGCTCGAGATCCTGATGCGGCTGACGAAGGAGCGGGCCGCGCCGCTCGCCACGGTCGCCCCGGGCGTCCCCCTCCCGCTCGCGACGTTGATCGACGCGATGCTGTCCCCGGCGCCCGAGGGCAGACCCGCGAGCGCGGATGCGGTGATCACGGCGCTCGCGAACGTGCGCGCCACGATGTCCGCGGAGGCGCGCGCGATGCGGCCGGGGCCGACGCTGCACCCGACGTCGCAGCACGTCGCCCCACGCCCAAGCGCCAAGGGCTCGCGGCGGGCACGCGTCGCGCTCTTCGCGAGCGGGGGCGCCGTCGCCATCGCGCTGGTGGTGGCCCTCGCGTTCACGCTCGGCCCCTCACGACGGTCTTCATCCGCCGCGGCGTCGTCGTCCCTCAAGCTCGTCGTCGGACCACCCTGCCCTGCGGACGCGCTCGCGTGCGCGGAGCTCGACGTCCGAGACCCGAGCGCGGTGGATCCATTCGACGCGATCCCGGGAGCGGTCGCGCTGGCGCGCCGGGTACGCCCGGAGGCGGAGTTCATGGGGCTCATCTCCCACCGGATGGAGCCCACCGGCGTGGATCTGACGCGCGGAGGCGTCATCCTCATCGACCTCGTGGCGGGCCTCCACGTGCAGGTGGAGCGATCCCTGCTCGTCCTGGTCGATGGGGCGCTCAACAACGATCAGAGCAAGGCGACCCCCTGGGAGCGGCGCGCGTGCGGCCCGCTCGAGGCGTATCACGCGGCCGTCGCGCGCGGGCTGCGCCCGGGCGTCGCGGTCGAGATCGCGTTCGTGAGGGCGCCGAAAGGAAACGGGCAGTACCACTTCATCGCCGCCGGCATGGGCATGCAGCCGGAGATGGTCCTGGACTACGCGCGGTGCGCTCCTGAGGGCGTCCGCGGGAGTCACTCTTCGAGGAGCTGCAACAGCCCGGGCGACTTCCCGTCGCCCATCAGGCCCTGCATGAGCTGCTGCATCATCGCCTTCGTCGCGGGATCGATCGAGCTCATGTCGATCCCCATCGACGGCCCGAGCATCTCGAGGAGATCGGCCTTGCCGAGGTCCTCGTCACCGTGGGCGCCCTCGAGCCAGCGCTTCTCGAGCGCGCGGATCTTCGCGGTCTTCGTCGCGTCGGCCGCCGCGAACGCGTCCACGAGCGCGCGGGGCTTCGCGAGCTTCATGCGATTGTCATCCACGTATTTGCGGAGCGCGGCGAAGAACGTCGCGTCCCCGAGCTCGGCCCGGATGGCGTTCCAGAAGTACGGCGCCTTTCCGTAGACGATGCCCGCGTAGCCCATGAGACCTCCGAAGTCGCCGACGCCTCGATCGACGGGCGCGTCCGGGTGACCGAGCAGGCGCATGAGTTTGTAGTTCATCGCCACGTTCATGTCGCCGTCCGCCTTGGCGCGCGCCGCGCCGTAGCGGTCCTCGAGGTAGAGCACGGCGGAGAACTGCGCGAGGCTCTCGTCCACGAAGGGGTGGAGGCGCGAGTCGTTCCCGACGAGGCCGTGCCAGTACTGATGGGCGACCTCGTGAGCGGTCGTGAACTCCAGCATCTTGTCCATCATCGCCGTCATCGGATCGGGACCGCCAGGCGCCCCGCCCATCCCGGGGAGTCCACCGTTTCCGAGCGCGAGCAGGCTGCCGAGGAGCCCGTCCGTGGGGATCGCGGGCCGGTACATCATGCTCGCGACCGTCACCAGCCCAGCGAACTCCACGCCGCCGGCGCCTCCGATGAGCGCGGCCTCGACGACGTCGAGATCCGCGTAGGGGTACGGGCCGAAGCGCTTTTCGAAGTCCTCGAGCGCGGCGGCCGCCGCGTCGAGCACCTTCTCGCCCGCGGCGCGCTCCGCGCCCAGGAACCACGCGCGGACGGTCACCCCGTTCACGTCGCGCGAGGCGACCTCGAAGCTCGGGCTCGCCACCACGGCGAAGTCGCGCACCGCCGCCGCAGCGACGTCCACCGTCTTGCGTCCACCGGTGACGCCCTCGCCGATCGTGACGCCGGTCGTCGCGACCTTCGCCCGCTCCGGGACCTCCACGGTCGCGTGGACGACGGACATCTCGTCGCTCCCGAGATCCCCGATCGCGCTCGCCGTGTCGGACTTCTCCCAGGCGCCGGCGCGGCGCCGGCCGACGACGGCGTAGAAGTTCGCGAGGGAGGCGATGTCGTCCCCCTTCGCGAGGATTCCGAAGCTCGACATCTCCGCGCCGCCGAGCATCGACAGAGACTCGAGGCTCTGCGCGAGGACGTTCGTGCGGGACGAGTCGATCTCCTCGAGGTGCCCGCTGAGGGACAGGTCGATCGTGACGCGATCTCCCGGCGCGGCGGGCTTCCCGAGCTTCACGACGATCGCGCTCTCGCCGTCCGCGGCGACGGTGCAGGCCACCGCGGGGCAGCTGCCCTTGTCGAACTGCACGAGCTTCTTCGCGGTGCCGCCCTCGTTCGAGTTCGCGTACACGCGGAGGACGATCTCCCCGATCGGCGCCGACTCCAGGTTCGTCCACGCGATCTGCTCGCGCAGCGTGAACGAGGTCATCGCGTCGTCGAGGGAGAGCTGGAGATCGTAGAACGGCAGCTCTTCGAGCTT
>JAXLYP010000049.1:0-42167 GCA_046351395.1 Polyangiaceae bacterium
TGAAGGAAGGCGTTTCGCGCCGCTCGCGAGATCGTGTTCGTCCATGCGGAAAGAGCCTTCATGGAGAGCCGCGCGGAGGGGCGCCCGGCCACCGCGACACGCCGGCTGGGCGGAGCGCAGGCGCTCTCGGGGTGTCGTTCGACGTGATCTGGACGGACGCGGACCGTGAATGAAGGCCTGCTTGTCGAGTCTCGCGAAGCCTTGATGGAGCTCCGCCCGCCCGCGAGGGATCGCAGGCCGTCGGTGCGGCGCGAGGCTCGAGGGCGATCACGGTGGAGCCCTCGCGAGCGCCTGGGTGGGCAGGGGTCGGCGGATCAGCGGCGCCCCGCAGTTCGGGCACTTGCGGACAAGTCGACGACACAGCTCCTCGAGAAGCTGCTCGCGGTGGGAGGTGGACTTGGCTTTCCCGCCGAGGAGGTCGCGGGCGCGGACGAGCTTCGTGTTCACGTTGCCAGCAGCGAGCAGCCCGTAGTGTCGGATCTTCACGAAGCGAGGGGGCAGGACATGAGCGACGAATCGGGCGAGGAAGGCCACGGCGTCGAGGGTGATAGACTTGCCGTTCTTGGTTCGAAAGGTCACCCGGCCGTCGACGAGGGAGACGAGGCGACTGTTGGCGATACCAACTCTGTGGGTGTACCGGCCGAGGTACGCGAAGACGTGCTCGGCAGCTCGGAAGGTCTTCTTTGCGTAGACATTCCAGCGCTTGTGCTTGGCGAGTCGCCTCATCAGCCGGTCGAAGCCCTCGGGGTCCTCGAATTCGTCGAAGCCAGCGAAGTCGCCGCGCGCGTGGGCCCGGCGGATGCCATCGAGCATCTTGCCGCGGTAGAGTGCGCCGAGGACGTGGACGTCGAAGAGCCGGTCCCCTCGGCAGGCTATCCACCGTTGCCCGTCGAGGGAGAGTCCACCACCGGTGACGACGCAGTGGACGTGCGGGTGGAACGCCAGCTCGCGGGTCCAGGTGTGGAGCACCGACGTGATGCCGATCTCCGCGCCGAGATGATCCTCGTCTCGGCCGAGCTCCTGCAGGGTCGCGGCGGATGCGGCGAAGAGCAGATCGAAGACGAGCGCGGGCCGATACCGCGCGAGGGCATGGAGCTCGGCGGGTACGGTGAAGACCACGTGAAAGTGACGAGTCGGCAAGACCCGAGCTTCGCGCGCCGCGATCCACCGCTCGGCCGCGAGACACTGGCACTTCGGACAGTGCCGGTTGCGACACGAATTGTAGACCGGGTGCTCGTAGCCACAGGCCTCGCACAGCTCGAGGTGTCCGCCGAGGACGGCGGTGCGGCAGCGCTCGATCGCTCGAAGCGCTGCCCCCTGCATGGGAGTGAGCGCGTGGGCGCGACGAAACGAGTCCCCATGCTCGCGGACAATGTCTGCGAGCTCGAGGCTCGGTCGCCGCGACGCGCCCTTTGGCGCGTCCGGCACGACGGCGATGCGCCGCTACGCCGTCTTCTTCTCGTCCAGGAGCGCGTCGAGCGGGCTCTTGACCTTGGTCAGCGCGGCGCGGCTCACCTGGACATACCGCATGGTCGTGCGGACGGAGGCGTGGCCGAGCAGCCGCTGAATCGTGCAGATGTCCGCGCCCCGCTCGTGCAGGTGCGTCGCGAAGCTGTGGCGCAGGACGTGGGGCGTGATCTTCTTCTTCAGCCCCGACGTGATCACCGCGGCCCGGATCGCCAGGCGTACCGACCGAGGATCGATCGACATACGAGGGTCGGGCCCCGGGAACATGAACGGCCTCGGCGGCCGGGTCCCGGCCCAGTAGGACCGCAGAGACGCCAGCAGCGTCTTGGCGAGCATCACGTAGCGCGGGCGTCCTCCCTTGCCGTCGCGCACGTGAATCACGCCCCGCTTGGCGTCGACGTCCGTGACCTGGAGGGCACACGCCTCGCTGATGCGAAGCCCGGCGCCATACATCGTCACCGCGACGGCCCGATACAGCGGCGAGCTGATCGCGCCCAGCAGAGTCAGGATCTCCTCGCCGCTCAAGACCACCGGCAACGGGGCGCGATGACTCGGCCACTGGATCCACGCGACATCGGCCGGTCGCGCAAGCGTCACGCCGAACAAGAATCGAACCCCTGCCATCTCGACCTTGAGCCAGGACGCGCTCCGCTTGTCCTTCGTACGGGCGAGGTCGAAGTAGTCGCGGAGCGCCTGCTGAGTGATCTCCTCCGGCGGTCGCCCGCAGTGCCGCACGAGCCGGACCGCGGCCCGGAAGTAATGGTCGCACGTGCCGCGGGCGTAGCCAGCTCGCGCGAGATCCGCTTTCATACGCTTCTGCCAGGTAGTCATGGTGTCTTCCTCGGTTCCAGCGGCACGCCAAATGCCGCTGGAATCGAGGGGACACGCTTTCCCGGCGCCGCGCTCCTATCCGGCCAGCTCCGACGGAGCCGCCACGACGCCGACGCGCGCGATCAACTCGGAAGTTCGCCCCACCGGCGCGAAGCGCCTTCGTTCAACGGGCATCGCGCGCTTTGTGCCCGTGTGCCCCGTCTCCTTCATGAGCTCGCGATCGCTCGCGCAGACGGCACGTACGTGTCGATGCTCCAGCGCCTCGCTCAGGTCCACGTGCTCGTGCTCGACGACTTCCTGATCGCGCCGCTGAAAGACCAGGAACGCCGCGACCTGCTCGAGGTGCTCGAGGACAGGTACGGGATCGCCAGGCTCCTGGCGAAGCACGGCCTCGCCGCACGCCCGCCTCCGCACGAGAAGCCCTCACCGCCGGGGCAGCGGAAGCTCCGCTTCGACGCCTGACGATTGACTGGACCGCGCGCCTCTCGAGAGACGACGCCGCAGGCACGGATCCGTCCTGACTCAACTCAACCTTGCCGCCGTGTTCGTCACGCTCCTCCAGGTTCCGGCCCCGCGCGGGGCCCGCTCGAGGCCACGTTCAGCCGAGCGTCCCCGAGGTTCGGGCTCCACGTTGCCCCGCTGCTGGCCGTCGCGGAAGGGAAAAGCGCAGGTCGAATGCCCTATCCGCTCCACGCGGGCGGGAGGCGTCCCGAAGAACACGAACTCGTGCGGCTTCATCGTTCGAATGTCCTGGATGAGGCCAGGCGGGGCACCGTACGCCTCGAGCGCGCGAACGACGCGCTCCAGATTCTCGGGCGACGTACCGATCAACAGATCGAGGTCCTTGGTGTAGCGAGGCTCCGAATGGACACCCACGGCCCAGCCGCCCACGACCAGATACTCAGCTCCCGAGAGGCCGAGCTCCGTGAGCAGTTCGGTCAAGTCGGGGTGGAGGTCCATCGCGACCCTGAAGGTACCATGACGCATTCACCAGCTCGACGATCGCCTGGAAGCGGTCGGCCTTGGAAACGTTGACCCAGAACTCGACGCCCTGGGCCTCGTGCTCCGCGAACGTCTCGGCCTTCCCGAACACCATCGCGGCACGCCGCGCTCGCCGCTCTTCGCGACTCTCCATGCAAGGAGCATAGCGCAAGCGCCCCCGGCCGCCCGTGCTCGGCCGACTGCACGCCGGCGCCGAAGTCGGAGCGACCTGATGCTGCGTCCCAGAAGTCGAAATCCATCAGGCCGCGAGCGCCGCCCGACGGCCGCGAGTCCCGCGCCGAGCCAGAACGACGAGTGCGAGCCATGGTTCGTCGCACACGAGAAGCGCTCGTTTGCTGGGCGACAGGTACATCTCCCCATGGTGCGTCGTGACGCTGACGAGCGGAGGAGCGGTCCGCCGCGATCCCGCGCCGAGGCTCGCGTATCCGTAGAACGCGAGCCCGTGGGCGCCGAGGTGCGGCGCGGCGGTGACGCCGCTCGAGCCGCTCTCGGTCGTCCCGCTGCTCGTCGTGGCGTTGGAGGCGCTCGTCGAGGTCTGGCTCCCGCTGGCGGTCGACGTGCCGGGACCGGCGCCGCCCGTGCCTGCGCCGTCGTCGCACGACATGGAAGACGCCGTCGCCAGCGCGACGAAGACGGCGCACCAGGACATCGCTGCGGAGGTCTTGACACCTCGATCGCTACCACGTCGAGGCGCGCGAGCGGGACCTCGGCAGGTACGCTCCGGGCCCATGAGCACCTCGAACGACGCGCGCGCCCTCGCCTGGGCTCGATCTCGGTTCGATCGTCACGTCGCGGGCAAGGCGCCTGGGGGCATCGATCTCGCGCTCCTCGAGGAGCTCGTCGCGCATCTCCGCGCGCTCGGAGCCCCGGAGCTGCCTGAACGGGAGAAGCTCCTCGCGGAGGTCCGGCGCGCGCAGCACCCGGCGACCGCGAGCGAGAAGCTCTGGTGGGGACACGTCGCGAACCAACAGTTCCGCGTCCACGACTACCAGCTCGGTCGGATGCGGAGGCCGTTCGAGGCGCTCCCCGTCGCGGTGTACGCGCGCCTGATCCGCCGGCTCGGCGAGATCCTCACCATCATGCAGGCGCTGCCGAAGAGCGCCGCGATGGATCAGTGCATCGGCGCGGTCGAGCGGAACATCGCGAAGTACCGCGACGAGCTCGCGGATCTCGAGCGCCTCCGCGCCGCGCTCGACACGGAAGGTGTGCGCGCCGCGCTCGCGGCTGCGTGCCGGGAGATCGAGTCCGGGTGGACGCTCTTGATGACCGCGCACCCGTCCCTCGTCGAGATGCCGGAGGTGAACGGCTACCTGGATCGACTGTTCGACTGCATCGTGCAGCTCGACGCGCTCGGTCCGTCGAGCGAGGCCGAGCGGGCGCACGCGCTCGGTGACGCGTGGCTGCGCGCGTGTGCGGACGTCCTCGCCGCCCAGACGTTCCCGCAGGACACCGCGTTGCCCACCGCCGAGACGCGGCCGATCGAGCTCGCCCCGCACACGACCGTCGACAGGCGGCGAGCGCTGCGGACGTTGCTGGGCAAGCCCGTCGACGAGGGCGACACCGTGCCTGGTCTTCGGATGAAGCGCGGAGGCGAGCTCGTCCTCCTGCCCGACGCGATCGCCGTGTTCGCGACGGTCGGCCCACGGAACGTCCGCTCTCACTTCGCGGAGAGGCACCTCTTCAGGTGGCTCGCGTTCCGCGACAAGACCTGGGACTACCACCAGGATCTGCGATCGGAGCGAGATCGCGTCGGCGGTCCTCGGCCGGTGCACCTGTTCGTCCGGGGCGCTGGCGACGAGGCGTATTTCTACGCGGGCGTCGCCTCGGTCGTCGCGACGCGCGACATCACCCCGAAGCCGGGCGTGTGGATCGACCTCGCGCTCGAGCGCCCGATCACGCTCGCGCGCTGGACGCGGTACGCGAGCTTTCGGCGCGTCGTCACCGTGCGCGGCCTCGACTACGGGTTCCCACTCGATCCGGGCCGCTTCGCTCGCTGGGTCGTGTCGGCGACCGGGCTGCCGCACTTCGATCTCGTGAGCCAGTCGGGCGCGAAGCTCACGCTCCACGGCGGCGGTCCGCGCGTCGAGCTCGTGTATCGGTCGAGCCACGACGCGGCCCCGCTCCACTCCGTCGACGAGACCCTCCCGCGGGGCGACACGACTCGCGTCGACATCGTCTGCCCGTGCGGGCGCTCGCGCGAGCTCCGCGCGGTCGACACGATCCCGCGGGAGACGGCGATCGAGGCGCTCACCGCGTTCATGGAGGGCGACGCGATCCCGCCCTCGCTCGGCGTCCGCCCTCCCCTCGATCCGACGTCGAACGCGTGGCTCGAGCGATACCGCGCGGGCGATCACGTCGCCGTGTGGGACGAGATCCGCGCCCTGGGCGCGGAGATCCGCGGCGAGGCGCACCTTCCGCGCGCGATGGAGGTGCTCCGCGAGATGATGCTCCGCGTCCGCGGAAACATCGACCTGATCGTCACGCGCCTCCGCGAGCTGAACTACAAGTTCGAGGCGCCCGACAAGGTCCGGGTCCCGCCGACCGACAGCGCGCGCGCCGCGCTCGCCTCACCGCCGGACGGGGTCCCGCTCTGCCTCACGGCGTTCCTCGGCGTCGTCGGCGCCGTGAACCTGGTGCAGTCCCAGGCGCAATGCACGCACGACGACGTGCACCATCGGGCGGGGAGCCTCGGCGTGCTCGGCCAGGAGGGGCCGCTCGAGCTCGAGGCCGCGCCTGTCACCGTCCACGAGCCCGAGAGCTGGCCCATCTTCCGGGAGGACTGCCTGAAGGCCGACTTCAGCGGAGACTACGTCTACATCGAGCTCCCGACGTCCGGCGCCGACGTGAAGATCCTGAGCGGCGACATTCCGACCGAGTGGTTCGTCGACTACCTCCGCGCGACGATCGCGCAGGGCGGGTTCCGCGGGCACTCGTGCGGAGACCACGCGCACGCCGACGCGAAGGGCTACGGCCGCGTCCCGCGGGCGTTCGCGGACTTCCTGTCCCGCGACCTCGAACCGTTCTGACGCGAGCGGCGGCCCTCAGCGCGCGAGCGCGAGCAGCACCCGGTGAATCGGCGCGTTCGAGCTCGGCGCCGACGCGTTTCGTCACGGCCTCCCTCGTGGCCTCACCGAGCATAACCTTCGCGATCCCGACCAGCACCTCGGGCGCGCGCTCGTCGAGCGCCTTTCTCGCGGCCCTTCGATCGCCTCGCGCGACCGACAAACCCACGCGGACGACCATCGCGAGGTTGCGCTCGTTCGCCGCGTCCACCTTCGCGAGCACCTGATCCGCCTCCCCGAGGCGCTCCCACGCCGCGTCCAGATCTCCTCCGCGCCACGCGAGGATCGCGAGGTGAACCGCTGCGTACGCCTCGCTCGACGCGTGCCCGGTGATCCTCGCCGTGTCGCGATGGGCGGTGAAGAGCGCGATCGCCTCGTCGTCCTGGCCTCGGTAGAGCGCGAAGCTCGCGCGGTGGGATCGCAGGATCGAGAGGAGCCGCTGATCGCCGACCTGCAGCCAATCCATGGTTCGGTCGGTCGCGCCGGAACCGATCATTGCGGACGCCATATCGTGATCGGACGTCAAATTCATCAGGAGGACATCGCGCGCGGAACCTGGTGGACAGCTACGAAGGGAGCAGTCCCAAAGTTCGTGAATCGCGGTGGTGCAGCGCTCCTGTCGATGGTGGTCGCGGCCTGCAGCTCTGGACCTCGACCCGCTACACCGCCAGACGGGTCGTCCGTTGTGGCGTCCGGAAGCCCGCCTCCTAGCACGTCTGGTAGCGGCATCGCGGCGGATATTCCACCCTGGATCGCGACACCCTCCGTGGAGCATCGTGGCACATATGTTCGTGGCTTTCCCATCCACGTCGCCGTGACGGTCGTACCGACGGAGGCTTCCGAGCGGCGGTGGTTGAACGAAGGCGCTTCGCGCCGGGGTGGCGGACTTCCGGGTTGATCCTGCGTGAAGACGTCGAGGACGCTCGGCTGGCCGGATAGGAGCGCGGATCCAGGAAAGCGTGTCCCCTCGATTCCAGCGGCAATTCCAGTGCCGCTGGAACCGAGGAAGACACCATGACTACCTGGCAGAAGCGTATGAAAGCGGATCTCGCGCGAGCTGGCTATGCCCGCGGCACGTGCGACCACTACTACCGGGCCGCGGTGCGGCTCGTGCGCCACTGCGGTCGGCCGCCCGAGGAGATCACCCAGCAAACGCTCCGCGACTACTTCGACCTTGCACGCACGAAGGACAAGCGGACCGCGTCGTGGCTGAAGGTCGAGATGGCTGGGGTTCGCTTCCTGTTTGGCGTGACGCTCGCGCGGCCCGCTGACGTCGCCTGGATCCAGTGGCCGCGTCACCGGGCGCCCTTGCCTGTGGTGCTGAGCGGCGACGAGATCCTCACGCTGCTCAGGGCGATCAGTTCGCCTCTCTACAGAGCGATCGCCGTGACGATGTACGGGGCAGGACTCCGCATCAACGAGGCGTGCGCGCTGCAGGTCACCGATATCGACGGTGCGCGCGGCGTGATCCATATCCGCGATGGCAAGGGCGGGAGGCCGCGGTACGTCATGCTGGGGAAGACGCCGCATTCGTCGCTCCGCGCCTACTGGGCCGCGACGCGTCCACCGAAGCCGTACCTGTTCCCGGGCGCCGACCCGCGCTCGTCGATCGACCCTCGATCGGTGCGCCTCGCGATTCGCGCGGCGGTGGTCACGTCCGGGCTGAAGAAGAAGATCACGCCGCACGTCTTGCGCCACAGCTTCGCGACCCATCTTCACGAGCGCGGTGCGGACATCACGACGATCCAGCAGCTGCTTGGGCACGCGTCCGTCCGGACGACGATGCGCTATGTCCAGGTGAGCCGCGCCGCACTGGCGAAGGCCAAGAGTCCGCTCGACGCGCTCCTCGACGAGAAGGCCGCGCACACGGCATAGCGGCGCACTCCCGCCGTGCCAGAGGCGCCGAAGGGCGCGCCGTGGCGACCGAGACTCGAGCTCGCAGACATTGCCCGCGAGCACGGGGACTCGTTTCGTCGCGCCCACGCGCTCACCCCCATGCAGCAGCCAGCGCTCCGAGCGATCGAACGCTGCCGCACCGCCGAACTCGGCGGACACCTTGAGGCGTGCGAGGCCTGTGGCTACGAGCACCCGGTCTACAATTCGTGCCGCAACAGACACTGTCCGAAGTGCCAGTGTCTTGCGGCTGAGAAGTGGATCGCGGCGCGCGAAGCCCGTGTCTTGCCGACTCGTCACTTCCACGTCGTCTTCACCGTCCCTGCCGAGCTTTATGGGCTCGCGCGGTATCGGCCCACCCTCGTCTACGATCTGCTCTTCGCCGCATCCGCCGCGACCCTCCGGGAGCTGGCGCGAGACGAACGCCACCTCGGCGCCGAGATCGGGGTGACCTCCGTGCTCCACACCTGGACGCGCGAACTCGCGTTCCACCCGCACGTCCACTGCATCGTCACCGGTGGCGGTCTCTCGCTGGACGGTAAGCGCTGGATACCCTGCCGGGGGAACCGCCTCTTCGACGTGCACGTGCTCGCGACGCTCTATCGCGGGAAGATGCTCGACGGCATTCGTCGAGCCCAATCGCGCGGCGAATTCGCCGGCTTCGACGCCTTCAAAGCCTCTCCGCTTCGTGAAGATTCGCCACTACGGGCTGCTCGCGCCCGGCAACGTCAACGACAAGCTCGTCCGCGCACTCGCTCTCCTCGGCGGCAGCCGCGAGGGGCGCGAACGCGTCGCGCGAGACCACCATCTCGAGAGGCTGCTCGCGCAACTCGTCCGTCTGTGTCCGAACTGCGGAGTGCCGCTCCTCCATCGCCCCCTGCCCACCCAGCCCCCTCGCGAGGGCCCCGCCGTGATCGGCCGCCGAACTCCGGTCCAGACCACGGCCTGGGATCTCGCGGGCGGGCGGAGCTCCATCCGGCATCGCCCCGGACCCTCACACCCACCCTTCTTGATGGGCCGCAGCCTCGCTGACCGCGCCGCACCCGCACCCGACACCAGCGTCGCGGGTGCCGCCGTCGACGTCTGGGTCCTGCGACGCCCCGTCGCGCAGCCATACGACGGCGCTCTTTCCCCATAGCCGAGCACGAACTCGCGGACGGCGCGAAACGCCTTCCTTCAACACGTCGATTCCGCGGCGGCCTGCTCACGCCGCGCGAACCCGACTCCGCATCGAGCGCCGCCACGCAATCGCCTCATTGTTTCAGCAGCAGCACGAGGTTCTTCTGCGCGAACGGGACGGCGTCGGCGATGCGAGGGACGATCTTCGCCGCCGCGAGGGCCGCGAGGAGAGCGTCGAGCTCGACCGCGTCGCCGCGCACGACGACGTCGAGATCGGTGGTCATGCGTCGAACGCCGCGGACGATCAGCGCGACGCCGCCGATGACCATCCATGGCGCGCCAGCCCGGTCGAGCGCGCCGCGCACGGCGGCGAGCGCGACCCCAAGGCTCCGCTCAGAGTCCGCGGGCCGCGCGGGCACGCTGTCCGATCTTCGCCCAGCGCGCGCGCACCTCCGCGACGCCCCGCTCGCTCAGCGGGTCGCGCGGGCCCGGCCACAGGCCGGCCTCCATGAGCGCATCCAGCGCGGCGAAGCACTCGCGCGCCGCGACCCCGGGTTCCGGGCCCTCCGTGCGCATGAGCTCCAGCTTCCGCTCCGCTGCACGCGCATGGCCTTCGCGCATTGCTCGGATCGCTTCCGCCTCGGTCGCCATGGCCGACAGAGTAGCCCGCGCGGCGAGCGGCGGCGAGAGCGGGAGGGCTGACGTACGGCGTCCTCGTCTCCGTCTCCGAGCTCCGCTTTCCGGACGAGTGATCCGCGCCGGCTCACCTGCACGACCGCGTCGAACTTGGCTGGGCCGAGCGCGGGGCCTCCCTGCAAGAGCGCCACAGCTACGCGACGCACCTGCTCGAGTCCGGGACCTCCCTCCACACGATTCAGCAAGTCCTCGGGAATCGCTCCCTGCAGACGACAACGATCGCAGCTCCTCGCACGTGCTCTCCGCAGTCCTGAGCGCGACGGTCTGGTTCGAGATCGTCTCGAGCCAGCGATTCAGCTGGGTTGCGCAGTCAGGGGAAACGATCAGGGCAGGGTCCCCTTCGCGGCGACGACGCGCAGGTGCGCCGTCCCGATCGACGTCGCGGTTGCTCCCGTGAACGAGTCGAACTTGACGAGGAACGGGGTCTCCCCGTCGCTCCCGGCGACGAGGAACGCGACGTCGCGCGGGGCGAGCGGGTTCGACCCGGGCGTGAGCCAGCGATCGGTGAACGCGCTGCGCTTGCCGTCCCCGCGGTAGGCGAGCTCGGGCTTCGAGAGCGCCGCGAAGTCCACCGCGTCGAACGCGGGCAGCTCGCTCGCCGCGGTGCGCTTGCTCACCTCGTCGAACGTCTCGCCCGCGATGTCCGCGTCCATCAGGTCGACGGCGCTCACGCCCCCGATCGCGACGTCCCCGCCGTTCACGGTGATCTCCGCGCGGCGCAGGCAGAGGTCCCAGTCCTTCGAGGCGAGCGCCTCCTCCGGGGTCAGGAGCGTGACCGCGCCCGTCGCGAGGCGGAGGCAGGCGCTCTTCGATCCCGGCGGCGGGTTCGACCCGCCCGCGGTCGCGTCGACGTCTTTCAGCTCGACGGTCGTACCGACGCCCGCCGCCGTCACCGGCGCGAAGCGGAGCGAGTAGATCGCGGCGACGGGGGCGCCCGCCATCTCGCCGTAGAACCCGAGGATCTGCACCTTGTAGAGCTCGTCGCCGCTCGGGCCCTGCCTTCGCACGCCATAGACGTGGTAGCGGCCGTAGAGCACGTGGTTCGCGTTGTCGTAGAAGAACCACTGCACGAAGGGCCCGCCCGTGAAGTCCTCCGTCATGAACGGGACGCTCGACGGCACCGCGCCCGCGTCGAAGTCCGAGGGATCGAGCGGACCGAACGCGCGGCTCGCGCCGGGCCCGGACACGCCCCCGTTCGTGAACACGTCCGTGCCGACGAGCTCGAGCTCCCACGGATCGGCCTGGGTCACGACCTTCGCCGTGTCGAGATCGACGTACACGGGCGTCGCGCCGACCTCGACGTCGAGCGACTTCGAGGCGACGCCGTTCCCGCCTCCGCCCCCGCTGCCCGTGCCTCCCGTGCCCTCCTTGCAGGACAGACCCGAGAGGAGCGTGAGAGCGGCCGCGAAACCGAGGATCGTGATGCGCATGTCAGTCGTCCTCCGGCGGCGGGAGATCGCCGCGGATGCCAAGATAATACGTGCGTCCCTCGACCGGCCGCTGGTCGCCGATCCAGGTCGGGTTCTTCTCCGCGCCGAGCACGTTCAAGATGCCTCCGTAGATCTCGATCGCCCTCTTGAACGTCTGGCTGACGCGCAGATCGAGGTTCGCGAAGCCCGGCGCGCGCGCGAGCGCGAGCGATCCCGCGGGCGCGGTGCCGAGATCGTCCGGGTTCAGGTACGCGCTCGTCACGCCGCGGAGGCGCCCGTACGCGGAGAAGCCGACCGGCGTGTCGACCTTCACCGAGACGAAGAGCGTGTGCGGGGGCCGACCCGAGAGCGGGACGTCGCGCTCGTCGTCGCTCGTGAAGAGGTACGCGTAGCCCGCCTCCGCGCGGATCCATTTCCCCGCGCTCGCGCGGAGCTTCGTCTCGAGCCCGAACGTTCGCGCGTCCCCGACGTTGACGTACGTGTACTCGTCCACCCCGCCGCTCGACCGCCCCGTCGGGCGCAGATCGATGAGGTCGCTCACCCAGTTCGCGTACGCGCTCGAGCGCCACTCCACGCCCTTCGTGACCTTCCAATCGATCCCACCCTGGACGCCCCAGCTCGTCTCCGGCTGCAGATCCGGGTTGCCGACGACCTCGTACCCGTACACCGAGTGGTCGAACACGAACCCGATCTCCTTCGCGCTCGGCGCGCGGAACCCTCGCCCGGCGCTCGCGCGCAGGGTCAGCGAAGGGTGGGGGCGCACCGCGATCGCGACGCGCGGGGCCGCGTCCACGCCGTAGGTGCTGTTCCCCTCGAGGCGGCCGCCGACGACCGCGGAGAACGCGCGCACCGGATCGAAGCGGACCTCGCTGTAGAGCGCGCCGCTGCCGAGCGTCGTCGGGACGACCTCGTCGAGCCGTTGGTGTTGCACCGCGCCCTCGATGAACACGGCCTTGTCGAGCGATTGGTCGAACGCTTCGACCTCGCCGCGCGCCCCGGCGACGAACGAGACCTTGGACGTCTGGAAGAACGCGCCGACCGCCTCGAGCGAGTGCATCGTGTGGAAGCGGTGCCGCTCCTCGTCGAGCGGAGAGTCCTGGCGGTCGCTCGTGGTCGTGTTCCAGAACCACTGCTTGCCGATCGACAGCGTGAGCGTGTGCACGTCCGCGTCGTCCTCCGCGGTGCGCGCGAGGGAGATCTTCTCGCGGACGAGGAGCGAGAACCGGTCCGCCACCTCGGGGAGATCCGTGAGGTACGTGCCGAGCCCCGGGACGACCTGCGACGTGAGGCCGAGCCCCGCCTCTCGGCCCCAGCGCGTCTTCACCAGGATCTCGGCGCGCTTCGTGAGGTTCATGCCCGCTCGGATCGACGCACCGACGCGGTAGAGGTCGGGGATCGTCGTGGTCGGCGGTACGAGCGAGACGCCCTCGCTCCCGTAGAACGACGCGTTCGCCGTCGCCCATCGATCCGCTTTGCGGATGGAGATCTCGCCCGACGCGAGGCCGCCGCAGCCAGGCCCACGGCCTCCTGCTCGGCTCGGCGCTCTCGTCGCCGAAGAGCGAGAGCTGCACCTCGCGGCTCTGGACGCCGCTCACCGGAGCAGAAGGGCTGTCGGCCGCCACCCGATTCCGCCAATCCGTCAGGGGTCGCCTTTTCGAGGATGTCCATCCCGAAGCCCTTTTGAGCCACCTCGTGAAGGTCATCCGACCGGGCATGCCGCTCCGCCATCGGCGCGCTCCGTGGGGCACGCAGCGCACGCACGGCCTGCCGGCGAAGGCTATCGACGACATCAACCCGAGGAGACTGTCCTCTATCAGACGGTCGCGACCCACTGGCCCGAGTTTCGCGAGCGCGCGGACGAGCACGGGGGTCTGCCCAAGTTCGTCGCGCGCGAGTTCGACGAGTACCTCCGATGCGGGATCCTCGAGTACGGCTGTCTCGCGATCGCCTGCGAGCGCTGCGGGTTCGAGCGCCTCGTCGCCTTCAGCTGTAAGCGCCGGGCCTTCTGCCCGTCGTGCCTCGGCCGGCGCATGGCGGACACGGCGGCGCACCTGGTCGAGAAGGTCATCCCGCGTGTGCCGACGCGCCAATGGGTGTGCTCCTTTCCGTGGGGCCTCCGCATGCTCCTTGGCTACGAGCGCAACTTGTGTGCGGAGGTGCTCGGTGCGTTCGCGGAGGAGGTCTCCCGCTCGCTCCGCTGGCGAGCGAAGCGGCGCTTCGGGTTGAGGAGCGTCGAGGACGCGCACACGGGGGCGATCACGTTCGTGCAGAGGTTCGACTCGGCCCTTCGGCTGAATGTGCACTCGCACGTGCTGGCGCTCGACGGCGTGTACGTCGAGGGCGCTGGCGATGCCGACGCTGGCGCGCTCGAGTTCATGGCGCTTCCGGCGCCGAGTGCGGACGAGGTGCTCGACGTCGCGCAGCGGACAGCGAAGCGAGTCGCGGCGCTGCTCGAGAAGCGCGGGCGCGCGCTCGACGGCGGCGACGACGCGTCGTCCAAGCTCGCGCAGGACCAGCCGGTCCTCGCGTCCTGCAACAGCGCCGCCGCCGAGGGCAAGGTGCTGCTGGGCGACCGGGCCGGGCAACGCACGGCGCGCCTCGTGCGCCCCGAGGACGCGCGCGCCGACGAGCCGGCCGCCGTCATCGCAGGGTTCAATGTGCACGCGAAGGTCGCGATCCCCGCAGGTGATCGCGACCGCCTCGAGCGGCTCTGCCGGTACCTCGCGCGGCCGCCGATCGCGCAGGACCGGCTCACGGCGCTCGCCGATGCGCGGCTCCGGTACGAGCTGAAGAAGCCGTGGCGCGACGGGACGTACGCGATCGTCCTCGAGCCGCTGGAGCTCCTCACGCGCCTCGCCGCGATGGTGCCGCCGCCGCGCTTCCACATGATCAGGTTCCATGGCGTGGTCTCGTCGCACTCGTCGCTCCGTTCGCGAGTGGTGCCCGAGCCTCCGCCGGAGAGTGGCGTGAAGAGTCGCGAGGTGCAGCTCTCGCTCTCCTTCGACGAGGAGAGCGCCGCGCCGTCGCGGCGCCCGTGGGCCTGGCTCCTGCGTCACGTCTTTCAGCTCGACGTGACCTCGTGCCCCCAGTGCAACGCGGAGATGCGGTGGGTCGAGGTCGCGACCACGCCGAACGCGATCGCGAGGCTCCTCGCGAAGCATGGCCTCGCCGCACGCCCGCCTCCGCACGAGAGGCCCTCACCGCGGTCAGCTGAGGCTTCGGTTCGACCCCTGACGTCGCCCTCTCGAAAGACGACGTGGCAGGCACCGATCCGTCTTCAATCGACCTCGCCGCCGGCCTTCGCGTGTTCGCTGACGTCGAGCCGTCGCTCGAGGTGCAGGCTCGTCAGCACGACGCCGACGTTCGGGCTCCCCATAGCTCGGCCGCGCTCCTGGCTGGAGGTTGCGGGGTGGAAAGAGCAGGTCGGATGTCCTATGCGCCAAGGGCATCCGGATCCGCACGTCGAGCGTGGACGCGAACGGCGTCGTCTCCGTCGTTTCCGGCGGCGAGGACGACCACAAGCTCGCGCACTGCGACACGTGGGAGAACTGGCAGAAGTGCGGCGACGGCCAGCTCGCTCGCCGCATCATCGTGGAGTCGTACGGCCCGTCGGCGAAGGGCATCGCGCTCGAGTGCGCGCCCGTCTACACGGGCGCGCGCCCGAAGTGATCCGAGCGCGATGATCAGGGGGCGAGGCGAACGACGTGCGCCTCGCCGTCGAAGAGCATGTCGCGCCCCTGGAACGCGCTGAGGCCGAGGAGGCCGTGGATGTTTCCGCCGAGGGCCATCACCGTCTTCTCGAAGTACGGAAACGACGGCGCGCGCAGGACCGGCACGCTGACCGGCGCGCGGCTCGCCATCTCGAGGGACACCTTTCCGAGGTAGAGCGTGAGCGGCGTCCCCTCGGCGTCGGTCGTCGTCACTTCGGTGTCGCCGGGCTGACCTTGTTCGCCGAGCCAAAGCGTGTCCGGGGCGCCGGTGTCGAGCATCAAGCGCACGGGTTTGGCGTCGAGCGTGACGGGCGCGATGATCATTCCCTGCACGTCGTCGTACGCGAGCGCGGACCACGACGCGCTCGCGTCGATCGCCGAGGTCGGTGCGGGCGCCGTGAGCGTCGCGTTCTTTCGGTCGAGGTACGCGTTCGGCGCAACGAGGAAGTCGACGCCCATGAACCCGACGACCTCTTTGCCGTTCACCTTGCCGAGGGACGCGAGGCCCCCGCGCCCGGGGAGCGAGAGCGTGTTGCACCCGAACGTCGCCTCCGCCGCGTCCGGCACGAAGTTCGGCTGACCTGCCCCGAGGGAGATGAACGTCAGCGCGCTGCCCGTATCGAGGAAGAAGTAGACCTGCGCTCCGGCGAGGGTCGCGGGGACGTACAGGCGATCGCCCTGGTCCACGATGGGGATCTCGTTCGACGTGCACGCCGCACCGCCTCCTCCGGTGCTCGACGACGAACCCGTCGCAACGGACGAGGACGACGACGACGTAGACGTCGAGGTGGCATCGACGGCATCGTCACACCCCGTGAGAACGAACCCTATGGCGAGGACGGCAGCCCTTCGACGCATCGAAGCCAACGGAGCGAAGCGGAGTCGGACGAGCGATCTCGGCACGGGGGAGCGCGAGGGGGCGGGGCGACCGCACCCAGGCCACGACGAGCAGGCTAGCACGCGGTGGCGAGCGCGGTCCGCCGCGCTGTTCTTCTTCCCGATGCTCGCGTGCGGGCAGAGCGGCGCGACGACGACGACGACCTCCGTCGCGAGCTCGGGTGCGGCGGCACCGAGCGCGCCGTCCGCGGCGAGCGCCGCGCCAAGTCCGCGTCCCGACGGCTCTGAAGGTGAAGGCCGCAGCGTCGCGGTCGAACCTCCGCCGAAGAAGCGCTGCTATCCGCCGAACGACGGCGGACCGCGGGACGATGGGTTCCGGACGCCTCAATATCCCATCTACAAGGCGACGATCTCCGACGACGGCTGCAACCTCGCGGTCACGAACGCGATGGGCGAGATGCTCTACATCGACGTCGCGACGTCGAAGATTCTCGCTCGCGTCCGGCCCATCTTCGAGGAGCGCGACATCCCCACGGCGTTCATCGACGACGCGCGCGTCGCGTTCTGCGGCGATACGGACAAACTGCATTTCTGGGACGGGCGGTCGCAGCCCGTCGACGTCGTGAAGCTGCCGCTGCCGTCCCCCACGGGCTGTCGCGCGATCTACGCCGATCGCACCGGTCGGCGCATCGCGCTGCTCGTCGGTGGAGACCTGTACGCCGAGCAACGCAAGCTCGTCGTGATGGACCACGACGGGAAGATCCTCGCGGAGCGCGATGGTGTCGGCGTGTCGTACGCGGCGTTTTCGGGCGAATGGTTCACCTGGTTCCATTTGCCGAAGCGCCAGTTCCTCCATTGGACCGATCCGAACGCGAAACCCGTGAGCGCCTGGCCCGAAGGCGTCGCGTTCGAGGGCCTCGGTCGGGGGCCGCTCGGGATCCACGGTCGGCCGCCGGATCCCATCGGCCTCGAGGACCTTTCGAGCGAAGCGGCGAAGAACCCCGCCCTCCCGCTCGATCGCGGCGTGCCGTACAACGGGACGTTCGACGTCGGCGGCAAATATTCGGTCGTCTTCTACCGCGCCGATCTCCCGACCCCCGCGAAGCCCAAGGCCAAAACGGGGCTCGCGCTGTTCGACGCTGCGTTCCACGAGGAGCTTGGGTTCACCGAGATTCGATGGGCGAGCGACTACGTGTGGACGCACGAGGGCGAGACGCTCGCGTACACCGATTCGCTCGACGTGAAGTTCATCGACGTCCCATCGATGAAGCCACGCGGCGCTATCACCGCGGGGAAGCCGTAGTTCGCCCCGCGCGTACGCCTGTTCCCGAGGGACGTTGGCGCCCGGTCACATTCCGGTCCCTCGCGACGACGAGGAGAGACGATGCGAACGAGGCGAACGGAGGGCAGGAGCCCCGGGCGGAGTGAGCGAAGCGAGCAGCGGCCACGGTGCGAGCCGAGGCCCGGAACACGGCACCTGGCGCTCGCTCTGGGGATCGCCCTTGCCGCGTGTGCGCCCGACCCCGTGCCCTCTCCCGCGCCGTCGGTCGCGGAGGTGGCGCCCTCCGCCGAGGAGGTCACGGTCGAACCGTTCGAGGACCTCGGTCCGGTGCCCGACGCGTACGTCGCGCCACCGCCTCCGCCCCCGAAGAAGACATGCGTTCCGCCCGACATGGGGCATGCGCCCGCGCGTGGGTTTCGCGCGGCCGGAACGACGATCGTCGGCGGCGCCGTGTCGAGCGACGGCTGCAGGCTCGTCGTGTGGAGCAACCTGGGCGAGCTCCTCTTCTTCGACGTCGAGCAGGCGAAGACGCTCGCGCGCCTGCGCCCCGGCGCGAACGCGGTGCCCGCCGGGTTCATCGACGACGAGCGGATCGTCTACTGCGGAGACGACGAGCACCTCAGCGTGTGGGATGGACGCAGCCCGCCGAAGCACATCGCGACGCTCGACCCGCCGAACCTTAGTTCGTGCCGTGCGTTGGTGGTCGATCGAGAGAATGGCAAGGTCGCTGTCGTCGGCAAGCAGGACGAGTGGGGCTACACCTATCCGAACTACGGGTATGGTGCGACGCGCGAGGGCACCGTCACGGTCTACGACTTCGAGGGCCACGTGGTCGCGAAGCGGCCGAAGGTCGGCGCCATCGCGCCGACTTTCGCCGGCGGTTGGTACTCGGCAATCGACTACAACGTCGACCTCCAGATCCGCCGGTTCTACGACTGGCGCGATCCCGAGGCGAAGCCGCTCGAGACGTGGCCCGAAGGCGCGGCATTTCCGCTCTACGGCAAGGGACCCAACACGTTCGAAGTCTACTCGGCGCTCGTCCTCCACAACTTCGCGCCAGGCGGTCGGGCGCCCGACATGCCGCGCGCGCATGGGATGTCGATCGCCGGCGCGTTCTCGCCGGACGCCTCCACTGCCGTCGTCTCGTACCGCCCGGATCGCGAGGGCACGGACGGAGGCGTGAGCTTCTTCGATCCCACGTTCACGAGGGAGCTCGGCCACACCGCGACGATCAGCGCGACCACGTTCGCGTGGAGAGACGACGGCAAGGTCGTCGTCGCCTTCGACGGCGTGAATGCCCGCTTCATCGAAGCGCCAACGGGAAAGCCCCTCGGTGTCATCACCGCGGGGCTTCCTCCGATCGCGAGCTATGGATTTCCCGACTACCGACTCAGCTTCTAGACCGTCCTAGAACTGGAAGCTCGCGTCGCCGCTGCAGCTGCCGCCCTCTTCGGTGAGGTTGCAGCTGAAGCTGCCGTTGCTGCCATCGACGCTCGTCGAGATGCCACTCGGGCCGACGCTCGCGACGAACACGTACGAGTCGTTCTTGTCGTCGAAGAGGGCGACCTTCACGTTCGTGCTGCCCTCCTTCACGGTGGCCTCCTCGCCGAAGAACAGCGTCGTCGAGGTGCCGTTCTTCGTGATGGTGGCGTTGAACGCGAGGGACGTGAGGACGCCGTTCGCCTGCGACACTTCCGCCTTCATGACGCCGTCGCTCGACGGGGATCCCCGCTTTGAGTTCAGCGCCGCGCGCGACGTCGTCTCGCTGGGCGACGTCACGGTCGACGGAGCGTGGCAGGCGACGCTCGACGCGCATGCCTCGCCCGACCCGCGATGATCGTGCCGACGGCCACCCCGCCATGATTCCTCGTGAAGGTACCGGCAGGCCTACGTCGCGGGAAGGAGCACCAGCCGCCGGACGAACTCGGTCACGGCATCGGCGACGCCGGAGAGCTTCGTGTGCTTGTGCGCCTCGAGCGCGTCGAGGACGAGCTCGTTGATCCCGCCGACCATCGCGATCGCCATCGGCCGCGTGAGCCGCTGGAGGGCTGGGTTCTCGCCGCGCGCGAGGTCGACGAGCCGCTCGAGCAGCGTCGCGAACCGGTGGTGCACCGTCCGCCTGACCTCGAGCCCGCGGCCCCCCGCCGTGTGGATCTCGAGGAGGAACGTGCGCGTGAGGAGCGGCCGCAGCGCGAGCGTCGTGACGTACGCGTTCGCCGCCGCGTGGATGCGGGGCTCCCACCCGCCGGCCGCGTCGGGCTCACCGTGGACGAACGCCGCCTCGATGCCGCGGATCGTGAGCTCGCTGAGGCCTCGATACGCGGCGAGCAGACACTCGTCCTTGTCGGCGAAGAACTCGTAGAACGAGCGCTTGGACATCTGCGCGTGGCGGACGACGTCGGCGACGGTGACGGACGAGTACCCGCCCGCGGCTTCGATCGCGACGACGAGGCCCTCGACGAGCCGGCGACGGAGCTCCTTCTTCTCCTTCTCGGAGCGCGCGCCAGCGGGCGAGGGCGCTCCCACGTCAGGGGCCGACGGCGAGCGGGTCGCCGTCGATGACGTGACCCACCCACTCCTCGTCCGACACCTCGTCGATGATGGTCGTCCAGAACGTGGGTGACCGGGAAAGAGAAGCGGTACATCCAGGGATGAAGCACGCGCACCGAGCCTATCGCGGGTTCGGTCGTCGATCGCTATGGGATTCCGTTTCGAGCGGCCTCCGCTCCCGCGAGGTCGAGCGAGGACGGAACGGTGCCTGCGGCCTCGTGTCGCGAGAGGCGCGCGTTCGCGGGTCAGGCGTCGAAGCGGAGCTTCAGCTGCCCCGGCGGTGAGGGCTTCTCGTGCGGAGGCGGGCGTTCGGCGAGGCCGTGCTTCGCAAGCAGCCTCGCGATGGCCTCCGGCGTCGTCTCGACCTCGACCCACCGCATCTCGGCGCTGCACTGCGGACACGAGGTGATGTCGATCGCGAACACGTGACGCAGGAGCCAGGCCCAAGGGCGGCGCGTCGGCTCGGCGCTCTCCTCGTCGAAGAGTGAGAGCTGCACCTCGCGACTCTTCACGCCGCTCTCCCGCGGTGGCTCGGGCACCACGCGCGAACAGAGCGACGAATGCGGCGAGACCACTCCATGAAATCTGATCATGTGGGCTCCACCCCCGCCCCTTTCGGGGCGTCGTGGATAGAACCTCCGTTTGGCGTGCCGGCGGCGCGCCAAACCGCGGCGGCACCATCGCGGCGAGGCGCGTCAGGAGCTCGAGCGGCTCCACACGGGGCTCCGCCCCGTGGACCCCGCAGAAGCAGAGGCAGCGGTTCGTCGGCGCGTGGGAGACGGGCGACTTCGCGGGCCTCGTGGACCTCCTGACGGAGGACGCGATCCTCACGATGCCGCCGTGGGCCTACTGGCTGGACGGCCGTGACGCGGTGGTCGCCACGATGACGAGCCGCGGGACGTGGGACGGCGAGCCCCGCCCCGGCCGCTACCGCATCGTTCCCTGCGCCATGAACGGTCAGCCCGCGGGCCTCGCGTATGTCTGCTTCACCGACGGGGGCCCCTACGTCCCGGTGTGCATGACCGTGCTCGATCTCACCGCGAAGGGTCGCATCTCCGGGATGCACACGTTCGTCCTCCCGAAGCATTTCAAGGCGTGGGGCTTCCCCGACGCGCTCGACCACGCCGTCGCCAGGCCGTCCTCGATTTCGGCAGCGCTCGCGCTCGCGGCGTCCCTCCTGGTGGCAGGGTGCGGGGCGACGCGAGACGCGCAGCCAACGCCGCAGCCCTCCGCCGATGCGAACGCGAGCGCGACCGCCGTCGCGTCGGCGTCCGCCCTGCCGTGCGCGCCGACGGCGCAGGCCGCGGCCGACGAGCTCGCACGGCTCACCGACGTCGCGAACCTCCAGCTCTGGACACGCGCATTCGGACCCCTCGGCAAGCTGCCTGCGAAGGGCACGCTCGCCGCGTCGACGATCGCCGAGGTGCGCGGCTACGCGTTCGGCTTCTCCCAGCTCGGGGCGGAGTGTCTGCTCCACGAAGACGGCACGTTCTGCTCGGGCGTCGTGCAATCCGTGACGCTCTCTCCACCGCAGGTCGAGCGGCTCACGCGGTTCGTGCTCGAGGCGAAGAGCTTTGGCGCGTCGCACTCGGAGGGCGGCGGCAGTCACCGCTGGAAGCGGCGCCGCTCGCGGTGCTTCTTCGAGCCGCACCACGGGTTCGTCTTCCTGGACAAAGCGGGCAAGCCGCTCGCCGAGATGCGCGTCTGCTTCACGTGCGGTGAGATCACGCTCCAGCCGGCTCAGAACGCGTTCAGCGAGTCGCCGATCATGATGTGGGAGAACGAGCCGGCCGAGATGCGCGCCCTCTGCAAGGAGATTGGCCTCGGCGGGTGCTTCGTCGGCGACGACCAGCTCCTCGCCGACGCGCGGAGCTGCCCCGCCGAGCCGCGCTCGGCCCGGGTGGAGAGGGCGCTCGCCCTGGATCCTGGGATTCCGGGCGAGCTCGAGCTCTCCAAGGCGACCGCGGAGCAGCGCGCCCGTCTCTGCGCGTTCTACGCGACGGCGGTCGCCGCGGGCGATCCCCAGATGGTGCCGCACGTCGACTACATCGGCTTCGACTGCAAGAACGGATCGAAGATCCGGACGGCGAGCCTCGACGCGTGCGCGTCGGACTTTCCGACGTGCGGCACGGTGAGCGACGCCGTTCGATTGCATCGGCGCTCGCGCGCGCGACGTCTGCTCCACCGACGCCGCATGCGCGAAGCTCGAGTGCAGCGTCGGCGTCAGGCCCCCCGCGCCGTGATCGCCGCGGGCCTCACGCCCGCCCGCGGTAGATCGACTCGATGTGGAGCACCCGCTTCGGGTGCTTCAGGAATCGACGCTCGCGCTCGGTGTGCTGCATTGCGTGCCCGCGCACGCCGCGGATCGATTGTCGGGCGAGTAGGACTTGCGAACTGTGCTTTTGCGTTCCGCGCCGGTGGCCCCGGACGGCGGGCCGGCTTGGGGAGCCAGAACGCTGGCGGCGTGCTGATGAACCTGACCCTCGAGCGCCACCTGAACCTCCACGAGCGCGATGAAGACGGCCGCTCGACTGACGCTCGAGTGAGGGCACGGGCTGCGGGATCGACGTGGAGACGCTTCGCAATGCTCGCGCCCGGCCGCGTTCGGCGGTGTCTTGGTTTCTCCGTTCGATGGTAGCTCGGTCACCGTGTCGAAGTCGGTGTCGCTGGAAGAGATGTCCGCGGTGAGGGGCAGCAGGGCAGGGGCGGGCGGCACCCGACTCCGTGGTCCGCGCGCGTTGCCGAAGCGGAGCGCGGAATCGCATCACAGCGCGCCGTGCTGCGCCCAGTGACGTCCACTCCGCCGGTATCGCAGCGACGCCCCTGAAGACCGGGCCGGCGAGGGTGGGACGCGTGAGGACGAGCTCCCGCAGCATCCCGTCGGCGCTCGCTGGCGCTGGTGAGGGCCGCGTCGCCAATCTCGCGCGCGTCCGCGAGATCCCCGCGGACGAGCGCTGCGCCCACCTGTGGGCCGGCGTGGCGTAGGTCCCGTCATCTTCGCGTCGCCCTCGGTGCAGCCACTTATTTCCGGACGCGCCCTTAGTCCAGCGAGTAGATCGCCAGGGCGTGCGGCACTTTCCGCGACGTGGCGATCGACGTGTTTCCATTCACCACGCGCCCCGTCGAACCCGCGCCGTCGAAGTTCGCGCGAGGGCCGGTCGCTCCGAATCGGACGAGCGTCTGGCCCGCGCCATTCGTGCCCGACAGGGTTGCCGATTTCGAGTTGAAGAGGAGGACTGTCTCGTACACGCCGTTGCCGTCGTCGTCGCGAGCGCCCAGGACCGTCCGGCCAGTGAGCTGCTCGGGCTCTTGCAGCATGTCGCCGAGAGGGCGCCGACGTAGTTGGGGGTGGCGTTGTCCATCTACGCCTTGGAGTAGGGGCCGATCCACGCTCCTTTGGGTTGCTGCATTGAAGCCGAACAGCAGCTGGTTGCCGGGGACTCGTCCACTGCGCCACACACGCCGTTCTTTACGCCGTAGCCATAACTCTTGATCTGCCCATCCACCTCGAGCCCGAAGGAGATTGGGGTTGGCGAGGCGTCGGGTCTTGCGCTCGACCCCGAGGACGCAACCACGCAGCCCCCCCCCAGGATCATCGACGCCGTCCAAATGGGGCCGGCCCCAGCGCTCATCGTCGAGTGCTCAGGCGGAGGACGCGCGCTGCCACGGCCACTCCCCCACCGCGACGCAGCGATCGAGATCCTCGGCCGTGAGCTCGATGAAGTCGCCGCTCGCGAAGTCGCCCTCGGCCTGGCGAAGCTCGTCAGCGAGCTCGGTGCCGGTCGCCATCTCGGAGCTCTTGGGTCAGCCGCTGCGTGACCACACGACAGACCTGGCACGCTTCGGCCCGGCTGTCACGAGGGGGCCCGACGAGGAACAGCTTCGCACGGACCCGCGGATACGGGCTCACGCTCGCGCCCGCCGACACTCCATGCCCGCCGACCGAACCGGCCGACAGGGAACATCCGCTCACACGGGCGTACCAGATCGCGCCTTCCTTTATTTCTCGATCGGCGATATCCAGTTCGCGCTTCGCCGCTGATGTTGCTGCGCGCGCCGCGAACGAGAGGCGACCATGCCGCACTTCCATTCTTACGCTCTCCGGCTGGGGCCGCTCGGTCCCGCGGAGATGCATGTCGAGTCGTTCGTCGGGCACGAGGAGATCTCCGGGCTCTACGCGTTCAACGTCACGCTCGTCACGTCGCTGCCGCGTCAGATCTTCGAGGCGCTCGTGCTCGGGCAGCGGGCGGTCTTCGCGATGCGCGTGAACGGGCGGAGCCGCAGCGTGCGGGGGATCTGCTCGTCGCTGCGCTGGGAAGGGATCCGACAGATCGCGGGGAGCGACTGGGTCCAGGTGACCGCGCGTGTGGTGCCGCGGATGCACCTCCTCGGCCTCCGCAAGAACTACAAGATCTTCCGGCGCACGCGGGTCGCGGACGTGATCCGCGACGTGCTCCGGGCGTGGCACATCCCTGCGGTATTCGAGCTCGAGGGCGAGTACGCGGAGATCGATTACCTCACGCAGTACGACGAGACGGACTACGCCTTCGTCACCCGCATCGCCGCCGAAGCGGGGATGTTGTTCTACTTCCAGCAGCCGCCCGCGATCCTCGACGAGGCGATCTTCCAGGCGATGGAGGCGGCGGGCGCACCCGGGACGGGTGTGCTTCCAGTCCTCGCCGAGCTCGCGTCCGTCGCCGCGGGTTTCGCCGAGAGCGCGCTGGGGCCACCCGAGCGCGTGGTCTTCACGAACCACGATGCCTACCTTCCGCTCGCCGGCGCCACACCGGACGACCTTCTCGAGACCGCGCTGGACGAAGCGGCGCAGCACATCCCGGACGTGGCGTCGTCCTTCGGTGAGCACGGTCCGCCGCTCCGGATCGGAGTGAAGAGCCCCTCGCTCCGGTTCTCGCGCGGCGGTATCGGTCGGCGCGCTGGCGAGGAAGAGGTCGGCGCGTTCTCGTTGACGCGCTCGATTCGATCCGTCCGCACAGTGTTCCGCGACTACGATCCCGAGCGACCGCTCTCCTCTCCGCACGCGTCGAAATCGCTCGGCCGCGGCGAGGACGCGACGCCCGGCCTCGGCGTCTCCATCGACCCGCACACCGGCCTTCCGAGCTTCGACGTGAGCGGGCTCGAGGATCTCCTCGACGCTCGCCTCGAGCCCTCCACGACCGAGCTCTATGCGCACGGCGGTCGGACGCTCTTCCCCGCTTGGAGGGACGTCCACGCCGAGCCCGAGCGCATGCTCCAGCGCGCTCGCCGCGACGCTCGCCACGGCCGCGGGACGGCGAACGCGTGCCGCATCGAGCCGGGCCATCGCTTCGAACTCGAGGACCACCCCGACGATCTGCTGAACGCCGACTACGCCGTCACGCGCGCCGAGCACCGCGGGACGCAGGTCTACGACGCGGGGACGAACGAGGACACGCTCTACCAATGCACGTTCGAGTGCGTCCCGGCCGGTGTCCCGTACCTCCCGCGTCTGCCAGAGCCGCGCGTCGTCCAGGCGTGCCACACGGCGACCGTCGCCGGCCCCGCGAACGAAGAGATTCACGTCAACGAGCGCGGCGAGATCAAGGTCCAGTTCCACTGGGACCGGCACCCCGCAGCGGGCGACTCGAGCGTGTGGATCCGCTCGATGCAGCCCTGGGCCGGCGCGGGCTGGGGTTCTCAGTTCATCCCGCGCGTGGGGACGGAGGTCGTCGTCGTCTTCGAAGGAGGGGACCCCGACAAGCCGCTGGTCCTCGGCTCCGTGTACAACGCCGTTCACCCGATGCCGTTCCACCTGCCGGGCGAGCGCTCCCGGAGCGGGATCCGGACACGCAGCACCCCGTCGAGCGAGGGGTACAACGAGCTCTCCTTCGAGGACGCCGCGGCCCGCGAGCAAGTCCTCCTCCGCGCGCAGCGCGACTTCGACACCGTCGTCCTCCGCAACCGAACCGCGACCGTCAACCAGGAGGATCGCACGCTCGTCCACGGCGATCGAAGCGCTGTCGTCGACGGCGGCGACAGCACGCGCGTCGGCGGCGATCGCGCGACGCACGTCGTCGGCGGGGACACCGACCAGCTCGAAGGCTCGCGCCACAGCACGATTCAGGGGGATCTCCGGCTCCGCGTCGGGCGCGATCGGCACGCCCGCGTCGAGGGTGACGATCGCCGCGAGATCATCGGCGATGACAGGGTCGTCACGCACGGCAGCTCGTTCACGGAGGTGCGCCGCGGCGCAGCGGTGATCGTGGGGCGGCACGACGAAAAGGGCTCCGCGAACGTCCTCGTCGAGGGGCCGACGACTATGACGGGCACGGACGTCATCGACATCCACTCCGAGAAGCAGGTCGTGCTCCGGTGCGGGCACAGCTTCATCCGAATCTGCTCCGGCGAGATCGACATCTCGTCCAGCAAGGTGACCGTGCGGGGAAAAGACGCGCGGCTCCTGCTCGGCGACGGGGCGGCGAAGCTCAAGGTGAAGCAGACATTCCAGGTCGTCTCCGAAGATCAGATCGCGCTCGTCTCGTCCGGCGCGAGCCTCGGCCTCAAGTCCGAGGCGAAGCTCGACGGCTCTCAGGTGCTGCTCAACTCGCCCACGGCCGCGAGCGACACGATCCAGGCGTCCGAGCCCCAGAAGACGAAGATCGAGCTCGTGGATCGGGACGGCGCGCCCATCCCTTACCAGCGCTTCGTCATCGAGCTGGAGGGCGGCGGGACCTATGTGGGCTACCTCGACGAGGAGGGCAAGGCCGAGGTGGACGTCGAGGGCTCAGGCCACGTCACCTTCCCTGATCTCACGAACGCCGCGAGCGCCTGAAAGGACGCAGAGCACATGCCTCGCTATCCACTCCAGATGTACATCGTCCGCCAGGGGGACTACCTCACCCGATTGGCTGTCTTGCACGGCTTCGATCCCGACGAGGTCTGGAACCTCGACGAGAACCGTGAGCTCCGCGAGCGCCGGCCGAACCCCAACCAGCTCGCGCCGGGGGACGTCCTCCAGATCCCCGCGCAGCGGGCCGAGGGCCCGTCCTTCGCGTCGGGCGGCACGCAGCGGTACAAGGCCGACGTCCCGAAGGTCCACATCAAGATCCACATCCAGTCGAGCGACGCGGAGCGACAGCCCGAGCCCTGGCAGCTCTTCGGCGCTGGAAAGGATCCCATCACCGGCACGCTCGGGCGGGACGGGAACGTCGAGTTCGACGTCCCCGTCACCGTGACCGAGTGTCTGCTTCGACTCCCCCAGCGCCGGGTCTCCTACCCGATCCACGTCGGCCACCTCGACCCGATCGAGGAGGACAGCGGCGTCCTCCAGCGTCTCGCGCACCTCGGTTACCTCGCGCCATCGCTCCGGGACGTCCTGTCACGAGGGGTGCTCGGCGCGACCGCGCACCGGCCCACCGTCCCAGAGCCCCCCGACGACGCACGCGAGCACGCGCTGCGCTCGTTTCAGCGCGCCGCTGGCCTGACCGAGACCGGCGTGGTGGACGAGGCGACGCGCGACGCGCTCCGAAGCGCCCACGATGGTGACGAGGACGACTCCGATCGAGGACCCCAGTAGCCATGCCCTACCAGCAACTCCCCCGATCCCTCACCGTCGTTCGCATGGTCGAATCGACGCTCGAAGACTTCTGTCATCGCTACCTGAGCACGCCAGACGATCTGTACCTTTACAACACCTCTCGGGTCACCGCCGAGGGGTTTGCGCAGTTTCGTCAGCGCGTGGAGCACGACCGCGGCCCCTTCCAGGTGGGGATGCCGCTCGAGGAGCGCGCGCAGATCTGGATGGACGTCGTACTGGGGGCGAACCAGACCATCCAGCAAGCCATCGACACCCACCACAACCGTCTGCAGACGGCGACGGAGACACCCATCACGCCCGAGATTGTCTGGCGCGCGGCGGCGAACGCGCCGTTTCGCGAGGCCTCGCTCGTCCAGTCTGCGGGCGGGTTGAACGACGACGCGCCGGATCGGGCGACGCTCGACAGGCGGGTCCCCGTCAAGCTCCCGCTCCACGTCGGCGCGATCCAGGCGCCCGTCCACGTCGCGCCGAGCGGGACGGTCACCGTCGATCCGATGCCCGACTGGATGGTGTCCATGCGCCACGTCCTCGAGATCCTCGAGGTCTACCTCGACCGCATGGAACACGCTGTGCGCCAGGTCGGGCAGGCGCGCGACCGCGTGGCCGAGACGTGCCAGCTCGCGTACTTCACGGCGATCCTCACGCACATCGCCCGCGACGCGAGCCCGCTCGACGCGCGTCTCAACACGATCGCGAACGCTGCCGATCACCTCTCGGACGCGGCGCGCGCCACCATCGCCGGTGCGGGAGCGACCGCGCGGTACGCGTCCATCGTGAACACGCAGCGGACGAACGCCGAGACGGTCAATCGCTTGCTGCACCACAACGCCGCGCTACGCGGGCACATCGACCACCTCGACACGGTGATCGCCGCTCACGGCTCGGGCACCGAGGCGGCTTACGCGGGACCCATGAAGGAGTGGGTCAACCGCCTCACCCAGCGCGCGATCCGCGCGCTCGACGCGATCGACGGGGACTGGGACTTGATCCGCATCATCACGGAGGCGACCCCCGACACGATCGGCAACCTCGCCGGCCAGTACCCGGCGAGCCCGGCCGCCGGCGTCATCGGCACCGCGGCGAACGTGTCGTCCCAATTCACGGGGAACGCGGGCGGCGCGTCCAACGTCTACGTGTCCGCGGCGCACACGTGGGTCTATCGGAAGCTCGCCGGAGGGAGCCTCAACGGGGCGGTGTTGAACACCGACGAGGCCCTGAGCTGGGTCCGCAAGTTCGGACAGAAATTCGGGTCCAGCGAGGCGTCGATGGCGGCTGCGGAGGCCGCCATTCGGGGTGTGAACCGCCGGGGCCTCGAGTCCGCCGTTCGCGACATGACGACCAGGATCAACACCGGCGGCATCACCTCCGGGACGCTGTTCGTGCTGACCGGTGTGATGCTGATCGTGAACCGCGACGCGGCGAACGCCCAGCCGACGTGGACGAACCAGGTCAACTACTGGTCCTCCTGGTTCGGGACGGCCTCGGCGGGGATCCAGGTCTGGGTCAACCTCCGCACGGCGGCGGGAGCGGCGGCCCGCTTCACCGGCTTCCTCCAGACCGCCGGGAACATCGCCGGCGCCATCGCCGGGATTGGCGGGCTCATCGTCTCGACGATGCAGCTCGTCGACTATTTCTGGTACACGAACCCGGCCGACATGACCGTCGGCAAGGTCCTGAGCTTGGAGCTCAGCTTCATCGGCTCCGCGGTGCTGGTCGCCTCCTATTTCATGGAGGTCCCGGGCGGACAGTTCGCCGGCGGCGTCATCACTGTCGCGTCAATCGTGATCGGGTTCATCGCCGATCGCCAAGGGTCGATCGACTTCTGGAACGGTCCATTGATGACGCTGCTGTCGCGGCTGCTGGACCGGGTCAAACACACCGCCGAGTACACCGCCGTGGTGCGACCCGGGTCGACCATCGCGAACTTGGCCACCACGCTGGAGACCGCGCTCGGGTCATGCCCCCGGTTCTTGGTCGTGGACATGAGCGTGCTGGCGCGCTCGCAGGATCCTGCGGCGGTGAAGAGGCAGCTGATGGATCTGGGGATCGCGGAGGCGGGGGCGGATCAATTGATTCAGCCTGTGAACGATCCGGTCCAGCAGATGCACGACGCCGAGATGGGGGATTGATCGAGGAGAATGCACGCGTCATCGGCAGATCGCGTCCGGCGGCACGTCGCCGCTCCAGAACCGGCCTTGTCTGTCTTCGACACCGATGATCGTGAACACGGCACCACGACGGGGCGCGCTCGCGCCTCGGCCGTCACACGCGGAGCGACGCGACTCCAACCTCACATGCCCGCCCCCAGGTCCACCGACCCTCGACGCGGCGCGGCCGTCCGTCGGATGGCCGCGCTCGTTCTCGTGGGGGCGACCGCCTGCTCGCGATCGTCCTCACCCTCCACGACGACGTCCACCCCGACGAGCGCGCGGCCCGTCGTCTCGACCAACGTGCGCGTCGTTCCGTCGCCCGAGGTCTTCGCACGCATCTGTCATTGGCGAGATGAGACCGACGCGACGTCGGCGGTGTACGTCGCGTACAAGGGGCGCGTCCCTCATCGACTCGTCGTCACGCCCAGCGAGAACATGGCGGACGCGGGCCCGGTCATCTTCGACGTCGACGGCAACTTCCTCGGCGCCGAGCACGGCGGCGACATGGAGCTCGAGTTGGTCCCGCAGGAGGAGCGCCGGGTCGCAACCCTCATGGATGGCGCGGTCACGACGGAAGTGCGTATCCCCTGTCGCTGAGTTCTTGGCGTTTTGGCGCCTTGGCGGCTTGCTCTCGGCCTACGCGGCCGGATGAAAGACGTCTTCGGTCGTCTCGGCGCGGATCGCGGCGGCGAGCCACACCGCGAGCTGATCAGCGTCTGCCAGGTGTCCGCTTCGGTCGACAACTCGAGCACGCGGCTCTGCTCGACGAGGACCAGCGGCACGTTGTACGGGAAATCCGTGTCATTCCGGACGTGCACGTCGCAACCCGTCGGGGTGGAAGGTGGCGGGTCGGGAGAGCGGAACGAGGTCCACCCGGCCCGTCGGCGGAGCGATGGTGAACGGCGCTGTTCCCAGCCTCGCACGGCCATCGAAGAGTCCCGGCAGTGAGAGCGACCCAAGTTGACGAGGCCTGCCTGTCAAGATGGCATTCAGCAGCCTGGACGAGGCGGGACCATCTCCGTCGCGAGCGAGCGCGACTCCGAGATGCAGACGGGCAAGGTCGTGGCGGTGCCGCCAGCCCGCGAAAAAGGCCTCGGCTGCACCCGGGTCTGGGACTGCGCCGATGCCGTCATCGCGCATCGACTCCTCACCCCCCTCGACGAACATTCGACCCGTCATCAGGTAGATTGCGCGGAGAGCCTCGAGACGTAGAGCCTCGTTGGAGCTCCGCATGGTCGCCACGAGGACATCTGCAAATCGGGGCACGCCCAGCAGTCCGAGCGCGAAGAGCTTGTCGACCGTCGGTCCGGAGAGCTCGATCGCGCGAGCGATTCGCGCGGCCGTAGCAACGTGCCCCACGACGCTCATCGCGAGCAACGTGGCATTCGCCCCGATGCCGGCGCGAGCGTCTTCAGCCTGTTCGTGACAGAGGGTGTCCCCGAGCAGACCATCGATCAGTGCCGCGAAGCTCGGATCTGGCGCGCCGTGGCGGCGGGCTGCCGCAACGCCCCATGCATAGATCGCGAGCGGCCTGTACCGCGCGATGGCTGTAGGCTGTTCCTGCATGACCAGCGTCCCGAGACGCGCGATCGTCCAATCGGGGACACGGGTGGCGCGGGCCGCAGCCCATAGCCCGGCCCTGGGCTCTTGGGAGAAAAGGTGGCGGATCAGCACACCGTGCGGCACGTCGTTCAGCCTTGAGTACGCCTCGACCGACACCTCGTCGCCGATCATCGGGCGTGAGGGTAGACCGGCACGCGCGAGACCATCTACGAGACCCAAGACGCGGCGGGCTTCGAGCAGAACGTGGCCGCCGGCTCCGATACAGCGGTCGGGCATGAGCACCCCGAGGACGTGGGCAGCGTTGGCCGTCATCGAGAAGGCCCCGTACTGCAATTGAACAAGCGACTCGTGAATCGCTTCGTCCTGTCGGTGGGAAAGGCATCGGAGGTGCTGAGCGCGGTGCTCCCGCAGCGTGGGTGAGGGCGCCGCCCTCGTCGCGAAAGTCGCAGCGTGCTCGCGAAGAGCAATCGACTCCAGCGCATGGATATGCTGTCTCGCGAGCCCCCTGCCCACGTAAGGGAAGCTCAACTGACGGCCCCTACGCTCGCTCAAGGCCACTTCGCTCCCCGGAAGAAACGCCTTCGCCAGGGGTTCGGCTCGTCATCATCACCCCAGGAGAACGCTGGCTTGAGCGCAGCTGCGACCTCGCGGTACGGCCCGAGTTCGTCGGGCTGATGGGTATCACCGGAGAGCGGGCGGGGACCCGCCTGAATCAACACGCCGTGATCCGTGTCGTGAACTACGATGGTCGAGCCCACCTTCCTTCGGAGTTTGACGCGTCCACCCACACGTTCGAGAAGGCGGTCGGCAACGAACGTGAGCCAGTTGGTGCATTCGATTCCGTCCGTCGCGAAAAGTCTGGTAGCGAGGTCCGGAACGTCGAGACCGACAAAACGTTTCATGAGTGCTTCCACCGTTGCCCGACTCTGCTGTTCCGCGACAACGGCGATAGGCGAGATCACACCGCAGCCCGCGGACCCGTGGAGGAAGGGGCCTCGCCTCGCCGCCTCTAGGTAGGTCCGGAGGAGTTCCTCCGGCGGGGAGCCTGGAGGGATGGACCAGACGATACCGCTTAGATCGTCGCCCTTTCGGCTAAAAGCGCAACTGAGCTGCCACCAGCTTGCATGATCAAGGTCGGCAGCGGCGGTTGCGCGAACGTATACGTCACCTCCAGGCTTCGAAAGTCTTCGTCGAGGATAGGCCCGTTCGTGGACGCCAAACGCGCGCGGCCTAGCGGTGTCGTCTTCGCGGAACGTTCGAAGATGCTGTCCATACCGATCGAAGTAGCCCTCGCAGATCTCCAGAATCGGAGTGTTGATGGCCGGCGGACCAAAGAGACTCGCTACCAGACCCACTTGGGTGGACTGGCCCTGCACCAATTCTTCGAGCGTGCGCGCGGGCATTACGCGAGTCCTTCCATCGCGGCGATCACAGCGAGTGGCGCTTCGTACCAAGGCGCCACGCCAGCGAGCCCCCCCGCCTTCGACGGTGCGTCGTTGAGAAGAAGCAAGGGCTCCACCGGGAGCTGCCCTGGGCCTATGAGCGGCGGCCTCACAGGGATCGGAATCTTGGGGGTGACGGGAACGGGAACCTCGGGGGTGACGGGAACGGGAACCTCGGGGGTGACGGGAACGGGAACCTCGGGGGAGGGCGAAACAGGAAGCTCGGGCGTCGCCGGTGTGTACCGCCACCCGGGGTCGCCAGGCATCACGGGATTCGGGCCGCCTGGCATGTATCCAGGCCGGGGGCCTGGAGCCTGATACTCATCTGGTGGCGGAGGTGGATCGGGCTGCGGTGTATGCGCGCGTTCCCATTCCATCCACTCGCGCATCGAGGCCGCATTCAGCACCTTGAGCAGTGCCGAGTCCGCGAGCTTCGCCAGCGCGCTCTCGACGTCCGCCCGGCTGGTACATCCGCACGATGCCGCATCGAGCACCTTGAACTTCTGCGGCCCCCCCTTCCGTTCGCCGCTGATCTTGCGCTGAGCGTCAAACTGACCGTCGCGCTCCTGGTCTCCGTCGAACTTGACCTCGTAGACCATTTTTATGTTTGTGCGGTCCGTTGGTGGGCGCGAAGGGTCCTTGGTGACGACCACGTCGGGGATGGTCTAACCCCACGCCCTCAGGTTGAACCAGCGCTCAGGGACCTTCATCGGTTTCCCGGCTTGCCTTTTTCTGTCTTGGTCTTCTGGTAAGAACTATCGACGTCGCTGGAGATCATCGTTGGCGGCTTCGTGCTCATATCGTATGGAACCTCGAGCCATACGCCGGGAAACCGGGGATCGTAGTAGGGGGTAGGCCCCGACGTGTACAGCAGGTCCGCGAACTTGGGTCGAAAGCAATCGCTCTTCAGCCCCTTGTCATTGCAGGCGCAGAACGCGATGCAAAGCAGCTCACCTATGCTGACCTTGATGATGAGCTGGAGCAGCAGCCCGTGGATGTTGGGCGGGCTCATGTGGTTCGCGCCCATGATGTCGAGATGGCGTGGTGCTTCTTCGCCCTCGAATTTCACGCTGTCGCTGCCCCACGGAAACGTGGCTTTCCCCTGGCAGCAGCCCGAACTGATGCCTCCGCCCAAGCCCGCTTCGTCTCCGTAGCTCGGGCTCAGAAACGAAGTGAGCTTCATGACGTGCTGGCCATCGCAGAAGATGGAGTCGCAGCACGCCTGGGCGTCCATCGAGTGTGCGTAGTTCGTGTAGGCGACCGGAGGTCCGTGGCGGTCAGGGGTGAAGCAGACGTCCGGGAAGCCCTGCACGGTACCCGCGGATGTGCGATGGACGACGGTCCGATCGTTGACCGTGACGGAACAACCGCTGGTGAGCGAAGGAGCGGGCATCGCGCACCGACGTCAGTTGATCTTGACCGACCCGCCGATGACCTGGTTCGTGCCCTCTGCGACCGACACGACCTCCAGACCTCGGATCTCCACACGACCGTCGGCAGAGAGCTCCATGGACGCCTCACCTGCACGAAGTCGAATCGCCGATGTGGCCCCGAAGTCGAGGCTGCGGGCGATCGGCATGCGCTCCGTACTCTCGTCGAGGACGAGCCGATCGCGCAGGAGCCCCACGATGACCGGCTGGGCCGGATCATCGTCGACGAAGAGCACGAGCACCTCCGCGGACGCGCGTACGGCCGCGAGCAACTCCGTCTCGCAGGCCGACGTGCTGATTGCTGCCGGCACGACACTGCCACCGATGTCCACGAGAATGCGCCCCTGCTCGCTGAGGGCGACAATCCGCGCGCGTCTGGGAGAGCTCCTATCCGGCGTTCGATCCGACGAGCGCGCGCGGAGGGGCGTCACGTTTCCGGGCCGTGCGGATTCGGGGACTGGCTTGGCCTTCGGTCGCATGAATAGCCTCAATTCTCCTTGATCGTTCCGCCCATGATGACGACGTCGGCGCCATGAATTGGGTGGTATCCACGTACCCGTTCACCCGTCGGACGGGATCAGCGTGGGGACTTCCAGTTGAGCTGGGTCGCAAGCTGCAAGGAGGAAGCCGAGGATCGACCTTCGCTGGAGGCGAAGCGAATGGATCACGGTCATGACTCGCTGGGCGAACAGGCATCCTCGCTCGCTCTGGGAGCCGTAAGAGACCTTGCGCCAAAGCACGAACGGGCGCAGCGCGCGCTCGGCATGATTGTTTGTGGGATCCACTCCGGGCTCGAAGGCGAACGTGAGGAGGGCGGCCTTGTGTTCGAGTATGTCGAGGCAGGAGCCGGAGACGCCGCGCAGGCGCAGCTCCGCGCCGCGTTCGAGGAGTCCCTCGAACGCCATCTGCGCGTTGGTCGCCATCCTCTGGTACTTGGCGCGTGTGAGGGTGCCGTCCCGCACCTTGTGCCAGGCGGACAGCATGGCGTGAGAGAGCAGGAGAAGGTCCTCCCCGAGTTGGCGTCCCGCGTCCTTGCGTTCGGAGAAGGCGACGAACTTCCTGATGAGGTGCGCCCAGCAGATCTGCCGCCGCTCCATGGCCCAGAAGCCGAACTGCGAGCCTCGGTCCGTCACCATGATCCCGGAGAGGGTTCCAAGGAGCGCGGCGATTGTCTCGCGACAAGCATCGGCGGTGACGAAGAACACAGCGACGGACCGCGTTGCGATCGTCCAGAGCGCGGCATACAGGCCGGCGACTCGCCAGGTGCTTCCGTCCACGTGCTTCACGGGGTGCGCGCGGACGTAGCAGGCCGCGGCATCCACCGGGGCAGCGATAGCGTCGCTGATCCGCTCCTCGGCCTCGCTGAGGGCGCCGAGCGAGACTGGGATGCCGAAGATCTCGGAGAGGTACTCCCGCAACTGTCGCCGGCTCGTCCGCGCGCCGAGGAAATAGCCGATGAACGCGAGCAGCCGGGGACCGAACATGTGGCTCGGGACGTCTGCCGGCAGACTCGCCCACGTCGTCTTCCCGCAGTCCTTGCAACAGGCCCCGCCCATGACGATCTCGTGAACGTCCGGCTTGATCTCGGGGATGTCGACGACCTGATGCAGGCGCGGGTCGATCCCCTCCGCCGCGAGATTCCGTCCGCCGCATCCTCGACATCTCTTCGGCGCCAGCTTCGTCCGACGGGTCACCTTCTCGGGCGGGAACAGCACGCGGGTGTTCGGCTTGTGTCCGGGCTGGCCGCCGCGACTTCGACCGGTCGGCTTCTTCTCGGGTCGAGTCCCAGGTGGATCGGTCGACGGAGGCTTGCCCGAATTCCTCGAGTTCTGCCCCAGCTGCTGCTCGAGGTCGGCGACTCGCACCTTGAGCTGCGCGATCTCCGCGTCCCGCTCCGCGATGATTGCGTCGCGCTCCGCGACCATGGCAAGCAGCGCCGCGACCTGGGCTTCCAACTTCGCCAGACGCTTGCCGACCGAGGTCACCGACCCACTCGATCATGCGGCGATCCTCGTGTCGATCCCCGATCGCGTATGATCACATATGATCATGTATGGCTGCTCGACCCGGTGAACGGGTACGTGCCGAGGAGCTGCATCGGGGCCGTGATCTGCTCCCTCAGCGCCTCCTCGCAAGTCCCACCGGTGGACGCGGGTCCGGTTCGGACATCACCTCAACGTGAGGTCACCGCCGCGCAGCCAGACGTCGCCCGCGTTCGAGAGAGCCGCTCGAGGCGAGCGCGATCTCCGCGCCGCGAACCCCGTCGTCCGACCAGGGTGAGCCCGGCGGTGTCGCTCAAAGCCCCGGGCACACCTTGAGGTTGTCGGCATCCGCCAACTGCCTCGTGGACTCGACGAGCGCGGGCACCCCCACTGCCGCCGCGATGGCCGCCATGACGCTCCCCGCCACCTCCATCGGCGTGGTGATCTGCGCGATGAGCCGCTTCTCGCAGGTCGAGCCGCTCGTCGCGCACGCGGCGCCGCACGTGACCGGGAGTCGGCCGGGCACGTCGCGTAGCAGACGGCGCCGACGAGGTTGAACCCGTCGGGGCAGGGCTTGGTGCTCCGCCCGACGTTCTCGTAGCAGAGTCCGGCCACGAACGACTCGCGTCCGCCGCACTTCGCCGAGGTCTCGGGGCGCGGCGCCGACGTCGCCCCGCTCCAGCAGAGCGACCCGACGGGGTTGAAGCCCGACGGGCACGCGCCGTAGCAGCTGAGGCCGCCGTTCTCCCAGCCCTTCGGGCAGGCGTTCGGCGCGTGGGGCTTCGAGAGCGGGATGTCCGACCGCCAGCAGGCCGTGTCGTCGTTCGCGACGCTCGCCTCCGGCTTCATCGTGACGCAGCGCTTGGTGGTCATGTCGAACCGCGTCTCGACGGGACACGTGCTCGCCCGCGCGGAGAAGTCGCAGAAGAGCACGTCCGAGATCGGCGCCGAGTACGCGGTCGCCTTCATCGTGACGGAGCCGCCCTGATCGATGCACGCCTGGTGGAGGTTGATGGTGATCACCGCGCGGGCCCTCTCTTATTTTGTAGCGCGTTCGCGCGAGCCGGGGCGACGGTGGGCCGGGCCCGTCAGGTGCCGCACCGCCGGCCTTCCACGAGGCCCGCGCGCACGCCCGGCGCGCGCTCCCCGCTGCCCGCGCCGACTTCGAGGCCGCCCTCCGCATTGCCGAGCTCCACACCGCAGACAGCGACGAGGCCCGCGCCATCGCCGCGCGCGCGCGCCGCGCTCGAGCCGCCCGCCCCGACCTCGAGCCCTCCGACGTGGACGCCCCACGCGTTGCCGCCGCGGCCGCGGACGCTAGGATCGCAGACCTACGGCTCCTCGCCACATTGGGGGCGCCGAGTCCCGGAGACGATGAACGAAACCAAGATGCCGACAGCCAACGCGGCGGATCCGAGCGCCGCTCAGCGCGACGCCACGACGTCCATCATCGCCACCGTCGTCGCCGTCGGGTTCATGGCCCCCTGCGCTGGCCGCGCCACGGGCTGCTCTTCGACGAGAAGGCGTGGCCCCTCATGTTCGCTCTTCTGGTGATCGCCGTCGGCGCGGCCGTCTTCGGTGTGCTCTCCGGGAGGCGGGCGAAGCGAGCGGCAGGCGCCACCAAGATCGTCGCCACGATCGCAGCCCAGGAGCGAGGCAGCGACGACGTGCGGCAAGTGCGGCGCCTGGCGCGCGGCGGGTCCGCTTCGTTGCGCGTGCGGGTGGGACCCAGGCACGGCGTGGCGCGACGCCGTGACCTCCCTCCTCGCGATGCTCGTCGTCGCGGGGTGCATCGCTCCCTGCGTTTGGCTCGGTCGCGGGCTGGTCTACGCCTTCCTCGTGTGGCCCGTGATGCTGGCAGTTGCTGCGTCGACCCGATCGCCCCCATCGAGCCTGAACGGGCCGCTCGTCCGCGCCGAGTTCGCCTCACGTTCACGCAGGCATCCCGGTCGGATCGCGGTTCGAGTTCCCTAGGCGCCTGCTCGAGGCGTACTACTTCGTGCGAGGCCACGCAGGTCGACCTATGCCTACCAATCGTCGAGCTCTGCACGTCGGAGCGCGACGCGGCGGGTCCATGCTTCGCTGAGTGAGCCCTCACGCTCAGAACCACTTTTCCGCTTCCGAGCAGCGCGGGAACGAGACGTCCAAAGTTCGCGGCTTCGCCTCCAACTGTCGGAGAAAGATGGCGCAATCCTGCTGGGTGGCGGCACACCAGCGGTTGTAGCCGCCGCAGACGAAGGGCGCGGCGCCATCGCAGGCCGCGGCCGGATGGTCTTTATCGCAAATGCCCTCGGGCTGGTCATCCATACCGACGCACTCGTTGAAGCAGTCGACGTTGACCTTCCCGCAGGTCTTGTTGAGGCAGATCTCGGCACAGGGCTGATCGGTCTTCCGGGCCGTGCTTGTCGACATGAGCGGAAGCTCGCTGCACGAGGTCGTAAAGACGATGCCCGCCTCGGCGGTCCGCGTCAGCATGGTGCCAGCGACGACAGTAACGGCTGCGAGGGCGATGAGTTTGCGGGCATTGGCGGCATTCATGGTCGTGATTTCCTCTTTCGGTGGTTGGTCAGCGGGGCGACTCATTCGCCCCTCGTGAACCGACCGTCGGACGCGGCGCCCGGCTGGCGTCGCGTCGTCCGCTGTCGGGGAGGGGCTGTCGCAACCGCGATGCCAACCCAGCACGACGCGATTGTCCGCGCGATCCGCGGCGATCTCGCCGCCGCACCCGAGCCTCGAGCTCCCCAGACGGTCCGTCGGACGGTCCAGGATCACGGCGCGGTCCCGGTGGATCGCTCCGCTACCTCAGCGTCAGCGCGCCGCCCCGGATCCACACGTCGCCGGCGCTCGAGACCACGAGCCCGCACGCGGTGAACGCGCTCTTCGCGGGTGGTTCGAACGCGAGCTCGCAGCGGACGAAGCCGTCGGGCGTCGGTGGGATCGCCTTCGTGGTCGAGCCGCCTCCGCTCTCGCTGAAGCGCGCGAACCGATCGCCGAGGAAGCACGTCGACGCGCTGGCCGCCGCCGACCTCACCTCGAACGCGCACGAGGCCTTCCGCGCGCCCCCGGTCGGGAGGATTCGGCGGAGCTCGGTGGCGCCTCGGTGGTCGTCGGCGATCGTCACGTGCAGCGCGCCGTCCTCGAGCTTCGCGGACGCGTCGCCGACGATCCACCAGCCGCCGAACTCCTGGTCCTTCTCGTGGCCGGTCAGCGGCGTGTCGTCCGGGACGATTTCGAGCTTCACGTCGTCGAGCCACACTCGCCCCGGGCCGGCGAGCCCCGCGCCGATCTCGATGCGGCTCGCGTTCTTCGGGACGTCGAGGACGAACGACCGGTCGGTCCACGCGCTGTCCGGACCGAGCTCGACGGTGGCGAAGAAGAGCCCCGAGCCGTCCGGCGGACCGTCGTCCGACTGGACGCGGCTCCACGCGTCCGCCCGCTGCGTCGCGCCGCGCGCCTTCGTCGACAGGGACACCCGGATCCGCTTCTCGAGGTACGGCGCGGCGGGGACCAGCCGGAGGAACACGCCGTAGAGGTTCGTTGGCTCGCCGCGCGGCGCGATCGCGAGCGCGAAGTGATCGCCGCGCGGCTCGTGTGGATCGGCGCCGACGACGTAGCGCGCCGCCCCGCCGCCGCTGAGGCGCCAGCCGTCGCGAACCCACGGCTCGATCGCGCGCTCGTCGAGCGCCGTCGGCGTCGACACGAGCGGCGCTGCGCTCGAGGGGCGGTCCGCGCTCGAGGTCGACGCCGACGAGGACGAGCTCGGCACCGGTCCCGCGGTCTCCGGAGCGCGCGTGAGGAAGAACGCGCCGGCGGCGGCGGCGGCGACGACGAAGACGGCGCCGACGACGAGCGGGAGGCGCGACGGGGTGACGCGCGGTCGCGGCACGCTCGGCGACGTCGGCGCGTGGGAGACCGAGAGGACGGCGTCGCGCGGCGCTCGGCGGCCCGGGGTGAGGACGTCCTCGAGCGTGGAGACGAGCTCGTCGACGGTCTGGAAGCGCGCGTCGATCTTCGGGGCCACCGCGCGCGCGAACCACGCGTCGAACCCGTCGGGCACAGCGCCGTGCTCGGACGGCACGGGCGGAGGCTCCGCGCAGATCCGGAGGATGAGCTCGCCGACGGCGGCGCCCTGGAACGGGCGAGCCCCGACGATGCACTCGTAGACGATCACCGCGAGCGACCAGAGGTCGGCGCGCGCGTCGAGGTCCTTCCGCCCGCGCGCCTGCTCCGGCCCCATGTAGTGTGGTGTCCCGAGCATCGCGCCCGTGTTCGTCGCGACCTCGTCCGTCGCGTCGGCGTCGACGAGCTTCGCGATCCCGAAGTCGACGACCTTCACCGTCTCCGAGTCGTCGTCTCCACGCGCGAGGAACACGTTGTCCGGCTTGAGATCGCGGTGGATGATCCCGGCCTTGTGCGCGCGCGAGATCGCGCGTCCGACGCCGAGGGCGACCTTCATCGCGTCCGGCGGCGGAAGCCTGACGTCACGCCGGAGCCGCGTCCCGAGCGACTCGCCGGTGAGGAGCTCCATCACGATGAACGGCGTGTCGCCGTCGACGCCGTGATCGAGCACCTGGACGACGTTCGCGCCGCGGAGCGCCGCCGCCGCCTTCGCCTCGCGGACGAACCGCCCCCGCGCGTCGTCGCTCTCGGCGAGCTTCGCGGCGAGCAGCTTGATCGCCACCGGCGTGCCGAGCGTGGCGTGCTCCCCCCGCCACACCTGCCCCATCCCACCCTTGCCGAGGAGCGAGAGGAGCCTGTATCGGCCCGCCACGACGCGCGGAACAGTCGACGCCGCGGCCGGACCTCTCTCCTCGACCCACTGCTCTGTCGGCACGTCTCCGGACCGCGGTGGCCCGCTCATCGCTCGAACGATACACGACCCGCTTCGACCGCGGCTTGGAGGGCTTGGCACCGCCCTCCGGGCGTCTCGAGCTCCGCGGGCGCCGTCAGCGTGCTCGCGACGGCGCTGCAGCACGTGCGGAGCCTCAGGCCCGTCGTCCGACCAGGGTGAGCCCGAGCTCCGCCGTCTGCGCCCCGGACGCGGGAGTCGCCCCTTGCGAGAAGATGAGGGAGACCCGGAGCAGCGGACCGAGGGGGGCCAGCAGCGGAATCACGAAGAGCGTCCCGCCGGGCGTGGTGGCCGTGACCGGGCCGATGTCGTTGTGCAAGTTGGCATTGTCTCCGAAGATCACCCCCGGCTGATCCGGGGTGACAAGTACGTTCTCGACCCGCGCGATGAGCGTGCCTGTGGTGGGCCCCGCCCAGGTGTTGCGTGAGTACACGCGCAGCGCGGCGATGCCCGACGCCCAGCGGCGCGCGTCGACGCCGGTGGCGATCACGAGCGCCTCCACACGATTGGCTGCTACGTCAAAAGAGAACGCCGTCTTGCGCAACACGTCGATGACGTCACCAGCTCGCTCCTGCCGGTACTTTGGACGAAAACAAACGTCGAGACCTTCGGACGGGCTCACGAGACGGCTCATGGTAAGGGGCCCTCGCATTCACAGGGGTTGTAGGGCTCGTCCGATGGATCCACGAACGGCGCATCGATCGGATGTCCCTGCCACTCGTAGCACCCGCCGTCGTGGCCGGAGATCTTGCCGTCGCCAAAGCACTCGAGCGTCTCGTCGCCGTGGATCACGCAGAAGGAGAAGCCCCCGACCGCGAGATCGACGATGTCGGTCACACCTGGGACCTGGTACACGGGCGAGAGGACGGGAACCGTGTTGTCGGGGAAGTAGCCAGGGTTCAGCCCCCAGCAGTAGAGGCCTCCGTGGAGAGGAGACCCGCAGGCGAACCCGGACGTGTTGACGATGCGGTCGAGGCGAGGGAGGCCCTCGATGCGCATCGGAGTCGCTGAGTGCTCGATCTCCGACTGTGGCCTTCCGAGGCAGCCAGAGCGGTTCTTTCCCCAGCACCAGGCCTCGCCCTCCAGCGTCAGGGCGCATCCACAGGTCTCCGTCACCGCGACCGCCTGCGCCGGCGGAATGGCCATCACACGTGGTTCAAACGAACCAGGACTCTGCAAAATATCATCAGGGAACGAATCGTCGGTCCCCCAACAATAACAATGAGGCGACTGCGTGGCGGCGCTCGATGCGGAGTCGGGTTCGCGCGGCGTGAGCAGGCCGCCGCGGAATCGACGTGT
>JAXLYP010000050.1:0-40458 GCA_046351395.1 Polyangiaceae bacterium
ATGCTGCACCTCGAGATGTATTCGAAGGGCAGCGATCACTCGACGCTGAGGAGCCAGAGGGGTCCCTACCAGCGCCGCGCCGACATCATGGACCCTGCGCCGTACCTCGACGAGTGGGTCAAGCACTTGCCCTGACGATCCGCGAGAGCTCCCCCGTTCGGCACGTTTGGATTGAGTTGCGCGGAGCACCCGCGCCAACATGGAGCGCCTGCAGCGCGCTCATCCCGAAGAAAGGCTTCCTCCCATGAGCACCGATACGTCGCTGCGCAATCCGCAGGATCTGCAGGTTCACATCGAGTCGTCCTCCGACGCGTTCGACGTCCGCGCGTACACGGTGGAGGAGGGGATCCACTCGCTCTTCTCGATCGAGCTCACGGTCCACTCGGAGAACCCGGCGGTGGATTTCGAGGCGACGATCGGCTCGCAGGCCTCGTTCAAGATCGGCGGAGACGCCGCGGTCGGCGCGGTGACGCCGAAGTGGACCGGGATCGTCTCGGACATTCAGCAGCTCCGCTCCGAGGACACTGGATTGTCCACGTACCGAATCCGGATCGCGCCGCTGATGTGGCTGCTCACGCAGCGCACGAACTGCCGCGTGTTCCAGCAGATGACCGACCTCGACGTCGTCCTCGCGATGCTCGAGGAGTGGAAGCTCCCGCACGAGTCGAAGTGCCGCGAGACGTACAAGACGAAGAAGTATCGCGTCCAATACCAGGAGACCGACTTCGCGTTCGTGAGCCGGCTCCTCGAGGACTCGGGCATCAGCTTCGTGTTCGAGCAGCGCGAGAGCGGCACGGTGATCGTGCTCGACGACACCCCGGATCAGGCGGAGCCGCGCGCGACGCCGCTCGAGCACGTCAACGACGCGAGCAACGCGGGGTCGGTGTACGCGACGGATCTTCGCGCCGCGCGTCGCGTGCGGCAGGGCAAGAGCACGTTCGCCGACCACGATCCCCGGCTCCCGAACCGCCCCCTCCTCGGTCAGGCGACGTCGAGCTCGCACCCCGTCGAGGCGAACCTCGAGTCGTTCGTGTACACGCCGGGCGCGTTCAAGTTCGGCAACGAAGGCCCGAAGGACACGCCGACGGCGGACGACCGCGGCCGGACCCGCATGGATCCGCAGGAGGCACGTCAGATCGCCGAGCGCGACGCCGCCGTCCGCGTCGCCCGGTCCCAGCGCTTCTCGTTCCGATCGAACTGCAAGGAGCTCCGCGCGGGCACCGTCCTCTCGTTGTCCAATCACCCCACGGCGGAGAAGTTCAAGAAGCTCTTGCTCACGAACGTGCGATACACGGGCGCGTCGGACACTCCGGCGACGGTCTCGGCCGACGCGGTGAGCGCGGACGTCGCGTTCAAGCCGGAGCGGACGACGACGCGCCCGAACATCTCGGGTGTCGAGTGCGCGACCGTCGTCGGCCCCGAGGGCGAGACCATCCACTGCGACGAGTTCGGCCGCGTGCGCGTCCAGTTCCACTGGGACCGCTACGGCAAGATGGACGAGATGTCGTCGTGCTGGGTCCCGGTGAACCAGCCGTGGGCGGGCGAGGGCTTCGGCATGGTGAACCTGCCCCGCATCGGTCAGGAGGTGCTCGTGAGCTTCCTCGGCGGCAACCCCGAGGAGCCCGTGATCGTCGGGCGGATCTTCACGAACTTGAAGCGCCCACCGTTCACGCTCCCCGCGGCGAAGAACGAGAGCGGGTTCCGAAGCAAGAGCGTCCCCGAGACGGGCGGCTACAACCTCCTGCGCTTCGTGGACACGGCGGGGAGCGAGCTCGTCGAGGGGCGCGCCGAGAAGGACATGTACACCCGCGTCAACAACGACAAGGAACTGTCCGTCGGACACGACCGGCGCATGGAGATCGAGAACGACGACGAGGAGAAAGTGGGCGGCAACCAGCGCGAGTCGGTCGGCAAGGACAAGCTCACGCAGGTCGTCGAGAACCTCGTCTCCGTCGTCGGGAAGGAGCGCCTCCTGAAGACGCTCGGGAACATGCTGTCCCACGCGAAGACCCACACCGTCGTGGCGGACGAGACGACCAACCTTTCGGTCGGCAACTCGTTCATCTATATCGACAAGGACTCCATCATCATCAAAGCGAACAAGGTCCTCGTCGACGAACACTGATACCCGATGAAGATTACGCGGCTGGCGCTCCGCGGGGTGGCATCGATCCCCGACATCGAGTGTGACTTTGGAGGAGGCGCGGGCGGCCGTCCGCACGATTTGATCGTCGTCGCGGGGCCCCCCGCGTCCGGCAAGACGCGCTTCTGCGACTTGATCCTCGCGGCGCTCGAGGTCGTGGCGCCCTATCAGGGGATCGTCCGCGCGTCCGATTGGATGGCGGATCCGGCGCGCGGCGCGCGCGTGGAGCTCGATCTCGTCCTGGGGGACGGCGGCGGGGATCCGCCCCCCACGTCGACCGCGACCGCGGTCGTGAGCTTCACGGGCGGCGGTGTCTCGTCCGCCCTGGATCGGACGGTGCGCCGCTACCTCTCGCGGTACGACCACGACCCCGCGCGCGGCAAGCGTGAGTACTTCCCGGAGGGGCGGCAGCGCGCGTGGGGCGCGCGAAGGGACGGGCTCGGCGCCGCCGAGCAGAGCCTCCTGCGAAGCTCGAAGGATCCTCAAAAATACAGCTTCGTGCCGCGCTTCCTCGCCGAGCTCCGGACGGATCCGTCGCGGAGCGATCCGTTCGCCGCCGGGCTCGCGCTCCTCTCGCCGACCGTGCGCTACACGCCGGCGCCGCGCACGGGCGATCCGACCGCTTGCTTCGTCGACTCGAGTCGTTCGGGCGTCCCCTACGGCGAGCTCTCGAGCTCGGAGGCGGACGCCGTGTTGATCGCGGCGACCGCTGCGATGATCGGACTGAACCACTCGCTCGTGATCCTCGACCGGCCCGAGCTCTACGTCCCCAGCGACCGGCTCGTGCCCTGGGTGCGCAGCCTCGCGCAGCTCGGCAAGGACAACCAATGGATCGTCGCGACGAGCGACCCGGGGCTCGCCGCGGCGGTGCACCGGACCCAGCTCGTCACCCTCGGCCAAGGGAGGTCCGCGTGAAGATCCTCAGCGTCCAAACGATCGACGTCGCCGGGGTCGCGACGGGCCTCTACAGCTTCGCGAAGCCGTCCGGGGAGGCTCACGACCGCGTCCTCGTGAGCGGCGGCTCGGGCTCCGGAAAGACGCGGCTGCTCCAGCTGATCGTCGCCACGCGGGATCTCCTCGCCACGGGTCAGCGCGCCGAAGAGACGCTGTCGTTCATCCGCCCCGAGAACTCGACGAGCAAGGTCATCCTGTCGTGGGAGCTCAGCGCGGAGGAGCAGAGCACCATCGGCGCTCCGAGCCCGGTGGTCTCGACGGAGGTGATCTTCTGCGACGGCGAGGAGGACCCCGTGGACCAACGGATGAGCTTCCTCCTCGAGCGCTACGCCCACGACGACGACACCCCGAAGTTCGAGTACTTCTCGGAGCGGCGGCGCCTCGACGTCGGCGGTGGGGAGCCGTCCCTCGCGGAGGTCGATCAGGTCGACCTGCGCACGGATCCGAGCCCGCGAAAGTTCGCGTGGTTGCCGTCGTTCCTCGCGCGTCTCCCGGACGAGCCGGCGCAGGCGGCGCGCTTCGCGAGCTCGCTCGCGCGCTTCTCCGCGAGCTGCGCGTACGACGTGGAGGCGCACGCGCTCTCGTCGTGGGGGCGGCGGCTCCGCAGCCTCACGGAGCTCAGCGCGAGCGAGGCGGACGCGGTGATCTTCTCCGCGACGGCGACGCTCGTGGGCCTCTCGCGATCGATCGTCCTCGTCGACCGCCCCGATCTCCACGGGCTCGAGGCGACGCGCGCCCTCGCTGGATTGTCTGCGCTCGGCACGGACAATCAGCTCATCAGGGCGACGTCGTCGCCCGCGTTCGCGGCGACCTTCGACGGCGCCGTCGTTCACCTCGCCACACCTCGCGCCTCGCGCGCCAGCGAGTAACCGCCAGATGACGTCCTACTTTGCAACGAAGCCGCCATCGAGCTCCCAAACGTCTACGGACTCGTGGACCTCACGCGTCATCGCCCGAGATCCGGACAGAGGACGGCGCGATCTGCAGCTCGTGATCGAGCGCCCGAAGGCCTCACGGCGAACCCGAGCGTCGCGGTGCGCCGTCGAGGCGAGCGCTCGCCGAGCGAGGCGCAGGGCGTTCCGCGGGTTCGAGCTCCTCTCCGCGATCGAGCGCGCAATATCCGGAGGTGACGGCGGCACCGAGGTGCGGGTGACGTTCATCGACAAGGAGCGCGGGCCGCTCTTCGCGCACGAGTTCCACTGTCTGATCGACCGCACGCAGCTCGTCTACCAGTGCCTGTCGGATGCCGGCCGCGGCGATTCCCTGCGACCAGGGTGAGCAGACGACGCTCCTCTCGCTCAAGCGGCGCTGAGCTATCTTCGCTGAGCCATCGCCGCTGAGCCATCGCCGCTGGGCGAGGTCGAGGCTGGTGAGCGCGGCGGGCGTCAGGACTCAGGGCGGCCACGGACAGCGCCGCGACGACGCGGGCCATCGCGGCGCGCGCGACGCAGCCGCGGGGGGCTCGCCGAACGCCGCGCCGGGGCGGGTCTCTCCGCGCTCTTCCACGAACGCTCGCACCGCGTCGTCGAAGGCTGCGTCGAGGGCGTCGCCGTGTCCGACGAGCGCGCTGCGTTCCCACGCGGACATCGGTGCGAGCGCCGCGCGGCGTCGCCTGTCGCGCGCGATCGCCGTGAACGTCGCGCGGAGACGCGCGGTCGGGGCGTGGAGACCGCGGTGCGAGGCGACGATCGCGGCGAACGTCTCGCCGCGCAGCCTTCTTTCGCGTTCTCGACGAGCACGTCGACGAGCGCGCGCGCGCGCGCCGGCGGGGGCGCTGCTCGCCGCGGGCAGGGCCTCCGGCCTCGAGGGTGCCGCGAGCGAGCTCCGCGCGCAGCATCTTCGCGTGCCTCCGCTCTTGTAGCGCCGCGAGGCGCGCGTCTCGCACGAGCGCGAGCGGCGCGCCGTGAGCCGAGAGATCGTCGGCGAGCCGGTCGAACGCGATCGCCGCAGCGGTCTCCTTCCTCGCGCACCGCTCGAGCGAGGTACCCGGTGACGGACGCGTCGTCGCACGGCTCGTCCTCGTACCCCTCGTAGCGGCGGCCTTCGACCGCGTACTGACAGTTGACCGTCTCTCGCACCTTCGCGTCGGTCGCGGCGGTGAGGACGGTGCTCGCGTCGGTCAGCCTGCCTTCGCGATCCACGATGACCGCGCCGAGCGAGCGCGCCATCCCCCATCCGCCGCCCTCGCAGACGTTCCGCTCGTCGAACGTCGCCACTTCCCAGCCGTTCTGCACCGCGCGCACCGGGATGCCGCTCGGCTCGCTCCCTGGGCCGCACGCATAGCCGAGCTCGGCGAGCTTGCTGCACGTCGCCGTCTCGCGGTTCGGCTCGATGCGCGCGCGCAGCGCAGCGCCCGCCCATCCACGGGGCCCACCCACTCCTCGAAGAAGTTCGCGGTCGTGATCACCGCGAGCGCGGACCGCTTCCGCACGACGGCGGCGCGTTGAACGTGCTGCCCTGGAGAGCTTCTCCCCACGCGGCCGGGCACGGGCGGCCCTCGTCGCAGACGAGCGCGTCGTCGACGACGTTGGCGAAGCCCGCGAGCTCGAGACCCGAGAGCGCGGCCTCGAAGTGTCCGGCGGAGTGGTAGGCGCGCGCGTAGCCCGCGGGCGTCGAGTCGTCGGGAGGGAGGGGGGCGGGCGCCGCTCGACGCGACGGGGTGCGGCGCGCTCGTCGGCCGAGCGCCGATCGTGGATGTCCCCGTGGCGCCGGTCGGCGGCTGCGTGCTGGTCGCGCCGCAGGCGGCAGGCCGCGAGCGGAGAGGTTCTCACGAGGAAGAGGTGCTCGAGGTGTTGAGGATCTCGGCGCTCATGGGGCGTCGAGGTGCTCTACCCCGGCGCTCTCGCTCCACGCCGCGACGCTGAATCTGGGCTTCCCGGTGCAGGTCGACGACACGATCGGCTCAGCGTGAGAGGGCGATCGTCGAGGGCTTCGGCGCAGTCGCCGCGGACTCGGGCGCGGGCCGGTGAACGGAGATCCTGCTCGCGGGACGCGTGTGGGCGTGGGGCCGGGCGTGATGACCAGTCGTGGAGGCGCGATTGGGGGGAGGGGCTTCGTCGCCGGCTTGGTCTCGTCCGCCTTGGGGCTCACGAGATCGCTCAGGGCATCGGCGAAGGTGTGGAGCGGATCGACGTCCCCGGGGCTCGGCTCCGTGGGAGTGTCGACGCGCTCCTCGCGATCCGCGCGCTCCTTGCGCGACCGGGACTCGTCCCCGCGTGTCGACATCCTGCTTCGCCTTCGCGTCGCCGCAGCCCGAGGCGCTCGCGACGCCGAGGATCATCGCGGCCGCGACCGTGAGCGAGCCGGCTGCCCGGCGCACCGGGGTGAGGGGACGGGCCGCGGTCCCTGCGTCGAGGGCGCGAGGGAGAGGCGAGGGTGACGACTTGCGAACGAGGGGACGAGAGGTGGAGCTCATGAAGCGCCCCTCTTCGACGACCGCTCGGAGAAGTTCTGCGCGCGCCCCAAAAGCCGTCATGCGGCCGAATCCCGGCTATTTTGCCAGGATCCACGGAGCGCGGCGCTCCCGGAGGAGAGCGCCGCAGGGGGGAAGGACCAGTCGGCCTCCTCCGGGCTAATAGCAGTCGTGTCCCATCGCGCGCAGTCGTTCGTCTCGACGGACGCGAACGACACCGAGGCTTGGTACTCGATCTGACCGCTCGCGCAGACGAGCCCGTCGAGCGACAGGCAGTACGTCTCGCGCGCGAAGAGCTGGGTCCCGATCTGCGCGGCGGCCTGCCGGAAGCGCAGCAGGATCGTCTTTCCATCCGGCAGGAGTCCGACGTCGCGCACGCCCGTGCCGTAGTTCCCGGTGAGGGAGACGGTCGTGCTGCTCGCGAGGTCGATCATGAAGGGGATACCGCCCAAGCCGTCCTCGCGCTTCGGAGCGGACGATCGTCTTGTTGTCGCCGAGCTGAACGAACCGGTCGAGGCCGGCCTGGGGGCCCTGAAACCCGGTGAACGTGAGCGCTTTTGAGGTCGAAGCGGCCGAACGGCGTGTTCTCTTGAACACCGAGACGTCCGCGTCGATCTGACCCGAGATGCCGTTCGGGCCGAGCGAGATGGCCGGTGCTCGCGCTCGCCTCCGCGCGCGTCACGACCTTGACCGACGAGTCGACGAGGAGGCCCTTGCCGTCGCGCGACATCGCGAACCGGGGCAGTCCGTTGCCGATCGAGTGACGCTGTACCTGAGCGTTCCGGCCGATCACCATCAGGTGGAACTCCGGCCCGGAGGACGGGGGCACGAGGGACTTGTCGTCGAACATCTTGGCGTCGACGCGCTTCGTGTCGAGGTAGGCGACGGCGCGCTCGCCGTCGGGTGAGAGCGCTACGGGCCGAAGCCCGGCAGGTTCTTCAGAACGTGAGCTCGCCCTTCTCCGAGATGTCGAGCACGCTGACGGGATCCGGGTTCGTCCACTTGTCGTCCGGATCCGAGGCGCGGCCTTCCTCGCAGAACGTCGGGGAGATGAGGAGGCGGTGTTCGTCGTTCACGACGGTGATGGGCGCCTCGCAGTTGGGCATCGTCGTCCCGACGACGTCCCTGCTCTCGAGGTCCATGAGCGCGACGGGCGTGCTCGGCTGGTGATCGGGCCAGCTCGTCTCGCCGACGATCGCGAGCTTGTTCGCCTTGGGGAGCAGCGTCCCGAACGTCGCCGGGAAGTCGAGGATCGCGGTCACGCGCTGCTTGCCGGCGATGGGATCGATCGCGGTCGCGTAGTTGCCGATGACGGCGACGAGAGTCCTTGTCGTCGTCGGTGAGCCGAGGATGGACGCCCCCGAGTAGGGGTTCGAGTCGCGCCAGCGCTCGACGCCGGTCGCGAGATCGATCGCGACGAGCTCGCCGGTCGTCAGAATCGCGTAGCCCACGTCCTCGTGCTTCGACATCGCGACGCGCGCGAACTGCACGGGGAGCTCGATGTACGAGCTGTTCTTCACGTTCAGGATCACGGTGATCGTGTTCCGCTGCATCACGACGAAGTGCCCGTTCGGCGAGACCTCCATCGCGCCCGTGAGGAGCTCCTCGCCCTGCTCACCGGCGAACGTCCGGTCGTTCGCGTTCGCGCCGCCCTCCTCGATCGTCGGCGAGACGGGCAAGCAGCCCGCGGCGAACGCGGCGAGACAAAATCCGAAGCCCCAAGCCCGATAAGATCCAAGCGCTCTCCTTCATGGCTCGGACGCTTCGCAACTCGGATACCAACCCCGCTGCGCGCACGAGAACCAGCCGATCTGCGGATCCGCCTGCAAGCGCTGCGATCGCCGTGAACCTCGACCGCGCGGCACGCGGCGCCGATCCGGGCGTAACCACCGTAACAGCGGGCGTAACACGCGAGGTTCGAGCTATCTCGCGCGCGACGCACTCACTAGGCTTCGCACATGGGCTCACCCGCGCGCGACCGCATCGTCGTCCGCCTGCGACTCCTCATGGCAGCAGCCGTCGCTGCCCCGCTCGGCTGTGGCGTGAAGACCGAACCCACGGGGGCGTCGAGCTCGACCGCGAAGGCGACGAGCACCCCCGGCCCCACGCGTACGACGACCGGCTATGCGGTCGTCGATCCGATGCCGATGCCCGCGCGATGCGCGGGATGGACCTCGCTCCCACGATCCAAGGGAGGGCGCACCGAGCGCCAACCGAGCGGCGCCGACGCGTCACCCATCTGGATCCTCGTGATGAGCCTCGAGCCACCGAGCGGCGGTTCGTTCGACGCGGATCGCCCACCCTCGCGTTCGGCCTGATCGATCCTCACCCGACCCTCGCGAAGGACGGGGCAACCTCGTGATCCGCGCGCCGGTGAAGTTCACTTCGGACGCGGTCGCGACGGTGGTCGTGGGCGGGATTCCGGCATCGAGAGAAGGGGCTCGTGTCGGCGGGCGTCCGCTGGATGGACGCCGACCTCGACCTGGGCAAGACGTTCGAGGTCTCGCTCGCGGCGTACGGCGGGGCTACTGATCTCGACGCGAAGGCTCGTGCGCGGGCCGGAGACCGGCCCTCGCACCTCGTGATCACGCCCTCAATCGCGGTTCTCGTCGGAGCTCTTTTCGGCGGCGGAGTCGGAGCACGACGAGCGCCAGCGCGGGGATCGCCGCGAGGCCGATCGCGCCCGCGGTCTGCCCGGGCTGCACCGAGCAGCCGCCGCCGCTGTCACCGCCCGCACCCCCCGCCGCCCGATCCGGTGCTCCCGGTCGTGGTGCCCGCGCCCGTCGACGCCTTGCTCGACGACGTCGACCCGGCGCTCGTCGTCGATCCGCTCGAGCCGGAGGTGGTCATCATGACGTCGGCGTGAGCGGACATGGGGGCGGCGCACGCCGCTGCGAGAGCGGCGGCCAGAAGCCAAGATCGCGTCGCACCCGCGCGCGGCTGGTTCTCCGCGCGGTTCATTCTGGACAGAAGCATGGGGACCTCGGGGGTTGGAGGAGCGCGGTGGAACCGCGCAAGGATGGAGCGCGTCGGGCGCTCGTGTCGCAGAGACCCCACGAAGCTATCCGAACCCCAAAAGCCGAACCAGTCTCTCGGCGAGACGGTGTACATCAAGGTCATGTCGAAGCGTGCGATCTCGAGTGCGTGTGCGGTCCTCCTCCTCGGGGCTGGAGTCGTGGCCGCGAGCTGTGATGACACCGCTGCTACCGGCGGCGCGGGGGGAACGGGATCGAGCACGCAGTCGTCGGGCGGCGTCACGGTGTCGACGGGCGGCTACACGGGCACCACGCAGGTCTTCCTCATCATGATGGAGAACCACGACTGGTCCGCCATCAAGGGCAACCCGAAGGCGCCGTACATGAACGGCACGCTCCTCACGACGGCCGCGCACGCCGAGCAGTACTTCAACCCGCCCAAGCTCCACCCGAGCGAGCCGAACTACATCTGGCTCGAGGCCGGGGACAACCTGGGCATCACGAACGACCTCGGACCGATCATCAACCACACCGCGGAGACGAACCACCTCGTGTCGATGATCGAGAAGGCGGGCAAGACCTGGCGCTCGTATCAGGAGGACATCGCGGGGGACGTCTGCCCCATCGAGCCCGTCGGCAAGTACGCGCCCCGCCACAACCCGGCCGTGTTCTTCGACGACGTGACCGACGCCCAAGACCCGATGAGCCAGCACTGCATCGAGCGGATGCGGCCGTTCTCGCAGCTCGCGACCGACCTCGAGGCGGACACGATCTCCGACTACAACTTCATCACGCCGAACCTCTGCAACGACATGCACGACACGTGCGCCCCGCAGATGGACGCGATCGCCCAGGGAGACGACTGGCTCGCGGCGAACATCCCGCCCATCCTCGCGTCGAAGGCGTACGCGCGCGGGGCGGTCGTCATCGTGGCGTGGGACGAGGGCCTCGAGCCGAGCGACGGGCCCATCCCCTTCTTCCTGCTCTCGAAGAACGCGAAGGCGGGGTTCTCGAGCGACACGCACTACACCCACAGCTCCACCGTGAAGACCATCCAGGAGATCCTCGGCCTCACGCCGCTCCTCAGGCACGCCGGGGATGCCGATACGAAGGACTTCGCGGATCTGTTCACGCAGTTTCCCTCCCCGTAGTCTCCTCCCAATGGATCGAGCGACGGCAGTTCGTGGCCGCATTGCGGCGATGACGAAGGCGTGGCCGGACGTCCGCGCGAACGAGGCGCCCTACGGCCAAGACGCGAGCAAGGATCGTTTGCTCTTCGCGGTGATCCGCGAGGACCCTCGGCTCGAGGGCGACCTCGTGCGACGCACGAACGCGTCGCGCATCCTCACCGTCGCGTCCGGAGGGTGTGTCGCGCTCTCCCTCGCGAGCCGGTTCCCGAACCTGCGGGTGACCGCGTTCGACCGGAGCAAGGCGCAGCTCGAGCACGTGGGGAGCAAGGCGATCGCCGCAGCGCGCGGCGAGAAGAAGCTCCTCAACGTGGAGGACGCGACGGCCGAGTCGCTGAACCAGTGCGGCGAGTTCGAGAAGGTGTTCCGCCTGCTCCGGAAGTTCTTCGAGGAGTTCATCGCGCCGCACCAGGAGCTGCTCGCGTTCTTCACGCGCAGCCGTCCCGTCCACGAGCTCGACGCGATGGTGCGGCGCTGGACGACGTCGCGCTATTGGTCGGCCGCGTTCCACGCCTGCTTCACGGACGAGCTCCTCCGCACCACACTCGGCCCGAGCGCGCTCCTCCACGCCGAAGAGGGGAGCTACCCGGAGTACTTCGCGCGCGCGTTGGCCCGCGGGTTCCGCCGGGACGCCTCGCCGGAGAACCCGTTCCTCCAGCACATCTTCCTCGGCGGCTACCGGCGCGGCTGCGAGCCCCACTACATCCGCCACGGCGACCTCGTGAAGCTCGAGCTCGTGCACGGCGATCTCGCGCAGGCCGGCGATTTGAGCCGGTTCGACATCGTCAGCCTTTCGAACCTCCCGGATGCCGCGGACGACGCCGAGATCGAGGCGTGGGCGACGCTCTTGAAGGAGCAGCTGAAGCCGGGCGCCGCGCTCCTCATCCGCAGGTTCAACACGGCGCACAAGATCCGGCCGTTCTTCGAGAGTCACTTCACGTTCGATTCGCAGCTCGGCCGGAGCTACTTCTACCGGGATCGGAGCCTCTTCTACGAGCGCTTCGAGGTCGGGTTCAAGAAGCCGGAGTCGCCTGCCGCAACGATCAGCGCGCCCTGATCCCACGTGCACGGTTGGTCGCTACCCGCGCGAAGTGGCTATCGCGGCGAGGGGCCGTGATAGGCTCGTCGTCGGCTGCGCGTCTTCGCGCGCCGACCCGCCGATGAAAGCCCAGTCCCCGCTCCTCGGCTTCAACAACAACGTGCGCCACAAGGGCCGCGTGTTCCATATCCAGACCGAGGATTCGGGCGTCAAGCATCCGCACGTCATCACGCACCTCTTCGCGGATGGTGGTCGCATCGTGCGCTCGCAGAAGACGTCGTACGCGGAGTTCGTCGGGGACGAGGAGCTCCAGCGCAAAGTGCGCTCGCTCATGCAGGAGCAGCACAAGGCGATGTTCATCGCGCTGCGTGCGGGCAAGTTCGACCACCTCCTCGACAGCGTCCCCATCACCGAGCCCATCCCGCCCGATCGCGCGTCCGCGCCGCAGGCCGCGCCGCCCTCCGCGAAGGAGGCTCCGCCGTCGCTCGGACGCGCGCCGATGGAGTCGACGGTCAGCATCGAGATCGGCAACGAGGGCGATCCGAAGTCCGTGGTGCACATCGCGCCCGGGCAGCCGATCCCGACGATCCCCAAGCCCGCGCCTTCCGATCGGGGAGCCGCGAGCCCGCAAGCTCTCGCGCCCGAACCGGCGCCGAGCGAGAAGCGCCCATCACCGCGGCCTCACGCGTTCGCGCTCACCGAGACGGCGTTGCAAGAGGTGCGACCCGCCGAACCCGCGCCGCGCCCACCGACGCTGCCGCCCCCCTCGCTCGAAGCGGCGCCCGACACGGAGGTCGTGCGCGAGCGACCGGTCCACGTCGTCGAGCCTTCGCCGCAAGCGCTCGCCGCGCCCATCGATCGTCCGCTCGTCCGCCAGGATGAACCGAAGCGAGGTCGCTCTCCATCGCAGGGCCTGAGGCGACTGACCCCGCCCCCGCCGCTCCCGTCCAACACGCTGCCGGGCGGCGCGCGGCCGATGGATCGGTCTTCTGCGGTGCCGCACGATCGAGCGAGCGCGGTGCCCGCGGCGCGCCCCCCGACGATGATCCCGCCGAGCGCGAAGCCGCTCACGAACCCGGTCTCGCTCGCGACGGGGCCGACGCTGCCGGCCGTCGCCGCGGTCGTCCCGCCGCCGTCGAGCGCGCCGTCCGTCGACACGCGCGCGCCGCGGCGCAACTCGGGGTTGCTCGCAGCGCTCGGTGCGCTCTCCTCGGGGGCGAAGGCGCCGTCGCTTGGAGCCTCGCCCCCGCAGCGGGCGCAAGGCGCCTCGCTCGGCGTTCCTCCGCGCATCGGCGCGGGGCTCGGTCCCGACCGCGGCTCCGAGCGCGGCGCTCCGTCGCGCGAACCCGCGCCTGCGCCCGAGGCTCGGGGGATCGACGAGAGCCGAGACGCCGCCCGCCTCGCGAGCCTCGACCTCGACCTTCAGGCGCTCGAGCGCGCCGCGGAGCAGGGCAACTCCCCCGTGTACCGACAGGTGCGCGACTTTCCGGCGCCGCCTCAGGCGCTGCGGAACACGGGCAGCGCGCACGCGCGCTCGATCACACCTGGGGCTGCTCCTCCCGCGGTGCCCGCGCCCTCGCCGAGCCAACCCGGGTCGCGAGACGAGCGCGGACCGTCGAGCGGCAACCGCTACGCGCCTTCGAGGCCCGCCGCGATCTTCGGCGCGAGCCGACCGCAGGAGGGCTCGTCGATCTTCGGGGAGGACCTCATCAGCGAGAAGAGCCTCGACGAGGTCATCCTCAGCTACCTCGCCGAGGACCTCGACGCGCCGAAGAAATAGGCGCCGAGCGGCTCGTCAGTACATGCAGGCTTCGATCGCGTCCGACGACTCGGCCTTCTCGACGCACTTCATCGCGTCCGCTCCAAGGCTGCGGCCGACGCACTCCTTCTCGATCTCGTCGGCGTGCGCCTGCTTGAAGTCGGCGATCGCCTTCTCGACGACCGCGGGATCGTCCTGGTGTTGCTCCTTCGCGCGGAGCTCCGCGGTCCTCGTGATGATGCGGTCGCAGTCCTCCCGCGTCGCCCGACGACTGCATGCCGTGCTCAGGATCAGCGCGGAACACATCGGCCAGAAGAGGATCGTTCGGCGCACGTGGGCGCATCTTGGCGAGCGCCCCGGGGCGGCGCAACGCCATCGTTCGGCGCCGGCGCTGCTTTCGTCCGCCCCACGGTTCCCGAGAGTTCTCGAAAAAACTCCGGTTTTCTGGACGAGTGTGCAGTTCTTGCTAGCCTGATGTACGTGGGCAGGGCCAAAGACCCGCACGAGACCTCCGTTTCCGGCATGGCCGAAGGGCCACGAGTCCGACCGCCGCTGAAGCGAGAGCGGCGCGCCTCCCTCCCCTCCGAGCCTCCACCCTCGAGTCGGTCCCGGAGGCGCGGGAGCATCCCGCCGTCCGTTCGACCCGCGCCCAAAAAGGCCCCGGCGTCCGCGCGCGCGATCGCGGCGGCGCGCGCCGCCCGCCTCTCGAGCCGGACGCCCGAGGAGCACCTCATGCTCGCGATGAACGCGACCACGCCCCGCTCGCGCGGCATCTGGGCGCGGCGCGGCCTCGCGTGCAGATCCCGCATCGACAAGACGACGCAGTCGATGTTGCTGCGGCAGCTCTATCTCGCGCACTTCGAGCAGCACCGGTTCCGCGAGGCGTTCATCGTCGCCTCGCAGTCGCTCGGCCTCGGCGTGCTGCTCGACGTCGTGCACCAAGACGTCGCGCGCGCCTGCGTCGCGCTCGGTGATCTCGATCTGGCCGCGCAGCACCTCCGCCGCGCGGCGCGCGTGGGGCCGCCGAGCCGGCGCGCGTTCCACTGGTGGACGCTCGGCAGCATCTTCTTCGTCGCGAACCGCCTCAACGACGCCATCGGCGCGCTGGAGCGCGCCGCGCGCTGGGGCACGCGCGACAAGCCGCTCTATCAGGGCCACCTCGCGATCGCGCGCATCGCGAGCGGCGAGCGCATCCGGGATCTCGGTGCGCTCCTCCGCCGCCTGCGGTCCGTCCCCGCCGGTCAGGGTTACGGCCGCTTCGTGCTCGGCCACATGGCGTTCCACGCGCGCCGCTTTCGCGAGGCGCGCACGCACCTCGAGGCGTTCGTCGAGCGCAGCACGAAGGGCCGCCCCGCGATGACGATCGCCCTCGAGGGCGAGGTCCAGCTCGCCCGCGCCGTGCTCGCGCGCATCACGAGCGCGTAGGACCCTCCCGCGCTCCGCGAATCGAGCGCATGAGCCGTGGTCTCGACATGCTTGTCGCTCTACCGCGTGAGCAGGCACCGCAGGGGCCGACGATGTCCTTGCGGATGCATCGTCGATGCGGGCGAAGGGAGTCTTCAACAGCCTGCTAGGGCTTCGCGCGAAGATAGACGCGGAAGTAGTTGTTCGAGAACGTCTGCTCCCAGCCGTCCTCGGCGCTCGGCGCGAGGTCGTCGAGGTACTTGTCGCGCTGAAGGACGATCACGTCGAGGCGCGGCATCTCGCCCCCGTACTTCGGATCCTCGTACTGCGCTTCGAAGCGCGCGAGCTCGGACTTCGGCAGCTCGAACTGGAACGAGACGTAGAGGTTGCGCGCGCGGATCCGCGCGTTCTGCTCGTCGGTGTAGTCGGACGCGGGGGCCATCGCGAACGCGGCGTTCGCCTCGTATTTCCCCCCAAAGAACGTGCTCTGGATCCGGGACTCCTGGAGGAGGCCGCGGAGCGTCTCGGCGGACATACCGATCGTTCGACAGAACAAGAGGAGCCTGCGCTCGAGCTCCGCGTCCGTCGTGACGGAGGTGAACCCGTCCGGGACGAACGAGTACCGCCCGACGAACGTCTGCCAGTGGATGTGCACCTGCTGATCGAGCGTCCCGAGCACGAGCGCGCTCGCGTATTTCGGAGCGCGCAGCTCCTCGACGAGCTCCTTGTAGGCGACGCGATACGAGTCGGGCGCGCCGAACCGATACGCGGTCTTCGCGTGATCCTCCCGGCCGAGGATCTCCTTCGCGCGCACCGCGACGCCGGCCATCATCCCGAGCACGAGCGCCCCGCCCGCCAGGCGCGTGAGCCAGACGCGCTGGTCGAGCCGCTTCGAGGCCACGACCGCCGCGGCGACCGTGGAGAGCGTGAGCGTGACCGCGAGCATCGCGTAGCGCCTCACGCGATCCGGGAACATGTACGGGAAAATCCCTTGCGAGACGATCACGAAGAAGAGCGGGAGGGAGATCGCCGCGAGGACCACCACCGCGACCCAGAAGGCGGCGACGCGACCGCGCGTGCCCGGATCCTCGGGTCCCTCGCCGAGGTCGGCGGTGCGGCCGATCGGCGCGACGGTGGCCGAGGGGAGCGCCTCCGGCGGGCGGCGCTTGAAGAAGATCCACGCCGGGACGCCGACGATCGCCGCGGCGATCGGCCCGGAGAGCGGGATGAAGCGAGCCCACTTGAGCGCCTCGACGCGCGTCAGCGGGTACGCGCCCCACCGCGTGGGGATCTCGGGGGGGGTCGCGCGTCGCTGAAGGACGAACGGCCACACCGTGGCGGCGAACGCGATCCCCATCGCGACGGTGCCCCGCACCGTCTCGCCGCGCTGCTCTCGGTCGAGCAGGCGTCGGCCGATCACGATCGCGGAGAGCAGCCCCAGAATGAACCCGGAGTAGATGTCCGATTGGACGAGCAGCGCGAGGACGAGGCCCGCGAACGCGAACACGCCGGGGCGTGCGCGCGCGCCCTCGCCCGATCGGCGCGTCGCGAGCGGGAGGAGCACGGAGAGGAGGAGCGCGACGTAGATCTCCGTGAGAAACGGGCGAGGAAAGCGCTCGCCCCAGATGAGGTCGCGTCCCCAGCCGAGTCGATCGGTGAGCGGTACGAGGACCATGTAGAGGAACGCGCTCACGCCGCCCGCGTACGCGGACGCGGCTCGCGGCCCGAGCGTCGCAGCGCGCGCGAGCATGACGAACGCTGCGTACCCGAGGATCGTGACGATGCAGTCCGCGACGAAGATTCCCCAGCTGCGCGCGACGGCGAAGCAGAGATCGTGGACCCACGAGCTGCCATACGGGAACCCATGCAGCCCGCGCCCGGCGAACTCGTACAGGTTCGACTCTCCGAAGTTCCCCCGGCCCAGCGCGCCGATGACCTCGAAGTACTGCACGTCGCCCCCCGGCCGGTAGAGGGCGGTGACCTCGACGGGCTCCCGCCGAAGCAGCATGGAGGTCAGCCACACCGCCGGGGTGCGGAGCGCGACGAGGAGGAGCACGACGCGCCCGAACAGGTGGGAGGGCAGGAGCGCGCCTCGAGCGAAGGAGCGCAGCGCGGAGCCCAAGTCTCGTTCGGGGTCGGCCACGCGGCGCGTAGGATTCCACGCGTACCCGCGCCGTTCAATCCCGCTGCTCGGACGGGGGCAGCTCGTGCCCGCTGCGATCTCGACGGCCTGGCGACCGCAGCGATCGCCCACGGACGCGCTGTCGAGCTCGCGCGTCGTGCTCCTCGCATCACGGGGTGTCTTCGGCCGTCGCTTCGGGCGGGCCGAGTACGACGCGTCCGAACAGGTACGAGAGGGCCGCGCGACGAGCTCGCGTCTGAACGAAGGAGGGAGATCGAGCACCGAAGGTCGAGGTTGGCCGGCCATCCGCGGAGGGACCGCGGCGAAGAGCGCGTGCGGCGCGCTCGTGGCCGGCTGTGGTAGCGTGCGGCGCCGTGAACACCCCCTCGTCAGACATCCCCGTCGTCATTCTCTGCGGGGGTAAAGGGCTCCGCCTCTCGGGGCACGGCGGAGAGATCCCGAAGGCGCTCGTGGAGGTGGGGAACAAGCCCATCCTCTGGCACGTGATGAAGGGGTACTCGCACTTCGGGTACCGGAAGTTCGTGCTGTGCCTTGGGCACCTGAGCGCGCGGATCAAGGAGTTCTTCCTGGAGGGGCGCATCACGCGGATGGGGGACGTGACGCTGAAGATCGGGGAGCACGGGGACGAGATCGTCGCGCACTCGACGGAGACGGACTGGGAGATCACGTTCGCGGAGACGGGTGTGGAGACGAACACGGGGGGGCGAATCAAGCGGGCGGCGCGCTACCTGGGAGACGCGCCGACGTTCCTCGCGACGTACGTGGACGGGCTCGCGGACCTCGACCTGCACGCGCTGCTGGCGTTCCACCGGGAGCACGGGAAGATCGCGACGCTGACGTCGGTGAACCCGCTGTCGCAGTTCGGTCTGCTCGACCTGGACGCGGACGCGACGGTGCGCCGGTTCGTGGAGAAGCCGCGGCTCGAGGCGTGGATCAACGGGGGTTTCTTCGTGTTCGAGCGCGCCATTTTGGAGAGCATCTCGAAGGACGGCGACCTCGAGCGCGACACGCTCGCCGCGCTCGCGCAGCGTGGCGAGCTGAAGGCTTATCGGCACAAGGGCTTCTGGACCTGCATGGACACGTACAAGGACACGCTCAACTTGAACCAGCTCTGGGAGAGCGATCGCGCGCCGTGGCAGGTGTGGCCATGACCGCGTCGCACTGGCAAGATCGCGAGGTCCTCGTCACGGGTGCGACGGGATTCCTGGGCACGTGGATGACCCACGAGCTCGTCCGGCGCGGAGCGCGGGTCGTCGCGCTGGTGCGCGACTGGAACGGCGCATCGAACTTCGCCCGGATGGGGCTCGACAAGCAGATCACCGTGGTGCACGGGGACCTGGTCGAGCCGAGCCTGCTCGAGCGGGTCCTCGCGCGGCACGCGATCAAGAGCGTGGTGCACCTCGCGGCGGAGGCGATCGTGGGGGCGGCGCAGAAGTCACCGATCACGACGTACATCTCGAACATCGAGGGGACGTGGACGCTGCTGGAGGCATGCCGCGTCGTGGGGGTGGAGGCGGTGGTCGTGGCCTCGAGCGACAAGGCCTACGGCCACCACGAGGTGCTGCCGTACACGGAGGACTTCGCGCTCAAGCCCATGTTTCCGTACGAGACGAGCAAGGCGTGCGCGGACATGATCACGCAGTCGTACGCGCACAGCTACGGGCTGCGCACGGCCGTCACGCGGTGCGGGAACATCTACGGCGGGGGGGACGTGAACTGGAGCCGGATCGTCCCGGGGACGATCCGCTCGGCGCTGCTCGGGGAGCGGCCGATCATCCGGAGCGACGGGACGTTCATCCGCGACTACATCCACGTCGACGACATCGTCGCGGGGTACCTCGCGCTCGCCGAGCACCTCGCGGGCCCGAGCGGCAAGGACATCGCGGGTCAGCCCTTCAACTTCGGCAGCGCGACGCCGGTCTCGGTGCTCGAGCTCACGAACCGAATCATCGCGCTCACGGGAAAGGACCTGACGCCGGAGATCCTCGGCAAGCGGCGCGAGCTGAAGGAGATCCTCGAGCAGCACGTAGGCAGCGAGAAGGCGGCGCGCGTCCTCGGCTGGAAGCCGAAGCGGTCGCTCGACGAGGGCCTGAAGAAGACCATCGCCTGGTACGACGAGTACCTGCACGGAGAGAGCCATGGCGAACGACACGGCTGACGACGTCACCGCGCCCAAGCCGTTGGTCGTGAACGGCGTGAACGGCCACGCCTCGGCTCATCCTCTGGGCGCTGCGGCCCGGCCCGGGACGGCGCGAGCGGCGGAGCTGACCGTCGTCATCCCTTGTTACAACGAGCGGAACACGGTGCTCGACGTCATCCGCATGGTGGGCGAGCTGCCGGTCGACAAGGAGATCATCGTCGTCGACAACTGCTCGACGGACGGGACGCGCGACCTCCTGATCGAGGCGTGCAACGGCGTCCCCGACCCGAGCCTCCAGCCCACCATCGAGGGGCAGCGCATCCTGCGGGGCGATCGGTTCCTCCTGATCCTCCAGCCCAAGAACTTCAGGAAGGGCACGTCCGTGCGGACGGGCGTCGCGCTCGCGCGCGGCACCTACGTGTGCTGCCAGGACGCGGATCTCGAGTACGAGCCCGCGGACATCGTCCGGCTCCTCGAGCACGCGACGCGCACGCGCTCTGCCGCGGTCTTCGGGTCGCGCCTCTCCGAGACGAAGCTCGAGCGCCCGACGACGCCGAAGAAGGCCGTGTTCCATGCCGCGCGCGTCGGCCTCACGCACGTGTTCCGCGCGCTCTACGCGAGCCGCATCACGGACGTCGCCACCTGCTACAAGCTGATGCGGACGGACGTCGCGAAGAGCCTCGGCATGGAGGCCTCCGGCTTCGAACTCGACTTCGAGATCCCCGCGAAGCTCCGCAAGCGCCAGATCGTGATCGACGAGCTCCCGATCGCCTACCACCCGCGCACCCACGCCGACGGCAAGAAGATCGGCTGGCGGGACGGCGTCGCCGCCCTCTACACGATGGCGAAGCATCGACTGCCGTGAGGCGTCGGGACGATCCTGTCGATGTAAAGCAACCCTCGAAGAACCGTGGCGCGGAGGCGCACCGCCCGGCGCGCTCATGGCCCGGCGGACTCCTGTAGTAGAAGCGCTTCGTGAGTTCCAAACCCGACGAGACGACGTGGGTGGGTGATCTCGCGCGCGACGCGCGAGACGAGCCGGCGTTCGCGAGCTTGCTGCTGTTCGTGCTCACGCTGCCGATCCACCGGCTGGCGCTCTTCCACGTCGGCGCCTCTCCCGTGCTCGCGGCGGATCTGGCGCTGGCCCTGACCTGGCTCGCTGCGCTCGTCTCGGTCGCGCGGCGCAAGATCCGGCCTCGACCCGATCTCCTGCTCTACGCCGGGCTCGCGTTCCTCGCGGCTCAGGCGCTGTCGCTCGTCGTCGCGCACAAGCTCGGGCTGGTGCCCCTCGTGAAGCTCGCGGGCTTCGCGCAAATGGTCCTGCTCCCCTGGTTGATGCGCCACGTCGTGACGACGCGCGCGCGCTTCGACGGGATCGCGCGCGTCTGGATGGTCGCCGCGGTGGGCGCGACCGCCGTCGGCGTCCTCGGGTTCGTGACGTTCTACGTCGCGCCTCCGATCGGCGCGAAGCTGATGTGCGGGTGGGGCGCGCTCGCCCCGCAGAAAGTGCCGCGCCTCTGCGCGCCGTTCAACAACCCGAACATGTTCCTGAACTACCTCACGCTCTCGTGCGCGCTCGGGATCGTCGCGTGGTCGAAGGCGCTGAGGCTCTCGAACCACGCGCGCGCCGCCCTGCCGTGGCTCGCGCTCGTCTCGTTCGGGTTCGTCTCGATGTTCACGCTCTCGGCGGGGGTCGGCGGCTTCGGGCTCACGGGGGCGATCGCGATCATCGCGTGGAGAGAGCGACACTACAGCCCGAACCGCGCGTTCAAGTGGGCGCTGGGCGGCTTCGCGGGTCTGCTCACCGTGTTCGCGATGGGCACCATGCTCGCGACGCTCCAGCCGCACGGCTACGGAGACATCCCCATCGGCTCGCACGACATCAAGGTGTGGGACGGCACGCGCCCCAGCGTCTGGTCCGGAAACCGCTGGAGAGAGAGCCCCATCACCGGGATCGGCTACGGCGAGCTCGCGTCGATCGTGACCGACGCGCGCTGCTTCATCGTGACCGAGGAGCTCGCGAACGCGCACGGGCCGGTTCCTACGGATCCGAAGCTCATGGACGGTCACAGCGTGCCGCTGAACACCCTCGCGCAGTCGGGCTTCGTCGGGCTCGCGGCGCTCCTCCTCCTGATCGTCGAGCTCGTGCGCGGAGTGTTCTGGCGGCGCGCGGAGCTCCCTGATCCGGACGATCGGCTGCGCCGCACGGCGGTCGTCGCGATGCTCTCAGGCGGCTTCGTCTTCCACGGGATCTTCGGCAGCTTCGAGGAGGCGAGGCACATCTGGGTCGCGTTCGGACTCGGCGCGGCCATCGCCGCGCACGCGAGCACGTGGGCCCGCCGGACTGTCGACGAGGGCGTCGCGCCGAACGATCGCTAGTCGCCGGAGGACTTCTACTTGAGAAGCTTCTTGAGCGTCGCGCCCATGTCCGCGGGCGTCGGCGAGACGGCGACGCCCGCCTCTTCGAACGCTGCGATCTTCTCGGCGGCCGTTCCTTTGCCACCCGCGATGATCGCGCCCGCGTGGCCCATGCGCTTGCCGGGGGGCGCCGTCCGCCCCGCGATGAACGCGGCGACGGGCTTCTTCATGTTCGCCTTGATCCACGCAGCGGCCTTCTGCTCGGCGCTGCCGCCGATCTCGCCGATGAGGATGAGGCCGTCCGTCTCCGGATCCTTGTTGAAGAGATCCAGACAATCGATGAAGTCGAGACCGGCGACGGGATCGCCGCCGATGCCGATGCAGGTCGACTGGCCGATGCCGAGCGCCGTCAGCTGACCCACGGCCTCGTAGGTGAGCGTGCCGCTCTTCGAGAGGACGCCGATCTTGCCCTTCTTGTGGATGTGCCCCGGCATGATGCCGATCTTGCAGCCGCCCGTGCTGTTCGGGCCGTCTCCGGGGGTGATGATGCCGGGGCAGTTCGGGCCGATGAGCTTCGTGTTCTTGCCCTCGAGGTAGCGGCGGACGCGCACCATGTCGAGGACGGGGACGCCGTCGGTGATGCAGACGACGAGGCGGCAGCCCGCGTCCGCGGCCTCGCAGATCGCGTCCGCGGCGCCGGGCGGCGGGACGAAGATGCAGGACACTTCCGCGCCCTCCTGCTTCACCGCTTCCTCGACGCTGTCGTAGACCGGGACTTTGTCTTCGAACTTCTGGCCGCCCTTTCCGGGCGTGACGCCGGCGACGATCTTCGTGCCGTACGCGAGGCAGGCGCGCGCGTGGAGACCGCCGCTCTCACCCGTGATGCCTTGGAAGACGACCTTCGTGTCCTTGTCGATCAGGATGCTCATGTTCGTTTCCCTCAGGCCTTGATCGCGGCGACGATCTTCTGCGCGCCGTCACCCATGGAGGAGGCGGACTGGATGGCGAGCCCGCTCTCGTCGAGGAGCTTCTTTCCCTGCTCGACGTTCGTGCCCTCGAGCCGGACGACGAGCGGCACCTTCAACCCGAGCTCTTTCGACGCGCCGATGATGCCCTGCGCGACGACGTCGCAGCGCATGATGCCGCCGAAGATGTTCACGAAGATGCCCTTCACTTTGGGGCTCTTCAGGATCATGCGGAACGCGTCCGTCACCTGCTGCTGGGACGCGCCGCCGCCGACGTCGAGGAAGTTCGCGGGGCTCCCGCCGTGGTGCTGGATGATGTCCATCGTCGCCATCGCGAGGCCGGCGCCGTTCACCATGCAGCCGATCTCGCCGTCGAGGGACACGTACGAGATGCCGACCTTCTTCGCTTCGAGCTCGACGGGGTCCTCCTCGTCGGCGTCGAACATCTCCGCCCACTGCGCCTTGTGTCGGTAGCTCGCGTTGTCGTCGAACGTGAACTTGCCGTCGAGGGCGACGACGCTGCCGCTCTTCGTGATGACGAGCGGGTTCACCTCGATCATCGAGGCGTCTTCCTTGAGGAAGCACTCGTACATTGCGTTCAGCATCGCGACGAACTGCTTCTGCGTCTCCTTCGCCGTCGCGCCGACGAACGCCGCGACCTTGCGCGCCTGCCAGGCGCCGAGCCCGATCAGCGGATCGATGTGGACCGTGAGGAGCTTCTCGGGCTCCTTCTCGGCGACCTCCTCGATGTCCATCCCGCCGGCGGGGGACGCGATGATCGCGACGCGGCGCTGCTCGCGGTCGACCATGAGCGCGAGGTAAATCTCCTTGTCGATGTCGAGGCCCTGCTCGATGTAAAGCCGCTTGACCTTCTGCCCGGCCGGGCCGGTCTGCTTCGTCACGAGCTGCATCCCGAGGATCTTGCTCGCGAGCTCGACGGCCTCGCTCGCGCCGCCCTTCGCGACCTTCACGCCGCCGCCCTTCCCGCGACCGCCCGCGTGGATCTGCGCCTTCACGACGACGACCGGAATCTTGGTCTTCTCGATGAGGCGCTCGGCGATCGGCCCGACCTCGTCGACCTTGAACGCGGGCTCGCCCATCGGCACGGGGATGCCGTATCGAGAAAAGATCTGCTTCGCTTGGTACTCGTGGATCTTCATGCGTCGGGCCTCGCTCAGCGCCTGTCGGGGGACGCGCACGCTAGCAGATCCACGCCGCCTTTGAGTGGGCGAACGCGGTCCTGGGCGACCGGGCAAGGGGGCCCGGCGCGCGCCTCCGCGGGCGCGCGGGGCGGAGGCGAACCCGACCGAGTCCCCAAGCACTTAGCCCTCCCGGGCGAGGTGTGACATACGCGGGGATCACATGGACGCGATCCGGATCCGCGGGGGCAAGAAGCTGAACGGCAAGATCACGATCAGCGGCGCGAAGAACGCGGCCCTGCCCATCCTCTGCGCGACGCTCCTCTCGGACGGCGAGAGCCTCCTCCGGAACGTCCCGAAGCTCCGCGACATCGACACGACGGCCGCGCTCCTCCGGTTCCTCGGGTGCAGCGTGGACAACGCCGCGCCGCGCGTGAAGGTCGCTCCCGGGTCGAACGTGCGGCCCGAGGCGCCGTACGAGCTCGTGAAGCAGATGCGCGCCAGCATCATGGTGCTCGGCCCGCTCCTCGCGCGCCACGGCCGCGCGAAGGTCTCGCTCCCCGGCGGTTGCCAGATCGGCTCCCGCCCCGTCGACCAGCACCTGAAGGGCCTCGAGCGGCTCGGCGCGACGATCAAGCTCGAGCGCGGGTACATCGTCGCGAGCGCGCCGAACCGGCTGCGCGGCGCCGAGATCGTGTTCGACATGCCGACGGTCACGGGCACCGAGAACCTCATGATGGCGGCCGCGCTCGCGAAGGGCCGGACGACGCTCGTGAACGCCGCGAAGGAGCCCGAGGTGGAGGAGCTCGGGCGCATCTTGAACAAGATGGGCGCCACCGTGAACGGCGCGGGTACGGACGTGATTCAGATCGAGGGCCGGGACGAGCTCGCGCCGTTCGATCACGCGATCATCGCGGATCGCATCGAGGCGGGGACCTACATGGTCGCGGTCGCGGCGGCCGGCGGGGACGTCCTGCTCGAGAACGCGCCGCTCGAGGACATGCAGTCCACCGTCGACGTGCTGAAGCGCGCGGGTGTCGAGATCTCGCGCGAGGGCGAGTGCACGCGCGTCGTCCGGACGGGGACGATCAAGCCCGTAGACGTGGTGACGGCGCCGCACCCCGGCTTCCCGACGGACATGCAAGCGCAGCTCATGGTGTTGCTCCTCCAGGCGCAGGGGACGTCGACGCTCGTCGAGACGATCTTCGAGAACCGGTTCATGCACGTCCCCGAGCTCGGACGCATGGGCGCCCACATCGAGACGGACGGCAACCGCGCCGTCATCCCCGGCGGGCTGCCGCTCCAGGGCGCGAAGGTGATGGCGACCGATCTCCGCGCGAGCGCGTCCCTCGTCATCGCCGGCCTCTTCGCGCAGGACGAGACGGAGGTGCTCCGCGTCTACCACCTCGATCGCGGCTACGATCGGATGGAAGAGAAGCTCGCCGCCGTCGGCGCGGACACCGTGCGCGTGCCTGGGAGCGCCTGAGCCCGCGTCAGCCGAGCGCGTCGGTGCCGAACCGGCGAATGGCCTTCCGTCGCGCGATCTGCCGCTCGAGCTTCACCTTCAAATCGAGCGCCTGACGCACGCCGAGCGGCCAGTCGTGCGGCGTGATGCGGGTCGCCCCGCCGCCGCGCTTCTCCGCGCGCATGATGTAGAGGACGCACTTGGCGACCTGCACGCGCTCGTACGCGCGCCAGTGATCGGTGCTGTAGTACTGGGAGATCGGGAAGAGGTCGACGTCGTAGCCGGCGCTCGGGAGCGTGTCCTTGAGCCGCTCCTCCAGGAGGTTCCGACCGTCGACGAACGCGGAGCTCACGACGAGGAGGGACACGCCGCCGTCCTCGAGGTGATCATGGAGGCCCGCGATCAGGCGGAGCTCGACCTCCATCCCGTACGCGCCGCCGTACCCGTCGCGCGCCTTGGAGCCCTCATCGAGGAGGAGGAAAGGCGTGTTCGCCGTGATGACGTCGAACCGGCCCTCGACCGATCCGAAGAGGTCGGACTCCACGAAGCGCGCCTTGTCGATGCCGTTGGCCTTCGCGTTGGCGGTGGCGAACGCGACCGCGCGCGGGTTCAGATCCGCGCCGACGATCTCGTCCGCCCAGGGGGCCATGTTGAGCGCCTGGATGCCGCTCCCCGTGCAGAGGTCCAGCACGCGCCGCTTGCGGGCGCCCCGGTCGAGCTCGCCCCGCACGGCGTTGACGAGGCGCGACGAGCAGCGGCCGCAGAACACGAACGAGCCCTTCTCCTCCGGGTAAATGGAGTTCGTGTCGTGCAGCTGGATGAGCGGCGCCATCCCGCTCGCCCGGACGCGGCTCACGATGCGCCCGTCCGTCTCGACGAGCATGTGCCGGGCGAGCAGCTCGTCGACGAGCGGCTCCCCGATCAAGCGGTCGAGCTCCGCGCGCGACGTGGGCCGGCCGAGGTGGAACGTCTCGAAGAGCGCGACCGCGTTCGGCAGGCGCTGCGCGAGCGCGACGCGGTAGAGCCTATCGAGCGCCGACGACTCGTACGCGTTGTTCCCGCCCGAGAAGAAGCGGGACAGGGTCTCGGGTTCGCGCGTCAGGTGGTAGAGCCGCCCGGGGACGGGGAGGGTCCCCGTCTCTTCGAACGAGTGGGCGCGGAGCGCGGCCGAGAACCGACTGAAGACGTCGTTCAGGGAAGCTTGATCGGGTTGGGGGAATAGTCCGAGCGGCATTTCGCGTGGAGCCTCGGGGCAGAGCCTAGTGCACCGACCGGTTTGAATCAGCGGTGGATTCGCGGGAGTTTGGGTGGGAGGCGCGCGCCGGAGGAGCGCGCACCGGAAGACTGCTGCTGACCATCTGAGGAGCACAGCGACGAGGCCGTGTGGATCGCAGCTGAAATCGCGTGAATACTCGGTGATTCAAGCCGGTCGGTGCTCTAGCAGGCTGTTGAAAGACTCCCTTCGCCCGCATCGACGAGGCATCCGCGGGGACATCGTCGGACCCTGCGGTGCCGACTCACGCGGCTTCAGCCGCGTTCCGAGTGAGTGGCCTGAGCGGGGCAAGATGTTCACCGATTGACGGAACGATGCGATAGAAAAGAGGAGGCGCGGCTGGGTGGAGAGTGGCGCCCCGCCTCCGCTATGAGCTCGTCCACGCCGCAGTCCACGTTGTTCCAGCGCGTCGTCGAGGCGAGCGGGCTCGCGGCGCTCTTCGGGGCCTCGACGATCCGCCGGGCATGCTCGCGCGCGGGGGTCGCGTCGCCCGAGCAGATGAGCATCGCGGATCTCGAACGAGCCCTCCCCACGATCGAACAAGCGCTCCGCATCTACCTCCCCCCCGACGAGGTCGAGGGTCGACTGAGGGCGGTGCGCGCGCTCGCGCGGTGAGCCTCCCACGCGCAACGCGAGCGCAAGCCTAGCTCTTCAGCTTCCCTTGAGCGTCGATCGTGTCGGCGAGGACGGACGGCGACACGGCGCCGAGGGCACCGATGAGCGACAGGAAGTCCCACTGGTTGTAGGCCTCGATGACCTTGCCGTCGCGGATCCGACCGTAGCAACAGCCCGTGAACGCGTGGCGCTTCCCGCCGTGATCGTCGACCTGCGCGCTGCAGCGGATCGCGAAGCGCTCCCCGTCCTCGAGGCAGTCCTCGACGACGATTCGGACCCACGGGAACGCGCCGGAGAACGCCTTGTAGAACCCATGGAAGCTGGCTCGACCGTTCGTCGTCCGGGGCAGGCCCACGATCACGCAGTCGTCCGCGACGAGCTCGTCGATGATCGCGGCGTTGCGCTTCGAGTAGAGCTCGTCGAACCATCGCTCCCAGAATGCGAGGTGCGTCGTCGCTGCCTTGGGGCGGCGCTCCGTCCCCTCGACCTGCGCCTCAAGCATCACCGAGAGGAGGCCCGGCTCGATCGTCTTCGTCGACTCGAGCAGCGCGAGGAAGTTCCACTCGTTCCGCGTCTCGACGAATTTCCCCGACCGGACGGCCCCCGCGACGGCGCCCGTGATCACGTGCTTCGCGCCGCGACCGTTCGTGAGCTCCGCGCGGCACATGGCGGACCATCTCTCTCCTTGCTCGATGAAGTCTTCGAGCGCGATCCGGATCGTCGGAAACGCGGCTTTGAAGCCCCGGTAGAACGCCCGAAACCCCGCGCGTCCGTTCGCCCCTTCGAGGCCCGCGTTCACGCAGTCGTCCGCCATGAGCTCGTCGATGAGTCCCTCGTCCCCACCACCCCAGAGCTCGGAGAACCACCGATCGACCAATGCGCGATGTGCCATCGTCCCCTCCTTGCGGCGCAGCGCCTACGCGCCGCGCGACGGAGATATACGCGAACGCGAGAGCTACGGCTCCCCCGAGCGCGCGTCTCGCAGCGTCACGACTCGCGGCGGGAGCGTCGGCGGCGCCGCCTCGCTCCCACCGCGAGGAGCCCCGACGCGGCGAGCGCGAGCGCACTCGACGGGGCTCCCGCGCCGACCTCGCATCCGCACCCGTCGCCGCCGTTTCCGTCTCCGCCGCCCCCGGCGCCGCCCGCGCCGCTGCCGGTCGACGCGACGCTCGAGCCCATACTCGCGCTCGACGACGTCATCGACGGCTCGCACATGTCCGGCGCGAGATCGTTGAAGGGGGCGTTGGTCGCGCCCGTCACCTCGATGTCGTCGATGAACCAACCCGCGGCGCCTGCCGCCATGTCCGTTCCGACGCGAAACCGCAGCTGGACGGTTTGGCCCGCGAACTTCGAGCCGAGGTCCAACGTCTCCTTCACCATCGCGGGGAACCCGGGGGTCTCACCGACGTAGCCATTCTGTCCCCCGAGCGGGTTCGACGCGTCCATGCTGATCGGTCCGCCATACGTGGGCGTCGCGTACATCGAGATGTCCTTCCACGACGCGCCGCCGTCGGTCGAGATCTCCACGACGCCCGCGTCGTAGAACGTGCCCATGCTCGCCTCGAACTGGTGAGCATGGAGGAACGAGAACACGAAGCTCCCGGTCGACGCGACCTGGATGGGCGCCGAGACGAGCGAACGGTCCGAGATCCCGGGCAGGTCCTTCGCGTGCCAGACGTGGTTCGTCCCCGTCGCGAGCTCGCGGCTCCACGTGGTCGCCGCGCCGTCGCCGAGGAGCGTCCACGTGGGGGAGAGGGTCTCCACGTGATCGATCGCGGAGGGAACCGCGTCGCTCGAGATCGGGAAGACCTCGGTCGCCTCGAGATCCTCTTCGCAGGCCATCGGCGCGTGCACCTTCGCGGTGATCTGAACCGTGCCCGACGTGCTCTTCACGTTCGTCACGGGGACGGCGATCGACGTGCTCGCGAACGCGCCCATCGTACCCACGGGGACCGTGGCGTTGGCGAACGTGATCGCAGGGTCGGAGGACGTGAGCGTCAGCGTCGCGCCTTCGAGCGGGACGAGGCTCGCGTTCTCGATCCCGATGATCACGTGACCCACCTCGTCGTCGTCGAGGTAGCCGTCGTGATCGCACGACGAGAGATCTTCCGCCATCGCGACGCTCGTGATGGCCGCGCGCGGCGCGATGACGTAGCTCTCGACGACGCCGGTGAAGTCCGTCGACTCGCGCGGCGGCGCGATCGCGCAGCTCCCCGCGCCGCGCTTCGCGAACCCCTGCGCGATCAAGAGCGCGTCCGCCGGGTCGCTCGCGCTGGCCGCGGCGAGGATCGCGTCCCGCTGTTCGGTGTACGTCGGCTCGGCGGGCGCGAGCTGCATCCCGGCGACGACGTACTGGGCCATACGCTTGCGTGCCTCCGCGAACGTGTACGGCGGGTTCGGGCCCGTCGCGGCCGCGAGCATCGCGGCGTATCCCTCCCAGAGCATCGACGCCCAGACCTCGCCCGCGGCGTGCACCTCGTTGTTCGTCGTGATCGCCGACGAGCTGACCGGGACGCCCGCCGGCAGCGGTTCTCCCGCTGCGATGTGCTTCAGCGTGAGCGGGTTCTTCGTCAGGTCCGTCGAGTAGGGGTAGCGCCGTACCCCGAAGTACGCGGAGTCGGGTATGGCGAGCGCCGCGAACGTGGAGCTCGCGAACGTGCCTGCGAGCGCGTCGCCCGGTCGAACGGCCATGTGGAGGGCGACGAAGTCCCCCCAGCCCTCGCTCTCGGCGCCGCACTGCGAGTTCTCGCAGTGCGTGAGACGGTGGTGCAGGTAGTGCCCCCACTCGTGCGCGACGATGAGGTTGTCGAGCGCGCCGTCGATGAGCGGTGCGGTCGCGTTGTGCATCGTCACCGTCACCGGGCCGGTCATGAGCGCGTTCTTGAGCGCGTTCCCGTCCGCCTGCGTGATGCTTTGCACGGGGATGGTGACGGGCGTGTTCGGCGGGCCCTCCGGCATGTATGGCGCGCCCCCCGGCTGGTTGTTCACGACGATGGTCCCGACGCCGCCCGCCGCCTCGACGTTCACCGCCTTCTGCTTGAAGGGGCAGGAGCCGCGGTCGACGAGGACAATCTTGCCCACGACGTTGTCGACGAGGGGCTCGCAGGCGTCCGAGGTCACGGAGGTCCCGTCGTTCGCGAGCGCGAGGGCGCCCGTGAGTTCGAACGCGAGCGCGCCGAACTGCGCGGACCCCGTGACGAGCGTGCCACCGGCCCAGGTGATGCTCGCGTCGGTCTTTGGGGACCAGAGGTAGATCTGGATGCGCGGGGACTCGCCGTCCGCGGGCGTCTGGGCGTTCGCGTTGTCGAGCTTGTTGGGCGCCTCGTCCTGGACCTCGACGAGCAGCGGGTCGTTCTCCGCGCCGCCGCGACCGTAGTTGCTCGCCTGAGCGTTGCCCGCCTTCTCGTCGAACCCCGCGTCGTACCAGTCGTCGTGGAGCCAATTCGTCGTGTAGAACGCCTCCGTCACCGAGGCCATGCGCTGGGTGTCGTTCGCGAGCGGGTCCGCGAAGAGATCGTACGTTCGGTCGAACGCGCCGTTCGCCGTCGTGCTGGCGCGCACGTCGCCCGGCGAGAACCCGTCCACCCCGGGCGCGTCCGTGTACGCATCGACGTTGTTTCCCTTCGTCTCCGTCGCGTTCGCGGCGAGCCACGGATCCTGGTGCACGTTGAACCCATCGATGGAGACGAGCGACGGCGGCACGAACGCCGGCGCGGACCCGTCCGGGGCGCCCGTGGGATGGGGAGTGTAGTCCGCCTGCGGGCCGTCCGCGGGGCGGTGGTCGCCCGTCGAGTCCGCCCAGACGCGGTACTTGAACGGGGCGTGCTGGACGAGGCCGACGCGCCCGACGATCTCTCCGGTGTCGCCCGAGACCACGTAGCGCGAAGCGACGTCGCGGTCTCCGACGCGCGCGAACACTTCGAGCTCGAACCCGGGCAGGAGCCCGCGATCGCCCTCCAGCCAGACGGCGCGCGCGCGCGCTGGGGTGGTGAGCGCGGGCGCCGTGTAGTCGTCGTACGCGCCGCGCCGCGTGCCCTTCGGCGTCACCTCGGATGCGCTCACGGAGAGCCCCGCGTCCGTGAGGGCCACCGCGACCGCCGCGCGGGCGTCGAGCTTCCATGGCCCCTTCGGGATCGACACGTCCGGCGCGAGCCGACCTCCCGCCGCCACGAGCCGCCCGTCGCGATCGAAGAGGAGCTTCAGGCGCGCGTGGAGGACGTCCACCCCGTCGACGCTCTGGGCGACCTCGACGACCGACCCGCCGCGGCCGTGATCGAACACGCGAGCCGCGGCAGAGGCGCGGATCGCGGCCTCCGAGAGCCCATAGGTGGGGGCTATGGCACGGACGACATCCATCGAGCGCGCCTCCGGGGTGCCCCGGACGATCGCGCCGTTCCCCCAACCGAACCGAGGCTGCGCCGAGCGCTGATCGAACGCGGGCGTGACGCGCGGGACCGCGGGCGCGGTCGCCTCGGGGGTTGCGCTCGGCGCCCCGGGGGCGCTCGCGGGAGGGGGATCCGCGGGGGCGCAGCTCGCGAGCACGAGGGCGAGCGCGGCCAGAGGGCGAATACGTCTCGACATGACCGGTCAGAGTACTCGGTTCGATGCGCAGGAAGGGCCTTCGCGTACGATAGGGTCGTGCGTCCACCCCCGCTCGCCTCCGTCGCGTCCACCGCGGCGCTCGTCCTCGGTCTCTCGGCGTGCAACACGGACGCCGCGGTCTTCGTCGACCCCGACATCGAGGATCCCGCCGTCACCGTCACGAAGGCCGCGCTCGGCACCACCCTCACCGGTTCGGTGACGCTCACGCTCCACCTCTCGGCGCGCGCGAGCGGACCCAGCAGCGTGACGCTCGGCTCGTTCGCGCTCAAGAAGAGCGACGGCACCACCGTCCTCGTCGAGAACCTCCCGTACTCCGCCGATCCCGCGTCGCCCGTGGCCGTCGCAGAGGACAGCACCACGACCGTGAAGCTCACGTTCGACTCCGGCGCGAAGCTCCTCGACGCAGCGGTCCGGGACGCGGTATGTGCTGGAGACGTCGTCGTCGCGGGGGTCATCGAGGACTCCCTGCTGACGACGTCGACGCCGGTCGTTTCGGATCCGTTCACCCCGAGCTGCCCATGAACCTCACGCCTCGCCGCTGGCTCTCGATGCTCGCCGCGCTCGCCGCGCTGGGCGGTGCGGCGCTCGCGAGCTCGGGGTGCCTCCACACGCGCGGACCGAGCCTCGCGCTCGACGCGCCCGCGCCCAAGTTCAAGCTCCGGAGCAACGACGGGCGGGACGTCGAGCTCCGCCGCCTCGTCGCGGACGGGCCCGCGGTGGTCGTGTTCTACCGAGGGTTCTGGTGAACGTACTGTCGTAGCCAGCTCGGTGAGCTGGCAAGTCACCAGGCCGACTTCGACGCCGTGGGCGCGGAGGTCGTCGCGATCAGCGTGGACGAGGCGGAGGACTCGAACCGCCTCGCGGGGACGCTCGGGCTCACGTTCCCTCTGCTCTCCGATCCCGATCTCGCTGCGGCCCTCTCGTTCGGCGTCGCCATGGAGGGGCAGGACATCGCCGTGCCTTCCGTGTTCATCGTCGGCAAGGACGGGCGCATCCACTACCGCTATGTGGGGGAATCCGTGACGGATCGGCCGACGTCCGCGGACCTGATCGACGCCATCAAGAAGATCGAGGGGACCTGATCCCCTCCTCCCTCTCGCGCAGCACTTACTCGTGCTACGAGTGCTACGGACGTATCGATGGCCAACGAGAGCCCTGCCGAGCCCGAAGATCTCCCCGCCGACCCTCCGTCGAACGGGGCGGCGCCGTCGAACGGATCGGCTCCGTCGAACGGATCGGCTCCGTCGAACGGGTCGGGGGGCGCCGAGGCGTCCGAGGACGCTCCGCCCAAGGCGAAGCCGTCGCGAAAGCCCCGCGCGAAGTCCGCCAAGCGATCCGAGCCGCAGGAGCGATCCGAGCCGCAGGAGGCGAACGCGGAGGCGAAGCCCGCGGAGGGCGACGAGGCCGACCCACCCGCTGAGCCCCCCGTCGCCACCGTCGCTGCCATCGACGACGAGGTCGAGAAGAAGAGGGTCGACGCGGAGGAGCCCGAGGCCGAACCGCCCGCGAAGGTGAAAGCGAAGGCCGATCCGGAGGCGAACGACCGAGATGCCGAGCCGGACGAGGAGGACGACGACGCGCCCGACGAGAAGGTCGTCCCGGAGAAGAAGCGGAGCCGCTGGCGAGATCTCCTGGGCGTCCTCATCTGCGTCGCGGTGGTGCTGTTCGCGCGCGCGTCCCTCATCGATCACTACGTCGTGCCGACGGGGTCCATGGAGCCGACGGTCGGGATCGACGATCGCGTCATCGTGTTCAAGGCCGCCTACGGGCTTCGAGTCCCGAACACCCAGACCTGGCTCGTGCGTTGGGGCGGTCCGAAGCGTGGAGACGTCGTCGTCCTCGAGTCTCCCCCTCAGCCCGCGGGTCGCACCGAGTCCGCCGATCCCGGTGGGACGATCCTCCTGAAGCGCGTCATCGGTCTGCCCGGGGACACCGTCATGGTGCGCGAAGGGAAGATCACCGTGAACGGGGAGGAGATGCAGATCGATCAGCCCGCCAACGGAGATCCGACGCATTTCGTCGAGGATCTGAGCGGCACGAAGCACTTCGTCTCCCTCGCCCTCGGCGGCGGGCCGAACTGGGGGCCGACGCAGCTGCCCGACGGGAAATCCGCGATCCTCGACTGCACCAAGATGGCGCAGGACCCCTCGACGAAAGCCGACCCCGGGGCGATCCCTCCGCGGATGTACCTCGTGATGGGCGACAACCGCGGCAACAGCAAGGACGGGCGGATCTTCGGCTGTGTGAAGGAGGACGCGATCCTCGGCAAGGCCGTGAAGATCTATTACTCGAAGGGCCTGAGCTGGAAGGATCTCTGACGGCGCCGGTCGTGGTGCTCCCCTGATCGCCTGGAGCACCGAACCCGTTGGAACCCGAACGAACGAGTTCGAAGGAGAGGCGCAGCGCGTGGTCAGGGGCCGGAGAGACCGCTCAGGTATGCCGACCCGTTGCCCGATGCCGAGGCCGAGGTGCCCGACAAGAGCAGCGTGGGGCCGCCGGAGAGGTCGACCAGGTACGAGCTGAGGTCGCCACCGTTGTTCGAGACGTAGGAGGGCACGAGATCGGTCGCATCGGATTGGAAGCCGACGCGCGAACCGTCCGCGGAGATGAACGGATCGTAGGCCTGACCGTGGGCGGCGGCGTCACCGGTGGCGTTGACGCTCACGAGGATCGTCTTCTTCGCCGCGAGGTCGCGCCGGAAGACGTCGTCCATTTCGTTCGAATCGCTGATCGCCGACTGGAGCGTCGTAGCGGGTGACGCGAATACGACAAAGTGGCCATCGCTCGAGATCGAGCAGAAGAGCTCGGCCGAGGAGCCTGCGACCGCGGTGCCGGCCTGGTCCACGCTGACGACCGTGCTCACCCCCGAGACGAGGTCCCGGAGGTAGACGTCCCACGTCCCGTCATCGTCGGCGAGCGCCGTCTGAAGGTTCGTTCCCTGGCTGCTGAACACGACGAATCGCCCATCGTCGGAGATCGACTGTCCGCCCATGACGCTCGAGCCGTCGGAGGTCGCCGCGCCGTTTGCGTCGGCGCTGACGAGCGTCGTCGTCTTTGTCTGCAGGTCGCGAACGAACACGTCGTCGGTGCCGTTCGTGTCGGGAACGCTCGCGACGTCCGAGGATCGCGTTCCGAACACGACGTACCGCCCGTCGGGCGTGAGCTCGCGCCCGTAGGCCGTCGCCCCGAGGTTCGCGGCCGCCGTCCCGGACGCGTTCACGCTGACGAGCATCGTCTTGCCCGTGCTCATGTCGCGAACGAACACGTCGGTCGCGTCGTTCGTATCGGGGATGTCGCTTTGGAGGTTCGTCGCGCGGCTGATGAACGCGACATACCGTCCGTCGTCGGACACGCTCGGGCTGTCGGAGTCGCCATTGCCCGGGGCCACGCCCGACGCGTCGATCGTGACCAACGTCACGACGCCCGTCTCACGATCGAGCCGGAAGATATCGCTCGCGCCGTTGTCGTCGACGATCGCGGATTGGAGCTCCGGAGCGTAGCTTCGGAAGACCAGGTAGCGCCCGTTCCTGGAGAGGCTCGGAGACGACGACACGCCCGTCGCGACCGTGGAGGGACTGCCCGGGATGTGGCTGACGAGGGCGCGGCCGTCCTTCGTCGAGTAGACGAAGACGTCGGTCGCGCCATTCGTGTCGCCCGCGACGAGATCCGACGAGCCGCTCTCGAACACCGCGAGGAACTCTGCGGGCGCGCCGCCAGCCCCCGTGGTGTCTGTCGAGCTCGTCGTCGACGCTGCGCTCGTCGCTCCGCCGGAGCCACTGCTCGAAGCGCTCCCGCTCCCGCTGCTCGTCGCGTCGCTGCTCGAGCTCGAGCTCGTGCTGCCGTCGTCGCAACCCGCGACGCCGAGGAGAAACGCAAGTCCACAAGCCCCAATCCGGCTACGCCTCCACTTGATCATGGGGCCGCCTAGGCACCTTCCGTGCCCCGCGGAGTGGCTGCGCTGAGGCGCATTTTTCAACCCTGGTGACCGCGGGGTGAGGGCCAGGGCCCTCGGGTTCCAGGCGCTCCACGAGGTCGTCGACCCGCACTACGCCCACGCCCACCCTGCGCCGCGGTGCGATCCCCAACCGATCGCGGACGACGCGAGCGTCACCCGATCGCGTAGCCCGCGTCCGTCCGCGTCCACCTTCGGATCGCGCGCTCGGCGTCGATCCCCGCGGCGTCGAGCAGGCGCTTGCGTGGACGGAAGCCGTCCGTGAGCGGGATCGTCTCGACTTGGAGGATGTACGCGGGGCGCTCCTCCGGCTCGAGGGTCGCGAGCGCGCCCGCGAGGCGCTCCCCGTCGACGACCCCGCGCACCACGATCGAGGCGACGAGGATCTTCCCGCCCTCCCCGTCCACGCCATACGCGCTCGCGAGCCTCACGTCCTCGAGCGCGTAGAGGGCGTCCTCCACTTTGCGCGTGGAGACGGGGCGATCCCCGACGCGCACGAACCCGCTCAGCGCGTCCACGAACCAGTAGTCCCCGTCGGGATCCCGCGTGACGATGTCGTTCGACACGTACCAAGAGTCCCCCTCCGCGAAGAGCCCGCGCGTCACGCCGGGGGACGGCGGGGCCCCGATCGCGCAGCGCGCGACGAGGAGACCGGGCTCGTTCGTCGAGGCGCGCATGGCGAAGCCGAGCTCGTCGCGCACGGGCTTTCCGGTGGCGCGATCGCACCGAACGACCGCGAGCTCTGCGCAACCCGGCATGGGCTGGCCGAGCGCGCCCACCTTCCGACCGCTCGCGTTCGCGAGGATCACGTTCTGGGACGTCGACGCGTAGAACTCCATGATGCCCGCGCCGAACCGGTCCGCCATGCGGCGCCAGAGATCCTGCCGCATCCCGCTCCCGGCGAAGAGCCGAACCGCGAGCGACTTGTCGACGGCGCTCGCCGGCCGCTCGAGGAGGGCGCGCGTCATCTCGCCGGCGTAGAACACGACCGTCGCGCCGTAGCGCCGCGCCTCCGTGTAGAACGCGTCCGCGATGTGTGGCGCGGAGAACGCGCCCGAGAGCGCGAGGCGCGCGCCTCCGGCGAGCGCCGCGCCGACGGAGACGAGGATCCCTGCGGGGTGGTGCAGAGGGATGGCGCAGTAGACCGTGTCCTCCGGCTTGAGGGTGCACGCGGCCGCGGCGCCGAGCGCGGACAAACCCCACCGGTGGTTCGTGACCTCCACGGCGCGCAGCAACCCCGCGTCGTTCGGGCGGTGGAGCACGAGCGCGACGTCCGAGCCCTTGCCGGGGTTCGGTTGGAAGCTCGGAGGGAGCAGGACGCGATCGGTGGCGATCGTCTCCATGTCGACGACCCCCGGCGGGAACGCGCGCGCCTCCTTGCTCTTGCCGGGCGCGCCGCCTCCGAGGACGAGGACCTTCTTCTCGAGGCGTCCGCTCGGCTCGCGGAGCGCCTCCGTGACCAGCGAGACGAACTCCGGATCCGCGGCGCACGCGCGCACGTTCGCCCGGCGGATCGCGTCGCCGAGGACCGTCGGGCTCGTCTCCGGTGGGAACAGCACCGGGATCGCCCCGAGGCGGGAGAGCGCGGTCACCATGGAAAGGAAGCTCGGGCGCGATCCCATCACCACGCCGACGCGGTCGCCCGGACGGATGTCCAAATGGACAAGCCCCTTGACGACATGGGAGACGCGGGTGTCGGCCTCGGCGTACGAGAACGCGCGCCCCTGCCAGAGAAAGAACGTCCCCTCCGGCGTGCGCTCGGCCTGCTCCGCGAGCGCGAGCCCCGGTGAGATCCGCGACCCGTCGTCGATCTGCGCGAGCCGGCGGAGGCGCGGTTCGCGGTAGCGCACGGAGTCGTACGCGTCGCCCGCGCTCGCCGTGATGTCCCCCATGCGCCGCCATCCGGATTTCGCGGCCTCCGCGATCGAGTCGACGAACAGCCGGAGGTCGACGTCGACGTCGAAGCCCGCGCCCTCGGGCTCGTCCTCGATGAGGTCCTCCACGAAGTCCTCGAGGTCGGGCCGCTCCTCGCGCTTCTCGTCGAGGATCTTGGGGCGCGGGCCGAGGCCCTCCTGCCAGGCGAGCCACGCGGCGACGGTCGGCCAGGTGATCTCGGTCGCGCGTGATCCGACCACCATCCCGAAGTGTCCCGCGGCGAGCTCGAGGAAGTCGACCTTCGCCTCGGGGGCGGCGCGCGTGATCGCGCGCACGGCGCCGGGGCGCGCCATGTCGTCCGTGAGGCCGATCATGCAGAACACCGGGCACGTGATGTCCGCGAGCGTCACCGTGCGGCCGTCGATCACGAAGCCGCCCGAGAGCATCCGGTTGTGGACGATGAACTGGTCGACGAACGTGCGCAGCGCGGGCCCGGGCCACGCGACGAACCCGCCCCCGCCGAGGAACCGGCGGCGCGCCTCGCGCCGCACGAGGGCGCCGCGGTCGTGGAGGCGCCGCACGAACTCGATGCGCTGCTGGATCTCCTTCCGGGTCGAGAGCAGCTTGAACCCGTTGCTCGTGAGCTCGCCCGGCAGGCCCTCGATCCGATCGAGCACGGCCATCACCGCGGGCTCCACCGCGCGCACCATCGCGCCCACCGTGCTCGACGCGACGGCGGGGACGTTCCGGTGGATGTCGACCGGGCTGCCGAACGTGACGAGCGACTTGATGCCGCGCGAGCGCCGATACGCGGCGGCCTGGTACGCGAACATTCCGCCCTGGGAGTACCCGGCGACGTGCACGTCGCGCCCCGTGATTTGTCGCGCGCGATCGATCGCGCGGTCGCGGTCCGCACGTGCTCGTCGAGCGTGCGCTGCATCCCGCCCTCCTCGTGCTCGGGCGCGCCGAAATCGATCACGAACGGATCGACGCCGTGCTCGGCGAGGGTCGCGACGGCCGACGTGTCGGGCGCGACGTCGTACACGTTGCTCGTGACCATGAGCGGCGGCACGAGGATCAACGGGATGGGCGGGTGCCCGTTCGTCGAGGGCCTCGACACGTACCGCCGCAGCCGGTGCATCGGATCCCGATCGACGATCTCGAACGGCGCCTGGTACTCCGGCGCGAGCTGCCCGAGCCGGATCAGGTCGAGCGCGTTCTTCGTCGACGCATCGAGCCGGCGGATGAACCGGAGAAAACGCCTCTTCGTCCTCGGTCTCGCCACGGCTCGAAGGTAGAAGGTACGCGCGGCTTTCGCGAGGTGTTCTTATGCGCCGGTGCCGTTCTCCGAGCGCTTCCACACGATCGCCGCGTGGGTCGAGATCGGCCTCGCCGCGGTGACGTTCGCCTCCCTCTTCTTCATCGTGGCGCCGTACGGCCGGCACACGCGCGCAGGGTGGGGAGCTTCGATGAGCCAGCGCCTCGGGTGGGTCGTCATGGAGTCGCCCGCGTTCTTCGGGTTCCTCGCGCTCTTCCTGATGGGACCGCACGCGCGCGAGCCCGTGCCCGTCGCGCTCGCCGCGCTCTGGCTCACCCACTACGCACAACGGACGTTCGTGTTTCCGGCGCGGATCCGCGCGAAGGACAAGCGGACGCCCGTCGCGATCGTCGCGACGGCGTTCGGGTACAACATCCTCAACGCCGTCGTCTGCGCGCCCAGCGCCTCGGCGTTCGAGGCGCGGGATGCGGCGTGGCTCGCCGATCCGCGGTTCATCGTCGGTGCGGCGCTGTTCGTCGCGGGGTTCATCGGCAACGTGGTGTGCGACGAGCAGCTCCGCCGCCTCCGCGCGGTCGGCGACACGACCTACCGCGTGCCTCGCGGAGGACTCTTCGAGCTCGTGAGCTCGCCCAACTACCTCTGCGAGATCGTCGAGTGGAGCGGGTGGGCGCTCGCGTCCTTCAGCCTCGGCGGGCTCGCCTTCGCGCTCTACACCATCGCGAACCTCGCGCCGCGCGCCCGGTCGAACCACGCCTGGTACCGCGAACGCTTCCCCGACTACCCCGCGGGTCGAAAGGCGCTCGTGCCCTTCCTCTGGTGATGACCGCCGCGCGTCGGGGGGCGGCGGTCGTCGAGGACGCGTGGGAGGGCGGGGTGGTGGGGCGGGCCTTCGCTCCGGGGGCTGTGCCCGCCGAACGTGCCAGCGCTCGAGGGGGCGACCCGCCCCAGCCGTGCAAAGGAGGCACGGAAGACTGCGCCGTTCCAGCGATCGAGTGCGGCGTGCGGCGTTGGCCCTCCCGTTGCTTCAGCGGTTCGCAACACCATGAACGCCGCCCTTCGGATCGCCACCCCCGTCGAAAACCGCCGTCGCTATGTCCGCGTCGAAGGGTGCGGTCTCGCGGGCCACCTGCAGACGCGGGACGCGAGCATTCCAGGGCTCGCGATCGAGAACGTGTCGATGGGCGGCCTCTTCGTCCGCTCGAACGCGCCGCTCCCCGTCGGGACGTCCGTGATGCTGCAGCTCGTTCGGCCGGGGCTGCGTCGCGCGCTGACGCTCACGGGGCGAGTCGTCTCGATCGTGTCGGTCCGCGAGGCGGCGCTGCGCGGCGCCATCGCGGGGATGGGGATCGCGCTGACGCGCCCGGACGGCGAGGTCCGCGCGCGCCTCGGTAGCCTCGTCGAGGAGCTCGCGAAGCGCGCGGATCCGGAGGCCGGCGCGGCGGTCGTCGAGTCGCTCCCCCCGATGCGCCTCGCCTCCGCGTCCCGCGTCGCCGAAGCGCCCGCTCCGCCGGCTGCGCCCGTCGCCGTCGCCCCGGTCGAGGTCGCCCCGTCGGAGCCGGCGAACGATCACGACGATCGGGTCGCGCGCCTCGAGGCCGAGGTCCAGCTCCTCCGACGCGAGATCCTCCGCAGGAACCGCACCATCCAGGAGCTCTCGATCCGCCTCGCGAGCGCCGAGCGCGCGGGCTGAAGACGGGGTCTCTTAAGTACTGTTGCCGCGGCTCGACACGTCCGAGGTGCGATCTACTCTGCCGACTCCATGCGCAGCTGGTCGCAGAT
>JAXLYP010000051.1:0-39201 GCA_046351395.1 Polyangiaceae bacterium
TCGCCGGAGAGGGCCGCCTGGGGGGCTGGGGGGTCGATCTATCGACCCCCCACGAGCTGAAGACCGGACCCCTCGACCACGAGACCGACAGTCCTTGGCGCGACTACTACGCCGCGATGGCCTGCTCTCTCGGGGACCGGCGAGGGTGCGCGCCCCATCATCCGTACTGGCGGATGGAGCGGTTCGCCCTCGCGATCGAGCGTCTCCACCCGGGCTTGGCCGCGTTCGTCCAAGCGATGGATCCCAAGCGGGCCGCGCTCGTCGGCAAGCTCCTCGACAAGGACGACCTCGCGGCGGAGCAACACTTCTACGCGATGGAGGCGCATCCCCCGCCGAACCTCCCCCCGGAGACGCGGGACGCGGCGATCAAGGCGTGCGCCGACACGCGGGACTGCGCCGACATCCTGATGAACCTCGATCAGAACGGCTACGAGGTCGCCGACGTGTCGCCGATCCGCAAGGCCGCGGGCGAGACGATGCTCGGCGCCTGCCTCGACGGCGATTGCGGGTGCGGCGAGGCGGCGCTCTACCTCGGCGCCGACGACGCGCGCGCGCTCGACGCGGCCCGGATTGGCTGTGAGGGCGGGGAGGCGGACGGGTGCTTCGTGATGGGTCAGGCGTTCGAGTCGGGCGCCCTCGTCGAGAAGAACATCGACGCCGCGATCGCCCTCTACGAGAGGGCGTGTCCGGCGACGGCGCGCACCGACTACCGAGAGGAGTACTCGAAGCTCGCGTGCGATCGTCTCGCGGCCGCGTACCAAACCGGCGACCTGTTCGAGGAGAGCCGGGCGCGCGCCCTCTTCTACGCGCGGCGCTCGTGCACACGACCCGCGCACGAGCGCGACTTCACCCCGTGCGTCCGCCTCGCCGTGGAGCTCCGGCGCGACCACGGGAGGACCGGGCTCGGCCTCGACCACCCGGATCACATCGTCGACTCGGAGCCCTATGTTCCGACGAAGTGCGGGCGCGCGAGCGCGCGTCAAGAGTGCAAGGCCTACGAGGAGGGGAACAAGTAGCGCGGCGTTCGATCGCGGAGAGATGTGGCTCTGGGGGGGCGAGCCTCGGGCCGCGCCCCGTCCAGTGAGGGTGTCGAGCTCGAAGAATCGCTTACCATCGCGCTCACCGCGCAACGCGGGGAGGACGATCCATGTCGAGCGATGCCAGCGCACCGGTCCGCGCCATTTGGGCGAAGGTTGGGCGGCAGGGCCTGCGGGCGGACGCGTCCCCCGGACAAACCATCACCGAGCGCACCTACCGGAGCGCCTCGGCTCCTCCGCCGGCGCCGCGCACCCCTCCGCCCATCCCCGTCATCCCCCTCGACTCGGCGGCGAGGGAGCCGCGCGGCGCCGACCTCCAAGTCGTCGGCGTGCTCGGTGAAGGGGGAATGGGCCGGGTCCACCTCGCGCGGCAGCGATCACTCGGTCGCGACGTCGCAGTCAAGGTGACGAAGCCGGGCGCCGACGCCGCAGCCCGCGATGCGCTCTTTCGGGAGGGGGCGTTCATGGGCCTACTCGAGCACCCGAACGTGGTGCCCGTGCACGCGCTCGGCCGCGACGCCGACGGCTCGCCGCTCCTCGTGATGAAGCGCATCGAGGGCGTCTCGTGGCAGGATCTGCTCGAGGATCCCGCGCATCCAGCCTGGGAGCGCGTCGAGTCCGCGCCCGGCGACCGGCTGGCCGCACACCTGCAGATCCTGCTGCAGCTCTGCAACGCGCTCGCGCTCGCGCACGAGCGCGGGATCGTCCACCGCGACATCAAGCCGGCGAACGTGATGCTCGGCGCCTTCGGCGAGGTCTACCTCGTCGACTTCGGGATCGCGACGACCGTGCCCCCACCTGCGGACACGGGTGTGGAATCGACCGAGCCGCTGCTCGTCGGGACGCCCGGCTACATGCCGCCGGAGATGGCGGCGTGCGAGACAGCGCTCATCGACCCGCGCACGGACGTCTACCTGCTCGGCGCGACCCTCCACCAAGTGCTCACGGGCGAGCGTCGGCACACCGGCGTGGATCTCCTCGATGTCCTCATGAAGGCGCACGCGTCCGACGCTGTGGTGTATGGTCCAAACGTACCCCCCGAGCTCGCGAAGATCTGCAACCGCGCGACGAGCCGCGACCGCGACGACCGCTTCCCGACCGTCCTCGCGATGCGGCAGGCGATCGCGGACTACGTGCGGCACCGTGGATCCATCGCGCTCACGGACGCCGCGACGGCGCGCCTCGACGACCTCCGCCGCGCGCTCGACGCGCCCGGCGCCGGCCGAGCCAAGTCCGATGACGTCCACCGCCTCACGACGGAGTGTCGGTTCGGCTTCATGCAGGCGCTGCGCGAGTGGCCCGAGAACCCCGCTGCACAGCGCGGCCTGAGCGATTGCTTGAGCGCGATGATCGAGCATGAGATTCGCATCGGGAACGCGTCCGGTGCGCGGGCGCTCCTGCTCGAGGCGCCCTCCCCGTCACTCGAGGCGCGTGTCCGGACGTTGGAAGCCGAGCTCCAGGAGAAGGAGCTCCGCGCGACGCGCGCGGCCACGATCGAGCGGGAGCTCGATGTCTCCGCTTCCGCGCGCGGTCGAGCGCTCCTCTTCGGGGCGCTCCTCGCCGTGGGCCTCGGACTCGCCGTCCAGATGCTCGTGCGCGGGGGCGACGTCGACAAGTATTCGTACGACGAGGTGTTGATCGAGGCCGCCGCGACCGTGGTCGGATTTGGCGTGCTCACCGCGATCTTTCGCAGGCGGATCCTGGGCAACGCCGTCAGTCGGCGGATCGTCGCGAGCGCGTGGCTCGGGCCTCTCTCGATGCTCGTGACGCGCGTGATCGGCAAGGTCCGAGGCGAGCCCCTCACGCGCGTGCTCGTCGTCGACCAGGTGCTGTTCGTCGTGCTCATCGCCATGGCCGGCATCAACATCCATCGTCCGATCCTGTGGACGCTCCCGATCCTGATGGGTGGGCTCATCGCGACGGCGGGATGGCCCCAACTCTCCGCGGTCGCGTTCACCGTGTCGACGCTATCGATCTGCGTGGGCGTCGGCGTCACGGGCCTGCGCGCGCGCACACAGAAGCGAGGCTGAGCGAGCGGACGCGCGCGTGCGCGGCGCCGAGCGATTGTAGGGTTCGGCGCCGGCGAGCCGCGAGGCGCGCTCGCGGATGTTGCATCACCTGTCACGCCGTAGCGCGCGGCGCTACGAGCGCGCCGTCGCTCGCCCCCCCGCACTCCCCGCGATGGGGCCGGCCCGCCGCGGATCCCCGCGTTTCCGGGCCTTCTCGGCGCGAGCGAGCTTCGCGCACGGACCTTGCTGAAGGTCCTCCCGAACGCGCATGCAATCCCTGTCACCGAACTCGACATTCGCCGCCCGCTATCAGGTCGTCCGCTGCATCGCCGCCGGAGGGATGGGCGCCGTGTACGAGGTCGTGCACGTCGAGACGGAGCGGCGACGCGCGCTCAAGGTCATGCACGCCCACTTCGTCGGGAGCGCGGAGCTCCGCGAGCGATTCAAGCGCGAAGCCAAGGTCGCCGCGCAGATCGACAGCGAGTTCGTCGTCGACGTCTTCGACGCCGGCATCGACGAGGCGACGAGCATGCCGTTCCTCGTCATGGAGCTCTTGAAGGGCGAGGAGCTCGGCAAGCGCCTCGCCGCCGTGGGCCGGTTCGCGCCGGCGGAAGCCATCACGTATCTGTGGCAGACCGCGCTCGCGCTCGACAAGACGCACAAGGCGAACATCGTCCACCGCGATCTGAAGCCGGAGAACCTGTTCCTGACGGAGCGCGAAGACGGCCCTCCGCGCATCAAGGTGCTCGACTTCGGCGTCGCGAAGTTCATCGCCGAGACGGGCACGCAGTCGGGGCAAACGCGGAGCTTGGGCACGCCGCTCTACATGGCGCCCGAGCAGTTTCGCGGGCAGCGGGTCACGGCCCAGGCCGACCACTTCGCGCTCGCGATGATGGCGTACACGCTCCTCGTGGGCACCCCCTATTGGGGTGAAGAGGCCGGCGGGGACACCGACGTCGTCGCGTTCGCCCTGCGAGCGCACGCGGGCCCTCTCGAGTCCGCGCGAGCGCGCGCGGCGCGCGCCGGCGTCGCGATGCCCGAGGCGTTCGACGCCTGGTTTTCGAAGGCCACCGCGACCGATCCGAGCGCGCGCTTCGCGAGCGCGACCCAAACCATCACGACCCTCGGAGACGTCTATGGGATCCAGCCCGCGATGATCACGGGCGTGGCGGCGTCCGATCCGTTCCGTCCGTCGGTCGGGTTGGGGAGCTCGCACTCGGGTCCCTCGCGGCCGTCGCTCGGCCCAGGGATCTCCCAGTCGGGACTGTCTCGGCCGTCGCTCGGGCCGGGGACGGTGGCGATGGTGCCGTGGACGGGGAACGTCGCGGTGGTGACGACCCCCGGCCCTCGCGCCCCCCACCGTCACCGCGGGCTGGCCCTCGTCGCCGTCGCCGTGACGATCGCAGCGGCGGTCGCGGTCGCCGTCTGGTTCTTTGCGCGCCGTCCAGCCGACGAGCGCACGGCCGCGCGCGCCGCGGACACGACGGCCCCGCCCTCGCCCGCCGTGAGCGCCCCCCCGATCGCAACGACCTCCGCGGCCGAGGTCGAAGCGCATGTCCCGAGCGCCCCCGTGCCGGACACGCCAATCGATGCGAATCCCCCGAGCGCGTCATCGCCTGCCGCGAGCGCGCCGCCGAGACCCGCTCCCGGCAACGGGAGACCGGCGACGAAGCTCGGGCTGAGCGCGGCGCCCCCCTCGCCTTCTCCATCACCCTCTGCACTGACGCCGAAACAACCCCCGCCGCCCCCGACCTACTCGCGGGACTGAGGTCACTTCCATGCAACGACATCTCGCCGCTCTCGTCGTCTCTACAGCGCTCGCGTGGACGCCCCTGGCGCTCGCGCAGGACGCGGTCACCTCCGACGCGCTCTTTCAACGGGGCGTGGACGACATGGCTGCGCTCCACTACGACTTGGCTTGCCCCGCGATCGCCGAGAGCCTGAGGCTCGATCCGCGGCCCGGAACGCTGTTCACCCTGGCCGAGTGCTACGCGAAGGCGGGGAAGCTCGCGAGCGCGGTCGTTCGGTACGACGAATACATCACCCTCTTTTCGAGGATGACCCCCGAGCAGCAGTCGAAGCAGCTCGGGCGGGAGAAGACGGCCCAGGAGCAGCGCGACCTGCTCAAGCCGGACGTGCCGCTCCTGACCGTCGCGCTCGAGCCCGGGGCTCCTCTCGACACGCTCGTGAAGCGGGACGACACCGTCCTCAACGCGCCGTCGCTCGGCGTAGCGCTCCCCGTGGATCCGGGCGAACACACGATATCCGCGCAGCCGCCGAACGGCCCCGTCACCACACAGACATTGACGATCGGCAAGGGCGAGCGAAAGGAGCTCCGCCTGAAGGTCGAGGTGACGACGACGACGACGGTGTCGACGATCTCGAAGACGGGCGGGTCCGCCGCGCCGCCGAGCGCGCCGCGCGAATCGCGCCGGGAAGCCCAGCGAATCGCGGCGTTCGTGCTGGGTGGCATTGGCGCTGCGGGCCTCGTGTCGGGGGCCGTCGCGGGTGCTGTGACGCTCGCGAGGAGATCCACCGCCGAGGAGACATGCGACTTCGACACGCACGCTTGCACGTCGCAGCAAGGCCTCGACGCGCTCTCGAGCGCGCGCACCTCGGGGGTCGTGAGCACGGTCGCGTTCGCCGTCGGCGGCGCGCTCGTCGGCACGGCCGCGATCGTGTTCTTCACGGCGCCCTCCCCGAGCGACGCGGCCCCGACCAAGTCGGCCTCGAGTCCGCCCGAGGTGAGCGTCTCGGTGAGTCCCTACGGCGGCTTTGCCGCGCTCTCAGGAGTCTTCCAATGAAGCATCGAGTCATTGTCTTGTTCAGCGCGCTCCTCGTCACGGGGTGCAACGAGATCCTCGGCCTCGGCGGCGACTTCAGCCTGACGCCGCAAAGCGGGGGCGCGGGCGGCGGCTCGCAGTCCACGTCGGGCGGCTCGACGACGTCCGCGACGAACGGAACCGGCTCCGCCTCGGGATCGGGCACCGGAGGGGGGACCGGGAGCGGCATGCAGGTCGAGCCCACCTGCGAAGAGTATTGCGCGACGATCGGCGCCAACTGCACGGGCGCGAACATCGAGTATCCGGAGAGCATCTGCCCCGTCATGTGCGGACACATGGCGAAGGGGCACGTCGGGGACACGTCGGGCGACACCGTCGGCTGCCGTTTGGGCAAGGCGATGCTCGCGGCGAGTGATCCGGTCACTTACTGCCAACAGGCGGGCCCCCTCGGCGTCGACGGCTGCGCGGAGCCGTGCGACGCGTTCTGCACGCTCGTCTTTGCCACCTGCTTCGAGAGCGAGTCGAACCCCTTCATGAACTTCACGCAATGCCAAGAGGAGTGCGCGGCGATCGCCTATCTGCGGCTCGACGAGGGCGGCAGCGACCTGACGACGACCGCCGGAAACAACCTCAATTGTTGGCTCTACCACCTGCAGGTGGCGAACACGCCAACCAACCCGAACGCCGCGTTGGCCCACTGTGGGCATATCGGCCCCGGTCACCAGTGCTACTGAGCCGCGCGCCACGAAGGCGATCTCTCCGGGCGCGGTCGTCGCGCTCTCCGTCGGGTTGGCTGAACGGTCGGGCCCCGGCAAGGGACGGCAAGGTCATCGCGACGCTGCCGAAGGGCGCGGTCGTCGAGGCGAAGTAGCCCGCGGCGATCGCGCGGCTCCGCGGGGCGCGACGCCTTGCGTGAGGAGGCGCACCACGCGCCGCGCCCACCGGCGATCGGCGAGCTTCCCTTCCACGAAGACGCGGTGCAGGACGGCGCCCGCGAGGGTGTGGAGGAGCAGGTCGGGATCGGCGTCCGCGCGGAGCTCGCCTCGCGTGATCGCCCGTGACAGGACGACGTGCGGCGCGAGCTCCGCGCGGCGCGGCCAGAAGGAGCGTGAGAGGCGCCGCGTCGCGGCGGGCTCGGGATCGGCGAACACCATGCGCAGGAGGCCGAGCCCCGCTGACGACTGGACGAACGAGGACAGCAGGTGGGCGAGCTCGACGAGATCCCCCTCGAGCGTGCCCCGATCGGGCAGCTCATGCTCCGCGGGGACGGCGAGGCCGAGCGCCGCGGTGACGAGCGCCTCCTTCGTCGGCCACCGACGGTAGAGGCTCGTCTTGTGGATCCCCGCGAGCTCGGCGACGCGCGGGAGGCTGAGCCGGGCGAGCCCGACGCGACCGAGCTCCTCCAGGGTGAGCTCGAGCACGCGCCTCGTCACGACGGCGCCGCGGGGCTTCTTCGTCCTCACGCGCACCCCCACATCGTTCGTCGACGGTCGTCCCATTGCAACTCCGAGTTGCAATCGCGCACGGGCGCCCCAACAATGCAACTCGGAGTTGCAATGCGCAGGAGCCGTTCGTGAGAGCCACCATCCTCGCCCCGGGCAGCCGGGGGGACGTCCAGCCGTACGTCGCCATTGGCCAGGCGCTCGCGGCGCTCGGCCACCGGTCGACGATCGTGACGACCCTCGATCACGAGGTGCTCGTGCGCGCCCACGGCCTCGACGTGGCGCCCCTCCCGATCCGCGTGGCGGACGAGCTCGCGAGGGTCGAGGCGCGTCGCGCGGTGGAGGGCGGCGGCGTCCTCGCGTCGTTCCGCGAGTTCGCCGCGATCGCGCGGCGCGCGTCGCGCGCGCTCGCGGAGGTGGGCCTCGCGGCGAGCCGCGGCGCGGACGTGCTCGTCACGAACTTCAGCACCGCGCTCGTGGCGGACGGGATCTCTCGCAAGCTCGGTGTGCCGCTCGTCCAGGCCTACAACGTGCCCGCCACGGCCTCGTCCGAGATCCCCGGCGCGCTGTTCCCGCGGCTCGATCTCGGCGGCTGGTCGCGCCGCCTGGGTCACCGGCTCACGCGCGCCGCGCTGTGGTCGACCGGGCGCACCGCGGCGGGGGACGCGTGCCGGGAGATCCTCGATGCGCCGAGCGCGCCGCGCTTCGCGCCGGGGCGCGCGGGCTTGCTGCCCGGCCCGGTGCTGTATGGCTTCAGCGAGGCGTTCCTCGCGAGGCCCGCCGATTGGCCGGACGAGGCGCGAACGACGGGGTTCTGGTTCGTCGAGGAGCCGGACGATTTCGCACCTCCCGCGGAGTTGGTTCGGTTCCTCGAGGCCGGGCCGCCCCCGGTGTGCGTCGGGTTCGGGAGCATGAACACGGAGAACCCGGAGGCGCTGCGCGACATCGTGCTGGGCGCGGCCGAGGCGTCCGGCCTCCGGATGATCCTCCTCTCGGGGTGGGCCGGCCTGGATCGCGGGCGCGCGACGGGGGACGTGTTCGTGCTCGGTGACGTGCCGCACACGTGGCTCTTTCCTCGGTGCAGCGCGGTGGTCCACCACGGCGGCGCGGGGACGACGGCCGCGGCCGTTCGCGCGGGTGTGCCCGCGGTCGTCGTGCCGTTCCACGGGGATCAGCCGTTTTGGGCCGCGCGCGTCGAGCGCGCGGGGCTCGGCCCCTCGCCCATCCCTAGCCGCGAGCTCGGCGCCGCGCGCCTGGCGGCGGCGATGAAGGCGGCTGCGACGGATCCGGCGCTCCGCGCCCGCGCGGCGGAGGTGGGACTCGCCGTGCGCAGCGAGCGGGGAGCCGAAGTCGCGGCCCGTGAGCTCGTCGCGCTCGCGTTCCCGTGAGTCGCGCCAGCGAGAGAGCGCGGCGCGGGCTCGCGGAGTCCCTGGGAGCGCACCACGGCGCGTCCCGAGGACGACCGCTCACTCGAGCACGAGGAGGCGAACCCGTCGCTGCTCCGTTCGGGCGCGCTTCACCACGGAGACGCAGTGCTCGAGCTCCGCCATCAACGAGCCCGGGTAGTGCGCGCGCGCCACGTCCGGCCTGAACCGCAGCGCCTTGGGGTGCGCCCGGAGATGCTCGTGGATCGCCTCGAGCGACGCCAGGAGCTCGCTCGGATCCGCCCACCGCGGTTCGATCACGACGGGGCGGTCGGCGTAGGCCGCGGCCATGCTCGAGTAGTCATAGAACTCCTTGAGCTTCTTCACGCCGAGCTTCGTCGCGACGCGCTCGAGGTTCTTCTCGAGCACGAGGACGATTGAATGGTCGCGAGTGTCCGTCTTCGCGTGCGGCACGCCCTCTACGTCGACCCAGATCGTCATCCCCATCGCGGTGACGTCATAGTCGCCCTCGACGGGGACGCCGAGCGGACATTTGAGGCCGAAGGTCGAGTCCGCCGTGAACTCTCCGGGCTTGAAGGAAGTCGGAACGTCGGAGAAGCAGAGCAACATCCTCTGCTTCTCCGGGCTTCCTGTCTTCCCTTCTTCCTGTGACTCGCCTCTACGTTTTCCTTCGGAAGATCGCGCTCGCCGTATTAGATAGACGTGCAGGTGGGGTGATCCGCGAAGACGACTGTGCGGTAGCAATCGACGATGTCGGCGCACGGCAGCTCGAGGCACGGGATCATCGCCTCGTACTCGGCGCCGGTGAAGCAGTTGTAGTCGCACCAGTCGTCGCCGAGCTGGCACTGGCCTACGAGGCGAGCGTCGCACTTCGGCTTGTAGACCTCGTACGCGGGCGGGGGCGCCTCCATCGCGGCGACGCCGTAGAAGCACGAGTCGAAGGAGCCGCACGCCGAGAAGCACGGCTCTACGGTCGTCCACAGATCTTCGCGGAACAGGGCGAAGTAGCAGGTGTACTCCTTCTCGCACGTCGGCTCGACGGTCTCGCACGCCGCGCGCTTCGCGCAGACCTCCGCGGCCCACGCGGCGGGGTCGCCGCCGCCTCCCGTGCTGCTCTGGGAGGCGCCGGACGTCGACGAGCCCGAGCCCCCGCCGCCGAGGTTCGAACCGGCGACGACGGACTGTTTGCATCCGGACGCCGCGACTGGGACGGCGAGAGCGAGGACGACGAGGGTGGAGACAAGGGTTCGATCGATCATGGGAGGGCCTCCGCGCGGCGCATCAGCGTTTCGCGCTCTTCTCGGTGTTGGCCGTCGGGGAACTCGACGGCGTGGGTTCGCAACGCCGAGAGCGCGGACGCCTTGTCCCCATGGAGGACGGCGATCCGCGCTTGTTCGATGAGCGCGCGCTCACGGCGCGCGCTCGCGCTGGAGCTCGAGGAGGACGTGGAGGGCACGGGCGAAGGAACGACCGAGAGGGGCAGAGCGGAGGGGGTGGCGCTCGTCGACGGCTCCGCGGACGGCGCCTCGATGACGGGAGCCGGAGCGCGAGGGACGGACGGACGAGGGGTCGGAGCGACCGGAGCGACGGCGCTCGCGGACGGAGGGGGAGGCGCCGAGGGCTTCGAGACGACCGCGTGGATCGACGCTCCCGTCCCTGCCCCGGCGCCGAACGCGACGAGGCCGATGAGGATCTTCGACTTCACGAGCAGCGCGAACTTCGCGCCGAGGCTCGCCGTGTTCGCGCCGGCGTCGGCGGCGGAGGTCGCCGTCGATGCGATCTCGGTCGTCGCGGCGAGCGCCGGCGCGATCGCCGCGGCGGCGACCACGCGCGGCGCGGCGCTGCCCGCGGTCGACCTCGTGATGCGCGCCAGCATGCGCGCGCGCCGCTCGTCTTCCACGGGCGCGATCTCCCTCTCGGCGGCGAGCAAGGCGCGCGCGCGATCAGGAAGCGGTTCGTTCGGATTTGCCATCGCGCTCCTTTCGGTCGAGCCTCGACACGGCCTCCCGGAACTCGGCGCGCGCTTTGTGGAGGCGCGAGTGCGCCGTCCCCTCCGGGATGTCGAGGACGCGCGCGATCTCGACGACGGGGACGCCGTCGATCTCGAACAGGACGAACACCGCACGGCGCGCGATCGGGATGCGCTCGAGCGCCGCGAGGACGAGCCGACGATCCCCTTCGCGCGCGAGCGCCTCGTCCGCGGGCGGAGCGTCGGTGGAGAGCGCCACGTCATCGTCGAGCTCGTCCACGGGCTTCAGCTTGCGGCGGTAGTTCGACGCGAACCGGAACGCGAAGCCGAAGAGCCAGGGCCGGATGGGGCGATCGGGATTGAGCGCCCCCCACGCGCCGTACACGGCGAGGAACACGTCGTGCCCCACGTCCTCGACGTCCGCGTCGCGGACGCCGAGGCGCCGCAGCGTGCGGAGGACGTACCCGAGCTCGAGGGAGAACACGGTCGTGAAGTCGAGCGTGGCCGCGCTCATGGGAACGAGAGCGCGAGCGCGAGGATGCCGCGGCCGAAGATCGCTGGGGCGGAGTAGACGCTCCGGACCAGCCCCCGGTCGCGGATGGACGCGTCGATGGGCGCGAGGTCGGCGAGCATGTCACCGAGGAGCTGAATCTCGAGCGGCCCCGCGAGGTGCACGCCGAACCCCGCGCGCACGCCGAGCAGCGCGAGGGGTGACGTCGAGGGCGCCGCCCGGTCGACGTTCAGGGCGTCGACGAACGTCCCCCCGAGCGCGAGGTTCCCGCACCCGAAGAACCGGAACCGCGCGCCGAAGCGAGGCGCGAAGCAGGGGACGAGCGACGCGAGCGCAGCGCTGACGAGCACGTCCCCGAAGCCGGACGCCTCGTTGCCCTCGAAGACGTACGCGCCCTCGATCCCGACCTCCCAGATGTCCCCGCGGAGCCCGACGTACGCGATCGGCCCGTGCGCGATGTCCGGCACGAGCCCGCTCCCGAAGCTGTAGCCCGCGTGGAACGTGACCCCTACGGGAGGCGCGGGCGCGGGCGTCGCCGGGGTGGGCGTGGCGACGGGTCGATCGATGAAGACGGGCACAGGGACGGGCACGAGCTTCGGCTCCGACGGAGGGGGCAACGCGGGGGGCATGGGTTCGGGGTCGAGCGAGATCGCCGCCGCGAGCACGAAGCTCGAGACGAGATCGTCGCAGGAGACGTCGGACGAGAGATCGCGTGAAGACGGGGCGCCGGTCGTGGGCCGCGCCGTGTAGCGACCGCGGAACGAGCTGCCGTCCGGCGTCACCTCGAAGGTCGTCGCCAGCGTGGGGTTCGCTTCGACGATCGGGTCATAGCCGACCTCTTGGACGAGGCGCGCCCGGACCTGCTCCTTCGAGGGGCAGCCCGTCGCCCCATCCCCGACGACGTAGTCGAGCGTCATGGTCCGCCGGTCCCCCCCGCGCGCGACCGCGGGCGCTGCGACGATCGCAGCGACGACGAGGGCGCGCGTGAAGAGGGACGTTTCGGTCATCGATAGCTATTCGACTTCGAAGTCCGACCAGTCGTCGGACTCGATCGTGGGCTCGAGTTGGACGGGGACCCCGTTCTCCACGGTGAAGAACTGGCAGCCCTCCGCTTTGATGTGGAGGCAGGCAGGATCGAGATCGTCGCAGGCCTCGTACACGTAGGCCGAGATCGCGTACACCTCTCCGTCCATGAGCGGCTCGTACTGCTTGTCCCAGCCCGCGTTCGCGGGGCGCTCGCCGATCGTGATGGGGCCGACGATCGCGGGCGTTCCGCGGAGCGCGTCGTCGTAGCCGAGGGCGACGGTGCCGTCGTCAGGGCACTCGGGGGAGGGACTGCCCATCGCGGTCTCCCAGGAGACGTACTCCGTGTCGAACATGCAGTACCCCTTGATCTTGGGGCGCACGCTGCAGGGAGCGAACTCGTTGGCGCACCGGGTGACCTCGACCCAGTGCACCGCGCGGTTCAGCGCTACGTTGGGCCGCGGTGCGGGCTCCGGCGCGGCGACGGCGTCGTGCGCGCTGGGCGCAGCGCTCTCGCCCACAAACGCGACCGTGACGACCTCCGGATCGTCCTCCCCGCATCCGCCGATAGCGAGTCCACACAGCGCCGCGCTCACCCACAAGACAAGACCTCGAACGTTCATTGCGACCTCCTGCAATGGGTTTGTGGCGAGGCCGCCGATCCTTCAGAAAAAGTTCATCCCCTCCTCGGGCGCGCGATCCGCCTCCGCTGCCTGCGAAGAAGCGTCTCCGGGACCGGTGCCCTCCGGGCGAACCGCGGTCGAGAGAGGAGCCCACGCCTCAGGGGCGGGTCGCGTCGAAGTCCCTCAACGCAGCCGCCGCTCGAGCAGCGCGCGCTCCGCGTTCGTGGGCGCGGCTGCAAGGGCGCGCCGCGTGTGCGCGGCCGCGCGCTCCGCGTCGCCCTTCCTCCGGAAGAGCTCGCCGAGCGTGGCGTCCCAGAGATAGTAGTCACGCAGCCAGCTCGGCGCGTCGATCGCGGAAATGGCGGCGAGGCCCGCGTCCGGGCCCTTCCATTCGGCGAGCGCGATCGCCTGGTTCAAGACGTTGAGCGGGGACGGCGCGATGCGCTCGAGCACGTCATAGAGGCCGACGATCGCCTCCCAGTTCGTCTCCGCGAACGTTCGCGCCAGACAATGCTCCGCGGCGATCCCCGCCTCCGCGTGGTAGCGCGACACCGCGCCGCCGCGCGCGGAGCGGCCGAGGTGCTCGAGCCCGCGCACGATGAGCTCGCGATCCCAGAGCGTCCGGTCCTGCTCCTCGAGGAGCAAGAGCCCGCCCATGGCGTCCACGCGCGCGTCGAACCTCGCCGCGTGGAGGCACATGAGCGCGACGAGCGCGTCCGTCTCGGGGCGCGCGCCGCTCGGATCCTCGTTCAAAAGGAGCGCGAGTCGGAGCGCCTCGTCGCAGAGCTCGCGACGGATCACCTGGTCGGGCTGCGCGGAGCTATAGCCCTCGTTGAACAGCAGATAGAGCATCGGTAGGACGCTGTTCACCCTGTCCGGATCGATCCCTTCGATCGCGGCGTCCTCGCGCAGGCGCGCGCGCGCCCGCTGGAGACGCTTGTGGACGGCGTCCTCGCTCTGAAAGAGTCGGAGCGCGATCTCCTTGGTGCTGAATCCGCACAGCGTCTTCAGCGCGAGGACGAGCTGCGACTCGGGCGGGATCGCGGGGTCCGCGCAGACAAAGAGCAAGCGAAGCACGTCGTCCTCGGGGCCCTGCTGCGCGGTCACGTCGAGGTCGACGGACGCGAGGTAGCGCTCGTCTCGCTTCTCGCGCCGGAGCTCGTCGAGCACGTGGTTCTGAGCGACGCGGTAGAGCCACGCGCCCGGCTCGTCCGGCATGTTCGAGGCCCACGCCTGCGTCGCCCGGAGGAGCGCGGTCTGCGCGGCGTCCTCGCAGAGCTCGATGCGATGGACTCCGTACTTCCTCGACAAGACGGAGACGAGGCGCCCGAGCTCGCGACGGAACCAGTGCTTCGGGAGCTCGGGGGCGGTCGTCGTCCTATCCATGTGCGCGCGGAGCGCTCCGTCCGCCGGTGTGGTCCAGCGAGCTCAGAACGAGGTGATTTCGAGGATCTCCACGCTCGCGAACATCGGCACCTCCTTCGCGATCGCGACGGCGCGATCGAGCGAGTCCGTGTCGATGAACGACCAGCCGCCGACGATCTCCTTGCCCTCGACGTACGGCCCGTCCGTGACGGCGCCCCCGCGACAGACCGCCGCGGCACCGCCCGGCTTCGGCCCCGAACGCGGGGGAGGCTGATCGAGGATCTCGTTCGCGTACTTCGACATCCAGGACTTCCACTGCATGTACCCCGCCTGCATGTCGGCGGGCGACGGCTGCTGGCTGGGGTCGGCGGACTTGCGGTAGAGGAAGAGGAACGTCATCGGGAAGTCTCCTTTGGGGACCGCGAAGCCAATATCGCGGATTCGATCGGACGACGCCGGCGCATCGCGGGTTGGACATCGCCCCGGTGATTTTTTCGGTCCACCCCGAGGCTCCCTGCAGAGCCCGGCTCGCCGAAGGTCGGCGGCGGCTCAGCGCCGAGCTCAAGGACAGCGGTAGAGGTACTTCAACGTGACGGTCGACTTGTCCACGACCGCGACGTGGAGCCCGCCACCCGTGTCGCGCGCGAGCGCCGGGGGCCCCGCGCTCGGCAGGAGTGTTTCGCGCTCCAACCCCACCGTACCGGGGTACACGTGCTCGAGCGCGCCCATGGACGGATAAGCGAGGTGGGTTCCGTCGGCGGTCACGGATAGCGCGACGGTCGAGTCCGTCTTGCAGAGGCCTCCCGCGTAGCACTGCGACTCGTGCCACATGCCGTTCACGTCCTTGTGGGCGATGCGGATCGCCTGGCTGCTCCCCGGGTACGCGGCGTACGGCGCCCCCGCCGGGGAGAGGTCGAACGCGAACGAGTGAGCGAGGTTGTAGATCTGCGTCTCCGAGAACGTGGTCGAACCGCTCGGCGCGACCGCCTCGTACAGATTCTGGAAGCCCGCCTGATTGAACGGGACCTCGGAGTACGCCATGTGGGTCCCCTCCGCGGCGTCCACTCGCATGACGGTCTGCCCGGACTTCACGCCTGTCTTGAACGTCGACGTCGTCCACGCGGAGCCGCCGAAATCACGCGTGTAGTAGACCATGGTGGTGTCGCGGACCATGATGCGGACGTCCCCCGCGTCCGTCACCGCGATCACCGGCACGCCGACGACGGACGGCGCGAGCTCCTCGAGCGCGAACGTCGTCGCGGCGGGCGCGAGGTAGCCGTAATACGTCTTCGTGTTGGTCGACTGGAAGGCCAGGTGCACGCCGCCAGCGGCGTCGATCGCCATGCTCACTTCGTTGACGGCGTTGACCACGTCCGCCGTGGTCCACGCGCCCCCAGGGGCCTTGCTCGCGATGCGGAGCTTCGAGCCCGCCGCGAAGTCGATGAACGGGATCCACACTTTTCCGGCTCGATCCACGCCGATCTCCAGGCGCGATGGATTGGCGGTGCCGAGCGCGATGACGTCCTCCTGCGTCCACGCGCCGCTCGTGCAACACCCCTCGTTCGCGACACCGTTGCAGTCGCCATCGAGCGCGGGGAGCGCGCACGTCTGGCTTCCCGGCTGGATCTGTCCGACGCACGCGCCGGTGGACTCTCCGCTCGGGTCACAGACGGCGTGCCCGCTCTTGCAGCTCCCGACGTCCGCCGTCCCGGGCGGCCCGTCGTAGCAGGGGACGATCTCGCCGGGCGTGCAGAGGCACCCCTCGTTGGCGGCGGCGTCGCAGTCATCGTCCTCCGCCGTCGAACAGAGCTCGGCCGTCGGCACGACCTGGCCCATGCAGGGGCCAAATCCCGAGCCGTCGGCTTTGCAGGCTCGCGTTCCCGAGTGGCACGCGCCGACGTCGATCGTCTCGGGTGGACCGTCGTAGCAGCTTTGGATCTCGCTCGGAGTGCACATCGTCATGCCTCCGGTGCCGCTTCCGCTCGACGTGGAGGAAGCGCCGCTGCTCGTGGTGGTGCTCCCGCTCGTGGTGGCGCCCGTGCTCGTCGTCGCGCCACCCGCGCCCGACGACGAGGACGAGGACGAGGACGAGGACGAGGACGACGTGGTGGCCGCGTCGTCACACCCCGTGACGACGCACGCTCCCGCGAGGAGCAACGCGTGCCGCCCGTTCCACGCTCGACCCACGCCGCGCTTCATCGCCATACGGACAGCGTACCGACGCGCGGCGCGACGGAGAAGCGTCCCGCTCGAGAGCACATCCGATGCGACGACGTCCCGGCGAGGATCCACGATCGCCCCTCCTGGATCGTCGGGAGCGCGTATCCTCCGCGCCCTATGCAGAGCGACGCCGTCTGGTTCTCTTCGTTTGGTCGTTTGCGCTTCAGTCGCTCCGGGAACGAGGTACGCGGCTCGTACGATCACCACGGCGGCCGCGTCCAAGGGACCGCAAACGGCGACACGGTGACGGGCGAGTGGTCGGAGCCCGAGCAAGGGAAGTCCGGGTCGTTCGAGTGGGTCTTCGATGCGGGCGGCAACACGTTCCGTGGACAGTGGAAGCACGACGGGGACGGCTCGTGGCAGGGCGTGTGGAACGGGGTCGTCACGGACGCGCCCACCTTGGGGGACGGGCGCAGCTTCGGCTCGTGGAACAGCCGCGCGGAGGGCCCGCTGCTCGCGGGACCGATGATCGGAGAGGTGAGCGAGCACGGCGCGCGCGTCTGGCTGCAAGCGCGACCCGCAGAGGGAAACGCGCCGCGCCTGTCACTCGTCCTCGAGGGCCCCCATGGGGAGGAGCTCCGACGTGAGATTCGCCCGACGCGCGACGAGTGGTTCATGTCGACGGTGTCCGTGGAGGGGCTCACCCCCGCGACGACCTATACCTATTGGATCGAAGGTGAGGACGGCAGCACGACCGAACGCAACAAGCTCCGAACGGCGCCCTCGGAGAACGCGCGCCGCGCGAAGCTCGTGTTCGGCTCCTGCTACGACGACCACGAGCACCCGCTGCAGATCTTCTCGCAGATGCGGGGTGAGGACCCGGATGTGCTGCTCATGATCGGAGACAATTGCTACTACTCCGAGCCCGATTGGCAGACGGAGCACACGATGGTGCTCGCGCAGCTCCGGAACCGGAACAACCCCACGTTCCGCACCCTGGGCGCGAACGTCCCGGTGCTCGGGATTTGGGATGACCACGACTTCGGGCCGAACGACTCGGACGCGCGCTTCGAGGGGAAGGACATGTCCCTGCGGGTCTTCAAGCGCGTCTGGGCGCAGCGCTCGTACGGGCTCGATCGGGCGCCCGGCGTGTTCTCCGTCGTGCGGTGGGGGCCGGTGGACATGTTCCTCCTCGATGGGCGCTACGAGCGCCTCGAGAAGCAGCAAATCCTCGGACCCGCGCAGATGCAATGGCTCGAGGAGTCCCTCGCGCGCTCGACCGCGCCCATCAAGCTCATCGTCTCGGGGTCCCAGCTCCTGCCGCTCGCCGCGGTGGAGAAGGAGTGGGAGTGCTGGAGGCGCGACGCCCCCGAGGAGCTCGAGCGACTGCTCGGGTTCGTCGCGGAGCGGGATATTCGAGGCGTCGTCTACATCAGCGGGGACGTCCACCTCGGCTATCTGCTGCACGAAGCGGGGCGCTCCCTTCGGGATGGTCGCGTCGGCCCGGAGACGTGGGAGCTCACCGCGAGCCCCCTCTCCAACGCGCCCTGGCACGAGACGATCTTGCGGCCCGGCCAGCCCCACGACCCGTACATTCGGGAGGAGTTCGCGGAGCAGAACTACGGCGTGGTGGACGTGGATCTCGACCGCGCCGGCAGCGAGATCCGGTTCCTGCTGAAGGATCCCGCGGGGCGCGTGCTCGTCGAGCAGCCCATCGATCTCGCGCGGCTCCAGGTGTCGGACGCGGGCGCGCGGCCCGCGGCGGCGGCCCGGTCGGCGATCCCCTCCCGCTCCACCGAGGGCGGCGGGGAAGTCCGGGAGCGCGATCCGAACCGCCTCCGGGCGGCGATGGTTCGAGGGCGCTTCGCGCACTTCATCCGCGGGCGCGATTGTCTGGTCTACGATCTGTCTGCGAGGACGAGCGGGGGGAGCTCGAACGGGTGGCAGCCCGCGAACGACATGTACCCGCGCGCGGCGCTGCGCGACGTCGACACGGCGCTCACGTGGCCCGGGGGGAAGGCCTATTTCTTCGTGCACCAGAAGTACTATCGGTTCGATCTCGCGAGCGGCTCGGTGGATGCGGGCTTCCCGCTCGAGATCGCGTCCCACTGGCCCGGCGTGTTCGAAACGGATCTCGACGCGGCGATCGCATGGAACGACGACAAGGCGTTCTTCTTCCGCGGCGACCAATACGTCCGGTTCGACATTCGCGCGGACCGGACGGACGGGGGCTACCCGAAGCCCATCTCCGAGGGTTGGCCGGGTCTTTGGCCCGATGGCATCGACGCCGTGCTCGGGCCCATCGACGGCAAGGCGTGGTTCTTCCGGGGCAGCGAGTGCGTCCGCTGGGATGTCGCGACCGATCGCATGGATGAGGGGTATCCCGTGCCCATCGAGAGCGAGTTCCCCGGCTTGAGATGAGCGGGCGCATCAGCGCAAACGCGGCCCCCCGACACTCCTGCTTCATGACGCGTTCGTAGCAGCGGGAGGGGAGGCTCCGTGAGCTCGTCGACGACACGGGATCGCGATCTTGCGCGGCCCCTCGAAGGCCGTGACGCGATTCGTCGACATGGGATGCGGTCCGCCGTCGAGCGGGGCGTGTCCGAAAGGGTCTGCGCGACGTGCGGACGGTCCGCACATCGACCGAACGGTGACCGCGACGAGCGAGTCCGTCGGCGAGGAGGCCGCGCGCACGATCGACAACGATCTCTCGACCCGCGTGGCGCACGGACGCGCCCTTCCGCAATCCATCACGTACGCGCTGGGTCGCGCCTATCCGGTGTCCGACCTCCCGCAGCGCGACCAGGTCGATGGGACGGGCAACGTGGCGGCGTACACGGTGATGGGAGCACGGAGGGAGATCCGGTTCACGCCGATGGGAGCGGCGCGTGGGCCGATGATGGCAGCGAGAAGGTCGCGCCGCTCGACGGCTCGCCCGCGGGCTGGGTGAAGCTCGAGATCACTGCGGCGCACGGGGCACCGCGGTGATCGCGAACCTCGACGTGGGGTACGCGGCGCCCGCGGAGCGCTGACGCGCGGGAGGGGCTGCGCAAGAGATGCGCGGGCGCGAAGCGGGTGCGCGCCGGACACTCGTCATCGCGCGAGATCTCGCGAGATCTCGCCCTGGGTGCGACGAAACGCGCGCGATTGGGCGCGGCACGCGCGGTGCTCTGGGGTCCTGCACCATGACGAAGCCCATCCCCACGCTCCAGCGCTACATGACCACCAGCCCTCACGCGATCGGCGACGAGCAGACGCTCGCGGTGGCGCACAAGATGATGAAGGACCACCAGTTCCGGCACCTCCCGGTCCTGCGCGGCGGGAAGCTCGTGGGGCTCATCACGGAGCGCGACCTCGCGCTCGTGGAGACCCTGAAGGACGTCGATCCGCCGACGGTGCGCGTGGACGACGCGATGAGCACGTCGGTGTTCGCGGCGGATCCGTCGACGCCCCTCGACGAGGTCGTGGCGACGATGGCGGAGCGCAAGTACGGCTGCTGCGTCGCGATGCAGAACCAGAAGGTCGTCGGCATCTTCACGACCGTGGACGCGTGCCGCGCGCTCGCGGAGCTGTTGCACGGCCGGCTCGCGAAGTAGCCGCCCCGTCGACGCGAGGCAGACGCCATCTCGGCGTCTGCTTTCTTGGGGGAGACGCGCGCGGCGGGGGGTGCGTTTTCGCCGCGCGCGTGAACCGACCGAGCTCGACGAGACGAGCTGCGACGGACGGCTCCGCCCTTGCCTCACGCGCGCGCACGCGCGATGAAGGCGCATGGCCGACCTTCGCCCGTTTCGCGCGTTCCGTCCGCGCCCCGACATCGCCGAGCGCGTCGCCGCGCCGCCCTACGACGTCATCTCGACGGCGGAGGCGCGCGCTCTCGCGGAGGGGAACCCGTTCTCGTTCTTGCATGTCTCTCGGCCCGAGATCGATCTGCCGGAGGGGACGGACGAGCACGCGGACGAGGTGTACGCGAAGGGTCGCGAGAACCTCGAGGCGCTGATCGCGGACGGGGTCCTCACGCAGGACGCGGAGCCCCGGTTCTACGTGTACGCGCAGGCGATGCCTGTCCCGGGCTCGAACGGGTCCGCGAGCGTGCACCGGCAAACGGGGATCGTCGCGTGCGCCGCGGTCGCGGATTACGACGCGGATCGCATCAAGAAGCACGAGAAGACGCGCGCGGACAAAGAGGACGACCGGACGCGGCACATCGGGGACTTGTCGGCGCACGACGAGCCCGTGTTCCTCACGTACCCGAAGGTGCCGGCGATCGACGCCGTCGTCGAGGCCGCGAAGCTCGCGATCCCGGCGTACGACTTCAAGACACGGGACGGCGTGCAGCACCAGCTGTGGCCCGTCGATCGCGAGGTCGGCGCGGAGCTCGGGCGGCTGTTCGCAGCGGTGCCGACGCTGTACGTGGCGGACGGGCATCACCGGAGCGCCGCAGCGTCGCGCGTCCACAAGTCGCGGAAGGGCGACGGCATGGAGCACGACGCGTTCCTCGCGGTCGTGTTCCCGCACGATCAGATGAAGATCATGGCGTACAACCGGGTCGTGCGGGATCCGGCCGGGCGGTCACCCGAGGCGCTGCTCGAGGCGATCGGGGGGGTGTTCGACCTCGCGCCGACGAGTGAGCCCGCGCCGAACGAGCCGAAGACGTTCGGGGTGTACTGTGGGGGAAGCTGGTGGCGCGCGCGCGTGCGCCGGTTCGACGCGTCGGATCCGGTCGCGGCGCTGGATTGCTCGATCCTCCAGACGCAGATCCTCGAGCCCGTCCTGGGCGTGAAGGATCCGCGGCGCGATGCGCACATCGATTTCGTGGGCGGCATCCGGGGCGCGAGGGAGCTCGAGAAGCGCGTCGGGGAGGGCGCGTCGATCGCGTTCCACCTGTACCCGACGAGCATCGCGGAGCTCATCGCGGTGAGCGACGCGGGTCTCCTGATGCCGCCGAAGAGCACGTGGTTCGAGCCGAAGCTCCGGTCGGGCCTGTTCCTGCACACGTTCTGAAGGATCACGCATGTCGGATCTCAAGCGAGTCTCGCCCGAGGAAGCCCAGGCCCTGATGACGAACGACGGGTACACGTACGTCGACGTCCGCACCGACGCGGAGTTCGCGGCGGGTCACCCGAAGGGCGCGCACAACATCCCGTTCATGCTCGCAGGCGCGACGGGAATGACGAAGAACCCGGACTTCCTGGCGGTGATGAAGGCGGTGTACCCGCTCGAGGCGCGCCTCGTGATTGGGTGCAAGAGCGGCGGGCGGTCCCTGAAGGCGGCCGGGGAGCTCATCGCCGCGGGCTACACGTCCGTGGTCGATCAGCGCGCGGGGTTCGATGGCGCGCGGAACAGCTTCGGGAAGGTCACGGAGGAGGGTTGGTCGCAGAGGGGCCTCCCCGTGGAGTCCGGCGGAGCGGCGAAGACCTGAGCGCGCGCCCGAGCGTGAAAGACGGGCCGCGCGAGATCGCGGTGCACGTCGGCCATCAATGAGTGCGCCGAAGGCGCTCGATTCGGCCGCGGCTCCGTCCGCGGAATTCCGCGGAGGACCGCGGCTGAATCGAGCGCCTTCGGCGCGCTCATGGAGTTCAATGACTGGCGGAGCCGGCGGGGGACGGGACGCGGGCGTAGTCGGCGGCAGCGGCCTGGATCACCTCGAGGTCGCGCTCTGCGCGCCAGGCCTCGTCGGTGAGATCGGCCGTGAAGAGCGCGAGGCCCCAGGTGCCGTCCGCGCGCTTCGCGAACGGGTAGCGGGCGCCGCGAGCGGTCTCGATGGTCGCGGTGTCCCCGTCGATCGTGGCGCGCGTGACGCCCGAGAGATCGCGCCGCAGGGTGGCGATCCAGCCGCGGCGCGAAGACAGGACGTCCCAGGCGTCGGCGGCGCTCTCGACGGAGGCGATTGGGCGCCAGCGCTCGAGGAGGCGGGCGCGCTCGGGCTCGGGGTACACGCCATCGACGAGGTTGCTCGCCTCGCGGCGCGCGCGGAAGAGGCGGTTGCACGCGTCCTTCGCGCGGTCGTCGAGGAGCTCGAACACACCGCGCTCGGCGCCGCTGGAGATGCGCTCCGCGATGCGAACGTAGGAGCCCTCGGGGCGCGTCTCGGGGGGGAGCGACGCGAACGCGCGCACCACGAGGACCACGGCGAGCGCGGCCGCGACCGCCGCGAGAGCGAGGAGCACCCAGCGCCGCGTGGAGGACGACAAGCGCCTGGCTATAGGCGGGACCCGCGCTCGAGGGCAAGCGCGCTCAGCGAGCGGACTCCGCGCGCTCCGCGCCCGGGCGGAGGACGCGCCAGGCGACGCGAGGGGCGAGGAGGGACGCGGGTGTGGCGAGGGCGCCGGCGACGCGGCGCACGCGATCGGCGACGAAGGGATCGCGCGTCGCCACGCGCATCGCGCGGCGCACGTACCAGCGGATGGGAGCGGGCGTGGGATCCCTCGGGCCGTCGAAGCCGGGCAACGAGCTGTCGCTCGACCACCCGAAGTCGAAGAGGCCCGAGGCGGCGGCGACGGCCGCGCGGTAGAAGCGGCGGACCGAAGCGGAGTCGAGGGGTGCTTCGGGCGGGAGGCGCGGGATGGCCCCGAGCGAGCGCGCGAGCGCGTCGACCTGGAGCGCGGCGCTCGTCATGCCTTGGCCGTAGGAAGGGCTGAGGTTCGCGAGCGCGTCGCCGAGCGCGACGAAGCCGGCGGGGGGCGCGGGGAGCGCGTCGAACCGGCGAACACGCACGACGGGGTAGTGGAAGGCTGCCGCGTCACCGAGGGGCTCTCGGTGAGCGATCGAGTCCGCGATATCGGGCGCGACGAGGGAGCCCAGGAACGCTCGAAAGTCGGGGACGTCCATAGGTGGGGACGTGCCGCCGTAGGCATAGGCGGTGACGAGCCAGCGATCCCCTTCGACCGCGAACGCGACGGCGCCGCGTGGGACCTGGGCCGTGGGCGTCACGATGAGGAGCTTGTCTCCCGCGGCGTCGCCGGGCGTGCGGGAGAAGAAGCGGGTCACGTAGCGCACGCCCACGCGCAACTCGAGCGCGGAGGGTGGGGCCCACCCGTCGGCGCTGAGCCAGCCGCTCGCGCGCGAGCCCCGGCCCATCGCGTCGACGACCACGTTTGCGCGGAGATCGCGCTCTGGGCGGCGGTCCTCGGTGGGGCGCACGCGGGCGCCGCCGACCGCGCGAGTGGTGCGATCGACAAGGAGACCCACGACGTGGTGTCCATCGAGGAAGGTGACGTTCGGGAGCGCGCGGACGCGGCGTCGGAGGGTTTCGTCGAGCAGAGGGCGCGTCATCAGCAGGCTCGGCGTGACGCTGCCCGCGGTGCGAGCGAGGCGATGGCCGTTGACGACGAGGCGACTGTTCGCGCCCGCGAGCACGGCACCGCGGGAGACGAGCTCGTCCACGATGCCGGGAAACCAACGCTCGAGTAGCGCGTTCGCCCGGGGCAGGAGGTTGTTCGCGTGGCGGGACTGGGGAGTGCCCTTCCGATGCGAGGTGTCGACCGGCAGGCGGTCGCGCTCGACGAGGACGATCTCGCGGGCGACGGGCGCGAGAGCGCCCGCGGTGAAGAGGCCTGCGGCGCTGCCGCCGAGGACGAGGACCCGATCGACGAATGGCGAGGTCATCGCAAGAGGGTGGAGCGCGTCGTGGCGGATCGGAAGATCGGGACCGGATCGATCCCTGATCGACTGGTGCTCACCGGGTATCCTCCGGGCGGAGATGGTCGAGATGGTCGCCGATCGGCTCCGGGCGGCGCAGCGGGCGCGCTTCGTCGGTCGGACGCGCGAGCTCGAAGCGTGGGCGGAGGCGCTCGCCTCGGGCGAACCGCCGCTGCTCTATGTCCACGGAGAAGGCGGGATTGGAAAGACGACGCTGCTCGCGATTTACGCGGAGATGGCGGAGGCGGCAGGGGTGCCCGCGGTGCGCGTCGACGCACGTGCGGCGGAGGGATCGGCGGAGGCGTTCCTGCGGTTGGTGAGCGCGGCGATGGATGCGCGTGAGGGCGGAGCGAGGGACATGGCCGCCCCGATCGAAGCGATGCGGCGCGGGCCGGCGCGGGCGCTGCTCATCGACACGATCGAGCTTGCGGGCGGGCTGGAGGACTGGCTGCGAACGACGTTCTTGCCAGCACTGCCGGCGGCGACGCGAGTGGTGCTGGCGGGACGTGCGCCGCCGCCCCTCGCGATGAGGCTCGATCCGGGCTGGTCGGATCGACTCGTCGTGCTGCCGCTCGCGGCCCTGGACGAGTCGATGGCACGCGATCTGCTGTCCCGGCGGGGGGTAGACGCGGCCGAGGCCGCGCGTATCGCGGGCGTCGCGCGGGGGCACCCGCTCGCGCTGGCGCTGGCCGCGGACATCGCTCGCCAGCGACGCGCGAGTCCGCCGGGGGAGGCGCTTGCGCCCGGGGAGGCGCTCGAGAGGGACGTGCTCCGGGGACTCGTGCACGCGTTCGCGCGGGACGTACCGGACGGGCTGCACCGGGTTGCGCTCCACACGGCGTGCCTCGTCCGCGTGACGGACGAGGCGCTGCTTCGGGCGGTGGTGGACGACGCACGCGCGCCCGCGTTGTTCGACTGGCTGCGGGACCTGTCGTTCGTGGTCCACGCGACGGACGGCGTGTTCCCGCACGACCTTGCGCGCGAAGCGCTCGCCGTCGAGTTCGAGCAGCGCGACCGGGGCGCGACGAGGGCACTTACGCGGCGGGTCCGTGAGGCGCAGCTCGAGCGATTGTTCGCGACGGACGACCCTGAGGAGCGGGTGCGCGTGGTGCTCGACCTGCTCTTCGCGGGGCGCACGCGACCCTGGGCAAAGTCGTTCTTTGCGTGGCGGGGGCAGCAGAGAGCGTACGTAGACCGAGCGACCCTCGCCGATCAGGAGGCGATCCTGCGCCTCGTGGAAGAGAACGAGGGCGTGGGGTCGCGCGAGGCCGCCGAGCGCTGGCTCACACGGGCGCCCGAGGCGTTCCGTGTGTTCCGCGAAGACGCACGGGTCATCGCGTTCTATGCAATGCTCGAGGTGGAGGAGCACGATCGGGAGATCGACTGGGACCCGGCGATCATCGGTGCGTTCCGGCACGCGGATCTGCATGGGCCGCTTGGCGCGGGGGAGCGCATGTTGGTCGCGCGGTTCTGGATTGTCGGGGGCGCATACCAGGAGGTTTCCCCCATTCAGGACCTGATTCAGGCGCGCCTCGGATCCTTGTGGTTCACGACCGAGCGGGTCGCCTGGTCGTTCGTGCCGACGCAGCGGCACGACGTTTGGCGCGCGCAGTTCGAGGCGCTTGGGATGCCCGCCGCCGAGGACGCGGCCTTCGTCGTCGGGGGGCGACGGTCCGTGCCTTACGCACACGATTGGCGGCGAATCCCGCCGCGAGCCTGGCTTGCCCTGCCTCCACCTCGGCCGACCTGGCGCGACGCCGCAGCCTCACGCGCCCACCACGAGTGGCGCGACAGTGTCGCCCGGCGCGAGAGGTCCACCCCAAGCGAGGGCGCCGGCACGGGCCCCGCCCAGAGCGCGGAGAGCCTCGCCCAAGGCGTTGATCCCATGTCTGACGGTGCCGCCCTCGAAGGTCTCCCCGAAGGTCCCGCCCAGAGCAGGGGTGTCGCCCCTCGCGGCGGTGCTGCCCAAGGCATGGGTGGCAATGGTGCCAAGAGGCTCGAAAAAGGTCGTGGGACTGTCAAGAGCTACAGCCCGCCCGCCGAACGAACGGAAACGCTGACACGTTCGGAGTTCGACGCTGCTGTTCGGCGCGCGCTGCGGGACTTTGTGCGCGACCACGCGCTCGCGGCGAACGCGCTCGCCCGTTCGTACACGGCGCGCTCGCGGTTGACGGCGCAGTCTGGCGAGGAGGGAACGGCTGAGGTGGTGCGGGACCTGCTCCGGGACGCGGGTGACGCGCTCGACGATCATCCGAAGGATCGGAAGCTCCTGCGGGCTCTCGACGCGACCTACTTCAAGCTCGCGCGGAGCCAGGAGGCGGCCGCGGAGAGGCTCGGGATTCCCTTCGGGACGTACCGGAGGCACCTCACGCTTGGAATATGCCGACTCTGCGATCTTCTCTGGATGCGCGAAAGCGCGGCCCGCGCGAGAGCGGACGCCTGAGCGCGCGCATCTGAGATGCTCGCCTGTTGGAGCTGTCTCTCCCTAATGCGAACCGTGGGCGAGGGCTGTGCCTGCGTTGCTGCGCCGGGAGGCCGCATCGGCCATCCCCATCGGCCGATGCCTAGCGGGCATCGAGTGTGCCTGACCGTCCGCGTGGTCAGAGCCGAGCGCAAACGATCGCTGATCATCAGTTGCAGCGAACCGCGTTGAGTGCCGAGAAGTCCGCGCACGTGCGCGCGCGAAAAAGCTCGCCACGAGTGACGGAGCCGCGGGCCATCGCTATAGGCGAGCTCCGATGTTCGAGGGCAAACGTGTGGCAGTCGTCGTGCCTGCATTCAATGAGGCGGAGCGGATCGCGCGGACGCTCCGCGGCATTCCCGAGTTCGTAGATGTCGTGGTGGTCGTGGACGACGCGAGTCAAGACGACACCACGGCCGTGGCCCGCGCCGCGCTACGAACGGCGTTGATTGTTCGGCACGCCACGAACCAGGGGGTCGGCCGCAGCATCGTGACAGGCTACCGTGCGGCGCTGAGGGAGGGGGCCGACATCGCAGTCGTAATGGCAGGCGATGGTCAGATGGACCCCTCGGATCTGCCGCGCCTCCTGCACCCCATCGTCGATGGCCGAGCCGACTATGCCAAGGGCGATCGGATGCGCCACGCCGACGTCCGCCGGTCCATGCCTGCACACCGGTACTGGGTAGCCCGCGGCCTCGCGCTCCTCACCGCGAGGGCGGCAGGACTCGCCACACTTTCGGACAGCCAATCGGGCTACACGGCCATCACGCGCCAAGCACTCGACCAACTCGACCTCGACGCTCTTTGGCCTCGATACGGTTACCCCAATCACCTCATCGGAATGCTCGCCTCACGCAAACTTCGCATCGAGGACACGATCGTACGCCCCGTCTACGCCGGCGAAAAGAGCGGTCTACGTCCGTGGCACGTCGTGCAAATCCTCCGAATCATTGCACGTGTAGCTGCAGACCGCCGTCGCGCCGCTCACTCCACCAGAGGCAAGGGAACCCGTTAGGCGCGCTGATGAACGCGAAGCCCACGAGGAGGCGCGGCCGGTCATCGGTCCCGAGGAGCCCAAGGATCGAGGAGCCCACGGAACGCGACGGTGGCCGCGTGAGGAACGCGACCGAAGCCACGTGAGTAGACGCCGCAAGAGCACGACGACATCTTGCAAACACCTCCTCGATGCGGAGCGAAAGGAGTCCGTTTGGCTACGACGGCGCGACCGAGACGCCAGCCAGACGGACCATCAGCCATGTCCCAGGCGGAAACGGGAAGTCGCGCCAACCCGCTTTGAAGGCTTGTTTCGCGAAAGCGTACCAGGCGCGGAAGCATGCAAGTTTGCGAAGCGCAGCAGCCCGAGCCTCAGGGTTCTTCGCCGCAATGAAAGGGCGCAGCTTACCCTCGGGAGGGCGCGTCTTCGGTGCGTGAGTACATGGGGTCTTTCGCACTCTCTTCCGGCCAAGAATACGCTTGCCGGCGCGCAAGCGACGCTGCGCGTATTTCCGCTCCTTCGCTGCGACGCCTTCACGTACGCGCTCGGCCCACTCCGCGAATGTCCCCTCGAAGCCTGGGGGCTGCGTGAGCTTCAGCGGAACGCATTCAGGCAGACGACTCTTCGACGAGAAGAAGAAGCGTTTGGGTCGCCTTGCGATCACTGTGCGACCATCGAGCCACGCGTACGAGCTCAGTCCGGGCCAGTGAATGGCGCGGTCCACCAAATCCGCGCGCACTGGGTTCGCGAGCACGTAGACGGACTTGTCGAGTACGTCGGACGTCTCAACAAGGAGGTTTAGATTCGTCTGCTCGACCTTCCAGAAGTTCTCCCACACTCCCCTGGCGCACTTGAAGTAGCGCGCGGTCATGCTGTGCAGCCACTGCATGAACTCGGGCAATCGCCCCTCCGAGTCGATCAAGATCGCGTGATAGTGGTTGCTCATCACGAGCACGGCAACCACTCCAATGCGATACTTCCACGCCGCGACCGCGAGCAGATATTTGAACGCCTCCACCACATTTCGGTCGGGCCGGAGACGGAAGACTCGCTCCTTCACGACGCGCGTGATGTGATACGTACAACCTTCTTCGATGGGTCTAGGGGGCGGCATGGCCGTCCCTTTGGCGAATGCCATGCCACGCGTGAGATCCCTCAAAATGAGCTCGATCCTGCGCCGCACCCCCTGACGGACTGGCGGACTCGGCTGGCGCCCGCCACCCTGCCGATCAGATTTGCGCAAGGCCTTCGGGCGGACCCTTGGAAGGCCTTCGAAAGGCCCTCCTAAGGCAGTTTCACGGCGAACCAGGGCAGGTTCAGCACGCCCCTTCAGTCCGACCCTTCGGGAGGCTCTACCAAGGCAGTCTCGAGCGGTTCAACGCAGTTTGCGCCCATGGGCAGTTCACGCCGCGTTCGTTCGCATTCGCCTCGCAGCACCACAGGGAACGACTTGGGAGCAACCTTGCGGCACCATCTGCTGAACGACTTGGGAGCGGCCTGGCGACGCCATCTGCTGCCAGTGCCATCTCTCCGCGCTGGGCCACATCCCGCGGGCTCACATCCCCCTCCGCGCTGGGCCACATCCCGCGGGCTCACATCCCCATGATCTTGGCGACGTAGTAGCGCATCGTCTCGGTTGTTCCGCCGCCGAGCCGAAGCAGGCGCTGGTCGCGCCAAGCGCGTGCGATCCGGTAGTCCTCGATGTACCCCCACCCGCCGTGGAATTGCAGGCAGGCGTCCATCACGTCGCCGGACACGTCACCGACGAGGATCTTCAGCATCGAGATGTGTTTGACCGTCTCCATGCTGAGCGGCTGCTTCTTCACGTATCGCTCGTCGTTGTACCGATCGACCGTCTGGTAGAGGAAGGCGCGCGCCGCCTCGAGGCGCGTGTAGAGGTCGACGAACTTGTGCTGCCAGACCTCGCGCTTGATGATCGGCTTGCCGAACGCGCTTCGCTCCTTCCCGTAGTTGATCGCGTCTTCCAGCGCGACGAAGGACCCCGCGATCGCGCCAGCCCCGGCGATGAGCCGCTCCGTCTGGAAGTTCTGCATGAGGTACATGAACCCCATGTTCTCCTCGCCCAGCAGGTAGCGCTTCGGGATGCGCATGTCCTCGAAGAAGAGCTCCGCGGTGTCGCTCGACTTGTTGCCGATTTTCTTCAGCGCCTTCGACACGACGAATCCCTTCGTCTTCGACGGCACCAGGAAGAAGCTGCACCCGTGCGCGCCCGCGTCGGGGTTCGTCTTCGCGAGCAGCGTGACGAAGTCGGCCCGCGTCCCGTTCGTGATGAACGTCTTCTGACCGTTGATGACGTAGTCGTCACCGTCCTTCTTCGCGACCGTCTTGATCCCGGCGACATCGCTCCCCGCCCCCGGCTCGCTCACGCCGAGCGAGAAAATCTTGTCTCCCGCGAGCGCGGGCTTGAGAAACTCCTCGATCTGCTCCTTCGTCCCGAGGTCGCTCACGCACGGCGTCGCCATGTCGCTCTGCACGAGCAACCCCATGCTGACGCCCGCCGAGAGCCCGTGGACGAGCGCCTCCGCCTTGGCCACGCTGAACCAGTAGTCGAGACCCGCGCCCCCGTGCTCCTCCGGGAAGTGTGCCCCGAGGATGCCGAGCTCCCCCGCTTTCTTGAACACGGAGTTGGGGAAGCACCCGGACTCCTCCCACTCCTCGACGTAGGGCGCGATCTCCTTCTCGGCGAACGCGCGCACGGTCTTCCGGAACTGCTCGGCCTCTTCGCTGAATGGCTGCCACATCGTGTTCGTTTCCTTCCCAGGAGCGCCCCCGGCCCCCGCTCGTCGCCGGGCGGAGCACCGCTCGAGGTGTTTCGTACACGAAACTTTACCGCATGAAAAGCTCGGCGGCTCGTCGCGCCGCAACAGGCCGACCTTCGCGCCTGCTACCCTCCGCGCCCCCATCGATGCGGATGCTCATCCTCTCCCGGAACGCGTCGCTCTACTCGACCAGCCGGATCGTCCTCACCGCGCGTGCGCGCGAGCACGACGTCGACGTCATCGACCCGCTCGACTTCCAGATCGTCGTCTCGAAGGGGCTCGCGTCGCTCCTCGTCGCGGGAGAAAAGGTCCAGCGCTACGACGTCGTGATGCCGCGCATCGGCGCGAGCGTGACGAACTACGGGCTCGCCGTCGTCCGCCAGTTCGACCTCATGGGGATCCCCGTCGTCAACGGCGCCGTCGCGATCGCCCGGAGCCGCGACAAGCTCCGCGCGCTCCAGCTCCTCACCCAGATCGGCATCGATGTCCCCACCACCGTCTGCGCGCGCAGCCCCGCGGGCCTCGAGGCCGCGCTCGACCTCGTGGGCGGCTGCCCCGCGATCGTGAAGCTCCAGCAGGGTACCCAAGGCATCGGCACGATGATCGCGGACACACCGCAGGCCGCGCACTCCCTCCTCGAGACGTTCTGGGCCATGGGCCAGGACATCGTCCTTCAGGAGTACGTCCGCGAGTCCAAGGGCCGGGACGTGCGCGCCATCGTCGTCGGCGGGAAGGTCGTCGCCGCCATGCGCCGCGTCGCGAAGAAGGGCGAGTTCCGCGCCAACCTTCACCGCGGCGCGAAGGGCACCGGCGTCGAGCTCCCCGCGTCGTACCGCTCCGCCGCGATCCGCGCCGCGCGATCGATGGGCCTCGGCGTCGCCGGCGTGGACATGCTCGAGGGTCGGCGCGGACCCCGCATCCTCGAGATCAACAGCTCCCCCGGCCTCGAAGGGATCGAGCGCGCGAGCGGCGTGGACGTCGCCGAGGCCATCGTGATCCACGCCGAGGAGTACGCCCGCGAACACGGCCGCAAGACCCGCGCCCAGGTTCGGCAGCGCATCGACGAGGGCGTCGCGAGCGAGCGCCGGAGCGCGGTGCGCGCCGCCATGCAGAAGGCGGCGCGCTCGTGATCCGCGAGGCGCGCGTCGCGCTCGACGACGCCCTGGACGGCCCCGCCGCGGCCGTCCTCACGCTCGCCCGGCCCGAGAAGAAGAACGCGCTCTCGAGCGAGATGGTGGCCGCCCTGGTCGACGCCGCGCATCGCGCGGACGCCGACGCGCGCGTCCGCGCCCTCGTCCTCGCCGCCGACGGGGACGTCTTCGCCGCCGGCGGAGACCTCGACGAGATCGCCGCCGCGCTCGCGTCCCCCGCCGGCGCAAACGAGATCATCTCCGTCGGCGCGCGCCTGCGCGCCCTCGAGGAGCTCGACGTCCCCGTCCTCATGGCCCTCTCGGGGGACGTCTACGGGGGCGGCTGCGAGCTCACCCTCCTCGCCGACGTCGTCGTCCTCGAGGAGCACGCGCGCCTGTCGTTCCGCCACGCGCGCATGGGCCTCGCGCCCGCATGGGGCGGGACCGCGCGCCTCCTGGAGCGCGTCGGCCCCACGGTCGCCGCGCGCATGCTGTTCACGTCCGAGCGCATCGACGCGCGCACCGCCGAACGCACCGGGCTCGTGACGGAGGTCGTCGCGTCCGGGAAGTCGGCCGAGCGGTGCGTCGCGATCGCGCGCGAGATCGCGAAAGCGTCCCGGTCCACCATCACCGCACAAAAGCGAGGTCTCTCGCTCGCGCGCGCCGCGATGCGCAGCGCCCGAGAGGCAGCGGAGGCGGAGGCGCAAGTGTTCCAGGGATTGTTCGGGGGAGCGGCGCACCTCGCCGCAATGAAGGTCATGGGCCGCTGACGCGGCCCCCGGCGCCCCCTCCCCCGTCTCATGTGTCCGTGACGATCGTCACCGGCGGCTCGAGCTGCGCGAGCGCGCCCTCCGCTTTGGCGCCGCTGCGCCCCCGCGACGCTTCGGCCCCCTCACGCGGCGCCGTGGCACGCGTCGCACCTTCGAACATCGAGGGGACGACGAACGTCGCGAACACGCCGATAGCGATGCTCACGCGGAACGCGGGCATGCTCCGTTTCACCATGGGTTCTCCCGAGCGCCGCCCAGTCCAATCGACATCTCGTCGTTCGATCGGCGCTTCGAAAAGGAGACCCACGACGACGCGATCTTGTTCCCGCGCCACCGACCCCGCGGGCCCGCGCACGTGAATCGACGTACGGCTGCTGGGCGGTTCACCCCGGCCTGTGGCCAAGACGAAGCAGCGACGAACGGCCTCGGCGCGTTCAGCGCCCCGCGGTTGTTCTTCTCTTGCCTCTGTCTACGCCACCAGCGCCGAAGCCCTCTCAAAATCGCGGCACGACTGCTGCAGGGCCTCACCGCGCCTCGTGAGCGAGAAGAAGGGCCTAAATCAGCAACCCCCAATTCCGAGACATCCATGAGATCAACCGCCAAGTGCGGGTCCGGGCGAGCCCCAACCCGCACTTGACGGTTGATCCTCTGGATGTGTCAGGATCGCGCACGCTGATTTGGCCGCTGAGGCGCCGAGCGCCCTGAGTAAATGCGAGAGGGATGGAGCTCGACGTCCAAACACGCCACATCCAGGAGGGAGCTTCGCGACCGTTCCTCGCTCGACCAAGTTGGGATCGCCCCCTCCTCTCCTCTCTGTCTTTCCCTCGGCGCGGTTCTGCGCCTCCGCGATTGTTCTTTCTTGTCTTCTGTCCAACGCCACCCGGCGGGGGAAGACTATCCCCTCAGCGCGGTCTGCGACTCCGCGGCTTTCGATCTCTCCTCCTCTGTCTACGTCGACGAGCTCCCCACGGTCGGGCCCCCAAGCCCGGGAGGCGGTCTTCCTCCGCCGGTGCCGGTGAGGCTCGCGCCGTTCACGGCGTCCGCACGTCGAACCGATCGAGGTTCATCACCTTCGTCCACGCGGCTACGAAGTCACGCACGAACTTCTCGGAGGCGTCGCTGCTCGCGTAAACCTCGGAGAGCGCCCGGAGTTGCGAGTTCGACCCGAAGACGAGATCGACGCGCGTCGCCGTCCACCGGAGCTCGCCGGTCGCTCGATCTCGGCCCTCGAACACCTCCTTCGCCTCCGACGTCGGCGCCCAGACCGTGCGCATGTCGAGCAAATGGACGAAGAAGTCGTTCGTCAGCGCTCCGGGCCGCGACGTGAGAACCCCGTGGGACGCGCCCCCCACGGTGGCGCCCAGCACGCGAAGCCCTCCGACGAGCACGGTCATCTCCGGGGCGCTCAGGGTGAGCAGCTGCGCTCGGTCGACGAGCAGCGCCTCCGCGGACACGCGGAACGGCCGTGCCAGGTAGTTGCGGAACCCATCCGCGACGGGCTCCAGAACGGCGAACGAGGCGACGTCCGTTTGCTCTGGCGTCGCGTCCGTCCGGCCCGGCGTGAACGGCACCCTCACCGACAAGCCCGCCTCCCTCGCCGCCCGCTCCACCCCGACGTTCCCCGCGAGGACGATGAGGTCCGCGAGGGAGATCCGCTTGCCGTCCTTCGCCTCCGCGTCGAACCCCGCCTTGATCGCCCCGAGGCGCCCGAGCACGACGGCGAGGCGTTCGGGCTGGTTCACCGCCCAATCCCGCTGGGGCGCGAGCCGGATCCGCGCGCCGTTCGCGCCGCCCCGCTTGTCCGATCCCCGGAACGTGGACGCGGACGCCCAGGCCGTCGAGACCAGATCCGAAACAGACAATCCCGCGTCCGCGATCCTCGCGCGCAGGACCTCCAGGTCCGCTTCCTCGACGAGCGCATGATCCACGCCCGGGAGCGGGTCCTGCCAGAGGAGCGCCTCGCTCGGCACCTCCGGGCCGAGGTAGCGCGAGCGCGGGCCCATGTCACGGTGCGTAAGCTTGAACCAGGCGCGCGCGAATGCGTCCGCAAACTGCTCCGGGTGAGCGAGGAACCGACGTGAGACGACCTCGTACGCGGGGTCGAATCGGAGCGCGAGATCCGTCGTCAGCATCGTCGGGGAGCGCCGCTTGTCCCGGTCGAACGCGTCCGGGATAGTGCCCGCGCCCGCGCCGTCCTTCGCGATCCACTGGTGCGCTCCCGCGGGGCTCTTCGTCAGCTCCCACTCGTAGCCGAACAGGTGTCGGAAGAAGTCGTGGCTCCACTTCGCCGGCGTGGTCGTCCACGTCACCTCCAACCCGCTCGTGATCGCATGCGCGCCCCGGCCCGACTCGTACCCGCTGCGCCAACCGAGGCCCTGCGCCTCGAGATCCGCCCCCTCCGGATCCGCGCCGACGTGCGACGTCGGCCCCGCGCCATGCGCCTTGCCGAACGTGTGGCCGCCCGCGATCAACGCGACCGTCTCCTCGTCGTCCATCGCCATGCGTCGGAACGTCTCTCGAATGTCCCGCGCGGCGGCGAGCGGATCCGGGTTCCCGTTCGGGCCCTCGGGGTTCACATAGATCAAGCCCATCTGCACCGCCCCCAAGCGACCCGCGAGCTCGCGCTCGCCCTCGTGACGCTCGTCCGCGAGCCACGTCTTCTCCGGACCCCAGTCCACCGACTCATCGGGCTCCCACACGTCCGCGCGCCCGCCCCCGAACCCGAACGTACGAAACCCCATCGACTCGAGCGCCACGTTGCCCGCGAGGATCATCAGATCCGCCCAGGAGATCTTCTGCCCGTACTTCTGCTTGATCGGCCAGAGGAGCCGGCGCGCCTTGTCGAGGTTCGCGTTGTCCGGCCAGCTCCCGAGCGGCGCGAACCGCTGCTGCCCCGTCCCCCCGCCCCCGCGCCCATCCGCGATGCGATACGTACCCGCGCTGTGCCACGCCATGCGCACGAACAGCGGGCCGTAGTGACCGAAGTCCGCCGGCCAGAACTCCTGCGAGTCCGTCATGAGCGCCGCGAGATCCGCTTTGAGCGCGGCGTAGTCGAGCGATTCGAACGCCTTCGCGTACGCAAATCCCGGGTCGAGCGGATCCGCAGCGGGCGCGCCCGGATGCAGGATCTTCAGGTTCAGTTGATTCGGCCACCAGTCCCGGTTCTGCGGCGCGCTGCCGGAGGGGCGGTGGAACGGGCACTTTCCTTGGGTCGTCATGGTCGTCTCCTCGTCCAGTCGTTCCGGACGGTCTGACAATGACGGCGCGCGCGTGATTGCGCCAAGATCATGTTTGGATGAACCTGATAGTCTCGTCCTATGACGACCCTGCGCGCCTTCGAGCAGAGCTCCGCGCCCCACCCGTTCACGCTGAGACAGCTCCAGTACGTCGTCGCGGTCGCCGACGCGCTCAGCTTCCGGAGAGCCGCCGAGCGGTGCCGCGTCTCGCAGCCCTCCCTCAGCGCGCAGCTCGCGCAGGTCGAAGGCGCGCTCGGCGTGCGCGTGTTCGAGCGCGATCGCCGGCGCGTCCTCCTCACCACCGCGGGCCGCGAGCTCGTGGACCGCGCGCGGGCCGTGCTTCGCGCGGCCGACGACCTTGTCACGGTCGCTCGCCGATCCGCCGATCCGTTCGACGGGACGCTCCGGATCGGCGTCATCCCGACGATCTCCGCCTACCTGCTCCCCACGCTCGCGCGAGCGCTCCACGCTGCGTACCCGAGGCTCACCGTCCTCTGGGTGGAGGACAAGACACCCGTGCTCGTGCGCACCCTCGAGAGCGGCGCGCTCGACGCGGCGCTCGTCGCCCTCGAGGCGGATCTCGGCGACGCGCTCGATCACGCGGTGATCGGCGCGGATCGCTTCGTACTCGCCACGCCCATCGGGCACCCCCTCGGCTCGCCCGTGGCCCCCGCGAGAGCCTCGGAGCTCGCGGGCGCCCCCGTCCTCCTGCTCGACGATGGGCACTGCTTTCGCGAGCAAGCGCTCGCGTTCTGCTCCCGCGCCAAGGCGCGCGAGCTCGAGTTCCGCGCGACCAGCCTATCGACGCTCGCGCAGATGGTGACCGACGGCGCGGGCGTGACGCTCCTGCCCGAGCTCGCGGTGCCCACGGAGGCGACGCGCGCGGATCTCGCGATCCGGCCCTTCGCGGATCCCGGCCCCAAGCGGACCATCGCGCTCGTGTGGCGCACGGGATGCGCGCTCGCAAAGGCGCTCGAGCAGATCGCCGGTACGGCGCGCACCGCGTACGCGGCGCGCGGCGGCGGCGCGAGGCGCCCGACGAAGGCGCCCTCCACCAAGAAAGGGCCCGCCCGGGGGAGGGCTCGCCTCCGCGCGACGTAGCCCCCCTCCCCGACGTGGCGTGCCGTTGCCCGGGTGGCGCCGCGCGCCGTTGCCGAGGTGGCGCCCGTCGACGATGCTCCGCGGATGCGCAGCCCATCGATCCCTCGCGGACTCGCCCTCCTCGCGGCGCTGTCGGGATGCAGCGCGAACGACCGGCGCGTCGCGACCTACGACGTCATCGCGGCGCCCGGACCGAGCGCGGTCCGGGCGGCCTCCCCGAGCGAAGCCTTCACGCTCACCGAGCTCTGGAAGCAGCTCCTCGATCCTCGGGACGTCCCCTACGTCCACGCGCTGGCGCGCGCGCCCTCGGGGGACGTCGCGCTCGCGGTGAGCCTCGACACCGTCCTCTCGATCACCGTCTTCGATCCGACCGGCCGCGTCCGATGGACGACGGTCATCGACCAGCTCGGCTCCGGGTTCCTCCGCTTTGGCGGGATGGGCTTCGACCGCGCGTCGAACCTCGTCTTGGGCGGGGTCTTCGCGTCGGTGCTCCGAGTCTCCGAAAAGGCCGTCCTCGAAGAGCCCGAGGCCCCCTTCATCCTCTCCCTGGATGGCGAGGGCACTCCGCGCTGGGCGAAGGCGATTCAAGGCGACGACCTGTCGACGCCGACGCTGCGCATGGGATCCCACGGAGGATCCATCCTCCTCGCGGGCACGTTCGGGAGCACCGTGTCGCTCGGCGACACGCCCCTCGTCGGCAGCGGACAGAGCAACGGCGTCTCGGGGAGCTTGTACCTCTCGCGCCTCGATCTCAGCGGCGCGGTCCAATGGGCGCGCGCGTTTCCCGGGAAAGCCCTCGTGAACGATCTGACGGACGACGCCAACGGTCACGCCATCCTCTCGGCCGACTACTTCGGCTCGTTCACGGTCCCGGGCTTTCCCGCGCTCGAGCTCGACGACACCCAAGCGCGCGGAGGGCTCTTGCTGCGCGCGGACGGTGCGGAGCAGGTGCGCTGGCTGCGCGAGGGCGGCGCTCGCGGGATCGCCGCAGCGAGCGACGGCTCCCTCTTCTTCTGTGCCGGGCCCTGGGAACGCTTCGGTCAAAAGAGGCTCGGCAGTATCCGCCCGAACGGCACCTCGAACCTCGACAAGGCGCTCGGTCTCCTCAGCTGCACGGGCGTCGCGATGAGCGGCTCGGGCCGGCTGCTCGTCGTCGGCGGAGTGCAGCTCGGCGAGCCCGATCCCACGACGGGCGGAATTCGGGCGGCAGCGCGAGTGCTGGATGTGACGCGCGACGGAGACGTGATCTCCGGTGTGACCTTGCCGCTGCCCTCGATCGGGCTCTCCGGCGTCCTCGTCGCCGACGGCACGAGCGGCGCGCTCGTCGCCGGCGCGTTCGTCGACGGGGATCGCGCATCGCTCGCGCTCTATCGATTGTCCCGGTGAGCGAATGCCTCAGAACGGTGCCCGTGGTTTGTCCCGGTGAGCGAATGCCTCAGAACGGTGCCCGTGGTTTCACCACCACCACGAGGACGAGGAGCACCACGAGCGCGATCAGGAGCGCGACCGCGGCCACCACGAGCGCGCCGCGCCGGCCCCCGACGCGCGCGACAGGCTCCGCCGAGCCCAGGCGCTGCAGACTGCGGATCGCGTCCTTTCGCTGCTGGTCGAGCTTCTCCGCCGACGGATCGGGGCGCTCGGGCTCCGGTCGCGGCGGCGTGCCGAGCACAGCGGGCAGCGCCTCCACGTCCCGCTCCTCCGCGCGGCGGAGATTCGGGTCCCCCACGGCGGCGAGCGCCTCCTCGCGACGCAGCGACAACCGCAGGCCCGAGCGAGCCACGCTTCGGGGCGCCGCGAGCAGCTGCATCTCCGCGAGGGGAACGGCCTCCGTCGCCTCCTCCGCGTCGTTCGCCGGGGTGCACACATCCACGGGCGCGGGGACGCGCGCCGCGCTCGGGTCGCTCTCGACGCTCCCCACGGCCTCGCGGAACGCTGCCGCGAGCTCGGTCGCGGTCTGAAACCGATCCCCTCTCGGGCGCGCGAGCGCGCGCTCGAAGAACGCGTCGACGCTCCGCGGGAGGGACGAGACGATCGAGCTCGGAGGAGGAGGGGACTCCCGCGCGATCTTGTAGAGGATCGCAGTCATTTCGCCGTCGAACGGCTTCACGCCGGTGATCGCGCGGTAAAGGATCGTACCGAGCGACCAGAGATCCGTGCGCCCGTCGAGATCCCGCTCGCATCGGATCTGCTCCGGGCTCATGTAGAACGGCGAGCCGAGCATCACGCCGGTCGCCGTGAGCACGCGCGCGGTGCCCGCGTGCTTCGCGACGCCGAAGTCGAGCAGCTTGATCGTTTCACCGTCCTCGCCCTCGCACACGAACACGTTCTTCGGCTTCAGATCCCGATGGATGATCCCGGCCGCGTGCGCCGCCTTCAGCGCCCGCCCCACCTCGGTCGCGAGCTTTGCCGCGAACGGGAGCGACACGCGGCCGCCTTGGGCCGCGTGCGCGTGCAACCTCGCCTCGAGATCTCGACCGTACAGGCGCTCCATCACGATGTACGGGACGCCGTCCTCGAGTCCGTGGTCGTAGATCGCGGCCACGTGCGGAGTCGCGAGGCGCGCCGCTGCGCGCGCCTCCTCCTCGAAGCGGACGCGGTACTCCTCGTCCTCGATGTACGACGGTGACATGAACTTCAGCGCGACCGCGCGGCCGAGGCTCTCGTCGAAGGCGTCCCAGATCGTCGCCATCCCGCCTCGAGCGATGCGCGGCCCGAGTCGGTAGCGCCCCGCGACGACGCGCCCCTCGACGAGGAGCGCATGGCTCGAGCGGCGCAGGTCCCGCT
>JAXLYP010000052.1:0-30226 GCA_046351395.1 Polyangiaceae bacterium
GCCACGACCGCGCCGAGCAAGGTGGCGGCGTTCACATGCCACCTCCCTTCAGCATCATGCCAGGCGGGACGCCAGCGGACCGCTGCGAGGGCCGGCTGATCGTGATGGTCTCCTTCGATTCACGGCCGATCGCGTTCTTCACCTCGAGCACCACCGTCCGCGTCTTGCCCTCTTCGACGACGACGGACAGATCCGCTTCGCTCGAGAAGTCCTTCGACGCGATGCCGTCCCCCGACCATTTGTACGAGTACCCGAGCCCGCTCGTCGCGTGGACGACCACGGTGCCCGAGCGCTTGAGCTCCGTCTCGTCGAGCGTGTAGGCGGCGTGCGGCGTGCTCACGTACCAGCCGATGCCCACGACGCCGAGCACCATCGACGCGGCGTACACCTGCACGCGCCCCGTCTGGAAGAGCCGCAGCACCGACCCCGTCGCCTTCACGATGAGCGACGAGAGCTTCGCGAGCACGCCATCGACGATCCACACGTCGGCCATCACGAAGATGTCCGCGAGCGCGTCGACCATCCCGATGACCGTGTACTCGTAGATCTCGTCGACGTACCACTTGTTGTAGAGCAGCTTGTAGAGCCACGGCGCGCTCGCCGCGAAGCTCCTCTCCGGGTCGCCGTTGCGCCCGACGTAGACGATGTACGCGAGGCCCGCTCCGCCCACGAAGGCGAGGAACCCGGGCAGCATCATGAGCCACATCTGTGAGCCGTGCTCGTCGACGCCCGCGCGTACGTGGACGCGACCCTGCGCCGCCTCGAAGAGGTGCTCGAGCTTGTGCGTGAGCGGGTTCACGTGCAGCGCCTCCGCGCCGAGCCAGCCCGCACCGACCGCGAAGACCGCGAGGAGGATGAGCGGCGCGGTCATCGCGAGCGGCGACTCGTGCGGCACCGGCCCCGTCTTCGGCGCCTTCTCATCCTCGTGATCGTGGTGGTGGTGGTGCTTACCGGCGTGCGGATCCTTCCAGCCCGGCACGATGGTCCAGCCGCGGAAGTTGCCCCAGAACGTCATGAAGTACGCCCGGAACATGTAGAACGCGGTCATCGAGGCAGCGACGATGCCGACCCAGTAGATCGCTTGGCCGAGCCACGCCGGCCACGTCCAAAACTGGAGCGCCTTGGTGTTCACCACGCTCGCGTGGATCTCGCCCGAGTACGCCTTCCAGAGGATCTCGTCCTTCGACCAGAAGCCGGCGAAGAACGGCATCCCCGCGATCGACAAGCACGAGAGCAGGAACGTGATGTGCGTGATGGGCAGGTACTTCCGCAGCCCGCCCATGTTGTTCATGTCCTGCGACGCGTCCGTGTCGTGGATGCGCGCGTGCATCGCGTGGATCACCGAGCCGGCGCCGAGGAAGAGGCAGGCCTTGAAGAACGCGTGCGTGAACACATGGAAGAAGCCCGCGACGAACGAGCCCGTGCCGACGCCGATGAACATGAAGCCGAGCTGGCTCACCGTGGAGTAGGCGAGGACCTTCTTGAGATCGCGCTGGAAGAGGCCCATCGACGCGGCGAAGATCGCCGTGAGCGCGCCGATGACCGCGACCGTCGCCATCACCGCGGGCGACAGCACGAACACGAAGCTCATTCGCGCGACGAGGTACACACCCGCCGTGACCATCGTCGCGGCGTGGATGAGCGCGGAGACCGGCGTCGGGCCCGCCATCGCGTCGGGGAGCCAAACGTAGAGCGGAATCTGCCGCGCTCTTGCCCGCGCACCCGAGGAACAGCGCCAGGCCGACGAGCGTCGATGCGTAGACCTTGTGCTCGCTGAGGAGCCACGTGATCGCGTCCTTCAGCCACCCCGGCCACGACGCGATCGCCGGGCCCACGGAGTCGAGGTTCCCGATCGGCCAGATCGTGACCTCCTTCATCAGCCCATTCGAGCCGCGCTGGATCCCGTTCCAGTCGAGCGCGCCCGTGTAGTGGAGCAGCATCGCCATCGCGAGCAGCAGACCGAAGTCGCCGATGCGGTTCGCGATGAACGCCTTCTTGCCGGCGGCCGCGTTCTTCTCCTCTTTGAACCAGAAGCCGATGAGGAGGTAGCTGCAGAGGCCGACGCCCTCCCACCCGACGAACAGCACCGGGAGGCTGTCCCCCATGATGAGGACGAGCATCGAGAAGCAGAACAGATTCAGGTACGAGAAGAACCGGTAGTACCCCGGATCCTTCTTCATGTACTCGGACGAGTAGAGGTGGATCAGGAAGCCGACGCCGGTGACGACGAGCATCATCGTCCCGCTCATGAGGTCGACGCTGAACTTCACCTCGAGGGGGATGCCCGCGCGCACCGAGGCGGTGAGCCACGTCCACGCCGTCCAGGAGACCTTCGTCTCCTCGCCCTTCAGGGTCAGGATCTTGAGGAACGTGACGACGCTCGCGACGAACGACCCGCCGAGCGCGGACAGCGCCATCAGCCGGACGGCGGGCTTCCCGAGTCGCTTGCCGAACACGCCGTTCACGAACGCGCCGAGCAGCGGGAGCAGGATGACGAGCGCGAGGATCGCGAAGTCTTCCGTGAAGAAGGGGGCCTTTTTGAAGAGGGATTCCACGCTGGTCTCTCGGTTCAGTTACGGAGCAAGTCCGCGTCATCCGACCGCACGGTCTTCCGCACGCGGAAGAACGAGAGGACGATGGCGAGTCCGACCGCGGCCTCTGCGGCAGCCACGACGATGATGAAGAACGCGAAGATCTGGCCGCCGTGCTGCGGAGGCGGGGTGACCCCGGCGACCTGCTCGGCCCTTGCGTGCATGCGGTTGAACGCGACGAGCGTGAGGTTCACGGCGTTCAGCATCACCTCGATGCTCATCAGCAGCACGAGCAGGTTCCTGCGGAGGAGGAACCCGACGCACCCCACCGCGAACAACACCGCGGCGACGGTCAGGTAGTACTCGAGCGGAATGGAGTTCACGACGCGTCCTCCTCGATGGAACGGGCCTGCAACGTCGCCTTGGAACTCCCGCCGCCGCCGGCGCTCACCGTCCCGTGCGCCGAGACGTTCGGGACGCTCACCTCGAGCCGCGTGCCGTGCGTGAGGAGGGGGACGTCCTTCGCTTGCGCGGGGGACGCGGACGCCTTCTTCGCAGCGATGATCGGCCCGTCCTCCTTGCCGCGGCCGCGCGCGACCGCGACGGCACCGACCACCGCGACGAGCAGCAGCACACCGCAGATCTGGAACGGCACCGCGGTGCGCGTGAACATCTCGCGGCCGATGACCTCGATCGTCCCCATCCCGGGCTCGGGCGGGGCGAACGTCGTGAGGGTCTTGCCGCCCATCCGCATGATCAGCCAGAGCAGGCCGCTCGACGCGAGCACCATCAGCGCGGCGCCCGCGTAGCGCGACGCCGCTCCCTTCGCGTCGCTCGATTCGGCGGCGCTCGGGCCGAGGAGCATGATGACGAAGAGGAAGAGGATGACGACGGCGCCCGCGTACACGACGACCTGAATCGCCGCGAGGAGCTCCGCGGAGAGCAAGAGGTACATGCCCGCGATGCCCACGATCGTGACGAGCAGACCCATCGCCCCGCGGATCGGGTTCTTCGCGGCGACCGTCACGACGCCCCCGACGAGACAGAGGACGGTGCAGAGACCGAAGAAGCCGATCTCGAGCGGCTTGAGATCGCTCGGGGGCGGCGGAAGGGGGGGCGGAGCCATGTCGTCAGTGCCCTCCGTCGGCGCTGTGGTGGTGCGCGCCGGTTCGCGGCTTCACGGGGTAGTCCGGCGCGAGTATCCCGGTTGCATTACGACCTTTGTTGCGAATGTGCTCCACGAACTCCTTCCTGAACTTCTTCAGGAAGCCCATCGCCGGCATGGCCGTGCCTTCGCCGAACGCGCAGATCGTGTTGCCCATGATGTTGTTCGCGATCTCGCTCGCCCGATCGAGCTCCTCGATCGTCGCCTCGCCGTCGGCGAGCCGCGTGACGATGCGGTTCAGCCACGCGCTGCCCTCGCGACACGGCGTGCACTGTCCGCAGGACTCGTGACGGTAGAACCGCATCAAGTTCTGGAACGCGAGCACGGGATCCGCGCGGTCCGAGAGGACGATCGCACAGCACGTCCCGAGCATCGTCCCGAGCGCCCGGTACGTGTCGACGCCCATGGGCACGTCGAACACGCTCTGGCCGTGCCACGGATGGAGCGGGGACTTCTCGTCCGGCGCGTCGACGACCTCCTCCGGCCGGAGGATGGGGCAGCTCGAGCCGCCCGGGATGACGCCGAGGATCTTGCCGTGAGAGACGCCGCCGCCGAGGTCGTCGACGAGCTCGCGGAGCGTGAGCCCGACCGCCGCCTCGAACACGCCGGGGGTCTTCACGTGGCCGCTCACGCCGAAGAGGCGGGTGCCCCCGTCCTTGAGGTGGTGGAGCGCTGAGAGCTTCGAGAACGCCTCGCCGCCCATCGCGAGCGCCGTGGGCACGGCCGCGATCGTCTCGAGGTTGTTCACCGTGGACGGCATGCCGAACGCGCCGACCTGCGCGGGGAACGGCGGCTTCAAGCGCGGCTCGCCGCGCTTGCCCTCGAGGGAGTTGAGCAAGCTCGTCTCCTCGCCGCAGATGTACGCGCCCGCGCCCGTGTGCACGTAGACCTCGCACGGGTAGTCGATGCCGAACGGGGTCTTGCCGAGGTAGCCCTTCGCCTTGGCCTCGTGGATGGCGCCCCACAGGCGGTCCTTCGAGAGGTGGAGCTCGTCGCGCACGTAGATGTACGCGGCGTGCGCGCCGATGCCGAAGCAGCCGATGATGCAGCCCTCGACGACGGCGTGGGGGTTCAGCTCCATCAGGGTGCGGTCCTTGAACGTGCCGGGCTCGCCCTCATCGGCGTTGATGACGAGGTAGTGCGGCTTCTCCGGCTTCGGAGGCCACGGCATGAAGCCCCACTTCACGCCCATCGGGAAACCGGCGCCGCCTCGCCCTCGGATGTTCGCGGCGCGCATCTCGGTGAGGAGCGCGTCGCGCGTCATCCCGAGCGCGCGCTTCGCCTGGACGTAACCGCCCTCTTTCTCGTACGCGTCGAGCTTGTGCCCGTTCGGGACGGTGTAGAGCTTCGAGAGGTAGTTCAGGCGTTTCAGCATCGGATTCTCGGGGTCCTCGTCGGGACGGGGGGCGCTCCTCGGGTCTCGGCGGTCCTGGGGTCAGCGGGTCAGCGTGTCGAGGATCTTGTCGACGTCCGAGATCGTGAGGTTCTCGTGGAACTCTTTGTCCACCTGGATCATCGGCGCTTGGCCGCACGCGGCGAGACACTCCGCGGTGCGGAGCGTGATCTTGCCGTCCGCCGTGGTGCCCCCGGCCTGCACGCCGAGCCGCTTCTCGCAGTGGTCGAGGATCGCGTCCGCCCCGCGCAGCGCGCACGAGAGCGTGCGGCACACCCAGACCTGGTGCTTGCCGACGGGCTCCTTGTTGAACAGCGTGTAGAACGTCACGACGCCCTTCACGTGCGCGGAGGCCACGCCCAGCCGCTCGGCGACCCAGAGGATCACGTCCTCGCTGATCCAGCCGTTCTGCTCCTGACAGAGGTGCAGCACGGGAATGCACGCGGCCTGCTTGTTCGGGTACCGCGAGAGGATGTCGTCGAAGATCTTCTCGCGGTCCGGCGTCAGGGAGAAACCCGTCGCCGCGCTGGACGCTTTGGATGAGGACTCGGTCATCGCCGCTCTACCGCTCTCGTGCCGCTCTCGGTGGGTGATGCCCGACCGATGTTGAAGAACTGCAGGTGCTGTCGCTCGCTCGCCGTTCGCCGGAAGCTGCATGAGCATCCGACCAGTCAAGGAAGCGGGCGCACGCTAGTGAGCGACGCGCTTCGATGTCAAGCGAGTCCGCCGCGGTCGGCGCGCCCGGGTCCCCTCCCCGGTCCGCCGCGCTCAGCGGAACGAACCGCCCCGTTTCGCTCGCCCCTCGCGCGCAACAATCAATTCACCTTGTGCAGGTCGCGACGCTTCATCTACGCTGCGCGCACTTCGCGGTCGGGGCCCCTGCTTCAGCCGCCAACGGAGGTGTGGAGTGTTCTGTCCGAACTGCGGGACGCAAAACTCAGAGACTGCGTCCACGTGCGTCAAATGCGGGTTCAATCTCAAGGGAGCGTCCGCACCGAAGTTCAAAGGCACCATGCTGATGAGCCAGCAGGCCCCGATGGGTCCTGGCCCCGGCATGGGTGGTCCACCCGCCGCACCACCTCCTCCTGGAGGGTACGGCGCTCCCCCCGGCGCGATGCCCCCGGGCAACCCGGGCCTCGCCGGCACGATGATCGGCGTCGCCCCCGCAGGGATGGGCGCCGCCCCCCTGCCCGGCCCGCCGCCCCCTCCTGGAATGGGAGGTCCCATGGGAGGTCCCCCACCCGGACAGTTCGGGGGTCCGCCGGGAGGCGGCTACGGTGCACCGCCCGATCCCAACGCGTTCGGTGGCCCTCCTCCGGGGCAGTTCGGCGGCCCGCCCCCCGGTGGGGGATTCGGTGGTCCTCCGCCCGGTGGTCACGCGCTCGGCGGGACGATGGCGATCGACATGCCCGTCGGCAACAACCCACCCCCTGGCCCACCTCCTGGCCCTCCCCCGGGTGACCCCTATGGGGCTCCCGGCGGTGGATTTGGGGGTCCCCCGCCCGGTGGCGGGTATGGCGCGCCACCTCCGGGTGGTGGCTTCGGCGGCCCGGCGCCGGCGCCCGGTGGCTTCGGTGGGCCGCCCGGCGGTGGCTACGATCCGAGCGGTGGCGGTGGCTTCGGAGGCCAGCAGCAGCCGGGCGGATTCGGCGGTCAGCCTCCTGCGCCGAGCCCCTTCGCGGCGCAGCCTCAGGGCGGATTCGGCGGCGGCGCCATGGTGCCGGCCGGCGGCCCGACCGGACCGCGTCCGGCGAAGCAGAACCCGATCATCCACCTCCTCGTTCCCGTCCTCGGGCTCCTCAACCTCATGGCGTTGGAGAAGTTCACGCAGGACCCGAACTTCAAGTGGTGGATGGTGCTCATCCCCTGCTACGGCCTCTACTACGGGCTCACCGCTGTTCCCGCGCAGGTCGAGAAGGCGAAGCAGATGGCGGGCGTGAGCACACCGCGGCAAAGCACCATCATGTACCTCATCGTGCCGAGCTACGCGCTCGCGCTCGACATGAACGACATCGCTCAATGACCGAACCTCGGGCGTAGTCCGAGGCTCGATCGGAAACGTCGTCGGGGCGCACCGCCCCGGCGACGTTTTCGTTTGTACGCAGGGGACGCGTGCTACGACTGTCTGTCGGGATGACGAACTCCCCTCCTCCGGTACCTGTGTTCGCGGAGGACGCGCCTTGGCCCGAGCGGCGGCTCTTGCTGCTTCGCGGCGCGAAGCTCGGGGCGATCGTAGGGATCGCTGCGGGGCTCGTGTGGAGCGGGATCCCGCTCTGTCCGGTCGCGATCCTGACGGGGCAGCCGTGCCCGGGGTGCGGACTCACGCGGGCGACGTTCGCCTGCCTGCGGCTCGATTTCGCGGCGGCGGTGCACATCCACCCGCTCGTCTTCTTCGCGACGCCGCTCGTGGGCTACGTGGCGCTGATGGGAGCGTGGTCGTTCCTGAAGATCGGTCACATACGCTACTCGAAGCCGATCAGCCGGTGGTTCGTTCCCCCGCTGTTTCTGCTCTTCTGCGCGACGTTTGGCCTCTGGATCGCGCGCTTCTTCGGCGCGCTGGGAGGTCCGGTGCCGGTGACGCAATCCGTCTTCGTGCGGATCGCCCACCTCTTCGTCTGAGCCTCTTCCTCCGAGGTTTGGCCCTCAGTCGAGGGAGCGCTTGAGCTTCGCGACGAACGTGAGCGCGTCGAGCGGCGTCATCCGGTCGACGTCCGCCGCGCGGAGCGCCTGGAGCACCTTCGTTTCGCCCTTCGCGCGCGGGGTCTCCTTGGTCCGCGAGGACGGCGGAGGCGCGTCCCCGAAGAGGGCCATCTGCGTGGTCTTCGCGCCGTGCCGCTCGGGGCGCGCGGAGGACTCCTCGAGGAGCGCGAGGAGCTTCTCCGCGCGCGTCGTGACGGACTCGGGGACGCCGGCGAGGCGCGCGACCGCGATGCCGTAGCTGCGGCTCGCGGGGCCACGCACCAGCGAATGGAGGAACACCACGCTGCCGCCCTGCTCGCGTGCGGCGACGGACACGTTGAGGACCGACGGGTGCGTGCGCGGGAGCTCCGTGAGCTCGTGGTAGTGCGTCGCGAAGAGGGCGCGGCAGCGCGTCCGCTCCGCGAGGTGCTCGGCGACGGCCCACGCGATCGCGAGCCCGTCGTACGTGCTCGTGCCGCGGCCGATCTCGTCGAGGATCACGAGGCTCTTGCGCGTCGCGTGGCGGAGGATGCTCGCCGTCTCCCGCATCTCGACCATGAACGTGCTGTCCCCGCGCGCGACCGCGTCGCTCGCGCCGACGCGCGAGAGGAGGCGATCCACGATCCCGATCGTCGCGCGCTTCGCCGGGACGAACGCGCCCATCTGCGCGCACACGGTGATCAGCGCGACCTGCCGCATGAGCGTGGACTTGCCGGACATGTTCGGCCCCGTGACGAGCCACACGTGCGCGCCCCCGAGATCGAGCTCCGTGTCGTTCGGGACGAAGCGGCCGAGCGCCGCGAGGCGCTCCACGACGGGGTGTCGTCCGTTCGCGATCTCGATGCGCTCCCCGTCGTCCACCACGGGGCGCGCGTAGTCGTTCGCGTGCGCGACCTCGGCGAGGCACGCGGCCACGTCCCACTCCGCGAGCACCGCCGAGAGGGCGCGGATGCGAGGAGCGGCGCGGGTGACGCGCTCCGTGAGGTCCGCGAAGATCGCGAGCTCCCGATCGAGCGCGCGCGTCTGCGCCGACTCGATGTCCGCGGCGAGCTGATCGAGCGCGGGCAGCGTGTAGCGCTCCCCTCCCGCGATCGTCTGCTTGCGGGACCACGCGGGCGGGACCTTCGCGAGCTGCGAGCGCGTGACCTCGATGTAGTACCCGAACACGCTGTTGAACCCGATCTTGAGGTTCGGCGCGTTCGCCTCCGTGCGCAGCTTCCCTTCGAGCGCGGCCACCGCGGCGGCCGCGCCTCGCTCGAGGGCGCGCGCGCGATCGAGCTCCGCGTCGCGACCGTCGCGCACGATCCCGCCCTCGCGCGCCGCGACCGGCGGGCGCTCGGCGAGCGTCTCGCGGAGCGCACCCGCGAGATCCTCCACCGCGTCGATCCGCTCGGCGCGCGCCGCGAGATCTCCCTCCCCCGGGAGCGACGCGACGATCGCACGGATCTTCGGGAACGCGGAGAGCCCGTCGCGGAGCGCGCCGAGATCGCGCGGCGTGGCCTCGCCGAGCGCGGCGCGGACCGCGAGGCCTCCAGATCCCCGATCGCGCGGAGCTCGCGCGGAGCTCGCCGCGCGCGCGCGTGCACGACGAACGCCTCCACCTCGTTCTGGCGCGCGCGGATCCGCGCGACGTCGAGAGCGGCGCGAGGATCCGCTTCTTGAGCAGGCGCGCCCCCGCCGGCGTGAGGGTCTGGTCGAGCACCGAGAGCAGCGTGCCCGCGCGCGTCCCGTCGAGGGCGCGCACGAGCTCGAGGTGCGCCTGCGCCGTCTCGTCGATCTGCATCGTCGATCGAGGATCGAGCACCTCGACGCGTGATCGGGAGGGCGCGCGCCGGCGTGTAGCGCTTCGCGTACGCGATCACGCGCGCCGCCGCGCCGAGCGCGACCGGGGTGTGGTTCGCGGCAGCGTCGTGCGTGCTCGCGTCCCCGAGCTGCTCGCGGAGGATCGCAGGAGCGTCTGCGGCGAGCGCGCCGTCCTGTCGCAGCGCGACGGATCCGAGGAGCGCGCCGAGCTCGGAGGCGACCGCCTCGGCGGAGGGTCCGAGCAGCACCTCGCGCGGGCCGGCGCGCGACCTCCGCGAAGAGCGTCGCGAGATCCGAGAGGACGCCCGCGCAGAGCTCCCGTCGAGTCGAGCAGCGCGAACCCGTACGCCACCGCGCCCGCGTCGTCGACGCTGCCCTCGATCGCCGCGAGCCAGTTGTGCTCCCGCGCGTCGAGCTCGCCGCTCGTGACGAGACCGGGCGTGAGCACGCGCACGACCTCGCGCGGGACGATCCCCTTCACCTTCGACGGATCGGCGAGCTGCGCGCAGAGCGCCACCTTGCGGCCCGCGGCGAGAGCCGCGATGTAGCCGTGCGCCGCGTGGTGCGGCACGCCCGCCATGGGCGCCTCGTCCGCCGTGCCCTTGTGGCGCGCCGTCAACGTGAGGCCGAGGAACCCCGACGCGAACACGGCGTCCTCGTAGAAGAGCTCGTAGAAATCCCCGAGCCGGAAGAAGATCAGCGCGTCCGGGTACGCGCGCTTCGCGTCGTCGAACTGCTGCATCACCGGCGTCCGCGCCTTCTCGGGGCGCGGCTTGCTCGGATCAGCGACGGCTCGCGGGGTTTTCTCGCCTCGCATGCGCTCGCGGCGGCTCAGTAAATCTGCTTCGGATCGCCGATCAGATCGCCAGCGACCAGGAGCAACCCCTCGAGCGCGCCGTCGGAGATCACGAACGCGTCGATGGAGGGGACGTAGTCGAGCGACCGAACGAGCACCTCGGGCCTCACGCGGTCGTCCGTCAGCGGTACGCGGAGCGGAGAGAACGAGCCCTCGGTGACGAAGTGGAACTGCTCGTCGCGCAACGCCCCGCCCGACGTGATCGCGAACCGGAACATGGGGTTCTGGAACGCGAACGGTGACGGGTGGTTCGGCGTGGCGTCGAGGACGACCTTCTCCGTCGTCGCTCGGACGCGGCCATTCATCCGCGCGACGTTCGGATCACAGGAGTTGCGGCACACGTGGGTCGTGGGGTCTTCGATCACGTGGTGGAAGAACCCGCTGATCGCGCCCGTCACCGTCCACTGGTTCCCAGGGCGAACGGCGAAGTTCACGGCGGATGGGAAGCAGCAGCGCGTGAGCTCGGCCCCCGCGGGAGGGTCCCCGATCTCGAGGTGATCGTTCCAGGCCTCGCGGATCACCATCTCGCGCGCCAGCGTCGGTGCGGCGCCCTCACCGAACGCGTTTCGGCACTCGCTGAACGAGCAGCCGGCGCTCTCGTAGTACGCGTTCTCCTGCGCGATGAGGTCGTTCGTGATCTGGACGCGATCGGCGTACGCCGCGGCCTGGGTGTCGAGCGCAGGGTTCGTGACCCCCTCCGCCTCGAGGATCGCGCGGATGGACGCTTCGCTCTGCACACCCGCGGCGCAGAACGCGCTCGACTCGTCCACGAGGGAGCGCTCGCCAGCCTCGATGCGGAGATCGCCGACGTGCCCCTGGAACCCGGGGATCGGCCCCTCGAACGTGACGAACCACTCCTGGTCGGCGATGTGGACGCGCGGGTCCTCGAGGTTCATCAGCAGCGCAGGGCGCGGGCCGTCCGCGTCCACGGCGAGTCCGTCGCTCGAGATCTCGGTGGACTCGCCGTTCACCGAGAGAGGCGGGATCGCGCCGGACGCGGGGAGCGTCGCGCGCATGATCGGCCCCGCGTCTCCGGGCGTCACCACGTCGCCCTCCTTGGTCTGCAGGATCGGGAACGCTTGGATCCCCGGCAGGTGGCGGCCCGTGTCGCTCGTCGAGGCGACGAAGCTCCCCGCCCGGGGCTCGTTCGGGACGACGACGTTGCACGACCCCTCCGTGGAGGTGACGAGATCGCTCGCGCTCGACGAGCACCCGAGGAGCGCGCTCTGGTCGGAGGGCCCGCGGCAGGCCGCGTCGTAGTCGTCGACGTCCAGCGTCGCGATCTGGCCGGAGGAGAGGCTGATCATGGCGAACGTGCCGCGCAGCGTGAGCGGCCCCGCGCCCGTCGAGAAGTCGCTGCTCGTGCGGTACGAGGTCGACACGTCGCACGGCGCGTCCCCCGAGCACGTCGTCAGGTTCGGGTTCGGATCGCAGCGCACGCCGAACGGCGCGGTGCCCGTCACCGGATCGCTCTTCGGCACGTCCCTCTGGACGACGCGGAGGCTCGTCGGCGCGGAGCCGAAGCGGACGCGATCGGGAGGCTGGATCGGGTTCCATTCGGGGTTCGGATTCGCGAGCGGCGTCCTCCTCGAGGGCGCCTCGCTCGCGTCGAACACCATGACGCTCCGATCCTCGACGTCGATCGCGTAGAGGTACCGCTTGAAGCTCGGCAGGAGGGGGCTCACCGCGACGTCGCTCGTCACGACGACGCGGTTCGGCTCTTGCGCCGAGGTCGCGACGAACGGATCGCCGAGCGCCGCGTCGCACGGCGACGCCATGTGCACGACGTGGATCAGCGGGCGCGCGTAGTCCCCGACGTACAACCGGCCGTCGTCGAACGCCATCCCCGACGGGAGCGACTCCGCCGTACCCAGGGCGCCCGGCGCGCGCGGCTCCGGATTCACGCACGCGGGGCTCGGCGTGGGCTGAGGCTCCGGATCGAGAGGCAGCACCACCTCGTCCAGCTTGATCTCCTTCTCGATCACGCACGGGTCGACGGACCCCGGCGTCGAGGTCAGCAGGCGCTGCGCGTCGATGACGACGAGCTCGTGCAGCGAAGGCAACGCCACGACGAGCTTCTGTCTGCCGCGGCGCTCGAGGTCGATGTTGCCGGTCGCCGTCTCCGTCGAGTCGATCGGCTGGTACGCCGCGCCGCAGCTCGTGCGGACGGCGCCGTTCACCTCCGGATCGGCGATCATGCGCATCTGACCGGGCGCTGCGGGGAGCCGGCACGCAGGCCACGAGGAGAGCGTCGGAGCGGGCTTCGCGCACTGGTCGTCGTCCACGGTGCAGGGCCGCAGGCCCGTCGATGGGAGCGCGTAGATCATGGGCCGCGCGATGTCCGCCGACGTCACGAACGAGGCGGTGCCGCGCGGTGAAGAGACGATCGCGGTCGGGTTGATCCCCACCGGGAGGAAGTTCGACCCGGGGGTCGACGGGTCCTGATCGAGGACATCCCCCGTCGACGTGGAGAGGTCCACCACCGCGACCTCGCCGCGCGTCGACTGCGTGACCAGCGCGTAGAGGTGCGGAACCTCGCTCTCCGCGGTGCCGAAATCACGGATCGATTCCGCGGTCGTGTGCGCGCACTCCGCGAGCGGGCGAAAGATCGAGTCGCTCCCGGGCTTCGCGAGGCACAGGTACGCGATGTCGCCCGAGCCCTCGAGGCTGCGGACGGCCTGCGGCTCGGGGGAGTCCGAGCAGCCGACGGCGACGAAGGACGCGAGGAGGCCGGAGCCGATGGCGGTGAAGGCGAGGGTGGCGCCCGCGGCCGTTGGATGGATCGACGCGCGGCGCATCACTGCTCCTCACGAGGTGCGACGGGCGGACCGACGTTGACGACGAACGATCCGAACGTGGGCCGGCGCGCGTCGAGATCGACGACGCCGAGGTAGGAGTCGGTGAAATGGCCGACGTAGAGGTACGACTCGCTCGTCCCGTCCTCCGCGACGCCGCTGTCGAACGCCATGCCGAACGGGCCGCGCCCGGTCTTGATGATCGCGTCGATCTGGTGGGCGACGGGGTTGTACGCGGCGACGAAGCGCGAGTCGAAGCTCACCGCGAAGATGCGCGTCGCGAACGAGCCGTCCACGTCCACGATCTTGCCGACGCGTACAGCCGAAGGCCCGAAGGGCAGCGGGATTTCCTCGTCGAGCGAGATCTTCTCGGTGAGGCCCGTGATCTCGTTCTCGGTGCGGTCGGGCTTGGTCTCGATCGTCCCCGTGAGGAGCGAGGCGGGCGCGCGCGACACGACGTAGAACCGGAGCGGGATGTCGAGGCACTTCGCCATGCAGGGGAGGTTCGTCTCGGCGCACGCGGCCTCGCACTGTGCGCGCGCCTCGCCGTCGATCGCGAGCCCTCGCTGGTCGTCGCCTTGCCGGGCGAGCGAGTTCGACACCGTGCCGGTGCGCACCAAGAACGGCCTCGCGGGTTTCGCCGCCGCGTCGTCCTCGTAGCGCAGGACGGACAGGACGGAGCTCGCGCGGTGGCTCACGATGAACCCCGCGCGGTACGCGAACTCGCTGCTCGAGACGCGCGCGATGCGCGGGACGGGGATGCTGACGACCGAGATCGGCCCCGCGTCGAGGTTCGGCAGCACGTACTCGAGCGAAGGCGAGCTCTGATCGCCGGGCCAGCCGTTCACGACCAGGCTCGCCGCGGAGGACGCCTCGTGCGCGATGACGAGCGCGTCCCCGCTCGCCTTGTCGAGGGCGACGCCGTCCAAGCTCGCGGGCTCCGTCGGCAGGCTGAGCTGCCGCGGGTTCGAGAACGGATCCGTCCCGACGAGGTGGTCGCTCGCGCACCGGTTCGTCGTCTTGTCGGCGCCGCACTCGAGGCAGAACGCGTCCCCGCAGGGGGAGACGGGGTTCGCGGGATCGCTGTCGTCCACCACGTCGAAGTACGTGATCGAGGGGTCGCCGCGGACCGCGACGAAGAGGCGCACCCCCTCGTTTTGGCGGCGGAGGAGCACGGCCGAGCTCGCGAACGCGCCGATCGAGACGGCCTTCTTGATGAGGGGCTTCACCTCGATGGGCGCGCACACGCCGGGGTGCAGGAACGGTGTGTCGTTCGCGGACGCGCCGATCGACGCGCACGCCCCGGCCGCGTCCTGTCCGGACTGCACGGCCTGCGCGACCGCGCGCGCCGTGCCGCGCAGGCCGTCCGCGCTGCCGAGATCGAGCGCCTCGACCGATCCTCCGCTGAATTGCAGGTCGAAGTCGCTGTTCGCGACGTACAGCGTCGTCCGCCCGGGCGAGATCGCGAGCGCGGTCGGGAAGTAGATCGATCCGATCGGGGGAGCGGTGCCCTCCGCGGCGATGAGGCACCCGGCTCCTGCGAGTCCCGCGGCCAGGAAACCGCAGGCCAGGAGCTTCGAAAGCGAAGAGCCAGAAGGCATCGGCGGCGCAGCCTAGTACATGAACAGACAACGTCCTATCGAGATGTGTATGCTGTCCGCCTCGCGATGAAGCGCCGGTGGAGGAGCCGTTTTTTGACCCTCTCGTGCGCTCTCGGGGTGGCGGTGGGGCTCGCGCCGAGCTGCGCGCTCGAGCCCCTCGCGTGCCCGAGCTCGTGCGGTGGGAGCGGCGGCGACGGGCCGTATCGGCTCACCGGCCCGTCGAGATCCGGCGCGACCACGTCGGCATGGTGCACGTCTACGGCCAGACCGACGCGGACGTCTCGTACGCGAGCGGCTACGCACAAGCCGTGGATCGCCTGTTTCAGATGGAGCTCCAGAAGCGCCGCGCGCAGGGTCGCCTCGCGGAGGTGTTCGGGGAAGATCGCTTCGAGGACGACCGGATCGTGCGGACGATCGGCATCCCCCGCCTCGGCCGCGAGAACGCCGCGCACTTGAAGGCGTCCGCCGCGGAGGACTACGCGCTCGTCGCCGCGTGGGTCGACGGCGTGAACCGGCGGATCACCGAGGTCCAGACGGGTCGAGCCGCCGTCCCCACCGGCTTCGCGGAGATGGGCTTCTCCCCCGAGCCGTGGACGGTGGACGACGCGATGGCCGTGGGGAAGCTCATCGTGTTCGGGAACGGAAGCCAGCTCGAGTTCGACGCGCTCGCCACCCTGATCCACCGGTTCGACCCGGAGCTCTACACGAAGATCCCGTTCTTCCAGCCGCTCGAGCCGGCGTTCATCCTCGACGCGACCGCGAAGCCGCTCTCGAACAAGGAGCCACTGAGATCGGGCGACGGACCGGTGCGGACGCCGCCGCCCCAGCCCGCGGACGCCAAAGCGCGCATCGCGCGCTTCCTGAAGACGATGGCCCGCTTCCACCCGGGAGCAAGCAACAACTTCGCGGTCGACGGGAGGCACACGGCGAACGGGCACAGCATGATCGCGGGAGATCCGCACCAGGGCCTCCGGAGCCCTTCGCTGATGTGGATGAGCCACCTCAACAGCGCGGATGCGGGCGGCAAGCTGGACGTCGAGGGGTGGAGCTTCGTGGGGACGCCGGGCGTCTCGCTCGGCCACAACCGGGACATCGCGTGGACCGCGACGACCAACTACCCCGACGTGACCGACCTGTTCGACGTCGCGATCGACGACGCGGGCGACGCGAACGTCGGCGGGCAGGCCGTGAAGGTGGTCGGGCACGAGGAGACGATCGCCGTGAAGGGCGCGGATCCAGTCTCGGTCACGCTCGAGGAGATCCCCGGGGTCGGCGTCCTCTTGCCGGACGATCTGTTCCCGCTGCCGCTCGTCTCGGGGGGACACCGCGTCGTCCTCGCCTGGACCGGGTTTCGGCCCACGAGCGAGGCGCGCGCGTTCGCCGCGATCGATCGCGCGCGCAGCGTCGACGAGTTCGATCAGGCCGTCGACCTCTTCGAACTCGGGAGCTTCAACTTCGTCGCGGCGAGCCGCGACGCGATCACCTACCGCTCGAGCCCGCTCCCGCGGCGCACGCGCCGAGCTACGAGCTGCTCGACGGCGCCGATCCGACGGCGCTCTGGACGGGCGCGTTCCTCAGCGGGGATCGCTTGCCGCACTCGCGCGCGGAGGCGACCGGCGTCATCGTCACCGCGAACAACGATCCGTTCGGCTTCACCGGCAACGCGACGCTCACCGACGATCCGTTCTACTTCGGGGCGTACTACGACCCGGGCCTGCGCGCGGCGCGGATCCGCGAGGCGATCGCGGCATCCGCCCACGATCACCCGCTCACGGCGGAGGACATGCAGGCGGCGCAGTCGGACGTGAAGTCGCTCCTCGCGGAGGAGACGCTCGCGATGCTCGACGGCGCGTGGGCGAAGGTGCCGATCGACGACGCGTTCGCGGCCTACCGAAATCGCCCCGAGCTCGACGCGCTCGTCGCGATGCTCGCCACCTGGGATCGCCGCATGACGCGCGAACAGGCTGCGCCCGTCGCGTTCGAGGCGCTCCTCTATTTCCTCACGCGCGACGTGCTCGCGGACGACATGGGCCCGTTCTTCGAGCCGGTGCTCGGCCAGGAGCCCATCTACTGCATCAAGTTCGCGCTCCTCGCGCTCCGGGATCCCTCGAGCGCGCTGCTCCAAGGCGGGCGGGACGCGCTCGTGCTCGGCGCCCTCGACGAGGCCGCGGCGTTCCTCGTCGGTCGGTTCGGCAGCACGACGAGCGGCTTCCTCTGGAAGGACTTTCACCAGACCGCGTTCCCGAGCGAGTCCATCGCCGCGTTCGACGGCGGCTCGATCCCCACGGACGGCGCCGAAGGAACGGTGAACGTGTCGAGCGGCGCGTTCTTCGACGGCGACGCCGTGCGCGAGCACCACGTCTCGGACGGCGGCTCCATCTACCGGATGGTCGCGACGTTCGACGACGCGGGTCGACCGCACGCGAGGTTCAACATGCCGCGCGGAAATGCGGCCGAGCCGTCCAGCCCGTACTACAACGACCTCACCGAAGCGTGGGCCCAAGGCAACTACACGGACATGCTGTTCGACGACGCCGAGATCGAAGCGCACACCGAGGGGCGCACGACGCTCTCGCCCTGATCTCGCGAGCGCTCGGGCGCGCCGCGCTCGCCGCTTCGGTCGGACTCACGATCGCGTGCGGCCATCGCGGAGACACCGCGCCGAGCGCGAGCGCGGCAGCGCCCCTCGCGGCAGAGCCCCCGGTCGCTCCGAGCGGCTCGGCCGAGGCGAGCGCGGTCCCGAGCGCGGCGCCGAGCGCCTCGTCGTCGCCCTCCCCGACGCCCACCTGCCCCGCGCCGTCGTTGGCGTTCTCCGCCCCCATCGACGCGTACGACGAGGCCGCGATCGCGACGTGTCAGAAGCTCGAGCGCGGCACGAAGAAGTGCGGCGTCAAGTCGAAGCCGATCGACATCGCCCGCTTCGAGGCGAGCGCGCTCCCCATCGACCCGCTGACGGAGGAGCGCATCGCGCGCGTCGCGGCGCTCGGCAAGGCGAAGGGCATGGATCCGCGCTCGTTCGCGCTCGTGGGCGACAGCATCACGGTGTTTCGGGATTTCATGCGCCCGTTCCGAGCGAAGACCACGGACAAGGTCGTGATCGCGCCGGAGGTGGAGCGCGCGCTCGCGCTCGATCCAGCGGCGAGCGGCGGGAAGCCCGCGTCGATCATCGATTGGTACCGAGGGCACGAGGTCGAGACGTACGCGGGCAAGTCGATCGACGCGTTCGGCGCGGAGCGCGCCGCGAAGGTGGGCGCGCGCGCGTCGTGGCCGCTCATCGGTGGCGAGGCGTCGCCGCTCGTGAAGCTCGTCGAGCGCGTGCACCCCGCGATCGCGATCGTCGCGTTCGGCGCGAACGACGCGGCGTACCGGACGGCGCCCATCGAGGAGCTCGCGCGCGAGTTCGACGCGAACATGATGAAGCTCGTCGAGGCGCTCGAGTCGCGCGGGGTGATCGTCATCCTCGAGAACGAGATGCGGCACGGCGACCAGCCCGGCGTGAAGTCCTGCCCGAGCGACGACGCGGCCTCGAACGACTGGCGCACCGCGGTCGCGACGAACCTCCTCGTGCGCCGGACCGCGGAGATCGCCTGCCGCGAGCACCTGCCGTTCGTCGACTTCCGCTACGCGCTCGACGAGGCGACGGCGCACGGGCTCGGGCCGGACGCCGTGCACCCGTCCATCAACGGGAAGGCCGGCGGTGGCCGCCTCGACGAGCTCGGCCTCGACTGCGGCTTCAACATCCGCTCGCTCGTCACGCTCCTCGAGCTCCGCAACGTGGTGAACGCGCTCGTACGCCGGGGCGTGTTTCCGCCGCTCTAAGGGCGCGTCCGGAAATAGGTGGCGCATTCGGCCGACGCTGCATCCCCGCGGCCGGCCGTTACTCCTCCTCAAAATAGCCCCACTATTCCTCGTCGTCGCGCCTTGGCCGCGGGGCGCATCGTCGCCCTCGGTGCAGCCACTTGTTTCCGGACGCGCCCTAAGCCAGCGCGCGCGCTGATTTCCGCGGACGGAGCCGCGGCAGATCGTGCGCCTTCGGCGCGCTCTGGGAATTGGCTCACCGAGCAGAGCTCGGTTCGCGCGCTCGGGCACCGAGTGCCAAGCACGTCGCTCGGGCCGCGCGTCAGGACTCGTCGAGCCAGGTCACGCCCCCCTCGGTGTAGAACCGGACGGGGAAGAACGCGTCGCCCGCGGGGCCCGCGTCCGGCGCGCGCGTGAGCGCCTGGGACCCGGCGTCCGCGTCCACGGGGCCGATCTCGTGGGGCGCGCGCACCCGATCCACCAGGCGCAGGAGCGAGGACGCTGTGGGATCGGGGCGCTCGGAGACGCGCGCGCCCCGCGGCAGGCGCTCGAGCGCGCGGACCGGGTCGTACTCCGCGCGGTTCTCGGCGGCGAACGTGAGGAGCGCGGCGTAGAGACCGTCAGGGTCCTTGACTTTTTCGACGAGCACGCGGCCGACTCCCTCCGCGCTGAGATCGCTCGGATCGGACACGCTCCCGGACGCCCCATAGCGGCGCAGCAGCTCGCGGATGCGGAGCTTTGCCCGCTTGCTGATGGGGTCGTGGTCGGTGCCGTCGTCCGAGCTCACGACCGCCATCGCGACGACGAGGTCGCGGAGCCACCGCGCGCGCGTCGCGGGGCGCACGGAGAGGAGGAGCTCGAGAGCGTCGCCGCTCGCGACGGCGCGCTGGGCGCGCGCGAACACCGCCTCGGGGGAGCTCGCCCCCTCGGTCTTGTCACGAAGCGGGTTCGGCGAGACCACCGTGTCGACCGACGTCACCTCCGGGGCGGGCGCGCGCGGGCGCCGTTCGTCGAGCACGGCCTCGCGCCGTTTGGCGAAGAGCTCCTCCCGCCCGTCGCTGCACGCCACGACGGCGAGCACGACCGGGATCGTGATCGTATAGGCTGCGCGCATGGCCAATTATCCGCCACCTCCACCGGGCGGCGGCGGGTGGGGCAACGCCCCGCCACCGCCGAACCCGTTCGTCAACGCGATGACCGCGTGGCTCACCGAGCGCAAGTACGAGTTCGTGGGTCAGCCCGACATTCGTTTCTACCAAGCCTGGCTGCCGTTCCAGTACCTGCCGAGCTTCACGCGCGTGACGCGCGAGGTCCGGGCGACCTTCGACGACGCGCGGGTCTACGTCGTCGAAGCGCCCGATGACAACTCGATCGCGCACGCGTTCGACAACGGGACGTGCGTCCTCGCATTCGTCCAGTCGCCGCGCTTCCAAGCGCGCGTCGCGCTCCGCTCGAAGAGGGGCGGCGGCTTCGGCTCCGACCTCGAGCGGGGGCTCGACTCCCTCTTCGGGGGCAAGCCGAAGACGTTCCTCGGTGATCCCGCGCTGGAGGCGCAGTTCGAGGTGTTCGCCCCTTCGCCGCAGGAGGGGAACGCGGCGCTGCCCGTCCCGCTTCGGCAGCGGCTCGTGTCCGGGTTCAAGGGCATCGTCGAGACCCGAAACCAAGGGATGATCGTCCAATCGTTCGCGTGCCGCGCGTTCGACCCGTCGAGCCTCGACCCCTTCATGAACGACGTGCGCGCGATGGTGGACTCGTTCGCCGCGCCCCCCGCCGACTACCGCAGTCCGCCGCCGGACAAGTGGGGGCCGTAGCTCCGGCGGCGCCTCTCGACTCGACTTCGTCCCTCGCGCGTCGGTTCGAGCGCGAGGACGAGTACGAGCAGGAGCCGCACAGACCGAGGCAGCGGCGCGGCCCCGTCGGTACGCGTCACCGACGCGGAGCCTCCACTCGGGTCAATAGGCGCGCTTCGCCTCGCTCGGGCAGTTCGGGTGCTTGAGGAGCGCGTTCCTCAGGTGCGCTTGTCGCTTCACCATGGGTTGCTTGAGGCAGTGGTGAATGATCGCGGGAGGGGTCGCGGAGAACCGACAGAAGTTCTGCACGAGCATCATCGAGATGATGGGCCTGCTGCAGATGATCGCGGAGGTCTTCGAATCGATGGTCAGGCCCGAGAGGTTCACGAGCGCGCGCCCCTCCGTGTTCCAGATCAGCTGCACGCGATCTTCGGGCTCCGCCGTCGCGAACTTCGTGCGGAGGATGCCGCGCGACGCCGTTCGAGAGCGCTCGGGCACGTCCCGGTCGAGCGTGACTTTGTAGAGCTCGATGAGCCGGCGCGGCATGAGGATGCGGCGCAGGAGCGTCTCGCCGAGCATCGGGTTGCGGACGAGGCGCCGCTGAATCTGGGGATCCCGGAGGAAGTCCCCCCGGAGGGAGAGTCGCTCGAGGCCGAACGCCGTGCGGTGATGGAACGACGCGTAGCGCGCGTGCTCCTGCCCGATGGACGGGTTCTCCCAGAGGGCGCGCTGCACCGCGGGCTCCTTGTCGAACGCGAGCGCGAACAGCTCGGGACCATTCCCCGTCGCCGCGAGGCGGGCGCGCTCGTCCGGCGGGAGGTTCGCGAGAACGAGCTCGTAGTGACGTTGGTAGTTCGCCGTCGCCTCGACGTCGTCCGGATCTTCGGGCTCCGAGACCTCGTCCCCGACGACCTCCTCGTCCTCGTCCGACTTGAGGCGCTCGGTCGACGGTGGTTCGCGCGTCGACGAGACGGGGGCTTTGTCGTGGGAGGCTGCGTCGTGGAGGGCTCGGGAGGCGCCGTCGTGGAGCGGCTCCATCGACGAGAGCCCGTCCTCAAGATCGGCCCACGACGCGGCTTTTTGAGGCGGTAGCGCGGGCAGCGTGTCCGGGATCGCCGACGCGGGTGATCCATCCGAGGATTTGCCGGCGCCCGGCGGGGCGTCCAGCATCGCGCGCTCCGCGGGCGTGAGCGAGATCTCGAGCGTCGGCTTCTCCTCGAGGTCGCCCTCGCGCCCTCGCGCCCTCGCGCGCTCGTTGCGCCGCTGCTCCTCGGTCGCGACGCGCGCGTCCGCGTCGTCCGCGAGCTGCTCGAGCGTCGGCCTTCGTCGCGCCTTCGACGCAGGCAACCCCGCCTCCACGGGGACGGCGAGGTCGTCCTCGATCTCGTAGACCTTCTCGACCCTCGGCTTGGGCGCGAGGGAGGTCCGCTTGGCGGGCTCGAGGAGGCCGCGATCGCGGAGGTCGTCGAGGATCACGCCCACGAGGTAGGGCGTGAGCCCCGTCCGCGCAGCGACCGCCTCGAGCCCCATGTTGGAATCGTAGTTCAGGAGCACCAGCGTCTCGTCACCCGAGAGCGCCATCGGCTCTTCGCCGATCGACTCGCCCGTCGGCGCGAGGAGCGCTGCCGGCAGCTCCATGTCGATCAGCGTCGGGGCGCTGTGGAGCGCGCGCGGCGGCGGCTCGTCCCGCGGGATCGGCGGTGTGTGCACGGGCGGATCGCGCGGAAGCACGGCCGTGACGGCGCTCGGCGAGAGGCTCCGGTGCGGTCCGGTGGTCGCGGATTTCGCGGGCGGCGGGGAACTCTCCGACCTCCAGCTCGCGACGCTCCTCCCCGACGCGGACGCCTGCCCCGACGCGGACGCTTGCCCCGACGCGGACGCCTGCGGGGCGGGCGATGCGGGCTCGGCGCGCGGATCGACGCGCGTCATGATCTCGGTGTTGTGCCTCCCCCTCGGCCGCTCTGGGGCGGCCTCGGCCGCTTGCAGGTGGCGCGGCTCCGAGGCGGGCTTCGGCGGTTCGGGCGCCTTCGGGTGCTCCGGCGCTTTGGGCGGCTCGGGCTTCTTGGGCGGCTCGGGCGCCTTCGGGGGCTCCGGCGCTTTGGGCGGCTCGGGCGCCTTCGGACGAACGGGGGGCGTCGGGGGAACCGGCGCGGACGGGGGGACCGGTGGAGATGGAGGCACCGGCGCGGATGGCGCGCTCGGTGGTGCGACGGGGCCGGGAGCGATCGCGCCGGGCGACGCGAGCGGAGATCGCACGTCCACGCCGCGGCGCGCCTCCGGCGGTGCCTCCGCCGGCTTCGCGGCCGATCGCGCAGGCGCGCGCATCTCGAGCGTGACCGACCGTTCGAACGCATCCTCGCTTCCCCGACCATCACCCCCGAGGTCGAGCTTCGTGAGGGGGAGCCGATCTTCGACCGGCCGCTTGATCTTCGGCCTCGCAGCGGTGAGATCGCTCCCCTCGAAGACGATTCGACCGCGCGAGACGACGACGCCGTCGGACGGGTGGTCTTCTCCCTCCTGCTTACGAACGAGCTCGAGGAGATCGCGGGCCGAGAGGAGCTTGGTCATGGGCGGCGCGAGCGACGCGCGTCGGCCGAGGATACACCGCTTCGTCGCCTTCCAAACTACTTCGAGGCGTGCATCGCGTCCTTCAGCGCGGCCGAGATCGGCCCGTCGTCCCCGATCGCGCCGCCTTTCGCGAGGTCGTCGGCGAGCTTGTTGCAGTCACCGTATTCCTGGATCGTGATGAAGCTCTCGGGGGGCTCGCGGAACGGGGGATCCCCTTTCTGCTTGATGACGCCGAGCCAGGGCACGAGCTTCAAGGTCGTGTTCGGCCCGGGCGGGCCCACCACGACCACCAGCGCGCAGCCGCGCTCCCTCTTCGTGAGGACCGCGCCGACCGAGACGCCCTCGCACCCCGCCTGCGCGCACACCCGCTCGGGCTCCGGCCGCAGCTCGAGCGGCGCGTCCGGGAGCGTCGCGTGCGCGAGCGCCTTCAGGCGTTCCTGGACCTTCCCCGCGAGGTCGTGCAGCTCGGGGTCGTCCTTCGGGATCATCCGCGGCCACATCAGGACGAACCCTCCCGGCACCCCTCCCGAGCGGCTGATCTCGGGCGCATCCCCGGGCTGGGCGCGCCCGTCGCCGCCGAGGCGGTGCGTCGGGATCTCGCCCGGCTCCTTGTCGTTCGTCGCGGTCGGCAGGGTGCTCGCGAGGCACCCCGACGCGCCCGCGAGCCCCATCCCCGCGAGCCCCAAGAGACCTATCCATCGCCGCACCTCGTCACCTTAGCAAGCGGCCCTCCGCGGGGGAACCGCGGCAGATCCGAGCGCCGGCGGCGCCAAAGCGAGTAAGCTGCCGCGCCCATGAGGACACTTCCGAGTCATCTCGAGGGACGATGGATCGAAGGCACGGGCGCGGGTCAGGAGCTCGTGAACCCCTCGACGGAGGAGGCGATCGCCCGCGTCAGCACCGAGGGCTTGGACTTCGGACGCGCCCTCGCGTTCGCGCGCGAGACCGGGGGTCCGGCGCTGCGCGCGCTCACGTTCGCCGAGCGGAGCGACCTGCTCCGGGGGATGTCGCGCGCGATCCACGCTCACCGCGACGAGCTCCTCGACCTCGCGATGGTGAACGGCGGCAACACGCGGAGCGACGCGAAGTTCGACGTCGACGGCGCGTCCGGGACGCTCAATTACTACGCGGATCTCGGCCAGCGCCTCGGCGCCTTCAAGCTCCTCGCGGACGGGGACGCGGAGCAGCTCGCGCGGTCCCCACGCTTCGTCGGTCAGCACGTGCGCGTCCCGCGGCGCGGCGTCGCGGTCCACGTGAACGCGTTCAACTTTCCCGCGTGGGGCCTCGGCGAGAAGGCCGCCTGCGCGCTCCTCGCGGGGATGCCGATCGTCGTGAAGCCGGCGACGAGCACGGCGCTCGTCGCGCACCGGATCGTGGAGATCTTCGTCGAACAGAAGCTCTTGCCCGACGGCGCGTTGTCGCTCGTCGCGGGGGCTCCCGGGGACCTCCTCAAGCACCTCGGCGGTGAAGACACGCTCGCGTTCACGGGCGGGAGCTCCACCGCGGTGACCCTCCGTTCGCTCGACGGTGTCGTGCGCGACTCCGTGCGGGTGAACGTGGAGGCCGACAGCTTGAACGGCGCGATCCTCGGCCCGGACGTCGAGGTGGGGAGCGACACGTGGAGCGCGTTCCTCCGGGACGTCGCGCGCGACATGCAGCAGAAGACGGGGCAAAAATGCACGGCCATCCGCCGCATCTTCGTGCACGCCGACCGCGTCGCGGACGTCACGGACGCGCTCCTCGACCGCGTCGGCGCGATCGTGACGGGCAACACGGCGAACGACCGCGTGACGATGGGCCCCGTCGCGACGCGCACGCAGCAGCGCGACGTCCTGAAGGGCATCGAGCTGCTCCGAGAGGGCGCGAAGAGGCTCTCGGGCGAGGGCGATTTCGCTCCCGTGGACGCACCGGCGGGCAAGGGCTTCTTCGTGCCGCCGACGCTCTTCCTCTGCGACGCGTCCGCGGACGCCGTCCATCGCCACGAAGTCTTCGGGCCGGTCCAGAGCGTCGTACCGTTCGGATCGAACGAGGAGCTCGAGCGCCTCGTCCGGCGCGGCGGTGGCGGCCTCGTCTGCTCCCTCTACAGCGACGATCGCGCCTTCGCGACCGACGTCGCGCTCGGCATCGCCTCCGCGCACGGGCGGCTCGCGCTCTCCTCGGCGAAGATCGCGGAGCAGGCCCCCGGGCCGGGCACGGTGCTTCCGCAGATGGTCCACGGCGGGCCCGGGCGCGCCGGCGGCGGCGAGGAGCTCGGGGGGCTACGGGGCCTGGACTTCTACTCGCACCGCTGCGCGATCCAGGGTGATCGCCCGGTCCTCGACGCCATCGCCGCGCGCGCCGCGCGCCTCCCCGGGGCGGCCCCTGCCCCGTCCGGAAAGCCCTCCTCATAAGATCGCATGGAGGTTTGCGCCTGGGTTAAGCTTCCCGTCCGTCGCTCGTGCCGCGCGCTGCCGCGGAGCTCCTGAGCGCGCCTCATCCGCGCGATTCCACTCGATGATGCACTCCGCCCACCCCTTGATAGGACGCACCCTCGAGGGCCGCTTCCGCCTCACGGGGTTCATCGGCGAAGGCGCCATGGCGACCGTGTTCCGCGGCGTGGACCAGCAGTCGGGCGGGGACGTGGCCGTGAAGGTCATGCACCCGCACCTCGCCGAGGATCGCACGTTCGCGGGGCGCTTCCGCCAAGAGGCGAAGGCCGCGGCGATGCTCACGCACCCCAACAGCGTGCGCATCATCCACTTCGGAGAGGACAACCGCGTCCACTACATCGCGATGGAGCTCGTGAGCGGGCGCGACCTCCGGGACGTGCTCAAGCTCGAGAAGCGCCTCTCCGAGGCGCGCGCCGCGACGATCGTCGCGAACGTGTGCGACGCGCTCGACGCGGCCCACCGCATCGGGATCGTCCACCGCGATCTCAAGCCCGAGAACATCATGGTCCTCCCGGACGACAAGCCCGGCGGGTCGGACGTGATCAAGGTGCTCGACTTCGGGATCGCGAAGCTCGTCGACAAGGAGCCGCAGCGGCCGCGCCCCCAAGAGGGGCCGCCGGACAGCGAGCCGCCGCCCGCGCTCACGCAGGTGGGCGTGGTGGTCGGGACGCCCGCGTACATGTCCCCGGAGCAGTGCCGCGGACAGCCGCTCGATGGACGCAGCGATCTCTACACGTGCGGCATCCTGCTCTACCAGCTGACGACGGGGCGCGTGCCGTTCGACTCGCCGAGCCCCTTCGAGGTCGCTGGGAAGCAGGCGTTCGAGCCGCCCGCGCCTCCCTCCCAGCACCTGCCGACCATCTTTCCGCCGCTCGAGGCGCTCATCCTGAAGGTGCTGTCGAAGGCGCCCGCCGATCGGCCGCAGACGGCGCTCGAGCTGAGAGACGCGCTCCGCGACATCCACGCGCAGCTGAACGGCGGCGCGGCGGATGGGCCTCCGGGTCGCGCGGGCAAGACGATCCCGCTCATGGCGTCGCACGGCATCGTCGAGCAAGCCGAGGCGATCATGGCCGCACGCCGCGCGAACGAGGCGCAAGGCGCGCCGCCGGGCGTGGTGTTCTCTCCGCCACCGAACGACCAGCCACCGATGAACGACTTCCTGCGCGCGAGCCAGCAGCAGGCGCCCGGACTCGGCGCGTTCCAGCCGCCGCCTCCCCAGGGCGCACCCGCGCCGCACAACGCTTCGGCGCCGCAGAACGCGCCGCCGCCGCACAACGCACAGCTCGCCGCGATGCCCGGTCAGCCCGGCTTCGCGCCGACGTTTCAACCTCAAGGGCCGCCGGGGATCGAGGATCGAGGCCAGAACCCAGGACCCGTGGCGCCGCCCTCGTCGGGCGCCGTCGACCCGCCGAAGCGCGGTCCCGGGGGGGTCGTCACGTTCCTCGCGGTGCTGATCTCGATGGGGGCGGGGGTCGGCGTCGGCTACGCTCTCTTCCACTTCATCGGGATGTGATGCTTCGCCTACGCCTTCTTTTTGCCCGCGTCGCGTTCGCCGCGGCGACCCTCACGCTCGTCGCGGTGTTCGGCTGTCACCGACAGCCGTCGGACGGGCAGGGTGGCGGGACTGGAGGAGAGGGGGGAAGCCACCCGCCGCCGACCGTGACCGTCACGCACCCGAGCGCGCCTCCCCTCCCCGGCTTCGCCACGTGCGACGTGACGATCACGGAGAACGCGGCGTTCGAGGGTCACACGCACCGGCCCGTCTGCACCCCGATCACCTACGTCTCGAACCCGCCGACGAGCGGGGATCACTGGCCCGTCTGGGCGCAGTACAAGCAGTACGACACTCCGGTTCCGCGCCAGATGCTCGTCCACGATCTCGAGCACGGCGCGATCGTCATGATGTTCAAGTGCCCGAACGGGTGCGCCGACGTCGTGACCGCGCTCGTGTCCGCGCGCGACGCGTTCGGCGCCGATCCCCTGTGCGTCACGACCAACCCCGACGGCCCCGCCGCGCGGTTCGTGATCACGCCGGACACCCAGATCCCCACGCCGCTCGCGATCAGCGCGTGGCGCGCCTCCTACACCGCGACGTGCATCGATCCAGACAGCCTCCGCGCGTTCGTCGCGAAGCACTACGGGCACGGTACGGAGGCCGTCTGCGCGGACGGAAAAGATCCCGCGGATCCGCTGAGCGGCGTCCCCGCGTGTAGCCCTTAGCGCCGTCGACCCACGACCCCGAGGACGCGCGCGCGCTCACGCGCCCGCGAGCCGAGCGAGGGCGGTCGACACGAGGATCGGTCCGAGCTCCGTGTCGACGAGATCGATCCTCGCGGACACGTCGAGCGCGGGCTCGCCCGCCCTCGGCGCAACGAAGCGGACGGCGTACGCGTGGTCGACCTCGTCGAGGCGCACCTCTCGAAAGCCTACGTAGCGCCGCAAGAACGGGTCGATCGCCTTGTAGATCGCTTCCTTCATCGAGAACCGGCGGAGGGTGAACGCGCTCCGCGCGCCTTCCTCCGCGCCCTGCACCTCGGCGAGCTCCTCGTCGGTGAGGACCCGGCGCGAGATGTCGATCCGGCCGGGCCGCGGGAGCTCCACGTCCACGCCGACGCGCGCTCCGTCGGCGCGGCGCGCGACCGCGAGCGCGACGGTCGCCTTGTGGCTGATCGATCCGACCCACCCCTCGGGGAGCGTGGGCGCGCCGCGATCGTCGTGCACGATGGGCGCGACGGCCGGGACCCCGAGCGCCGCGCGGAGCGCGCGCCGCCCGGCGACGAACGCGGGCCGGACGAGCTCGGCGCGCGTCTCGGCGATCGCGCGCTCCTCGGGCAGAAGGGACTCGACCGTGCACGCCTCGTCGACCGCGACGGCGACGAGGCGCCCGTGCGCGGTCTCCCGACGGAGGATCTCTTTCGGCGCGACCAACCTAGAATCCCTGCCCGTGGAACTCGAGATCGAAGCCGGCCCGGAATCGAGGCACCCCGTCCCCATCGAGGAGTCCCGCTCCGCGCCCGGGACCCTGCACATTCGAGGGACCGAGAAGCCCCGCATCTTCCTCGTCGACTACAGCGCGGCGGGCGTCATCGAGAAGGAGCTCACGGACATCGACGAGTGCGTGCCCTTCCTCGACAGGGAGGACTCCACCACCTGGGTCGACGTCCGCGGGATCAGCCACCTCCGAACGTTCGAGCGGATCGGCGAGATCTTCAAGCTCCACCCGCTCGCGCTGGAGGATTGCACGAACGTCCCACAGCGCCCCAAGACGGACATTTACGACGAGCAGCAGGTGATCATCACGCGCATGGCGAACCTCTCGCGCGGCAAGCTCTTCACGGAGCAGCTCGCGATCGTCCTCGGGCACCGGTTCGTGCTCACCGTGCAGGAGGAGCCGGAGACCGACTGCTTGGATCCGCTGCGCGCGCGCCTTCGCAGCGGGCGGGGAAACATCCGCAAGGCGGGCAGCGACTACCTCGCGTACGCGCTCGTCGACGCCGTGATCGACGGTTTTTACCCCCTCCTCGAGCACTACGGCGAGGCGCTCGAGGAGCTCGAGCTGCGCGTCGCCTCGATGAAGCACACGAACAGCCGCGAGATCTTCGACATGAAGCGAGAGCTCCTCGATCTCCGGCGCGCGATCTGGCCCCAGCGCGATCTCATGGCCGGACTGATGCGGGACGACTCGCCGCACATCACCGCCGAGACCCGCCTCTACATGCGCGACAGCTACGATCACGTCGTCCAGGTGATGGACATGGTCGAATCGTTCCGCGAGATCGCGTCGAGCTTGATGGACCTCTTCATGAGCGGCGTCTCGAACCGGATGAACGAGATCATGAAGGTGCTGACCATCCTCTCGACGATCTTCCTCCCGATGACGTTCGTCGCGGGCGTCTACGGGATGAACTTCAACACCGAGAAATCGAGCCTCAACATGCCCGAGCTCAACTGGGTATGGGGCTACCCGTTCGCGCTCGCGCTCATGGCGCTGAGCGCGCTCCTCCTCCTCGGCTACTACTGGCGGAAGGGTTGGATCGGGAGCTCGGGCAAGCGCCCGTTCGCGACCCAGCTCACGCGCCTCGCGCGCAAGCTCGCGCGCGTCGGCAAGAAAGAGGACTGACCACGCGCACGAACCTCAGCGGTTCGCGGCCTTGCGGCGGCGGAGCGCGGCGAGCTCCTTCTCGAGCTCGGCCTCGGATTCGAACTCCTCCTCTTGGATGCGCGCGCTCGCCTGGAGCTTCGGCTTCGGCGCGTCGTCGTCGAGGGACGCGGCGACGCGGGTGCGCCCCGCCGGCACGGCCGGACCCACAGCGGCCTGCTTCGCGTTCTTCAGCATGAAATAGGAGGCGGCGATGCCCCCGAGGAGGCCGAAGAGGTGGCCCTCCCACGAGATTCCGACGCTCGTCGGGAAGATGCCAAAGAGAGCGCCGCCGTAGAGGAAGAGCGTCGCGACGGCGGCCAGGATCGACCAGAACTTCCGCTCCATGACGGCGCGCGAGATGAGGTAACCGATCAGGCCGAACACGACGCTGCTCGCACCGAGGTGGACGCCCGTGTGCCCGATGAGCCAGGTCCCGATCCCCGCGATCCCGCCCGACACGCCGGCGACGTAGAAGAAGTCGCGCTTCTTCCGGAGCATCACCATCCACCCGAGGATGAGGAGCGGCACCGTGTTGGAGAGCAAGTGGCCCCAACTCGCGTGGAGGAACGGCGCGAAGAGGATGCCCTTCAGGCCCGTGAGGGTGCGGGGGATGATCCCCAAGCCGTCGAGCCAGTGCCCGCCGATCGCGTTGACGAGCTGGACGATCCAGAGCAAGC
>JAXLYP010000053.1:0-29013 GCA_046351395.1 Polyangiaceae bacterium
GGTGCTCCTCGGAGTCGAGGAGTCGTCTTCCGGTGCTCGCTCCTCGGGCGTGCGCCCCACGAACGAACTCGAGTGAATCTGCTCGCGTCCAACAGGTTTGTCGCCTCGCGTCGTTTTCGTGCCGCAGGCGCGCGGTTCGGGACTGCCCTCAACCCCTCGCTCAGTGGGACTTCGATGTCGCCGTGCTCGCGGACGCGAGGAACGCCCAGATCTGATCGAGCGCGCTCCGCGACGTCGCCACGAAGTGGTCGCCGCCGACGACGCGCCAGAGCGCGACCGGCGCGCGGCATTTGGGAAACCGCAGGTCCCGCGTCTCGGCACCCCCGAGGCCCGCCATCAGGTCGAGCTGCCCCTCCTCTTTCATGGGGCCCGAGCATCCGTTCGCGGTCGCCCAAACGCCCATCGTGCCCTCGACGGACCGGTGCTCCGGCACGTCCGACAGATCGAGCACGTGTCCACCTTCGAAGCGGACGGCTTTGTCCGCGTCGCCGTGGATCTCGAGCACCACGACGGGCGCCTCCGGCGCGCACGTCCCCTCGGTCGGGGCGGCCCCCGCGACGCTCACGATGCCCGCGATGCCGGGGACGCTGCAGCCGAGCCGGTGCGCCATGAACGCCCCGTTCGAGAACCCGATGACGAACACGCGCCCCGGGTCGATGCCCGGCGTTCGGCGCGCCTGTCGGATGAGCGCGCCCAAGGAGGCGACGTGATCGACGCCCGTGTGGTCGAAGTCGCAGCAGCCGGCCGTCGCGCTCCAGAAGAGGCGCTTCTTTTTGTCCATCGCACCATCGGGCGCCGCCCAGAAGAACTGTTTGGCGGCCGCGAGCTTCTCGACGCCGAGGCCCGCGGCGAAGCTCCTCCCCGTGCCGCCGAGGCCGTGCAGGAAGAGGACGAACGGGTAGCGCGCGCCCGCGTCGATCGCAGGGGGCGCATGAATCTGGCCGGCGATCGCGGGGTCGAGCGGCTCGGGGTCGAGCGCCGGCGGAGGAGAGGAAGAAGAGGACGCGGAGGAGAGCGTGGGTGCGGGCTCCTCCGAAGCGACCGAAGCCGCAGCGATCCTCGCGGATGCCGACGAGGACCTCGCCGGGGTTCGACGCGCCGTCTCTCCCGAGCAGGCGAGGAGCGCGAGGGTGAGCAGGGCGACGAGCGCACGCATCGGGCGGATTCCTTATCACCGCGTCGTCGGTGAAACGAACCCCGACATGTCCCGTATAGGCGCGCTCGAATCCGCGTCGAGGAGTTGCAACCGTTCGGTCGCCCAACTCGTAGGCGTCCTGAGGGGTGACGCCGATGTTGATGGAGCTGCGCGATACGGGGCCGGTGGCGATGGATGCGACGATCGCGGCGCCTTCGGAGTCCATCCCGGCCGCTCGGCCCTCCGATTCGCGGGGGCCGGCCCAGCGGGTCGTGGCCCCGGCTCCGCCCGTCGATCCCCGCGCCTCGGGGCGCGTCACCGCGCGGTTCGTGCGGCAGCACGAGGAGCTCTCGGTCGTCGCCAAGGAGCTCCTCAAGAGCCTCGACTCGATCAAGATCGCGGAGGATCCGAGCACGGTGCGCCGCATGCTGGCGACCTTCTCGGGCAAGCTCCGCGTCCACGCAGCGATGGAGGAGGAGGCGCTCTACCCGCGCCTCCTCGCGAGCACCGACCCCGGCGTCCGCGACAAAGCGCGGGAGCTCCTCGACGAGATCGGGGGCCTCTACGATCAATTCTTCCAGCACCTCGGCAAATGGTCCGACGGCGCGGCGATCAAGGCTGATCCTGAAGGGTTTTGTCGCGACACCATGGCGCTCCTCTTCCGGCTGAAGGTCCGGATGAAGCGCGAGAACGAGGAGCTCTATCCGATGGTCGACGGACCCTCCGCGGCCTAAGCTCGGAGGCGTGTCGACGGTCCGCACCTCGTCGTGGGGCTCGGGCGGGGCGCGCGCTCGAACGGACGCGACGCCTGGGGTCACGCCACTGCGTTGCGGTCGCAAATGGGTGCGCGCCCGCGCCAGGGATCGCTTCATCGACCCTCCACCCGCCACCCGATCGACGCTGCGCCTCGCGGTGCTCCTGCTCTTTGCGGCGCTCACGAACTGCGCGTCAGCGCCGCCCGGTCGTGTCCCCGTCGACGCGAAGCCGGTCCACGATCCGCCGAGCGGGCAGAGCTCGGCTTCACAGCGAGAGCCCGAGGTGCAGATCCTGCTCGCGGATCCCAACCTCGACACGGATGGGGATGGCATCCCGGACGTTCGCGATCGGTGCCCGCGCGTGGTCGGCACCGGCGATGGCTGCCGAACCGTCATCGAGCCGCCCGGGTCGAGCCATGTGGCGATCCTGGAGAAGGTGCCGTTCGCCGCGGACGCGGCCGGCATCGCGACCGACGAGTATCCCATTCTCGACGAGGTCGTCATGATCCTCCGCGATCACCCGGAGCTCGCGCGCGTTCGGGTGATCGGGTTCGCGGACGACGCCGAGGGCTCGCCCCTTCGACTCAGCGAGCTCAGGGCCGACGCGGTGGTGAACTACCTCGTCGCGAAGGGCGTCGACAAGAAGCGGCTCTCTGCGATCGGCAAGGGGACGGCGCAGCCCGTCCTGACGGACGACACGCCCACCGCTCGCGGACGGAACCGCCGTGTGGAGTTCGAGATCGTGAAGGATGGAAGCTCATGACAGCCGCGATCGAGCGTGTGCTCGGGGGCGTCCGCGTGGTCGCTCGGAGCTACGTGCCGAACGCCGAGCCCGCGGCGTACGAGGCGGAGCTCGAGCTCCGATACCGGGTGCTCCGCGAGCCCCTCGGCATGACCCGCGCGGACGTGCCGTTCGCGGCGGAGTTCACGTGGGCCCATTTCATCGCGGAGACGGAGGCGGAGGGCGTCATCGGGTGTGTGTTGTCGAGCCGCGAAGGGGAGCACCTCGTACAGCTCCGGCAGATGGCGGTGCGCACCGATCTCCGGACGGGCGGGATCGGGCGCTTGCTGGTCGACGCGCTGGAGCAGCACGCGCGCGGCACGGGCGCGCGGCGCGTGACGATGCACGCGCGCGAGGTCGCCGTGGGGTTCTACGCGAAGCTCGGCTACGCGATCGTCGGAGATCGGTTCACCGAGGTCGGCATCCCGCACTTCGTCATGGAGAAAGATCTCTGAAGCGCCTCGCCGCGGCGCGCGGCGGTCAGCCTCGGAGCCCGTACTTCTTCAGCAGATCGCGGAGGTGTGTCCGGTCCATGCTCGCGAGCCGAGCGGCCTCCGAGAGGTTCCCGTGCACGTGCGCGACGAGCCTCTCGAGGTAGCGCGCTTCCCACGCGGAGATCGCGCGATCCTTCGCCGCGCGGAAGCCTTCGGCGGGATCGAACGGCTCGTCCCGGGCGACGCGGGGGCCGGAGGGGGCGGACGCCTCGTTCGCGTCGGCGGACGCGGGGACCGACGGTGGCGCTGGCGGGGGCGGGCTCTCCGCAGGCACGTCGTCGAGGCGCGCGAGATCGAGCGTGGGATCGGTGCCGCCGAACAGCACGGCGCGCTCGATCGAGCTCCGCAGCTCGCGCACGTTGCCGGGCCAGCTCTGACGGAGGAGGAGGTCGACGAGCTCGGGTGAGGGCTCGTGGCCGGGAGCGAGCTGCTGATAGAAATGGCGAATCAGGATCGGGATGTCCTCCCGCCGCTCGCGGAGCGGCGGAACGAGCAGGCGGACGACGTTCAGCCGGAAATAAAGGTCGGAGCGGAAGGTCCCCCGGTTCACCTCACCTCGGAGATCCCGGTTCGTCGCCGCGATGATGCGCACGTCGAGCTTGATGGGGCGATTCCCACCCACGCGCTTGACCGTCCGGTCCTCGAGCGCGCGGAGCAGCTTGGGCTGCATGTCGAGCGGGAGCTCGCCGATCTCGTCGAGGAAGATGGTCCCGCCCGCGGCCTGTTCGAACGCGCCCTCGCGCTCGCCGAACGCGCCCGTGAACGAGCCCTTTTCGTGCCCGAAGAGCTCGCTCTCCACGAGCGACTCGGGGATGGAGCTGCAGTCGAGCACGACGAGCGGTCCCTTCGATCGCGGGCTCGCGCTGTGGATCGCGTCCGCGAGCCGGCCCTTGCCCGTCCCGGTTTCGCCCTCGAGGAGCACGGTGGACTCGCTCGCTGCGATGCGCGGCAGGAGCGCGAACAGGCGGCGCATGGCCGCGCTCTGCCCGAGGACGCTCTCGAACGAGTCCTCGACGGCGAGCGGCTCGATGATGGGCTCGTCGAGCTGACGAACGCGGAGCTTGGTGCGGCCGATCTCGATCGTCGCCCCGTCGTCGATCGTCCCCGCGTGGACGCGCACCGCGCCCACGCGCGATCCGTTCGTGCTGCCGAGATCGCGGATGACGACGCCGCTCTTCGTCGACGTCACGCTGAGGTGGTGCCGCGACACCGTGGGATCGGTCAGCACGAGCTCGTTGCCCTGCGCCGTCCCCACGCCCGCCTCGCGCGTCGTCGCGCGCGCGGACTTCCCCTTGTCGGGCCCCTCGATCACCTCGACCGTGAACCCGTCGACCGTCAACATCGTCGGTCGGCTCCCGAGCGGGAGGGTGCCTTGCGCAGCCTTGGGCGGCATCGCGCCGAAGCTATCAGCTATCCGCGCCCGGCTGTCAGCTGGCGCGAGCGCCTCGGCGCCACGCGCGGACGGACACGACCCCGCGGCGCCACGCGCCTCAGCGATCGTCGTCGCGAACTCCCGCGCGGCTGCGCGGAGCGCGCGCTTACGCCGCGTCGTACGCGCGCGGGTCGAACGTCTTCATCTGCCGCTGGAACTCGACCATGAACCCGGGCCAGAGCGTGGTGTTCTTGCCGCTCCTCGTGCGGTACCAGCTCACGCACCCCCCGGTCGCCCAGACCGTCCTCTCGAGGCGCGCGTGGATCGCGGCGTTGTACGCGCGTTGGTCCTCCGCCTTCACCTCGAGCAGCTTCACGTTTCGAGCGCGCATGTGCTCGAGCGCGCCGACGATGTACTCGATCTGCGCCTCGATCATCGTGATCATGGAGCCGTGCCCGAGGCCCGTGTTCGGGCCGACGATGAGGAACGCGTTCGGGAATCCCGCCACGGTCGTCCCGCGGTAGGCCTCGCTCCCACCGCGCCACGCGTCGTCGAGGGACCGGCCTCCTCGGCCGAGGACCTCGAACGGCGCGAGCTGCTCGGCGGCCTCGAAGCCCGTCGCCAGCACGAGCGCGTCGATGGCGCGCCGTCGCCCGTCGCGGGTGACGATCGAGTCGGCGCGTACGTCCGCGATGGGATCGGTGACGAGCTCCACGTTTGGGCGCGCGAGCGCGGGGTAGTAGTCGTTCGAGAGCAGCACGCGCTTGCAGCCCATCACGTAGTTGGGGACGAGCTTGCGCCGGAGCTCGCGATCCTCGACCCCCCGCGCGATGTTCCGGAGCGCGAGGCGCTGACCGAGCTGGTTGACGCGGGGATCCTTGAAGAACCCGATCCCGAAGAGCTCCCGCTTCCAAAAGATCGCGGTCCGGGCGAGCCGCTGGACGGCGGGCGCGCGCCGGTAGAGGGCCTTCTCCGCGCGGCCGATCGGCCGATCCTGCCGCGGGATCACCCAGGGCGCGGTGCGCTGGTAGACGTCGAGGCGTGCGACCCGCGGCGCGATCTCGGGGACGATCTGGATCGCGCTCGCCCCCGTCCCGATGACGGCGACGCGCTTTCCGTCGAGGTCGTAGCTCGCGTCCCACCGCGAGGAGTGGAAGAGCTTTCCCCTGAAGTGCGCGAGGCCGGGGATGTCCGGCTTCGAGGGGTTCGAGAGACCGCCGCACGCCGACACCAGCACCCGCGCGCTGTACTGGTCGCCGTTCTCGGTGCGCACGGCCCACCGACCGGACGCCTCGTCGAACGCCGCGTGAACGACGTTGCTGTCGAACCGCATCTTCGAGCGGATGCCGTATTTGTCCGCGCACCGCTCCATGTACGCGCGGATCTCCGGCTGACGCGCGAACACGTGAGACCAGTCGGCGTTCGGCTCGAACGAGAACGAGTAGAGGTGAGACTCCACGTCGCACGCAGCGCCCGGGTAGTGGTTGTCGCGCCACGTGCCGCCGAGCGCGCTCGCGCGCTCGAGCAACAGACAGTCGTGGAAGCCGGCCTGCGCGAGGCGGATCGCCATCCCGATGCCGCCGAAGCCCGTGCCGATGATGAGGATGTCGACTGACCGCATCGCGCCCGTCCCTTGTTATTGGATAACGTTCAATAGCCCGTTAGCCCTACCTTGGGAAGAGAGGGTGCTCTAGTCTTCCAGGGCGTTCGTGGCCTCGGCTCGCTTCGCTTACCTCGCCCGGACCTCACACCGACGGCGCCCCGCTTCGCGGGACGACGTACGGCGCGGGCGGTTCGTGGCCTCGGCTCGCTTCGCTTACCTCGCCCGGACCTCACACCGACGGCGCCCCGCTTCGCGGGACGACGTACGGCATCGACATGCGGGCGCCGAAGGCTCCGCTCAGCACCAGTTCCTCCGCCGAATTCTTTCCGCCCGAAGGCGGCTCCACGTGATCGGAACAGACCCCCTTGCTCCCTGAGTTCAGCGAACCGACGGATCGGTTTGCCCTCGAAGCGCGCGCCGGCGCGGGCGGGATGGGGGACGTGTTCCGTGCGACCGACACGGAGACGGGGCGCACCGTCGCCGTGAAGGTGCTGCGCGCGTCCGCCGGGCCGGCGGAGCGGCGGCGGTTCCAGCGCGAGATCGCGGTCATCGCGGATCTCCGGCACCCGAACATCGTGGAGTACATCGCGCACGGGACGCTGCCCGATCACCGGCTCTTCTACGCGATGGAGTGGCTCGACGGCGAAGACCTCGGGCAGCGGCAGCGTCACGCGCCGCTCGGCATGCGCGACGCGGTCGAGGTGATCCGCCGCTCCGCCGCGGCGATGGCGGCGGTCCACGCGCGCGGCATCGTCCACCGCGACCTGAAGCTCGGGAACATCTTCCTCGTGAAGGGGAAGGGCACCGCCGTGAAGCTCATCGACTTCGGCGTCGTGAAGCTCCCCGATCAGGAGCAGGAGGACGATCGGGGCGCGATCATCGGCACGCCGCATTTCATGGCGCCCGAGCAGGCGCGGGGCGAGAACGTCGACGCGCGCGCGGACGTGTACTCCCTCGGCTCCGCGCTGTTCCGGCTCGTGACGGGCCGCACCGTGTTCGAGACGGAGCACGTCATCGCGCTGCTCGGTCGGCTCGTCATCGAGGATCCTCCGAGCCCCGCGAGCATCCGGTTCGACGTCCCGGAGGCGCTCTCCAACGTGATCTGGACGGCCATCTCGCGTGATCGCGAGCAGCGCCTCGAGAACGGCGGAGAGTTCGCGCGCGCCCTCGCGCGCGTCGGAGATCTCAACAACGATCCACCCGCGACCGACCGATCCGCGTCCGCCGTGCGTCGGGCGATGCCCGCGCGTCGTCCGCCGAGCGTCGAGATCCCGCCCGTCGATCCGGACGCGGAGCGCCGGCCGAAAGGGATCCGCCGCGTGGTCGCCGCGCTCGTCATGCGCGTCGCGGAGCCGCTCGAGGACTCCCTCGAGTCGGAGCTCCGCGAGACCCTGGGCGACGACGCGCGCATCGAGGAGCTCTACGGTGGGCAAATCATCGCGGTCGTGGGCGTGGATCGCACCGCAGGGGACGCGGCCATCCGCGCGGCGCGCGCCGCGCTCGTGGTCACGCGCGCGCGCCCGACCGCGACGGCCGTCATCGCCGTCGGCCACGCGATCGCGGGCGCGAGCCCGCTCGCCGGTGCGTCGACCGGACGCGCGGGCAACCTCGCGGGCGAAGCGCTCGAGCGCGCCGCCAAGCAGCTCGACGTGGCCGCGCCCGGGACGATCCGCGCCGACGCGAGCGTCATCTCGGCGCTCGGCGGACGCTTCGTCCTCAGCGAGGATCGCCTCGGCGCCGTCCTCCTCCGCGAAGATCAGAGCGGGTTCGGCGCGCGCCTGCTCCTCGGACGGCCGACGCCGACGGTCGGGCGCGACAAGGAGATCAACCTGCTCACGAGCGCCTACAACGAGCTGCTCGAGGAGGGCACGCCGCGCGCGATCGTGCTCACCGGCGCGCCCGGGATCGGCAAGAGCCGCGTGCGGGCCGAGGTCATCACGAGGCTCGAGGCTTCACCGTATCCGCCCGAGGTCCTCTTCGGGCGCGGCGAGCCGCCCGGGCAGCGCGGGAGCCTCTCGGCGTTCGGGCGCGCGGTGCGGCAGACGATCGGCGTCCACGACGGCGAGAGCCTGAAGGATCAAGTCGAGAAGGTGCGCGCGCACGCGAGCTTCCGGATGCCGAAGCCCCTTCGGTTCCTCACGAGCTTCCTCGGAGAGGTCGTCGGCGTGCCGTTCCCGGGCGAGACGGACGAGCCCCTCCGCGCGGCGCGCCAGAACGCGCAGCTCATGCAGTCGCGTATGCGGATGGCCATCGAGGCGTTCGTGCGCGCGCAGGCGGAGGTCGTGCCCCAGGCGATGTTCCTCGAGGACGCGCACTGGGCGGACGAGACGACGCTCGAGATCATCGGCTGGATGCTCGGGTGTCCGGACGTGAAGTTCATCGTCTTCATGTTCGCGCGCTCCGAGTTCGAGTCCCGACTCGCGACGCTCTGGAAGAACAAGAACGTCACGCGCCTCACGCTCGCGCCGCTCAGCCCGCTCGCGGCCGAGAAGCTCGTCGTGAAGGCGCTTCCGCACGTGGACGGGCGCGTCCGGTCCGCGCTCGTCGAGCGCGCCGGAGGAAACGTCCTGTTCCTCGAGGAGCTCATCCGATCCACCGCGCAGGGCACGACGGATCTTCCGCTCAACGTGCAGGCGGTGGTGCAGATGCGGCTCGATCGTCTCGCGCCGAACCTCCGCGAGACGCTGCGCGCCGCGAGCGTGCTCGGGCAAGTGTTCTGGACGGGCGCGGTCTCCGCGCTCGTCGAGCGCGACGCGGAGGCCGATCTCGGAGAGCTCGTGACGACCGAGATCGTGACGCGCCACGCGTCGTCGCGCGTCGCCGGCGAGACGGAGTGGAGCTTCCGCCAATCCCTCGTGAGGGACGCAGCGTACGCATCCATCCTGGAGGACGACCGTGCGCCGCTCCATCTCGTCGCGGGGAGCTGGCTCGAGCGCGTCGGCGACGCGGACACGGGCCTGCTCGCGAAGCACGCGGACGCGGGCCGCGACTTCGCGCGCGCCGTGGAGCTCTACGCGCGCGCGACGCGCCAGGCGTTCACGAACGGCGCGCACGAGACCGCGCTCGAGCTCGCGCGGCGCGGGCTCGCGATTTTTCCGGAGGGTGGCGCGCCCGGCATGCGCGCCCAGCTCCTGCTCTCCGTCGCGCAGACGAGCCTCCCGCTCGGTCGCCTCGCCGAGGGGATCCAGGCGGGCGAGCAGGCCGCGGAGCTCGCGCCGCGCGGCTCGGACATGTGGGCGGAGGCCGAGCGCCTCGTGGCGCAGGCCCTCATCGAGAACGGCCGCTCCGTCGACGGCGATCAGCGCGCTGCGCGCGCGCTGCTCTTCCGTGACGGGGCGGGGGAGTTCGCGATCTCGGATGCGATGCGCGCGTCGATCCTGTCGGTGCGGGTACGCGGGCTCATCGATCTCGGCAAGCACGACGAGGCGCTCGCCATCGCGGAGAACGCCGTCGAGATCGCGACGCGGGTGAACGCGCCGAGGCCGCTGCTCGAGGCGCTCGAAGCGCGCCTCTTCGCGATCATGCAGTCGGGCAACCCGTCGGACGTCGTGCTCGCCGGGCCGCGCGTGATCGAGATGGCGGACACCGTCGGCGATCTGGTCCGGGGCACGCGCGCCCGCGTGAACACGGCCTCCAGCATGAACCTCTTCGGGCTCTGGGAGGACTCGCGCCGGTTCCTGCAGCGCGCCCTCACGGACACGCGCGACCGCCAGATGCGCGTGCTGGAGGCGTTCTCGCTCCACAACCTCGGCATGTGCGAGGCGCGGCTCGGTGACTTCGATCGGGGGATCCGCATGGAGCGGGACGCCTACAAGATCGCGGACGAGACCCAGGTCGCGCGCCTCCGCGTGCACGCGCGCGTGTACGAGATCATGTTCGTCCTCTGGCGCGCGTCCGCGTCGAGCGATCCTCGGGCCGACATCCATCACGCCGACGAGCTCGGCAAGAAGCTCGTCGAGGTCGCGAGGCCGATGCCCGTCCTCTCGGCGACGGCCGCGTTCACGACCGCGCAGGTGCACGCGGCGCTCGCCCGCCTCGCGGCGGGAACGCCGAACGAGGCCGCCGCGCGTGATCTCGCGCTCGTGAGCGCGCTCGAGGCGCACAACAAGATGGTCGCGATGCCGGTCGAGGAGTGGGAGGAGGCGACGCACCTCACGCTGGTCGACGCGTTCCTCCTCCGCGGCGACGATCTGAACGCGAACCGCGCGCTCGAGGCCGCGTTCCGCTCCGTGCACCACCGCACGCGCCAAATCGCGCGCGCCGAGCACCGTGATCTCTACACCCAGCGGATCCCCGAGATCGCGCGCATCCTCACGCTCGCCCGGGATCGGTTGGGCCTCACGCTGCCGAGCGCAGGCCTCGTGGGGGAGGTGGTCATGGACGGCAACGAGGAGACCCCGATCGAGGAGATCTCGGAGATCGACGTCGTCGCCGAGGCGACCGTGAGCGATCGCTCGCCACACGCGCGCGCCGAGGCGATCACGCGCATCCCCGAGAGTGAACCGGCGCCGTTCTCCCGGGAGGAGACGGTCATCCCCTCGGGGCGGCCCAAGCCTCCCACGCTCCCTCCTCCGACGAAGCGCCCGGCTCCGCCACCGCCCCCCGTTTCACGGCCCTCCATCCCACCGGCACCACCCACGCCTCGCGCCCCGGCTCCACGACCGTCCGGAGGAGCGCCGAGTCACGGTGGGGTGCGGCTGCCGAATCCGAAGAAGCCCCAGTGAACTCCGCCCGCGAGCACAGCGGCAACTTGACGGGTTGAGGCGCGAAAAGTAGAGCAACGGGCGATGTCGTACGCCCGCTCCCTCCGCTCGCTGGTCGCTGGTCTCGCGCTCTCTGCCCCGGTCCTCGCGCTCCCCGCGATCCTCCCGGCGGCGCTCATCGCGGACGAGGCGCACGCCGATCCCACGCAGTCCCGGTTCGCCGTGATCGACACGCGACGGGCCATCATGGAGACGGAAGAGGGCCTGCGCGTCCAGGCGAACCTGAAGAAGCTCTTCGACGCGAAGCAGGTCGAGCTCTCGGAGCGCGAGCAGAAGCTCCAGCAGGAGGGCGAGGCGATCGCCAAGGAAGAGAAGGCGAAAGGGGCGAGCCCCGCGATCGACCAGAAGAAGAACGAGTGGCGCCAGAAGGCGGCCGCGCTCCAGGAGACGCTGATGGAGTATCAGCGCGAAATGCAGCGCAAGGAGGCCGAGCTGACGACGCCGATGTTCCAGAAGATGATCACGCTCGTGAAGCGCGTGGCCTCCACCGACGGCTACGACCTCGTCGTCGACAAGGCCGCGGTGCCCTATTTCCGGGCCGACCTCGACATCACGGACAAGGTCATCCAGATGTACAACGCGGACGGCGGCGCGGGAGTCGCGGATCCGAAGGCCCCGGTGACGCCGCCCGCGAAGAAGGACGACGCGAAGAAACCGGCCGAGGCCCCGAAGAAGGAAGAGCCGAAGAAGTAGCCGCGCCGCGCGCGATGCGTGGCGACACGTTCGCGGCGGTCCTCGCGCCGGCCTGCTCGCCGGGCGCGGACGAGGTGCCGCGTGTGCTCAGAAGATCGCGCCGAGCGAGAGCCCCGCGTCGGCCCCATGCGCGGCGGGCAGGAGCGCCCATCCCGTCGTGGGCGCAGCGTCTGCAGATTTGGGGGACTTCTTCGTGGCGAGGAGCACGATGCCGGTGGTCAGCGCGATGACGCCGACGGGGATGGTGACCTCGGCGACGCCGGTGAACGTGCGGCCTTCGTCGTAGGTCGACTCCGCGCTCTTCGGGCAGGTGTCGTCGCCGCCGCACAGCGTGTCGAGATCGCCGATCGCCTTCTGCCGAAGGCCGATGAACACGATCCCGACGACGGACGTCGCTGCTCCGATCGTGGTGAGCACGACGCCCGGGACGCTCGGTCCGGTCGAGCGCGGGGTGGGCTCACCGCCGCCCGCACCCCCACCGCCACCCGGCGGTTCGGCGGGGGCGGGGATCGCGACCTCGACCGACTCGGACGCTCCCTCGGCGAGCTTGATCTTCTTCGTGGACGCAGTCTTCCCGGACACGACGACGGTGACGACGCGCTCGCCGGGGTCGACCGCCATGGGCTTGTCGAGCTGCGTGGGCTGGAGCTCGACGCCGTCGAGCTCGACGTGCGCCTTGGGGTTCGGGGTCGGCTCCTTCTTCTTCACGGCGAGGTGCGGGAGCTTCTTTTCGAGGGCCGCGATGCGCTCGTCCACGTGCGCGGCGACCTCGGGGGCGCTCCCGTCCGCGGCCTTCGCGGAGGCGAGGCGGTAGTTGCCGAGCGCGGACACCCACTTGCCGAGGTGCTCCTCACACTCCGCCATGTTGAACGCGACGGGCGCGTTCACCTTCACCCGCGCGACGCGCTGAAACTTCGCGAGCGCACCGGCCCAGTCTTCGGCCGCCATGAGCGAGACCCCCTCGCGGAAGTCTTGTCGAGCCTGCACGACCTCCGGCGGATCGTCCGCGCGCGCCTCGAGCGCGACGCCGGCCGCACCTGCGAGAGAGAGCGCGACCCCAAGAGAGCGCGCCCAGCGCGAGAGTCGGGACCGAGACATGGTTTGAAAGGGTACCACGACTCCACCGTCGGACGGCGCGTCGCGCTTGACGCGCCGTTACCTCGCTTGGTTCACTTTGGTCGTCGAGAGAGCGAGGAGCATGACCGCTGATCCGAAGAAGTCCGCGCCGGGGAGTGTGTCTCCATCGTCCTCCTCACCGTCCGCGCCGCACCCGTTCGAGCGCACGGTCACCCTCGATCCAGCGCAAGCGTCGCAGCCCCCGCGGAGGTCGACCGCCGTCCTCACACCCGAGGAGCAGGCCGCGGGGGCGGCGCGCGCGGCTCAGGCGAACCCCGTCTCGAGCTCGGGGATCCATCCGCGCGCGGGGACGCTCGTGATCGAGAACGCCGTACCGCCGCCCGCCCCCGGCGGCCCTTCGGTCGCCCCGAGCGCCCCGACCTTCGGCGCGCCGCCTCCCGCAGCGCCTCGCAAGAGCCCGCTCGAAGGCATGTCGTTCACGGGCACGGCGGTGGTCGACGCGAGCGACGAGGTCCGCCGCGCGCGCGAGCGACTTCGCATCGGAGATGCTCGTGCAACGCAGCTGGGGGTCGCTCGATTGTCGGCGGCGCACGAGGCGCCGACGTCGACGCGCGCTCCGTTCCGGATCACGCCGCCCTCGCCCGAGTCGGACCGCGAGAGCCGGCCGACGCTGCCGCCGTGGATGGAGACGCCGACCACGAACCCGGTCCAGGTGAGGCACCCGCTCGAGCGCACGCAGGAGGCCTCCCCGAGCGCGGACGTCTTCGAGAAAATCGTGCCGGGGCTCGCGCCGACGCCGCACGGGCAAGAGGTCTGGCAACCCCCGCCGAAGCCCGATCCGGGGGGAACGCTTCCGAGCCCGATCGCCGCGCCGCCCCCGCCGCCCGCGATCAAGGAAGACGCGTACCGGCCCGCGGGCACGCCGATCGTCGCGGAGCCCGCGAGTCCGCCTCCACTCGGAGCCTCCCCGTACCGCGCCGATCCCTCGCCCGAAGAACTCGGAACCGCCGCCGCGCTCGCGCCCACCAAAGCAGAAGCCCCCAAGGCACCGGAGCGAAAGTCCGTGACCGGGGGCCTCTACTCGAAGTTCGGAAAGAAGTAGCGCTCGGAGGGGCGCGACCCCAACGCACGAGAAGTGCTTGGGGGCGTGATCTCCGCCTCGCAGGTGCGCCTCGCTTGCGCGCGCGGCCCCGACTGCAGCGAAGCAGACGGGGCCGCGAAGAGACGGGGCAGCGAAGAGACGGGGCCGACCCCGCCTACTTGCGGAGGTTGAGCTTGCCGATGAGCACGCGGTACCGCTCGATGTCGAAGCGCTTGAGGTAATCGAGCTGGCGGCGGCGCTGCGAGACGAGCTTGAGGAGCCCACGGCGCGAGTGGTGGTCCTTCTTGTGGGTCTTGAAGTGCTCCGTGAGCGAGTTGATGCGCTCGCTGAGGATCGCCACCTGGACCTCGGGCGAGCCGGTGTCGCCCTCGTGGACGCGGAACTTCTCGATGATCGTGGTCTTCTTGTCGGAGTGAAGCATGTCGGGACTCGCACCCCCGGGAGGGGTCGTGACACCCTGGCGGAAGCGCGGCGCCCACATGGCGACGGCCTCATCGGTGCCCTCGTGCGAGGGGCCAGGGTCGGAAGGCGCGGGAGTATAGGCAGGCGCGATCGCCCGTCAACACTTGGTGCGCCCGCGCGTGAACTCTAGGCAACCCGTGCCTCTACGGCTACCTTCGACGCGTGGGTCGAACGCTGATGATCCCCGGCGAAGCACGGGGGGAAGAGCCATCGCCCAGTCCAGGCCCCACGAGCGCCGTGAAGCAAGCGCCCCCCTCCCACCGCTCCGCGCCCTCGCAAGCCCACAGCATGCTGGGGCCTGCGCCGAGCCTGCACGGTGCGGCGGTGCCCGCGTCCGACAAACGGTTCGTCGAGACGGGGCCGCGCCTGTGCCCTCGGTGCGGGAGCCGCTACCCGGTCGAGTTCAATGTCTGCCCGCGCGACGCGTCGACGCTCGTCGACGCTCCGAACGACGACGGGGGGGACGACCTGATCCACGCCGTCCTCGCGGACACGTACAAGATCGTCCGCCTCGTCGGCGAGGGCGGCATGGGCCGCGTGTACGAGGCGCGGCACGTGCGCCTCGGCGCGAAGCGCTTCGCCATCAAAGTGCTGCATCCCGAGTACTCGCGGCACAACGAGGCCCTCTCGCGCTTCCAGCGTGAGGCGGAGACGGCCGCGTCGATCGACAGCCCGCACGTCGCGGGCGTGTACGACGTCCACACGACCGGCAGCGGCCGGCCCTTCATCGTCGCGGAGTTCCTCGACGGCAAGGATCTCGCCGACCACATCAAGCAGACCGGAAAGCTCGACGTCGGCTACGCGGTGCGCCTCGCGCTCCAGATCGCGCGCGCGCTCGACGCCGCCCACGCGAACGGGATCGTCCACCGCGACATGAAGCCCGAGAACGTGTTCCTCATCGGGGACATCCGCGCGCCGACCGCGAAGATCATCGACTTCGGCATCTCCAAGATCAAGAACCCGGGCGGCGCGAACCTCACGAAGACAGGCGTCATCATGGGGACGCCCGCGTTCATGCCGCCCGAGCAGGCGAAGGGCGAGGAGGTGGACGCGCGCGCGGACGTCTACTCCGTGGGCGCCATCCTCTACAACATGCTCACCGGGCGCCGCCCGTTCGAGAAGAACGACCCGACCGCGACGATCACGGCCCTCCTCCTCGACGAGCCCGAGCGGCCGAGCGTCCTCAACCCGGCCGTGCCGCAGGGCCTCGAGCTCGTCATCCAAAAGGCGATGGCGAAGGCCGCGAAGGACCGCTTCTCCAGCATGAAGGAGCTCGAGGAGGCGCTCCTCCCGTTCGACACGACGAGCGCGCACAAGGTGTTGCCCGCCAACCGATCGATGCGGCGCACGCTCGGATCGATCGCGGGCGCGGGCTTCTCGACGCAGACCATGCTCGCGGCCCGCCAGCGCGACGTGGAGCTCTCGCGGCCGCTCATCCTGCTCTTCGGCGGCCTCGCGGGCGTCGGCCTCTTCTCCGCGCTGCTCACGTTCGTCGGCGCGGTGATCCGCGCGACCCGCCTCGGCTCCCCCAAGCCGGATCTGACGAGCACCGAGAGCCTGCTCCTCATCTCGATGCTCGCGCTCGCGCTCGCGACGCCCGTCGTGTTCGCCGTGCGCCATGTCCAGCGCGTGATCTGGAACAACACGGCGAAGACGGTCGAGTTCTCGGACACGCTGAGGCGCGCCGTCACGTTCGGCTTCGTCGCGTACGGCGCGGGGATCCTCGCGGTTCACCTCCTCGAGGGGGTCTTCCTCCGAAACGGGGCGGGCGTCGTGTGGCCCGTCTACGATCTGCTGCTGCTCGTCGCCGCCGTCACCGCCGCCGCGGTCGGTTGGAAGACCGCGAAGCGCTGAGCCGAGGCCGACCTACGGAGCTTCGCGCGCGCGAGCGCGAGGCGCGACGCCACGCCGTGCTCCGGTGCCGGACTCGACGGTCGCGAGCGCGACGGGCCGAACCGGATGGCTGATGGCGGACGACTGTACTACGGTTCGCATCATGCCGACGGACAGCGCGAGCGGGCGTCCACCCGCGTCGGAAGGTGAAGGCGTCCCGATCCTTCCGCTCCGCAATTCGGTCCTCTTCCCGATGTCGGTGGTGCCGATCAACGTCGGCCGCCTCCGCAGCGTGAAGCTCGTCGAGGATCTGCTCGGGCGTGAGCGCGCCGTGGTGGGCGTCGTGAGCCAGCGCGCCGCGGACGTCGACGAGCCCACGTTCCGCGACCTCTACGCCGTCGGCACGCTCGCGCGCGTCGTGAAGGTCATCCGCCTCGGGACGAGCAACTACTCCGTCGTGTTGAACGGCCTCGGCCGCTTCCGCCTGAAGGAGCCGGTGTCGCTCGAGCCGTACATGCGGGGTCGCGTCGAGCGCGTGCCCGAGTCCCTCGCGCGGGACGTCGAGCTCGACGCGCTCGGGACGAGCCTCCGCGAGGCGACGCGCGAGGTCCTCGGCCTCATGCCGAACCTGCCGCGCGAGACGGCGGGCATCCTCGACAACGTGCGCGAGCCGGGCGCGCTCGCGGATCTCATCGCGTCGAACTTCCCGCAGGCGCACGCGTCGATCGCCGACAAGCAGGAGATCCTCGAGGCGTTCGACGTGAAGGGCCGCGTGCGGCTCGTCCTCGCGATGGTGACGCGTCAGCTCGAGGTCCTCCGCGTGAAGAAGGAGATCTCGAGCATGGTGCAGGAGGAGATGGGCAAGTCCCAGCGCGAGTACATCCTCCGGCAGCAGATGAAGAACATCAAAGAGGAGCTCGGCGAGGGCGGGGACGACGACGAGATCGAGGAGCTCCGCGAGCGCATCCGGCTCGCGCAGGTCCCGCCGGACGTGGAGAAGGTCGCGCGCAAGCAGCTCGGGCGCCTCCGCTCGATGGCGCAGCAGTCCGCGGAGTTCAACGTCACGAAGACGTACCTCGAGTGGATCGCGGATCTCCCGTGGTCGAAGTCGACGACCGATCGGCTCAACGTGGGGGACGTGCGTCGCTGCCTCGACGAGGACCACCTCGGGCTCGAGAAGGTGAAGCGGCGCATCGTGGAGTACACCGCCGTGAGGCAGCTCCGGGCCGACAAAAAGGGACCGATCCTGCTCTTCGTCGGACCGCCCGGCGTGGGCAAGACGTCGCTCGGCAAGTCGATCGCGCGATCCATGGGCAGGCGCTACGAGCGCATCGCGCTCGGCGGCGTGCGGGACGAGGCCGAGATCCGCGGCCACCGGCGCACCTACGTCGGCGCGCTGCCGGGGCGCATCATCCAGGCGCTCAAGAAGGCCGGCACCAAGAACCCGGTGCTCGTGCTCGACGAGGTCGAGAAGATGGGCGCGGACGTGCGCGGTGATCCCACGGCCGCGCTCCTCGAGGTGCTCGACCCCGAGCAGAACGGGACGTTCCAGGATCACTACCTGGACCTCCCGTTCGACCTCTCGCAGGTGACGTTCCTCGCGACGGCGAACGATCGGGACCAAATCCCCGGCCCGCTCCTCGACCGCATGGAGGTCATCGAGGTCCCTGGCTACACGCGGAGCGAGAAGCTCGGGATCGCGCGCGAGTTCCTCGTGCCGAAGCAGCTCTCGAGCCACGGCCTCACGGACGAGCGCCTGGACTTCACGGACGAGGGCGTCGCCGCGATCCTCGACTGCTACACGAGAGAAGCCGGGGTGCGCGGCCTCGAGCGTGAGATCGCCGCCGTCTGTCGAGCGACGGCGGTGCGCGTCGCGGAGGGCCAGGACGTCCGTGAAATCGCGGATCCCGAGCACGTCGAGCGGATCCTCGGTCCGCACAAGTATCGGCCGGAGACCGCGGAGCGAAACCTCAACCCGGGCGTCGTCACGGGCCTCTCGACCTCGGCGGGCGGCGGGGATCTCCTGTTCATCGAGGCGACGCGGATGCCCGGCAAGGGCAACACGGTGCTCACGGGCAACATGCGCAACGTGATGCAGGAGTCGGCGACGACGGCGGTCTCGTTCGTGCGCAGCAAGACGGAGAAGCTCCACCTCGATCCGCAGTGGTTGAAGGAGATCGACCTTCACATCCACGTCCCGAAGCACGGGACACCGAAGGACGGACCGAGCGCAGGCGTCGCGATGTTCGTCGTCGTGGCCTCGCTGCTGCTCGACTGCCCCGTCCGCGGGGACGTGGCGATGACGGGTGAGATCACGCTCCGCGGTCGCGTGTTGCCGGTGGGCGGCATCAAGCAGAAGCTCCTCGCGGCGCACCGCGGCGGCATCAAGGAGGTGCTGATCCCAGCTCGAAACAAGCGCGATCTGGACGACGTCCCGGCGGCGATCCTCGAGCAGCTCAAGGTCACGCTCATCTCCACGGTGGACGAGGTCTTGCCGATCGTGCTCCTGCCGCCGCGCGAGCGCGCGATGGACGACGGTTCGCCGGGCGGCAGCGCCCAAGCGGACACCGCGCAAGCACAGCGCACGTGAGCGACGCGGCGCCTCCCTCCACCGAGGAGCGCGACCGAGACGCGGAGCCGGACCGTCCGAGCGCGCTGCCGCAGGCGCAGGCGCCGGACGGAGCGCGCGGCTGGCGCGGCTTCATCGGGCCGGGGTCGATGCTTCGGTCGCGTCTGCACCAAATCGCGGCGGGCCTCGTGTTCGTGATCGCGGGCGCGATCGGCTTCATCCCCCTCTTCGGAGGCCCGGGGTACGAGAGCGCCCTCGCGTTCGGGATCGTGCTGCCGTCCATCGTCGCGGTGATCTCGGCGCTCGACCTCGGGCGTGAGCGCCGCCAGCCGTTCGACGGGTTCTGCCGTGGCGTCGGCACGGGGGCGGCGCTGTTCGGCGTCGCGCTCCTCACGTCGATCGTCCACGGCCTCCGCGTGGGTCTGTGCGATCCGTGGACGGGGCTCGAGAACGTGCTCCTCGGACCCGGCGCGGGATCGCTCCTCGCCGGCGCGTGGGGGTGGACCGTCGCGGAGATCGCGGGCGGCGTCCGGAGGCGGGGGCTCCGCGTCGCCGCGCTCGTCGCGCTCGCGCTCGCGGCCCCGCTCGGCTGCATCGTCGTGAGCCTGGGCAGGTTCTACACGAGCCCGATGATCTTCGCGTTCGATCCGTTCGTCGGGTACTTCAGCGGATCGATCTACGACACGGTCCTCGATCTCACGCCCCTCCTCAGCTACCGCGCGGGCACGGCCGCCACGTTGTTCGCGGCGTTCGTGTTCGCGCTCCACCTCACGCACGACGAGCGCGGCCGGCTGCACTACGAGAGCATCGGACGACCGGGCCTGCTCGCGCTGGGCGTCGCGTCGGCGATCGCGAGCCTGACGATCACCGCGAAGGGGTCGAAGCTCGGGCACTACCAGACGCGCGGGACGATCGAGGAGGCGCTCGGCGCGGTGATCCACGGCGATCGGTGCGACGTCGTCTACCCGCGCTCCCTCGCGGTCGACCAGGCGCAGCGCTTCCTCGGCGAGTGCGACGGGTACGTCGAGGCGAACGAGGCGTGGCTGGGCATCACGGGGACGCCGCGGATCACGGCGTTCCTGTTCGAGAGCGAGTCACAGAAGGCGTCGCTGATGGGCGCGGCGGGGACGAACATCGCGAAGCCGTGGCGGCACGAGGTGTACGTGCAGGTCTCGGCCTATCCGCACCGGGTCATCGGGCACGAGGTCATGCACGTCGTCGCCGGGGGCATCGGCCACGGGCCGTTTCGCATCGCGGGATCGCTCGGTGGACTCCTCCCGAACCCGGGCCTGATCGAGGGCGTCGCGGTCGCCTCGAACCCGAAGGACGACGACCTCGGCCCCGCCGAGTGGGCGCGCGCGATGAAGGATCTCGGGATCCTCCCGAAGCTGTCGAAGCTCTTCGCGTTGGGGTTCCTCGGTGAGAACGCGTCGACCGCGTACACGGTGAGCGGGGCGTTCGTGGGCTGGATCCACGACACGTACGGCGCGAAGGCGATCGTGGACTGGTACGGCGGCGCGGAGCTACCCGCGGTCGTGGGGAAGAGCTGGGACACGCTCGAGACGGAGTGGCACGCGTCGCTCGACGCGCTCGTCGTGCCGGACGCCGCCGCCGCGGTGGCGAAGGCGCGCTTCGATCGACCTGCGATCTTCGGTCGGAAATGCCCGCGCGTCGTGGACGAGTGCAAGGAGCGCTCGGACTCGCTCGCGGGCGCTGGGGACGCGCGAGGCGCGATCGCCGCGCTCGACGAGGTGCTCGCGCTCGATCCGAGGGACGACGACACGCGGCTCAACCAGGCGCGCCTCTGGATCCCGGCGGGAGACGTGCCGAAGGCGCGCGCCCTGCTCGGCGCGATGGTGGACGACGAGAAGCTTCGGCGGGGCCTGCGCGACGCGGCGATCGAGGAGCTCGCGGACCTCGACCTCAGCGAGGGCAACGGGCCGGCTGCGCTCGCGCGGTACCGGGATTTACTCACCCGGACGCTCGACGAGTCGAAGATTCGAACCCTCTACGTGAAGTCCTACGGCGCGACCGACGCCACCTACCGCGACGCGATCGTGACGCTCTTGATCGGGACGCCCGGGAAGAAGCCGAGCCGCACGCGCGCGACCGAGCTGCTCGCCGCGTTGGACGTCGAGCACCCCGAGAACGGTCTCGCGGCGTATCTCCTCGCGCGCTACCACGTGGACAACGCCGAGTTCGACGTCGCGGCGGCGCTCCTCGACCGCGCGCTCGCGCGCAAGCTCGACGTGCCTCACGTGCGCGTCGAGGCGCTCCGGCTCCGCGCTGTCACGGCGTGCGCGCGCGGCGAGATCGACGTCGCGGCCCGGATCCTCGGAGAGTACGAGAAGGATCCCGCGGTGCTCCCGGCCCGCAAGGAGACGCTGGCGCGGCTCGTGGATCGATCGAGGCGGCAGAAGGAGCGCGCCGACGCACGCGCGAACCAGTAGTCTCGCGACCGCAGCCTCGTGGATCCGGTCGCCCTCCTGCAGCTCGAAAACGCGATCCTCCGGATCGTGACCCGGTACGACTCGATCCTCCGGGAGGAGACGTTCGAGGCGATCCTCGGGGTGCTCGCGCAGCACGTGCGCTTCAAGATCGCCGGGATCACGACGAGCGACGGCAAGGGAGCGTACCGCGCGCTGATCCTCTCGAGGAGCGAGGGGGGACCCGTCGTGCCGTACCGCGCGCGCCTGTCGAGCTCCCCGACGGTGTACGAGACGGTCTACGAGAAGCGCGAGCCGCTCTACGTTCGGCGGATCGAGGAGGGCGATCCGGTCGCGAAGTTCGCGCGCGCGGTCGGTCTGGGCTCGTACTCGGTGTATCCGATCCCGGGCTCGCGAGGCGCGATCGTCGGTGGGTTCTACTTCGGGTTCGACGCCCCGGACGCGAACGCCTCCCTGCCGGAGGAGCTCGTCGGCGCGCTCATCCGGGCGATCGCGGGCTCGGTGGAGAGGAGCATCGAGGCGGGGCGCGATCACCGCGCGCGGCGGATCCTCGAAGCGAGCGAGGACGCGATGCTCGCGTGGGACGCGGAGGGGCGGATCACGGACATCAACGCGGCGGCCGAGCGCATGGTCCAGAGCCCGCGCGCGGAGATCGTCGGACGGGGGATCGCCGAGCTGCTCGGCGTGATCCCGGCGGACGTCGCCCACGGTCAGCGCTTCGAGATCCGGACCCGCACCGGGACGACGCTGCCGGTCACGGCGACGGTCAGCCTGGTGGACGGCGATCCGCTCGTCGCGGCGCACGCGCTGCTCCGCGATCGCTCCGACGTGGTGGCGGCGGAGGCGCAGGCGGCGGCGCACCTCGCCGCTCTCCGCGCGCTCTCCGAGCAGCTCACGCTCCTGCTCGACAACGCCCCGCTCGTCATCTTTCGCCTCGACCCGGAGACGTCGGAGCTCCTCTACCTGAACCGCCACGCGGAGCGTCTCTTCGGCGTGCGCGCCGAGGACGCGCTCGAGACGCCCGGCTTCCTGAGCGCGCTCCACGTCGATCCGGACGGGCGCCACGCGTTCGAGCGCGCGGTCGAGGCGGCGAAGCGCGGCGAGCCGAGCGAGCCCTACGAGGCGAGGCTCGCGCACCGCCCCGCGGAGGGTGACGCCTCCGATCCGATCATCGCGCGCGGCCTCATCTACGCGATCGCGCCGCGTGGCGGCGCGCGGCGCGGCATCGAGGGCGTCCTGCTCGACGTCACGACGGAGCGCGCCGCGCGCTCGCGGCTGATCCAGGCCGACCGCCTCGCGACGGTGGGGATGCTCGCGGCCGGCGTCGCGCACGAGATCAACAACCCCGCGGCCTTCATGATGATCGGCCTCGACACGCTCGTCCGCCTGCTGAAGGGGCCGAGCGTCACGATCCGCTCGGACCTCGAGGAGACCGTCGTCCAGCTCATCGAGGATCTGCGATCGACGAGCCGGCGCATCGTGGACATCGCGCGAGACATGCGGCTCTTCGCGCGGCCCCCGTCCACGGAGCTCGGTCGCCTCGTCGCGGTCGACGTCGCGCGGGCCGCGGACAGCGCGCTCACGATCACGAGGGCGCAGATCGTCGAGCACGCGGACGTGGAGCTCGACATTCCGGAGGATCTCCCCCCGGTGTGGATGGAGGAGGGCCGCCTCGGTCAGGTGCTCGTCAGCATCCTCGTGAACGCCGCGCAGTCCATCGGCGACGCGCGCGAGGCGCGCGGCGCGCCGGCCACGTTCGAGGGGAGGGGCTCTCGTCGCGAGACGGTGCGCATCCGCGTGCGCGCGGCGGACGGACGCGTCGTGATCACCGTGGACGACACGGGGATCGGGATGACCCCCGCCGTCGTCGCGCGCCTCTTCACGCCGTTCTTCACGACGAAGGGGCCGGAGCGCGGCACGGGGCTCGGGCTCGCGATCGCAAAGGCGATCGTGGAGCGAGCGCATGGCACGATCAGCGTCACGAGCCCCGGTGGCCTCGGCGACCCGCCGCGGGGCGCGCGCGTCACCCTGGATCTGCCCGCGGCCGACCAGCCCGTCGTGAGCGAGGCGGAGGCGCCGCGCGCCGGGGGTCCGCGCGGTCGCGTCCTCATCGTCGAGGACGAGCCGCTCCTCCGCAAAGCGCTCGCGGAGCAGCTCGCGCAGGGCCACGACGTCGCCGTGGCCGAGAGCGGCAGAGCGGCGCTCGAGATGCTCTCCGCCTCGCACTTCGACGCCGTGCTTTGCGATCTGAAAATGCCCGGAATGAGCGGGGAGACGCTCTATCGGCGAGTCGCGTCGGAGCACCCGTACCTGCGCGAGCGATTCGTCTTCATGACGGGCGTCGGGTTCGGCGCGGAGACCGAGAGCTTCATCGCGTCCGTCGGCGCGCCCATGCTCGAGAAGCCGTTCGCGATGGAGGAGGCGCTCGAGTGCATCGCCTCGGTGCTCCGCGCCGAGCGCCCTGCGCCGAAGTAGCCCTGGAACTGGGCCGCGAGGGCAGCCGCGATCTAGCGTCGCGCCCGCTCCAATGTCGTCTCGTGCGTTCGCCCTGCTCACCCTCGTGGCCTTCGGCGCGACTGCGCCGGGGTGCCGAGAGCGACCCCGGCGCAAGGCCGACGCGGAGGTCCGCGTGGAGCCGCGCCCTCGGCGCGTCGGGTTCCCGAGACACCGGATCGGCGCGCCCGCGCAGGGCGCGGGGGCGCGCGACGCAGCGCCGTCGGCGGGCAGGCGAATCCGAGACCCCAACGCAGCGCAGGTGTACTCCAAGGCCAGGTTCACGTGGATCCGGCGCCGACCGGACGCGTCGAGCGAGTGGATCGGGTACTTGACGCTCGGCGGATCGGTCGACGTTCGAGCCGAGACGGTGCGCTCGTCCGCGCACTCGGGGTGCGATCGCTGGGTCGCGGTGGAGCCCGAGGGGTACGTGTGCCTCGGTGAGACCGCGACGCTCGACGCGCGCGATCCGGCCGTCGTGCTCCTCTCGCAGCACGCCGCGGACGTCGCTTCTCCCTGGCCGTACGAGTACGCGCGTTCTCTCGGAGCGCCACGCTACCGCGGCGTGCCGACGGCGCGCGACGAGCGGGCGCGCGAAGGAGACGTCGATCTGCTCCGCAAGCGCATCGATCAAGCGCGCCTCGTCGAGACCGAGGACGACGTGCGAGCGATCGATCCGCGCCTCGTCGGCGTCGAGCTCGGGATGACCGGCGCGCCCGCCCCGCCGCCGTTCGCGCCGCCGCCCTCCGTGCTCGAGAGCGACGCCGACGTCGCGTTCGGCTCGACGATCGCGTTCGGCTACGAGTTCGATCACCACGGGCGGGCGTGGCTGCTCACGTGGGACCGGGGTGTCGTCCCCGAGTCGCGCGTGAAGAAGTACCCGCGCTCCCCCTTCCATGGTGTCGAGCTCCGCGAAGAGTCCGACGAGCGCGCCGGCGCCCTGGGCGTCCTCGTCGCGTTCACGCAGAAGCGCGCCGCACACAGGTACACGCTCAGCGCGGACAGCGCCGTCGAGAAGGACGACCTCTTGCCGCAGGCACCGGTCGAGCTCGGTGAGGGCCCCGCGGTGGATCGAGGCGGTCGGCACTTCCGCGAGACGAGCGAGCCTTCGATCTACGTCGCGGAGGACGAGGTCGTCCTCGTCGCCCCGAACGGCACACCGCCGAAGCGTCTCCCCAAGACGGGCCGTCGGACGTGGATCGAGGTCTCGACCGTGGGCGGCTGGCTCGTCGCGTTCGAGGGGGTCCGACCCGTGTTCGCGACGCTCATCTCCGCGGGACGCGCGCGCATGCTCGACGACGACCACATGGCGCCGACCTCGTCCACGCCGACGGGGACGTTCGGCGTGTTGACGAAGCTGCGCACGGCGACGATGCGGTCCGACGCGCGGCCGGACAACGTGCACGCCGAGGTGATGTACACGCAGGTGTTCCACGAGGGATACGCGCTCCACGGCGCCTACTGGCACGACGCGTGGGGCGACCGGAAGAGCGCCGGGTGCGTCAACCTCTCGCCCATCGACGCGAAGTGGCTCTTCGACTGGTCCGAGCCCGAGATCCCAGACGGCTGGCACGCGCGGCACACACAGCCCGGGGACGCGGTCACCGCGATCGTCGTGCACGAGTAGCGGGTCCCGCGCGTCGGGCGCGGGAAAGGGCGAACCCCAGGTTTTTCGGCGGATGCCTCGAGCCGACGGACCCTGCTCTATCGTTGCGCGTGGGTGCGTGATGCGCGACCATCCGGGGGAGCACGGGCGTTCCCGTGCCGCACTGGATGACCGATCGCATGCGTGCTGGCCGTTCCATCGTCGGCGGTTTGATTGGGGCTTCGATCCTGGCGATCAGCGTCACGATCGGGTTCGCCGCCTCCTCCCAGCGTGGGACCCCCGCACCCCCGTCGAGCGCGCCGGCGGCGAGCGCGTCCGAGGCTGCCCCCAAGGACACGCCGGAGGCGCCGGACGACTTCGAACTCGTCGACCCGCGCTCGTCGTCCGCCGGGCTCGACGGCGTCGTCGCGACGCTCTCGGATCTCCCCGTCGAGCTGACCAAGCGGACCCTCAAATACGTGGAGCGGTTCGCGCGCGACCCGAAGGGGCAAGGCATCTTTCGTGAGTCGTTCAAGCGCGGGTCGAAGTACCGCCCGTTCATCGAGGCCGCGCTGCTCGAGGCGAACCTGCCGGCGGATCTCGTCTGGCTCGTCGCGATCGAGAGCGGGTTCTCGCCCCAGGCCACGTCCCCGAAGGGCGCCGTGGGGCTCTTCCAGTTCATGCCCACGACCGCCGAGCGGTTCGGGCTCGTCGTGTCGAAGGAGTTCGACGAGCGGCGCAGCATCACGCGGTCGACGGACGCGGCGATCGCGTACCTCAAGTTCCTGAAGGAGCGCTACGAGGCGTGGGACCTCGCGCTCGCCGCGTACAACTGTGGGGAGGAGCGCCTCGACGAGGCGCTCACCAAGGCGCACGAGATCCTCAAGCGCGCGGAGGGCGAGAAGATCGCGTTCCGTGAGCTCGCGGAGAACCAGCTCCTGCCGAAGGAGACCGCGAACTTCGTGCCTCAGATCCACGGGTTCTCGATCGTCGCGCACAACCGCGAGCTGCTCGGGCTGGACAACATCGAGACGCTGCCCGCGCTGCGGTTCGCCGAGGTCGCGATCGCGGAGGGGACGCGGCTCGCCCCCATCGCGAGGGCCGCGGGCGTCTCGATCGCGACGTTGCAGGAGTACAACCCGAACCTGCTCGCCGATCGATTGCCGACGGGGCAGGGGGACGTCGTGGTCAACATCCCGCCCGAGTCCCTCGCGCAGTGCATCGCGGCGCTCCCCGCGCTCCGCGCCCGCGACGAGGACAACAAGCTCACCCCGGTGAAGGTCGGGAAGGATCAGAAGGTCGCCTCGACGAGCGACCCCGCGGGAGACGGGGCGGCGACGAAGAAGCCGCTCCTCCCGAAGCGGGGCTCGACCAGCACCGCGAAGGTGACGAAGGATGGGGGCATCGCGCTCTCGAACGGGCTCGTGGTCGAGCTCCACTCGCCGGAGTCTGAGTCCCCGAACATCGAGGTGACCGCCTCCATCGAGGTGACCGATCCGACGAAGGTGCACGCCCGCCTCGGTGACGTCATCACGCTCTCGACGCGGACCGTACGCGCGAGCGAGCTCCGCGACGCGCTGGTGCAGGTGGGCGTCGAATTGAAGGGCCATCTGCTCGGGGACGCGACGACGCGCCTCCGAGCGGCGCTCGTCGGGGATCGGAAGCGGTTCTACGGAAAAACCGGGTTCCTGGACGAGTTCGCGATGCTCTCGGATCGGCTGTTCCCTGCCGGGCACCCGCTCCACGACGCGCTGCTCGTCGGGCCGACCGAGACGGCGGACGACATGTTCCTCGACATCGAGCCGACGTGGGCGCTGAAGACGAAGATCTCGATCAACGGGCCGTACGACGCGGACGACATCGAGAGCGCCGTCGAGGCCGCGTTCGGTGATGTCCTCGTCCCGACTCGCGCGGCGGCGCTCGCGTCATCGTCGCGAGGGGCGGTGTCGAATGGCGCGCCTCACCTCCTCGTGGGCTGGGCGTCGCAGCCGCTGACGATCGACAACGAGGCCGCGTCGCGCCTCGCGTTCCTCCTCGCGTGCCACGATCGGATCGGCAAGCTTCGGAGCGGCGTGAAGAGCCCCACGGACACGACGACGCGCGTGCTCTGCTCGATCGAGACCGCCCCGCTCGGGACGGCGGCGTGGTTCTTCGTGCAACCGGCCGCCCCGCTGGATGTCGCGGGCGCGGAGGCCGCGCTGGGCAAGGGCGTGCTCGCGCTGACGACGTCGGCGCCGACGGACGAGGAGCTCGCGACGGCGCGCCAGTCGCTCCGCGTGGAGCTCGCGAAGGAGCGCGACTCCGCGGGCGTCCGCATGATCCCGGGGCACTGGGTGCAAACGGAGAACGATCGCATCCTCGCCGTCCTCGACGGCGTCGAGCCGGAGGACGTGCTGCGCGCGTCGAAGCGGTTGTTCAACAAGGATCACGAGGTTGTCGTTACGAGCGAGTGACGACGCGTCGAGATCCCGAAGACGCCGGCCTTACAAGGGGTAGGCATCGCGTGTAGCCTCGACGCGTGAGCGCGAGGTTCCCGTTCCCATCGTTCCCCCGAGGCTGGTTCGTCGTCGGGTTCACGCACGAGCTCGCCCCGGGGACCGTCAAGACGGTTCACTATTTCGACGAGGACATCGTCCTCTTTCGCACGGCAAAGGGCGCGCTATCCGCCGTGAGCGCGTTCTGCCCGCACCTCGGCGCGCACCTGGGCGGTGGCGCCGTCGATGGCGAGTCGCTCCGGTGCCCGTTCCACGCTTGGGGGTTCGACGGTGCGGGGCGGTGCGTCGACATCCCGTACGCATCGAAGATCCCGCCGAACGCGCGCGTGCGTGCGTGGCCCGTGCTCGAGCACAACGGCGTGATCATGGTGCACTACGCGCCCGAGGGCACCGATCCGGAGCCCTCGTGGCGACCCGCGCCGCTCGTGGAGGAGGGGTGGACGCCGAACCGGACGATCCGCTGGGAGCTCGACTCGCACCCGCAAGAGGTCGGGGAGAACACGGTCGACTGCGCGCATCTCACGCCGGTTCACCACGTCACGAAGACGGAGATCCTCGAGGTGGAGCAGAAGGAGCACGTGATGCGTGTCCTCTTGCACCTGGTCGCGACGGGCCACGTGATCGGGATGCCGGACGAGATCAACGACGTGCACCTCGACGTCACGCTCCATGGCCTCGGCCAGATCATCTCGAGCACGCACGTCATCACGGCGGGCCTCCGCACGCGCCAGCGCATCCATCCGACGCCGATCTCGCGGGACCGGATCGCGATCTTCGCGATTGCGAACACCCTCGCGATGTCGGACGACGAGTACACGCGCGAGATCGACGAGATCTTCTGGACCGCGTTCACCAACGACTTCGTGCGCGACTTCCCGATCTGGGGAAAGAAGGCGTACCTCGAGCGCCCGCTGCTCGCGAAGGGGGACGGGCCCATCGGCTCGTACCGACGCTGGTGTCGGCAGTTCTACGTCGCGCCTCCGAGCGAGTCGCGCGCGGACGCGCCGACGGCCGCGCCCGAGAGGGCGTCGGTGCTCTCGCGAATCCTCGGGGACGAGCGGGTGATCGCGGCGAAGGCGCTGCTCGCGCGCGTCCGGCCGAGCGCCGCTGCGCGGCGGGCGACACCTCCTCGAGAGGAGAGCGCGGAGGATCTGCCGCGGGCGGGCGACGCGAGTTCGTCGAGCCCCGCTCGCCCGGCCGATGCAGCGTCGAAGAAGCGCTTCAGTTCGGTGGACGACTACTTCGGGAGCCTCGCGGCGCGCTTCGACCCCGGCGCCGCCGGCGATCTGGACGCCGTGTTCCAGTGGTCGCTGAGCGGGGCGAGTCCCCGCGAGCACTTCGCGGAGGTGCGGGG
>JAXLYP010000054.1:0-24687 GCA_046351395.1 Polyangiaceae bacterium
GCCGGGCTGCATCATGGCTTGTTGCTGGTTGTTCCCGGCGAAGTGCTTGTACGCCATGTACCCGAGGCCGCCGACGGCGGCGACGCCGAGCCCGCCGGCCACGATCGTTCCGAGGCCCGGCCCCGAGTTGTCTTCGTGGTGGTGGTGACGGTCTCGGTAGCGCCTCCGATCACAGTCGTCGTAGTCGTCGTTCCGACCACCGAAAGAGCTCGAAAGCATCCCACCGAGAAGGCTCGTTGCGTCCATGGTCCGGCATTCTCTTCGGAAGGCGCGCTATAGAGCAAGCCATGGCGGACACGCGCGACGCGTTGGATCCCGCGGCGATGCGCGCCGCCGCGCTCGCGCGGTTCGAGGCGATTCACGCGGAGGACCCGGCGAATCAGGCGAGCCGCTACCACGCGACGCTCCGCGGCTGGGTCGACCGGCTCCTGCCCGAGCGGGGCGACGCGCTGGTCCTCGCCGCGGCGGCGCAGCACCTCGGCCGCTTTCGAACGCCGCGGAGCGCGTTCCCGGAGGGCCTCGAGGGCTACAAGAAGTGGCGATCGACGCTCGCGCGCAAGCACGCGGAGGAGGCCGCCGCGATCCTCGAGGCCGTCGGGTACGACGCGGCGACGCGCGAGCGCGTCGTCGAATTGATCACGAAGAAGCGGCTCGGGCGCGACCCCGAGGTGGGCGCGTTCGAGGACGCGATCTGCCTCACCTTCCTCGAGCTCGAGTTCGAGGCGTTCGCGGCGCGGACGGAGCGCGACAAGGTCGTCGACGTCGTGCGGAAGACGTGGGCGAAGATGGCCGCGCGGGGGCGCGAGGAGGCCGCGCGCCTGCTCCCCGCGTTCTCGGCCGACCTCCGCGCGATCGTCGAGGAGGCGATCCGCACGTGACTCTTCGCAGCGCGTATCCCGGCCGATAGCATCGGGCCCTTCATGTCTTCGGAAGAGCACTCCACGGGGCACATCCTCCAGTCGCTCGCGGTGAACGTCGTGATCGCGATTTCGAAGTTCGTCGCGGCCGCGATCACCGGATCGGGGGCGATGCTCGCCGAGGCGATCCACTCGTCGAGCGACTGCGCGAACCAGCTCCTCCTGCTCTTCGGGGTGCGGCAGGCGAAGCGCAAACCGGACGCGAGCCACCCGCTCGGGTACGGCCGGGAGCTCTACTTCTGGTCGTTCATGGTCGCGATGCTCCTGTTCACGGGGGGCGGCGTCTTCTCGATCTACGAGGGGATCCACAAGATCATGAGCCCCGAGGAGAAGCTCGATCACGTCGAAGTGGGCCTCGTGGTGCTCGGCATCGCGCTCGTGCTCGAGGGCGGCTCGACGATCTCGAACATTCGAGAGCTCAACAAGCGGCGCAAGGCGGTCCCGTTCTTCCGCTACCTGAAAGAGACGAAGGACTCGGACCTCATCCTCGTGTTCGGCGAGAACGCGGCCGCGACGATGGGCCTGATCTGCGCGCTCGCGACGACGTTGCTCGCGAAGTTCACGGGCAACATGATCTGGGACGGGGTGGGAGGCCTCGCGGTCGGTGTGGTGCTCGTCGGCGTCGCGTTCTTCCTCGCGTACGAGGTGAAGAGCCTCCTCGTCGGAGAGTCCGCGGATGAAGAGGTCACGAAGGCCGTGAACGACGCAGCGACGGCGAGCAAGCACATCGGGGAGGTGCTCCGGCTCATCACCGTGCAGCAGGGCCCCGGAGAGATCATGGTCGCCTGCAAGGTGCGCCTCGAGTCGGACATCTCCGGCAAGGACATGGTCGCGGCCATCAACGCGTTCGAACGCGACGTGAAGGCGCGCTGCCCGGCGGTCGCGTGGTCGTTCGTCGAGCCCGACGATCAGGTGTGAACGCCCTCGGTACGAGCGGCATCCACGGCCCGAGCAGCTAAGCTCGACAGCGCGTGGGGAGCCTCTCACTCGAGCCCGGGAGCGTGTTCGCGGGGGACTTTCGCCTCGTCGCGCTCCTCGCGCGGGGAGGGATGGGGGAGGTGCACGTCGTCGAGCAGATCTCCACGGGCCGCCGGCGCGCGCTCAAGGTGATGCTGGGCGATCTCGGGGACGATCCCGATCTCCGCAGGCGGTTCGTGCAGGAGGCGAAGATCGGGGCGACGATCGACAGCGAGCACGTCGTCGAGGTCGTGAGCGCGGGCGTCGACGCGCGGTCGAACGCGCTCTGGCTCGCGATGGAGCTGCTCGACGGGGAGGATCTCCGCAAGCGGCTCGAGCGCGTCGGAGCGCTCGAGCTCGACGCGCTCGTCGGGGTGTTCGATCAGATCACGCACGCGATCGGCGCCGCGCACCGCCGCGGCGTCGTCCACCGCGATCTCAAGCCCGAGAACGTGTTCCTCGCCCGATCCAAGCGTCGCGAGGCGGGCGAGATCGCGAAGGTGCTCGATTTCGGGATCGCGAAGCTCATCGACCAAGCGCGCACGAACCCCACGGGCACGGTCGGCACCCCGCTTTGGATGGCGCCCGAGCAGACGCAGCCCGGCTCTCCAGCGACCCCTGCGTCCGATGTCTGGGCGCTCGGCCTCATCGCGTTTCGCGCGCTCACGGGGCGCGTGTTCTGGCTCTCGGCGCAGGGGGAGTCGACCGCGCCCATCGCGCTCCTCCGCGAGGTCCTCATCGACCCCATCCCGCCTGCGAGCGCGCGCGCGCGGGACTTCGGCGCGTCCGTGCCGCTGGGGTTCGACGCGTGGTTCGCGCGGTGTGTCGCGCGTTCCCCGGACGCGCGCTTCCCAGACGCGACCGTGATGCAAGAGGCGCTGCGCGAACTGATCGCGCGCCGGCCGATCGACCCCACTGCGCGCTCCCCGGGCGCCGCGCTCGCGCCCATCGTGATCCCCTCGGACGGATCGCCCGCGTCCGCCACGGCGCGGACGATGCTGCCGATCGAGGTGATCTCGGCGCGTCCACTGCCCCCGCCGAGCGCGGGCGCGGCGCGCGTGTCACCGACGATGTCCGAGCCCGCGGGCCCCACCGCGGCGCCCACGATGCCGCCCATGATCGCGCCGACGATGCCGCCGCGCGCGCCCGCGAGGACGTCGGTCGGGGTCGAGATCACTCCCGCGACGCTCCGCGAGCCGCGCGCGAAGAAGCGGCCCATCGCCGCGATCGCCGCGGGCGGCGTCGCGCTCGTCGGGATCGCGATCGGGATCGGGATCGCGACGACCTCCTCGAGCTCGGCCCCCCGGGCGAGCGCGTCTGCCGCGTTGGTGCGGGCGCCGAGCGCGCCGCAGCCGCCGAAGTCCGCGCCGACCGTCGCGCCGCGCGCGAGCGCTTCCGCCTCCCCGCACGCCGACACGGACGCGATCTGCGTTGCCTGCCCGGCGACGCCGCGCGGCGCGCCGACGGACGCGCTGCGGGACGAAGTGAGACGCGTGGCGGCCTCGACGCACGGCTGCGCCAACCCGTCGGGGCGGCACGGCCTCGTCGTGGTGCAGATCCTCGTCGGGCCGAGCGGCGAGGGGTGCAGCGTGACGATCTCGAAGGACGCCGTGGGCGACCCGGAGCTCGAGGCGTGCGTCGTGGAGAAGTTCACGCGCGAGCGCTGGCCCGCGCCCGCGGAGGGGTGCGTTCGCACCGTGGCGCCGATCTCGTTTTGATCGGGGAGCGCTATCGACCGAGCACGCGATCCATGAAGCGGAAGTTGTCTCGCCAGTGGTCGCGCGCGATCTTCTGGAAGACCATCGCGTGGAACGCGTGCACGCCCCCGGGATAGATCTTCAGTTCGTGCGTCGCGCCGAGCGCGTCGAGCGCTTTGGCGAGCCGTCGGGAGTCGTCGAGGAGGGGGTCCTTCGTGCCGCAGGCGACGAAGAACGCGGGCAATGGTCGCGCGGTCGCGCGCGCCTCCTCGAGCAGCACGAGGGGATCGGCGAACCCGAACCCATGCTCGGGCGCCGCGCGGGGCAGGTACGTCGTCTCCACTTCGATCATGCGGTCCGAGAGCCATGCGGGGAGCTTCTTCCGCCGGCCGAAGCGCTCGGAGTCCGTGACCTGGAGCATCCCGCACGCCGGCAGCGTCGCGACGGGCACGACGCCCGTCTCGAAGATCTTCTTCGCGAACGGCTCGGGTCGCTCCATACACGCGGCGACGCTCATCGCCGTGACGAGGTTCGCACCGGCGCTCTCCCCCGCGAGAAAGAGGCGCGACGTGTCCCCGCCGAGCGCCGCGCCGTTCCTCACGACCCACTCGTACGCGGCGGCGCAGTCCTCGAGCGCCGCCGGGTAGGGGTGCTTCGGCGCGAGGCGATAGTTGATGGAGACCACGAGGAACCCGCGCCGCGCGAACAGGAGCCCCATGATCCAGTGCGAGTCCTTCGACAGGATCCGGAAGCCTCCACCGTGCACGTAGAGCACGATGGGCAGCGGCCCCGCGTGCTTCGCGGGCCGGTAGATGTCCGCGAGGTGGTGCTCCCGCCCGCTCGCGAGGTAGGCGACGTTCTTCGTCACCTCGACGTCGTGCTTCGCGGGGTTGGCCTGGGGGTGGAGCCGCGCGACGCGCGTGAGGCTCCGAAAGAAGGTGTCGACGACGAGGGCGCCCGCGAACTTCCGCGCCTCCACCGCGACGGACATCACGGCCTCCCGAGCACGAGCGACGTGTTCGTCCCGCCGAAGCCGAACGAGTTCGAAAGCGCGATCTCGATCGCGCGATCCGTGGGCTTCGTCACGGGCGGGAAGTCCGTGATCTCCTCGTCCACGGGCTCCGCGTGGACGGAGGGCGCGATCCAGCCGTCCCGCAGCATCGCGAGCGTGAAGATCGCCTCGATCGCGCCGGCCGCGGAGATGCTGTGGCCCGTGTACCCCTTGGTCGACGAGTACGCGACGTGGCGGCCCCCCGTGAGCTCCCGGATCGCGCGGATCTCGCTGATGTCGCCCACGGGCGTCGACGTGCCGTGCGTGTTCACGTAGTCGATCTGGTCCGGGCCGACGCCGGTCGTCCGGAGCGCTTGTCGCATCGCCGCGAGCGCGCCCGTCGCGGCGGGCGCGACCATCTCGCCCTCGCCGTCGGAGGACATGCCCCACCCGAGCAGCGTCCCGAGGATGGGCGCGCCGCGCTTCTCGGCCTCCCCGCGCCGCTCGAGGACGACCGCGCCGCTCCCCTCGCCGAAGATGAAGCCCGCGCGATCCGCCGCGTAGGGCCGCGAGGCGCGCGCCGGGCTGTCGTTGTCTCGCCCGTTGTACGCGCCCATCGCGTCGAACCCGGAGAAGAAGTGGCTGTCGCAGATCTCGACGCCGCCCGCGATCGCGGCCGTGGCGTGGCCGGAGCGCAGGAGCATGGCCGCGAGCAGGATGTTGTACGCGCCGCCCGAGCAGGCCGCCGTCGCCGTGAAGGAGGGCCCCGTCGTCCGAAGAACGTTCACGAGGTTCGCGGAAACGGTGGAGGCCATGAGCTTCGGGATGACGGTCGGGAGGATCTTCTTCGCGTCCGACGTCTCGTCGAGCTTCCGTCGGACCTCGATGTGGGTCTCGACGTCCCCGGTCCCGGAGCCGAAGACGACCGCGACGTCCCTCGTTTCCAGCTTCGCCTGCGCGCGGGCCGTCAGCGCGGCCTTCAGCGCGAGCCGCGACCCCCGACCCATGAAGCGGGATTGCTTCTTCGCGACGCCGAGCGCGGCGTCGGAGACGTCCCCCTTGTAGGTACCGATGATCAGGCACCGCGCCTTGAGGTCGACGGCGACCTGCCACCTCTCGAACGGGGGGTTTCTACCTTCCCGGAGGGCTCGGCCGATCTCCGCGAGATCGTCGCCCATGTTGCAACAGACGCCCGCCCCGGTGACCACGATGTCTTCGGCGGCTCTCCTCATCACGCTCGCTCCTCGAGAGTCCATGACTCCTCGATCGCTAGCACGATGGAGCACCGGGCCCCTGAAAACTTTGATATGACCATCAGCGTATGTCCGCCCGGATAGATAGCTCGGGAGAGATCGAGACTCTCTTTCACGACTCCATCCTCCAGCGCAACGCGGAGGTGGGGGACCGGTTGGCGATCGTGTTCCGGACGCAGAGCGACGTCGACGGGTCCTTCTCCGTGAACATCTTCTCGCCGAGCGGCGCGAAGATCCTGGAGCGCGTGCTCCGCGATCTGCCCACGGGGATGCCGCAGAGCGCGCCGCCGGTCGAGTTCGTCCCGTCCTCGAAGGGCGACTACACCGTCGAAGTCCGAGTGGTTCGCGGTACCCAACGCGGTCACGCGACGATCAAGGTCGGCTGATTCGTTCGTGATCCTCGCTCTCGCTCGGTGGTTGTCGCGGGACTTCGTCGCCCGGGTCATCCTCGCGGTGACGCTCGCCTTGACCGCGGTGGGCGTGGTCTTCGCGGTGCGGGTCAAGCAGGACGACAACGTCCTCGAGTTCCTCCCGAAGGACTCCGCCGAGGTGAAGTCGTTCTACGAGGTGAGCGATCGCTTCGGCAGCCTGGACGTCGCGCTCGTCGGCGTCGCCTCGAGCGACGTCTTCGCCCCCGATTTCCTCGAGCGCCTCCTCAAGGCGACGGAGCAGCTCAACCACGCGAGCGGCGTCGCGTACGCGCTCACGCTGACGAACGTTGACGACTACTCCGTGGACAAGGCGAAGGGCGTCGTCGAGACGGGGCACATGATCTCGGAGGTCCCGAAGGGCGCGGACGAGATCGAGAAGCTCCGGCTGCACGCGACGAAGAACGTGAACGTCGTCGGGAACCTCGTCGCGAAGGACTCGAAGGGCGTGGTGCTCTACTGCTTCCTCCGGCGCGGGATCGATCCGCACATCGGCGCGAAGGAGGTGCGCGACATCGTCAACGCGAACTTCCCGTCCGAGGAGAAGTACTGGGGCGGCTCGCCCTTCATCTCGACGTACATCTACGACGTCACGCAGAAGGACCTGAAGAAGCTCGCGCCGTGGGCGTGCGTCGCCATCATCGTCCTCATCCTCCTCTCTTTCCGCGATTGGAAGGGGCTCATCATCGCGCTCGCGTCCACGGGCATCGGAATCGGCCTCACGCTGGGCGTCATGGGGGTGCTGGGCGTGAAGTCGAACATCGTCCTCGGGTCGATGCCCGTGATCCTGTTCGCGCTCGGGAGCGCGCCGCCCGTCCACATCCTGACGCGGTACTACTTCCACCGGAACCGGCTCCAGGAGGAGCAGCCCGACGGGGACCCCGCGGCGATCAACGCGGACGCGCTCGTCGAGGCGATGCGCGACAAGGGGCTCGTCGTCATCGCGTCCGCCGCGACGGTCATCGCCGGGCTCGGCTCGTTCATCACGATGGACATCGCGCCGATGCGCGTGTTCGGGATCTTCACGTCGCTCGGGATCGTCTTCACGCTGCTCATGGCGGTGCTGTTCGTGCCCGCCGCGATCCGAGTGTTCCGGTTGAAGGGGAAGCCCACGACGGAGAGCGCGATCCTCGGGCGCGCGACGGCTTGGCTCGCGGGCCTCGCGCGCAAGCAGAAGGCGGCGATGGGTCTCGCGCTCCTCGCGATCGCGGGGGTGTGTGCGTTCGGGATCGACAAGGTCGACACGCGCATGGACAACCAGTCCTTCTTCGACCCGGGCAGCGAGCCCGATCGCGCGGACAAGTTCATGCGCGAGCGGTTCGGGGGATCCCTCTTCGTGCAGGTCTGGGTGAAGGGAGACATGACGGATCCGTACACGCTGCGCGAGGTGCAGCGCGTCGCCGATCGCATCTCGGGGCTGCCGCGCGTCGCCTCCGTCCAGCACATCGGGCAGGTCCTCAGCGCGGCGAACGACGCGATCATGGACCACGTCCTCCTGATCCCGGACACGGCCTGGAAGATCAGCCAGCTCTACCCGTTCGTGTCGGACAACCGAGCCGTCAGCCAGCTCGTCGCCGAGGATCGGGCGAGCGCGATCATCAACGTGAAGCTCGCCGTCGTGGACATCGACGGCGTGGACGCCGCGCTGAAGGACATCGAGGATGCCGTGAAGGACGAGACGGTCACGTCGTTCGTCCTCGCGGATCCGACGGGCCCGCGGGCGGACGAGGCGAAGGCGTACCGAGACCGCGCCGCGTACCTGCACATGCTCGCGGAGCTCCGTCGCGTGAACCCCGCGGTCGACGAGCACGCGGAGGATCTCAAGGCGTTCTTCGAACTCGCGGACGCGGACGTTCCCCTCGACGCGGGCCTCATGGAGTCGAAGCTCAAGACGTTCTTCCTCTCCGAGGAGTTCGCAGGGGATTTCCCGGAGTCCCCGGAGAAGCCGAAGCCCGTCCTCGCCGCCGCCGTGGCGAAGTCGGTGTCGACGCTGCCGCTCGGCGTCGCGGAGCCCGCGGTGAAGGAGGCGGTGGGCAAGGGCCTCGGGCTGCCGGTGACGGACGAGTCCGTGGAGGACGTGACGCACTACCTCATGGCAGAGCTCAGGGACCTCCAGGCGGAGATTTCACGCGACGGTCGGACGGACGGGTTCTTGAAGGCGGCGGGCATCGCCCCGGACGACCCGGATCGCGCGCAGCTCGCGAAAATCGCATCGGTCGCGCTCGCGAGCATGCCGAAGGTCGCGCTGCCGGCGGGGGACGAGAAGGCGGACGGGTCGGTCTCGGCGACCGTCACGGGGCTCCCGGTGCTCTATCGGGGCTTGTCGCAGAGCGTCGAAAAGAACCAGATCTGGAGCCTGCTCTCCGCGGTCGTGCTCGTCGCGATCACGATGACGATCGCGTTCCGCAGCATCGCGAGCGGGATCCTCTCGGCGATCCCCGCGCTCTTCACGATCATCGCGGTGTACGGGGGGATGGGGCTCGCGAAGATCCACCTCGACATCGGGACGTCGATGCTGGCGAGCCTCATCATCGGCGCAGGGGTGGACTACGCCATCCACTACCTGGGGGCCTGGCGGCCCAGGCACCTCCGGCCGGGGACGCGGGGCAGGGCGACCCCCCGGACCCTCGATGAAGCCGCAGAAAACGCGGCGGATGTGAGCGGCCCAGGAATTTGGACGAATGCTTTGATGGTTGCGGCGGGGTTCTTCGTCTTAACGCTTGGCGAAGCCCGCCCCCTCAAACATGTCGGGACCCTGACCGCGGTAGCGATGGTGGTCGCGTCCCTTTCCACGTTCTTACTGGTCCCGATCTTCGCAAAAAAGCACGAGTACGTGGCGGGATCCGCCTCGACAACCAAGGGCCGTTCGCCTAACCGCTGAGCTCGACCCACTTCGAGAGAGCCTCCACCTGGAGAAGGAATATGAAGCTTCGACACACGCTCCCCGTGTTTGCAGTCGCCGGCGCCCTGGGCGCGCTGGTCGCGTTTGGCCCCGACGCGGCGAAGGCCGACTCCGCCGGAGACTCGGCGCTCGCGACGATCGACGCGGCCATGAACAAGGCGTCGACGCTGTACTTCGAATACAAGGCGAGCATCAAAGCCCCGGACAAGGACGCGAAGTCGCTGGGCCTCACGGTCCGCCTGAAGGGTGACAAGCGCCTCACGGAGTTCACGTCCCCGGCGGACGTGAAGGGCACGAAGGTGCTGATCCTGTCCCCCACGCAGATGTACATCTACCTCCCGTCGTTCGGGAAGGTGCGGCGCATCGCGAGCCACACGACGGAGCAGGGCTTCATGGGCCTGAACTTCACCCAGAACGAGATGCTCCTCACGCGGTACACGCCCTACTACAGCGCGTCGATCACGAGCGACGACGGCACGAACCAGGTGCTGAAGCTGACGGCGAAGGAGGGCACGGACGCCCCGTACCCGAAGGTCGTCCTCACGGTCGCGAAGTCGGACAACATGCCGCGCCAGGTCGACTACTTCGAGGACGCGAGCAGCGACAAGGCGTCGAAGACGGAGACGCGCACCAACTACACGTGCGACGGCGGGGACAGCAGCGTCTGTACGCCGACCGAGTTCAAGATGGTCGACCACACGAAGAGCGACATGTACTCGACGCTCACGCGCTCGAAGTGGAAGGCGAACTCGGACATGTCCGACGACTTGTTCACGAAGCGCAACCTCGAGAACTGACTCGCCGCGAGCCTTGCGCTCGCGTGAGGCGCCGCGCCGTGTCGCGCGGCGCCTCGTTCGTTTGTCTTCGCCTCGCTCCTTTTCTCGTCGTACCTGCGCCTGGGCGGGGCTCAGGAGCGGGTGGCGGCGCGCGTCCCCGACAGGTCTTCGAGCGCGTCGTCGAGCTCGTCCTCGTGGCCGTCCGCGGCGGACTCGATCGCGATCCGGAGCTTCGGCGACGCGGTCTCGCGCGCGATGACGCGGAGCCGGTTTCGCCGCGCTTCGGCGTCCGCGCCCGGCTCGGCGGCGGAGCGGAAGTGGAGCGCGGCGGCGGCGCCGGCCCGGACGTCCTCTCGGGCGTGGGGGTCGGCTGCGACCCGGAAGAGCCGCTCGTCTTCGATGGGGGCGACCCGCGCGTCGACGTGCGCGCCGGCGGCGAGCCCGCGGAGGTGATCTCGCCAGGCCGAGACGTCGCGATCGCGGCGCTCGAGCGCGCCCGCGTCGTCGTTGGAAGCGCGCGCGCGGAACGCCGCGAGCTCGAGGCCGATGCGCGCCGCGACGCTGATGGCGCGGGCGCGCTCGCCGAAGTGATCTTCGCCGAAGGGGATCTTCACGTGCTCGCCGCCGACGAGCGCGACCGCGACGCCGACCATCTTCTTTCCGCCCGTCGTCTCTTGGTAGAGCTCCGCGCGCTCGACGGCCGTGAAGGGCAGGAAGCGACGCTCGTTGCGCCAATCGATCTGCAGCCCGTCCGTGCCGATCTCGAGGGAGCCTCGGAGGTTCACGTACGCGAGGAGCGCGACGAGGAGGAGCGTCGCGCCCACGGAGGTGATCCCCGCGACCCAGTTCGCGTCGAAGAACCTAGGCGCCAAGCCGAACGCGAACGTGATGAGCGCGGTGAGTGCAGCGATGAAGACGACGAGGACGGTCCCCAAGCTCCTGACGGATCCGCGCGCGATCGGGTGGCGGCGCTCGGCGTCGATGTCGACGCGCGCGCGATCCGGTCGCGCGCCGCGGCTCACCGGCGCGGCTTCGCTCCGGCCTTCGCGGGCCGCGTCGCTCTCTTGGTGAGGGGCTTCTCGGGCGTGGCCTTCTTGGGCGCGGCCTTCTTGGGCCCGGACTTCTTGGTCGCGGCCTTCTTGAGCCCGGGCTTCTTGGCCCCGGCCTTCTTCGGCGCAGCCCCTTTGGCCGCGGATTTCGGCGCGCGCTTCGTCGGTGCGGGGAGGGTGCGCTTCTTCACGTACCGGGGTTGGTAGAGCTGCACGCGGACGCTCCCGGGCATGGTGAAGTGGATCACCTGGCCGTAGCCGCGATCGGCGATGTCGTCGTCGAACACGACGCCGCGCTCTTTCAGCTCGGCGACGGTGCCCTCGAGGTCGTCGGTGAAGAACGAGATGTCGTGCGCGCCGGTGTGCGCGTCGTCCTCCGTCGGATGGACGCCGAGATCGCCTTCGTTGAAGTCGAAGATGAGCCAGCCCTCGTGCACGTCCGTGAACGGGAGCCGGAGCTTGTCGCGGATGAACGCGCGCAGCTCCTCCGCCCTGTTCGAATAGAAGAGGCCGTGGATGCCTTGGATCATGGCGACAAAGATATACCCGTCGTCACCACGGGCGGAGATCGTCCAAGCGGACGTGCACGGTGACGAAGCCCAGGCCTGTGACGTGGATCCAACCCTCGATCCGAGTGTCGGGCCGCGCGTCGCGCGGGCGCGTCTCTGCGAGGTAAAAGGTCGACTCGTTCCTCACCTTGCCGATGGGCGCGCCCTCCTCGTCGAGTAGCCGCGTATCGTGGCGCAGCTTCGCCTTCTCCGTGTCGGACATGCCGCCGCCGTCTCCCCAGCCGGTTCCAGAGGTCGTGATGGCATCGAGCGTGGGCGCGGGCCGGTAGTCGTCGGTGCGCACGTACCCGCGCACCTCGACGGCCTCGTTCCGATACACGATGGAGGCGAAGCCGGGCTTCGCGTTGGCCCGCGTCTCGACGGGCAGCGTGAGGTCGCCCTTCGCGCTCGGGTCGAACGGGCTGGGGAGCGTCGCGACGACGGTGCCGCTCGCGTCCGTCACCGTGGCTCCCTCGCGCACGAGCCCGTCGACGTTGCTCTCGACGAAAGGCCCCGTGACGAACGCGCGGTCGAGCGCGGCGGCGTCGATCCAGCCTTTGAACTTCACGCCTTCGGCCTCCCCGTCGACGAGGTGGCTCGTTCCGCTGGTCTCGCGATCCTCGACGCGAACCCCGGGAGCGAGCCGGATCCCGGCGTCGTCGCTCGGGGCCGCGCCGGGCTTTGGGGAGAGCCAAGCGGGGCGCGAGACGACGACGGAGGTGCACGCGGGCGGCGCGAGGACCACCAGTCGCACGTCGGGGCCCTCGAGCACGACGCGGAGCAAATCGCCGACCTGTTCGACGACGATCCCCTGCACGGCGTGGGACATCGGAAGGGCGTTCTTCGCGATGGGAGCGCGCCCCTCCGCGAAGACGAGGGGATCGTTTCGGACGATCCATGCGCGCAGGGGGTGACGGCTCGCCACGCCCTCGTCGAGGAGGTCCTCGGGGGGCTCGCGTCGGGTGGTCGTCGTGGCGATCGAGCTCGCGGAGGGAGCCGTGGAACCGAGCGGCGCGGGCGCCTCGGCGGCGCTGTGGGCTCTGCAGCCCATGAGGGAAAGGGCGAGTAGCCAGGGTGATGCGCGCACGCGTCGAGCCTACTTCTTCGCGTGGTCTCCGAACAGCAGCCCTCCGAGGGTTACGCGCTGGGGCTTCGGCTTGGTCGCCTCGAGCGCGGCGGATGGCGGAGGCCCCGCATCGGGGAGGATCGCGGTCGTCGTGGTCTTCACCTCGATGTGCTTCTTCGTGCCCTGCGCGTCCTGGAGGTTGCACGTGCCGTTCGGGTGTTCGCCCCACGCGGCGCCGCCGGGCATGCCGAAGGGGGTGGGGTGCAGATCGTTCAAGATGTTCGGCATCGTCGGGCACTCGCCGACGACGGGTTTGCCGTCGGTGCCGTTCGAAAACACATGCACGATCGTCGCGTCGACTGCGACGCGCACGCCGGCCTTCTTCGCTGCGGGTCCGAGCTCGACGGATCCGTGGAGCGCGGTGCGGACGTTCGCGGCCATCGTCGCCCACATCGCGGCGTCTCCCTGCGTGGAGCTCACCACGTTCGCGGCCGTGATCGCGCCGGTCGCGTCGATGTCGACGACGATGCGCGCGCGCGTGCCGTCGGGCACCGCGGCCGCGCGGAACTCGGCGCGCACCGCGGCGCTCACGATCCCTTCCTCGCGGTTGCCGAAGCCGAGGAGGCTGTCGTCCGAGCGGCGCGCGCCGTCGAGCGCGCGCTCGACGTCCTTCGGGGAGGCCTTCTTCGCGGGCTTCGTCGTCGTGGGCGCGGCGGGCCCGTCGCCGAGCGTCACACGCTGCGAGAGCGCGAGGCCGGGGCCGAGTGCGCCGTCACCGTCGCCGCGTTCGGAGTCGTCCCCGTAGTCGTCCTCCGCCTCGCCGTATCCGCGACGCGACGGGGCCGGGCGAAGAGCATCCGCGTCGCGGGTGTCCGAGGGTTCCGCTCCGAGGGCGTGGCCGGGCCGGGTCGCGGCCCGTGCCGCGCGGCGCGCGAGAGCCGCGGGCGCGCGCGCTTCGCGCGCTCACGGCCGAGGCGAGGGGCGCGACGGTCGGCGGGGCTTCGGGGGGCTCGGGCTCGTCGTCGGTGAGATCGATCACGTCCCCGAGGACGACGGGCGACGCGCCGGGCGCGTCGGCGCGGGAGGGCGCGAAGCGCGCCGCGACGAGCGCGGACGCGTGGACCGCGATCGTCAGCCCGATCGCGGCCGCCCACCGCCCCGCCTCGATCGGCGCGCCCATCCCATGAGAAAATCATCGCTGCGGGCGTGGCGGAAGACGGGCGCGGCAGCGTTTGAGAAATGTAAGCGCCTCGAAAGCACCGATCCGCCGCCTCGGCGGGGTGGACGGCGGCGCTCACTCGATCAGGAAGACCTTCGCGGATTGGTCGGAGATCGTCGCGTCGAAGCCCTCGGAGGCGAGCACGTCCGGGGTGACGGCGTCCTTGACGACCTGCGCGATCTTGCCGTTCTCGTCGAGGACGGCGGTCACTCGGAGCTTCGCGGTCGAGGCGAGCCCGGCCTTGTCGGCGAGATCGGCCGGGACGCGGATCCTCCCCGTCGCGGCGTGTCCGATGCCGAAGTTCGCGGCGACGACGAGGAGCGTCCCGGATTTCTGGGCGAAGCGAGCGAACGTGAACATGTCGTCGCTCGCGTCGGGGAACATGGCCTTGTTGTTGAAGTACTTGAGGCCCCAATAGCGGTTCCCGCGGACGCGCGAGTCCTGTGCGAGCGCGAAGAGATCCCCGTAGTAGGCGCGGAGCTTCTTCTGATCTTCGGAGAGCTTCCCGCCGTCGTAGGCGTGCCCGTTCACCCACTTGGCGAGCTCGGGCATGGACCAGTAGTCGAAGATCGTGGTGCGGCCGTCGTCCCCGCCGAAGCCCTCTTCGCCGGCGCCGGGCTCACCGACCTCCTGTCCGTTGAGCATGAGGATGGGACCGTTCGAATAGAGATAGGAGAGGGGCGCGAGCTGGTGACCCGCGTTCATCGATCCGAAGCCGGTCCCGTCGGGGCTGTCGCCGGGGACGATGGGGGACGCGATGCGCCGCTCGTCGTGGTTCTCGAGGTACTGCACGTAGCGCCCGCGGATCGCGTCGTCGATGGATCCCATCACGGAGTCGATGTCGCTCTGGCTGGCCTTGCCGAGGTAGACGCGCTTGAACGTGTCGTAGGTCGCGTCGTGGTAGACGGCGTCGAACCCGGCGGCGATGAGGCCGTTCAGGTTGTCGTAGGCCTCGGCGATGACGAGCGCGCTGGGGTCGCGCTCCTTCACTTTCGCGAGCAGGTAGGTCCACGCTTCGGTCGGGACGTAGTGAGCGAAGTCGCAGCGGAAGCCGTCGACGGCGTGGTCTTTCTGCCAATAGGCGAGGATGGCGTCGACCTTGGTCCAGACGTCGGGCGGGGGATCGTAGGCCCCGACGTTGTCGACGAAGTTGAAGCCGTAGTTCAGCTTCACGGTCTCGTACCAATCCGTCTCCGACGGGCTCGGGGAGGTGACGTTGTTCCCCGTGGCGCGGGGGGTGTGCCCCGGGGTTCCATCCTCGCGATCGAACTTGCCATCGAACGTGACGCCGCTCGGGTTCCAGCTGGTCGGCTTCTTGAGGCTGAGGGATTGGCCCGCGGGCTCCGCGAGGTAGAAGAAGTCGTTCTGGGGGGAGAAGAACTTCGTCTGATCATCGTTCTTGCCGAAGTCGAGCGCGGGCTTCACGACGGAGCCGTACCCGCGGGCCACGTGGTTCGGCACGAGGTCGATCATCACCTTCAGCCCGCGGTCGTGGATGCGCTTCACGAGCGCGTCGAACTCGTCGAGGCGCTTCGGAGGATCGAGGGCGTAGTCGGGGCTCACGTCGTAGTAGTCGCGGACCGCGTAGAAGGAGCCGGCGCGGCCCTTCACGGTGTCCGCGTCGTCCGCGGGGAGGCCGCTGGAGGTGTAGTCGGTGAGGGTCGCCTGGCGGAGGACGCCAGTCAGCCAGACATGCGTGACGCCCATGTCCGCGAGCGCGCCGAGCGCCTTGTCGTCGATATCGGCGAACTTGCCGGAGCCGTTCTCCGCGAGCGTCCCGTCTTTGGTGCGGGTCTCGTTCGTGTTGCCGAAGAGGCGCACGACGCGCGGATAGATGACGGGCTTCTTGGGGACGCCGTCGTAGGGCGCCATGCCCCCCATCCCGCCCGCGCCGCCCATCGAAGATCCGGTCGTCATGGTGCCTCCGCTGCTCGACGTCGCGGCTCCGGTGGGCGGACTGTCGGTGTCGCCCGAGTCGCACCCGCCGAGGGTGAGGGCGGCGGAGACGAGCGTGCGCGAGAGCGCGCTGTGGGTCCGGGGACGGAAAAGCATCCCCGGGGTCATTGCACAGGTCTCAGCGGGCTGCGACGGGACGCGGGGCGAAGCCTTGGTGGGCCTGGTTGTCGCTCGAGTCCTTGAAGAACGTGAGGACGAAGATGCCGGCGATGAGGAGCGCGGAGAACAGCCGGATCCCCGCGTGGACGTGCGCACGCCGACGGATCTCGCGCCGGAAGCGGCGAAGCTCATTCCCGAGGGCGACGTACTCGTGCACCGGCTGACCGACCCGTGCGACGGCGACGTCCCTGAGCGGGGCCGAGAGTTGGACGGCGACCACGGGTGCGGGCGGGAAGTCGGAGCGCATCGACGGCTCGACACGCGGGGCCGGGCGAAGTTCCAAGGCTGAGATTTTTTTCCCGCCTGAACCCACATGCAGTTGCTCCGCAGCCGAGCGGTACGCGAACGGCCCCTGCCATCGGGCGAAACGACCCAAGTCAGCATGCGAAACTCGCCGACCAGCACACGCAAGAGTCCGCATGCCGCGCTCGAGCCCTTCAAAGATGCCCGGCCGCATCCGGCAAAATGCCCGATCCGCGGAGGGGTCGAACGAGCCTTTCTGACGCCGCTCCGCGCATTTTGCTGCGTGAAGCGCGAAGCGCCTCCGGGGAACCCGTCAGCGCTGCGCGTCCTTCGTCGTGCGGTATCGTGGAGCGCATGGCGCGCGTCTTCATCACCGGATCGGCGGACGGGCTCGGGCACGCGGCAGCGGAGACGCTGCTTACCGCCGGTCATGAGGTCCTCGTCCACGTGCGCGCACCGGAGCGGAGAGCCGCCGTCGAACCCTTGCTCGATCGCGGAGCGACTCTCGTCGTCGGGGATCTCGCGGATCTCGCCGAGACGCGGAGCGTCGCCGAGCAGGTGAATGCGCTCGGAGCGCCAACCGCGGTGATCCACAACGCGGGCGTCTATTCCGGGCCGAGCATCCTATCCGTGAACGTCATCGCGCCGTACGTGCTCACGGCCCTTCTCCCGCGCCCCGAGCGCCTCGTCTACGTGAGCAGCGGGATGCACCGAGGAGGAACCCCGTCACTGGACGCCCTCGATGGACGCGGCGGTTCGATCTCGTACTCCGACAGCAAGCTGTTCGTCACCGCGCTCGCCGCCGCGGTCGCACGACGCTGGCCTGAGGTGCGAACCCACGCGGTCGACCCCGGCTGGGTGCCCACGAAGATGGGCGGGCCGAGTGCGCCCGATGATCTGCGCCTCGGCCATCTCACCCAAGAGTGGCTCGCGACGAGCGACGACGACGAGGCTCTGACGACGGGCGGATACTGGTTCCACCAGACGCGCCGCGATCCACATCCCGCCGTGAACGACACGGCGTTCCAGGCGAGGTTGCTCGACGCGCTCGCGCGCGCGACCGGCATTTCGCTCCCCTGACGCCCGAGGCCCCCCTCGGCGATCGGGCCCGCCCACATCGCTGCCTGCGATAGACTCACCGCGTGGGGAGCCAGCCCGTCGCGGCGCACGCCGAGCGCACCGTCCATCCGATCGCATGGACGGGTGGGACGGACCACAGGGGGACTGTGCTCTCTATACTCGCTCTGACGGCGGCGCTCCTGATCGCTCTCAGGTTCATCGACACGAAGTCTCCGCTCGCGGTGGGCGCCCTCGTGGCGACGTGGCTCGCGGCGGTACTCACCTTGATTGTCTTTCGCCGCGGTCGGTCGGGCACGCTGACGATTGGACGTGAAGGTCTCCTCATCGAGCGCGGCGACGGCGCGCATTTCGTCGCGCTGTCGGAGTGCGCGGGCGCGCGCGCCAACGTCTCGACCACGAGGTCCCGCTCGAAGTTCGGAAGTTCGACGGAGAGCCACGCCGCCGTGGAGATCGAGCTCCAGGACGGAGGGATCATCGGGGCGAGACGAACACGTCCGGGATCGCGGAGGCGCTCCGCGCCGCCATCGATCGAAGCAAGGCGCCCGAGCGACACGTCGGCGACGAGGCGCTCGATCGGCACGGTCGACCGATCGGGGAGTGGGTCAAGCAGCTCCGCGGGCTCGCGGAGGGTGCTCGCATCGGTCCGCGCGACGCGGCGGTGAGCCGGGACGGAATGCTCCGCGTCGCCCTCGATCCGCGGCGAGATCCCACGCTTCGAGCGAACGCCGCGCTCGCCGTGACGCCCGAGCTCGACGAGGAGGAGCGCGGACGACTTCGCTCGGCAGCGGCGGCCTCTCTCTCGCCGAGGCTCCGGGTCGCGCTCGACGCCGCCGCGCGGGCCGAGGTGTCCGATGCCGAGGAGCTCGTCGCCGCGGTGGAGGAAGAGGCGCATACCGTGAAGCTCGCGGTCGTATCGCCGCGAGACGTCGAGGGCTGATCGCGCGCCCCTACAATCCGCCTGGTGGCGCGCGACGTCACGCGTCGCGACCGGCCGAGCTACTGGCGACGTACGGCGCGACCCTCACGCGCAGCTCGTCGCTCCACGGCACGGGGCGTCGCGTGACGGGATCCACGGAGACGAGGACCCGCGTTCCGCGCGCGTGGTCGACGTCCTGGTCCATCGGGAGAATCCGCATGCCGAACACGAGGCTCGTGCGGCCGAGCTTGTCGATCCAGATGCGGACGCGCACTGGCCCGAGCTCCGTCACCGGCTTCAGGTACTCGATCTCGTTCTTGCGGACGAGGTGATACCGGTCGGGGTTCTTCGTCGGATCGAGGACGCCCTCCCAACCCATCACGCGCCCCCAGAACGCTCCGATCGTGCGCTCGAAGAGGAGCAGGTACTTCGCGTTGTGCAGGATCTGGAGGGCGTCGAGATCGTCGAAGTAGACGTCGTGGATGGCTTCGTAGAACCGCATGCTCGCGCCCAGTCTACGCGCCCGCGGCGCGTCTGTACCTCGCGCCTCGAGGGGTGCGACGCCCGCGTCGAATGGGACCACAAAAAAGCAGCTGGGCGGACGAGCTACACCCGGCACGGCGAGCCGTTCCGCTCTCGAGGATGACGCAACCATGAAGATGTTGGACGACTTCAACTACCTGATGATCGAGCAGTACGCCTCGCCGGGGGTCACGCATTTCCACGCATCGACGATGGACTCCGCTCTCCCGACGTTCGAGCTGTCGACGCCCGCTCAGCGCGACGAAGCCGCCGCCAAGATCGTGGCGTTCGTCGAGCGCTCGCTGCGACACAGCCTCGAGATCAAGGACGGGACGATCTGGACGGCAGACGCGAAGGAGAAGGAACGAGACCGACTGCTCGCCCTGACCCCAGCCCTGAAGGCGGACCTCGACGAACTCATGGCCCGCGCAAAGCGAGTGCTGTCGGACACACACGAGAGGGTCTGGCTCGAGCTCTCGGACACCGACCGAGGAGGAGCCCATTGGCTGCTCATCGGCCCGTCTACGAGCGTTCACCTGGACTGAGCCGGCGGCACGACCCGGTGCTCCCACGATCGAGCCGCCTGCCCGCCATGAGCTCGAGCCGTCGACTGACGCGCGATTGTGTCGTTCGACACCGAGCGCCGGGGAGCCGGCGGGAGATCGCGCGGCTCCTGATTCGACACGGGGCGTTTGTCGGCGCACGCTCACCGAGCGGGCTGCATGCCGCCGCGGCAGTGTGCACGATGTGCTCAATACTGTCGCTTACAGACTGTCGCCTCGAACTGACCCGCGAGCCACGCCTCCTCCTCCTTGTGGTCGTCGGGGAGCGGTCCAGTCGCTCCAGCGACCATCCCCTTGATCACCGCCCCCTCCTTCAGCTCCGCCTGGTACAAGGTGACGACGCCGATCGGGCCATGGATGCTGCCGAACGTCAGCAGCGATTCACGCGTTCCCTCCTGCTTGTTGACGGCGATCGGCGTGGGTTCGGCCACCCCCAAGAATTTCCGCCTGGAGGTGAGACTCGGGTAAACGAGGACGCGCAGGCCGTCGATCCGACCGGGCATGAAGACGCCCATCGATGTGTTGTCACACGTCGCTTGGTCCGAGTCGAAGAACTCGATCGAAGAGATGTAGTCGACGTCGTTCAGCGCGTCGTGCGCGAGGTAGGCGAAGGCCTTCTTGGCGGCGAATTCCGCCGACCCGAACTTCCCCGCGACCGCGTTGGTAGTCGCCGCCGGCACCTTGGTCACCGGGAAGGCCTGCTTCATCCGCTCGTCGTCCCAACACGCGGCGACGTCGAGCGTGCCTCCGCCGCTGATCGCGCGCACGACCTTCTGGTTCTTGCTGTCGAAGCGTTCGATCTTGGCGTCGACGCGAAGGCCGACCGTGACCTTCTCCGCACCCTGCTTGAATGCGCTCACGCGGATTTTGCCGGTATGCCATGGAGTGACGAGCGGCGTCTGCGCGACCCTCACCGTCAGCCCGGTGGGCACGGTTTGATCCGCGTAAAAGTCGCCGTCCGGCCCCGGGGCGATGTCGAGCTCCAAGTAGTTCTCGCCAACGTCGTACCCCTTGCATTGGAGCGTCTCGTTCGTGGACAGCGTGAGAGTGAGCGTCTTGCTCGCAAAGCCGCCCTTCAGCACACCGCTCTTGAACACGAGTTCCTGTCCATCGACCGTCAGCTTCAAAGGGCCGGCCGCCTCGAGTTCGTCACCCTTCGGCTTCGCCTTCGCCTTCGCGCTCGCGGTGGCGGAGGGGACGATCGAGGCACTGACCGCCGCAGTGGACGACGCAGTAGACGACGAGGACGGCCCGCTCTTCGTTCCGCATGCCGCGGCCCCGATCGCGATCGCGATCGCGAGAATGGCTCCGGTGAAATACGCTTGGTGTGGCGAGTGTGCCTGCACAGTGCCTCCGTTCGTCACGCCCAGCCGACCTGAGCGAGAGTGTGGCCCGAAGGTGCATGCGCCCCGCAGGAACGTCGACCCAGGCGGCGCTTACACGCGTGCATCGATCGCAGATCTAGCGTGAATTCAAGCAGATTCTACGCGTGCCACGTAAGCAACTAGGATGGCGTCTGCCTTCGGTCCTCCCGCTTCGGGGTCGAGCCGAGATGCGCCCGGGCGTGCGCCGCGAGCTCCTTCGACGATGCGAGCCCAAGCCTCCTCTGCGCCCGTGCCGCGAGAACACGCACGGTCGAGGAAGAGAGTCCGAGCTCGTACGCGACCTCCTTCAGCGTGTGGCCGAGTGCGAGGTAGCTCGCGACCTCCCGCTCGCGCCCGGTGAGACCTCGGAGCGGGAGCGACGGAGCCAGATTTCGCCGAGCGACAACGAACTCGTCGCCATGGGCGTCGAACTTCGCGAGCACCGTCCACTTCGCGTCGACTCGGCTCGTGAACCCGCCGAGCGCTCGACGGCCTCCGCCGCGACGGAGGGAGCCGAGCGCCAGCACCGCTGCTCGTAGCCGATCGCCGACGTCCGGCTCGCCCATGGCCTCCGCCACCTCGTCGGGCGCAACGCGGAGCTGTGCTCCGTCTCGCGCGTACGTCGCGTCGTCGTGCACTTCGACTGCGTCGCGCAGCTGGCGCGCCGCAGTGACGTGGGCGGCGAGTCGGGAGAGCAGCAGCCGATCTGTCGCGGTGAGCACGCGCGCCTCGTCGAGGTTGACGGCAAGTACCGCGCCAATCCCACTCGGATCGAGCGCGAGCAGCGTCAGCATGTCGATCGCTCCGAACCGCTCGAGCCATGCCTTCAGCGCGGGCGCCCGAGATCGCCCGGGCCCGCCCACGTCACCCGTCGGCGGCATCACCGTGAGCGACGCGAGGTCGTTCGCCGGCAGCGCGCGGACCGTCGACTCGACGAGCGCGGCAGCGCCCGCCTCCCGCATCCCCGCGACCCCGACGGCGCGCACGATGGGTGCCTCGGGCGCTCGCAAATCGAGCACCATACCCACGCTCCCGAGGCCCGCTCCAAAACCACGCTCCGACTCCAGTGCGAGCGAGCGCACCCACGCTTCCTCGGACTCTTCGAGCGCATAAGCCCGATCGATGAAACCTCGTAGAGTCCCGGAATCCACGGGGCTAGCGTACCGCCCCTCACGGGTGCCACACCACACCGAGGGGCGCGTTCACGGTCATGGCGCGGCTCGGCTCGCGCTGAAGTGGCGTGGTCCTGGAGCGCGCCCCCTCACCGCCGACGGCACCTTCCTAAAGACACCACCGGCGCCCCGCGCGCGAACGCTCACCCGGGGGGTGGAGTCTTTCCGAGCGCCGGGCGGAAGAGCGTCGACAGACGGTGCCACCCAGTCTTGCGCATCTCCGCGGTCCCGGTCGCTGCGCCGGAGTGTCGAGTGGGAGCTCCGTCGGCGAGCGCGTCGAACACTCGGGGCAAGCGCTTCTTCATCATCCCGGCCCAGCCCGATCCCATGATGAACGAGACGAGCACGGCTGGGACACCCGCGAATCCGGTGTGCTCGAGCACGAGGCGCGTCGCCTCGCGGCCCATCACGAACTCGGGGACCAGCCGGAAGCCGACCTCCGTGTCGAGCGGGCCACCGCGCCACGACCAACGCATGTGCACGGGAGGGTCGAGGGCGAGCACCTCGAGATGGACGACCCCGTCGAACCCGGGGGCGGGATCGGTGCGCATCGTGAATCGGTGACCGACCTCCGCGACGAAGTCGTTCGGCATGAGCCATTCGGCGAGGACGTCGCGCTCCGTGAGCGCACGCCAGACGAGCGCGGGCGGATGGAGGTAGACGCGCTCCAGCTTGATGTCGCGGTGGGGCCAACGCGCGCGAGAGACATTGGGGCGGATCATGACGGAGACCTCTTCTTCTTGGCAGGGGCCTCGCGGTCGGCGAGGCGGTCGAGCGTGCGGCCGAGCGCGTCGAGCTTCCCTTCCCAGAATCGCTGGTAGTGGCCGCACCAGTCATAGACGTCGCGGAGGGGGGTCGCCTCGAGTCGATAGAAGCGATGGCGCCCCTCGCGGCGCGCGACCACGAGGCCCGCCTCGCGCAGCACCTCGAGGTGCTGCGAGACGGCGGGTTGGCTCACGGCAAAGAGCTCGCACAGGTCCGAGACCGAGCGCTCGCCGTTCGCGAGCGCGTCGAGGATCGCTCGACGCTTCGGATCAGCGACGGCGGCAAACGCATCCCGCCGGATGCCGGCGGGCCTCACGTGAAATGCTTCTTCGCGCCCGCGTCGAGCTCGTTCTGAGACGCGACCTTCTTGATGGTCGCCATCGACCAGCGGTGCCCGAATGGGTCCTCCACGATGCCATAGCGATCGCCCCAGAACTGATCCGCGAGCGGCATGACGACCTTGGCTCCCGCCGCGGTCGCCCGGGCCCACTGCGCATCCACGTCGCCGACGTTGAGGTGGAGCGTGACGGCGGTGCCGCCAAAGGCCTGCGGCGTGCGGGACTTCCCCCCGCTCATCTCGGGGAAATCGTCGCTCAGCATCACGAGGGCGCCGTTCACCCGCAGCGCCGCGTGGATAATCTTCTTCCCGTCGGGCGTGGGTTGGCGCGAGACCTCCTCCGCGCCGAACGCGCGGCCATAGAAGTCGATCGCGTCTGCGGCGCTCGAGACCGTGAGATACGGAGCCAAGGGAGGGGGCGCGGGGAGTGAAGGAGTTGCCATGCCCGGACATATAATAAGTGAAAACTTATGTGTCAAGGACCACGACCGCGCGGCCTCTTCGGGGGCGACCACGAGCTCCAGCGGCGCGGACGGCGGCGCCGCCTTGACCACCGAGTTCCGGCGCAGTTCGACGACGCAACCTTCGAACGACCGGAGGGACTCTTCGTTCGATCCGACAACGCATATGTACGCTTCGATGGTGGCCTGGTGGTGGCAAGGTCGCCTCTTCGTGGCGACGGCGGAGCTGCGGCCGATCGAGCTCCTCGTCGTTGCCGAGCCATTGTGAACGACGCGTCCAGGGCGCCCGGGCGAACGCTCACGCGCTGAGCGTCGGATCCTCTTTGTCGCCGACGAGCTCGACGAGCTCCTCCTCTCGCTCGGGGTCCGCTGCGGCCTCCAAGGCAACGCGGAATCGGGGCGACACGGCGGCGGACGCCACCTCGAGGATGCGAGCCCGCGACGACGGCTCGGCGCTCCCGACCGCGATCGCCGCTGCGAGCCGCGTTCGCGCGGGCTGCCTTGGATCCGACAGTACGCCGAGGAGCCGATCCCGCGGAAGGGCGGCCGTCCGCGTGCCCGCGGCCGCTCCGGAGCCAACCGACTTCAGGTGGTCAATCCAATCCCGGGGCGCTCGTTCCCCCTGGTCGAGCGCCTGCAACGGCGCCTCGTCGACGTTGCCCGAGCTCGCCTTGGCGTGCAGGATTCGCTCGGCGATGACGGCGGCGAGCTCGCGTCCGCCACGGCTCATCCTCGTCGATATCGGGATGACCACCGGACGCCGTCCCTCCAGCCGGACCCGGGTGCCCTCAAGCTCGGACGGCTCGGGGATCGATACGTCGTCGATCTCCGAGTAGGGAATGAACTGGCTCTTCGTCAGCCAACGCGCGCGGACGCCGTCCGCTCCGATCTCCAGCTTCGCGTCCGCAACCATGAACGAGAGCACCGCGGAGATGCCCGCCACGGGGACCAGGAGAACGGCCATGCCGAGCGGCTTCGCCAGGAGGCTCGTGGCGATCACCGTCGCGAACAAGCCGAGCAGCGCGAGACCCAAATAGGCTCCCCCCGAAAACATCGTCGAGCTGATTGGAAACGTCGTCCGCGCGCGCGCGGGATCGAGGCGCAGGTGGCGCACCAGATCGCGGCCCGACTCCACGCTCGGGACTTCGATCTCGACGTTTCGCGCGTTGCGGACGTCGAGCCGCACGACCGCTCGACCTCGGCGAGGGAGGACCGTGGCCTCGAGGATCGACGCACGCGGGATCGAGCGTTCCCCGAGCTGGATGCCCGCCGCGTCGGCGCTCACCTTCATCAAGGACGCACCCCTGAACGCGCCCCACAGCCGTCGCCGGACGACGGTCTCCAAC
>JAXLYP010000055.1:0-24579 GCA_046351395.1 Polyangiaceae bacterium
GGGGCACGAGGTCACGTCGAGCTGAAAGACGTGACGCAGGAGCCAGGCCCGCGGGCGCCGCGACGGCGCGGCGCTCTCCTCGTCGAAGGAGAGCGAGAGCTGCACCTCGCGAATGTTCACACCACTCTCCGGCGGAGGCTCGGGCACGACGCGCGAACGGAGCGAGGAGTGCGACGAGACCACTCCATGAAATGGGATCATGTGAAAGCGTGGCGGCGGGACCATCGCCGCCAGGCGCGACATGAGCTCCAGCGGTTCGAGCACGACCGCGTACGTCCCATCGCGCCAAGGTCTCTTCATCTCATAGCGGAGCCGCCCATCGGCGAGCGCCGTGAGCCGCTCCTGCGCAAGCGGCGGCCGCGCGAGGTAGCGGCAGAGCCGCTCGAGGCGCGCGCGATCGCCGGCGGGGATCGCGACCTTCGCGTGCACGTTGAACCCTGCGATGATGGCGGCGGGCTCGTCGGCGCGCGCGTCCTCGGGGCGCACGAGCCGCGTCGTGCGTTGGCCGGCCCGGTCGCCGAGCAGCACCTTCCCCTCCCCAGCGGCGGCGTAGCACGACGCGAGGACCGGCCGAAGGGCCGAGTCGAACCTCTGCACGAAGGTGATCGCGCCCGTGTGCGCGTCCTCCACGCTCTCCAGACCGAAGAGGCGCTTCGCGCGCCAGCGGAGAGAGCGCGAGACCTCCTCCGCGAACGCGCCGAGGACCTCCGCACACAAGCTGCGATCGTAGCCAAGGAGCACGCGAAGGCCCCACGGAAACGAACACACCCATTGGCGCGTCGGCACATGCGGGATGACCTTCTCGACCAGGTGCGCCGCCGTGTCCGCCATGCGTCGGCCGAGACACGACGGGCAGAAGGCGCGTCGTTTACGGCTCCACGCGACGAGGCGCTCGAACCCGCAGCGGTCGCACGCGATCGCCAGACACCCGTACTCCAGGATCCCGCACCGCAGATACTCGTCCAACTCGCGCGCGACGAACTTGGGTAGCCCGCCGTGCTCCGCCGCCTGCTCTTGGAACGACGGCCAGTACGTCGCAACCGTCTGATAGAGGACGGTCTCCTCGGGCCGGTACGACGTGTGCGGGCCCTGGGCACCGCGATGACCGCCGCGCGACTGGCACGGGCGGGGCCGCGGGGCCGCGCGGACAGTAGGTGCGCCGCTCCGCGCCTTGGGGGGGACCTGGCCGTCGGAGCGACGCCGAGACACTCCAGCAGAACCGGCGGCGTCCGTCCAGCTCCCTCGACGTACGGAGGCGTCACCGCTCCGGTTTCTTCGTCCTCACCGAGGCCGCGCGCTCGCCGCTGACCGCGCGTCTCGCCGCGATCAGGACGGGCTCGAGCGACTCGAGGAGCGTGATCTCCCTGCCGAGTCCTTCGAGCGCGTCGTCGGCGTGCTGCCACGCTGCGCGGTGCCCGACCGTGCCGGGCGTCGACGCGGAGGCGAGCTCGAGCGCGGTCGTGAGGCTCTCGCCGATCTTCTTCAGCCGGGCGAGCTTCGTCGACGACGGGTGCGTCGATGCGCTCTCCGCCCGGTACATCGCGCGCACGATGCCGAGGAGATCACGCACCTCACGGAGCGGGAGCGGCGCGTCGCGACGGGGGATCACGGCCCATCGATCCCGCCGCGCCGTTCCCGTGTCACCTGGTCGCGCGTGATCCGGGACGGAGTGCGTCCGTGTCGGCCGCGCGGCCCTCGCCGCGCGGGCGGATCGACTCCGTGACGCTGGAAGCCGCGTCGCCCTCGCGCTCTACACGCGCGTGAGCGCTGCCGCCCGCGTCGAGGCCTGACCTCACCTGCGGTATGTTCCGGCGAGCGGGCAGGTCGCGAAACGAGATGAAGTCGCACGAGGAAATGTCGAAGGCGGGCGTCGTTTCGGTTTGGCTCGGCGACGGGATCCACAACGAGAGCGAAATGGACGCGTATCTCGCCGAGCGTTTCTCGAGCGATTTCGGCTTCCGGATCCATCCGCCGGCCGGCCCCGAGTACGAGGCCGGCGCATGGTCCGGCGAGAAGCCGCTCGAGCCCGTGGCGTCGCTGCTGGATGGCTTCTCGTCCTCGGCGCGCTGGCGCGACGCCGCGGTTCGCCTCGCCGAGTCGCGAGGGTTCCGGGAGGCGCGCGTCGCCCTCGTCTTTCATGCGTTCGAGTACGATCCGTCGCTCGTCCGCGCGTCGGACGCGCCCATCACGTTCGTCGGGGCCGTCCCGTTCGTCGGCCGCTGAGATCGCGCTCGACGGGCTCGGCGCCCGCGATCAGTACGTCCGCGTGGCCTTCCGGACCCGGTGCTGGGCGAAGAGGTGCGCGAGCGAGAGCGGGGCGGGCGGCGGCGCGGAAGGTCGCTGCGGAGGTCGGCCAGCGGTGGTCACACGCGCGGGCTTCCACTCGAGCGCGGCGAGCGCTCCCTCCATGCCCGAGACGGGCGCGGTCCCGTCACCGCGCCGCGCGATGGCCTCGACCAGCTGCCCCCGTTCGAACGTGAGCGCGGCGACCCTCCCGCCTGCTCCTTCGAGGTGGAGCTCGCACGCGCGTCGCTCGCACGCGATGACGTGCACGAGCGACGCGAGCGTGACGCGCGACCGCCCGCTCGACGGCGCGCGAAGGAGCTCCGCGACCGCCTCGCAGACCGTGAAGAGCTCGACGGGCTTCGTGAAGCAGAGCACCCCGTCCCCGTCGGTGGGCCCTTCGCAACCGTACGCGCTCACCACGACGACTGGGATCGGACGCTCTTGGACCAGCATGTCCGTCAGCAGCCCGACGCCTCCGACGCCAGTCATTGCCAGATCGGTGACGACGCAATCGATCGTCGATCGATCCATCAACGCGAGCGCCTCAGCCCCGTCGCCGGCCTCGAGGATCTTCACGCCCGGCACGTGCACCTCGAGGGCGACCCGGAGCGTCATCCGGAACAGGACTTCATCGTCGACCAGGAGGACGATGGGAGGACGCCCCGTCGCATATGGGTCTGGGCACGAGTGTTCCATTGGACTCACGCTGTTCTGAGGAGACGGCGAAGCGTCAGTCAACGCGCGCGAGGAGCAGTCGGGCCATCGCTGGGCTCAGGCGCGACGCGTCGAATCGGATCACGAAGATCCCGGTCGCGCCCGGGGCCGCGCGCGCGAGGTACGTCGCGCCGCGCGCGGTGGCGAGCAGCTCGCCACCGTCGTCGCCGAGCGCGACGAACGATGCGATGAGCGACCAGACGATGCGGTCATCCGCCTCCTCGGAGGTGCCGCTCCGCTCGATCGTCTCGCCGCTCTGGGGATCCACGAGGATGCACCCGAGCACGTCCTCGATGCACGAGGCGCGCGCGAACCAGGCGGACGCCGCGTGCGGCGCCGCCGCCGGAAGCGGGCGGACGGAGGCTGGTCGGACCCGCGGCATCTCGGGCCGCGTCTCGATGCGACGACCTCTCCGCGCCCCGAGCACCTCGTGCTCCTCGAACGCGAACGCGCTCGCGAACGCCCGCTTCTCCTTCACGAACGTCGCCGTCGCTCCGACCTGCCCGAGGAGCTCCCCGATCTGCGTGACGATGTACCCGTGGAGGGCGCCGCGCATCCGCTCTGCGTCGACGAGCCCCCACTCCACGACGACGTCCGCGAAATGGCGTCGCGACGCGCGGCTCTCCTCGATCACGTCCCGGCAGGTCGCGTCGTCGACCTCGAGGCCGAGGTCGCCGAGGAGCGACCGGATCGAGACCGGCCGGCTGGCGCGGTGCACCCAGGCGACGCGCCCGTGATCGAGGTGCACGCGCGCCGAGTCGGAGTCCCAGCTGACGATGACCTCACCGCTCTGGCCGGTCCGCATCGCTCCTCCGAGCACTCCGCGCGTCGTCGTGCGCTGGTCGGTCGCGAGGCGCCGCGCGGCGGCGCTCAGGCGAACGGCGAGCTCGGCGACGTCGAACGGCCGGCGCAAGAAGTCGTCGGCGGCGAGGTCGCTCACGGCGCCGAGATCCGGCCCGACGAGCCCGATGACATGCACGTGCGGCGGAAACCATCTCCGCTTCCTGAGGACGGAGGCCTCCGCGATCAGGACGGCGTCGCGGGTCGGGTATCGGTCGAGCGCGGCCCGGAACGACTCGAGGTCGGGGAAGTGGACGAGCTCGAGGTCGCCGTGGCTCGCGCCGCGAGCGAGGCCGGGCGGCTCGGAGCGAGGCGCCCTGAGCGTGGGCGGCCCGCGGTCGTTCCCGGCGGCTGCGGCGACGAGCGTCCGCGTGTTCGCGTCGAGGCCCACCATGGCGACCAGCACCGACGCCTTTGCGCTCTGGGCGACGGGCACCGACCCGGACTCGTGGCGCTGCTCCTCGACGACGTTGGACTTCATGACTCCTTCACCTCCGCGAGCGCGCGCTCGAGCGCGGACTCGAACTGCTCACTCATCGCGGTCCCTTCGATCCGCTGGAGCGCCGCGTAGAGCTCCTCCGGGGTCTCCGACCAGGGCGGCAACGACTCGAGGGACCGGCCGCCTCGCTCGGCGCGCAAGCGCGCCCGCGCGAGATCCAGGGCGCGGTGGAACGAAACACGGATGCCGTCGCCATCGACCGCGTGCGCACCGAGCGCGACGGTCGGCGAGCTCCTGATCTCGCGCGCCACCGCGCACGGCTCGAGCGCGCTCGGCAGATCTTGCTTGTTCGCCTGGAGCACGATCGGCAGGTCGCTCGCGCCGATCACCGCGAGCGTGCGCCACAAGAAACTCCAAGCGACCCTCGCCGCGAGGAGGCCGGCCGGCGTGCTGTCGCACACGAACACCACGGCGTCCGCGCCGTGGAGCAGCCGGAAGCGCAGGCTCGCGAACGCGAGCTGGCCAGGGACGGTCAGCACCTCGACGCGGAGCGCCCTGTCGTCGAGGTGGCCGGCGCCGAGGAGCAGCCAGTCGAAGTAGCGCGTCCGGCCGCTCTTCGTCTGCTCCGGCGCGAACACGTCGCTGCGCGCTTGCGTCGTGTACGCCGCGTGGAGACCGCGAAGGTTCGTCGACTTGCCGGCGGTCGCCGGCCCGTCGTAGACGATACGCATCACGATCTCGCCGGTGCTCGCGTCGAAGCGTGCCATCGCGTCCCTGCTCGTGGGTACTGGCCTTCGGGATCTCGGCTCGGCGGCGCGCGACCTCGGAGGCGTCAGACGCGGAGGTCGGACTCGACGGACTGGAGCTTCATGCGAGCCATCGCGAGGTTGCCCTTCGCCTTGTCGATCGCGACGTACAAGAACAGTGAGGGCATGGCGCGGCTCGGGCGGATCAGGTGCATCTGGTCCTCGAGCGTGATGAGGATGTCCTGGATGCTCCCGGCAATCCCGAGCGATCGCATCGTCGACATCTTCGCCTTCACCACCTGGCAGTTGCCCGCCGCGGCCATCTCCATGTCGAGGCGGCCCTGTCCGCCCAACTGACCGAGCGACATCCCGCTCTCCCAATCCGCGACGACCGCGCCGATCGCGCCGTCCAACTTCATGAGCTCCTCGAGGGTCTTCTTCACGTCCGCCATGGTGGTGTTCTCCTTGGAGCGGCGCGCTCGACGCGCGCCGCGGTGACCACCGTTGAGCAATGGCTGGGCCAGCACCGGGCGCTCGCCGGTCGCTCGATCGCGGCGAGATCGATCGTGTCGCCTGGCGGCGCACACGCTCGAAATGATCCTGCGCTCGGTTTGACCCGCCCGAGTCGAGCGCTCGGTCAGTCGAGGTCATGCGTGCTCGCCTCGCGCTGGAACGTCAGCGTGCAGCACGTCCCGACGCCGGGCTCGCTCGTGAGCTCGAGCGCGCATCTCGTCAGCGCGGAGTAGCGCTGCGCGAGCGCGAGGCCGAGGCCCGTGCCCTTCGGCTTCGTCGTGACGAACGGTCGGAGCGCGTGGCGAAGCTCGTCGGCGTCCATCCCCACGCCGGTGTCGCTGAACCGGATCTCGACGGCCCGGGTGGTCGCGAAGCAAGCGAGGAGGATGCGCCGGGTCGGCGTCCCGTCCATCGCGTCGAGCGCGTTCGCGAGGAGCAGCAAGAGGATCTGGTGGACGAGGCGGGCGTCCGCGAGCATCGAGATGTCGCTGTTCGTCGTGAGCTCGATGGTCGCGCCGCGCGCGACGCACTCCTCCGCGGCGATGCGCACGAACCGCTCGAGGAGCGGCCGCACCTCGACCCGGTCGAAGTGGACGAGCTCGTTGCGGTTGAAGGTGCGGAGGTGCTCGAGCAGCGACTCCATGCGACGGATCTCGCCGAGCGCTCGCTGGAGAAAGTCCGCGCGCTTCTCGAGCGAGAGCGCCATGGTCGGGTCCGCGAGGAGCGTGAGCGCGGCCTTCAGCGAGTTCAGCGGGTTGCCGAGCTCGTGGCGGATCCCTGCGAACACCTGCCCCACGCTCTCGGCGAGCTCGCTCGCCGCGGCGATGTGCTCGAGGCGCCGGTACTCGGTCACGTCGCGCATGACGAGCAGGCCAGCGCTCACCCCGCCGAGCTCGACGAGCTGCATCTCGACCTCGACGAGGACGTTGCCGCCGCTCTTCGTGCGGAGCATCCCCTCGGTGCGGTGCGGGTGGAGGGCGTCCAGGTTCATCCGCAGCAGGTCGGGGGGCGCGTCGGTCCGCGACGCGAGGAGCGAGACGGGCGAGCCGACGACGTCCTCCGGCGCGTAGCCGAAGATCCGCTGGAAGCCTCGGTTCACGTACTCGATCGCGAGGACCGACCCGCTCGGCACGAGCAGCACGATCGCCTCGTCGACGTTGTCGACGGCGATCTGCGCGAACCGCGGCGCGAGCTGCGTGAGGTCGACGCGGCCGGTCATCGCCCGTAGGCCCTCAGGTGACGGACCACTCCGCGAGCTTCCGGCGCAGCGTGGAGACGCCGATGCCGAGCGCCGCCGCCGCCATCGTGCGGTTGCCCCCGCACACGTCGAGCACGCGCAGCACGTGCTCTCGCTCGACGCGCGTGAGCGAGAGATCCTCGCCCCCTGGGCTCGCGACGACGGGCGCGCGCGTCGCGTCTGCGTCGCGGCGCGCCGCGCGCACGAAGCGCGACGGCTCCAGCGCGCTGGCGGGGGAGCCGAGGGAGCTGCGCTCGATCGTGTTCTGCAGCTCGCGGACGTTCCCGGGCCACGCGTGCTCCTTCAGCCGCTCGATCTCTCCGGGCGCGAGCGCGTAGTCGACTCCGTCGCGCGCCGAGAGCCGCGCGACCACGGCGTGTGCGATCTGCTCGAAGTCCTGGCGGTCACGGAGGCGGACGAGGTCGATCCGCGCGACGTCGAGGCGATGCAGCAGATCGGCGCGAAAGGCCCCTTGCGCGGCCTGCGCGTCGATGTCGCGGTTCGTCGCGGCGAACACGCGGACGCGCACCGCGCGCTCCTTCACGCCGCCGACGCGGCGGACGATGCCGTCGTCGAGGAACGTGAGGAGCTTCGCCTGCAGCGCGAGCGCGAGCTCCCCGATCTCGTCGAGGAACAACGTCCCGCCGTGCGCGAGCTCGACGAGCCCGGGCCGTGTCTCGGCGCCCGTGAACGCGCCTCGCTCGACCCCGAAGAGCTCCGACTCGAGCAGCGCCGATGGGATCGCCGCGCAGTTCAACGCGACGAACGGCCGATCCGGCTCTCCCATGGCGTGCAGGGTGTGCGCGAGGTGACCCTTCCCGCTGCCCGTCTCGCCCGTGATGAGGACCGGGCACCGCGACCGCGCGAGCGCCTGAAAGGAAGGATCGGTCGACTGCGGCGACGCCTCGACGTCGAACCGCTGCGCGCTCGCGGCTGGCTTGTGCAGGTGCAGCGCGCCGACCAGGAGGTCGAGATCGATCGGCTTCGGCAGGAAGTCCGCGAACCCGAGACGCAGCGCCTCGATCGCGGCTTCGATGCGGGGGTTCGCCGAGATCAGGACCATGCGCGTCGCCGCCGAGCCGACGCGCGTCGCGAGCGTCAGGCCGCTGCCGTCCGGGAGCTGGTGATCGGCGACGACGCAGTCGAACCGCGCCGGGTCGAAGCGCGCCGCCTCACCGAGCGAGTTCGCCGTCTCGACGGCGAAGCCGCGGGCGCGCAGGATCTCCGCTGTCGCGTCTGCGAAGAGCTCGTCGTCGTCCACGAGGAGGACCGAGCGGGGAGAGGAATGTTGTCGTGCCATGTTGCAGGTTTGCGACGGCCCCCCCTGGACGATGGTGCGAGTGCAACGCTCAGGCCATCCCGTGGTCGAACGCGCCTCCACTGGATAGCACGCGTGGGCACGAACTCGCGATCGGTTCCATCGCCCCGGACGTGCACTCTCGCAACGCATGAGGACGAAACGACTCAGGCCTGTGAATGCTTGGCGCCCCGGGCCCCTCGCCGCCTACGCCGATCCGCTCAGCGGAGCAGGCGCCAGAGCACCGCGCCGAGGACGCTGAGGGCGACGAGGGCGCGCGCGACGAGGTAGCGGCGCTGCCCGCGTCGGAGCGCGGGGCGGTCGCGACCCGCGGCCTTGGCGTCGGCCTCCTCCACGATCTCGTCGAGCAATGACCTCTTCGGCTCGGCGGCCGACTGCGCGAGCTCGCCCCGAAGGACGGGCGTGAGCTTGCCCCCGTGAGGTTTCATCAGCGGGCCGCGGTGGGGGTCGAGCTCCTCGAGGCTCGTCGACGAGAGGATCTCCTCCGGGTAGAGCGATCTGCTGCACGCTGGGCACTTGATCGGCCACGGCTTCGCGGGATTCACCGCGGCGTCGAACGACCGCTTGCACAGGGTCTCGCCACACACGAACGAGCGCATGCGCGCAACATGCCGCAAGCAGCGTGGGGAAGCGCAGACTTTCGAGCGACGCATCGTCCGCGGCGCGCAGGACGAGCAGCGAGCGCCGCATCGCGCGCGAGCGCCTCGCCGTCCCTGGCAGGCTCGGTGCGCGGGCGTGGAGGCTCGGTGCGCGGGCGTGGAGGCTCGGTGCGCGGGCGTGGAGGCTTGGTGCGTGGCCTTGGAGGCTTCGGCAGCGACCCGGGGAGGTTCGCTCGCGGGGGCCAAGGTTCGTGGCGGAGGTTTGCGGCCTCGCTCACCGGTCCCCGGGTCTTGTTTGGCGTGTTTGGCGCTTCGCGCGCCGCCATTTGGCCATATTCGGCCATTCGTGTCGCTCGTTTGACCGCGCGCGCCGCTCTGCGGTTCGCGCGCGTCGCCTATTTGCGCGAAATCGAAGCTTCGCCCAGCCCCGACCCGGGGTCCTGTGGGGACGCGTGACCGTCCGAGTGACCAACAAGGCCGGAATGGCGGCGCGCGATGGACTCGGGGACGCCAACGAAGCCGTCTGACCGGCGCGCGAAGCCCGTTTCGTCCGCGCGAAGCGCCGGAGGTCGCCGTCGTGCGGCCATTCTTCGGCAAACTGCGCTTCAAATGGCCGTTTCGCGCCATTTGGGCGTCAACACGACCCGGGGTCTCGTGAGGGGCCGCGGTGCAAACAGGACCCAGGCCTCCGGCAAGAGGCGGCTCAATCGACGATGAGGAGGCTGGCCCCGCCGCGGCTCGACGACCGGTGCTCGCCGTCGCCGTCGGCGACCAAGTAGGTCTCCCCGGCGCGGAGCACGATCGCCCGCCCGTCGCGCAGCTCGGTGAGGAGCTCTCCCTCGAGGACGTGCACCACGTGTCCGCGCGCGCACCAGTGGTCCGCGACATAGCCGGCTGGGTAGTCGACCCGTCGAACGCGGACGTTCCCGACCTCGCGGGTGCGCCACACCGCCACGCCGGGCGCGCCTGGGTGGTGCGTCTCGGGCACCTTCGCCCAATCGATGGTCTGGAACGGGACCCCTTCGAGCTTCATGCGGGCGAGTTACCGCCGCGGCGCGCGTGACGCCATCCGTCCTGCGCGCCCTGCTTCGGTCGATCGAGCGCCGCTCAGAGCCCGGCGAGCTGGCCCGACAGCGTCGCGAGGATCTCCCGATCGAGCCCCGCGGCGCGCGCGGAGAAGCGCGCGAAGATCCCCTCGGGCGCCTTCACGAGGCCCGGGAGGAGCACCGGCGCGCCGTGCGGCCGCGGCGCGTCCTCGCCGCTGTCGACGCGCTGGTGCGTGACGCGCTCGCCGCGGTGCCACGTGAGCGCGTGCTCGGCGCCCTCGGTGTCGTAGCAGAGCTGGAATCCGCGGATCTGATCGGACGCGTCGTACCAGACGATGAGATCCCAGCCCGCGTCGCGGAACCAGCGGCGTCGGCCTTCGCTGTCGGGGTGCTGCGGGACGTCCTGGATCTCGTGGAACATGGCGCGCCTCGCAGTCTGGCACAGGCGCGCCACCGCCGCTGGCTCGCGGCGCTCCACCCGACGCGCGCGCGCCCCTCAGTCCGACGGCAGGTTGCTCGGGAAGCGCGCGGCGAGGGCGTCGCTCAGCGCGTCGGCCAGGTGGAGGACGTGGTCCTCGATCGCGTCGTAGTCCGCGATGTCGCTCGTCCAGTCCTCCTGGAGCCTGTCGGTGATCTCGGCGATCGTCTGGTCGAGGTGGGTGTGCATCATCGCCCGCAGCGCCTGCTCCGACAGGTCGGGGTTCGCGCTCGCGAGGAACGCCGCGATCTCGTCCGCGTTCGCGTACCAGGCGGCCTCGGCCGTGGCGAGCCGCTCCGCGTCGCCGACCTTCGCGGCCGCGACGACCTCCGCAGCCCCGGTGATGTGTGCGTCGAGGAGGGCGGTGAGCGCGTGGGCCGCGCCCACGCCGTAGAACGGCGCTATCGCATCCCCGATGTCCGACTGGTTCTGGAGCAGCCGCTCGGTCGCCCTCGGCGTGTCGGGCAGGCCGGCGATGTCGCTCATCAAGAACATCCGCGTCCAGACGACGTGCGCTTCCCAGAGCGCCCGCATCCCGACGTGGAGCGCCGACGCGCGGACGTCCGCGCCCGCGTCGGCGCGCACGAGCTCGGGGAACTGGAGGACGATGCCCGCGGTGAGCGCGTCCGCCAGCGACAGGGTCTGCTTCTCGACCTCGTCGAACGCCATGACGTCTCCGTTCCAGTCGCCGTTCACGCGCGCGGTCGCCTCGGAGAGCGTGCCGTCGAGGTGGTCGCGCATCATCGCGGACATGTCCTCGTACGACCAGTTCGGGTTCACGTCCGAGAGGAACGTCGCGATCGCGTCCGCGTTCGCGTACCACGCGACCGACGCGGTCGTCTGCGCCGCACCGTCGCTCGGCGGCTAGGACATTCGACCTGCGCTTTTCCCTTCCGCGACGAGCAGCCGCGGGACAACGCGGGGGCAACGCGGAGCGTCGGCGTACTCCTGAGCGGCGCTTCGTCCGACTTCATTGATTGCGAACTTGAGTCGTCCACGGGCTCCGTAGGCGCAGCAGGCGCGGCGCAGCCCAAGCCGTCGACCCCCGCAACCGCGAACGGGCAGGATGGCGGAACTGGCTGCGCCGGTGCCATGGGGACATTTGGCGGAAGTGGGGGCCAGCAAGTCTGCGGGGCAACTTCAGTTCACGGAGGTACAGGTGGGAATGGGACTTCGAACGCTGACGGCGATCCAGGTGCCGATGGCAAGCCAGTCGAAGCCACCGGCAAAGGCGGCGCAGGCGAAGCCGGCGCGCCGATGCCCGCCGTCTGCCAGCCCGGCACCATGGGTCGTCCCGGCGTCGCCGGCATGCCTGGCCTCGGCGCCGACGTCTCCGCGCTCGGCACGCTCGACGCCTCCGGCTACGTCGGCCCCGCCGGCAGCGCCGGCCTCTCCGAGGGCACCCCCGGTCAAGGCGGTGGCGGTGGCGGCGGGGGCAACACGTGCACCGGCGCGGGAGCCAGCGGCGGCGGCGGCGGCGCTGGCGGCTGCGGCGGACTTCCTGGCAACGCCGGAGGAGGAGGCGGCGGTAGCTTCGCGCTCGTCTCCATCAACGCCACGATCACGCTCACGAACGTCTCCCTCAAGTCCGCCGCAGGAGGCGCAGGCGGCGCTGGAGACGGTGGCCAACCTGGGATGGATGGCGGCGTCCAGGGCGCGCCAGGAATGCCGTTCGTCGCGGGCGGTGCGTGCGTTGGCGGGCCTGGTGGCAACGGCGGCCGAGGCGGCGCAGGAGGCGGCGGACGCGGCGGTCCGTCGGTCGGCATCGCCTCCGTCGGCCCTGCGCCCATAGAGCTCGCGGGCGTCACGATCCAGATCGCCGGGACGGCTGCGGCTGGCGGCCCCGGTGGGAACGGCGGCGCGGCGAACGTCGGCGGCCCGGGCGCGGACGGCGTCTTGGCGCTCCGACAGGGGTGGTAGTCATGCGGGATCGCATCGCGAACTTCGGGCTCTTGCTCGCCACGATCGGCCTCGTGTCGAGCGTCATCCAGCTCTTCAACTGGGAGCTGAAGATCTTCAGGTACCTCAACGAGCAGGGCCCCGTCACCGCGTGGGGCGTGCGCATCGGTTGTCTCGTCGGCGGCATGATGATCTTCGTCGTCGCGCACATCGGCGAGAAGGCGCCACGCGAGACGCTCGTGCAGCCGCAGTTCGTCCTTCAAGGCATCGCGCAGGATCCGCACATGACGCACCTGCTCCGTGGCGTGTACCAGTCCACCGGTGCGACGCTGGCGGGCGCGCCGAACGGCGCGCGGATCGTGAACCTCTTCTTCATGCAGCCCGGTGGCTACTCGCGATCGAAGGTGGGTGCTGTTGGCGCCATCGCGCTTATCGAGGGCCCACACGGGAGGCTCCAGGGCACGTACCTGTTCGCGTCGAACTCGATGCACGTGGCGCCGATCGACGACGCGACTTGGGAGGCGTACGAGAGCGTGAGCTGACGCGGAGCAGAGCCTCCCAGAACGTGACGTGGGTACCGCAACGCATCAGCGCGCTGTCACCGCGTGGTCGGGTTCTCCGGTTCGTGCATCAGCTTGTAGAGCTCGAGCAGATCCTTCACCGACTTGCCATCCCCGAGTCCGAGCTTCCGGGCCGCTTGTTCACGGTTCATCCGCTCGGGAATCGCCGCGGGGCTCGCAATCCCGAGGAACCGTGCGACGAGCATGGGTTTCACGAACTGATCCACGAAGCTCGAGATGCTCATCTCTGCGCCCACCGAACGTCTCTTTCCTGAGAGAGCGCGCAGCGCCCCAGGAACGATGTCGGCAAGGTCCTCCAGAGATGCGCTGCCAAAGAGCGGCGACTCCGGCGCCCCCCCAAGCGCAGACGAGGGATGAACACTTTCGCTTGGCTCATCCATGTGAAGGGCCTTATGGCAGTGGTCGCGTTCTATCTGCTCAGCTTCGTGAGGGACGACCACGGAGAGGCGATCTGGAAACGCAACGAGCTCCCGGAAATTGGCAGGCCACTTGTAGTCATCCACGAGGTATTTGCGCGCCGGATTCGTGAGCAACTCGAACAGATCGCGATCTCGCCCCTTCCATTCGACGGTCGCCCGCATCAGATAGGCCTCGATGTCCGGCTTTCGATCGCGCAGCGGGGGAATGCGGACGACCACCGACGCCAGTCGACTCCGAAGCGCCTGGTTGAAGACGCTCGGATCCTTGGTGTCCCGGCTGGTTGCAGCGAGGACGAGGGGCTTTGCCGAGCGAGGCTTCGGGTCGTTGAGCCGATAGTACTGACCGGTATCGAGGAACGTGAGCAGCATCGCTTGCACACTCGCGGGCAACTCGGCCACCTCATCGAGGAACAAGGTTCCGCCATGTGCAGCTTCGACAAGACCGGTGATTTCGGCGACGCTACTGGAGAAGGCGCCCTTCGGGGCACCAAACAATGTGGACACGGCCATCTCGCCGCTCAGCGTCGCGCAGTTGAACTGAACCAGTGGCCGCCGCCCGCCGCCCCCGACTTGCTCATGGTACAGCTGTGCGAAGGTGGACTTCCCAACCCCTGTTTCACCCAAGAGCAGCACGCGAAGTCCCCTGCTCGCGGCTCGAAGCAGGACGTTCACCGCCTCCACCATGGCGGGGCTGGACAGCGTCCGGGAAGGATCCGTCAAGATCCGCTCCTCGGCACGGAGGCGGGCGCGTTGGGCGTCCACGTACTGGGACACCTGCTCGAACATCCGGTCATATAGCGGGAGCCACGTGTTGCCCGTTTCCGGAACGAAGAGGCGAATCGCATCCCCGTTTCCGAGAGCGATCACGTTCGGCGTCGTCGCTTTGGTTCGGGGCATGAGTTCGACCTTCATCTTCGCGCGGGTCGCGGATAGCCACTCCTCGACGCGCGCGGTGACCGCTTGTGCGAAGGACACTTCAGATGACCAAGTCGCCTCACGCGGCTCGACGTCCGGCATCGCTGGCGCGACCTCGCCCAGGTCGAGCGTCAGGTCGCCCGCCGCAGCTGGGATACGAACTTCAGCATGGGGAGGAAGACGGAGCTTCGTCCCGTTCGTGCTGCCGAGATCCTTGACCACGAGATCCTCCCCTGCGTGCCAGGCGAGGAGGTGGTTGGATGACGTAGTGCGCGAGTCGATTCTTACCAATCGGGACGCGTGGCGGTACCCCACGACGGTCGACTCGCCTGGCGGCTTGGGATCGCGCCCGACCAGGAGGGACTCTCCTTGCCCTAGCTTCTCGGTGTGCACTGGATCGAGCCCTGGCGCTCTAAGGCTCAGCGTGACCATCTCCCGACCTCCCTCATCCGGATGACGCTACCACCGAAACCTCAAGCCCACATGGTCGCCGGGGACGACGTTCTCCCACCTGCCCCACAGGACCCACCGGGCGGCCCCGAACTTGCCGGGAGAAGGATCGACGACGGTCGCCGGCGATGAGGAGAAATCGTCCCCGCGGTAGGCCACCGCCCCGCCTTCGACTGCGGTGATCGGGATCGAAGACTCCACTACGATCGTGAGCACCCCAATGACGTCCAAGCTGCTCGCGTCGTTGGGGTACTCGACCGTATGTTCGTCTGCGCCAATCACCAAGCGTTCCTGGAAGGCCGTCCGAGGGGAGCCGGGTGGCATCGGCCAGGGGTACCTTATGGTGGCTCCGGTCACCACGTTGACGACCTCGCCCCTATGGCCGACGAGCGGTACCACCGACTGTTCCCCCTGCACCCTTGTCTCCTTCTCTGGGCCGAGCCAGCGCTCGACGCGCGTGGGTGGGGGTTCCGATGTGCCGTAGATCTCTGTGTACGAGCGCCTCAACGTCGCGTCATCTCCGAGCAGCAGGAAGTCGTAGCTGGTCCGGTAGTGCGCAAGCCTGACCGCCGGGCCACCTGCAGCGGCCTCGGCGGGCTCGATGGTCACGTACATCATCGCGGAAGTGATGTAGTACTGTGCGTTGCGCCGCTCGGCGTCGGCGACACCTGCCGCAAATTTGGGTCCCATGGCTCGACTCGCCTCCTCTCGGACCTCGGCGGTGGGCCCGTCCTGGTTTGCGCCTTTTCGCTCTATCAGCCTAAGCGCCACAAGAGTTCCGCAGCCGAGCGCGAGGACTGCTGCCCCGAGCGCGATGATGAGGATCCACCGTTTGCGAGCGCGGGAGGTCGGAGGCTCGGGCAGGTGCTCGAGATCGCGCTGAACCCGAATCAGCTCGTGCATGAACGACCGAGCGTCCGACGGGCGGCGGGCCGGGTCCCTCGACAGCGCCCTCGCAAGAAGCGGCACCCACCCCGCGGATGCAACCCTGTTCTGTCGGAGGCAAGCAGCAATCTCCGCCTCGAGATCAGCCTCCGGCACGACTCGCCAGTAGCCGCGCTTCGAGCGAGAGGCGCTAGACCCAGCCAATAGCTCCAGTAAGATCACACCAAGGGCAAATACGTCCATCCGCGTGCAGCTTTGAAACTCTACCTCCGCTGCCGACCCCCTCCCCTGCGCCTGCTCCGGAGACATGTACGCATTGGTTCCTTCTCGGATGCATCGGGCTTCGTCCAGAGACTCCCGAAGCGCCGCCGCGCCAAGGTCGAACAGCCTTGCGGTGAGGTCGCTCGCGGTCTCGAGCATCATGATGTTGTCTGGCTTCAAGTCCAGGTGCGCGGCGCCCGCACGATGAAGCGACGCAACAGCGCTGCAAACACGCGCGAACGTCTCGACTCGAGTCTTGTTATCGTCCGCCTTGAGTCGGGAGATCCATTTGCCCAACCGATCTCCAGGCAAGTGCTCCAGGACAAGAAAGGGACCTCCTTCGCAGGATCCCCGCGCGAGCAAACCAACGACCATCTGCTGATCTCTAAGGCGGTCTAGTATCCGCGCCTCAGCCTTGCACGACGCCGACGCGTCCCGTCCCAGAAGCAACTTGATCGCCACGAGATGAGATTCGTACTGTCCGTCGGGCACCTCCGTAATTGCCGCGGCCTGCCAGACTTCCGAAGCGGCGCCGGTGCCGAGCAGGAAGCGGATCTTGAACTTCTGGCCATCGTCCGCGGTGAGTGTTTGCCCGGCTGCGAAGTGCTTTGCGGCGCTCTGTCGCTCTGTTCCGCTCACGCTGTGGTCCCCCTTCGGCCTTCGACCGATCCTGACGGAGCCTCGAACAACTGGCCTCGCGGCTCGCCACTGCCGTCGAGGTCTCTGATACACGACTGGGCGTCGTCGGTCCAGCGCCGGCGCGGGCGCACGCGGGGCGTCCACCCAACCGAGAGAGGGAGAGCGTCCGTGTGAGTGCCGAAGCCAAGCCCGAATGTCAGGTCGAAGGCTCTCGCTGGCAAGCAGGTCCGCGATCGTCGACGATGTAGTGAATACCAAGTGGACGGGCGGTCGGCTCCAGCCGGCCAATTGCTGGTCCCGCACCCAACCGTGGGCGATGAAGGTCGCGAGGACTGCCTGTTCTTCGGCGTCGAGAAGCTGGGGTTCGTGCAGCGTAAGGGTTCCCCCCCCAGCGCGGTTGATCGCACCGCGCAGCGCGTGCGCACCAACCTCTTCGGCAGGAGCGGCTGCTAGCGGAGGTTTCGATCCGCACTGATACTCAACTGCAGGACGCCCGTCGTGTGGCGTGGCAGCTGCGGCCGTCGTCACCGTCGTCCGCTGAGCCCAGGCGCCCGTCCGCGCGCGCTCCGGCGGTAGTGCCTCTCGTCGGCTAGCGAGCGAACGCAGCGTCGTTGTAGGATGGAAGAAGTGGGAGCCGAAGAGCCACCGTCGCGTCATGAGTCCTCCTAGAAGCCGACCGGCCTGGCAGGTTTCGGGCCAGCGACAGAGGCGTTGGGTGGTCGGACGACTCCGGGCGAGAGAAACAGATCGGCCGGTGGTGTTGACCGGTTCGTCCGATTCAACTCGGACCCGAACCGATTCAAATCCCCGACGACGACCGCTTTAGGTCAGAACTCGCGAAAAGTCCGGGCTTCGTGGCGGCTGTCGAGCTGGCCAGCCGATTGCTCTTCCGTCGGGCATGAAGAACTGGATCATCACGAAGCTCGCCGTATACGTGCTCGCGACAGCGGGCTCGCTCACGGTCGTGGAGTCCGCGTCCGCGGCCCCCATCGACGACCCGACGACGATCGTCTCGGTCCTCTCCGAGATGACCACCGACTCCGTGATCCTCGAGGCCCGGCGCGCCTTCGAGCGGCGCGACTGGACCCGCGCACGGGTGCTCTACTCGGAGCTGGAGAAGCGGCCTGGGTGGGGGACGTCGCTCGAGGTGTTCGAGCGCGCCGCCACCGCGGCGGTGGGGGCCGGCGAGTTCGACCTCGCCCGGAAGTACTTCGATGCCGCGGCAGCGGTCTCGGGGTACATCACCGCGCCTCTGTTCCGGTCCCTCGCGGCGGCTTACGCGACCGCGACCCGGCTCGATGAAGCCCGCCTCGCGGCTCTCGTGGACATCGAGCGGCTGCTCGCGCGGGTTCACGACCTGGAGGATGTGCTCGCAGCGCTCCGGGCGCGCGCGTCGGAGGACCGAGCCGCCGAAGAGCTCATCATCGCGGAGCAGAACCTCGTCATCGCTGAGCAGGCGGCGAGGATCGCCGCGCTGGAGGAGACCGTCCGAGTTCTCCTCGTTCGAGACAAGTCGGAGAACCAGGCCGCCGCGCCGGTCACCACCAATACGACCCCGGAGCCGCAATGAACCCTCGTACCCACCGACCGGCCACGAAGAAGCGCGCCTCCCTGCAGGCGGATGCGACACGAACGCCGCCCGCGCGCGCCATCGCCCGAAGCCCCCGCCAGCCGGGTGGAGCTGACGCTGATCTGCCCGTGGGTGCGCTCCTCTCCAAGATGAGCTTGAAGCAGATCGTCGCCGTTCTCGCGTTTCTCGGAGCCGCTGCCGGCGGCGTGTATGCCATTGCTCGGCTCTCGCCGACCGAAGCGGGCGGGATCGACCCTCCCAAGCCGCCAGACGTCGCCGTGAACGTCAACAACGTGGCAATCGCCGAGAAGGACGGCGCGACCCGCGCTGCGAGCGGCGTCGTCCCGGCTGACGCGGTCCCGCCCGTTCCGTCGAAACCGCACCGGCCACCGGCGCTCGACGCTCCTTTCCCCCTGCTTCCGCTCCGCCAGCCCTAGTCGTCCGGGTGACTCCAGGGCGTCGCGCCCGGCGTCTACCGCGACGCTCGGTACGACGCCTTGCTGTCCCGGCATCTCCCCAACACCGACGATTGCCTTGGAGGTTCCCGTGGAAAACACCGAGCTCACCGAAGCGCTTCTCGAACGTCTTGGAGTGCGCGTCTTCGCGTATTGTGCGGCGGCTTCAGGCGACACCACGCTCGCACGGCGCGCGTATCAAGCTTGGGTCGAAGCGCTCTCGCCAGCGCTCGAGCGCGCCGGTGCGGCCGACATTGCCACGGCGCTGGTGCCGGCGCTCACGGTCGCCCACGTGGGCCTTGTCGACGCACGCGCAACGCGAACTGCGGATCTCGTGACGCGGTTCGACACGGCTGCCAACACGCTTCGGAATCGGCTCTCGGGCGCGCTCGCGCTCGAGCCGTATTTGCTCTCGACCATCTTCGAGTTGTCGATCGAGCAGATCTCCGCGATCCTCCGCACGTCGCAGAAGCGCGTGGCCGATGCGCTTGACGAAGCCGAGGCGATCGTCGCCGAGCAGCCGATCGCAGCGCAGGAGCTGCTGAACCCCGAACGTGCGAGTCAACATACGGCTCTTCGCGAGCGACGGACGCTCCAGATCGGTGACAGTGTCCATGGGACGTGGCGGGTCGCCATGGTACTTCACGGGGGCGGGGCGGCGGCGGCCTACCTTGTCAAGAACGAGGATGGCGAGGCCGCGTTCTTGAAGGTTCTCTTCGAGCCGAGCAGCATAGAGGCTGATCTCGTTGCCGCACGGCGCTTTAGGCACGAGATCGACGCCCAGAGGAAGCTCTGCGCCGCCGGCATCCAGGCGGTCCCGAAGTTGCTCGACGCTGGCGTCTTGGACGTCGGGCGATGCCGTGGGCAACGATTCCTGATGATGCAGTACCTCTCCAGACCGGTCCTTGATGTAAAGCGAACTTGGTTGCTCGGCGAGGTCTGCCAAATGGTGGTCCCGCTCCTGACAGCGCTTCGACAGTGCCACGCCGCGGGTGTCGTTCACGGGGACATCCAACCGCTGAACATCCTGTACGACGGGGCTCTGGTGAATATCGTCGACTTCGGACTCGCGAGGGTTGCGACCGACACCAAGACCGAGATGAACGATCTCGCGGGGACCGGGGACTACGCCGCTCCCGAGACGCGTGCCCCCGGCGCGCGAAGGACGTGGCCTGGCTTCGAGCGCGATACCTATGCGGTTTGCGCCTTGATCCACAAGCTTGTCCTGGGGTCGACGCCCGCGTCGCGCGGTGGCCTGGCGGTCGAGTTCGACGCGGGTGTGCCCTCGCCGCTCCGAGAAGTGCTGAGCCGAGGGCTCGAGCCCGACGTGACCAAGCGGTTCACTTCCGCGAAGGAGCTCGAGGTCGCCCTCCTAGGGGTTGCGGACTACCAGCGCGCGTGGACGGATGCGCTCGAGGCCGCGATCCGCGCGCGCGATTGGCGGCGGACGCGCGCGATGCTGAGCGGGCTGGAGCCGACGCGCGAGACGTGCGCTCTGCCGATCCTGGCGTCGCGCAGGGTCGCGCCCGTATTGCAAGAGCTTCCGAATGACGTGGGGGCGCCGCTGCTCGCCCTCATGCTCGCCGAGCGCGGGAGACACCTCGACATCCTCGTCCGCCATGTACTCGCGTCACGAAGGGCGCACGTGGCCGGCCTCATCGTGCTGGCGTGGGCCTGCGCTGCGAGTGGGCGATCGCGGCCGGCGCTCGAGCTGCTGGGCGTGCGCAACCCGCTGGCACTTCGTGACGCGTGGTGCTCCGTTGCGCTGCTCGCGAGTCGCGGATTGCCGACCGAGCCGGAGCCCCCAGTGCAGACCGTCCTGGAGCCGGGGCAACGGCAGGTGGAAGCGCAGAATGCGCCGCGGGAGGCCAATGAGCAGACCAAGGCGAGCGACGCGGTGGACTTGGGGGTCAATGAACGGCCGCGCCAGAGCGCCGACCGTGCCTTCATGGCCGTGTTCTTCGTGTGGCTCGCGTTGGGCGTCACAACTGGAGCTGCCGTCCTACTCACTGCTGGCGTGGAGCGTGAGCGATTCGGAGGCATGGCTTTGGGCTCGATGTCGGTCTTCACTGGTATCCTCGTTGTGGCGCTCCTCAGGACTGGCTTGACGCGGAGGATGGCCGAGTCCGTACGGCTCGTCGTATCGGCGCGCCGTCGCGCCTGAGGTCATCGCGGCGCCTAGACTTGGTGCGCTTTGCGGCTGACGCGGCCTGCGCTCGGGTGCGAGCATCGGCACCCCGAACGACCCGAAAGGAGCCCACCTTGAACACCTCGCTCTCCGCCTTCATCGACCTCTACACGTTCCCCACCGGCCGCCGCATCTTCGCGCTCCGACAGGTCGCCGAGCGAGCACAGGCCGTAGGCTTCACCGATCTCGCCACGCACTGCGCCGCCGCGCTCGAGCACGATCAGAAGTGCTACGCGCTCGAGCGACGCTGGTCGGGCGTGAACGCGCAGTCCAAGGCCAAGGCCCCGGCGGAGGGCGGGCTCGACGCGGTGACGCTCGACGGGATGATCGACCGCACGCTCACCGCCCTCCGCGACAACGCGTTGAACCAAGCCGCCGGCGCGATCCCCGGCGCCGCGATCCACGCGAAGGTCACCGCGTTCCTCAAGGCGATCATCCCGACCGGAGACGTGAGCGACATCACGAACCTCCCGATGGTGGAGGAGGACGTCGCGGTCGGCACGATCCTCGGGCAGCTCACGGGTGATCTCGCGAAGACCGCGGAGGAGCTCGAGCTGAAGACGCTCGTCGCGCGGCTCGCCGATCTCCACCCGAAGTACCACGCGGCCCTCGTCGCGCCGACGCCCGAGGTGCTCGCCTTCAGCGACGTGCGCAGCGCGCGCGCGACGGGGCAGGATCTCTTGCTCGAGGCCGTCGCGATCGTCGTCGGACGGCACCACGGAAAGTCGGAGGCGGACGTCGCCGGGCGGAACGCCCTGCTTGGGCCCATCCTCGAGCAGGACGACGCGATCGGCGCGGCCCAGCGCGGACGTCGCGTCGTCGTCGACGTGGATCCCGACACCGGTAACCCCGATCCGACGCCGCCCGTCGGGGGTCCCACGGATCCCGCCAAACCTGTCTGATCCCCGGCCAGAGCCCGGATCACGGGGTGTCTGGGCGGGTCGAGCGGCCGGCGCGCCCTGCCCGGTACGCAATCGTTGCGGTTCAGGGCCGCCAGAAGCCCAGCGCCTAGGTACTTCCTGCAGGTCGATCTGCAGAAGCTGCGTACCCGAAGGGGTCGCGGCGGGGGTCGACCTCCACCAGAGGCCCAGAGGCAGGGCGGACGCGGTGGTCGAACGCCGAAAAGCTCGTGCTACCAGGGGTTTCTGTACGGACTCGAGCGGCTAGGACATTCGACCTGCGCTTTTCCCTTCCGCGACGAGCAGCCGCGGGACAACGCGGGGGCAACGCGGAGCCCGAACCTCGAGGACGCTCTGCTGAACCTGGCCTCGAGCGGGCCCGTAGCGGGGCCGGAACCTGGGCGAGGGTGACGAAGACGGCGGCGAGGTTGAGTCAGGACGGATCCGTGCCTGCGGCGGCGTCTCTCGAGAGACGCGCGGTCCAGTCGATCGTCAGTCGTCGAAGCGGAGCTTCAACTGACCCGGCGGTGAGGGCTTCTCGTGCGGAGGCGGGCGTGCCGCGAGGCCATGCTTCGCGAGGAGCCTCGCGATCGCCTCCGGCGTCGTCGCGACCTCGACCCACCGCATCTCCGCGTTGCACTGGGGGCAGGAGGTGACGTCGATCGCGAACACGTGACGCAGGAGCCAGGCCCAAGGGCGCCGCGTCGGCTCGGCGCTCTCCTCGTCGAACGAGAGCGAGAGCTGCACCTCGCGACTCTTCACGCCACTCTCCGGCGGAGGCTCGGGCACCACTCGCGAACGGAGCGACGAGTGCGACGAGACCACTCCATGAAATCTGATCATATGAAAGCGTGGCGGCGGCACCATCGCGGCGAGGCGCGTGAGGAGCTCCAGCGGCTCGAGGACGATCGCGTACGTCCCGTCGCGCCACGGCTTCTTGAGCTCGTACCGGAGCCGCGCATCGGCGAGCGCCGTGAGCCGGTCCTGCGCGATCGGCGGCCGCGCGAGGTACCGGCAGAGCCGCTCGAGGCGGTCGCGGTCACCTGCGGGGATCGCGACCTTCGCGTGCACGTTGAACCCTGCGAGGACGGCGGCGGGCTCGTCGGCGCGCGCGTCCTCGGGGCGCACGAGGCGCGCCGTGCGTTGCCCGGCCCGGTCGCCCAGCAGCACCTTCCCCTCGGCGGCGGCGCTGTAGCAGGACGCGAGGACCGGCTGGTCCTGCGCGAGCTGGACGACGCGTCGTCGCCGCCGTCGAGCGCGCGCCCGCGCTTCTCGAGCAGCGCAGCGACTCGCTTCGCGGTCCGCTGCGCGACGTCGAGCACCTCGTCGGCGCTCGGCGCCGGGAGCGCCATGAACACGAGCGCACCCGCCTCGCCCGCATCGCCGGCGCGCTCGACGTACACGCCGTCGAGCGCCAGAACGTGCGAGTGCACATTCAGCCGAAGGGCCGAGTCGAACCTCTGCACGAAGGTGATCGCGCCCGTGTGCGCGTCCTCCACGCTCTCCAGACCGAAGAGGCGCTTCGCGCGCCAGCGGAGAGAGCGCGAGACCTCCTCCGCGAACGCGCCGAGGACCTCCGCACACAAGCTGCGATCGTACCCAAGCAGCACCCTCAAACCCCACGGAAACGAACACACCCATTGGCGCGTCGGCACATGCGGGATGACCTTCTCGACCAGGTGCGCCGCCGTGTCCGCCATGCGTCGGCCGAGACACGACGGGCAGAAGGCGCGTCGTTTACGGCTCCACGCGACGAGGCGCTCGAACCCGCAGCGGTCGCACGCGATCGCCAGACACCCGTACTCCAGGATCCCGCACCGCAGATACTCGTCCAACTCGCGCGCGACGAACTTGGGTAGCCCGCCGTGCTCCGCCGCCTGCTCTTGGAACGACGGCCAGTACGTCGCAACCGTCTGATAGAGGACGGTCTCCTCGGGCCGGTGCCGTCGATAGCCTTCTCCCGCAGAACGAGCGTGCGCGTGCCCCACGGCGCGCGCCCTTCGCGAACGCCGTGCCCGACCGCGCGACCTCCACGATGTGGCTCAAACAGGCTTCGGCGAGCGCCTACTCAAGAGCGCCACCCCTGACGGATTGGCGGAATCAGGTGGCGCCCGCCACCCCTCTCTTCCCACGCAGTCCTCGCGCTCGGTGGCTCACACAGCGGTACGCCCGTCTGTCGGTATGGGGGCGGTATACGGGGCTGTAAGCGACACTTCTCCCTCGAAGAGGGGACGTGCCCGCACTGCGGCGCGACGTCCGTGGATCCCGCGACCGGAACGGGCAAACGCCTCGCAGGTCTGTCCGGCGCGCTCGCGGTCGCGGCCGCGGTGAGCGCCGCAGCGTGCGCGCTCGAGTTCGAGGGCTTCCTCGCGGCGACGCTGCGCCTCGCGATGCGCGGCGTCCTCGCCGCGGCCGCGCCCACCCTGGAGCACGCGACGTTCTCGAGCCGGATCGACGCGCTCCGCTGGGTCAGCGGGCGCTCACCGGAGCTCGCGCCGACGAGCGACGCGCTGCGCGGCCTCGTCGACGCGGCCACCAGCATCTGCGATCGCCGCGCGACCTCCTGGTGAGGGACGAGCGAGGCGGTGAAGCGGACGCTGCGGAGCGGCGCGCGCGGTGACTCTTGGCTCTCTCACGGAGGGTCGAGCGCGCGCGCGATCGGGCACGATCAACGATCTGCGTCCGATCATCGCGATGGGCTCTCAGTCCGACTCTGCCGCTCCTCCCCCGCCCACCTCACGCGCGCAGGCGAGTGAGCCACCGAGCGCGAGGACTCCGTGGGAAGAGAGGGGTGGCGGGCGCCACCTGATTCCGCCAATCCGTCAGGGGTGGCGCTCTTGAGTAGGCGCTCGCCGAAGCCTGTTTGAGCCACATCGTGGAGGTCGCGCGGTCGGGCACGGCGTTCGCGAAGGGCGCGCGCCGTGGGGCACGCGCACGCTCGTTCTGCGGGAGCAGGCTATCGACGGCACCGGCCCGAGGAGACCGTCCTCTACCAGACGGTCGCGACGTACTGGCCGTCGTTCCAAGAGCAGGCGGCGGAGCCCGGCGGGCTACCCAAGTTCGTCGCGCGCGAGTTCGACGAGTACCTGCGGTGCGGGATCCTCGAGTACGGGTGTCTGGCGATCGCGTGCGACCGGTGCGGGTTCGAGCGCCTCGTCGCCTTCAGCTGTAAGCGGCGCGCCTTCTGCCCGTCGTGCCTCGG
>JAXLYP010000056.1:0-20187 GCA_046351395.1 Polyangiaceae bacterium
AGTCTCGAAGCGCCGCCGTGTCGCGCCCGCTGCGCGCGCGTGGGGGAGGCACGTCCGTCGGACCCCACAATAGGATCGCTTGGTGACGGCATTCAGGAATGTTGCTTGGGCGGCTCGACGGGACGGTCGGCCACGCCTTTGTCGGTGTGCGATCGGGCGCAGCCCCTAGCAGCCGAGGCCAGCGGCGCCGTCTCTTGCGGCCCGTGAAGCACGGCTACCGGCCTCGCAACCCAAGAGAGCAGAGAAGCGCGAGATCGCTGATCTCGGCTCTCTTGGCGTCTCCTGGCGCCCTGGCGGTTCCCCTCTCGTCAGCCTGGGAGAGCAGGCGCGACCGGGTTGCGCATCCGGTCGAGCGTCTTCCCATGCAACACGCCCATCGCTCCGCCGACGAGCGACGCCACCGGCACGAACACCGCGGGCAAGACCCCCAGTGAGACCACCGCGATCCCGAGGACCGCAGGCAGCGCCGCGAGCGCGAACGCGAGCCGCGCCTCGCCCCGGGCGCGGCGCGCGAGAGCGATCGAGAGCGCCGCGTCCCGCACGTCGTCGGAGGCGAGCGCCACCTCGAACTCGCCCGACGCGCTGCCTGCCGAGCCGAGGCCGATCGCGACGTCGGCGGCGCGGAGCGCCTCGTCGTCGATGCCGCCGTGTCCGAGCACCGCGACGCTGCTACCACCCTCCTCGAGCCGCTCGATCTCCTCGGCCCGCTCGCTCGGCAGCACCTCGGGGCGGATGTGCTCGATGTCGAGCGACCGACTGATCGCCTCGCACGTGTCGCGCGAGTCGCCGCTCATCAACACGGGCTCCACCTGCGCGTCGAGCAGGTGCTGCACGGCCGCGCGCGCGCCCGGGCGGATGCCGTCCTGCAGCGCGATGATCCCCGCGAGCCTCCCGCTCAGCGCCACGAGGATCACGCTCCGCCCGAGCGCCTCGAGCTCCGCGATCCGGGGCTCCGCCGTCGCGACGGAGATGCGGTGGCGCATCATCATCGCGCGGTTGCCCACCGCGAGCTCCTCCCCGCTCGACGTCACCGCGACGACGCCGAGGCCCGGGTAGCCGTTCGGGTTTCGCACTCCATCCGGGCGGATCCCCCGGCTCTTCGCGGCGCGCAGGATCGCGTGCGCCACCGGGTGCGACTCCGACCGCTCGCCGCCCGCCGCGAGCGCGAGCAGCTCGTCCGCCGCGAGGTTCTGCGCGAACGGCTCGATCTCGGCGACCTCGGGCTCGCCGAGGAGGAGCGTGCCGCGCGCCGAGAACACCGCGATCTGGACCCGCGCCGCGCGATCCCACGCGTCCGCGCTCTTGTACGTGATCCCGCGACGGAGCGCGTCGAGCACGCCGCGCGCCACGTGGATCGCCGAGAGCCCGCCGATCACCGCGCTGCCGAGGCCCGCTTGCACCGCGGCGAGCACCATCCCGGCCTGGAGCCACGACCGGTGGAGCGCGAAGATCACGCCCGCCGCTCCGATCGCCGCGATCGGCGCCCACCGCTCGCTCAACGCGCGCGCGGATCGCGCGACCGGCGCGAGCGCGTCCACGCGCCGGCGAGGGTCGAGGAGCACACGCGCGTACGCGCGATCGAGCCCCGTCCACGTCGCGGTGCCGCGCAGCCTCCCGCGCACGACGTGCGCGCCCGCGACGATGCTGTCCCCCTTGCGCCGGCGCGACGTGGACGCCACACCGAGCCACGGGAGGACGTCCACGTCCCCACCGGCGACGGTCAGATCGACGGGCACGTCCTCCTCGGGTTCGACGACGACGCCCTCGCCCGGGCGCACGTCCATCACCTCGTTCCGCGCTTCATCTCGTCCGAAGTTCGGTGGGCATCGGCGCCGGCCGGGCTGACGCCCGCAAGTGAAGACCGGCGCGGATACCGCGCTGCGGGCCATCGTGGACTCGGCTCACCCTTCATTGTCTCCGCCCGCACTCCGTGCGGGCGGGACTAGGGGTTGAACACGCACTCGGCGAACCCGAAGGGCGGGTTGGTCTCCTTGCACTCGTAGGGCGCGCCGAGATCCGCGCAGTCGAGGACGCCGGTGAACCCGCTGACACAGGGCAAGGTCTGCGCGGGGGCGAAACCGGTCGGGATGCGACCGCACGCGCAGCAGCCGAGGATCTCGGTGCCGGACTGACACTCCGACTGCGTCCCGATGGGGCTGCACGGCTGCGCGTTCGGATCGCGGCAACCCGCGACTCCATCGCCGACGCCGCAGATCTTCCCCTGGGAGGCGCAGTCGAAGTCCTCCCAGTAGCCGATGCACCGGTGCGCGACGTTGCCGACGCACGTGTCGGCGTCGGTCGCGGGATCGCAGTCGACGACGGTCTTCGGGACGCAAGTGAAGCCCGTGCTCTCCTGGCAGGTGATGCTCCCGCCCGAGCTCGACCACCACCCGTTCGTCGCGGTTTCCTCCTCGCAGCGGCAGGGGACCATTCCCCCGGTGGGTCCGAAGCAGGTCGCGCAGCTCTGGTGGTGGGTCCAGCCCTGGTAGCACGTGATGACGGCGTCCGCGGTCGCCGAGCACGTCGCCGGGGTCGTGGCGTCGTCGCACGGCGTCTCGCCAGGCTGCTCGCAGAACGGTCCGCCGGTCCCCGTGTAACAGACATTGCCACCATTGCAGGGTTCGACGTCCTTGTAGCCCGGCGTGGAGAGCCAGGTGCCGGCGCAGTATTCGATCCCGTTGCCCGAGCACTTGGGCTCGGTGCCGTCGCAGTCCGGCGTCGCCGCGTCGATGCAGGCGAGCTCGCCGACCGTGTCGCCTCCGGCGCACTTCTCGTTCGGTCCGCACGGCAGCACTTGGAGCCACCCCTCCTCGTTGCCCCAGATCATCTGCGGGGAGTTGCTGAACAGCTCGGGCGCGGGGACGTTGCGACATTGGACGCGGTTCGCGGCGTCGCAGAGCGGCGGATCGACCGCCCAGTAGTAGTTGCCGTTCCACGCGGTCGGGCACTTCTCCGCGTCGGCGGGGAGGCACGCAGCCCACTTCACGTCGCGACCATCCACCCACGCGGGGTCGTTCGGATCGGCGTTGAAGACCTTCTCGTGGAGCGTGTACTCGACGCACGTCTCGCTGGCGTCGCACGCGTCGTGCGCGAGGAAGCCGTCCTGTCCGCAGGTCGTCGCGACGTTCGCGTCGCACGCGCCGGGCGTCGGGTGAGGGTCGTCGGCGTTCTTCAGGGGCTTGCACGGCTCGCCCATCGCGCCGCTGCTCGAGGACGCGTCGGTCGTCGTCGCGGTCGTCGCGTCCGTGGTCGAGGACGTGCTCGCGTCGCCTCCACCACCGGTGGACGTCGATCCGTCGTCGCGAGATCGATGGATCTCTGTGATGCATCCGAGCATCAGGAGGACGCCGCCGAGACTCGCGGCGGAGGCGATGAGGTGGCTCGTCACTCGCATGGGCACTCTGTGTTGCGAGGCCCCACCAGGGCGTTCAACGAACCGAGATCAACGCTTCTGCAGGGCGCCGAGCAGGGCCTCGATCGTCCCGGCGGCGTCCGGCGCGCCGACCTTCGCGTGGAGCGCCGCGACGAGGTTCGCTGCGTCGCCGCGCTCGACGAGGCCCACGACGAACGGATGCCCGCGGCGGATCACGACCCGCCCGGCGCGTGGATCCCAGGCGAAGGTGGCCTCGCTTTGCTCGACGAGGCGGTCATCGAACCCGGCGCGAAGGTGGCCGAGGCCGACTCGCCCGACGACGCTCAGCGCCTGCACGGCGCGCAGATCCGTGAGCGCGTTCCCCTCACCCGTGAAGAGGACGCGGACCGCCTCGCCGAGCGACGCGTTCGTCTCGCGCGGCGCCGGCGTCGGCGCCGGCGCGGACGGCGCGACCCCCTGCCGCTTCACCGCGGGCGAGGTGACCGGCGGCGGCGGTGGCGAGGACGCAGGCTCCCCTGGCAGCGCAGCCAACGCGGCGGCCCGGCGTCGAGGCGGCGTCGACGCCGCTCCCTCGAGCCGCGCGAGCGCTGCCAGGGTTTCCTCCCGGAGGCTTCTCTCGGACGACCCGCGCAGCTCCGGCTCGGGCGGGGGCGCTGGCGGCGGCGCCGATCGCGCGTCCGCGAGCCGCTTCAAGCCTCTGCTCAGCAACGTCTGCAAGAGCGGCGCGAGCGTCGTCTCGATCAGGACGTGCGACGCGCCGGAGGACGAGGCGGTCGGCGCGTACGGGATCGGTCCCTCCGGGAAGCGCTGCTCGATCTCTTTCGCGGACACCTGCAGGGCGAACCCGCCGTCGACGATCTCGAAGATCGGTAGCCGCGCGAGATCGACGCGGTTCGCGGCGTTGATCCCCCGCTTCGCCACGAGCATCCGGACCGGCTTGCCGAGCTCCGGGTGAGCGCGCAGATCCGCGTCGTCCGCGACGAGCGCCTGCAGCGCGAGGATCTCTGCCTTGGACTGCGTCGCGTAGCTCAGCTCCAGCGGGCGGCCGCGTATCGGGAGCGTCGCGTCCGACTCCACCGCGAAGGTGAGGGCCCCGTCGAGGAACCGCTCGCCGAGGAACTCGCCGCGATGAAGGTGCAGGAGGCACGGCCGCTCGGCCGTCAGCGCGAAGTGCAGGTCGAGGCCGTCGATCGTCGCGCGCATCGGCGTCCCCATCGCCCGCTCCGCGAGCTTGGCGCGGACGACGTCCGGGCTGCTCGGCGGGATCCTCGACCACGCGGAGTACTCGACGGCGATCGACGTGTGCGGGACGTGCGCGGAGAGCGCGGCGCGCTCCTCCTCGTCGAGGACGAAGACGGACGCCGCGGGGAGGTGAGGCCCGATCTCGGCGCCTGGCGCGACGAACCGGAACCCCTGCGCGAGGCGGATCTCGGTCGCCGCGTCGTTCGTGGAGAGCGGCAGCGCGGCTCCGAGCCGCGGCCAGATCGGGAGGCTCATCGCGGCGTGGACGTTCCACTCGGCGGGGTACGCCGCGCTCACCCGACGGAGCACGGGCCCATGCAGCGCGGCGACCGAACGATCCGCGTGAGAGATCGCCCCGAACAGGACGTCGAGGAGGCACGCCTCGACGCGCTTCACGACGCCGTCGGCGCACGACAGGCCGACGTACTCGATGTCGGCCTCGAGGACGCCGTCCCACGCGATGTCCGCGTCGACCGGCAGGAGCTTCAGCGCGGACGGCAGCGTCACGAACGGTCTCCCGTGGATCCAGAGGCGGACGCGCGGCGCGCCGCTCGCGCGCAACGCGAGCTCCACCGCGGGCCCGCCGTGGGGCCGCACGCTCGCGCGCGCGACGCACTCGCCCTCCGCGATCGAGCCGAACCTCACGGCCGGGGCGGACAGCGCCTCCGCCGCGCGATCCGCGCCGCGATCCAGCTTGTCGCGGACGTCCCGCAGCGCAAAGCCAGAGAGGATGCGATCGATCGCGCGGTCGGGACGGCGCCACAGCACGTCCGCGCAAACGGGCGCGTAGCGGGCATCGAGCGGCGTCTTCGACGTGTGCACGACGAGCCGCCGATCCGCGCCGAGCACCCGCAGCGTCCGCGGGGCGCCGGTCGCGGTGGCGAGGAGCGGCAGATCGAGCAGGGCGCTCATGCGCTCGGTCGCCCCGGGGTCCGCGAGGATCGTCTGATCGAGCGCCGCGGTGACGAACGCGATCCCGAGCTCGCCCGCGGCGTCCTCGAGGGCACGCTGCGTCGGCGTCGGGGACGCCTCCGCGAGGTGGAGCGCGTCGCGGACGTTCCCGAGGAGGGTCGGAAAGAGACCGCGCGCCGACGCGACGCACGCGTCGAGGACGTCGTCGCGGAGCTTCGATCGGGAGACGTTCGTCGGGAGCTGATCGCCGGACACGACCGCCAAGAACGGCACGAAAGCGTCGCCGCGCCCGGCCGTGATCCAGGACTCGGGCCACGGCACGCGCGCGAGCAGGACGCCGAGCTCGACGATCTCGATCGCCGGCGGGGCCTCCGCGGACGCGACCAGCTGGAGCTCGACGCGGTGCGACCCCTCGTCCGTCGCGGCCGACGCGAGGACGGGCGCACGCTCGGGGACCCAGATCGGCTCGCCGTCGACGAACACGGGGAGCGCCTCCGATCGAAGCCGCTCCGCGAGGAGCCCGACCTCGGGCGGGGCGCTCCGGCTGAAGAAGCGGCCGAGCACCGCGAAGCTCGGCCCGCGCCGCACGTGGACGAGCGTGGTGTGGGTCGCGTCGAGCCGCGCGAGGACGTCGGGCGCCGCCGCCTCGGCCGCCCCTTCGAGATCCGTCCGGTAGCGGCGGGACGCGATCTCGCCACCAGCGACGCGACCGACGACGTCGACGAAGCGCGCCTCGTGCCCGAGCGCGGCGAACACACCGACCGCGACGAGCCGCGCGGCGCGCGACGTCTCGCCGTCCGCGACGACGCAGGTCTCGAGTCGATCGACGACGCGCGCGGGCCATGGCGCGCCGTCGAAGGCAACCCAGAGATCGTCGGCGTCCCACGCGACATCCACCCGCGTCGCGCCGGAGAGCTTCGCGGCCCGCACGACCTCGGCCAGCCACGCCTCGGGCTCGGCGAGGAGGTGCTCGCGGATCTTGTCGGCGGCGCGCATCGCGTCGACCTTGATCGAGCCTCTTCGGACCACGGCGCTCACGGCGCAACGTCCGACGCGGCGGTCGCCGCCCAGCCGAGGAGCCGCTCGCTCGAGCTCGGGTTCGCGAGGCACGCCTCGACGAGGACGAGCCGCGCGACGAGCGCAGCGGCCGCGTGCTCGTCCGCCGCATCGAGCGCGTAAGCGATCGGCGGCGCGCTCGCGATCAGAACGACCGTCGGGCCCACCGTCGGGGTCGCTCCGCGCGGGCCGATCAACCACCCGGCGAAGCCCGCGCGGGAGCTCCACGCGCGCTCGAGCAGCCACGTGGCGCGCGCCGGGACGGGCCCCTCGACGCGCGCGAGCGCGACGCTCGTGAACGCGGCGCCGGCGGCTCCGAGCGCGGCGCCGACGCGCATCAGGAAGCCGTCCGCCCCCTCGACGCGGACGGCGACGGTCACCTCGTCCACCGACCTGGCGTGCCCGCCTGCGATCGCGCGGATCGAGCCGAAGCCGTCGTCCCGCAGGACGATGCCTCCCGCGGCCGAGACGATCTCTGCGACGAACGACGGCTCCGACGCGCAGAAGAGGTGATCCGGTGGGACGTCCCCGACGTCGCCCAGCTTGATCGAGCGCGCGCCCTCACGGCTCGGAACCGCCAGCGGCAGGCTCACGTGGCGCTTCGCGAGCAGCCGCGCTGCGGCGACGCACACGTCGACGCTCCGCTGCCTCGCCTCGGGCGTGGGGCCGTCGTCGTCCGCGGCGCGCGCGGCGGCCGGGCGCAGGACGTCGCGCAGCGGGCCCTTCGCGAGATCGCCTGCGAGGTCGAGCGCCTGCGCGTACGCCTTGTCGGCGCGGACGCCGTCGCGGCTGATCGTGTGCTGGAAGCGGGCGCTCTCGGCCTTGAACACGACGAACGGCAGCGCTGGCGGAGCGTCGGCCGTCTCGTGGAGGAGGAGCCCCGAGTGGTAGAACGCAGCCGGGCGTGCGCGCCCACGCGCGCGCCCGACCCCGACGACGACGCGGACGCCGTTCCGCTCACCTTCGACGCACACGGGCGAGTCGATCGAGAACGGCACCGTGAGCACCTTCTCCGGCCCGCCGTCGACGACGAGGACGACCGGGACGCGCACGTGGAGGCACCACTTGGTCGCGGCCTCCTCCACGCGCCGGGCCTGCGCGTCGCGCCCCTCGGTCGCGCCTCCGCCGGCGACGATCGTGACCGTTGTCCCGCGGCGCGCAGGCGGGCGCTCCTCGATGCTGTACGAGTGGTCCGGGAGGATGACGACGTCGTGCGCCACCGTGTCGGTGGACGTCGAGACGACGACGCGCGCCGGGTTCAGCGCGAACACGGAGAGGAACCCGACCCCGTACTTGCCGATCTTTCCGTCGCCCGCGTCGCCCTCTTTCCCCGACGAGAACGCGGTGAGCAGCGGGCCCTCGATGATCGCGAGCGTCATCCCCGAGCCGTCGTCCTCGACGGACGTGAACACGACGCCGTCCCGCTCGTCGACGAGCAGGCGGATCTTGGTGGCGCCGGCGTCGATCGCGTTCTGAACGAGCTCGCGGACGAACGCGTACGTGTCGGCGAACTGGTGGACGATCTCTTCGAGGACGTCGTTCTGCGGCGCCCTCGGGGCGGCGTCCGGTGCTCCGCGGTAGGCCATCGCCGCGAAGGGTACCGCTCCCGAGGCCGAGAAAACGACTGGCATCGTTCGCGACGAGGCGCTGCGCGTGCGCGATGCGCGATGCGCGAACGGACGCGTGACGGAGGACACGCAGCGTGTTCGATCGCGAGTCAGGGAGACTTGGTCTCGAGCAGCGCGCACGCGACGGCGATGAGCTCGCCGGAGTCGAGCGGCTTCGCGACGTGCGCCTGGAACCCGACGCGCAGCGCCGCCGCGCGGTCCGCCGGGCGGGCGAACGCCGTGAGCGCGATCGCCGATACGCGGCCGCCTTGCTCCGGCGGCAGCTGGCGGATTCGACGGATGAGCCGTCTTCGCCAGGCATGGCAATGTCCGAGATCAACAGATCCGGCGCGGTCGTCTTCACGACCTCGAACGCCTCCGGCGCCGACGCCGCCGACTGCACCGAGGCGCCGTAGCCGACGAGGAGCGCGGTGAGGAGCTCGCGCGCGTCCTCGTCGTTCTCCGCGACGACGATCCGGACGGCGCGGAGCTCGCCGTTCGCGCCCCCGGCACTTACCGACCTGGCAACCCAAGAGAATATGCACCGTTGCGGCGCAACGACTGGCGTTCCTTTGTCTTCTTCGCGTGTCTTCCTCACGCCGAGGCGATCATGTGGAACGGCAGCGGCGGCACCGTGACGCGATCACGCACTGCGCGCCCTCGGTCGTCGTCGTCTTCGAGGATCGCCGGCAAGAGCGCGACGCTCGAGCTGCTCCGCACCGAGGGCACGCTCCACGTGACCGTGGGGGAGCGCAACGATCGAAGGGACGATCGAGCGCGCTTCGCTTCTCGCGTAGCGGCGCGACCTGCGATAAGTACGCGGCGTCGGAAGCGGCCATGAGTCTCCGTCGCCATTCCGGGGTTCAGGGCTACCCAAGGCCGCCCGACGCACACGTTCATCCGGGCGAAGCCGACGTTCGGCACCGCGTTCCGCCGCGGCTGGCTTGCCGTCGGAGTCCTGGTCGACGTTCGTTGACGGAGCAGCGTTCGTTCGTGCGCTGCAATGGTTCCACGCGACACTGTGTAAGAGATTCGACTCGCGCTATGGATGCTCATGTCGTTCTGGCGGCGATGGTTCGGTGGGTCGAAGAAGAGTGACGAGCCCGCACCGGTTCGCGAGGAGCTGCCCAGGCCGGAGTCAGTTCCCGCGAAGAAGAAGCGCAAGCGTCTGCCGCCTCCCGCGATTCTCGGCAAGACGTTCAACCATCCCGAAGGCGGGATCTGCGGCGCGATGCCGATCGCCGATGTGTGGATCCAGGGCGTGCCGTGCGCGGCGAACACCACCGTCAGCTTTCATCGCAACGGCCGGGTGTTGTTCGCGGTGCTCGCGCGTGCGCACACGATCGATGGCGATACGTTGCCCGCGGGCGCGCAGGTCTCCTTCGAGAGCGACGGCTCGCTGTCCGCGTGGGTCGCGACCCGCGCCGAGGACTTTGCGACGCGCGTGATGCTCGCGAGCAAGGAGTGGGTGACGATCACGCTCCCCGCGGGCTCGAAGATCACCATGGAGCGCGGCGGTACGTTCGACGCGCCCGTGCGCGAGCTTCAGCTACGCGCTGTGACGCTCGTGGCGCCGCTGACCATCGATGGCCGCACGTTTCCCGCACAGACGGAGCTCATCTTCGGCGACAGCGGTTCGCTCTCGCACGCGACGTGTCCCGAGCCGCTCGAGCTCGCCGGTGTGCGGTTCGCGTGCGAGACGATCGTGTTCGAGTTTGGCTTTTTGCGCGAAGGCTCTGCGGACGGCGACGGCGTCGTCGACGGAGTGCCGTATCAATCGAGCGAGATCGTGCGCTTTCACGACAACGGTCGGCTCGCGCGCTGCTACCTCTCCGAAGACACGACGCTGTCGGAGGTCCCGTGCAAGGCCGGCACCCGCGTCTATCTCGACGGTCAGGGACGGCTGGTCGAAGGCACCGTCGCGATCGATACGGTGATCGCGCATGTGCCCGTCGCCGCCGGCAGCGTGGTCAACCTCGACGAGGGCGTGCCGGCAGCGCTTTCACCGCGCGAGGACATCGAGCTCGACACCATCCCGTGTGCGAAGGGCCAGCTCGTCGAGCTCGACGCGAAGGGCCGCGTCGTTCGCGCGACGCTCGCACGAGATCGGGTCCTCGATGGCTGGCAACTCCCCGCCGGCAGCACCGTGGTTCTCGACGACGCTCGGCGGCTCGCTCGCGTCGTCGCCGCCGACGCGACTCCTCCCGACGGCCGGCGAATGCCCGGCACCTGGCGCACGGACCTCGTCGATGGCGCGGTTCGCATGCAGCTACCGGTCAAGCCGGGCTCGGTCGCGGGCAGCCTGACGCTGCGCGAGTCGGCGACGATCGGCGGGCTCGTCGCCGCGAAGGGGTCCAACGTCGAAATCGAAGACGGCATCGTCGTGTCGCTGGTCCTCGCGAACGACCAGCCGGTCGGCGCACACACCGCGAAAGGCGGCACGCGCGTGCACCTGCGGCCGGATGGCACGCCGCGAAGCCTGTACCTCGCGTCGGATGCGCGCATCGACGACATCCCGTGTGCCGGCGCGCGAACGCTCGGCGCGATCATGAACGACGTCGAGCACACGTATCGCGAGCACACGCGCTTCGGCGACGATGGTGCGCTCGCACACGCCACGCTGGCCGAGGACGCCGTGGTCACGAGCATTCCGCTCGCCGGCAACGAGACGATCGCGCGCTGGCCGAACGGCACCCTCCACGTGGGCACGCTCGCGCAACGATGGACGCATCCGCTCGGCTACGTTGCGCGCGCGAAGACGTTGCTCGGCCAGTTCGACGATGGCTCCCCTTCGCTGATCACGCTCGACGAGCCGTTCGGAGAGCACGCCGCCGGCACGGTGCTCTCGTTCGCTGCACCCGGCGTCGTGAAGTCCGTCGGCGCGGCGAAGGTGCCGCTCGGCCCGTGCGATCCGATCACCTAGCGCGGCTGTGCGACTCGCCGCGCCTGCTCTAGCGTCTTTGCCGGGCGGCGGAGCCTTGCCTCAAGGGTCGACGCAGACAGCGATGTCAGCGGCGTACAGATAGCCCGGCCAGCGTTGGTCGCGGGTGCGTTGTTGGCGAAGCTCATGCCCCACGTGCCGCTCGACGCCTCGCCAGCGAAGGTGGCGAGCGCTGACTCCGGCCGGTAGAGGCGAGCTTCTCATGGGGGGCGGGCGCGCGGCGAGGCGCCAGCCGAGCTCTGCCTCTGCTCTGGTTCTGGATCTCTTTCCGCGGGGTCCACGGGGCGGAGCCCCGTGTGGAGGCCGTGCTTCGCGAGGAGCCTCGCGATCTCGCCTGGCGTCGTCGCAACCTCGACCCAGCGCATCGCCGCGTTGCAACGCGGGCAGGTGGTCACATCGATCTCGAACACGTGGCGCAGGAGCCAGTGGGGTGGCCCCCACCCGGCCGCGCTGGCGCGCGTCCGCCTCCCCCTTACGCGTGCTCGCGGGCGCGAGAACCCGTGAACCGAGTCTCGAAGCGCCGCCGTGTCGCGCCCGCTGCGCGCGCGTGGGGAGGCACGTCCGTCGGACCCCGACAATCGGATCGCTGGTGACGGCATTCAGGAATGTTGCTTGGGCGGCTCGACGGGATTTGCGGAGCAGCGTCTTTGTCTGCGAGCGCAGGCCGCAGCTTTGCCGACGTCTGCACTTGCGAGGTGCGGCGGCGCGGTTCGGGCGCGGCGCTCGGCCCGCCCACGTGTCCCTCGCGGAGGAGGCCCGCTGCGCGCGCGTGGGGAGGCACGTCCGACGTACCCGTTCACCGGGTCGAGCAGCCATACATGATCATATGTGATCATACGCGATCGGGGATCGACACGAGGATCGCCGCATGATCGAGTGGGTCGGTGACCTCGGTCGGCAAGCGTCTGGCGAAGTTGGAAGCCCAGGTCGCGGCGCTGCTTGCCATGGTCGCGGAGCGCGACGCAATCATCGCGGAGCAGGACGCGGAGATCGCGCAGCTCAAGGTGCGAGTCGCCGACCTCGAGCAGCAGCTGGGGCAGAACTCGAGGAATTCGGGCAAGCCTCCGTCGACCGATCCACCTGGGACTCGACCCGAGAAGAAGCCGACCGGTCGAAGTCGCGGCGGCCAGCCCGGACACAAGCCGAACACCCGCGTGCTGTTCCCGCCCGAGAAGGTGACCCGTCGGACGAAGCTGGCGCCGAAGAATGTCGAGGATGCGGCGGACGGAATCTCGCGGCGGAGGGATCGACCCGCGCCTGCATCAGGTCGTCGACATCCCCGAGATCAAGCCGGACGTTCACGAGATCGTCATGGGCGGGGCCTGTTGCAAGGACTGCGGGAAGACGACGTGGGCGAGTCTGCCGGCAGACGTCCCGAGCCACATGTTCGGTCCCCGGCTGCTCGCGTTCATCGGCTATTTCCTCGGCGCGCGGACGAGCCGGCGACAGTTGCGGGAGTACCTCTCCGAGATCTTCGGCATCCCAGTCTCGCTCGGCGCCCTCAGCGAGGCCGAGGAGCGGATCAGCGACGCTATCGCTGCCCCGGTGGATGCCGCGGCCTGCTACGTCCGCGCGCACCCCGTGAAGCACGTGGACGGAAGCACCTGGCGAGTCGCCGGCCTGTATGCCGCGCTCTGGACGATCGCAACGCGGTCCGTCGCTGTGTTCTTCGTCACCGCCGATGCTTGTCGCGAGACAATCGCCGCGCTCCTTGGAACCCTCTCCGGGATCATGGTGACGGACCGAGGCTCGCAGTTCGGCTTCTGGGCCATGGAGCGGCGGCAGATCTGCTGGGCGCACCTCATCAGGAAGTTCGTCGCCTTCTCCGAACGCAAGGACGCGGGACGCCAACTCGGGGAGGACCTTCTCCTGCTCTCTCACGCCATGCTGTCCGCCTGGCACAAGGTGCGGGACGGCACCCTCCACGCGCCAAGTACCAGAGGATGGCGACCAACGCGCAGATGGCGTTCGAGGGACTCCTCGAACGCGGCGCGGAGCTGCGCCTGCGCGGCGTCTCCGGCTCCTGCCTCGACATACTCGAACACAAGGCCGCCCTCCTCACGTTCGCCTTCGAGCCTGAAGTGGATCCCACAAACAATCATGCCGAGCGCGCGCTGCGCCCGTTCGTGCTTTGGCGCAAGGTCTCTTACGGCTCCCAGAGCGAGCGAGGATGCCTGTTCGCCCAGCGAGTCATGACCGTGATCCATTCGCTTCGCCTCCAGCGAAGGTCGATCCTCGGCTTCCTCCTTGCAGCTTGCGACCCAGCTCAACTGGAAGTCCCCACGCTGATCCCGTCCGACGGGTGAACGGGTACCGAAATATTTCAAGGACGGCTACTCGCAATGGCTCTCCCGAGACCGGATATTCTCCTAGCCTCTTTCGCCTGAAACGGCTGCCCAACATGGCATTGCATCCAACAATCGCCGGCGGCGCTTGCAGATGAATGCCAATACGTTGGCCAGAGACACGAATTGTATGCCCAACGAATAGCGAGCCACCCTACCGGCGCCGGAGCGCTCTCCGGGTCACCTCGGCGCCGGACGTCGTGTCCGTCGGACCTCCGCAGCGAGCTCTTCGGCGCGATGCGGGACACCCAGTCGCCTCTCGACGCGTGCGGGCGCGCATCCAGCCGTCCCCGCGATCACCCACCGCCCATGTCGAATCCCATGACGCGCCATCACCTCGCCCATCCTCACCGCGCATGACCGCGGCTCGACGAAGTAGCGACCTCGACGTGCTCCTCTTCCGTGGGCTCCGAGTCCGCGCCCCGCATCAGCTCGGCGGTGAGCTCCGCCGAGAACGCGTTCGCCAGCGCCCGCAGCTCCGCCGACTCGCGCAGCTCCTCACGCAGCCACGCGCGCTCGGGTCCCGCGGCCAGCAACAGATCCACGGCGAGTGCGACGGGACCCGTGAGCTTGTTCTCGTCCGTCGAAGCCGCGAACCGTCGCGCCTCCTCGACGTCCCCGGCAGCGAGCGCGGCGAGCATCTCGATCGTTGCCCGACGTGACACGTCGATGTCGGCGTCCGCGACCGTGACCGCGTCCAGCTCGCGTAGCTCTCCGCGCGCGGATGCGGCTTTCCCGCGAACGGCGAGGGCCACGGCGCGAGCGAACCCGAGCTCGATGCGGAGCTCGTGGGGAGTTTGTCGCCACTCCGCAGCCGTGACCCCGCGATTCGCGTACTCCAGGGCGTCCTCGAAGCGGCCGGATCGAAGCGCGGCGCTCGCGAGCACGGCCCATTTCGCGGCGCGGTTCGCGGGTTCGCGGGGATCGAGCTGCGCGAGAGTATCCAGGTCGTTCGGCGCGTCCTCGAGCGCGAGCTGACCGACGAGCAGGTCGATGGCGGCGCGATCCAATCGCATCCGCCTCGCGCGCCACCCGCGGCGCGCCAGGAGCAACGCTGGGAACACCGCCAACGCAGCGAGCGCAGCCCAGCGCTGCACACCCTGAAGCGCAGCGGCCGCGAGCATCAGCCCGGCGAGAACCCAAATGACCCAGGTCGACCGGGTCGCATGGGTGTCGCGCCCCGGTCGAAGCACCTCGCGCGTCAGCGCTTCCTCCGGGAGAGGCTGTGTCGCTCGAGAGAACACGAGCTCGGCAGCATCGGGGAGCACACGGCCGACCCACACGTGGGCCGTCGACGGAGCGCCCTCGAGATCGCCGCGCAGCGGGAGACGGTACGGGCCGCGCGCGGCCCCCGATCCGACGAGGCGAACGAGCCCCTGAAACAGCGCTCGATCCGGCGCGAAGCCATCGAGACGAACCCGCGTCGCGTGCCTCGCGAGCGCGCCTCGCCCGCGGCCGTTGCGCGCTTCGATCACGCACTCCGCTACGCCGACGCGCGCTGCGATGCCTCGGCTCGCGGGGCCGAACAGGGCAGCGTTGGAGACGCCGCGCCTAAGGCTCTCTCGGACGCCCTCGATGTCGGCCAGCGCGCGCTCGTCGTCCCCGTCGAGCGCGAGAGACAGAGTGCGCGCTGCACGCCACGAGACCGCCGCGTACGGAACCGCCTTCGGCGGGATCGCGAGCGCGCGAGAGAAGTCCTCGGTGGCTTCGCTGATCTGCCCCCGCATGAGAGCGCCCCAACCGCTCTCGAACCACCCCGACGCGGCCATCGCCGTGCTGCTGCCTTCGAGCCGTTGGAGCAACCCGCGCGCCCGATCGTACGCCCCTTCCTTCGCGGCCCGGCGCACGGCCTGGAACTGCTGGACGGTCTCGAGGCGCCGGTGCCAGGTGTAGCCATGCGCGCCGAGCGCGACCGCGATCGCGATCGCCACGCCGCCCACGAGCCAGGACGAGCTCGCGAGGAGCGCGGCGCCGGAGACCGCCGCGACGATGGCCGCGACGGTGATCCAGGTGAGCGACTTGGTCTCGTAGGTCTGCTCCTGTGCCATCGGAGAAATCGCAGCTCAGCGGCTACCCCCAAGGCCGTGAGAGGTGGCCCCGAGCCCTCTCGCGAGCAAGGAAAAACGCTGCAGCCGTCGCTTGGGCGCCGCGCCACGCGACATGGACTCCCCGCGCTTCGGGGTCACGGGCACCGGCTCCGGCAAGTCGTCCCTCGTCGACGAGTTCGTGCGGCGTTTCCTCATCCACTTCCGGGACCACAGATCCGTCGCTCTCGAACGAGATTGGAGTCTTCAGGTGGCACGCGATCGCTCGGGAACCATCAAGAAGAGCGACGCGAGCAGCGTTCCGCCGAGCGCGACCATGTTGCCGATCTGGTCGATGAGCTCGTACGCGCCCAGGTGGTGCGCGTGATACGCGAGGTGGGGCACGCTGAACGTCGTCCAAACCGCTCCGACGATCCGCGTGGTCGCGCGGTCCCGGCGGACGAGCCCGAGGACCGCGAGGACGGTGAGCGCGAGGTAGAAGCCGCCGACGTCCCGCACGAGGTGCTCGTTGAACGGGCCGTCACCCGACACCCACTTGCGGCCGAAGCCCGGAAAGCCGTCGTAGAACGACCGCGGGAGCAGCCCGGCCCAGACGCCGACGAAGGCGCCCGAGAGAGCGAGGAACGCGAGGCAAACGAGGCGAGCGCGGGACGTCATGGCGCGGAGACGAGGCAGCGACGCCGCCCGTGACATCCATCCGCCTCGCGAGGTCACGATCGAGCGGCTCCACGCACGAGGGCACGCCCCTCCGTCGACGGAGCCCGCCGATGGGGGTACGTTCGTCCCTGTGGCGGCGCGCGATCCCATCGAGGCGGCGCGGGGCGCGCTCCTGGACGCGCCGCGGCCCCGACGTGATTTGCCGATGGTCGCGCGCTCGGCCGATCGTCGCCGCCTCCCGCTCGCGGACGAGGCGCGCGACGTCGACCGCGCGTTCAAGCCCGTCTACGCGATCTGGGAGCTCACGCTCCAGTGCGACCTCGCGTGTCGCCACTGCGGCTCCCGCGCAGCCAAACCGCGGCCCGACGAGCTCTCGACGGACGAGTGTCTGCGCGTCGTCGACGAGTGCGCCGAGCTCGGCGTGCACGAGGTCATCCTCATCGGCGGCGAGGCGTACCTCCATCCCGGGTGGCTGGAGATCCTCTCGCGCGTCCGCGACCGCGGGATGCTCCCGCTCCTCACGACGGGCGGTCGCGGGTTCACGCGCGAACGGGCGGTCGCGGCGAGAGCCGCGGGTCTCGTGAGCGCGAGCGTGTCGCTCGACGGCAACGAGGCGTCCCACGATCGCCTTCGCGGCTGGGTGGGATCCCACGCCGCCGCGCTCGACGCGCTCCGGAACCTCCGCGACGCGGGCGTTCGGCCGAGCGTGAACACGCAGATCAACCGGCTCACGATGCGCGATCTCCCGGACGTCCTCGAGACCGTGATCCGCGAGGGCGCGCACACCTGGCAGATCCAGATCACCGTGGCGATGGGCCGCGCCGCGGACGAGCCGGACGTGCTCCTCCAGCCGTTCGACACGCTCGAGCTGTTCCCGATGCTCGCGAGATTGAAACAGCGCTGCGACGAGGCGGACGTCGTCCTGTGGCTCGGGAACAACGTCGGCTACTTCGGGCCCTACGAGCGGAAGCTCCGAGGGGAAATGGTCGCGGGCCACGCGTCGAGCTGCGGCCTCGGCCGCGCGGGGTTCGGCATCGAGTCGGACGGGACGGTGAAGGGGTGCCCGTCCGTGCACACGGAGAAGTGGGCCGCGGGCAACGTGCGCGCGCACCGCCTCGCCGACATCTGGGAGCGGAGCGCGAAGATGCGCGTGATGCGGGATCGCACACCAACCGATCTCTGGGGGTTCTGCGCGTCCTGCTACTACCGATCCGCGTGCATGGGGGGCTGCACGTGGACGGCGGAGTCGCTCCTCGGCAAGTGGGGCAACAACCCCATCTGTCACCACCGCGCGCTCGAGCACGCGTTGGTCGGCAAGCGCGAGCGGCTCGTCCAGGTGGAGCGCGCGCCGGGCGCGCCCTTCGACGAGGGTCGCTTCGAGATCGTCGTCGAAGACGCGCCGCCCGGAGCGGGCGGCTGAACCAACGAGCGTGATCCTCCATCGCGAGAGAAGAGACTGTTGATCCTTCTGTGGTCTGAGAGTCGCGCTCACCGATGGGAGAGCACCGCCCGGTCAGATCAGCTCTTCGGGATGGGGCGCGGCGGGGGCGCCCCGTAGGGCGGCATAACGATCGTCGGCGTCGGACGCTGCGACGTGATCGGGGGCGCGGTCGTCGGCGTCGCGCTCGGCGTCGCCGAAGCGGACGGGGCCGCCGACGCGGATGTCGAGGATGCGGCCGAATCCGACGCGGACGGCGCGGCCGATGGGACCGCGCTGGGGGTCGCCGAGGGCTTCGCGCTCACCCCGGCCGATGGCGCGCCGGACGACTTCGGCGCCGCGCTCCCGCCCGCCGTGGACTCGCTGCCCGTGTCGCCGCACGCAGCGAGCGTCGCGACGACGGCGGCGCCGAGCACGGCGCGCGCGGCGCGCGCGATGCCGACGTCCGACGGGAGCGGAGCGGGCTCGGGGAAGCCCACCGGCGCGGCGCAGAACGGGCACGCGCGCTCCGTCGAGAGGACGAGCCGATCGCACGCAGGGCAGGGAAGGAACCGTTCCACGGGAGACCTCCTCGAAGACGAAGCACGTGCAGCGTAGGTCCATTCGTCGAACCGTGTCGACGGCCACCGCACCGATCTCGAGCGCCCGTGCCCGGACGCGGCGTGCGGGGATGACCCTTCCGGCGTCGGGCGCGATCCATGGATCTCGGTCGTGCGCGCGCCTCGGAGCCCGCCCGCTCGCCCTCGATCCCAACGCGACCGAAGGCGGTTCGAGGCATCACCGCGTCAGCGGAGGAGCCGCTCGAGGATGTGATCGATCTGCTCGGGCATGGCGTCGCGCGTCGGCAGCTCGCGCGGGGCTTCGAGCCGCAGGTGGACGAGGCCGACGTACACGGTGTACGCGAGCAGCGCGCTCCGCGCCGCGCTCGCCCCGCGCTCCCCGAGGGCGATGAAGCACTCTTCGAGGTAGCGGATCCGCCGCTTCGCGACGCGCGCGAGCGCGGCCCGCACCGCGGGCTCGTCGGAGGCGGCGAGCGCGATGTAAATGCGATCCCCGCGACCGACGAGCACGAGCCCGAGGAGCTTCTTCAGGCGCTCCCGCGGGTCGGACTCCGCGGAGACGAGGTCGATGACGCGCTCCGTGTGGCCCTGCTCCCAGCGCGCGAGCGCCGCCTTGAGGAGCGCATCACGGTCGGCGAAGTGCCAGTAGAAGCTGCCCTTCGTGACCTGCAGTCGCCGCGCGAGCGGCTGGACGGCGACGCCTTCCATGCCGCGCTCGGCGAGCGCCTCGAGCGCGGCGACCTCCCAGTCTTCGGCGGACAGCGACTTCGCGGGGACCGGGGGCTTCTTCGGGGCCACGGCCCGCCATCCTACGCGACCCGGGCCCGTGGGCGCGGTCCAACGCGCGAGAGCACCGACCGGGCTTTGAATCACCCGCGCTCCATACGCATGCGTATTGACGACGCGCCTCACTGGCCCATACTCATGCGTATGGAAACGACGAGCACGACCGTCCGCAATGTCCACACCCGTCGCCTGGGGGCCTCCATCGAGCGCGTCCGTCCGTGGATCGAAGCCTGCTGGAGCGGGGGCGACGGCGATCCGTTCCCGCGGGACGTGCTGCCGACGTGGCGCAAGAACCCGGACGGCGTGGAGGCTTCCGCGCTCTTGCCGGGCGTCACCGTGTTGGGCCATGGTCCGTTCGGGTTCCGCCTCCGATCGTGGGACGGGTTCGCGTGGCGCGTGGACGTCCAGCGCGGACCGCGCGGTTGGCACGGGTTCGATCTCCGACCGGACGGCGACGGGTGCACGATCACGCACACGCTGGAGCTGATCGACGACTGGGAGGGCCGGGCCGTCTGGACCGCCATTCATCCCATCCACGACTGGGCGGTCGAGGCGCTCTTCGATCGGATGGAACGAGCCCTGGAGACGGGCCGCGTGCCCGCGACGACCGAGCGGCCGATGGGGCGCACGTCGGCGGCCGCCCTCGCGGGCCTCCGCGCCCTGTTCTGGATCAAGCGGGCGGCGCGCACTCGCCGGAGCCAGTCGCCCGACCACCCGCGCGCCGCGGTGAGTTGATGGGACCCGCGCCGGCTGGGCGGCGCGGAGCGCGTCAGAGCGTCGTCAGCGACTTGCACACCTCCCAATCCTTGGTGGCCTGCTCGGCAAACGCGCTGACGAAGCACGAGACGAGGTGCTTGGAGCCCTTCAGCAGCATCTCGGCGCGCACGCCGTTGCTCTCGGTCTGCAGATAATAGAAGTAGCCCTTTCCGCCGGGCAGATCACCCGACTCGAGCAGCTTGTTCTTCGGATCTTCAGCGACCTTCTTCATCCCGCCGAGGATGTTGTCGTAGTCCGTGAGCGCGCCTCCCCAGGCGATCTGGAGCGAGCCATTGTTCGTGGTCTCGACGTACATCCTCCTCTTGTGCATGCCCCCGCGATCCTCGTTGGGCTTCGCGACGTACTTGTCGGGCAGCTTGTAGCAAAAACCTCCTTCGGCGTTGGCCTGCAGACCTGCCGGGCACGAGCCTCCCGCCGGCGCACCGCCCGGTGCGGAGGACGGGGCCGC
>JAXLYP010000057.1:0-19459 GCA_046351395.1 Polyangiaceae bacterium
GGGGCGCGGCTGCGCGCGGGCGCCCCCCCCCCCCACGACGCCGCCCCGGCTCGAAGCCTGGAAGCCGACGAGGTACCGCTTGCCGAGGCGGGACGCCCAGAACGGCCCGAGCGTCGCGTGCGCGGAGCCGGTCACGGGATCCTCGCCGTCCACAGCATCGAAATAGCGGGAGACGAAGTCGAACGCGCGCGCGGAGCTCCGCGCCGTGACGATGAAGCTGACCCCCTCCTCGAGGAGTGCGAGCTTCGGATCCAACGCTCGGACGATCGCGTCGGACTCCACCTCCACGACGTAGTCGCGCAGCGCCTTGTGGCACGAGACGGGCTCGAAGCCGAGCGCGTCCGCGATGCAGGTCGGCGTCGCGCAGGGTCGCGCGGGCCGGAGGGGCAACGCGATCTCGATGTCGTCCCCTCGGCGCCAGGCAGCGAGCTCGCCCGAGCGCGTCTGGAACCGGAGGGGATCGGCGAGCGGCGCGGCCTTCGTCTCCCAGAGCACGTGCGCGGCCGCGAGCGTCGCGTGACCGCACAGGTCGACCTCGTGGTTCGGGGTGAACCACCGGAGTTCGCGGACTCCGTTCGCCTCGGGCAACACGAACGCCGTCTCCGACTGGTTGAGCTCCCGAGCGACCGAGAGCAGCCACGCCGCGTCGCGCGGCCGGCGAAGCAGACACACTGCCGCGACGTTCCCCGCGAACGCGCGCTCCGCAAAGGCATCGACGAGGTAGAGAGGGCCCGACACGTCCGCGCTCATCCGCGCGGGGACGGTCTCACGGCCGGCCCGCGTGAGGCAAGTGCTCGCGCGCGCGGAGATTGCTCATGCCCGCTCCTCAGCGGGCGACGAGCACGCCCGGGTTCATGATCCCGACGGGGTCGAGCGTCCGCTTCACGGCCGAGAGCGCGGCGCCGAAGAGCGGCGGGCGCTCCTTCTCATAGAACGACAGGACGTCGCGGCCCACCGCGTGGTGGTGCGTCGAGGTGCCGCCCGCGGCGACGATCGCGTCCGTGATCGCGGCCTTCACGTCGATCCACTGCGCCTCGGGATCCGTGGGGTGCGCGGCGCAGAGGAGCGTGTAGTACGGGGCGCAGCCGTCCGGGTACGCGTGCGTGATCCGCGTCGCGAGCACGTGCGGCCCCTTCACGACGCGCGCGACCGCCTCGCGCACCGCCGCGTCGAGCGCGCCGACGTTGCTCCAGACCGTCGCGGTCTCGTACGTCTCCACGAACACGCCTCGGAGGATGATCTCGTCCCGCAGGTAGGGGGCCTCGAGGAAGAGCTTCTTGTAGGTGTCCGCCGTCTCGTCCCGCGCGCCGCCGAAGTCGTGCGACGCCTTCACGCGGTCGGGGTTGCAACGGCCCCCGCTCGCGCGCGCGAGCTCGACCGCGCGCTGGATCCAGGGCTCGAGCGCGTGATCCGCGGACTCGAACGCGAGGAGGAGGAGCGCCGCGTCCCCGCTGCCGGAGCCGCTCACCATGGCCTCCGCCGGATCGAGGAGCCGCGCGTTCGTCGGGTGGAGGCCCGATTGGGAGATCTCGCGGAGCGCGTCGAGGCCCTTCTCGAAGCTATCGAACTTCACCGTCGCGCTCGCGCGGTACGTCGGCCGCGGCACGACGCGCATCCACGCCTCAGTGATCACGCCGAGCGCGCCCTCCGATCCCATGAACAGCCGCTCGGGCTGCGGGCCCGCACCCGATCCGGGCAGGCGACGCGTCTCGATGATCCCGCTCGGCGTGACGACGCGGATCGATTCGACGAGGTCGTCGATGTGCGTCGCGAGCGTCGCGTAGTGGCCGCCCGCGCGCGTCGCGATCCAGCCCCCGAGCGAAGAGAACTCGAACGACTGGGGGAAATGGCGCAGCGTGAGCCCGTGCGGGCGGAGCTGCTGCTCGACGCGGGGACCGAGGGCCCCCGCCTGGATGCGCGCGGCGCGTGATGCGGGATCGACCGCGAGGAGCGACTCCATCCGCGTCAGGTCGAGCGACATCGTGCGATCGAACCCGTCGCAGCGCGGCTCCACGCCGCCCGCGACGCTCGAGCCGCCGCCGTAGGGCACGACGGCGACGCGGTGATGGGCCGCGTGATCGAGCAGGGCGACGATCTCGGCCTCCGTCGTCGGGAACGCGACGACGTCTGGCGGGTGCGGCACGCGGCGCGCGACCGCCCTCGCGATGTCGCGGTAGCTCTTGCCGAGCGCGTGGTTCAATCGATCGAACGGAGCGGTCGTGGCGAGGTGCGCGAGCGAGTCGGGCAGCGCGAAGCGCGGCGCCGGGAGCGGCACGTCCTCCACCCGCGGCGGCGCGCGCCGCTCGAGCGGCGCCCCGAGCAACGCGCCGAGGCTCGCTTCCGCGAACGCCAACGTCTCGCTCGGGACTACGTGCTCCTCGTGCCCCCAGCCCCAGAACCGCCTCGTCTCGCTCGCCACGCGATCGTTTTACGCGAGATCGAAGACGAGCACCTCACTCGGCTCCGACGCCCGGATCCGCACGACGCCGGCGTCGTCGATCGCGGCCGCGTCCCCGGACGCGAGCTTCTCCCCGCCGACATCGACCGCGCCCTTGGCGACGTGGATCCAGGCGTGCCTGCCCTTCGCCACGTGGTGCTCCACCGCGCTCTCCTTCCCGAGGAGCGCGGCGCGGATCACCGCGTCCTGGTTCAGCTTCACCGAACCGTCCCGCCCGTCGGGGGAGGCGACGACGCGGAGCGTGTCCGCGCGATCCTCCCGCGAGAACGATCGCTGCTCGTAGCCCGGGGCGTGCCCAGCCCGGTCCGGCATGATCCAGATCTGCAGGAAATGCACGGGATCGGTCTTCGACGCGTTGTATTCGCTGTGGCTCACGCCGGTGCCCGCGGACATGCGCTGCACGTCCCCGGGGCGGATCACCGAGCCGTTGCCCATGCTGTCCTGGTGCTCGAGCGCGCCGTCGAGGACGTACGTCACGATCTCCATGTCCCGATGACCGTGGCGAGGGAACCCCTCGCCCGCCGCGACGCGATCCTCGTTGATCACGCGCAGCGCTCGGAAGTGCATGTGCTCGGGGTCGAAATAGTCGGCGAAGGAGAACGTGTGGTGGCTGTCCAGCCAGCCGTGGTTGGCGTGACCTCGCTCGTTGGATCGTCGGATACGCATGAATGGGCCTCGTGACGTGGAACCTAAGCCGGACGTCAGACCCGGGCCAGCGCGGGGCTACGCAACGGTCTTTTCCGCCGTCGTCCGGCGCGCTCGATCGGGCGGGCTCGCCGCCTCGTCCGTCCCCGACTCGAGGCGCGACGTGAGCGCCTCGCGATGGGCGTAGAGCTGCGAGATCGATCGCTCGATCAGGAGGTCGAGCGACCAATCGAGGAGAACCCGCACCTTGTTCCCGAACCCGACGAGCTTCATCAAGTAGAGCGAGCGCCAGATCATCCAGGCGAGGAACCCGTTCAGGCGGATCCCCATCAGGTCGACCGCGGCGAAGTGCGCGCCCACGCTCACGAGCTGCCCGTAGTCGAAGTATTTGAACGGCTTCGTCGGCTTGCCGCGCAGCAAGCGCGCGAGGTTCTCCGCGGTCTGCGCGCCCTGCTGGAACGCTACCTGGCCGAGCGGCGGGAACGGCTGCTGTGTCTTCGGGTTCACGAGGTGCGCCGCGTCCCCGAGGACGAAGACGTCCGCCTTGCCCTTCGCGCGGCAGTCGCTCTCGATCTCGACACGCCCCGACTTGTGGAGCGTGAGATCGGTCGCGGCGAGGAGGGGAGACGGCTTCACGCCCGCGCACCACACGCACGTCCGCGTCGGGATGCGCGTGCCGTCGTTGAGGTCGACCCAGTCCGGGCCGACGGCGGTCACGCGCGCGCCGAGGCGCACGTCGACGCGGATCCGTGAGAGCTGCTTCGTCGCGTTCGCGGCGAGGGAGTCGCCCCAACCCGGGAGGATGCGATCTCCGGACTGGACGAGGATGACCTCGACCTCGCCCGGATCGATCTCGGGGTAGTGCTTGAGGAGCACCTCGTCGATGAGCTCACGGATTTCGGACGCGAGCTCCACGCCCGTCGGCCCCGCGCCGACGATCACGAACCGCGTCATCTCGTCGATGAGCTGCCGATCGGTCTCGCGCGCCGCGTGCTCGAAGCAGTCGATCACGTGGTTGCGGACGCCGACCGCGTCGCTGATCTCGCGCATGAAGAACGCGTTCTCGTCCACGCCCTTCGTGCCGAACGTCTGCGTCGTCGAGCCGGTCGCGAGCACGAGGTAGTCGTACGTCGTCTCGGCGTAGCGGACCTTGAGCTTCTTCGTGACGACGTCCTCGTCCACGTCCACGCGCGAGTGGATCATGCGGTTCGCCGTGTCGATGCGATCCACCGTCTCCTTCTTGAAGCGGATGTTCGTCGCTTCGAAGATCCGCCGGAACGGGTAGGTCACCTGGCGCGTCTCGATCGCCCCGGCGGCGACGCTCGGGAGGAGCGGTGGGAACAGGAAGAAGTTGTTCTGATCGATGACGGTGATGTCGAGATCGTCGTGATAGCCGAGGAGCTTGTCGAGCCCGGCGGCCGTGTAGAGCCCGGCGAAGCCGCCCCCCACGATCACGACCCGTTTCTTCTGACCGCCTGCGCCCGCCCAGCGCGAGTAGAGCCACATCGATCCGAGCGGGTAGCCGACGACCGCCACGAGGACGACCGTGAGGACGAGGATCTCGGCGCCGAGGATCGCGCGCGCGAACCTGAGGTACGGCGCGGCGAGCCACCCAGCGACGTCCACGAGGGCGAGCAGCCCGATGAGGATGAGGAGCGCCGAGCGCGCTGCGCGGGGCAAGGGGGTGCGCTGGAAGAGCGCGCGCGCCACGCTGATGATGAGCAGAAGCGAGAGCGCGTGGATGCCCGCGAGGATGAGGTAGACCTTCGGTTGGAGCGCGCTGAGGTCCCCCACGCGCTGCCCGATCCCGATGAAGTCCGCCGGCGACCAGTCGTACGAGAGCATCGCCACGATCACGAAGAAGCCCGAGAAGAACAGCGCGAAGCCGAGGAGGAGGCCGAACGAGGCGGCCAGCTTCGACGACGCGGGGAGGTTCGCGAGCTGGTAGGCATCGTTCCGGCGCATGCGTCCGTCGATCCGAGCGGGGTCGATGCTCGTGGTCAAGCTCCCCGAGTACGCGGGAGGCCGCCCGGTGTTTCGCCGTGTTCTCGGCGCGCGGCGAGGACCGCGCGCGTGAACGACGCGCGCAGGTAGAAACCGCGCGGCACCGTGCGAACCGGCGCGCCGTCGCGGTCGAACGCGAGCGCCCGGGGCGTGCCGTCCGCCGCCTTCGGGCGGAGCTGCAAGTAGACGCCGATGCGCGCGGTGACGTCCTCGACCCTGCCCGCACCGATGAGACCCATGATCTCTTCGAAGTCGATCTTCAGTTGCAGCTCGTCTTCCGTCGAGGGCGACCAGAGCGAGGCGGCGCCGACGGCGCGATCGTCTCCGCACGGGACGAGCGGCACCCAGAGGACACGGGCGAGCTTCGCGCGCACCCAGGAGGTCGACCACTCGGCGTACTCCGCGTCGTCCACGCGCACTCGGCAGACGTACGTGGACTCGACCGCACGCCGCGCGCGTCGAGCGGGATGGTCTTGAGCTCGACCGCGAGACCGGGGAAGTCCACCTCCGCGCGCGACCCGCCCGTCGCGCCCAGCGCCCGCTCGACGAGCTCACCCGCCTTCCCCTTGCCGCGCACCCCGCTCACCGGCGCCCCTCGACCGAGCTCGCGCGCGATCTCCACGAGCCGCTTCCCCTCGAGAGAGCGCGCGCGCTCGAGGAGTTCGTCGAGGGACTCGGGGGCGAGCGTCACGGGAAGGTCGTAGCGGCGGTCCGGCGTTGCAGGAAGGCCCGAATCCGCGGGACGATCGGCCACGCTCATGAACTCCGCGAACGCGCTCCTCCTTTTCGCGCCGCTCTCCGCGCTCGCGCTCGCCTGCAGCTCGACGCGCACCGACGCCGAGGCGCGCGCGGCGATGCGCGCCCGAGCCGCCGCGGCCGCGAGCGCCAGCGCGGCCTCGCCGATCGCCACGCCAGCTCCGCCGGTCACCGCGGCGCCGACGGCGCTCTCGCCCGGCGGAAAGGACTTCGCCGAGGAGGTCAAGCTGCTTTACCGAGTGGTCGCCTGCAGCGGGGACGCGCCGCTCCCTGCGAACATCGATCCGCCCTCGGTGGAGGCCTATTGCACCGATCTCCACCTCACGATGGATCGGTACGAGAAGCGGTACATCGAGGTCGCCCGGCCCTTCTTGAAGGACCTCCAGCCGAAGGATCTCCCGAAGCGCGTCGTCTACCCGTTCTCGGGGGGCGATCTCGTGACGGCGCTCACCACGTACGGCGACGCGGAGAGCATCACCACGCTGTCGCTCGAGCTCGCGGGCGATCCGCGGCGGCTCAAGACGATCAACCGGGAGTCGCTGCGCGTGAGCCTCGGGAAGCTCCGCATGCAGCTCGGCGAGCTCTTCGACGTGGACGACTTCTCGCGGAGCGAGACCCTGAAGAAGACGCAGCGCGGAGAGATCCCGGGGGAGCTCGCGTTCTTTCTCGTCTCGCTCGCGGCGCACCACATGGAGCCCGTCTCGCTGCGCTATTTCACGCTCGAGGGTGACGGCTCGGTGCACTACTTGGAGGAGGCCGAGATCGCGCAGGCCGAGGCGGTGATCGCCGAGAACCGAAAGGGGACCTGGCTCCCGCCGGATTTCTCGGAGAGCTTCGCGAACGTCGAGATCGCGTTCCGCCCCGCGGGGGACGCGAGCGCTCCGCTCAGGATCCACCGTCACATCGCGGTGAACCTCGCGAACGATCACCTGTCCGGAACGCCCAACGTCCTCGCCTACCTCGCGCAGCAGGGGGACGTGGCGGCGATGACGAAGGCGGCGAGCTACCTGCTCTGGCAGGACGGGTTCAGCACGATCCGCGACTACCTGATCCAGCACGCCGTCTTCATGGTGAGCGACTCCACCGGGATCCCGAGCGGGTTCGCCGCGAGCGCCGGGCTCGAGCAGGACACGTACGGCTCGTTCACGGCCTCGCTCCTCGCCGCGAACCTCGACTACAACGCCGCCTTCAAGAAGCTCTGGGCGGAGGAGCCTCAGCGTACGCTGCCCTTCCGCTTCGGGTACCGCGACCGGAGCGGGAAGGACCACATGCTCGTCACGAAGCGCAAGTAGCGCGCACCCTTCGTGGAGCGTCGGCGAGGAGCCGTGCTACGCGGTCTTGTTCGGGATGAACGACATCGCGCGCTCGGCGAGCGCCGTGATGGTCAGCGACGGGTTCACGCCGGGGTTCGCGCTCACCGCCGCGCCGTCGATCACGTAGAGCCCGTCGTAGCCGAACACGCGATGGCGGTGATCGATGACGCCCGTCTCCGGGGAGTCGCCCATGGTCGCGCCCCCGAGGATGTGGGCGGTCGTCGGCACGTCCATGAGCGTCTCGGTGAGGAGCGTCGCCGCGACCCCCCCGACCTTCTCCGCGAACCGCCGCGCGAGATCCCGCGCCTCGGGGATGTTCGACTGCGGCCGCTCGGAGGGATCGTCGAGCTTGCTCACCAGGCCCTCGCGGAGCCCCGTGTAGACGCTCTTGCCGAGCCGGAGCGAGAGCGTCCCCTCGAGCGTGCGCATGAAGAGGAGGATCTGCGTCTGCTTCGCCCAGTCCCGCACGGCGAGCGAGCGCGCCCAGCGGAGCGGCTGCGCGAGGAAGCTCCGCGCCGCCCCCGTCAGGCGCGCGAGCGCGTTCGGCCCGCCCGACTGGGGGAGCACGAGCGTGCGAAAGAACCCGGAGCCCTTCGCGTAGCGCACGGGCTCGATGTGGCTGTGCTCGTCCGTGTGGAGGATCGACGTAATGGCGACGCCCTTCGAGAAATCCTCGCTCGGATCCGGGGACGTCACGCCGAAGAGCGCCTCGCTGTTCGTGCGGACGAAGTCCCCGACGCGCGCGGACAGCTTCGGCAGCCCTCGTCGATCCTCCTTCATCGCGAGGAGGAGCGGCACTGTGCCCATCACGCCGCCCGCGAGCACGACGTTGTCCGCCGTGAAGTACGGGACGCGGCTCGGGTCGATCGGATCGGCGCCCGCGGGCGTGCCGCCCGTGCTCGAGCGGACCTCGAGTCGATAGCCGCCTTGAGGGCGAGGCCGAACGGCGACCACCTCCGTCTCCGGGACGATCTCGGCGCCGAGCCGCTCCGCGAGCCAGAGGTAGTTGCGGTCGAGCGTGTTCTTCGCGCCCACGCGGCAGCCCGTCATGCACGCCCCGCAGTGCGTGCAGCCCGCGCGATCCGGGCCCTTACCGTCGAAGTAGGGATCCTTCGTCACCACGCCCGGCGCGCCGAAATAGACGGCCACGTCGGTCGGCTGGAAGTGGTCCTCGCGGCCCATGTCCTTCGCGATCTCGAGCAGCACCTGATCCCCGCGCGTGCGGATGGGGTTCCGCGCCGCGCCGAGCATCCGCTTGGCCGTCTGGTAGTGGGGCGCGAGCTCGCGCTGCCAGTCCGCGAGGCCCGCCCAGGAGGGCGACTTGAAGAACGGCTCCTTCGGCTCCGGCAACGTGTTCGCGTAGACCAGTGAGCCGCCGCCCACGCCGACTCCGTGCAGGATCGTCACGTGCTGGAGGAAGCTCATCTGGAAGATGCCCTTCATCCCGAGCGACGGCATCCAGAGCCAGCGCTTCACGTCCCAGTTCGTCGTGGGGAAGTCGTCCTTGGAGAAGCGCTTACCCTTCTCGAGGACGAGCACCTTGTAGCCCTTCTCCGAGAGACGGAGCGCCGAGACGCTCCCGCCGAAGCCCGATCCGACGATGATCCAGTCGTAGTGCTCGCGTGCCGCCATCCGCCCCCTTAACGCAGGTTTCTCCCGCCGCTGCAAACGCCGCGGAGCTCCGCCCGCCGGTAGCGCACGCGGAATCAGAGCGTCTCGAAGCGCAACCCCGCGGCGTCGAGGCGCCCGACGAGGGGCATCCCGAAGGCCGCCGCCGGTGTGAGGACGCCGAAGCGGTTCGGCAGTCGATCGCCGTCGAGGACGATGGAGAGCGCGGCCTCACCGAGCATCTTCGCCGTCTCCGTGTAGCCGGGATCGCCGCCGGAGACGCGCGTCGTCAGGTGACGCCCCTCCTGCTCCGCGAGGAACGTGACCCGGAAGAAGTTCTTCGCGCGCGCCTCCTCGTCCTGGCCTTCGCCCGGGGACTTCCACTTGAGGAGCAGCTCGCGCGTCGGCCCGAGCTGAGAGAGCGCGACGACGCCGCCGACGCCGACGCCGAGCGCGGCGAGGTCGAGCACCGATCCCGCGCGGAGGTAGTGCCCGTAGCGAAAGCGCGGTCCGTACCCGATGATGCCCGCGCTGCGGAGCACGATCGCGGGGTCGATCGTCGGCATCGGCGCGATCCAGCCCTTGACCCTCGGTTCGCGCCGGACGCGGAGCTTCGTCGCGCCGATCCGATCGGGCCGCTCGCCGCGCTCGTCGCGGTACACGAGGGCGTCGTTCGCGGCCCGCGACGCGCGCACGTCGGCGAACGCGTTCACCGCGGAGTGCCACGTCCCGCCCGACATCCCGCCCTTCGCCTGGACGATCCCCTCGATCGTGATGGGGCGCGTGTCGTCGAGCTGCTTCACCGTGTAGAGCACGCCGAGGTCGTGCGGGATGCTGTCGAACCCGCAGCAGCTCACGATCTTGAGCGCGGCGTCCTTCGCGCGCTGGTGGTGCTTCGTGAGAATGTCCGCCACGTACGCGGGCTCGCCCGTGATGTCGAGGCAGTGCGCGCCGTTCTCGATCGCCGCACGCACGACGGGCTCGCCGTACCGCGCGTAGGGTCCGACCGTCGTCGCGATCACGCGCGCGCGCGCCGCCATGCGCGCGAGCGACGCGGGATCGTCCACGCTCGCCTCGATGATCTCGGCTCGTCCTCCCGTCCGCGCGCGCGCCTCCTCGAGCTTCGCGCGGTTCCGGCCGGCGATGCCGAGCCGCACGGCGAGCGGCGCGGCGTGCGAGAGGTAGGTGGCGAGGAGCCCGCCCGTGAACCCGGTCGCTCCGAACACGACGATATCGAGTCGATCTGCCATCCGACGCCCTTACCCTGCGAGAGCGACGGGGGGAACGGGATGGCGCGGTCGCCTCGAAGCCGATACTCCTCGAAGGGTGGGAGGTCGCGTCATGAGGAAAGGATCGCTCGGTCCGCTCGCGGCGGTCGTGCTGGGCGTGCTGGGGTGCGGCAACGAGGTCATCACGGAGGGGACCGGCGGATCGTCGTCCACGTCGAAGAGCTCGGCGTACGCCACGACCGGCAGCGCGTCCCCCACCGTCGGATCGACGGGAGTGACGAGCTCGTCGAGCGGCAAGCCCCCCGTGTGCGCGGGCCTCGGGGAGACCCAATGCCTCGCGGCGTTCCCGGAGTGCGCCCCCGTGTACGACGATTTCTGCTGTCCAACGTGCACGCCCGGCCCGTGCGCGGACTGCGTGAACATGCAGTTTTACGAGTGTCAGCCGGCCGCGAGTGTCTGCTCGGGGGCGCCGCTCTCCTGCGGCGTCGTGTCCAAGGAGAACTGCGCGGGGCTCCCCGCGACCTGTGAGAGCGCCTACTGCCCCGCGAACGCCGGGTGCGTCCAGGTCTGTGAGCCGGACGCGAACGGACAATGCATGGCGGGGCCTTGCCACCCCGTGACGGCGGGGAGTTGCACCAGCGTGTGCGACGGGATCCCGCCGAACTGTCCGCCCGGCTTCGTCCCCGAACAAGACGGCACCTGCTACACCGGCTTCTGCATCCCCGATCAAGTCTGCTCCGGCTGACGGGACTCGGTGGCCACCGTCGTCTGCGAGACCCACCAGCTGCGGTACGACCCCAGCGTCGCGAGCGGGTGCGTCGTTTGTCTGCGTGAGCGAGCGCCACCACCCCGTGTGGGGACTCGATGGCCGCTCTACGCGCTCGCCGCGCTCGTCGTCCTCGCGGGCGGCGCCCTCGCGTTCTTCCTGCTCGCGAAGCGGGGGAGCCCCGCCAGCCGCGCCGGGACCCCCAGCGGGGCGGTGGTCGAGCGGCCCGCCGCGCCGCTCGACGCGGTGAAGTATCTTCCGCTCGCGGCCGAGAACACCTGGAAGTACCGCGTCGAGACGACGCTCGCCGGTGGCCCTCCGGACGTGGAGACGCGGGAGTTCGTGGCGCGTCTGGACAAAGCGCCCGACGGCGGGCCCGCGTTCGTGCTGACAGACAAAGGCCGTGGGCTCCTCAACGGGCACGACATGGTCTATGCGGTCCGCGAGGGCGCGATCGTGAGCTTCGCGGGGTTCTTCGGCGGGCCGAAGACCCAGTTCGACGAGCGCCCGTTCGTCGAGCTCCCCGCGAAGATCGGCGCCGACGAGCGATGGCGCTACGAGGGGACCTCGAGCGGTCGCCCGTTCGCGCTCGACAGCGCGTTCTCAGGGCTCGAGCGGATCAGCGTCCCCGCGGGGACGTTCGCGTGCGCCCGCGTCGAGAGGACCGTGCCGAACGCGGCGGACGCCCGGATCGTGACGCACTACGCGCCCGACGTGGGTGTGGTTCGCGTCGAAGGGCACCGCCCCGGGAGCGGCGGCTTCGTGCCCCCCGCGACGTTCGTCTGGTCCCTCATCGAGTACAGCGTCCACTGATCCAGGCCCTCCATGGGGCAACACGGCCCCGACGCCGTCACTGGGCGCACGTGGTGCCAATGTCTGCTCCAGCCTCGGGCGTCATCGGCCCGGTGCCGCCGAGCGTGGCGCGCTGCTCGCTCGTCAGCCCGCGCGCGGCGATGATCGCGGCGAGCGTCGTCGCGCCCTCCGTCGCCGCGCGCGCGAAGCCGTTCTGGTAGTCCACGCGGTAGAGCCCGAAGCGGGGGACGAACCCCTCCGCCCACTCGAAGTTGTCGTAGAGGCTCCAGTGGTAATACCCGCGCACGTCGACGCCCTCGTCGCGGGCCCGAGCGATCTGCTCGAGCGATCGCACGACGTGCTCCGCCCGCCGCTTCCCCGTCTCCGTCGCGATCCCGGATTCGGACACGACGAGGGGCAGCGAGGGCCACCGCTGCGAGAAGTCCTTCAGCACGTTGTAGATGCCGGGCTCGTAGAACTCGTACCGCATCGTGGGCACGCAGTGCGTCTTGTCCCCGAGGGGCGGCAGGCACGCGCCGAAATCGAACGTCCCGAAGCACGGCGTGAGGTTCAGCACCGGGACGATCCCGTTCGTGCCCGTGACCCCCGTCCGGAAGTAGTACTGCACGCCCAGCCAATCGATTGTGCCCTTCACCTCGGGCAGACTCTCGTCCGGCGTCCCGTCGATGTTCGCGTCGAACGTGCCATTGAGGATCGAGTCCACGAACAGGTGGTGGTAGACGTAGACGACCCGGTCGCGCGCGGTGACGTCCACCGGGTCGGTGCTGACCTCGTTGTTCTTCGAGGCCGCCCACTCGCCGACCGAGAGCGACAGGCCGACGTCCGCCGCCACGCCGTCGCCGTCCGCGTCCTTCGTGTCGTACATCTTCAGGGCCTTGTACATCGCGGCGTGCGCGAGCAGATAGTCGCGCACCACGGGGACGAACTTGTGGAGGAGATTGTCTGCGGAGAGGATGTACTTCTTTCCGGGCGGAAACGAGCCGATGCCGTAGGCCGCGAGCAAGTAGTTGACGGGCTCGTTGACCGTGCCCCACTCGTCCACGCGATCGCCGAACCGCTCCGCGAGGAGCTGCGCGTGCTCCGCCATCTGCTCGATGACGAGGGGGCCGCCGACCGGCTCTCCGAGACCGCAGTAGTTGGATTGGGTGGGACCGTTCACGCAGTCCACGTCCCTCGGGTCGTCGATCCACGTGGGGTTCGAGAAGTGGTGGATGGTCACGAGGGGCTTGATCCCCGCGGCGACGAGCTCGTCGATGAAATCGGAGTAGTGCTGGAGCGCGGCCTCGTCGATCTCTCCCCGCTTGGGCTCGATCCGGGCCCATTCCATGCTGAAGCGGTAGGAGTCGATCCCGAGCTCCTTCATGAGCGCGATGTCCTTCAGGCCGAGCGTGTAGCCGTCCGACGCGTCGCCGACGAACGTTCCCACCCCGAGGCCGCCCTGCGCGGTCGGCTGCGTGAAGACGTACCAATCGGTCGACGTGTTCTGGTCCTCGATCTGCGTCGCCGCGCTCGCGGCGCCGAACCGGAACGAGCCCTTGCCGGACGGCTGCGTGAGCGAGCCGAGCGCCGCGAACGAGATGGGCGTCGGCGGTGGGGGCGGCGCGGGGTCGTCCCCGGTGCTGTCGTTGCACCCAACGAGGAAGCCGAGGAGGCCGAGGGCGGCGGCGATCGAGAGAACGCGCATGCTCCCTCTTTTACCAGACGATCGCCGACCCGTGCCGCGTTAGCCTTCGGAGCATGGGACGTTTCCGCTTCGCGGCCATCTTCGCTTCTGTCTCGCTCCTCCTCTCGTGTGACGACAGCGCGTCGTCCGGGAGCTCGACCTCGGGGGGCATGTCCACCGGATCGAGCATGGGAGGTGCGCCCGGCACGAGCGCGTCCACGGGGAACCTCTCCTCGTCGAGCGGGTTCAACGGGACGGGCACGGGTGGCGGCTGCCCCGTCGGCACGGCGTGCGAGGGCGGCGTGTGCGACGCGAGCGGCGCGTGCTGCCCCATCGCGGACGCGTGCGGGACGGATTGCTGCGACGGCGGATCGGTCTGCTCCTTCCTCAAGTGCGTGGTGCCGGGGGCGGTCTGCGTGGACTCGAGCGAGTGCGGCGCAGACGAGTTCTGTGATTTTTCGTTCCCCTCCCAGACGACGACCACCACCTCGAGCAGCACGGGCACCTCGATGTGCATGGGCGGGACCGAGGTCCCGACCGGCAAGTGCATGCCGAAGCCACCCGTCTGCCCGGGGGGCACCGACCCAGGGGATCCCCCCGCGTGCGTCGCGAAGTGCGAGTACCACCCGCCGACGGCGTTCGCGCCCGAGCTGAAGTTCAGCTGGGGGGACCCGACGAACACGAACCAGAACGTGATGATGTCGCCCATCGTCGTGCAGCTCGACGACGACAACTGCGACGGAAAGATCGATCAGAACGACATTCCAGAGATTGTCTACTTCACGTTCGACGGCGGTGACTACAACAACACCTCGGGGACGTCCTCCACGCTCCACGCCATTTCGATCGTCGAGGGCGCGGTCGTCGAGAAGCTCGCGGTGAGCACGGACGGCGCGAGCGCCGACTCGCCCGGACGCCAGATCGCCGCAGGCAACCTCGACGCGGACCCAGCTCCCGAGATCGTCACGTGCACGAAGGACGGTCGGCTGCGCGCGTACAAAGCCGGCGGATCCATCCTTTGGACGAGCGCTGCCGGGGGGCCGTGCTTCATGCCCTCGATCGCGGATTTGGAGCACGACGGCGTGCCGGAGGTCGTCGACACCGGGCGGATCCTCGCGGGGCCGACGGGCGCGGTGCTGCACACGTTCGCCGCCGAGAACGTCGTCGTCTCGGACGTGGTCGGGGACGACAAACTCGAGGTCGTCGGCAGTCGCCGCGTCTTCAGCTGGGACGGGCAGCTCCTCATCGACTCCGGCGTCGTCGGGACCCACCCCGCGGTCGGCGATCTGGATCTCGACGGCGTCCCGGAGATCGTCACGGTCGACTTCACCTCGCACACGGTCTCGGTGTGGCACCCGGATCCGGTGGCGGCGGGCGGGTTCGCGATCGTTCGGTCCGGGCTCGACATCAACGCGGGGATCGCGACGAACCAGTGCTGCACGGCGAACCCCGCGTCCGCGGGCTGCACGAAGGGCGGCGGGCCGCCGACGATCGCGCGCTTCAACGCGGATCAATACCCCGACGTCGCGTTCGCGGGGGGCATCGGGTACGTGGTGTTCGACGGTCAGAAGCTCATGGACGGCGTCACCTCTCCGGCCGGGACGCGCATGTGGGAGAAGGACACGCGCGATTGCTCCTCCGCGCAGACCGGGTCGAGCGTGTTCGACTTCGAGGGGGATGGAAAGGCCGAGGTCGTCTACGCGGACGAGGTGAACCTCCACATTTATCGCGGGGACGACGGCTTCGAGCTCTTCACGACGTGCAACACGTCCGGGACGCTCTGGGAGTACCCGCTCGTCGCCGACGTCGACAGCGACGGGCACGCCGACATCATCGTCGCGTCGAACTCTTACGCGAGCACGATCGTCTGCGCCAACAACGCGAAGACGACGGGCATCCGCGTGTTCGGCGACACCGTCGGCAAGTGGGTCCGTACGCGGCGCGTCTGGAACGAGCACGCGTACCACGTGACCAACATCAACGACGACGGCTCCGTCCCCATGAACGAAGTGAAGAACTACGTGACGCCCGGCCTCGACAATTTCCGCCAGAACGTGCAGCCGTCCGGGCAGTTCTCGGCGCCCGATCTGGTCGTGTCGATCGCCCCGATCTGCACGGGGCCGTACGGCCTCCGCGCGCGCGTCCAGAACATCGGAGAGGCCGCCGTGCCTCCCGGCGTGATCGTCGGGTTCTATGTCGGCGATCCGAGCAGCGGCGGGACGAAGATCGGCTCCGGCGCGACCGTGAAGACGCTCTACCCGCTCGGCTTCGAGGACGTCGACCTGCCGCTCGCCGCCGAGCCCGCAGGCAACGTCGCCGCCGTCGTCGATGACGGTTCGCCGCCGCACCCCTGGGTCGAGTGCCGGACCGACAACAACCAATCGTCCCTCACCGATCCGAGCTGCGCGGTCCCGCAGTGACGGCGGCCGCGCCCCCGGCGCGCCGCGCGTCCGACGCGACCACGACGGCGGGTCAATGGAAGTCTCGAGATCGCGCGGGGAGCGCCGCGCCGGTCGGCAGCTCGAGGCGGCTCAGCGTGGACGCGAGGACGTGGATGACCTCGCCCTCGCGCTCGAGCTTCCCCTCGACGAGGAGGAGCTTCGCGTGGAGGGCGGCGTGCCTGTGCGCCTCGAACACGGGGACGGTGACGATCAGGTTCGCGATGCCCGTCTCGTCCTCGAGGGTCATGAAGGTGACGCCGCTCGCCGTGGCGGGGCGCTGCCTCCCGATCACGAGGCCCGCGACGCGCACCGCCGATCCGTGCGCGAGCTTCGCGAGCTCCGCGTGCTTCACGAGGCGCCGGCCGTGGGCCGGGATGTGCGGCCTCACGTGGACCATGGGGTGATCGTCGATCGAGAGGCCGAGGCGACCATAGTCGAGGAGGAGCTGCTCGACGGGCGCGAGATCCTTGAACCGCTTGGCTCGCTTGCGCGGAGAGGACAGCGGCCCCCGCGGCTCTGACGCGGCGCCTTCGAGCTCGACGTTCTCGAACAAGCCCCCGAGGCGCGGCGCGCGCGCCTCCCAGAGCGCGTCGCGCCGGTGAGGGACGAGCGCTCGCAGCGCGCCCGCCTCGGCGAGCGCGTCGATCTCGTTCTGTTGGAGGTTCGCGCGCGTCACGAGGTCCATCACGGACCGAAGGGGGGACGCCGCCCGCTCCGCCTCGATGGCCTTGCCCGCCGCCTCGCCGAAGCCCGAGACGAGGCGCAGGCCGAGGCGCAGCGCGGCGCCGTCGTCCTCGAGCGAGTGGTCCCACCCGCTCGTCACGACGCACACCGGGCGCACGGCGACGCCGTGCCGTTGCGCGTCCTTCACGATCGACGACGGGCTGTAAAACCCCATCGGCTGCGAGTTGAGCAGGGCGCACGCGAACGCGGCCGGGTGGTGCGTCTTGAGCCAGGCCGACGCGTAGACGAGGAGCGCGAAGCTCGCCGCGTGCGACTCGGGGAACCCGTACTCCCCGAAGCCCTGGATCTGTTTGTAGAGCTGCTCGCCGAAGTGCCTCGAGATGCCGCGCTCTTCGAAGCCTCGGAGGAGCCGCTCTCGGTGCCGCTCGAGCCGGCCGTGCTTTTTCCACGCGGCCATGTCCCTCCGCAGCTGATCCGCTTCGCCCGCGGAGTACCCGGCGCCCACCATCGCGATCTGCATCACCTGCTCCTGGAACAGCGGGACGCCGAGCGTCCGCTCGAGGATGGGATCGAGGCACGGGTGAGGCGAGATCGCGGGCTCCTTCCCGCTCCTTCGGCGGAGGTAGGGGTGGACCATGCCCCCTTGGATCGGGCCGGGGCGGACGATCGCGACCTCGATGACGAGGTCGTAGAACGACCTCGGCTTGAGCCGCGGGAGCATCGACATCTGGGCGCGGCTCTCGATCTGGAACACGCCGACCGTGTCCGCGTGCCCGATGGCCTCGTAGACGCTCGGATCCTCCGGCGGGATGCCCGCGAACGCCTCGAGCGGGTCGAACGCGGTCACCGCCCGGCTCCACGGGAGGCGATCGAGGTGATGGAGGAGGTGCAGGCACTTTCGGATCGCCGTGAGCATCCCGAGGGCGAGGACGTCGATCTTGAAGAAGCCGAGCGCGTCGAGATCGTCCTTGTCCCAGGGCACGACGGTGCGATCGACCATGCGCGCGGGCTCCACGGGGGCGACGTGATCGAGCGAGTCCGCGGAGAGGACGAACCCGCCGACATGGATCGACAGGTGGCGAGGGAACCCCTCCAACGCTTTGGCGAGCGTGACGACCTGATGGAGCGTCGGATCGTTCGGATCGAGGCCCATCTCCGCGATGCGCGCCGGCAACACGTCCCCGAGGCCGCTCCGCATCATGATCTGGGCGAGGCGGTCGACCTGATCGAGCGAGAGGCCGAACGCCTTGCCGACCTCGCGGATCGCGCTCTTGCCGCGGTACGCGATGATCTCCGAGACCATCGCGGCGCGGTGCCGCCCGTACCGGTGGTAGAGATCCTGGATCACCTCCTCCCGGCGCTCGTGCTCGAAGTCGACGTCGATGTCGGGGGGCTCGGCGCGCTCGGCCGACAGGAACCGCTCGAAGAGGAGGTTCGAGCGCGCGGGGTCGACGGCGGTGATCCCGAGGACGAAGCACACCACGCTGTTCGCGGCGCTGCCCCGGCCCTGGCAGAGGATCCGACGCGCGCGCGCCATCTCCACGACTTGGTGGACGCTCAGGAAGTACGGCGCGACCTTCAGCTTCGCGATGAGGACGAGCTCCTTCTCGAGCTGCGCGAGGACGTGCGCCGGCGGGCCGTTCGGGAAGCTGCTCGGCGGATAGCGGACCTTCACGCCCTCGTACGAGAGCCGGCGGAGCGCGTCGTCCTCGGACTCGCCGTCGAGCGTGAGGCCGTCCGACGGGAACCGGTAGCGGAGCTCCGCGAGCGAGAACGCGCACCGCTCCGCGATGGGCAGCGTGGCGCGGAGCCACGCGGGCCGATCCCGGAAGAGCCGCGCCATCTCCGCCGCGCTCCGGAGGCGACCCTCCGCGTTCGCCGCGAGCGCGCGCCCCGCCTCGGGGAGCGTCGTCTTGTGGCGGACGCAGTGCAGGACGTCCGCGAGGGGCTTGCGTGACACGTGGTGGAAGCGCGGCCGCGCGGTCGCCACGATGGGGACGCCGTAGCGCGTGGAGAGCGCCTCGGCGTCCCGCGCGCGCCGCTCGTCCGCGCCGTCGAGGTGGCGGTGAACCGCGATCGCGGCGCGCCCGGAGAACGCGGCGACGCGCTCGAAGAACCCATCCTCGGCGCGCTCCCCCTCGGGCCGCGCGTGGAGATCGGCGAGGATCAACGTGAGCCCCCGCGCTCGCTCGGCGATCTCCTCCATCCGGATCGCCGCGACCCCCTTCTCCTGATCCGCGTGCGCGCGCGTGAGGAGGTGGCAGAGGTTCGCGTATCCGTCCGAGTCCTCGACGAGGAGGAGCGCGCGATCCACGACCGCGTGGGCTTGGGTGGGAGGCTGCTCGAGCGTGATCTCGGCGCCGACGATGTACTTCTGGTCGACCCGCTTCGCCTCGCCGTGCGCGCGCGCGGCGCCGTAGATCCCGTCCCGATCGGCGATGGCGATGGCGTCGAGCCCGAGCTCCTTCGCCTGGAGGATCATCTCCTCCGGGTGCGACGCGCCCTCGAGGAACGAGAAGTTGCTTCGCCCGCAGAGCTCGGCGAACACGCGTCACTCCCAGAGGCCGTGGAGGAAGACCTCTCCGGTGGCTCGATCCACGTAGGCCCAGCCCTCGGCGATGGATCTCCCGTCCGCCGGCCTCCCCGAGAGGGGCGCCAGCCAGACGTTGACGTAGTCGCGCGACACCCCGGAGCGAGACCACCACTCGATGCCGTCGAGCCGCCGGTCGAACGCGACGCGCACGATCTCGAACGTCGCGTGGCCGACGAACACGGTCGAGCCGATCGCGATCGACCCTTCCTTCCCCGAGCACAGCGGGATCGGCGCCGGGAGCAAGCGCGTCGGCTCCCTCGAGTCCTCCTCGAGGGCGGCCCTCCTCGGCTTTCCCGTCGACACGCCCGCGGGCGCGCTCAGCTTCGAGCGCGCCTCGGGGCGGTGCGTGTCGACGATCGCGAGCACGCCGACGTTCTCGTCCCCGATGTCGGCGGAGAGCTCGGCGAGGAGCGCGGGCAGCGCGTCCGGGCGGACCGCCTCGTCCCGCGAGAGGTCGAGCTGGACGTGCGGCGCGTCCACGATGCG
>JAXLYP010000058.1:0-17925 GCA_046351395.1 Polyangiaceae bacterium
GCCGACGCAGGTCTCGGTCGTCGCTCCTTCACTCGCCGTCCCGTGGCAGCAGTACACGCTCGCGCCGGACGGGGTCACGGAGCTCCAGCGCAACCAGGACTCCGTCGACGTCTACGCGTTCAACGCGGACGCGTACGCCTCCGCCGGGCCGGCGGACGACGACCCCAACGTCCCCGCGGATCAGGCGAAGTCGTTCGCCGGCTGGACGTTCGATTGGAGCTTCGTCGTGAACGCCACGAACCGGGGGGACGGCGTGCGGCCGCTGCTCGATGCGGGCGACGATCCGATCCTCACGCACCTCGTCTCGACCATCGTCGAGGACCCCGCTCTTCCGTCGAGCGACCCCTGGAGCTCGTGGACGCTCGCGACCGCCGCCGACTCCGGCGTGATCGCGCCCGTCACGATGGCGGACGGATCTCCCGCGAAGCTCGAGGCGACGCTCACGAGCGGACCGTCGAAGTCGTTCGCCCTCGATCTCCGCGGCTCCGCGTTCGCCGCCGAGGTCACCGCGAACGGGCCGGCCGTCGTGTCGTCCGCGGCGTTGTCGTTCGGCAGCACGCGAGAGCCCGGCGCGCCGAACCCGATCTATGGCAACGCGCCTACGCTGTTCGACGCCTTCACGTTCGGCTTCAACGAGCCCGCGAATCCAACCTGTTACCCGGACGACATGGGGATGTGCGACGCCATGGCGTGCCCGACCGGGTGCGACGCGACGGCGGTGTTCCATTTCCCGGGCGATCTCACGCGGACCATCCAGTACACCGATCCCTACGAAGCGCACGGGCAGGAGCTCTTCGGGGCGGTGCTCACCGTGCGCTCGTTCGTCACGCACCCCACGACGAAGAAGCGTGTCCGGCTGCTCAGCGCGCTCGACGTGGCCGCCCCCGCCGCGGACGTGGCCGGCAAGCCCATCGAGCCGCGCATGGGCTTCGTGCGGGGGATCACGCTCGGGGGCAAATCCGCGCCCGTCGCTGCGCCGACGCCCGGCATGGGGACCTCGTTCGAGGTGAAGTGGTCCGCCCCGGCGCTCGGCACGCCGAACGCCTACTTCGTGAGGGTCATTCAGTGGGCCGACACCGAGCTTCCGGACGCCGTCAACGCTTCGTCCGTCGTCCTCGCGTTGCTCCGGACGCGCGAGACGTCCTTCGTGCTGCCCGACGGGATCCTCGAGAGCGGGCACTACTACAGCATCAGCGTGCGCGCCGACGACTGGTTCGACGAGCTCCGCCCGAACCTCTACACGAGCCCCACGCTCTCGAGCGCCGAACTCTCGACGGGGCTCTTCACGCCGTGAGCGCGCGGCTCAGGGGCTCGCGCGCGTCCCCGCGACGGGGCTCGTCACGGCCTCGTACGTGGCGGTCGTCTCGCTCCCGTTGTCGAGCTTGATCTTGTAGCGGAGGTCGTCGTCGAGGACCTCCTGGACGACGCCCGGGGCGACGTCGTCCTGGCGGATGAGCCACACCTTGTCCCCCGCCTTGCGCGGGCCCACGACGTTGAGCGCGTGGACCCAGGACGGCGTGTAGTGCTCCGGCTTCCCACCGCCGAGCAGGACCCACGTCGAGCCGCTTCCGCTCGACACGAACGACGCGGCATGGACGGGCGCGGGCTTCTTCGTGTCCTCGAGCTCCTCCTGGACCAGGACCGGCGCGCCGAACGCGAGCCGGCCGTCGAGCTTGATGAGCGTCGACTTGTCGACCTCGAGCTCCTCGACGCTCGAGCCGAACCGGAACCGCACCTTCGGCTTCTCGCCCGCCTCGATGACGCGGCCGTAGAGGCCCGTCTCGTGCGCGCTCACGAGGACCGCGTCCCCCTTCGCGAGCGACGTGGGCGGCGCGGCCACCTGGACGAACGCGGGTGGCAGGAGGAACTCGTCCTCCCCCTTCTTCACGACCAGCCACGTCCCGTCGACGCGCGCCACCTGGCGCACGGAGAACTCGAGCGTGCCCCAGCCGACGCTCACCGGCAGGACGCACCACGCGGTCTCGCCACCCTTCAGGGTGATCTTGTCGAACGGCCCGGGGTAGTCCGCCCACTTCACCGGCCCCCGCGCGACGTCCGCGCTCGAGGAGGTCGCGGGCGCGAGCGCGGACGCCGCGCTCGAGGCGGACGCGCTGGGCTTGGGAAGAGACGTGGGTTTGGCCGAGGACGAGCCGCTCGCGACCACGCCCGCGTCCACGGCGGGCAGGTTCTCGCGGTACGGGGCCTCCTCGCTGCACCCGACCACGGCGAGCGCGAGTCCCGCGAAGACCAGGGGTTTCACGGAGCGGCATGTTCCCTCAGTCCCTCGAACCAGGCAACTCCTCGCCGTCACGAGGTTGTCACGCGCCGCTCCCGACGAGGGGTGCTAGAGCGCCTCTCGAAGAGGTCGTCATGGCGCGCATCCTGATCGTCGAAGACGAGAGCGATCTGCAGCAGATCCTCGAGTACAACTTTCGTCAGGCGGGGCACGAGGTGAGCGTCGCGTCGCGCGGCGCGGAGGGCCTGAAGCTCGCGCGGGCCACGAAGCCGGACGCGATCCTCCTCGACATCATGCTCCCGGACATGCTCGGCACCGAGGTGTGCCGCGCGCTCCAGTCGTCGCCCGACACGCGCTCCACGTCGATCATCATGGTCACCGCGAAGGGCGAGGAGATCGACCGCGTCGTCGGCTTCGAGCTCGGCGCGGACGACTACGTCGTCAAGCCGTTCAGCGTGCGCGAGCTCGTCCTCCGGGTGGGCGCGATCCTCCGCCGAGGCAAGGAGCCCGTCGAGGAGGGCTCGGTCGAGTTCGGGGCGCTGCGCATCGATCGCGCCGCGCACCGCGCCTGGGTCGGCGGGGACGAGGTCGCGCTCACGCCCCTCGAGTTCCGTCTCCTCCTCACGCTCTACGAGCGCAAGAACCGCGTGCAGACGCGCGCCTCCCTGCTCGACGACGTCTGGGACATGCAGGCGGATCTCACGACGCGCACGGTGGACACGCACGTGAAGCGCCTCCGCGAGAAGCTCGGCTCCGTGCGGGACTACGTCGAGACGGTCCGCGGCGTCGGCTACCGCTTCGTCTCGAGTCCCGAAGAGGTCGGCCGTTGAGCGCGCCCGCCGAGCCCCCGCGCCCGACTCGCGCCCACGCGGGGCGAGCGTGGCCGCGGCTCGGTGTGCGCGCGAAGCTGATGCTCCTCTCCACGGTGCTGCTCGTGCTCGCGGGCATCGCCGGGTTCCTGTCGCTGCGCCGCTCCGTCCGCGCGGGGCTCGACGCCTCCGTGCGCGGAGAGCTCACCGTACGACTCGCGCGCGCGCGACGCGCGGTCGAACAGAGCGCCGCTCCCCTCGAGGCGAGCGAGGCGTGGGACGACCTCGCGGACGACCTCGGTGCGCGCGCGGACGCGCGCGTGACGATCTTCGACGCGAACGAGCGCATCCTCGGGGACTCCGCGCTCGGGCTCGACGAGGTCCTCGCCGGCCGCACCGACGATCGGCCCGAGTTCCGCGGCGCGCTCGCCGGGCGCGAGACCGAAAGCGCGCGCTGGTCCGCGGTGCTGAAGGAGCACGTCACCTACCGCGCCGCGCCCATCCTCCGAGACGGGGAGATTCGAGGCGTCGTGCGCGTCGCGATGCCCGCGAGCCGCATCGCCGGGACCGCGCGCGCCCTCGAGCGGGAGCTCCTCGTCGTGATCGTCATCGGGGTGATCGTCGCGAGCCTCATGTGCGGCGTCGCGGGGCACCTCGCGCTGCGCGGCGTGCGCGCGCTCACGCTCGACGCCAGGCGCATGGCGGACGGCGACCTCACGATCGAGACGCCCAGCAAAGGGAACGACGAGATCGCCGACCTCGGCCGCAGCCTCGAGCACCTCGCGAACGGGCTGCGCGCGAGCATGCAGGAGCTCGTCGGCGAGCGAGATCTGCTCTCGAGCGTGCTCTCGACGATGCGCGAGGGCGTCCTCATCCTCGACCGCGCCGGGCTCGTCGCGCTCATCAACCCCGCCCTCCGAGAGATGCTCTTCCTCGGCGACGACGACGTGGGCAAGCGTCCGGAGCACGTCATCGACGATCCGCGCCTCGTGCAGCTCATCGACGCGGCGCGGGAGCGCGAGGAGGGCAGGCAAGGGGAGATCGAGACGAAGGGCATTCGCCCGCGGCGGCTCCTCGCGCGGGCCGAGCCGCTCGAGGTCATCGGCGGAGATGGCGGGCTCCTCGTCGTCTTTCACGACGTGACCGATCTGCGGCGCCTCGAGACGCTGCGGCGCGATTTCGTCGCGAACGCGTCGCACGAGCTCCGCACTCCGGTGACGTCGATCCGCTCCGCGGCGGAGACCATCGCCACGATCCCCGCGTCCGATCCCGAGGCCCGTCAGCGCTTCCTCGGCGTGATCGAGCGCAACGCGGAGCGCCTGCAGCGCCTCGTCGAGGATCTCTTGGACCTGTCGAAGATCGAGTCCCGCGAGCTCGAGCTCCACTCCGATCCCGTCGATCTGCGCGCCACCGCGGAGCGCGCCGCCGCGCTGCTCGGGGACCGCGCGAGCGACGCGCGCACGCGCCTCGTCGTCGACATCGCGGACGGCACGCCCGAGGTCAGCGCGGACGCGCGCGCGCTCGAGCAGGTGCTCGAGAACTTGCTCGAGAACGCGATCAAGTACTGCCCCGGCGCGACCGTGCGCGTCACGGCGGAGGTCCGCTCGAGCGGGGTGGTCCTGATCGTCGCGGACACCGGACCCGGTCATCGAGTCGCGCCACTTGTCGCGCCTCTTCGAGCGCTTTACCGCGTCGACGCGGGGCGGTCGCGCGCCCTCGGCGGGACGGGCCTCGGCCTCGACGATCGTGAAGCACCTCGTCGAGGCGATGGGCGGAGCGGTCGAGGTCGAGAGCGCCGTCGGCGTGGGGACGCGGTTTTTCGTCACGCTGCCGGAGGCGCCGAGGACGAGCGACGCGCCAGACACCCCGGCCCCGGACTCGCGGGCGCGGACCGACGCGTCCAGCGTCGATCGCGCGGTGGGGGCGATCGCGTCGCCGCCCGCTTGATGCGCGCCAGCGAGCGCGCTCAGGCCTTCGGTCGGTACGTCGCGAGGAAGTCTCGGACGGCCTCGCCCGTGCCCATCGGCCACGGCCGGAGCTTCGCGATCGGGATGCGCTTGTACGCCGCGAGCTCGTCCCCGAGGTGGATCTCGCCGGTCGCCGTGACGTGGTACGTGATGATCACCTGGTTCATCATGAAGAACGGGTGGACGCCGATCAGCGCCTCGACCTTCGCGTCGAGGCCGAGCTCCTCCTTCACCTCTCGGACGACGCCCTCGTCCGGGCGCTCGCCGCGCTCGAGGAAGCCCGTCACGAGCCCGAAGAATTTCTCCGGGAAGCTCGGGGGCCGCACGAGGATGACGTCCTCCCCCATCTGGACGATCGCGGCGACGACCGGGGTCGGGTTGTCGTAGTCGATGTAACCGCAGCCCTCCCTCTCGCAGCCGCGGCGGTCGACGCCGCTCTCCTTCGTCGGGACGAGCCTGCCGCCGCATTGAACACAGAACGCGCGCTTCTCCGCCATCTCGACGACCTAACGCGCGGAACGAACTGCGTCACCTGTGCAACAATGAGAGACGAGAGGCTCTTCTCTCTTGGAGGTCCCCCATGTCCTTTCGCAGGTGCTTGGCTTTGTTGCCCCTCGTCTTCCTGTTCGGCTGCGACCTGCTCGATGACGTCGTCCCCGACATCACGCTCGGCAAGGACGAGGGCATCCCTCCCGTGTCCGGGTCGACGACCATCGCCGTCCCCCAGAACTACAAGTGTGGCGACCCCATCACGGACCCCAACGCGAAGTACCAGGTCACGAGCAGCGGCTCAGAGGACGCGTGCACGTTCACGTTCAAGCAGGACGTGACGGCCCTGAAGGCGAAGGACTACAGCGATCGGCCGGAGCTCGTCGGCGCGCAGGCGATCAACGGCGTGAACATCGACGTCACCAAGTTCGCCATCGTCGATCCCGGGACGGGCATGCAGCCTCCGGGGCTCCAGAGCGTGACGGGCAAGGCCTTCGGCGAGACGATCCTCACGAAGGACGATCTCGCGAAGAAACCTCCCTACACGAAGGAGATCGAGGGCCCCGCGATCGATGCGCTCAAGGACAAGGTCTCCAACAAGCAAGACATCGTGATCCCGATCGAGGTCGTCGTCGCCGTCGCGCTCACGCCGACGCCCCCGCTCAGCTCCAGCTCGATTTCGACGCGCAGCCGAACCTCGTCATCGGCTTCTGACACGCGCGCATCGCGCGTTGTCTCCTCGGCTGGAGCCTCCGATGTTCGCACGAAGCGGACGGGGCGCGATCGAGAGCGCACCTCGCGCGTGGGGCGAGGTGCGCTCGTTCGCGTGGCGGGCTGGAGCTCCGACCGGTCTGATCCACAAGCTGAGGAGCACAGCGACGAGGCCGCGTGGATCGCACCTGAAATCGCGTGAATACTCGGTGATTCGAACCGGTCGGTGCTCTAGTTCGGCCCGTCCGCGGGCTTGTCGCCCTTCGGCTTCGTCGAAGCGGGCGCCTCGAACTGGAGATCCTGCAGGAGATCTTCGAGCGCGATGCGCTTCTCGAGCTTCTGCTTCTCGAGATCCGCCATCTGGATCCCGAGGCGGTTGCCCTCCGCGTTGAACTCTTCGAGCTTTTTCAGGAGGTCGGTCTGGAGCTTCTCCGCGCCCTTCAGCGTCTTCGACGCGTTCAGGTTCTCCCGCGTCTCGTTCGCGCGCTGATCGTTGAGGTCGCGCTGTCGCCGGAGGCCGTCGATCTGCTCGTCGATCTTCCCGATCTCGCGGCGGAGCTGGATGATGGGCGTGAGCTTCGCGCGGAGCTCCTGCGTGAGATCCGTCGCGAGCATGATCTTCTCGAGGACGGGCAGCGCGGGGCTCTCCCAGATGCTGATCTCGCGGCGCGACGGGGTCTTCTCCGTGACCGTGATCGAGCCCTCCTTGGAGCCCGCGGGCACGGCGACCTTCACGAGGTACGCGTCCGCGAGATCCTCCGTGCCCTCGGGGCGATCCGAGAGTTCGTAGTTCCAGCCCGCCTTCGGGTGGCGGATGAGCACGTTGAAGCCGTCCGACTTCGTCTTCGACTTCACGGTCCACGTCGTGGTCTTGCGGCCGAAGCTCTCGACCTCCAGCACGCCGCGGCTCATCTTCACGAGCCGCATCTCGTCCGCCTCCGACTTCGACGCCGAGCTCACCATGATGTCGTTCTCGACGGCGAACGGGATGGTCGCGCTGATCCCTGCGCCGACCGCCTCCGAGATGCCCTCGCCGACGAAGCTCCCGCCCGAGTAGATGCTGATCGGGCCCGCCTCGAGGACGAACGGCGTCGCGTTCTTGAAGCGGACGACGCGGTACGGGTTCACCTCGAACCCGGGGCCTCCCCCGCCGGGGCGAAACAGGAACGTCTCTTCGCCTTCGACGTCCGCGTTGATCACCGCCACCATCGTGGACGTGCCTTGGGGCACCGTGACCTTGTTGTCGATCTCGTAGCGCGTCTGCCCGCTCGCGCTGTCCGCCTTCGCTTGGGCGAGCGTGCTCTTTCGAAGGGCGTCGTAGTCGATGCGTTGCTCCGCCTGCGGTCGGCCGCGGACGCCCGGCTGGGCCACTGGGGAGGGCGCGCGCGGCGACGCCCCGGCCGGGTGGTTCGTCGCGGGTCTGGCCTCCGCCATCTTCGCCTCGCCGTACCCGCCGTAGTCCCCGGAATCCATGGAGGGCGGGGGTGCCGCTGCCGTCGGCGTCGTTGCGGGGTCGGGCTCTCCCCCATAGGTCGTCTCGCCCACCATCGCGACCGCGTGCCGCTCGACGCCGCTCTCCGTGAGGTCCTGGCGATCGACGTCCCGTGGGGTGTGCAGGTCATAGCGGAACGCGATCGGAGCGCCCGACGTGAGCCCGAGCGAGATCGTGTTCCAGTCCTCGCCGCTCGTGTTGTCCACGACGGCCCACCCTTGGAGGAGCGCCTTGCCCTTGCCGTCCTTCGGGAGCACGACGCGGTAGGTCGGCTTCCACATGGGCGCGGAGACGACGTAGCTCACCGCGAGGTCATGCGAGTGATCGCCGGTGAGTCGGATCGCCACCTCGACCTGTTGGAACATCCCCTCGCCCGCGCTCGCGTCCAGCGTGCGGTTGAACTGCATCGCGAGGTCGCCGTCCTCGAGCGAGACGCCGCGCACCTTGGAGAGCATGACGACGCGCATCTCGTCCCCGTCGAGCAGCGTCACGCGGTGATCGGTCGCGGGCATCACGGGCATCCTGGGCCCGTACGGCTGGGGCGGCTCGGAGCCGGGCTCTCCGTACACGGTCTCCACCATGACGATCCGGCCCGACGCCGAGCCCTCCGTGGTGGAGAGCGTGACGCCGGTGCCGCGGAGCGCGTCGAGGACGTCCGCCAGGTTCCCGCGGCCCGGCGTGAGCGTCGCGAGCGCGGCGTTCGCCCAGGATTGCGGGTCGAGCGGCATCGACACGCTGACGGCCTTGCCGTCGCTCTTGTCGACCACCGTCAGGCTCTTCAGGAGATCGTTGACCTGATCTTTGCGGACGCGGATGCGAAGGACGTCACCGTCCACCTCGCCCGTCCGCTCGAAGTAGCCGACGCCATTTCGGTAGAGCACGACGCGGTCGAGCTTCAGGCCCGACTCGGTCGTCGGGAACGCGGGGCCGCGGTGGGGCGAGCAGCCCGTGAGCAGGGGGAGGGAAAGGGCGGACGCGAGGGCGATCGCCGCAAGCCATCGAGAAGGTCTTCGCATGGGGGAGTTGCCGTTCTGTGAGGGAGCAGCGCGGCCGGAGCCGCGCCAGGTTCGTGCGCTCGGTGGAGGTCGATCGGACCGGGGGCCAGCGCACCCGACGTGCCGTGTTCAGTAGCGACGCAGTTGCAAAACGTGACCGACGAGTTGCTGGCCGCAGGTTATCCACAGGGCGGAAGAGAGGGCATGACGCGCGATGGAGACGCGCGTTCGCCCGCGAATCGCGAAGGATCGGGGATCGGGCGCGGTGCGTCGAAGTCGCGCGGCGCGCCCGCGCTGTGGAGAAGCGGTGGAAGACCTGGGTCGAGCAGGTGTGCATGGCGGGCACCTGGACAGGAGAGTCCCGAGGTAGAACGCCGCGTCCGTCGATACCTTTCACCCCTCGTGAAAGGCGAGCGACGCGCGCCTCTCGGCCGCATTCTCTCGAGGCCGTGAGCGGCGCCGCGACGCCCGGGTAGCCCCCCCGACGAAGACGAACGATGTCGCACGCCCGGAGGAGGCACGTCTGGAGACGCTCGGGGAACGCATCCAACGTTCGGGCAAGCTCGACGCGAGCGATATCGCCGAGCTCAGCGCGCGCGTCGCGAGCTGGCTCGAGCACCGGCACCGGGAGGGGGACGTCCACGGGAGCCTGAACCCCTCCGCGATCGTGTTCCCGACGGGAGACGTGCGCGCGGCGGCGCTCTTTCATCCCTCCGACGTCTCGGACGTCCCCGCGTACTTCTCCCCGGAGCGACTCGAGAAGGATCAGACCTCCAAGGCGGACGACGTCTGGGCGCTCGGCTGCCTGCTCTACTTCGGGCTCACCGGGCACGCGCCGTTCGCGGGGAGCAACAAGAAGGACGTGCGGGCGCGGCTCGAGCAAGGCGCGGCGGCGCCCCTCGCCGTGTTCGACGTGTGCGACGACGATCTCGCGGACATCGCGGAGAGCATGATCGCCGTGCCGCTCCGCATCCGCGTGACGAGCGCCGCGAAGATTCGCGATCAGCTCGCGGACTGGCTCGCTCGAAAGCGCGTGAAGGTCGGCCCGATGCTCGACGTCCTGCACCAGGGTCCGACGGTCCGGGTGAGCCTCGGGGACATGGTGGAGAAGCCCGCGGCGTTCGTCGACCGGCTCCCGTCGACGCGCGATCTGCTCGCGCGGGCGCGCGTGAGCACGAAGTCGAGCATCCCGCCGCCCCTCCCGGCGCACGCGCTCGTCGAGTCGCGGCCGAAGTCGCTCCCGCCTCCGCTGCCGCAATCCGTGCGGCCGCCGCCGATGCCGCTCCTGCCCATCGATCCGCCCGTCCTCCCGCCGACGCCCCCGCCGCCCGTGATCGAGGTGCCCCCCGCGTCGAGCCGGCCTCTGCCGAACCTGTTCGACGACCTCGGCGATCCGCCTCCGGAGGCCGCCCCGTCCCCCGTTGCCAAGCCCTCGCAGGCCCCGCCGCCGCTCGTCGCCGCGCTCGCACCCCCGAAGAAGCCGTTCCCGGTCTGGGCGCTCGTCGGCGTCGTCGCCGCGCTCGTCGTCGGAGGCTACGTCGTCGTGCGCTTCGCGTTGCCGAGCAGCGCGAGCACGCCCGTCGCGTCCGGCGAGGCGGGGCCTCCCTCGGCGGAGCCGCCCGCACAACGCACCGCCCCCGTCGCGTCGTCCGCCCAGGCGGTCGCTCCGAGCGCGACCGCAGCGCCCTCGGGCCCTCTGCCCGTGCGCGTGGCCGACACCGAGCAGTGCATCGAGTCGCTGCTCGCGCCGGGCGCGCTCGCGGAGGGCGCGAAGCCGAACTTCACGTTCATCTGCGACGAGACGGATCCGCGGAAGGTGGCGTCGAACATCCGGGCGACCGTGATCCGCTCCGCGCGGGGAGGCGTCTCGGACGCGATGCGGGAGTGGGCCGTGATGGGGTGGTACGAGTACGCGGCCTTCGCGTCGATGCGCGGCCGATGCTGCCCGGGCGCGGCGAAGATCGTCCTCCCGTCGCAAGGTGGCGTCTGTCCCGCGATGGACGACGCGCTGAACAAGATCGGCGAGACGTCCCGGCCCGGCGTGTCCGAAGAGGAGCAGGACGCCGCGATGAAAGGGTTTCGCGAGTCGCTCCTCTGCATCTCGAGGAGCGGCGTGCACGGCGTCTACGGGCCGTACGATCCGCCGTCCGGCGGCCAAGACACGGCGTTCCTGAAGACCTTCCGCCGCACGCGCAACTAGCCAAAAGAGGCGGCTCGCGAGCGAGCTACGGGACGATCTGATCGCAGGTGCCCGAGCAGTTGAACGACGCCTCGGAGCAGGCCTTGTCGTCCATGCAGTTCTCGCACGCGTCGAGGTCGTCCGCGAAGCCCGTCACGGTGGCGGCCCGATTCTCACAGCGCGCGCGACACGTGCTCTGGTCGTACTGCGAGTCGAAGCAGTCCGCGTAGCGCGCGCAGACCTGGTCGCAGTCCGTGGCCTCGTCGATGTTGTTGGCGGTGTCGGAGATGACGTGGCAGCCGAGGAACGTCGCGGCGCCTCCGAAGAGCGCGAGGGCGACGAAAGCAGCGGCGATTCGGGGTCTCTTGGAGTCCATGATAGGCCCGCTCGCAACAAGCAAACCAACCGGACCCCGCGGATCGGCGCGCGATGCGCGCGGATCGAACGGGCGCCGTCTCGCCACATGTCGCGCCCTTGCGACAAACGAGGCGTGGACGCGCCCTCGCCGTCCTCGAGCGCGCGCCGTTGGGCGCGGGATCCCTCGCGCTCGGACGTCGATCAGTCGCCCGGGGTCACGACGCGGACGAACACGACGTTGTCCGCCTCGAGCAGCTCCGCCCACGAGACCTCGCGCGCGGCCTCGAACACGGCGGCGTGCGCGGTCTTGAGCTCGACGCGCTGGCGCGCGAGCGACGAGACCATGTCCTCCCAGCCCGGGTTGTGGCCGAGCACGAGCACCGTGCGCGCGGCGTCGTCGAGCGCGGCGAGCGCGGCCCGCGCCGCGTCGATCCCGGCCAGGTAGAGCTTGGGATCGAACTCGACGGTCGCGCCCGGGAACCGCTCCTCCATGCGCGCCCACGTCTCGCGCGTGCGCGTCGAGTCGCTCGAGATCACGCGGTCGGGCCGGAGCCCGGAGGACGCGAGCTCCGCCGCGACGAGGGGCGCCTCGCGCTTGCCCCGAGGGTTCAGCGGCCGCTCGTGATCCGACCCGGCGCCCGCCTCCCAGTCACTCTTTGCGTGGCGCATGATGATGAGCCGCTTCATTTCGCCTCGTCCTTCGCGGAGCGCTCGATCGCGCGGCCGTACGTGGTCGCCAGGTCCCGGAGCCGCGCGGCCGCGTCCGCGCCGAGGTCGTCGGGTCGAACGCGGAACGTCCAGTTGCCCTCGGCGACGCCGGGGCGATTCATGCGCGCGTCGCGGCCGAGCGCGAGCACGTCCTGCACGGGGACCATCGCGAGGTCCGCCTGGTTCGCGAACGCGGCGCGGACGAACGCGTCCACCGCGGTGCGGAGCGGCGCGTCCGCGGGGAGGCCGAGGTACTTGAGCGCGAACGCGCGCTCCCGCTCGTAGCTCGCGCGGACCTCGGTCGACGCGTCCCCCGGCGGGCCGCCGAGCCAGCCCGCGAGGGTGTCGTTGTCGTGCGTCCCCGTGTAGACGACGCTCCTCTTCGCGTAGCGATGGGGGCGCCCCGACTCCGCGCCCGGGCTCGGGTCGAACGAGAACTGGAGCACGTTCATCCCGGGGAACTTCTGGCCGTCGCGGAGCGCGCGCACCTCGTCCGTGAGGACGCCGAGATCCTCCGCGACGATCGGCACGTCCCCGAGGGCGCTCTTCAGCGCGGAGAAGAGCGCGCGCCCCGGGCCCTTGCGGTACGCGCCCGCCTTCGCGGTCTTCGACGCGCGCGGCACCGCCCAGTACCGCTGAAACCCGATGAAGTGGTCGAGCCGGATGCAGTCGAACGAGTCGAACGCCTTGCCGAGGCGCGCGATCCAGAAGCGATACCCCGTCTCGGCGATCCTCTCCCAGTCGTAGAGCGGGTTGCCCCAGAGCTGGCCCTCGTCCGAGAACGCGTCCGGCGGGACGCCCGCCACCTCGGTGAGCTCGCCCTTCGGGTCGATCGCGAAGAGCTCCGGGTGCGCCCACACGTCCGCGGAGTCGTGGGCGACGAAGATCGGCGCGTCCCCCATGAGGCCCACGCCGCGCGCGGAGGCGTACGCGTGGAGCGCCTCGAGATCGCGCGCGAGGAGGTACTGGAGGAAGATCTCGAGCTCGATGGTCCCGTTGTGGTCGCGCGCGAACGCAGCGAGTGCCGCGTCGTCGTGGCGGCGCAGACCCGTCGGCCAGGCCCAGTACGGCGTCTCGCCGTGCGCCCGCTTGAGGGCCGCGTAGAGCGCATAGTCGGCGAGCCACCACGCCTCTCGATCGAAGTAGGCGCGACGCTCCTCGAGGTGCCAGCCCGCGGGCTTCGCCCGCTCGAACGCGCGCTCGAGGAGCGCTCGCCGAACGCGGCGGTTCGCGTCGAAGTCCGCGCGGCGACCGTGCGGCTCGGGCGACGGGAGCTCGGACTCCTCGAGGAGGCCGTCGCGCACGAGCCGGTCGATGTCGATGAGCATCGGGTCGGCGGCGAACACGCTCGTGGAGGAGTAGGGGGATCCCCCGCCCGGGCCGATGGGCAGCATCTGCCACCAACGCAGGCGCGCGCTCGCGACGAAATCGACGAACGCGCGCGCCTCGGCGCCGAACCCGCCCGCGCCGAACCGACCGGGCAGGGACGTGACGTGGAGTAGGAGCCCGGCGGCGCGCTCGTCCAGGTGAAAGCCGCGCTTCATGGAGGTCACTGCTTCGGGGTCCCGCTCGTGTAGTAGAGCGCGAACGCGTAGCGGTCGGCGCCCTTCTCGACCTCGGCCTTGCGCATGTCCGCGCCGCCGTGACCGGAGTTCTTCTCGACGCGCATGATCGCGGGGCTCCCGTCGCTCGAGTCCTGGACGAACGCGGTGAACTTGCGCGCGTGCATCGGGTCGACGCGATCGTCGTGGTCGGCGGCGAGCATGAGCAGCGCCGGGTAGCGCACGCCCTTCTGCACGTGATGGTAGGGCGAGTACGCGAAGAGCGCGTTGAACTGCGCCTCGTCGCTCACGCTGCCGTACTCGCTCACCCAGGTCTTGCCGGACCCGAACTTCTCGTACCGGACCATGTCGAGGAGCGGCACGCCGCAGAGCACGGCGGAGAAGAGGTCGGGGCGCTGCACCATCGCCGCGCCGACCAAGAGGCCCCCGTTGGACGCGCCCGAGATCGCGAGGTGGGAGCTCGACGTGTACTTCTCGCGGACGAGGTACTCGCCGGCGGCGATGAAGTCGTCGAACACGTTCTGCTTCTTGAGGAGCATCCCGTCTTGGTGCCACTGCTCGCCGTACTCCGCGCCGCCCCGGAGGTTCGCGACGGCGTAGACGCCGCCGCGCTCGAGCCACGGAAAGATCGTGGAGCTGAAGGCGGGCGTCTCCGTCGCCTGGAAGCCTCCGTAGCCGTAGAGGAGCGTCCGGTTCTCGCCGTTCTTCACGAGGTTCTTGTCGTGCACGATGAACATCGTGACGGGCGTCCCGTCCTTGGACGGGTACGTGACCTGCTCGACGACGAAGCGGTCGCGATCGATCTTCACGTTCACCTGGCTGTAGATCTTCGTCTCGCCCGTCTTCATCGAGAGAGAACGGATCTCGCTGGGCGTCGTGTAGGACTCGAAGCTGAAGTACGCCTCGTCCTCGTCCTCGCGCCCGGACGGGCCGCCGATCGTCCCGAGCCCGAGGCCGTCGAGCTTCTTGAACAGCGTGCCGTCGAGGTCGTGGATCTCGAGCTGGCTCGTCGCCTTGGAGAGGTACGTGAGCGCGAGTCGCCCGCCGATGATGTTGAACCCGTCGAGCGTCGCGTCCGACTCCTTGATGAGCTCGGTCCACTTCGACCGATCGGGCGACTTCGGATCCGCCTTGAGCACGCGCCACTTCGGGGCGTTCTCGTCCGTCGAGACGTAGAAGGCGCCCTTGTACACGCTGACCCCGTAGTGCGCCTTGAAGCCCGTGACGAGCGGCGTCCACTTCCGATCCTTCTTCGAGAGATCCATGAAGTAGATCTCGTTCCCGCTCCAGCCCTGGCTCACGTCGAGGATCATGTACGTGCCGTCCTCGCTGATGCCGGCGCTGAGGAACCGCGTCGGATCGCCCGTCTTCTCCTTCAGGACCTCGTCCTTCGCGGGGTCCGCGCCGAGCTTGTGGTAGCGGACCTCGGCGTAGCCGGGGCGGTCGGAGTCGGGGATGGACTTGTCGACCGGGAGCCACGTGTACACGAACCCGTCGCTCGTCTTGTTCCAGGACGCATAGGCGTACTTCGCGCCCTCGATGACGTCCGACTCCTTCTTGGTGTCGATGTCGAGGACCTTGAGCGTCGCCTCGTCGCTGTTGTTCTGGTGCGTGGTGTAGGCGACCTTCTTGCCGTCCTGGGAGACGGACCAGCTGCCGAGCGAGATGGAGCCGTCGGCGGACCAGGTGTTGGGATCGAACAGGATCGTCTCTTTGCCGTCCTTGCCGTCCTTGTAATACGCGATCGACTTCTCCTTCGTCGCGAGGCGGCGCGTGTAGAAGTAGCGGTTGCCGCGGTGCCGCGGCGCCGACAGCGAGTCGACGTACATGAGCTCCTTGAGGCGCGCCGCGATCGCGTCGCGCTCGGGCAGCTTGGCGAGCTCCCCGCGCGCGAGCTTGTCCTGCGCGTCGATCCACTTGCCGACCTCGGGGTTCTTCAGATCCTCGAGCCAGCGATAGGGGTCCGGGACCTTCTTGCCGAAGATCTCGTCCGCGTCCGTGCCGGGGTGGTTGTCGGGGTAGGGGAGGACTTTGTGCACGTTCACCGGGTGGGGCTCGGGTGCGGTCGACGCTGACGTGGAGGCGATCCCCGTGGGCGTGCCGAGCGGCGTGCTGGAGGACGGGCAGCCGGCGGCCCCGAAGAGAGCGAGGGGGGCGACGACGGCGAGCGAGACGAGCGTGACCTGGACCAGGTTCTTCACGGCCGCGGAGTGAAGCTCTCCGCTCGGGGCGTTGCAACCGGGATCATCAAGCGTGGCCCGCGTGTTCGTCTCGCGATCGTGCTTCCGATGCTTGCAAACGTCCGCGGTTCCGCGGGTCGGCCAGGGACCCGGAGCGCCGAGCGGCTTGTCGGACGGGCACCTCTTCGCCACCCGATCGGCCGTCGCGGACGGCCGAGAGGTAGCGCCTGGTCGTTGTGGGCGGTGCTAACGTCCTCGCGATGCCTACGCCGAGCGCATCCCTCGCTGATATCGAGGCCGCGGGGCAGCTCGCGAACTTCGTCGGTAGGCGCTCGGAGATCCTGCAGCTGTGTCGCGCGATCGAGCGCGGTGCGCCGACGTTGTTCTACGTGTTCGGGCCGGGGGGCGTGGGCAAGACGTGCCTCGCACGCGCCTTCGCCGCCAAGGCGCGCGACCTCGCGCTCGCGGTCGCTCACGTCGACGCGCGGCGGATCGAGCCAACCCTCCCTGCGGTGCGCGCGGCACTCGAGCGGGCAGGGCTTCGGCGGCGGCGCGCCGTCCGCCGGAGCCGACCGGGAGTCCGGCGGATGGTCTCGATCGACACGTTCGAGGCGCTGAGCGCGATCGAGTCGTTCGTCCTGCCCGAAGTGCTCGAACGTGTCGACTGCGGCACGATCGTCGTCGTCTCGAGCCGAGACGCGCCGAGCGCCCGGTGGCGCGCGCTGTCGACCTGGGGGAGGTCGATCGTCCCCATCGCCCTCCGCAATCTCCTGCCCGCCGAGTCGGTGCGCTACCTCTCGCGCCGCGGGATCACGGGTGAACGAGCCGCGGCGATCGTCGCGTTCTCGCATGGTCACCCGCTCGCGCTCGCCCTCGCCGCAGACGCCGTCAGCAACGCGCCATCCCTACCGTTCGTGGCAGATCCGTCTCGCGAGACGGTGTCCGCGCTCTACGACTATTTCATGCGCGGCGTCGCGGATCCGCGCCGACGCGAGGCGATCGAGGCGTGCGCGATCCTGCACGTCACTACGGAGGTGGAGCTCCGCCACACCCTGGAGCGCTCGCCCGGCGATTCGTTCGCGTGGCTCCGTCAACTCAGCTTCATCGAGACCCATCGCCGCGGCCTGTTCCCCCATGATCTCGCGCGCGAGGTGATCCTCGCCGAGCTCCGATGGCGCAACCCCGGCCGCGTCGCCATGCTCGCGCTTCGCGTGCAGGCTCGACTCGCGGCGCGCTTGCGCGACCTGTCCGGTCCTGAGCTGATGGACGCCCTCGACGACTTCACGTTCGTCGTGGGGCACAACCCCAAGCTTCGAATGATGATGGTGCAGCCCGAGGGCGGCGAGCTCGTCCCGGATGATTTGCGTGACGGGGACGCGGCGCACCTCGAGCGCATCGCCCGACTCCACGAGGGAGACGCGAGTGCGGCTCAGCTGTCGGACCGGCTGCGTCGAGCGCCGTCTTGCTTCCGCGTCGTGCGAGGACGCCAGGGCGAAGTGGTGGCGTTCGGTGCATATCTACGACTCGACATGCTCACGCCGGCGGACCGAGCGGCGGATCCGGAGACAGCGCGGGTGTTCGAACACGCCAGTGCGCTCGTCGGCGCCGGCCCTCTGCCCCCGACGCTCTTCGCGCGATGGCTCCTCGACGCGTCGACCGGCCACTCGCCGACCCCAGCGCTCGGAGTGTGTGTCCACCTTGGCACGCGGCTGCTGTTCTCCGAACGGATTGCGTTGTCGTACATCCGCCACAGCGATTCGATGGCCTGGCGCGACCTCGTCGCGATGAGCGGCGCGCGGTTCCTGCCAGAGCTCGAGGGGGACGCCGAGGGACGGCGGTACGAGACGACGCTCATGGACCTTCGCGACGTGTCGCCGTTCGACTGGTTGATGAGGCTCGACGCGCGTACCGCGGCGGAGGGGTGGGGCGTCGCGACCCGCACCGCAAGGTCCGACGCGCCGAAGACCGCGCTCGCGAAGGCCGACTTCGCCATGCGCGTGCGTGACGCGCTGCGCGCGCTGGAGGAGCCGCTCCTACTGGTGAAGAGTCCGCTGCTGTATGCGACGGTGGCGCGCGGTGTGGCGCGCGCGGATCGCGTGGCAGCCCTTCGGCGGGCGCTCCTCGACGCAATTGTCTGTCTCGGCGGGAGCCCTCGCGGGGATGTTCTGCGCGGCGTCCTCGAAGCTGCCTATGTGGGCAAGCCTCGCAAGCATGAGGCCGCCGCGCTAGATTTGGGCATG
>JAXLYP010000059.1:0-4290 GCA_046351395.1 Polyangiaceae bacterium
ATCGTCCCCCGCGCGCTGGAAGTGCTCCGCGACGAGCGCCGCCGGAGCGTCCGCCTCGGCCGCGGCGAGGCTCTCTGCGATCTGCCTGTGGGCCGCTCTGCGATCCTCGATCGTGAAGGACGCGTACGCGGCCTGGCGCAGGAGCCGGTTCTCGAACCGATGACCGTCACCCGCCTTGCACAGCACCCTCGCTCGCGCGAGAGCCTCGACGACTCGCTCCATGTCGGCCTGCGCGACCTCCGGCAGCAGCACCGCGAGCGAGGCGGGCCGAAGAGGCGCGCCGACGACGCTCGCCGCCCGCACCACGCGGCGCGCGAGATCCGGCAGCGCGGCGAGCCTCGCTTCGGCGAGCGCGAGCGCGGTCGCCGAGACGCCCGCCTCGCGCGCTCCAGGCTGCGTGAGCTCCTCCACGAGGAGCGGGTTGCCCGAAGCGGCGGCGACGATTCGTTCGAGGCGCTCGTTCGTCGCGTCCTCCCCGAGCGCGGACGCGGCGAGCGCGCGCACGTCGCTCGCCGGCAGCGGTTCGAGATGCAACTCGGTCGCTCCACCGCCACCGAGGACGTCGAGCTCGGAGCGCTGCTCGGGATAGGCGGTCGCAACGGCGAAGAGCGGCAGACCCGAGGACCAGCGGAGCGCGGAGCCGAGGAGCGCGGAGCTCGTCGGATCGGCGCTCGCCGCGTCGTCGAGGACGATGACGAGCGGCCGCTCCCGCGCCGTCTTCACGATCCAGTCCGTGAACGCGAGGGCGACGTGGTCGAACAGCGCCTCCGCGCTCGCTCGCGCGTCGTGGAGCGCGGGGTGCGCGCCCTCGTCGTACCGGATGCCGCACGCTTCCCCGAGGAAGACGGCGATCTTCAGGTCGCCCGTCGTCGATTCCAAGCGGGACCGAGCCATGTCGGGCGTGTCGTCCGGGCGGACGCCCGCGGCAGAGCGGATGAGCGCGCCCACTTGAGCGAACGGCGCAGCGCCGAAGAACGTGTCCGCGGCGGCGCTCCACACCAGCGGTCCCGACGCGCGCGCGGCGAGGACGGCGGCGAGCTCGGCGACGAACCGGGATTTGCCGGAGCCGAGGTCACCGAAGACGAGGAGGGCGCGCGGGCCGCCGCGGAGAGAGCGCTCGTAGGCGTCACACGCCTGGCGGAGCTCGGCGTCGCGGCCCGTCCAGGGCAGCGCGCGCTCCGCCGAGGTCGATCCCGACTTGCTGCGAGGATCGGTGGAGGCTCGCAGCACGAACGACCCGCCCTCGCGCTCCGCGGTCGTCCACCGCGCGACCAGGTCGACGGTCGCCTCGTCCGCCTTGATCGCGGCCCCCACGGGGGGAGCCTCATGGATCGAGAGCGCGATCATCTCGGCGGCGCGCGCGAACGCGTCCTCCCGACCGACCCGCGCCGACTTCTCGCCGCGACCGGTGGCGACGACGATGTGGGTCGCGGGCGCCAGCGCGCGAATCTCGAGCGCTGCGCGCACGGCCGACTTCGCCATCGCCGCTGCATTGGCGGGCAAGCGCGCGTCGGAGGGGCTGTCGCCGCTCCGCACCTGGAACAGCAAGGCGCGCGTGCCGTCGGGGAGGAGCTCGAGTCGGCCGGCGTGCCGAGCTGCGATGTCTCGCAGCGCGTCGGTCTCGGCGTCGCCAATGTCTGCGGGCGCGACCGTGTCCGACGTCGTGTCGACGTCATCCTGGTGCCCGGGCAACGCGCACATCACGATGCTCATCGGCGAGAGCTCGGTCGAACCCCACAGCCGGGTGGAGACCGGTGGCCCAGTCGTCGCGCGGATGCGCGCGAGCTCGCGGAGAACAGCGCCGCCGTTCGCGGGTCGCTCCTCCCGGTTCTTCGAAAGCATGCGGGCGACCAAGCTCGCGAGCGGCTCCGGAACGTCGGGGCGGACGCGATCGAGGCGCGGCGGATCGTCCATCAAGATCTTCATGAGGACGGCCGCGAGACGATCGCCCGGAAAGGGCGTCTGACCCGAGGCACACTCGAAGAGCACCGCGCCGAGGGCGAACACGTCCGCGCGCGGGTCGATGTCGCTCTGGCAACGCGCCTGCTCGGGCGACATGTAGTTCGGCGTGCCGACGGCAGAACCCGCCGCCGTGAGTCGCTTGAGGCTCCTCGTCTCGTACGCGACGCCGAAATCGAGCACCACGACGTCGATCGCGTCGCCGCGCCTCAGGAAGAGGTTCGGCGGCTTGATGTCGCGATGCACGACGCCGGCGTCGTGTGCGGCGCCGAGCGCACCCGCCACCTGCTTGCCGAGGGTGACGACGTCGTCGACCGCGAACCGCTCGCGCTCGAGCCGATGCTCGAGATCCTCGCCGTCGAGCCACTCGAGCGCGAGGTAGCGGCGCCCGTCCGCGGACGTGCCCGCGGCGACGAACCGTGGGATCGAGGCGTGGGAGAGCTTGGCCATCAGCGCGCACTCCGCCGCGAACCGCGCTTCGCCCTCCTTGAGCGAAGCGACCTTCAACGCGACGAATTCGCCGGTCAGGAGGTCGCGCGCCCGATAGACGTCGCCCATGCCGCCGGAAGCGGCGTGGCGCTCGACCTCGAAGCGATCTGCGACCAAGTGCCCGGGGTTCACGATCGTCTTTACGGTCGTAGCAGGGTGCCAGATCGTTCGTGGCTACGCACTCGCTCGTCGGTGTCGCGCGCTGTCGACGACGCAGACACGACACGGGCTTCCTACCGCATCGGAATGGGCCGTATTGGCGGTGTCGGTCGATGCGCCATCGAGACACGCTCGCACGCCATCTCGGGAACGAGGGGTGCAATCCGTCCAACGTCGACGATGCCCTCCAAACGCCCCGACGACGAGACTCGCAGACAATCGCGGCGCGCGTCGAGCGAGCCCGTGTGCGCATGGCGACGAGCGAGCCTCGAGACGACGACGATCCGTCGCGCCTCACCGCACCCCTTCACGCGGGTGTCGGCGACTTCGGTGCGGTCGCGCTCGAACGGCCGCGGAGCCCGAGGACGACGAGCGTCCCGAATACGAGCGCGAGAGTGACGCTGATCGCGACGAACACGAGCGTGTTCTCTCCGCGGTAGAGTCGATTGCCGAAGCGGCTGTCGGACGTGGAGAGGTCGCGCAATGCAGCGAGCACCGCGAGGACGGTGAACACGCCGGAGACGGCGATTTGCCGCGCTCGCCCGACGGTCACTTGCCCGAAGAGCACCATGAGCGCGCCAACCACCATCATCAGCTCGTAGAAGAACAAGAAGAAGTCCTCCATCACCGGCGACGCGATCACGTCCTCGGGGACGCCGAACGGACGGAGGGCGCCGACTCCGCGAACGACCATGGACGCGCCCATCGCGGCGTAGATGACGCCGACGACGGTGAAGACAATCTTGAAGCCTCGGATGCCACGTTGCGGGTCAGACACTGTCTCGCTCCTCGGTGCGCGGGGGGTCACGCTGGCGCCCGCTCGACGGGTGATCTGGGGTCAGGCGCGCGCAACGCCTTGAACGGATCTGCTGCGGGGGGCGGGTTGCGGTCATTTTTCCCCCCGTGCGATCGAGCGCTCCTATGCTCGCGCCTGCGTCTTCTCGCCCGGACCCACGCCCATGGTGCCCATCCGTTCGATCGCGCCCAGCGGAGGCTCGAAGGCCGAGCCAGTGCTCGTGCTCAGCCCGCACGCAGCCCTCAGCGGCGCGCCCACCGAGGGAGTGCGCATCTTCGATCGCTGCCCACCCGTCCACACCGTCCTCCTGGGGCGCTGCCAGATCCGGATGCACCGGCGCGACGTCGCCTCGTCGGACGCGATCGCCATCCCGGCGAACGTGCGGCATCGCGTGAAGCTCGAAGACGCCTACGCGTGCGTCGCCTACCTCGATCCCCGGCGGCACGCGTTCGAGGACGTGGAGCGTCTGGCGGAGCGTTGGCGCGGATTCGTCCCGAGCCGCGACGATCTACGCGCGCTCCTCGTCGACGTGCGCGCGTCACCCGAGCGCCACGTGGATCCTCGACTCCTCCGCGCGCTCGACGCCCTCGAGCTCGAGGGCGCGACCGTCGCCGAGGCGGCAGCGAAGGTGGAACTGTCTGTCAGCCGACTCACGCACCTCGCGACCGCGACGCTCGGCGCGCCCCCGCGGACGTGGCGCGCGTGGTTCAAGCTCCGTCGCGCGATCAGCGAGGCGCTCTTCGGATCTTTCACGCTCACGCAGGCCGCCCATCGCGCTGGGTTCGCCGACTCCGCGCATCTGACGCGGACATGCAAGCAGCTCACGGGCGTTCGCCCCGCGCAGATGATGCCCAAGACGGTTCACGTCGAACCGTGAACGCACGCGC
>JAXLYP010000060.1:0-2432 GCA_046351395.1 Polyangiaceae bacterium
CCGGTTCGCGTTCACGAGATTCGCGACGCCGGACGCGAGCCCCGAACCGAACTTCCCCACCACCTGCGGTTCGCCGAGCACCGTGTCGACGAGCGTCACCCCGTCGCGCTGGGCCCGGTAGGCCTTCTCACGCGCCATCAGGCGCGGAAAATCGAGGAGCTCCGTCGCGCCGTCGTCCTTCGTGTAGGGGCACTTGATGTAGCAGAGCTTGCACTGCCAACACTCCTCCCCGATCGCCTTGAAGTCCGCGTTGTCGAGGAGCTCCGCGCCCTCCGCGCGGCCGCTCTCGATGTCGCGATCCACCCGGCGGAACAGCTCGGGGAACGACCCGCAGTAGTTCACGCACATACGGCACTCGTGACAGACCTGGAACGTGCGCCGGAGCTCCGCCTCGAGGTCACGAGCCTCGAAGTAGCGCGGATCGTTCGGCGACGTCGCCGGGGGAGTCTTCGGGTTGCGAGGAATCACGCTCATTGGGTACCCACGAAGCAGTTTGCGGGAGCCCCACCCCACTCGGTGAGGCTCGTCCCTGATGAACAGCTCGACGACTCGACGCGCGTGTTCGGGAGGCAGGCGCGGCCTGCATCCACGCGGGGGTGTGCTGCGCCCGCGTCGGTTCGCGCATCGAGCCGCGCGGGAACTCCCGCCCGCCCAGGCCGAGCGGGAGACGTCGGCGGAGACCCTCTGACGCCAGGAGGTGAACGGCCCGGAGGGCGGAGCCCTCCGGAACCGAGCGAGCCCGGCGAGCGAGGCTCGAGAGAGAGCCCTCCGAACCGTGCGGGCCTGCGAGCGAGGCCCCGGGAGGGCTCGACGGACGCTAGAAGTCGAGCGCCTCGAGCGCCTTCTGGAAGCGCCCCGCGTGCGACTTCTCGGCCTTCGCGAGCGTCTCGAACCACTCGGCGATGTCGTCGAAGCCCTCCTCGCGCGCCTGCTTCGCCATGCCCGGGTACATCGTCTCGTACTCGTGCGTCTCGCCCGCGACCGCGGCCTTCAGGTTCTTCTCGGTCGTCCCGATGGGGAGGTTGGTCGCGGGATCGCCGACCTGGCGCAGGTAGTCGAGGTGACCGTGCGCGTGGCCCGTCTCGCCGTCCGCCGTGTCCTTGAAGAGACCGGCGACCTCGGGGCGCCCCTCCACGTCCGCGACCTTTGCGAAGTAGAGGTACCGCCGGTTCGCCTGGCTCTCACCGGCAAACGCGTCCTTGAGGTTCTGGTGGGTCTTGGTTCCGTCCAGCTTGGCCATGGCCTTTTGTCTCCTGTGTTCGGTTCGTTGCGCGCGGCTCTACGCCGCTCGAGTCTTCGAGGTGCGACGCTTCGTCGCCGGTCGGTCGGTCGAGGCGCACGCCGCGCAGAGGCCGCGGACCACCTGCTCGACCGTTCGCACGACGAACCCTTCCGGCGCGCTCACGCCCGCGTCCGCGCGTCCGCGCGGGGCATGGACGTCCCGCACGAGGCCGCATCGATCGCACACCGCGTGGTCGTGCGGCTCCATGTTCGGGTCGAAGCGCGTGGGGCCCGGGCTCATCGATCGGCCCGCGCAGAGGCCCTTCGCGGCGAGCGCGTCCAACGTGTTGTACACGGTCGCGAAGCTCATCGACGGGTTGGTCGGCCGGAGGCGCTCGTAGAGCTCCTGCGCGGTGGGGTGCGTGGGGTCGTGCGTGAGCTCACGGACGATCGCGACCCGCTGCGGCGTGACCTTCAAACCGGCGGCGCGCACGCGCTCGGCGACGATGGACAAGTCCTCCAACTTCGGTGACTCTGCCCTCCGCCGGCGCGCCGTCGCGTTCATGGGCCCGAACGTAATTAGAAACGTTCTAAAGCGCTAGACCTTTCTATTCAAAAGTCGATCGCGTTCAGGCCGGGGACCGGGTCCGCGTCGAGTCCCGACGGAAGCGCCCTCGAGGAAGCCCGAGCCACGACCCGTGCCCGAGCCGCGGCAACAACCGGGCGCGCCCACGCGCTCCGCTCGGAGGGCCGTCCATCCGCGAAATTCCCGAGCGCGCATGGAATTCGGGAGGGGCGGGGGCGCTCTCAGCGGGGGCCTTGCGCATCCCTGGCTCTTCTGAGATAGTGCGCGCCCTTTCGCGCCGGGACGAGCGCGCACGTTTTTTTGAGGAGCGACGGAAGAGATGCCGACAGAAGCCATTCAGTGCAAACCGCTCGAGGTCGCCGTGGGCGACAAGGGCATCGAGCGCGCGATCAAGCACCTCAAGCGGAAGATGGCCGCCGAGGGGATCTTGCGCGAGCTGAAGCGCCGCCGGCACTACATGAAGCCCTCCGTGAAGCGCCGCAAGAAGGCCTCCGAGGCTGCGCGCCGCCGCCGCAAGCGCTCGAAGGTCGAGATGCTGTGAGTTCCGCGCACCGCGGCTGAGAGCGTCATCGAGTTCGGCGCGCGCGCACGGCACGCGCCGATGGAAGCTCCGCGGGCGGGGCGG
>JAXLYP010000061.1:0-1870 GCA_046351395.1 Polyangiaceae bacterium
GCCTCCGCGCGCGTCACGACCTTGACCGACGAGTCGACGAGGAGGCCCTTGCCGTCGCGCGACATCGCGAACCGGGGCAGTCCGTTGCCGATCGGAGTGACGCTGTACCCGAGCGTCTTCGGGTCGATCACCATCAGGTGGAACTCCGGCCCGGAGGACGGGGGCACGAGGGACTTGTCGTCGAACATCTTGGCGTCGACGCGCTTCGTGTCGAGGTAGGCGACGGCGCGCTCGCCGTCGGGTGAGAGCGCTACGGGGCCGAAGCCCGGCAGGTTCTTCAGGAACGTGAGCTCGCCCTTCTCCGAGATGTCGAGCACGCTGACGGGATCCGGGTTCGTCCACTTGTCGTCCGGATCCGAGGCGCGGCCTTCCTCGCAGAACGTCGGGGAGATGAGGAGGCGGTGTTCGTCGTTCACGACGGTGATGGGCGCCTCGCAGTTGGGCATCGTCGTCCCGACGACGTCCCCGCTCTCGAGGTCCATGAGCGCGACGGGCGTGCTCGGCTGGTGATCGGGCCAGCTCGTCTCGCCGACGATCGCGAGCTTGTTCGCCTTGGGGAGCAGCGTCCCGAACGTCGCCGGGAAGTCGAGGATCGCGGTCACGCGCTGCTTGCCGGCGATGGGATCGATCGCGGTCGCGTAGTTGCCGATGACGGCGACGAGAGTCTTGTCGTCGTCGGTGAGCTTGAGGATGGACGCCCCCGAGTAGGGGTTCGAGTCGCGCCAGCGCTCGACGCCGGTCGCGAGATCGATCGCGACGAGCTCGCCGGTCGTCAGAATCGCGTAGCCCACGTCCTCGTGCTTCGACATCGCGACGCGCGCGAACTGCACGGGGAGCTCGATGTACGAGCTGTTCTTCACGTTCAGGATCACGGTGATCGTGTTCCGCTGCATCACGACGAAGTGCCCGTTCGGCGAGACCTCCATCGCGCCCGTGAGGAGCTCCTCGCCCTGCTCACCGGCGAACGTCCGGTCGTTCGCGTTCGCGCCGCCCTCCTCGATCGTCGGCGAGACGGGCAAGCAGCCCGCGGCGAACGCGGCGAGACAAAATCCGAAGCCCCAAGCCCGATAAGATCCAAGCGCTCTCTTCATGGCTCGGACGCTTCGCAACTCGGATACCAACTCGCTGCGCGCACGAGAACCAGCCGATCTGCGGATCCGCTCGCGGGCGCTGCGATCGCCGTGAACCTCGGTTCTCACGCGCGGCGCGGCGCCGATCCGGGCGTAACCACCGTAACAGCGGGCGTAACACGCGAGGTTCGAGCTATCTCGCGCGCGACGCACTCACTAGGCTTCGCACATGGGCTCACCCGCGCGCGACCGCATCGTCGTCCGCCTGCGACTCCTCATGGCAGCAGCCGTCGCTGCCCCGCTCGGCTGTGGCGTGAAGACCGAACCCACGGGGGCGTCGAGCTCGACCGCGAAGGCGACGAGCACCCCCGGCCCCACGCGTACGACGACCGGCTATGCGGTCGTCGATCCGATGCCGATGCCCGCGCGATGCGCGACGGACCTCGCTCCCACGATCCAAGGGAGGGCGCACTTCGAGCGCCAACCGAGCGGCGCCGACGCGTCACCCATCTGGATCCTCGTGATGAGCCTCGAGCCACCGAGCGGCGGTTCGTTCGACGCGGATCGCCCACCCCTCGCGTTCGGCTCGATCGATCCTCACCCGACCCTCGCGAAGGACGGGGGCAACCTCGTGATCCGCGCGCCGGTGAAGTTCACTTCGGACGCGGTCGCGACGGTGGTCGTGGGCGTGACCTGCAACGGAGAGAAGGGGCTCGTGTCGGCGGGCGTCCGCTGGACGGACGCCGACCTCGACCCGGGCAAGACGTTCGAGGTCTCGCTCGCGGCGTACGGCGGCTACT